>JBLIDT010000017.1:0-60440 GCA_047632755.1 Cryomorphaceae bacterium
CTAGTCCCTAGTCCCTAGTCCCTAGTCCCTAGTCTTTAGTAATTGGCGATTCACTAGCAGCCTGATTTCAATTGGAGCAGAAGTCAGATTGACCTACCACCAGAAAAGTGATGGAGTCGACGGGCAAGCTTTGGTTCACTTTTTAGATATGACTCTATTTTTCTGATGCAGCCAGGATTGATCTCTTCTATACTTCTCATTTATACTTCAACAGCCATCAGCTAATACACATCGGCTATTCTCCCGCTATTGTCCAACTGCTAGCGACCAGGTGCCAGCTACTAAAAATATCGCCACCTTTGTTTAAAATCCTCTCCCATGGACAATACCACCCTAGCCGTTTTAATCGACGGTGACAACATACCCTCAGCCCACGTTAAAGAAATGATGGAAGAGATTGCCAAATATGGTAATCCAACCATCAAACGCATCTACGGAGATTGGACGAATCCCAGGCTTTCTAAATGGAAGAATTTACTGTTGGAGAATGCCATCACGCCCATTCAGCAATATGGCTATACTAAGGGCAAAAACGCGACAGATTCGGCGATGATCATCGATGCGATGGATATTCTTTACACGGGCAAGGTGAGTGGTTTTTGTATCGTATCCAGTGATAGCGATTTCACAAGATTGGCCACTCGACTGCGCGAAGCAGGAATGCTTGTTATTGGATTGGGAGAGAAGAAAACACCAAATCCATTTATCGTGGCTTGCGATAAGTTTATCTACGTAGAGATTTTGAAATCACGCTCCGACGATAAAAAGGAAGAGAAACAAACAGACGAAGAGGACAAGAGTAGTGTAGACAAAATCACTTCTCGCGACATTCGACTGATCAAAGCTTCCATTTCCGATTTGTCAGACGATGATGGGTGGGCATTCCTAGGGGATGTGGGAAGCTTGATCCAAAAAAAGCAACCCAACTTTGACTCACGGAACTTTGGCTTTTTAAAGCTCACTCCCCTTATTAAGTCTATCGGAGAGTTTGAGATCGAGCAGCGAGAAAATCCCAAAAGCAAGAATCTCAAGTTGATTTATGTTCGCAATGAAGTGAAACCGAATAGAAGAGCGCCAAGCAGAAAGAGTTAACCCCATCTCGAGGTCTCTGGCGAGGCAGTTTGCACACTGATTGCTTTAAACATTTAAATCATCTCCATTGCTGAGATGAATTCCTCATACTTCAAAGAAGATGATCGATTTTTTGGATTGCGAGCCAAATTAGGAGATTTCTAGAAGATCCTTGAGCGGGAATCACTTTTCGTTACACTATTTTTTTTGTTCCGGGAGATGAAGTTTTCAACGCACTCAGACAGGAAAGAGAGAATTACAAGGTTGTTCTAGTGCGTCAAGATATCCTGAATGTGGAAAACATTTTT
This sequence comes from Cryomorphaceae bacterium, assembly GCA_047632755.1. Classification (GTDB taxonomy): domain Bacteria; phylum Bacteroidota; class Bacteroidia; order Flavobacteriales_D; family Cryomorphaceae; genus JAKVAV01. The sequence continues at coordinate 1,380 of JBLIDT010000017.1, forward strand.
CTTTTCAGAGTTGGTGATTTCCAAATGGAAATGTTCATCATTTTTTGGAAGTTTTTCTTTCGAAATCTTTCAACAGCCACTTCATTCTTAAACGGCTATTGCATCGCGGTTAGCAGCGATATCAACAATTCCATGTGCATGTTTTTATTGGGTTTATGCTCTTTCAGGTAGACTAAAAAGGATTCTGTCTCGTACCTTTAAAATCCGAGTTATAAAAATATCTAATCCCGAATAATGAGCGTAAAAACCTTGAAAACCCCCGTAAACAGTGAAGAGAAGAAAGTCGGATACACTTATGATGAGGCGCTGAAAGCCGCCACAGAGTATTTCGACGGTGATGAGTTGGCAGCAGGTGTTTGGTTAAACAAGTATGCCCTGAAAGATTCTTACGGAAACATTTTTGAGCAAAATCCTGACGACATGCACCGACGCATGGCGAAGGAAATTGCTCGCATTGAGAGCAACTATCCAAGTCCACTTTCAGAGGCTGAGATTTTTGCTCTTTTGGCAAAATTCAAGTACATCGTGCCGCAAGGAGGTCCGATGACTGGAATTGGAAACAAACATCAAGTGGCCTCACTTTCCAATTGCTTTGTAATTGGAAATGATGGAAAAAGCGATTCTTACGGCGGAATTATGAAAGTCGACGAGGAGCAAGTACAGCTTATGAAGCGTCGCGGTGGAGTAGGGCATGACCTTTCTGGAATTCGACCTACTGGGTCGCCCGTAAAGAACTCAGCGCTTACTTCAACAGGAGTTGTTCCTTTTATGGAGCGCTACAGCAATTCGACACGTGAGGTGGCTCAAGACGGACGTCGCGGAGCCTTGATGTTGAGCATATCTATTAAGCATCCCGATGCCGAGCGTTTCATCGATGCCAAAATGGATGGAACGAAAGTGACTGGAGCCAATGTCTCCGTTCGCATCGACGATGAGTTTATGAAAGCCGTTAAGTCGGGCGGAACTTATAGGCAGCAGTACCCTATTGATTCTGATGAGCCGACTCACGTGAATGAAGTGGATGCCCGTCGAATTTGGGACAAGATCATTCACAATGCCTGGTCTTCGGCTGAACCTGGAATCCTATTTTGGGATACCATCACACGCGAGTCCATCCCAGATTGCTACGCTGATGTAGGTTTTAAGACGACTTCAACGAATCCTTGCGGAGAGATTCCACTTTGTCCGTATGATTCTTGTCGCCTTTTGGCAATCAATCTTTACAGCTATGTGGAGAAGCCATTCACGGCTGAGGCAAGTTTCAACTTTGAGAAATTTGAAGCGCATGGCCGACTGGCTCAGCGCATTGCCGACGATATTATCGACCTGGAAATGGAAAAGATCGATGCGATTATCGCTAAGATTGATGCCGATCCAGAGGACGAAGAGATCAAGCGCACCGAAAGAACCCTTTGGTTAAAAATTCAAGAGAAATGCATCCAAGGTCGCCGAACTGGAATTGGTATCACTGGAGAAGGTGATATGCTTGCCGCTTTAGGGATAACTTACGGTGCTGAAGAATCTATCTCCTTTACGGAGAAAGTGCACAAATCATTGGCTCTATCCGTTTACAACGGTTCTGTTAGCCTAGCGAAGGATAGAGGTAGCTTCCCGATTTTTGACTGGAAGAAGGAAGTAGAGAATCCGTTTATCCAGCGTTTGGCGGAAGCCGACCCACAGCTCATCAAGGATATGAAAGAGCACGGTCGACGAAACATTGCCTCTTTGACCATTGCGCCGACGGGAACAACGAGCATGATGACTCAGACTAGTTCAGGTATTGAGCCTGTCTTTATGGTTTCATACAAGCGTCGCAAGAAGATCAATCCCAATGATCAGAATACCCGCACCGACTTTGTCGATCAGGTAGGAGATCACTGGCAAGAATTCGCCGTTTTCCACCACAAGTTTGCTGACTGGCTCAAAGTGAAAGGCCTCGATGCTGATGAGGTTCGTCACTGGAATGATGAAGACCTGAATAAACTCATTGAGGAGTCTCCTTATTACAAGGCTACTGCCAATGATGTGGATTGGGTAAATAAAGTTCATCTCCAAGGAAGGGTGCAGAAGTGGATAGATCACTCCATTTCGGTAACGGTGAACATTCCCAACGAGACGACCGAAGAAATGGTGGCCAGTATTTACGAAACGGGCTGGGAAAGCGGTTGCAAAGGAATCACTGTTTACCGCGATGGTTCGCGCTCTGGAGTTCTCATTTCCGATACTCCCGAAACCAAAGAGGTGGTAGCTGAGAATAAAGCTCCTGTTAGACCTAAATCACTCGAATCACACGTGGTGCGTTTCAACAACAATTCAGAGAAGTGGATTGCCGTTGTTGGGATTCTGAATGACCGTCCTTACGAGGTTTTTACAGGTCACGCAGAAGACTCATTTCATTTGCCGAAAGCTGTTGACACAGGTTTTGTAATCAAAGGCAAGGACGAAGAAACGGGCAAGACCCGTTATGATTTCCGCTACAAAGACAAAGACGGATATTTCGTGACTATCGAAGGACTGTCACGCTCATTTGATCCTGAGTTCTGGAACTATGCTAGGTTGATTAGCGGCGTATTGCGTCACGGCATGCCTATCGCCGATGTGGTTAATATGGTTGAGAATCTTCACCTAAGCGACGATACGTTGAATACTTGGAAGAACGGAGTCATTCGAGCCCTCAAGCAATACGTTCCTGCAGGCACTGCTGCCGAAGGAGTAGAGTGTTCGGAATGCGGACAGGAATCCTTGGTTTACGAGGAGGGTTGTCTTAGCTGTAAGAATTGCGGCCACTCCAAGTGCGGATAGTGTCCGACATGAAAGCCCGTTAGCAGCGTTACACTCGTTTTGTGAACAGTCACTGACCAATGTCAGATCCTTGGTTCTGAAAACTACGTGTGCCTTGCTACCAGACTTCCCCGATCAGACACTAAGGGAGGTTCAGGGGGGCCTTGAAAAAGACAAAATAAATGAAACGCCGAGCTTGCTCGGCGTTTTTTTGTGTTACAGTTTTATAACTTGCTGCAATCGGTGGTAAAAACCGTGCTGAACCTTCTTTAAAGCAGCATGTTTCTTTAAAAAATCAATCATGAAATCCTTTGGTCTCACTTCTGCCTTTTTGTTATTCTCCATTTTGGTTTTCAGTCAAACGCTGGAAGAATCTTGGCAAGCTGAGGAGAACTACCGACAAACGGGAATGATGGTCTTGGGAGGTTGGGCTGTTGCCAATATTGCTTCGGGTTTGGTCCTCCGCACCAATACCTCTGGAAGCACCTCCCGCTTTTACGAGATGAATGCCATCTGGAACGGTGTCAATCTGGCGATCGCAGGTTTTGGCTATTTCAGTGCGGTTAAGTTGGGAACGGATGGTTCTGCTCTTGAACTCTTCCAGGAGCAAATGGGTATCGATAAAACCCTTCTCTTCAACGCGGGTCTTGACCTCGGCTATATCGCAGCAGGCGCTTGGATGATGGAGCGATCAAAAAACGTCTCCAAGGATCCCGATCTCTGGAAGGGTTATGGAAAGTCGATTATGCTGCAAGGAGCATTTCTATTTGCCTTTGATGTCGCCATGGTTTTGATTCATAAAAAAGTGACCATCGGGGAAGGAATGGAGTTGAGTTTTGAGGCTGGAGTTGGAGAGATGGGTATGCTTCTCCAGTTTTGAATGGAATCATTCAATTCCTTTTATGATCTCTCCCTCTAAAATCACCCCATCAATTGCTGGCTCACCAAAGCTATAAGGCAAATAGCTCAAATGCTCACAAGGCTCTGTAATCAGCATATTCGCTGATTTACCCGCAGTGATGGTTCCATGAGTATCCGAAACCTCCATCGCCGCTGCGCCATTTAAAGTTGCAGCGTTGATCGCCTCGGCTGGTGTCATCTTCATTTTGATGCAGCCCAAAGAAATCGCCATCGGCATATTGCTTGACGGTGCGGAACCAGGATTAAAATCTGTAGCAAGTGCGACAATGGCATTTTCGTTCATGAGTTCCCGAACAGGAGTGTAGGGAATGCTTAGGAACAAACTACAAAGCGGCAGTGCCGTCGCAATCGTGCTCGAATTCACTAAAGCAGATACGTCGCCTTTGCCCAATACCTCCAAGTGATCAACCGAGACCACACCTGCTTGTACCAATTCGGGAATGGCTCCAAAAGCATTGAACTGGTTTACGTGGATTTTACTCTTCATCCCGTGGTGGGCGGCACTTTCAACGATGGCTAAAGTCTCGGCAGTCGTGAAGTATCCTTTCTCACAAAAGACATCGGCGTAATCGGCGAGTCCTTCTTTGGCGATTTCTGGAATCATCTCCTTGATGATGAGGTCGACATACCCTTCACGGTATTCCTTAAATTCGGGTGGCAAGGCATGCGCTCCCAGAAATGTTGATTTGATCATCATACCCGATTCCTCCTTGAGTCGACGAATGACACGCAGCATTTTGATCTCCGATTCGGTGTCAAGTCCGTAGCCGCTTTTGATTTCAATCGCGCCTGTTCCCGAAAGTTGGGCTTTTTTCAAGCGCACCAGCGCTCGTTCAAATAGCTCGTCTTCAGTCATTTCTCGGAGCTTTCGCGAAGAGTTCAGGATTCCACCTCCGCGAGCCGCGACTTCCTCATAAGTCAACCCTTTGATTCGGTCTTCAAATTCCAATTCGCGTGATGCAGCAAAAACTAGGTGCGTGTGGGAATCACAAAAAGAGGGGAGAACGAAACGGCCTTCGGCATCAATGACTTCCAAGTCTCGCCAATCGGTTATTCCACCCCAGTCTTCCATCTTTCCGTACAGGGCAATTTTTCCATCTTCGATACCGAGGAAGGCGTTCTCCAAAATAGGGAGAGTATCCATGTCCTGTCCGCGTAAAAAGCGGGGAGCATCTTCGTAATGGCCAACCAGTCCTTTGATGTTTTTGATGAGAATTTTCATGCCCTAGATTTTGAACCGTAAAGGTGCGAAAACAGAAGCGAACACCCGCTTTGACGGTGTGAAAGATTACTATCTTTGGCCGCATGGCGGGAAATAGCTTAGGTACCCTTTTTAAGCTTACTACCTTCGGAGAATCGCATGGCGAGGCAATCGGGGGAATTATAGACGGATGTCCTGCGGGACTTCAACTCGATATGGATGCTATCCAAAAAGAATTGGATCGGCGGAAGCCAGGTCAAAGCGATTTGACCACCCAACGAAAGGAATCTGATACGGTAAGCTGGCTCTCGGGAATTTTTGAAGGAACGACTACGGGAACTCCCATCGCATTCATTATCCCGAACGCCGATCAACGATCAAAAGATTACGGCAATCTCAAAGATGTCTTTCGTCCTTCCCACGCTGATTATGTCTACGAAGCAAAGTATGGAATTAGAGATTACCGAGGCGGTGGTCGATCATCGGCTCGCGAAACAGCTTGCCGAGTAGCAGCAGGGGCTATTGCCAAACAACTGCTCCTAGCAGAAGGGATTGAAATCAAATCGTATGTGAGTGCTATCGGACAAGTTGAGCTCGATAAGCCACACACCGAACTGGATTTGAATGCACCAGAAAATGAAGTTCGTTGTCCCGAACCTTCTTCGGCGAAAGCCATGAGAAAGGCCATCGAGAATGCAAGAGATGAGGGCGATACCCTTGGAGGAATTGTGACAGGCTTGGTATTAGAGGTTCCCGCAGGATTGGGTGACCCCGTTTTTGATAAACTCCACGCCGACTTGGGCAAAGCCATGCTGAGTATCAATGCTGTTAAAGGTTTTGAGATCGGTAGCGGTTTTGCTGCTGCCAAAATGAGGGGCAGCGACCACAACGATGGATTTGAAATTGTGGATGGCAAACCTTCCACAAGAACCAATCACAGTGGAGGAGTTCAAGGGGGCATCTCAAACGGAATGGATATTGTATTCCGAGTGGCCTTCAAACCCGTCGCCTCCATTGGAAAAAAGCAACAAACCATTACCCGCGAAGGGAAAGAAACTGAATTGGAAATTAAAGGAAGACATGATCCATGCGTGGTGCCGAGAGCGGTACCCATTGTGGAAGCCATGACTGCCCTCGTATTGGTCGATCACCTTCTGCGAAACCGCACAACTCGTTTATGAAAAAACTAGCACTGCACTGGAAAATAATCATCGGACTTGTACTTGGAATCATCTGGGCATTTCTGGCGAGTTACCTGGGTTGGAATGAATTCACCAAAAATTGGATCGATCCATTTGGTGTGATTTTCATCCGAATGCTCAAATTTATTGCCGTGCCCTTGGTGCTGTTTTCCATCATGTCGGGAATCGCTGGGCTCAAGGATGTTTCCAAACTGGGGAGGCTTGGCGCCAAGACATTAGGGCTATACCTTATTACCACTATTACCGCCATCGGTATAGGTCTTCTTCTGGTTAATGTCATCAAGCCGGGGAATTTCGTTGGCGAAGAATCGCGGATCAAGAACCGAATAGCCTATGAAACGTGGGCTGTTTCGAATGATATCGAAATCAAAGACGGCAAGTACTTTTCGGGAGACCCCAAATACGCAAGCTACCTCAATGCCGAGGCACAGGAATTGGCCGATGAAAATAGCCTGAGTAAAGCCGCTTCCAAATTGGAAACTGCGCAGGCATCCAAAGATGATGGTCCTCTGAAATTCTTGGTGGATATGGTGCCTGAGAACATCATCTTGTCCATTTCTGATAATGGACTCATGTTACAAGTCATTTTCTTCGCCATCTTTTTTGGTCTTTGCTTGGCAATAGTTCCCGAAGAGAAGGTGAGTATGTTGAAATCATTTATAAATGGCACCAACGAAGTGTTTTTGAAAATGGTAGACATTGTCATGCAAGCTGCTCCATTCTTCGTTTTTGCATTGATGGCGGGAGTGCTGTCAACTATGGCCGACACGCCTGCAGAGGTTTTTGAAATTTTCAAAGGACTTGGGAGCTATTCCATTACGGTGGTCATTGGTTTGGCCTTTATGATTTTTGTGTTCTATCCGCTTATTGCGAAAGGAGTCGTTAAACCGATGACTTACAGAGGATTTTTCAAAAGAATAAGTCCAGCCCAATTTCTTGCTTTTTCGACTAGCTCCAGTGCCGCCACACTTCCAGTTACTATGGAATGCGTTGAAGAGAATATTGGTGTTTCCAGAAGTATTACTGGGTTTGTACTTCCCATTGGGGCTACAGTAAATATGGACGGAACAAGCCTCTATCAGGCCGTTGCGGTTATCTTTTTGGCCCAGCTCCACTACGTCGATCTCACCTTTGGACAGCAATTGACCATCGTGCTGACGGCTACTCTCGCCTCGATCGGTTCTGCCGCTGTTCCAAGTGCTGGACTGGTTATGCTCATTATTGTTTTACAAAGTGTTGGATTGAATCCGCTTTGGATCGCAATAATATTTCCCGTTGACCGTATCTTAGATATGTGTCGCACTGTAGTAAACGTCACGGGTGATGCGACCGTTTCTACCGTGATTGCAAAATCTGAAAACGAACTAAACTACCGCGAGGACTTATGAAAAAAGCGCTGAAAATTATTGCCATCATTGTCGTGGCTATCTTTCTGCTCCTTCTGATTCTTCCTTTTGTCTTTAAAGGGAAAATAATTGATCTAGTCAAACAACAAGCCAACGAGAACCTCCATGCAAAAGTGGAGTTCAACGATGTGAGCTTATCCCTTATTCGCAATTTCCCCAGCCTAGCCGTTGGTATTGAAGAACTGAGTGTAGTCGGCATTGAAGACTTTGAAGGCGACACGCTGGCGAGCATTGGTAACATCGGTCTGGTAATGGATGTGATGAGCGTCATTAGCGGAGATCAAATTGTCATAAAAAGCATCAACCTAGACAGACCGTACTTTATGGTTAAGGTACTCGAAGATGGTCGTGCCAATTACGATATCGCGATTGCCTCTGAGGACACAACCACAATTGAAGAGGAAGTCCCAACGGAAGAAAGTACTCCCCTCAACTTGTCCATTAAAGAATACAGCATTTCTGATGGAGTAATTATTTACGACGATGCTACATTTCCTATGCGCATGGTCATCGACGATTTAGATCATGTTGGGAATGGTGATTTCGCTCAAGAAGTTTTCACGCTCAATACTGAGACCCACATCAAGGCTTTCACAGTCGATTACGACGGGATCAAATATGCCAATGAGCTCAAGGCGGATCTTTCTGCTGAACTGGCGATGAATTTCGAAGAAATGCGTTTCGAGTTTATGGAGAATAGACTTGATGTAAATGCTCTGGTGCTCAAGTTTGATGGGTTTGTGGCGATGCCTACAGATGACATCGATATGGACATCACATTCTCCACTGAAACAGCTGAGCTTACTGCTATAATGAGCTTGATTCCTGCCTCCTTCACTCAAGAGATGGAGGGAGTAAGTGCTACAGGATCTGTATTACTAGAAGGTTATGTGCGTGGAATTTACAACGATCAGAGCATGCCCGGTTTCATGGCTGAGCTTAAAGTTGACAATGGCTCGATTCAATATCCCGATTTGCCTAAGAGCATTCAAAACATCGCTATCGATGCGAAAGTGGAAAGTCCTGAAGGAAATGATTTGGATAAAATCACCGTTGATGTCCCTAAGTTCCATATGGAAATTGGCAAAACGGCGGCGCAGCCAAACACCGTAGATGCATATCTCTACCTGCGCAATCCGATGAGCGATCCCAATATTCGCATGAAAGTGGATGCTGATCTCGATCTAGGAAGCTTTAAGGATGTGGTGCCATTAGAAGAAGAATTTGAGATGGCTGGTAATCTTTCGGTTCATTTCAAATTGGATGGCAGTCTGAGCGCTATTGAAAATCAACGCTTCAATGATTTCGAAGCTTCGGGAGCAGCAGTGATGAATGACTTCATTTACCGCGATGCTGAAGTAGATGTGGCATTGCCAATTGCCAAAATGGACTTCACACCTCAGAGGTTGAATGTGGAGACTCTGAAATTGATTTACGAAGGTATCAACATGGAAATGGATGGTTACATCAGTAATTACGTGGCCTACGCCCTCCAAGACACTACGTTGCAGGGCGTGTTCAATTTCGGTGCGGATAAGATTGATGTCAACAAATTTATGCCAACTGAGGAAGGCGAAGGAACAGCTGAAGCTTTAGAGCAAGGCGAGGGAGAAACTGCTCCTGCCGATAGTTCTTCGGGAGTCGTTCCGATTCCGGGTAATCTCGACTTGGTTTTAAATGCAACCATCGGAGAAATCACTTACGATGATCTCAGACTCTCTGGTATTAAAGGAAAAATCACCTTGAAAAATGAGCGTGCTGTATTGGAGAATTTGGTAGCCAAAGGCCTTGGTGGAATTATGGGGATTAGCGGAAGCTACTCAACTCAAGATATGGAGAAGCCGTCCTACGATTTTGCTTACGACCTTAAGGACATTGAGATTGACCAAGCTTTCGAGACCTTCAACACAGTTCAAAAGATTGCTCCTATTGCAAAGCATGCAAAAGGTAAAATCAGCTCTAAGTTAAATGTAGAGGGAATTCTCGATCAAAATATGGAGCCGATCTACGAAACGATGCAAGGACGCGGTTCATTGACCAGCGATGAGGTATTGCTGAAAGGCGGAGACTTCCTTGAGAAGCTATCTAGCACTTTAAAAGCTCCTGGTTTGAAGGAGCAGCGAATACAGGATTTAGATGCAACATTTGTCATTGATGACGGCAAGGTCACCACTTCTCCCTTCGATGTGAAAATCGATGCAATGACTGCCAATGTGAGCGGTTGGGTAAGTTTTGATGAGAAGATAGACTACCTCATGAAAATGAAAATACCACGAAAAGAGCTGGGTGGTGATTTGAATAAAATGGCCGAAGGACTATTGGGTCAGGCCAATGCATTTTTGGGTGGAAACATGACTATGGGTGAATACATCAACATGGATGTGACCATCGAAGGAGATCTTTACGATCCTGCTATTAAACCAGCTTTCGCTGGAATGGAAGGTGAGAGCTCCGCGAAAGAGCAGGCCACCGAAGCCCTTAAGGAAGTGATCGATGAACAAATTAAAGAGGTTAAGGAAGACCTGAGTGCGAAGGCCGATGAACTTTTAATTGAAGCTCAAAAGCAAGCAGACCAATTGGTGAAGGAAGCTGAGAAAGCCGCTGATGATCTTCGCAAAGAAGCGGACAAGCAAGCCGATAAACTGGTGAAGGATGCAAAGAATCCAATCGCTAAGGCGGGAGCTAAAATTGGCGCTGATCAATTGCGAAAGCAAGCCGATAAGCAAGGTGATAAATTGGTAGTTGAAGCACAGAAGCAAGCTGATAAAATAATGGCTGACGCCAGAAAACAAGCCGATAGAATCAATAACGGAGAGTAAGTTCCATGATTTTCAAAGCAGCAAAATATCTATTCCTTAGTGGGGCCCTATTTTTGGGTTTTTCCCTACAGGCGCAGAATTGCGGACCGTCGTCGTCGAAAAAAGTACAAAAACTTTTGGATGGGGCCATGAACAATTCCCGACTTGAGATCGATGAGCGAATTGACCTATTCAGAAAGTCTCTTGATGTCGATCCTGAATGCATCGAATGCCTCTTTGGTAAAGCCCGCGCTGAATACGGCATGGCAATGGAGCAAAACACTGGCTACGATAGAGCATACAGCGATTTTGTAGAAGTGATCACTTCGTGTCCAAAGTATCATGCTGACGCTTTCTATTATTCGGGAATCATAGCTTACGCCAATCAGGATTATGAGAACGCGCAGAAGTATTTTGAAGGCTTTTTAACTTTTGATAAAGAGCAAGGGAAATCCTCTCGCGATCACAATGCCAAAGAGGGTGATATTGCCTATGTATTGCCTGAAGTCAGGTTTTACAATGAGTTTTATTCGAATCCTGTAGAATACAATCCAAGAAGGTTGGCAAATGTAAATACGGATGCTGGGGAATATTTGCCCATGTTATCACCAGATAACCAACTGATTTTCTTTACTCGGAAATCAAAGGAGAAAGCAAAAGGTGATTTATACGCCAAAGAGGTTGAGCGCTTTATGATGGCCAGCCAGGTTCATGAGTCCAATGAATATGAAAACGCTGAGCCCTTACCGCCACCTTTTAATGTAGGCGACAATTATGGGGGAGTCTCTTTGTCTCTCAATAATCGGGAGATGTTTATTACCGTATGTAAACCTATTTCGTCCAATTACAAAAATTGCGATCTCTACGTATCAAGATATGAACGGGAGACCGACGATGCAGGAAATGTCCTTTATAACTGGACAGGGCTGGAAAATTTAGGTGAAAATGTCAATACCTCCGATGGGTGGGAGGCACAGCCCACATTATCGGCTGATGGAAATACACTCTACTTCGCTACCATCACAGAAAACACGACCCCCGATAAAGAGGGAAACCCGACTATCGACATTTTCTATACTGAGCGTGCTTCAGATGGAGCTTGGTCAAAGGCCCAACCCATAGGAGATGAAATCAATACAGATGGAAACGACAAGAGTCCAGTCATGCATGTTGACAGCCGCACGATGTACTTTGCAAGCAATGGGCACCTGGGAGCTGGTGGTTATGATATATTTTACAGCAAACAAGAAAATAACGGAGGCTGGACTAAACCCAAGAATATTGGCTATCCAGTGAATTCGCCACAAGATGAGCACGGCTTGGTGGTGAGTACCGACGGTAAGGTGGCACTCTTTTCATCTTCAAATGTTTCGTCTGCCAAGGGACTGGATATATTCGCATTTGACGTTCCCAAGGCAGCTAGGCCCGAGAAGGTTTTGATTTTGAAAGGAGATGTTAAGAATGCAGAGGGCGAGTTGGTTTCCGATGCTAAGATTGAAATTAAGTACGCTTCGACTAAAGAGGTAAAAGAAGTGGATGTAGATGACCTTGACGGAACTTATGCTGCGGTTATCAACCTGAGGAAAGGTGAAGATGTGGTAGTAAGTGTGAAGAGTGAAACTGAAGACCTCGCTTTTAATACACGCGTGTTTACTCTCGCTGATACGTCTGAAACTGTGCGCGATTTAGAGATAAAAGTGGAGAAGCTTGAATCGGGGAAAATCTACCGGATGAACGATATCAGATTTGCTACGGGTTCAGCTGATATTGACAACGCTTCCAAATCAGTGCTCGACGAGTTTGCTGATTACCTAAATGAAAATCCAACTTATCAAGTTGAGATATACGGCCATACTGATGACATAGGCGATAAGGGTGCAAATTTGGCTCTCAGCGCAGATCGTGCCTTTGAAGTCTTTGGATACCTGCAAGAAGCGGGCGTCAATCCCGATAAGATGAGCTTCCAGGGGTATGGAGAATCAAAGCCAATGGTTGCCAATAACTCTGATGCAGATAGAGCAATAAATCGCAGAACCGAGTTCAAGATTGTAAAGCGTTAATTATCTTTGCATTAAATTTTTAAACCATGAGAAAACTACTATTTGCATTTGCCTTAATCGGATTTTACGCGTGCAGCGAAACAGGCGAGAATACAGGAACTGAAACACAAAATGTGGAAGTTGTTGTTGAAACCGTGTCAATGAATTATTACGGCGATACAATTGAAACCGCTGGTGCCCTGAAGTCCGATGCATTCTATGCGCAAATGGAAGGTCAAGACTCACTCTACGTGACTCTTGAAGCCACCATCAATGAGACATGCAAAGTGAAAGGTTGCTGGATGACTGTTGATATGGGAAATGGCGAAGAGATGCGCGTTAGATTTAAAGACTATGGTTTCTTCGTTCCTACTGAAGGTGTAGGAGGAATGAACGCAGTTATGGAAGGATTCGCTTTCATTGATACACTCGATGTGGGCTACTTGAAGCATTTGGCTGAAGATGCTGAAAAATCAGCAGAGGAGATTGCTGCGATTACAGAGCCTGAAATTAGTATGAACTTCGAAGCTGTTGGAGTGGTGATCACAGAGTGATACGACTCTTAAAACAAAACTTACAAGCCCGCATTCATGCGGGCTTTTTTTTGTTTTCAACTTTTAGAGGATTTCCATTGAGATATTTTGAATCTTATTTAACCAAAAGAGCGTATGCAAACGAAAGTCCCTTAATCCTTAAACTCAATTCTAAATGAAGAAGTTTTTCGTACTTGCTGCAATCACCCTTTTTAGTTCATGGTCTATAAACTCCTATGGTCAGGGAGACGACTGTTTGAGTGCTCAATCCCTCACTGTAAATGTTGGTAGTTGCGTTTACAGCACAGCTTCGAATTCTGGTTTAACCAATTCCGGTCAAGTACCCGTTGGTGCCGATTGTGATTTTTTCTCTGGAGGTGATGCGTGGTATTCAGTTGTAATTCCACCTTCTGGAATGGTAACGGTTTCGACCACCTTGATTGAAGGGACTACACCTGCTGCCTTGAACATGAATGCTGCTGCCTATTCAGGAACTTGTGGAAGTTTGGTATTAATAGGTTGTGATGCCAATAGCGGCCCTGGATTTTTTCCAGAACTTGAATTGACTGGTGCTCCTGGAGAAACGCAATTCGTCCAACTTTGGGAAACGAATAATAACATTCAAGGAGATTTTAATATTTGTGCCAATGGAGCCACTACCTGCACGTCACCTACGGTTGCTTTTTCCGAATCTTGTATTGGTGGCAATGAGTTCGAAGTGAGCTTGTTCATCTCTTCTTTGGGAGATGCTTCTTCGATAAATATTACAAATGATGGTGGCGCAGCTGCCATTACAAACGTCACCTCCGCAGGTATTCAAACCGTAGGCCCATTTCCTTTAGGGACTATAGCGACAATTACTGTGGTTCATAACGATGACAATACGTGTAACATAAGTGAAGTCGTAACGGATGTTGGTCTGGCATGTGAAAATATTCTGACTTGCGGAACTCCCCTTGATCAAGATTATTGCTATCAAAACAATGACAATACTTCATTTCTATACAGTTCTCCAGATGGATCTCCTGTTGCGCTTACTTTCCTTTCGGGTGAACTGGAAGACGGACTTGATCAAATCACTATCAGAGACGGAAGTGACGGATCGGGAACTATTCTTTTTCAAGGAAGTAACGGCGGAGACCTCTCAGGAATCAGTGAAACCGCTTCCAGTGGTAGTATTTTTATGACGGCTACATCTAATGCCAGCGGCAGTTGTGAAGACGGTAGTTTCAGCTTTGGATTGGGTTGGGACTGGCAGGTTTCCTGTGATGGTTGTTCTGCTCCGACTGCTAATTTCTCGGTTGTTGAAAATTGCGGTGCGGGAACTTTTACTGTCGATGTAGATATCACATCTCTTGGGAATAGTGTCTCGGTTTCCATCAGCAATGATGCAGGCGAGGCTGCTACAACTGACGTTAATTCTACGGGAGTTCAAAACGTAGGACCATTTAATATAGGATCGCCTGTAGAAATAACGGTTTCAAGCGAGAATATTGCAAGTTGCAGTTTGGTTCAAGGAGGTCTTGACTTTACATGTCCTACTTCAGATAATTGCATCAATGCTGTGACCGTTGTATCACAAACAATCTTTGCTGATTCAGAAATAGCTGGTGACGCATCATCGGTCACGTATTCTCTAGACCCACAATGCAACGGACTTGGAACGAGTCCTGATCCTTATTTCTCATTTACAGCAGTGGGAAGTACCACCTATTTCAGAGTGGAGACCTCTGGAGATTTTGATCCTGCGATCGAAGTTTTTGATGGCTGTGGTGGAACACAACTGGCTTGTATCAACGAGGTTGGTACTGGATTACGCGAATTGTTTTGGATCAATGGTTTGACTCCGGGACAAGAATACGTTTACAGTGTTTATCATGCTGGTGAACCGAATCCGACCACTACGACATTCAGCACAGGAATAGCACATATTCCATTCGTGCAACTTCGTCAGGCTGATTGTAATGCTACTGAGCTTACTGCCAATAGCTTGATTCGAGCGAAAATTCCCAACCCAAGTTTCCTTTTGGAAGGATTTGTTTTTGAATTCACAGAATTGGAATCTCCTTTTTCAACGTATGAAGTTGAATCGCCAAATGGAACCAATCCTAACTTTTACATCGGATGGTTTGAAGATTTTGAATACAGCCGTTCGTATGACGTTCGCGTAAAAGCACTCATGTACCAAGGCCCCAACCTCGGCGATTATGGAGCTGTCTGCTCCATTTCCACGGCCGATGGACCTACCACTTTCTTGCTGGATGGTTTCGCCGATGGTCTTTACGACATGTGCGAATATGTGAAGGCCAAGAAGATTTTCGGATCTACCAATTACCGTTGGGTATTTGATGACGGGGTAAGCGAGCTAGAGTACAATTCGGGAACTACCAGCCCTATTTGTCCGCTCCAATTGGTTGATGGCCTCCAATTGGGAATGACATACTCTATTACAGTTTTTGCCACAGATGCTGATGGAAACGAAAGCACTCAGAGCGAGGTGAAAGAAATCAATATGAACAATTTCGTTCCAGATACCGAAGTGAACCCGTTGCTTTTCACCTGCGGTGCGACGGTGTCTTTGAGCCAAGTTTTAACTGCAGTAGAAGTTTGCTCGGCTGAGCAGTACACCTTCAGCTTTGAGAATATTTCTCAACCAGGCGAGAGTCCAATTGAAATCATAAGACCAAATCGAAAAGTCCTTTTGTCCTTCGTTACAGGCCTTATATCTGGTGATACTTATGAAGTAGCCGTTAAGGCGAATTCGGGTGGATTAATTGGGGGCTATTCTGGAGTATGCGAAATCACTATTGAAGGAATGAGTGGTTTGGTGATACTCGATGAAGTAGATTATGAGATGACTCAAGATGATCAGCTGTCAATGATGATATTCCCAAATCCGTCTGACGGTTCTGAGATTCAAATCTCCATTGAAACTGCTCTCGAGACAGATCAAATATCTCTGGAAGTATACGACCTTCAGGGAAAGAAGCTCATTTCAGAATTGGTGCCGAATTCATCGGGAATTCAACGATTGAATCTGAATGGATTGAGCAAGGGGATTTATCTTTTGCAAGCACGAACTGGAAATGAATTGATTACCACCGAAAAGCTTATTGTAGACTAACACAACAGTCTTACCGACTACAGCTAGAAAAAGAAGCCCGCTCTGATTGAGCGGGCTTTTTGCGTCTTGTCAAAATCAAATTTGTCTACCTTTGATTAAACTATCTACCTATGATCACTGCTGCTGACAGGCAAACCACCTTCGATCGCAAAGACTTATCCGACCAGCAACTTCTAGACATTTACCGAAACATTCTTAAGCCAAGATTGATTGAGGAGAAAATGCTCAGTTTGCTGCGTCAAGGAAAAATATCAAAATGGTTTTCTGGAATTGGTCAAGAGGCCATCAGCATCGGTGCCACGATGGCATTAAATTCAGAAGAGTACATTCTTCCGATGCATCGAAATCTGGGAGTTTTTACCACTAGAAAATTGCCGTTGACCCGATTGTTCAGCCAGTTTCAAGGCAAAGCGAATGGCTATACCAATGGCCGTGATCGCTCTTTTCACTTTGGTGTGAAAGAAGCCAAGATTGTTGGAATGATTTCTCACCTCGGCCCTCAATTGGGAGTAGCCGATGGAATAGCTCTGGCTCACAAACTCAAAAGTGAGAAAGCTGTGACGGTCGTCTTTTCAGGAGACGGTGGCACGAGTGAAGGCGATTTTCACGAAAGTATAAATGTCGCTGCTGTTTGGGATCTTCCCGTAATGTTCATCATCGAAAACAATGGCTACGGATTATCCACTCCATCGTCGGAGCAGTTTCGCTGCAAGCAATTCATCGATAAGGGAATTGGTTACGGGATGGAAACCCTCCAATTGGCAGGGAATAACGTCTTGGAAGTCTACACGGCCTTGAGAGATTTGGCAGAAGACATTCGCCAAAATCCTCGACCTGTTTTGGTAGAATGCCTTACTTTCAGAATGCGCGGACACGAAGAGGCTTCGGGAACCAAGTATGTACCCAGCGAACTCATGGAAGAGTGGAGCAGAAAAGACCCCGTTTCCAACTATGAAGACTTTTTGAAGGGAATTAAAGTACTGAGTGAAACGCAAATCGAGACCGAGCGGAAGGCTGTCAAGATTGAAATTGCAGATGCACTAAAACAGGCTTACGCTGAGAGCGACATTATAGCATCGACCGAAAAAGAGCTGACTGATGTCTATGCTCCCTACGAGTGCAAAGAAATAGCTCCCACGGGAGCAAAAAAGGAAATGCGTTTGGTTGACGCCATTTCAGATGGATTGCGAGAAGCTATGCGCATGCATCCCGATTTGGTTTTAATGGGGCAGGACATCGCCGATTACGGTGGTGTTTTTAAAATCACGGAAGGCTTTGTTGAGGAATTTGGAAAAGACCGAGTGCGCAACACACCGCTTTGTGAAGCGGCTATAGTCGGAACTGGTTTGGGCCTTTCCATTAAAGGAATGAAGGTGATGGTAGAAATGCAATTCGCCGATTTCGTTACTGAAGGGTTTAACCAAATCGTAAATAACTTGGCTAAAATCCACTACCGCTGGGGGCAGAATGCCGATGTGGTGATAAGGATGCCAACTGGCGCTGGAGTGCAAGCAGGCCCTTTTCACTCGCAAAGCAATGAAGCTTGGTTTACCCACATCCCAGGACTAAAAGTGGTCTACCCAGCTTTTCCGGAAGATGCGAAAGGACTGCTGTTGACGGCATTTGAAGATCCGAATCCCGTGATGTTTTTCGAGCACAAAGCGCTTTATCGAAGTTTGAGATCACAAGTTCCTGAGGGGTATTACAATCTGCCTTTCGGCAAAGCGAATGTCATCAAAGAAGGAACCGACCTTACCATTGTCACCTACGGAATGGGCGTGCACTGGGCATTGGCGGAAGCCGATAAACAAGATGCATCCATCGAAGTCATTGATCTGAGAACATTGGCTCCACTTGATACGGAAACCGTCTTCGCCTCAGCGCGCAAAACGGGACGAATTTTGGTGCTGCACGAGGACACACTTTCTGGTGGATTTGGTGGCGAGCTTGCAGCGCTTATTACTGAAAACTGTTTTACCTCATTGGACGCGCCAGTGATGCGATGTGCCAGTATGGATACACCAGTACCTTTTGTGGGGAGTTTGGAAGAGCAGTTTTTGGCGAATGGCATGCTCTCCGAAAAGATGACGAGTCTGCTAGATTACTAGTCCTTCTTTCCGCTGTAAAGTCGATAACCTGAATACAGACATTCAATCTTTCCATTGATCAAGTGGTGCGTGTCAAAAGTGCGCAATCCCACACTTTTCATTGCCTCCAGATGACCCGATATGATCCACGCTTGATAACCGGGGTAGTCGTTTTTGAATTTGTCTCCGATATCTCCGTAAAGCCGTTCGATGTCATGGGTTTCTATTCTTTCGCCGTAAGGCGGATTCATTACCAAAATACCAGGTGCTGCGGGCGGCTTTTCGTCTAAAAAGTCGGTGATTCGAAAGTTTATGGCTTCTTCAACCCCTGCCGCCGCCGCGGCTTGTCGCGCCAGCTTTATCGTGGACATACTTTGGTCGTAGCCCATTATTTGATGTTGGCCGTCCTTGATGCGATTTACCGTCGCATTGTGGATGACTTGGTAAAGCTCGGCATCGAAATCTTTCCAGTGCATAAACGAGAAGTCTTCACGCAAGAGTCCTGGTCCAATTTTATTGGCGATCAGCGCCGCTTCGATACAAATGGTTCCACTACCGCACATGCCATCTACGAAGTTTCGTTTGCCTTCGTAACCAGCGATGAGTAGCATTCCTGCGGCCAAACACTCATTGATAGGAGCGGCTGCGTCAGCCTGTCTGTATCCTCTTTTGTTGAGCGGTATTCCCGAGCTATCCAGCGAAACGGTGACTTGATCTCGGTGAATTCTCACGTGAAAAACTAAGTCAGGTGTACGGGTTTCGATATCTGGTCGTTCGTTGAATTTATCGCGAAATTGATCGACGATAGCATCCTTGCATTTTAGCGCTGCGTAGTGGCTATGTGTAAAGATAGACCCACTTACTGCGGTTTTGATCGCAAAGGATTTATTGACATCAAAAATCTCCGTCCAGTCTATCGAGGCTATCCCATTGTAGAGTTCCTCTTCGTTGCCAGCTCTAAATATCTTCAAGGGTTTAAGAATACGCAAAGCCGTTCTCAAACGAAGGTTGGCTTTGTAAATCAAATCCATATCGGAAGAAAAATACACCGCACGTTTTCCCGTACGAATGTCGTTTCCGCCAATCATCTGGAGTTCCTTGGCCAAGACATTTTCAAGTCCTTCCAAAGTAGTGGCCACCATTTGGAATCGTTCGTTGTCCGATGGGTTACCCACCTGCTTTCTTTGCGCCATATCCTTCTTTATTGAGGTAATCCATTATTTTATCGCGGTGGTCACCTTGGATGAGTATCTCTTCGTTTTTAGCCGTTCCACCGACGCCACACAGGTTTTTTAATTCCTTGGCGAGCGCCTTCATATTGTCTTCCGAGCCCACAAAATCTTTTATAATCGTGGCCACCTTCCCGCCTTTTTTGCGATCGATCCACACGCGCAGATCCTGCGCTCCTGGCGCAGGTGTCTTTACTTCGGGAGCTTCGCCGTAGCCGTAATTGAAGTCGGGCTTGGTGCTATACACAATTCGTCTTTTCTTCATTTTAATTTTTCGTTCTTGCTTTGATTTGATCAAAGTGTCGATCAAAATGATCTACTAAAAAACCAAGGGTTTGGCCAATGGTTAATCTTCCTGCTCTTGGATGCTTAAAATATTCTTTTGATGAGTTTTTAGAATCAATGTTTGTTAACAGTTCTCTTAAATCTTTTCTCGCGCCAAGGTAGCTTTCCTTCAGCTCCAGATAATTGGGCTTTTCGGAAATCTCGCTCAGTACTTTGGGTACTTTAAACTGATTTTTTCTACTCCTAAGTGCACGCCTCAAGAGCATCGATCTAATGGCGGCTGCTATTCCTCCTGAAGACAGTTGATCGGGTGATGCCTGCAATTTCTTTTTGAGGTAGCCCGTGGTGCCCTTTTCCGAATCGTACAAATGCTGAAACACTTGCGCTGCGCTCCACTTCCCACTTGGCTTTTCATGGATTTGATGAGAGTCAAGGTGATCTAAAAATGTGATCATCTCAGCCAACGACTGATCCATGCTATTCAACCTCTTTTCAAACCGTGGTAGCATCAGTTGTTTTTTTGATGAAGAATCTTCTCTTTTGCCAAGACCAACTTCTGGCTGCTAGCGCTAAAACAATCGGGATTACTGCTTGGTGGAATGACTGAGGAATCGCAATCCAGAATACCATGATGGTAAAGGTAATTGTAGCGTGAACTTTGAAAAATTTGCTGCTTGGCTTTCCTCGTATTAAAAGGATCGCTCCCCAAATCCAGGTTGGTAGAGCCCAAAGTAAATTCAAGTTCCATTTTGTGGCGGTGTGTTCTGTCGCAAACCACAGTAGAGCAATGACGATTCCGAAAATACCTACGAGCATAAAAAAGGTGATATCGAACCACTTTAGCTTTTTGGGATGAACGAAAATCCCCGTCACAAAACAGAAGATCATTAATACCCAGAAAACCCACATAATAGGTGATGCCACAGACTTAGTGAGATTTGGGTTTTCGGCCAAGACTAAGCCTTCCTTCTTTACGAATGGCACCATCTTTCCGTCGCGTACAATCTTGGCCTTCCCCAAATTTGCCATGAGGTAATCGGGAAGAAACATCTTTTCACGAAAGTCAGCTTCCTTGTCGCAAGGCATGCCTAGGGCTAAGTCGATACCCAAATCGCTCCATGGCAGATCGAGCAGATAGAGATCGATCATTTCCCGAAAGGTGGCTGTCGTGTCTGAGCTTGCATCGGGGTAGACCAATGAGTCTCCCAAGAGTGTTTCAAAAGCATCTCTAAGACGCGTACTGCAGTTGTCGTAAAAGAAATCGTATTTATAAAACTTGTTTTCAGGAAGGGCGTTATTTTCAAGAAAAGCATAAATCTCGGCCTTCTGGTCATCACTGAGGTTCAATTCTTGACGGTGCACCCATCTGCCCTCGTGTTGGTAATTTCCCACGAATCGATTGAAGTCAGTAACATTCAAGAAATAGTTGAGCTGACCACGACAAAACTTGAGGTAAAAATTGGGGGTATTAAAATCGAAAGTGCCGTAGTTGTAGATTCTATCGAGTCCAGAACTTGGGTCGTAAATATGGATGGCACTGTGCCCAAATGTGGAGTACAGTTCATTTCCCGAGCCGCAGGTAATGAGCGATACAGTTGTTTTCTCTCCGACGTTTTGCGCGGAGAGATTATTGAGAATTAGAAGAAGAAAGATGGTCAACCATCGACGAAAACTCATGGCGGCCGAAGTTAACCAAAAACAAAGGAGCTTAGTTAGCGTCTGTCAATAGAATCGACAATCTGGGCTAAAAAATTCGAGAGTTTGGCGCATGTAGTTTTAAATACTTCGCGAAAGCGATCTCATAACCAAAAGGATAATGAAGGAGTCCGCCTTGGGCGGATGACAGTTTTTAAAACAAGTGAAACGAAGTTAGTAGCCTTTTGAGCTCAGACTTTAGTTAATGAGCGTTTTAAGCTTTTCCAATGCCTCCTGATTGTGTGGACTGTAAATGGCCTTGTTGATCTGTTGTTTTTCCAAGGCTGTAAGGTGCCAGCTTAGCGCTATTTCTTCGTCCTGCTCGTACCTGAGCTCCAATGGGATTTTATGAATGGGCACGTTAAAAGATCCTTGCAAGATTTCGAGCAGTTGATCCATGTTGTAATCTTGATCGTTGAAGTAGTTTCCATAGAACGATCCGATCGGATTCGTCAAGCGATCGAGAATGGAGACATTGCCTTCTTTCGGTTCGGTAAACTTTTCCGTATCCCGAACTTGGATGAGGATTATTCCACTGGTGTTCTCCTCAATCCAGTCTTTAAATACCTTTAGGTATTGAGCAGTTATTTTAGTCCCGAGATTGTCTCTTAGACCTGCGTCCATCACTTCTATTTTGGGCTCGGTTGGCAGATTTGCATAAGGCATGATGTAAGGGAAGGTAGCGTTCATCCTTAGTGCAGAGGTATACCTCAAATCAGGGGCGCCATGTTTCGCGAAAAGTCTATTGAACTCAATATTTTCACTACCTATATTGAGTTGTTCTCTTAAATCGGGAAACTCGTAACTCAGAAAAGAAATAGGCTGTGAAGAAATGAGTAATCGTCTTCCATCGTTTGTAATCGAGGGAGCCATTACAATCATTGGAATCAACCCACCTGAAACGGGCTTGTAATAGTCACTGAGCTTTTTGTTTAAGACATTCTCGGTATTCCGATTCAACTGATTTTCGAATGTCTTCCCTCTATCTAGTATATAAGATTTCCCATCAACTTGTGTTCGTCTAAAACGGATGAAAATATCGTTTGTAGCGAATGTGAACAGAACCCGATTGAGAATATCGCTTGAAGATTTTTCTCGGTAGTTTTTGCTGTAGATAGCTTCACGCAGCGAATCTTTTCTCAGAATGAGCTCCCGAAAATAAGAGGCACCGATAATTCCGCCCGACGAACCCGTCATTAAAACGGAATGTTCCATCAGAGCGCCTTGGGTGACGCTGTCTGCATATTGCAATGTTCGCATTGTCCACAACGTCGATCTCAGCCCGCCACCAGTCGCATTAATGATCACGAGTTTGGGTTTTCCCGATGGGTATCTTTTGCCGAGTTTAGTCACCTTTGATTTCAGGATTCGCTCGTGATGCTTCATGTCGCGATTTACCCGAACCAGGTCGTTGTTTAGGCTATCAATAGTGCGGAGGTTGTAGGCAATAGGTTCTTCGTCGTAGTTCAATCCGTAGGCATAATTGGCCTGGTTGAGAATGTCCCAATTCGAAGAGGCCCAGTTGACCAAGAGAAAGACAGCCACAAAAAAAGTAAATGTCCAGCCTTTAAGCCTCGACATCACGATACTGATGGCCATTAATACTACAGTAAACACCAAGCAAACGCTAGCGGCAGCAGGAATTACAAAAAAGTCGTTGTGCTGAAAGATTCCGATAATAAAAAAGACCAAGACAATAATGGCTTCAAACAAAGACGCATTGACATGATTCTGGTAGAAAACTTTTTTCAGAGTTTCGGTGTCGTAATGTTTGGATTCTCGGGCTAGGCTTATTCGAAACGGATTAACCAAATAGGTATCTACCCTCCAGCGGGAGCCTTCTTTAATACTTGGGATGTGGGCGCCACTTTTTCGAGTACGGGCTTTTCTTTTCTCAAGTTTGGCTTCAAACTCGACTTCAGAAAGCCCAGTAATTTTGAATATGTTCTTGTTGGTAGGAAAGAAGTAAATGAATGCCAAGGCGATGAACAGTGTATTTCCAAAAAGGAAAGCTGACATATCTAAAAAGATATCGAAATTACTCTTGAATTCAATCTTGCCAAGAAAGGAGGACGAGCACCAGATGTAGGTAATGATAAACCCTACGGGGATGATGAAATTATTTATACAAAATTTAAAAAAGGGGCGAGACAGTGTTCCTAAAAACGGGAAGCGGTGCGCATGATTGATGTAAGTATAAATGTTGAACGCCATAATGAAGGCACCCAAGGCAAATCCAAGAATCATAAATGAGGTGATCCCCACAGTACCTTGGTATTCGGGAGATAAAAATTGAGAGGGTATTCCCAATTTGTTAGCAAACGAACGTGTAGCAAAGGCGAAAAGAACGATCCAGAAGAGCAACAAAAAGTGATTCCGTTTTACATGAAGGATGGCCAGTTGAAACGGGAAAAAATACCAAAGTCGATTTTGCTTTTGCCTATTTGTTGGTCTAGCTACCATAAGGGGGGGTTCTTCTTATTACTTACGCAAAATCACTGACTTCGGTTATCTTAATTTATGTGATTGCCTTCATCACTTTTTCGTTGATGTCTTTTTCTTGCTCATCTGCTGCTTTTTCTAGTTTTTCAACTTCAGAAATAGTTTGATTTACAAATTCTATATCCGTGAACCCTTGGAGATTGATGCGCACATTCATTGCCGCTCCTTTCACTGCTGCGCGGGCACAGAGTGCACCCACTCCCGCGTCAGTTATAGAATTGGGATTGCCTATTTCAGCCATGGCCTTTATTACCGAGAAAGATTCGTTTGCCAAGCGAGCAACTTTTAGTGGCACTTCAGCCGCGTACTTCGTAGCATCTGAAATTGCTTTTTTTCGTGCTTCAATTTCTTCGGGTTTTTCTTTCGGCAACCCGAAGGCTTTCATGATTTCGTTGAATGCCGCCGTATCTTCATCAACCGCTGCGATCAATTTTTCTTTCAGGTCTTGACCTTTTTCCGCCCATCCAGAGAATTCTTCCCAGCGGTCATCCCATCCGCGTTTGTGCGAAGAAAGGTTGGCCACCATCGTGGCGAGCGAAACACCCAAACTACCGATGTAGGCCGAAACGCTTCCGCCACCCGGTGCTGGAGATTCAGACGCCGTTTCGTCGGCAAAGTCAGTCAGGCTCATAGCCACCAACTTCTGAGCAGAGTCGTCCTTGATCATGTATTCGATTACTTTTTTGCTCGGATCGAAAGGCGCTAAATCATCGAGGCCAAGACTCTTTACCGCGATTTTCACTTTCTCCGTTTCCGAAATGCCTAGTGATCGTTCCTGCTTAAGCAGAAAATAATCGGCTGCATCGAGCAACGACTGAAGTGGAACCAAGCCTACGATTTCTGAACCCGTAACACGGATTCCGCGCTCCCTTGCTTTTTCGCAAGCTTCATCAAAAGCGACGTGAACAGGTGTGATTTTGATGTTTGTGAGGTTTAGCGAAAGTTGAGCTATACCGTATTCTTCGATGTACCAGCCAATTCCTTTTACTGCTTTAAGCGATCCAGGAATTCTGGTGGGTTCTCCGTTTTCATCGGTTACCACTTTGCCAGTAAGGCCATCACCACCTTTTTTTATACGTCCTGCTTCGCGGATGTCAAACGCGATGGCATTCGCCCGACGGGCTGATGTGGAGTTTAAGTTGACATTGTAAGCCACTAAGAAGTCGCGCGCTGAGATAGCAGTTGCTCCTGTTCGCTTCACTGAGTCATTAAATTCGGCGGGGCCGAAATCTGGTTTCCATTCAGGTTTACTCAGTTTGTCCAATCCTTCGTATTCTCCAGATCGGCAATGGGCCAAGTTTTTGCGTTTTGGATCTTTCGCCGCGTTCTCGTAAAAATAGCCCGGGATTCCCAATTCTCTTCCTACACGCTCACCCAATTTGTGGGCATACTTTGCCACCTCGTCCATCTCAATTCCCGAAATCGGAACAAGTGGGCAAACATCGGTAGCACCCATTCGTGGGTGCTCTCCTGTTTGCTTGCTCATATCGATGAGTTCGCTCGCTTTTTTTATTAGCCGAAAGGCAGCTTCAATGACAGGTTCAGGTGCTCCTACAAAAGTGATCACCGTTCGGTTAGTACTCTTGCCAGGATCAACGTCGAGGAGCTTTACGCCCTCCACCGTTTCAACCACGGAGGCAATTTCTTTGATGATTTTGGGGTCGCGCCCTTCGCTGATGTTCGGGACACATTCGATAAGTACAGACATGGTGGTTTTGTTGAGGTCGTTCGGGGTTCGAATATATGAATTCGCACTTGTTTTGGTGATGTGATTCAAGTCTTTTTCTAACCGATTTTTTGGGTTTCTTTTTCTTTAGTTTTGTCCATCATGAGCAAAACAAAGAAAAGGCCACTAATTCTTGTCACGAATGACGATGGAATCACGGCAGGCGGCATTAGAAGCCTCATTGAGGTTGCTAATGAATTTGGTGATGTTTGCGTCGTGGCCCCCGACAGTCCCCAAAGTGGAATGGGGCATGCCATTACCGTTAACGATATTTTACGTCTTCAAGAAGTCAGAGATGTGGAAGGGGTTAAAGAATATAGCTGCACGGGAACTCCCGTAGACTGTGTGAAACTCGCCATTTATAGCGTCCTAAAAAGAAGACCCGACTTACTTTTATCGGGAATCAACCACGGGGCGAATTACAGCATCAATGTAATTTATTCGGGTACGATGTCGGCGGCGTTAGAAGGAGCGGTGGAAGGGATTCCATCCATTGGTTTTTCATTGCTCGATCACAGTGCCGAGGCTGATTTTACTGCCAGCAAAGAGGTGGTGAGAAAAGTCGTGAAGAATGCCTTGAAAAATGGAATTCCAAACAACACTTGTTTGAACGTAAACATTCCCAACGTGCCTTCTGAGGAAATCAAAGGCATACGCGTCTGCCGTCAGGCCAAAGCATTTTGGAAAGATGATTTTCAGCCTAGGAAAGACCCTTCTGGCAAAACCTATTACTGGATTACAGGAGAGTTTGTTAATCATGATAAAGGCGACGATACCGATGTTTGGGCACTCGATAACAATTACGTGTCAGTAGTTCCCGTTCAATATGATCTGACGGCTCACCATGCGATGGCGGAGCTAAACAATTGGGATTATGAGGCTTAAAAAGAAGTATGACAGTTTGCCTTTTGGCTTGGTCGTGGGATTGATCAGTCCAATTGTAGGTTTTGTCATTTACGGATTCTTGTGGTCGATCTACTTTGAGAAGCCATTCGGCTACTTCGTTGAGAATATTTTTATTGGAATGGAAGCATTTCAATCGTCCATTGTAGCGCTCAGCCTTATTTTCAATCTGGTTCCATTCTTCATTTTTCTTCGTTCTGACCGATACCACAGCGGGAGAGGATTGCTGATGGCTCTGTTCATTTACGTACCATTGGTTCTATACCTTCGCTTTTCATAATGAAGTACTACATCATATCTGGCGAAGCTTCCGGCGATTTGCACGGAAGCAATTTGGTCAAAGAAATTTTCAAGAAAGATGCGGATGCGGATATCCGCGCTTGGGGAGGAGACTTGATGAGTGAAGCAGGAGCCAATGTGGTTAAGCATTACCGCGATTTGGCCTTCATGGGATTTGCCGAAGTGATTGCGAATATTGGAACGATTCTCAAAAACTTCAAGTTGTGTAAATCCGATGTATTGAGCTTTGCACCCGATGTTTTGATATTGATCGACTATCCAGGGTTCAATCTTCGGATGGCTGAGTTTGCCCACAAAGAAGGAATTAAAGTCTTCTACTACATCTCTCCACAGATTTGGGCTTGGAAGCAAAACCGAGTCAAAAAAATTAGGGCCTATGTCGACGAGATGTATGCTATCCTTCCTTTTGAAAAGGACTTTTATGCCAAGTTTGATGTTGATGTCGATTTTGTAGGGCACCCGCTGATAGATGCCGTGGATCAGTTTAAAGAAACGCTGCCTGATCGAGAGTTGTTTTTTAATGAACATGGAATGACTGATCGTCCAATGGTTCTTTTGTTGCCAGGAAGTCGCAAGCAAGAAATTAGCAAAATGCTCCCCTTGATGTTGGAAATCGCCGAGAAGCATCCCGAATACCATTTTGTGGTGGCGGGAGCTCCAGGACAAGATGCCAGCTACTATCAAGAGTTTTTTGGGAATTCTGATGTTCAGCTGATATCAGGAAAGACCTATCAATTGCTGTCATACGCTAGTGCTGCGCTGGTTGCTTCTGGAACAGCAACCCTGGAAACTGCTATTTTTAGAATTCCACAAGTCGTTTGCTACCGCACGAGCTACATATCCTATGTCATTGCCAAAAACTTGGTGAAAATTAAGTATATCTCTTTGGTCAACTTAATTATGGATCGCGAAGTGGTAAAGGAATTGATCCAAGGCGAGTTGAATCTGAAGAATCTCGAATTGGAATTTTTAAAGATCGCTAAAAAGGGAGAATTACGTACCAAACAACTTTCCGAGTACGAAGATCTCTATAATAAATTGGGTGGAAAGGGTGCTTCGGAGCTTACTGCAGACCTCATGTTGAAAAGTCTGAATGATTGAATTATGATTGGGCTCACGCCATATTATTTTCGTTTCATGAGAGGAGCTGTTCTCGTACTTTTTCTTTTGGCCTCATTTTTCTCAAGCGCCGTTACTGATTTCGATTCAATTGACATCGGTATCCTTGATCCTATAAATCCAGGAGTCGTTCAGATAATTCCCGAAATTGGTTCCTATGCTGTCATTGCCGACGGCCATAACAAAGCTACAATTCGAGCGGGAGAGAGGGTGAGCTTCTCTTTGTCCAATGGGCAAGTGAAAGTCAGTTTTCCAGGAAGAACACTTGGATTGTTCAAAGACGTTCGCCTGATGAGCCTATCAGAAGAGAGCTTCTTCAGAATTTATGTTTTGGCTCCCACGAAAGATGAAAGAGTCTACGACGATCATCTCATCGTAAAGCCATTGAAAAATGAGTTGAGGCTAATCAATCGAGTGAACATCGAAAAGTATGTGGCAGGCGTCGTTGAAGCTGAAACGGGAAAGGAAAAAGAGTTGGAGTTTTATAAAGTGCAGGCCATCATCTCCCGAACGTATGCTTTGAGTAATCGACGTAAGTTTCTGGCGAAAGGCTTTAATTTGAATGACCTCGTGGACAGTCAGGTTTATCACGGAAAGTGCCGCTGGGAGCCAGCCATCTTGGAGGCAGTACGCCAGACAGAAGGGAAAGTGTTGGTGGATAGCGAAATGAACTTGGTTACCGCAGCGTTTCACTCAAATAGCGGAGGTGAAACGGTGAGCAGCGGATCAGTTTGGTCAAAGGCATTGCCCTATCTCAGTCCTAGATCGGACGAATTTTCGCTGAATGGAGCTCACTACTACTGGGCGAAAAGCATCAGTAAGGAAAAATGGCTCAACTATTTAAGTGATAAGTACCAGCTGTCCGTTCAAGAAGAATCGATTGCCAGCAAGGCGACCAACTATGAGCAGGTCAAACGCGATGTGTTTTTCATCGATGCGAAATTTGATATTCCATTGAAAGAAATTCGCAAAGACTGGAAGCTCCAATCAACCTTTTTTAACATTGCGGAGAAAGCTGATTCCATCTGTATCGAAGGCCGTGGCTTTGGGCATGGCATTGGCCTGAGCCAAGAGGGTGCCATGCGCATGGCTGAGCTAGGTTTTGGCTATGTTGATGTGCTGCACTTTTACTACAATGACGTTCACGTCATTGATTTGCGGGCATTGGAATTTTTTAAGAAAGAATAGCCTTTCTAAACGATTTCTAAAAGATCGGTAGAGTCTTTCGTTCGTTTTTAGAGAGGCTCTTTTTAACTTTTTATTGCGGAATATTCATTCTTTCTCCAGTCTCTGGCAGCTATTTCTTTCCTCTTTACTTGATATAAAATCAACCTGAGAAAGAGCGACCAGTTTCATCATTGCTAAGAACCATCTTTCATGCACGCTCTGGGTTTTAACTGAACCTAGTGTAGTCCATGCAGCTTATTCCCATTCGGAAAGCTATGTCTTGTTTAAAGTGTGATTTCATGGGCCACGCTATACCATTAGTTTTCGCGAAGTTGCCAGATTGGCTAGATGAGCCTGCTTTTGGATTGTGCTTCGACTTGAATACTCCACCAGTCTTTATTAGAGGGGTGTTCCAATTACTTGATTAATCGGGTGCATTTATTTTTGAATCACACCTCATAAGAGGTCGAGCAGCACATAAAAAAAACCGCCACAATATATTGTGGCGGTTTAAATCTCTTATTTTTTTCTAAAACCTTACTTCGCTTTTTTAGAAATGTATCTTTTCTCTTTGATACGGGCAGCTTTTCCTTTGAGCTCACGTAGGTAGAAGATTCTTGCTCTACGCACCTTACCTTGCTTGTTGATGTCGATTTTATCGATAAAGGGAGATGCAGAAGGGAAGATTCTTTCTACTCCTATTCCCCCTGATATTTTTCGGACGGTAAATGTTGCCGTAGTCCCAGAACCTCTGCGTTGGATCACAACACCTTGAAATTGTTGGATACGCTCTTTAGCTCCCTCTTTAATTTTATAGTGAACTGTAACGGTATCTCCAGCAGCAAACTCAGGTAGAGGTGCTTGATCGTTCAGTTTTTCGCTTATTTCTTTTAGAAAGTCCATAGTGTTTGGATCTTGATTGACATTCGAATTTCGGGGTGCAATATTACGAAGAAGTTTCGAGTTTTGCAGTAATTACAATAACAAATTCGGGACTACTCATTCTTGTTGAATTTATCCCATAAATCGGGCCTCCTGGACTTGGTTCGTTCGATCGCTTTTTCTTCGCGCCAAGCTTCAATTGCTCCTTCATTTCCCGAAAGGAGAATTTCAGGTACCTTCCATCCTCTGAAGTCTGCGGGACGGGTGTAAACGGGAGGGGCGAGCAAGTCATCCTGAAAAGAATCGGTCAAGGCTGAAGTCTCGTCATTCAATACTCCTGGCACCAATCTTACAATAGCGTCAGTTAGGACTGCTGCTGCGAGTTCTCCGCCACTAAGTACGTAGTCGCCGATGGAGATTTCTTTGGTAATGTATTGATCTCGAATTCGCTCATCCACACCTTTGTAATGACCACAAAGTATCGCGATATTGGTTTTTATCGAGAGTGTATTGGCCATGGACTGATTTAAGGTCACCCCATCAGGAGTCATGTAAATGAGATCATCGTAATCTCTTTCACCCATTAATTGATCAAAGCAGCGAGCGATCGGTTCGGTCGACATGACCATTCCTGCCCCGCCGCCGTATGCATAATCATCGATGCTTCTCTGATTTTGGAGGCTGAAGTCCCGGAGGTCATGAACCACTATCTTTACGATGCCCTTGCTTTGAGATCGTTTTACAATACTATCATTGAGTGGACTGTGCAATAAACTTGGCAAACCAGTCAAAATATCTATCCTCATGTTTGGCCATTTCTTTGCCACAAAAGTAGTTCGATTTCAGCTATGAGGTGATAATCGAGATTGTTGTTCGATAAAAGCCCTGACTTCCTATTTTTGCAGAGTGAAAAATCACTTATTATCGTTCTCCATAGTTTCTCTAGCCATCTTGCTGATAAGTGCAGGACTTCCCAGTCGACTGGAAAAGGCTTATGAGGCATTGACTATTTACGATTACTTCAAGGCAAAGAACCTGTTTTACAAAAGCCTAAAGAATGATTCCGTGCCTGTGGGGTATGGCTTGAGCGTCATATATAGCAGAAGCGATAATCCGTTCACTCAAATTGATTCAGCCCATAAGTACATTAATATTTCTCAAGAAAAATGGGAGACAGTTGATGTTGACTCTCGAATCGATTACTCCAGTGTTGGTGTCGATAGTCTATCTATTTCTAATCAAGCTTATGCAGTTGATAGTTTGGCTTATTTAAGAGCAGAGCAGATCATGGAGATAGATGCCTGGCATGAATTCATTAATGGTTTTGATAATGCCGTTTTTCGAGCCAAGGCCGTCGAGAAGAGAAATGAGATGGTATTTCGCCTAGCCAAAGTTGAAAATACGTCCATTGCTTTCACGAATTTTTTGTTGATTTATCCTGATGCCGCTCAAGTTGTAGAAGCAGAAAAATTGTACGATTCGCGAAATTTTGAGGAACGAACCGCGAGCAAGACACTACAAAGTTACCAAGCCTTCATCGACAGTTTTCCCTCTAGTCCTTATGTGCCTGACGCCGAAGAGCGAATTTATACTATGGCGACTACTGGCGGAAAAGCACAGGACTACTTATCCTTCATTGAGACTTTTACTAGAAACCCATTTGTAGACCTGGCTTGGCGGAGGATTTATGCATCTGAAGTGAAAGAGGTCAATGCTGAGAGTATTGCCGACTTTACCTTGAGCTATCCCGACTATCCTTTTATGCGAGAGCTAAAGCAGGAATTTGAGTTGGCCTTGACTAGATTTTATCCCATCACCGATGGAGATTATTGGGGCTTTATAAATGATAAAGGAGAGGTCGCGATTGATCTTAAGTTCGAATGGGTAGAAAACTTCTCTGACGGTATTGCAATGATCGGCGCGGGTGATGAGGTGTCTTTTATAGACAAAGAAGGAAAAGAGATATCAAAGGAGCGCTTTACTGACGGATTTGCATTTAATAAGGGTTTTGCCATAGTGGAGAAAAACGATTTTTTCGGGATCATTAATCGAATAGGCGAATTTATAGTAGAACCTATCTATGATGACATTGGCGAAAATTCGGAAGGGCTTTTTTATGCGCAGAAAGACGGGCTATTCGGTTATCTCAACGAGGTAGGAGAAATAGCCATACCATTTGTTTATGTCGACGCACTCGATTTTCATCAAGGTGTCGCAGTTGTTACGGACTCTTCTGGTTCCAGAGGACTTATCAGTAAAGAAGGGAGTCGGATAACATCTTTCGATTACGATTGGATTGAATCCTTTAAATCAATAGAGCTTCCCGTTCGGTTCAGGCAAGATGGATTGTTGGGTTTATTAAGCCGCGGCGGGCTTATTTTGACCGATACTTTGTATCAAGCTCTGGGTGATTTTAGTGGCGGACTTGCTCTGGCTGCTTCTGGTGATTACTACGGATTTCTCAATGCCAAAGGAGATACCGTAATTGATTTGATCTATTCATATTCGCCTAGTGCGTTGACTAGCTCAAAGTTTGAAAATGGATATGCTAAGGTTTTTCAAAAGGGAAAAGTCGGAGTAATCGATTCTGTGGGAGTCAAGGCCTTTCCCGCCATTTTTGAAGATATAGGTATTTACAAGGGGAATCTGGTTCCTGTCAAAAAGCGCGGAAAATGGGGCTATTCCAATCTTGATGTTAATCTAGCCATTGGATATCAGTACAGCTACGCTTCTAACTTTTATGATTCACTAGCCATAGTGGCCGATGGGGATTTGTATGGGGTTATCGATACCCTAGGGAAGATTAAAATCCCATTGGTATTTGCGTCAATGGAGTGGTTAGATACGCTCTTGTTGGTTCAAGACACCGCATATGGGATTATCAGTTTAGCCCAAGATACTCTTGTGCCATTTGAGTACGAAAAAGCTACGCAGATTGATGATAAAGTGATCCAGCTGAAGCGATTTACTGGTACTTATGATTATTATGACTTGCGCAAGAAGCAATTTTTGAGGAGGGAAGAAACATTGGCTGAATGACTTTAATTTTTTCAGCCCCATTGAGGAGGATAATATGAAAAAGCAGCTTGCTGAAGAAGCGACTTTAAGAGAGATTTTTGACTTGATGCAGAATTGGATTGATGAGAGTCGCGATCCAGAAACGCCTGTCATTAATTATTTAGCACCTAATGAATTGATCCAAAAGTTTGATTTTGGACTTCGTGAGCAAGGTGGTGGAAATGAACAAATGTTAGAAGAAGTGAGGCAATACCTCACCTACGCTGTGAGAACTGCCAATCCTGCATACCTGAATCAACTATTCGGAGGATTTGGATTTCCAGGTTTTGTAGGAGAATTAATTACCGCTCTCACCAATACTTCTATGTACACTTACGAAGTCGCTCCTCTTGCTACTTTGATGGAGAAAGCACTCATCGAGAAAATGCTCTCATATACTGGTTGGGAACAAGGAGAGGGAATCTTTACATCAGGTGGTTCTCAATCCAATTTATATGCCATGTTATTGGCTCGAAACGCCACTTTTCCAGGAGTTAAGACTGAAGGAATAACGGCTCTGCCAAAACTCGCCGTCCTCGTTTCTGAACGGAGTCATTTTTCACTTTTAAAAGGAGCAAATACCATTGGTATTGGTCACAATGGCGTGGTGAAAGTGAAGGTAGATGAACGAGGAAGGATGAGAGGAACGGCAGTAGTTCAGGCATTGGAGGAAATTCTTAAAAAGGGAATGGTCCCATTTATGGTTTGCTCAACGGCTGGCACAACGGAAACAGGATCTTTTGATGCGATCGATGAAATCGCTGACCTAGCCGAAAAGCACGGACTGTGGCATCACGTAGATGGCTCTTGGGGTGGCAGTTTGATTTTGAGTGACAAATACCAATCTTTTTTCAAAGGCCTCGAAAGAGCTGATAGCTTTACTTGGAATCCGCATAAGATGATGAGTGTTCCTCTCACGTGCTCGGCTTTTATGGCCAAGAATAAAGGGGTGATGAAAAGAGAGATTCAATCCAATGATGCGGACTATATCTACCATGATTACGACAATTCTGAGTATGACACAGGGCCTGTAAGCTTGTCTTGTGGTAGAAGAGTAGATTCACTCAAGCTTTGGCTTTCGTGGAATTATTGGGGAGAAGATGGATACCGAGCACGTGTGGAGAAGTGCATCAATCTAGCTCATTATGCTACGAAGAAAATAGAGGAATCCGACCAGCTCGAGCTAATGTTTGCCACCGAATCGCTTAATGTAAATTTTAGATTTGTAGTTCCAGATGCCATAGATGCTGATGATTTCAATAAGAAATTGCGTTACAACTTGGTTCAAACTGGTAAGGCCATGGTGAATTTTTGTACACTCGAATCAGGTTTATCCATTCGGCTTGTTCTACTCAACCCTGATTTAAACACTTCAGATATCGATCGTTTCTTTGAACGATTCATCTCAGCTGGTCAAGTGATTCTCCAAGAGGTGGTTTAACCTCTGTTTCATAATTAATGTCACTTATCATATAGGTTATAATGATGGGTTTACGACAGGGCATGTGTATCTTTGAATTGGAATAAACGAAGATAATTATGGAAGTTAGCGCAAAAGACAAGTCATTTATCAAACTAGGTTTTGATAAAGACGAAGCATTCGAAGTAGTAGAAACACTGAACGCCCTGTTGGCAAATTATGCTGTTCTCTACCAGAAGATTAGAAATTTTCATTGGAATGTTACTGGTGGAGATTTCTTCGAAATCCATGAGAAACTGGAAGAAGAGTATATCTCAGCCGCAGAATACATTGATTCTGTTGCCGAGAGAATTCGTATTCTCGGATTCAAACCACTGAGTACACTTTCAGCTTACCTGGAAAAATCAGACATAGAGGAGACTGATGAAGACTTGAGTGGTACCAAAATGATGGAGCAAATTGTAGAAGACTATGAAACGCTACTGTCATTTATGGTCGACTCTGCGGATGCCGCAATTGAGCATGGAGACATAGGTACCGAGACGTTGATGAGAGAAATACTCTCTCGCACAGAACAAAAGCATTGGATGTTTAGTGCATTTATCAAACAGAGGTAGTCGATAAGTATTTGATCTCTAATGACTGAATGTAGAATATAAGCCATATCATTATCTGCTTAACGCAAGTAAACCGTTCACAATGTAATTCGGCACGCAATTTGGCGTGAAAAACAATGTAAGTATCTTACTTCATCAGAACTGGTTATTCTGATTGGTTAAAATGATTGGTTAAACAAAAAACCCGCCTAACGAGGCGGGTTTTTTGTTTTATGGCTGCACCTCAAGTATACTCGCTTTCTCCGATTCCGAAAGGTTTTTTGTTGGATCAGAAGAGAAAATCTGTTAATGATGTAACCCTTCTGATTTATCTGCGTTATAGAGTCAGTAAGCATCTTATTTTCATCAGAGCTGGTTACTCTGATTGGTTAAAATGATTGGTTAAACAAAAAACCCGCCTAACGAGGCGGGTTTTTTGTTTTATCACTGTATTGTAATGGCAAGCTCTTTTTATAATATGTATAGGAATTCGCAAACAGATGAGAAAAACTGTTAACGAAGTAACCTTGTTTAAATAGTATCGTTATAGAACCAGTAAGCATCTTTATTTTCATCAGAGCTGGTTACTCTGATTGGTTAAAATGATTGGTTAAATAAAAAACCCGCCTAACGTGGCGGGTTTTTTATGCTTTAAACTTTCGTATTAGCTTAGTCAGTAATGATAACCAAGTATTTCGAAGCTTCCCAGAAGCGCATTGGCTCTAAGATTTTCAGAGTTTTTTCCTCTTCACCTACTAGTTCATAAGTTTCAGGAGGATGGGCGGTAACGATATTCACCTTTTCTGAATTTACTGGAATCAATCTTGTTCTTGTCAAATCTATCTGAGCAAAAAAATCTTTATTGAAGTCACTTTTCAATTGCTTTGACCCTGCAATTCCAACGATACCTCCCTTTTTTTCGACTACTCCTGCTTCTTCCAAATCTTTAAAACTTCCTATCGCGTAATAGACGGTATTCATTTCATCACTTTGCATTTGAATAAGGTCAGATTGAATTTCATTTCGGAATTCGGCCGAATCGAGCATTTCATTTAAAATCTCTATAGTGAAATTCGCAGCTGTCAAATTCTCTTTCAAGTAAGACACTTCCTCTTCTTTGGTTTCAATATCTTCATTGAGCTGGGCAATGAGCTTTTTGAAACTGGTAACCTCACTACCCGACTTGGCCAATTTTTGGTTTAATCTGCCAATGGTCTTTTTGTTCTCCTCTAGGAGATTGTTAATGGCTTGAATATCTCTGGTTATTTCTTCTCGCGTGTCTTCTCCTTTTCTGAGTTCGCCTGCGCTAAGAGAAATGGACTTTTCTCTATCACTTATTAGGGATAGGTTTTGCTGGATTGAAGTGAAGCTCTCTTCGAATAGTCTCATGGTAGAATCCTTCATTACCAATTGATTTTCTAAAGAGTCATTTTTCATTTGCAGTGACTCCAGTTCGGTTTCCGCTTCAGGGCTTACACAAGAGCTCAGAACTGCAAAAATGATGAGAATAAGTGCTGCGTTTTTCATAGTTAGGTAAGTTCTTCTTGATTTTCGAATCAAATATGTGAATTAATAACGGACTTTAGAAAGGCTTATTTGCTTAAGCAAGTCCTTGGTTACTACTTCGAGCTAGCACGGGATTTGAAGAGATGTCAAAATCATAGGTTTATTATGAATACCCTGTTTAAGGTATTTTCGACAAGTCGTTTTGTGAGAAGCCTTTTCCGTTGTATTATTGTCTCTGTTTAGACTCAATATAAATAGTGTAATATGAAATCGGTCACTGCGGATACCATTAGAACCAACCAAACAGTCGAAATTATTGATCTTGACAGCAATGAAACGGGTCAACGTTTGGTTGAAATGGGTTTCTGGCCAGGCAAAAATATTACACTCCTTTTATCCGCTCCTTTCGGAGATCCGATGGCATTTGAAGTGGATAATACCGTTATCGCTCTTCGCAAGAATGAAGCTAAGTTAATCAAAGTGAAGACTTCCGCGGCTTAATATATGGCCAAGTCAAAAAGCTCACCTCTCATTGCCCTTACAGGCGTTCCAAACGTAGGCAAGACCACACTCTTTAACAAACTTACTGGGCTCAATCAAAAAGTAGGAAACTACCCTGGAGTCACTGTCGATAAGGTCATCGGTCGAATGAAGACCTCGACAGGTTCTGTCGATATTCTTGACCTTCCTGGAACGTATAATCTATATCCTAGGTCCGAAGACGAGAGAGTTGTCTTTAGTGTCCTTTCAGGTTTGGAGCCCGACTTGGACGTTGCTGCAGTTTTGACAATTGCAGACATGAGTAACCCCGAGAGGAGTCTGTTTTTAGCTACGCAGATAGTGGATATGGGATATCCCACTGCACTTATTCTCAATATGGAAGATCAGGCTAAAAAGGAAGGCCTGGAAATAAATAAGATTTTGCTTCAACGTTTATTGGGTATTCCTGTTTTTACAGTTTCTGCTGATAAAGGTGTCGGGATAGATCAAATAAGAAAAGCGATTGAAGAGAATGGATTCTCGGAGGGCCGAAAAGTAGTCGACCCAGCTAAGATCTGCGATGAATCACTTCTTGTAAAGGTGGCGGGAATTACCAAGCAAAACAATCCTTATCGAGCTCTCCAGGTTCTGAAATTTATAGACGAAGAGAAAAAAATCCCAAAAGAAACACGTGTTCGTTTATCTGAATTGGTAGAGGAGTATAATTTCAAACCTGCTCAGGTCCAACGTCAAGAAACCAAGATGCGCTACGAACACGTTCGAGACATCTTATCAAAATGCTTGAAGTCTCCCGAAAAAAAGAGAGCTGGTCTTACGCGTAAGCTAGACAGCATCTTTTTGCATCCCATATTTGGTTTCGGAATCTTTCTAGCCATACTCTTTCTGGTATTTCAAGCTATTTTTTCATGGGCCGAAGGGCCAATGGACTTTATTGATGGCTCTTTTGCATTCTTGGCACACTGGATATCAGACGCGCTACCTTCAGGTGCTCTTACAGATTTACTGACGGAAGGAATTATTCCAGGATTAGGGGGGATCGTCATTTTTGTCCCACAGATTGCGCTGCTTTTTGCCTTCTTGTCTTTGCTCGAAGGATCTGGCTATATGGCTCGAGCGGTCTTCATTACCGATCGGGTTATGAGGCCATTTGGACTCAATGGCAGGAGCGTTGTCCCTTTGATATCGGGTTTCGCTTGCGCCATCCCGGGAATCATGGCGGCAAGAACAATTTCAAATCGCCGTGATCGGTTGATCACCATTTTCGTAACACCATTTATGAGTTGTTCGGCTCGACTTCCCGTTTATATCGTGCTAGTCGGATTGTTATTTCCCGATGGGGAGTCCACTTTCTTTAATTCAAAGGGTGCTGCATTCTTTGGCCTTTACTTACTGGGCATTGCAGCTGCTCTAGTTTCTGCAGCGGGGTTGAAGGCCATTATGAAAAATGAACGATCAGGAACGTTGGTTTTAGAGCTTCCCCGTTACAGAATACCTCAATTTCAGACTGTTATCACCACAATGTATGAGAAGTCAAAGACCTTCGTCTTGGAGGCTGGAAAGATAATTCTTGCCATTAGCATTGTTCTTTGGGTGCTGGCATCCTATGGTCCTGGCGATTCAATGGAGCAAGCCGCCTCATCTGTTTTATTGCCAAAAGTCGAAACGGCTGAAGCTATGTCAGAATACCACACTAAGGTTGCTTCCAAAGAAATTCAAGCGTCATATGCAGGT
This sequence comes from Cryomorphaceae bacterium, assembly GCA_047632755.1. Classification (GTDB taxonomy): domain Bacteria; phylum Bacteroidota; class Bacteroidia; order Flavobacteriales_D; family Cryomorphaceae; genus JAKVAV01. The sequence continues at coordinate 40,091 of JBLIDT010000017.1, forward strand.
ATCGTTGGTAAGTGGGTTGAGCCTGCCATTGCGCCCCTCGGATACGACTGGAAAATTGGAATTGCTTTAATCTGCAGTTTTGCGGCCAGAGAAGTATTCGTGAGTACAATGGCCACTATTTATAGTATTGGAGCCGATAGCGAGGACATACAAACGCTTCAGCAATTATTAAGCACTGAGACAAGAGATGATACTGGTGAACCAACTTTCAACTCTGCCACAGTATGGTCTTTATTGGTTTTTTACGCTTTTGCTATGCAATGCATGAGCACCATAGCGATCGTAAAAAGAGAAACAAAGTCTTGGAAGTGGCCGATTATTCAAACCGTATACATGACTGTTCTCGCTTACGTGTCGGCTTTATTCGTTTACCAGTTCCTTTCGTAACTTTGCATCATGCAAGAGACTATCGTTTTTGTTCTATTTTTTGGTGTTATCGCCTATTTCGTTTATCGTCGATACGCAAGACGAAATTCGACAGGATGCTCTTCTTGTGAATTCAATACTGAGGACTAATTATTTCTGATCAGATCCTTCTTTTTGAAAATTTTCCAAACCAACATTTGTTTCGCTGACTAAGCCCGGATAATTATGGTAAAGCAATCTTGTTTTTTATTTCTGACTGCTACAATCTTCTTCTCTTCTTGCGGGACTGAGCCCAAAAATGAAAGTAGTAAAGAAGAGACGGCAATGACTGTGATGAATATCGTTGGTGAAGAGGTGAGTTATCAGTCCGATTCAGTGACAATGAAGGGATATATAGCCTACGATGATGCGGACACTACCCAAAGACCTGGAATCATAGTCGTACACGAATGGTGGGGCCACTCTGATTATGTGCGAAAGAGAGCAGAAATGCTTGCTGAACTCGGTTTTGTAGCCTTGGCTGTTGATATGTACGGCGACGGAAAACAAGCAGAACACCCCGACAATGCCATGAAATTTTCAGGAATGGTCATGCAAAATATGGACGGCGCAGAGGCTCGCTTTACGGAGGCCATTAAAGTCTTAAAGAATCATCCTCAGACTGCAGATGAAAATATTTCTGCGATTGGTTACTGTTTTGGAGGCTCTCTTATCCTCGCTATGGCTAACAAAGGTGTCGATCTCGATGCTGTTGCAGCGTTTCATAGTGGTGTGCAATTGCCCGTCGGCCCCAGTGAAAATTTGCATGCCATGGTTCTTGTGCAAAATGGAGCTGACGATCCATTTGTAAGTCCAGAAAGTGTCGCAAATTTTAAGGCAGCCATGGACTCATTGCAGAAGCCTTATGTATACGAAAGCTACCTTGGAGCTGTTCATGCTTACACCAATCGCGATGCAGATAGCCTAGGAAAGAAATTTAATTTGCCACTAGCTTACAACAACGATGCTGATACAAAGTCTTGGGAACGGATGAAGACGTTTTTTAACGAAGTATATCCCAAACAGGATTAGTAAAGAAGGTGCAATCAATCGAAGGTGGCATAAAGGCCGCCTTTTTTGTTTTGCACAACTTTCTCTTTTAGCTATAACAAGTTTTGGGATTTCTCTCATCTCCTTTCCCTATCATTGCTTCCATATAAAACTCGATATGCTGCGTTTCGGATACATCATAATTGCTTTATTTCTTGTTATTTCCTTCAGACTTGATGCCCAGGAGGAAGTCAATCTTCAAGAATTGAAAGTAAACGCTACGAGGTCTTCCGTAGAGTTTTCGGAAGCATCGCGAACCGTTAGAGTGATCACCCGAAAAGAAATTGAAGAGGCCCCTGTCAACACGGTCAATGAACTTCTCGAATACGCTACCAACGTCGATGTCCGACAGAGGGGAGCTCAAGGAGTGCAAGCCGATATAAGTATTCGCGGATCTAGTTTTGAGCAAGTATTAATTCTCTTGAATGGGGTGAAAATGACCGACCCTCAAACAGGGCACCACAACATGAATATTCCAGTTGAATTGATGGACATCGAGAGAATCGAAATACTCAACGGCGGTGCAGCAAGAATTTTTGGCCCCGGAGCTTTTGCGGGAGCCATTAATATTATCACCAGATACCCAGACGAGTCGGGAGTTCGACTTTCCGCTGAGGCTGGCGATTTTGGCTACAGCCAAATAGGAGCCAGAGCAAACGTAGCGGCTGAAAAACACAACCATGCCATCAGCATTTTGCAGAGACAGGGTGATGGGTATATCCGAAATACTGATTTTGATTTGCTCAATATTTTTTGGCAGTCAGAGTACCATACAGAGAACAGCGATTGGTTTTTAAACCTTGGTCAAAATGCCAAAAGCTTTGGTGCTCAGAATTTTTATACTGCTAGGTTTCCAGATCAATTTGAGTCGACAAAATCGCAGTTTATTTCTCTAGGTGGAGAAATGAGATTCGATAAGTTGACCATTAGCCCAAAGGCATACTACCGCCGACACAATGATCGGTTTGAGCTATTCCGCGAAAGCGAAGGCTTCTACCGAAGAATACCCAATGATGGCGGCTTCACCAGCAATCAAGGTGATACCATTCCTTGGTATACAGGGCACAACTATCACCAAACGGATGTGTACGGTGCGGAGATCAATGCCGCCTATAAATCGAAATTTGGCACGAGTTCGATTGGTTACGATTTCCGATCTGAAGAAGTCGTGAGCAATGTGCTCGGGGAGCCATTGGACAATCCTGAAACAGTTGCTGGTGAAGTTCCCGGAGCCTTTTACAACAATGGAGCTGATCGACAAAATCACAGCGTTTACTTTGAGCATACGTATTCCAAAGGCGATTTCTTTTCGTCGGCAGGTGTTATGTACAACCACAATACTGACTTCGGTGAAGAGTTCTTTCCAGGAGCTGACGTGAGTTATCAAGTCACCAATCATATCCGTCCTTATGCTTCGGTAAATAGATCGTTCAGGTTGCCGAGCTACACCGATCTGTATTACAACCTTGGCGGTGCTATTGGAAGTATTGATCTGGAACCCGAGTCGTCGCTCAATTACGAAGTGGGAGCGAAGTTCAATTATGGTTTCGGAAGAGGAGACATTGCTTTTTTTACGAGAGACGGCTCAAATCTGATCGATTGGGTTCGATTTAGCGGAAGCGATATCACAAGAGCTGAGAACATAACAGACGTTCGAATCAGCGGGGTAGAAACAAATTTCACTTGGAACACATTGAAATTGCTTGGCGAAAAGAGCCCTTTGAAATCAGTTCAAACTGGCTATTCCTACATGTTTTCTGATTCCTTGAGCAATGATTTTGAATCCCTTTATGTGCTTGATTTCTTGCAACACAAGGCAGATTTGGGGCTTAATTTCCAATTCGGGAAGAACCTACAAGTCAATTGGTTTTTCAGTTACCAAGATCGGCTGGGATCCTACGTGGATGCTAGTGGAATGGAGTCAAACTACCAACCCGTTTTTTTGTCGGACTTGAGGGTTAGTCCACAATTCGGGAAGCTGAAGCTATTTGTTCAGGTTTCAAATTTATTTGACGAGACCTACAATGACATTGGAAGTGTCGTTCAGCCTGGTCGATGGTTTAGATTGGGTATGAATTACGAGTTTTCGATGATCAAGCGTTAAGACGTTGCGGGAATTGTCAAAACTTTAGTTTCTTTAGCTGACAATCTAACAAAACACATGTCTACTACCAGTAAAGATCCATTAATAATAGAATGCGCTTGGGAGGTTTGTAACCAAGTTGGCGGAATATACACCGTAATCCGTTCCAAAGTGCCCGCTTCCGTAGAGCGCAGAGGAGAGAACTATTGTCTTCTTGGGCCTCTCGAAAACGAAAACATATCTGCCGAGTTTGATCCAATTACTAATCTGAGCGATCCCATAGGGCGCACAGTCGAGAAAATGCGGAACATGGGATTGGAGGTCTGGTATGGTACTTGGCTCGTTACGGGTAGACCGAAAGTGGTTCTTTTGAATCCTCAAAATGTCTTCAATCGACTCGATTCTTTGCACCGACAAATGAAAATGGAACACGGAATTACGACCAATACGGGTGACGATCTATTGGAGAAAATGGTGCTGTGGGCAGATCTCAACCGCACTTTTTTCACTATTCTCAGCAAAGAACTTTTAAAAGGAAAGCGTGAGGTTGTGGCTCATTTCCACGAATGGATGTCAGCTCTGCCTATTTTGGATATTGCAAAACATGGCTTACCTATCTCAACCGTATTTACCACGCATGCAACTATGCTTGGTCGGTATTTGGCTGGAAATGATTCTGATTTTTATAAGAATCTCAACAAATATAACTGGGAGCTTGAGGCGAGACGTTACGGTATTTTGGCGCAAGCCCAAATAGAAAGGAAATGCGCAAATGCGGCAGACACTTTTACGACGGTAAGTGAAGTGACGGGTATGGAGTGCGAGCACTTATTGGGCAAAAAGCCAGATGTGATTACGCCCAATGGCCTAAATATTAATAAATACGTAGCCTATCACGAAGTACATAACAGGCACGAAAAGTACAAAGACAAGATTCACGAGTTCATCATCGGGCACTTCTTTAACTCCTACGATTTTGAATTGGACGACACCATTTATTTTTTCACTTCTGGTCGATACGAGTACCGCAATAAAGGCTTTGATGTCACCTTGAAGGCACTCAAGCTTCTAAATCAAATGATGGTGAAGGAGGGTGTAAATAAAACGGTGGTAATGTTCTTTATTACCAAGCGGCCCACCTATTCCATCAACCCTGAAGTGCTTGAATCTCGTGGTGTAATGCAAGAGATCAAAAGAAACTGTGAGTCCATTGAAAAGCAATTAGGCGAAAGACTTTTCTATGCCGCTGCCTCTTCGAAAGATGAACACAAGCTTCCCAATCTCAATGACTTAATTGATGATTATTGGAAGTTGCGATACCGAAGAACTATTCAGAGCTGGAAAACCAAACAGTGGCCGATTATCGTAACGCACAATTTGGTCGATGACATTGACGATGAACTATTGAATTACCTCAGAAACGAGCAGATGGTCAACTCGCCATTGGATCGAGTGAAAATGGTATACCACCCTGATTTTATTGATTCTACAAACCCCCTTTTCGGAATGGATTATGGTCAGTTTGTAAGAGGATGCCATCTTGGTATTTTCCCCAGTTATTACGAGCCATGGGGATATACTCCCTTGGAATGCGTAGCCCGCGGGGTGCCCACGGTTACTTCTGATCTTTCAGGTTTTGGAAAGTACGTGGAGAATATGGATACTAACCATGAGGACAAAGGCGTATACGTGATGCAAAGGAGCAAGGAGACTGAGAAGAAGTCGGTAGAGAATTTGGCGAAGTACCTCTTGCATTTTGTGAAATCAAATCGACGCTATCGAATGTTTCAAAGAAATAAGCTGGAAGATTTTTCAGAAGATTTTGACTGGAAAGTTCTTATGTCTGCTTATGATGAGGCCTACGATCATGCGATGAATGCTGCTGTACCAAAAAAGGTTCAACGAAAGTCTAAGGCTTAGTTTTGGTCTGAAGTTGATATGTGCTGCTCAATAGCATCTGCGATGTACGCTTTTACGACTTCATACTTTTCGGGAAATTTTTCCCAAATAAAGTCCTCAATCGTGGTGGGGAGATCACAGAGTTGAATGATCTCAATTTTGTGGTCATTTAATTTGCCCGACCAGGTTACAGGAATCCATTTCTTCTTTCCCTCTTTTCGCTTCTTGCGTTCAGAAGAAAGTCGAAAGCTGCCTTTTAGTCGCCGACCACCTTTAAAATTGAATGTTCCTTCTACTCCTTGCATTGGAAGAATAACCGAATTTATTCGGTGCGTCGAAATTAACAAAGCATAAGCATATTATCAATGATTTTCGAGCATTGCTTTTAATTTTCGTGAAACGAGAATTAAGTAATTGTTAAGTATTCTACTATCAGTTTTCATCTTCTTATTGGCTTAATAAACGACTTGACTGACACATCATTTATAATTGTGTGGTCAATGAAATTCCATATACGCCAAAGTCTTAATAATATGTACTTTTGCGCCGCATTTTGAGCACTTAATGTTATTTTAGTAATCGTTCAATTAAGACCAATTAATTGTGAAAGAAGAGTACAAAAAGTGGTATTCACCCACATTAGGAAAGGACATGGAAATGCTCGTCTACGGACATTATGGAACTCCATTGATTATTTTCCCAACTACCCTAGGCCGTTTTTACGAGAGCCGCGACTTCAAGCTTATTGAGTCAGCGCAGCATTTGGTGGAGGAAGGAAAGGTTAAGATCTATTGTCCCGACACCATCAATGATTTGAGCTGGTACAACAAATCCATTCACCCCGCTGAGAGGGTTAAGAATCACATCATCTTTGAGCAGTTTATAAAAGAAGAAGTAGTAGATGCAATTCGCCACGAGTATGGATTGCAAAAAGTGGCAGTGGGTGGAGCCAGCTTTGGAGGCTATTCGGCTGCCAACTTCGCCTTCAAAAATCCACATCTGGTCAGTCACCTCATCAGTATGAGTGGCTCATTTGATATTCGTTCTTTCTTAGACGGGCACTACGATGACAATGCGTACTTTAACAACCCCGTGGACTACCTTAAAAATAGTGATAACCCCGAGCTCTGGAATCTCAACATTACTTTGGGCTATGGCGAATGGGATATTTGCAAGGATGCAAACTTGGTCCTATCGAATATTCTGAATTCTAAAAACATTCCCCATTGGCTCGATGAGCGTCGCTGGGCAGAGCATGACTGGCCGCTTTGGCGCATGATGTTCCCTGATTATATTTCTAAACTCTAACAAGACCTCTTAAAACACATACTCATGAAAAAGATTGGAATCCTTTTCGGACAAGAAAACACCTTCCCACAAGCTTTCATAGACCGAGTGAATAGCAAAAACGTGGATGGTATTGTAGCGGAAGCTGTAAACATCGAACAAGTGCGTCAGGGCAAAGCCACAGACTACGCTGTTATTATAGATCGTATTTCTCAAGATGTGCCATTTTACCGTGCATACTTGAAAAATGCCGCTATTGGCGGAACTGCTGTTCTCAATAACCCTTTCTGGTGGAGTGCCGACGAGAAGTTTTTCAATAACGCACTCTCATTAAGCGTTAACGTAGCTGTGCCAAACACAGTGCTTCTTCCCTCGCATGAGCGTCCAGCAGATACAGACGAGAATTCTTTCCGCAACTTGGAATTCCCTTTCAACTGGGACTCCATCTTTGAATACATCGGATTCCCCGCATACATGAAGCCTCACTCCGGTGGAGGCTGGAAAAGTGTATATCGTGTTGAGAATGCTGAGGATCTCTTTGCGAAACATTCAGAGACAGGCCAGCTTGTAATGATGCTTCAGGAAGAGATTGAATTTACCGAATACTTCCGATGCTACTACCTAGGTGGAGACAGAGTTCACATTATGCAGTACGAGCCTCGAAATCCTCACCACCTGCGTTACGTTCGCGATGCTGCGCCGATTGACAAGAAGATTTTGGACAAAGTTCACGAAGGGGTTATCAAGTTGAATCATGCCCTTGGTTACGATTTCAACACGGTTGAATTTGCGATCCGAGATGGCATCCCTTACGCGATTGATTTCTGCAATCCTGCGCCTGATGCAGACATTCATTCAGTAGGTGAAGAAAACTTTGAGTGGATCGTTGAGAATGCGGCAAACATGGCCATCGAAAGAGCCAAAGCGCACAGAGACGGTCAGATGAATTTGACTTGGGGTAATTTTGTAAAGGACCAAATTGCTCCTGCAAAAAATGCCCCTGTCAAGAAGGCGACTCCTGTAAAAGCACTTGTTGCGAAGAAGGTAGTGACAGCAAAAGCACCTGTTGCCAAAAAAGCAGCTCCTGCTAAGAAGGCCACTCCTGTCAAGAAAGCAGTAGCGGTAAAAGCATCAGTAGCGAAGAAAGTGGCTCCTAAAAAGAAGACTCAAACAAAAACGCCAGTTGTCAAAAAAGCAGCTCCTGCTAAGAAGGCCGCTCCTGCCAAGAAAGCAGTAGCAGTGAAAGCACCAGTTGCGAAGAAAGTGGCCCCTGCCAGGAAGACTACCCCTGCAAAAGTGCCAGTTGCAAAAAAAGCAGCTCCTGCTAAGAAGGCCGCACCTGCCAAGAAAGCAGTAGCGGTAAAAGTGCCAGTTGCGAAGAAAGTGGCCCCTGCCAAGAAGGCTACCCCTGCAAAAGTGCCAGTTGCCAAAAAAGCAGCTCCTGCTAAGAAGGCAGTTCCTGCAAAGAAAGCAGTAGCAGTAAAAGCACCAGTTGCGAAGAAAGTGGCCCCTGCAAAGAAGATCACTCCTGCAAAAGCGCCAGTTGCCAAAAAAGTAGCTCCGGTAAAGCAGGCTGACCAAGAAAGTAAGACAACAGTAGCGGCTAAGAAAGTAGCCGCAGCAACTGCAAAAAAGCCATCGACTTCTCCTAAAGCAAAAAGAGTGACTGCCACAATTACGACCGCTCCTGCAATGAAAAACACGACTGTTATCGCCAAGAAGGTAAGTACGATAAAGGCAAAAGTAAGCTCGAAGAAGTCTTCTAAATCCTAATCAGACAGGGTTCATGCTTTTTACACTTGGCATAGAAGAGGAGTATCAGGTCATAGATCCGCATACTCGCGAGTTGGTTTCTCACAAGCAAGAGCTTGTGAGACTTGGGGAAGAGTTATTGCCCGATCAAATCAAGGCAGAGCTACATGAATCTCAAGTCGAGGGAGGAACGAGCGTGTGCCGTGATATCCTCGAGGCAGAAGACCAGGTGAAGCTCCTGCGCAATACCCTAATCGAAACTGCTGAAGGCCTAGGTTTGGCTATTGGCGCTGCGGGAACTCATCCGTTTTCGAGTTGGCAGAACCAGACTATTACGCCTAATCCGCGCTATGATGAGATTATTCTCGAATTGCAGGATGCGGCTAGAAGCAATCTCATTTTCGGGATGCATGTGCATGTGGGAATTCCGAATCGGACCTTGGCTCTTCAAATGGCCAATGGGATGAGGTATTTCTTGCCACACTTATACGCCTTATCGGCAAATTCCCCTTTTTGGGAAGGCCGCAATACGGGATTCAAGTCCTTCCGATCGAAGGTGTTTGATAAGTTTCCCCGAACAGGAATTCCCGAGCATTTCAGCAGCCTGCCTGAATACGATCGTTTTCTTGAGCTTTTGGTAAAGACCAAGTGCATTGATAGCGCAAAGAAAATTTGGTGGGACATTCGTGTTCACCCTTTTTACCCGACCATTGAAGTTCGTGTATGTGATGTGACGCTTCGAGCTGACGAGACCATTGCGATAGCAGCAATGATTCAAGGACTCGTGGCAAAGCTTTATAAAATGAACGAGATGAATTGCAGCTTTAATAACTACAGCCGCACACTAATCAATGAGAATAAGTGGCGGGCAGGTAGATATGGTATTGAAGGGAAATTGATCGATTTTGGCACGGAACAAGAAAAGCCATGCAAGGATTTGGTATTTGAAATGCTCAATTTTGTGGACGACGTTGCTGGAGACTTAGGCTCGAGGAGGCAGCTTGGTTACATTGAGAAAATTCTTTCAGGAGGAACAGGAGCTGATAGGCAATTGGAGGTTTTCTCGAAGAATCAAGATCTAAAGGAGGTCGTGGATTTCATGATTGCTGAAACAAAAGATTTCTAATAATATGAAGGCAAAACTGGCTTTACTCGATATGTACGACGAGGCTCCCAATCAAGGGATGCGCTCGATAAAAGCCATGCTGGATCAGTATGCTGACACGATTGACTATCAAGTCTTCGATGTAAGAGCCAAGCACGAAATTGCTGATCTTTCTTTCGATATGTTCATCTCAACTGGTGGGCCTGGAAGTCCTCTAGAAGGCGATGGAAAGTGGGATGTAGCTTGGAAAGGGTTGATTGACGACATAAAGAATCACAACCTATCTACCACCAGTCCAGCTGACAAGAAGTACATGTTCTTCATCTGCCATTCTTTTCAAATGGCTTGTCACCACTTCCAGTTGGGTGAGTTGACGAAAAGAAAGGTGTCCTCATTTGGAGTTTATCCTTGTCACAAGACGAAGGAAGGAAAAGAAGATCGTCTTTTGAGAGATCTCGCTGACCCGTATTGGGTAGTTGATATTCGCGATTGGCAACTTATTCAACCGAGAAGAAAAGTATTTAGAGATCACGGAGCAGAGATACTTTCATTGGAGAAAATCAGGACGCACGTGGAGTACGAACGAGCCATTATGTCGGTGAGATTTTCTGATGAGATGGCTGGCACACAGTACCACCCAGAGGCCGATCCGCTTGTGATGAAATCCTACTTTCTAATAGAGGAGAACAAACAAAAAGTATTGACCAATTACAGCATCCGCAAGTACAATAGCATGATGAAGCACTTGGAGGATCCTGAAAAAATAAAATATACTCACAATACGGTGATTCCTGCATTTATCGATAATGCTTTAGATAAATTGCAGATTAAAACTGCGACAACGGCTTAAGCGATGAATAAGGAAATGAGAAGTTGGTTTAATACCAATTTCACGGAAGCTAAGTACGAATCATTCAAAGAGTATATAACCAAGGAATACGGACACACTCCTGCCTTTCGATTAGCGGAGACCCCTGTTTTCTTTGATCAAGCATTAAAGGATAAAGTCTTGCAAGCCTGCGAAGAGATCAATAAAACGATACTTCAACCAGACTTTAAAGAACTCACCAGAGGAGCGATCAAGCACCCTGATCTGGTCGTACCCAATGAAGATTACCACACTCGGTTTATTCAAATGGATTTTGGTATTTGCGAGAATGAGGAAGGCGAAATTGTTCCTCAACTTATCGAGGTGCAAGGCTTTCCATCTCTTTATTTCTTTCAAGACCTACTTTACAAATCATACATCGAGAATTACGGTATTCCAGATAGGTACACGGTGCACTTTGATGGGTTGGATTCAGAGCGTTATATGGATCTTCTCCGCAAAGAAATCGTTGGAGATTTTGATCCAAAAAGGGTGGTCCTTCTGGAAGTTGAACCTGAGAAACAAGCGACCTACATTGATTTTCTGGGAGCTGAAGCTCACCTTGGAATCAAGGTTCTTTGCATCAGCAATCTCATAAAGCGAGATAAGAAGTTGTTTTACCTTGATGAAAACGGAAACGACATTCATATCCAGCGCATTTACAATCGGGTCATTTTTGACGAGTTGAAACAAAGGTCCGACTTAAAGCGCGAATACTATTTCCACGACGAAGTGGATGTCGAATGGGTAGGGCACCCGAATTGGTTTTTCCGAATTAGTAAATACACGATGCCTCTTTTTAAGAGTCCTTATGTGCCTGAATGCTACTATCTTGATAAGCTTGAGGAGTACCCCGAGGATCTCCAAAACTACGTCTTGAAGCCGCTGTACTCATTTGCTGGGACTGGAGTAGAATTGAATATTACAGCTGCGGATTTGGACGAAATAATAGATAAAGAAAATTTCATTCTTCAAAAGAAGGTGGTGTATGCGCCTTTAATCGAAACCCCCTCAGGGCCTGCAAAGTGTGAGCTTCGAGTAATGATGATTTGGGAGAAAGATTCTCCCAATGTTAAGCTCGTAAATAACCTCGTGCGCATCTCCAAGGGCGAAATGGTAGGTGTTCGGTACAACAAGGACAAAGATTGGGTAGGTGCCAGCGTAGGTTTCTTCCCCAGGTAAATTCTATGTTTAATCAGGAATTAAGAATGTTCAATTGAGAATGACCAATTTGTAGATTAGTCCGATAGCAGTGGTTTTTTTGAATTCAATTTTATCGCACACTACTGATTCTTAATTGTACATTTAAAATTGCCCATTGTTAAATTGACTTTGCAGGAGAGGGTGCGCTTGCGTGAAAGTCTGTTCCTATTTTTTCTGTGTATTCGTTAAGTCTCTCTCGCACTACCTCAAACTTATCGGTAGTGACGATAACTCCCACGTGCCAAGGCTTGCTGATTTTCCAAACCACCTCTGGATCATCGAATGCGCTCATGTCAGGGTGCTCAAATCGACTCAACGAAACAACTATACCAGCATGATTCTTCTTGTCCTTTGGAACGGTATACACTTCGTCCTTGGCAACAGCATTTTCTATAAGTGACCACTCTTTCCAGAGATTGACACCGCTTGCTGCCTCCACCATTTCTGCTAAATGAGCTCCACCAACGCGCGAAGAAGTCTCCAAAAAGAAATATTCTCCCGTTTCATTTGACTTGATAAATTCAGTGTGAGAAGCACTGTACTGCATCCCAAAAGACTTGAGAACTTTTTTATTCAAGGCAATTAGCGCCTTGTTGTCAGGATCATTTGGAGCTAAGGTTTGAGATCGGAAGATTCCTCCACCATGAGCTACCTCGAAGGGAGTATCCAGGTAGCCACTTACTCTGGCGAAAACGACTTTTCCTTCGTAAGTCAATGCATCAGTATGAAAAACCTGGCCAGGAGAGAATTTTTCTAAAAGGTACTTATGTCGATCATCGCCTAGTTCATCTAAAATGTGCCACAGCGTTTCTTTGTTCTCAATTTTCTTGATCCCAACTGCAGAGGCTTCCGATCTTGGCTTGATCATCCAAGGCGGCGAAACGGTATCGGCGTATTCGTTGATTTGAGCATTGTTAAACAGGGCCGTAAATGCAGGAACGGGAATGCCTTCCAATTTTGCTTTTACGCGCATAGCTAGTTTATCACGGAAATAGCGGCTCGTAGTATCTCCCATGCCTGGGATGCGAAATTGCTCTCTGAGTCGAGATACTTTTTCTACATCAAAATCATCTAGAGCGACAAATCGGTCAAAACGAATCTCCCTCATTTGATAGGCCACCGCCTGAATGAGGTGATCCATATTCCAAGTTCCATCTTCGTCTTCCTCCATGTAGAAAACACCATCGATGTGATCCCACGGCCAATCTTCATCTTTTAGTTTGAGAGATGTAATCAAGTAAACTCTATTACCGGCATCCTTGGAACCGATTAAAAAGTCTTGGCCCTTAAAATAAGAACACATGCAGAGGAAGGTGTGTTGGTCGTTCATTTTAGTCTAGTTAGAGATTGTCCCTTTTGTGGAGCGGCTGGGCTTGAGAGTTCATTAGCAAGGCGGATGACTGTTTTCATGGCAAGCCTGACGCCGATAATGAACTCTGTAGACAGACACTAGTTATTCCTTTATCAAATGGAGCATAAATGTACGGAAGAGTGCGATACCATAGCCTGTAGCACTTTTGTTTTTCGCGAAAGGACTACCCTGAAATGCCACACCTGGCATATCTATGTGTGCCCATCTTGGGTGTTCATCGGTAAAGGCTTCTAGAAATTTAGCGGCAGCGATCGAACCGGCTATCGGTTTGGAAGGGAAATTCGCTAGGTCTGCAACGTCGCTTTGAATGTAGGAATCGTAATCGCTCCAAAGGGGCATCGGCCAGCATTTATCGCCCGATTCAAGTCCTGCCTTAAAGAGATCATTACTCAATTCTTGGCTGGAAGAATAAAGGGCCGCCGCTTCGTAACCAAGTGCTCTGACCGAGCTTCCAGTCAAAGTGGCCATATCAACTATTGTTTTTGGCTTGAGGTTCCGAACCGTCCAAGACAAAGCATCGGCAAGGATCAAGCGACCTTCAGCATCGGTATCAATGATCTCGACGGTTTTCCCTGAATAGGTGTCAATGACTTCACCTGGTAAAACACTATTTGCATCCACGCTGTTTTCTGCTGCGGGTACTATGACTGCCAAGTTAATAGGCAGTTTTAATCGAGCTGCCAGTTCGATGGCTCCCAGCACCGCTGCTCCTCCCGCCATGTCACATTTCATGAAGTGCATGTTGGTGGAACCTTTAATAGAAATCCCTCCCGTATCGAAGGTGACTCCTTTTCCTATGAGGGCTAAGTCAAGCTCTTTTTCTTTTTTACCAAAGTATTGGGATACGATAAATACAGGTTCATTAACGCTTCCTCTTCCCACCGCGTGAAGGGCGAAAAGCTTTCTGGAAATGACATGATCTTTGTTCCACACTTCGCAATCGTAGCCGTATTTCTTTGCTGAAGCTTTAGCCCAATGACCAAGGTCTTCGGGAGTTTTTTTATTGGGAGGTAGATCTACCAATTCCATGATGCGCATTTGAACGTCCGCTTCGATTTCAGCATCGCTTAATGTCTGGGCATCGGCAGTCCTAGCGATAATGTACAGTGCGCCTCCCGCTTTCCTTTTTTCGCCAGTCGTCTTTAACTGATCGAGTCTATAGTTGCTCAGCGCAAGACCTTTGATCGCTGCTGCCTCATTTGCCTCAAAAGCAGAGAAATCAATAGCTGGGGCATTGCCCCAACGGTGCTTGGTTTTGTGGGTCAGCAGCCTAAATTGATGGCAAATTTCTTTGTCTTCAGAATTGGGTTGAAGGAAAAAGTGGATTTCGGGGGTCTCCGTATTTCTCACCCAATCCCATTCGCCGTGCTTCAGGCCGTCTTTACTAGTGGTGGTAGGAAATATTTTAACGGAAACGTGGGTGGGGAAAATATCGGCTAGTCGGAAATTCATAGTTATTGATTTTCTTTAAAATACAACCATTCAACGGCTTTTGGAAATTCATCTCTCCAAAAAGACTCACCATGTGTTCCCTCAGGATTTAAGGAAAGGTGCAGTCGAATTTGATTGAAGATTGTTTTTCCCTCAAGGAGTCGCTTCTTGAACCGATGCACATTTGGCAGGTGATTTTGACTCTCCTTTCCACCTGCGTAGATATACATCTCCGTAGGCAAATCGGGATGGAAATGCTCGGCCTGCTGGAATATTTTTGGAGCAATCCAAAGGCTTGGTGAGAACACCATGAGCTTGCCAAACGTGTTTTGATGGTTGAGTCCAGCAAATAAGCTAATGATACCGCCCATTGAGCTACCACCTATACCAGTATGTTCTCTTTCAGTTAGTACGCGGTATTTTTTATTGACGTAAGGAATAAGAGTTTCCTCCAAAAAGGCAATGTAAAGCTCGCCTTGCGCTTTTCCAAACCGGGCATTAAAATAAGGCAGATATTCTGTTATCCTATCCTCCCCTCCATGATCGATGGCTATTACAATTACATCATCCAAACCTTTGGTAGCAAGATGTTCCAGCGACTTATCGATGGCCCAATTGCCAAAAGGAGCAAACTCATCAAATAGATTTTGACCATCATTGAGATAGAGTACACGGTACGATTTCTTGGTTTCGTAGTAATTATAGGGTAAGAGGGCAGATATCCTTCTCTTCCGGTCGAGTTGAGGAATTTCGTATTCCTCTTCAATCGTTTCGATAATGGGCGCATACTTTGACGCTACTTTCACGTTTGTCTTCATTTTCAACGAAAATAAATCTTAGTTCGTTCCGGGCCAATTCAACTTATGAACGAATCATTGAAAATAGGGTGGAAAAAGATTTGGGTATTTGTAATGTATCTAAATTCTAATGTGCACTCTCACTCCATTTTTGGTTTTGAATTAGGGGCGAATGGATGGATTAAAGCAACTTATTTTTTCAAAACCTCCTGTTCTTCGGGATCATATATTCCCACTTCTTCCGATGCATCCACTATTTCTCGTATCACCTGATCGAGTTCGCCTGCTGCGGCGCTAATGTAAGTCAAGAAGTCATCGACAGTGATGTCTTTGAAACCATCTTGTTTCACTAAAGAAGCGAGTCCCATTACCTTAGTTAGTGGGCCGCGCAGCTCGTCAGAATATTTCCAAGCGATTTTTTTAAGTTTTTCGTTTTGAGCCTTTATGGCATTGAGAAACTCTGTATTGGCGGTTACATCACGCATGGCGCCTACCACCCTTGTGGCGACGCCATTGTAATCTCTTACAATAAACCCTCGGTCATATACATGAGCATACTCTCCATTGCCTTTTTTGAGCCGGTACTGTTCTTCCCACTTATTTTTACCAGCCTCAATAAATCTATCGAGACCAAGTACTACGCGATCATAGTCGTCGGGATGAACCAATCTAGCCCAGTCTTCGAGGTGATCTTTCTTCAAATCAATCTTATGACCAAAAAGCTCTTTAAAAGAGGGGCTCCATTTGAGAATGTTGGTTTTTATATCCAAATCCCATCTTGGCTAGCTTTGGATGCCAAGGTATATCTCTTATTACTTTCAGTGATTTTTTCTTGTGCTTGCACGAAATGAGTTACATCCCAATTAATTCCGAATAGAAAAACAGCCTCTCCGTTGTTGTCTACTATGGTGTTTGCCGATGCTCTGATGTGCCTTATATCTTGCGTATCTTTTTTTATTATTCTAAATTGAAACTCAAGGTCTGATCCCGTATTTATTGTGTCTGCTAAAGCGTTGACAGACTTTTCTTGATCATATGGATGCAGCGCATCCACCCACTCGTCACGTTTACCAGTAAATTCTTTGGGGTCTATTCCGAAGATTTTGAACATTTGTTCGTCCCACTTCAGGATATCATTAATGGGATCAAACTTCCACAGTCCGAGATGAGTGGCTCGGGCTGCAAGTCTAAACTCTTGTCTAGACTCGTCAAGTTCAGTGGTGATGTCTTTGAGTTTTGTGATTTCAGTAGTTACCGTATCGAATATGATGATTCCATCTTCTTGCTTTGTAGGTGTTCCTGAACCTTGAATCCATTTCAACTCTCCTTTTCGATTTACGAGACGCCAAGTCTGATGCCAAGGAGTTAATTCTTTCAATGAAACCTCAATCGAACGGACAACTTTCTCGCGATCTTCCTCTAAGATCTGCTCCCAGACTACATCATTGTTTCCCATAACTTCGTTTCTGGGAATTCCACTGATCTTCTCGTAACCTTCACTCAAAAAAACCAGCTCATCTCGTCCATTAGGATGGAGTTTGTTGCGCTGGACTGCTCCATCTATGTTGGATATGATATTTTGAAGCATGAGCTGTTGTTCACGCGATTCATTTTCAACATCTTTAAAAGCCGTCACATCCGTAGTAATCGAGTCCCACTCTATCGTTCCATCTTCAAATTTCTTTGGGATAGCGATCACATGCAGGTATTTTTATTCACCTTTTTTGTCGGTGAAGGAATACATATGGTCTAGCTTTTCATGTTGATCAACCGCTTTGTAGAATGCAGATTCAAGGATTTTGTATTCTAATTGATCAAGTAAGTCCCAAATTCGCTTCGGATCCGAAATCACATCTTCATCCCTTAATCCCCACATTTCAGTGGCACCTGAGCTGATGTATAGGTTCTCGAACTTCCCATCAGGATGCACTCTGTGGCCCGCTAGCACTCCATTTATGCCGTTGGCAATATTTTCAATTCGATTTTTATTCAGCTCTAAATCCAGTTCAACTTTTTTACGAGTGTCTTCATTTTTTATGGCACCTAAAATCAGGATAACCTCACCCTTGCCATTTTTTAGACCGTTGCCTTCTGCTCTGACCCAAATATATTTCCCGTCTTTTTTTCTGATTCGAAATTCTGCTTCATAGGGTAGTCCAGCATAAACACGGTCATACATCCCTTTTAGCACTTTCTCGCGATCAAATAGATGCGCCAAATCAGGGATTTGGCTTGGTTTAATATCTTCATTTCGATCGTAACCCAGTATTTGATAAAGGCTGTCGCTCCAATTTATTTCGTCTTTTTCAAGATCATAGTGCCATACACCATCAGACGTGCTTTCAACGAGGGTTCGGTATTTTAATTCTGCCAGAGACAGCTGCTTCTCGGCCTCATATTCATCATTGATGTCTCTTATGTTTATGATGAATCCTGAGAAGTCTTGGTTCTGCTTGTACTCTGTTACTTACGCCTAAACCCAATTCAGTTCTCCAGAATTCGTGATGATTCTGCACTTACATTTAAGAGATTTCTTTTTCGCAGAATCCAATTTTATGAGAATAGTTCGCAGCTCATTACGGTCATCTGAATGAATGAACGTAAGGGTATCTTTCCCTATCATCTCTCCGCTTTTCCGACCGATGAGTCTTTCGGTAGATGGGCTTGTGAAAATGATCTTCTTTTGATCGTCTTGAACAATAATCGCGTCATAACTATGCTCTAGAAGAAAGTCGAGCTGGCGCTTCCAAAGGTTCAATCTTCTTCCAGATTGCATTAGGCGCTAAGCAAGAATCAAACTTTTGGATAGAGTAGACTTATCAAGATCTGAAATGACGATGTAACCCGTTGCCCTTTCTTCTAAAGCCTTGAAGGCATCTTCTGATTTCTTAGCTATGGCGATTAGCTAATGGTTCCTAGGAACCCGAAGAATTGTTGAAGTATCGGGGAGACCTACATTGTAGAAAATAATGGAATTCGTCTGCTTGTCAACGTTTTTCGGATCATCAAGCTTTTCAAGTTTTGGATATTTCAGGCCACTGAGGATATCCTCAATCTTTTCAAAAAGATCACTGCCTAATTTGAAAGCATAGTATTTCTTAGAGGGCTTCATTGAGCGAAAAAAAAACTTAGAACCAATGAGAGTTAAGGTACGAGTTAATTCAAAAAAGCCAAATCTTTCACTCTTACTTTCGCCGAAACGTCCTAGTTTGTTGCTTGTTTAACTAGATCCATTTGAGTCTCTAAAAACGAGATAGTCGCTAGACGGACATCATCAGTTTCCCCCGATTGTTTTCCATATGCGATTACGTGACCTCCTGCCTCGGGAAATTCTACTAGTTTCTTTTTGTCCTCCGAAGTGCCCAGTGCAGCGTGCATTTGCCGAATGGCTTCAACTTTAACCGTGTTGTCTTGATGATCTTCATCCTTAAAGTACACTCCGTTGAATACGGGGCAGGTCACTTTTTTAAACGTTTCATCTGTTGCCGCGCTTTCAACCAGTTCTTGCAGCTGCACGATGGATTCTAATCGATACTTATCGTACCAGTACTTGCGGTATTCTTCGTCTGACTTGACTGTGCGGTAGTCACCTTTGAAAGTGAGTCTGGCAATTCTCAACCCCCAAGGATCATTTAGGAGGAATGCTGCGGGATCGTTGATCTCAATATTGGGAGAGTAATTGATGAGGCCTTTAATTTCTGGATAGGTGGCTGCTAATTTTAAAGCCAAGGTTCCGCCTGTACTTGTGCTCATGATGATTACTTCCTTCCCAAGTATCTTTCCGATGGCATATGCTTCTTTAGCGCTTTCCCATATTCCATCAGCAGTGAAGTTGAGCAAAGGCTCCTTCGAATTAAGTCCGTGTTCTGAAAGACGAGCTAGGTAGAGATTGCAACCGAATTGTTCGGCTATCTCGCGGTGGGTAGGCGAGCCCTCCTCATGGCTAGCGGTAAAGCCGTGCAAGTAAACGATGGCTACATCCGTTTGGGTTTTACTAAGAGAATCCCACCAAACGATTTCAGCTCCGTTTCCAGGTTTAACGTCCTGTTTAGATTCTTTATCTTGAATGAAATATTCAACTTTTTCAACCGATGGAATTACGGGAATATCAGCGCTGTATTCTGGACTGTCAGGAGTCGGGCCAATAAAATAGAAGAGCAAAATACCAAAGAAGAGTATGGCGAGGATCTTTTTCATATTGCTTAAAATTAGAATTTTTCGAACGCCCCCAAACCAAAAAGACCAAAATCAAACCGAACGGGATCTTCTGGGTCAAATCGTTTCAGCTGATCATTTAGCTCGATCACAGCCTTCCAATCATTTTGCTTTCGTTTAAGCAGGTTGAGTTTTCTGCCTACCCTCGCTGTATGAACATCCAGCGGGATATAAAGCTGACTTGGACTCATTTCATTCCAGATGCCAAAATCGACTCCGTGATCATCTTTTCTGATCATCCACCTCAGGTACATATTCATTCGTTTTGCCGCCGAGCCTTTCGCAGGGTCGGGGAGGTGCTTCTCTGTTCGTTTCAGATGAGGCACATCGAAAAAAGTATCCTTAAAATTTGTCCAGCCTGACCCAGGATTTTTTTGGTCATTCCGGAAAGAATCAGCCATTACTCTTTCTAATCCGCCCAACTCTCGGTAGAATTTTTGAAGAGCGGAGATAAAGGTCAGGCAGTCATCACCGTTGAAGGTTCGATGAACAAAGCTTTCAAATGGAACAAGGTCTTTTTCGTGGTGGTTGAGAATGAAATCATGAGGAGAATTATCCATCATGTCCATTAGTCGAGTGGCATTATTGATGATGGTTACTCTTTGGCCCCAAGCGATAACTGCTGTCAGAAATCCGCTGATTTCAATGTCCTCCTTCTTTTCAAATCGATGTGGGATTTGAATGGGGTCTGTGGGTATAAAAGTGGGGAGATTGTAAAGGGTGGTCTTTTCGCGAAGGAGTTGCTCTACTTCCTTTTTAGTCAAACCGCGGCTACTTTTTCCTCAAATTTACCATCTACCATGGTCAGCATTCTGTCGGCCATTTTTGCCAGCTCGAGATTGTGCGTTACAATCACAAAAGTTTGGTTTAGCTCGTCTCTCAA
>JBLIDT010000018.1:0-57319 GCA_047632755.1 Cryomorphaceae bacterium
GAAAACCAGAAACAGTTACTAGCGTACTTTCTGCTTTCTCTGATGATATTCTGGATAAACCGATATTCCCCACCAGCATAGATCAGCTCGCTGTTGATTCCCGCAAAATTGCGTTCTGGATTTTCTGTCTTTTCCCCTGTTAAGTTCTTGATTTTCCTTCGCGATCCTTCTTGAGCTTCTTCTCTAGAAGAGTGAAAAGGAGGATTACTCATACTAAAATCAATTTTGTGCTCTCTGTCAAGTATGCCGTAAAAAATGTCTTTTGAATCTTCCTGTAATCGGCATTCGATCCGCCCTTTTAGTGATGCGTTGGAATCGACGATGTGCTGCGCTGCGGCAATTGATTTTGGATCGGTATCAGATCCAATAAAGGTCCAGTCGTATTCTGTAAGTCCAATGATCGGGTAGATGCAACTGGCCCCTATGCCAATATCAAGACCAATGACTTTATCGCCCTTTGGGATCTTGCCAAAATTGCTTTCGGTCAATAAATCAGCCATGTGGTGAATGTAATCCGCCCTCCCAGGTATGGGCGGACACAAGTTCTCCGCAGGAAACTCCCAGTTCTCAATACCGTAATAATGCTTGAGTATGGCCGTGTTTAAGAGCCTCACAGCAATTGGATTTGAAAAGTCGACCGACTCAACTCCATGCTTGTTGGGCACCACATGATCCTTCAATTCAGGAGTAGCTTTAATCAAGCTGCTCAAGTCATACCGCTCGCGGTTCTTGTTGCGAATATGTAGCCTTGCTTTTTCTTGATTCTTTTTTTCTAAAGACATGAATTACTCAGTTTCAAAGTTAGGTTTTTACATTTCCTCCACTGGATGGCCATTGGGCATATTATTCGGGCAAAGCCTGTAGAGAAGCCGTTTGTAGCGCACCCCCCTTATGTGCCTCGGGGCTAATGGAGATCTTCCTTTCAGTTTTCGAAAGTAGATAAAATCGGGGTGAACTGCATGGCAAGTCTAAACTCGTATGAGTGGTGTGTCACTCAGCAATAATCTTCTTGGAAGCAGTGTTGCTTTCTGAATAGATCTTCACCGCGTATATTCCCTTTCTCAAGTGCTCCAAATCAATGTTCATTTGTTGACTCATTTGTTCGGTTTTCGGCTTTCCCGCAATCAAAATTAATTTCTTCTTACTTTCAAAATAAATAACACCAATCGGAGCGGGAGTATTCAATTCAATGGTCCGTGCTACCCAAAGATTATTCGCCCGACTTACCCTTGTATTGTGTTTGCAAGCCATTGAGAAAATTCCTTAGGTACTGATCCATGCAATGTCGGTAGGACTTGTGATCAGGATTGCGGAAGAATGCGCTCAGCTCATTCTTGGAGATCTGTTTATCGATCAAAGCGAAGAGGTCTATAATGTCTTCTGTTTTCAAGTTCAGCGCGATTTTCAGTTTCCGAAAAATCATATTGTTGCTCAAGGGATCTTCGGGCGGTGGTGTCGGACCGTCTCTTTTCCCTCGTTTTTCAAGGATCAAACCATTGAGGAAAATGGCCAACTCTTTGTCTCCAATTTCTCTAAACAAAGGGTCGTCATCTTTTTTTAACCAATTGCTAACTTGCTCTCTTTTGACATCGAAATTGGTCAATTTAAAAAGCGCA
Organism: Cryomorphaceae bacterium; assembly: GCA_047632755.1. Lineage (GTDB taxonomy): Bacteria > Bacteroidota > Bacteroidia > Flavobacteriales_D > Cryomorphaceae > JAKVAV01. Next base: position 1,617 of record JBLIDT010000018.1, read on the forward strand.
ATGACTTTGGGATCGTTCAAATCAAGTAGGTAACGAATACGTCTTAATACATCATTATTGGTCATATAGTATTTTGCTCCATTTGTTTTTTTTTGCTCCCCATTAGCGGGTTACTAATTCAATAGGCTAAAATAGCTTTTCACATGAGAAATGTGCCTAGCCTTGGCATCAGGGCTCAGCCAACTGGCGTGAAAAGCATTGATGGCCAATTGCATCAATTGCTCTTTGCTTAAGTTCAGGCCTTTGGCCGTTTCGTAATAATTCTCATTCATATAGCCTCCAAAATAAGCAGGGTCGTCGGAGTGAATGGTGGCCAATATTCCTTTATCCAGCATTTTTGCGACGGGATGATCCTCAATTTTTTGAATGACTTTCAGCTCTAAATTGCTCAATGGACACAAGGTCAAGGGAATGTTGTTTTCCAGTAACCTTTGAACCAATGCTTCGTCATCCAAACAGCGGTTTCCATGATCTACTCTTACCACTTTCAATAGATCGAGTGCTTCCCAAATATAGTCTGACGGGCCTTCTTCGCCAGCATGAGCTACTAGCTTATAACCCTGATTGGCAGATGCCTCAAACACCTTAACAAACTTGCTAGGAGGATTGCCCATCTCAGATGAGTCTAAACCTACACCGTCAATCCAATGCTTGAAGGGTAACGACGATTCAAGTGTTTTGAATGCTGCCTCTTCACTCAAATGCCGCAAATAAGACATGATGAGTTTGTAGGAAATGTTTAATTCACTTTGGCCTCTTTCCAGCGCTTTACGAATGCCAGTGATCACCACGTCAAACGAAACTCCTCTGTCCGTATGTGTCTGTGGGTCAAAAAATATCTCAACGTGTACGACATTCTGGCTGTGCACTTTGGTGAGGTAAGCCCATGTCAAATCATAAAAATCTTGCTCATATAGCAGTACTTGAGCGCCTGCGTAGTAGATGTCTAGAAATTCTTGGAGGTTATTAAACTTGTAGGCTTTCTTTAATGATTCAATAGAATCATACTCCAAGACAATATTGTTTCTATTGGCTATTTCGAACATCAGTTCGGGTTCAAAGCTCCCTTCGATGTGCAAGTGAAGTTCCGCTTTGGGAATACCTTCAATAATGTTTTTAAGCTCAGTTGATTCCATGTGGTTTATGCTAGTCGACTTGTTGCATTTAACTCTTTCGAAAAGAAAACTTCTTTTGAGGCTTTCTATTCTGCTGCCGAAAGTAGCAAGAAATGGGTGACTAACGCAAAGTAGTCATAAGGGGATGGGATGAAACAGAACGTCGTTTAAAATTATTGCAGGAGTCAATCAATCTTAATCAGCGTGCAGTTTTTGATTCTCTTAATGGTTATCAAAGGTTGACCCGCTCCTCAGCTATAGTATGGTCACTGGTCAACACTTAGGAGTTTGTGGAATAAACCTTTCTCTTTTTTTAGTGGGCTGAGAAATCAGCATGCCAATATTTATAGCGTCGGGAGCATTGGTGGTGATTCCAATTCCGATAGTGATCTCATTACTATCAGAAAATGCTTGAAACGGATTAAAAAAACCCGTGAAACTCATTGACTCGATGCCTGAAGCGGATAGAGAAGTTAGAAGCAAGAAAGAGGTGACGGAAGTAGGATCTGAATACAAATCATCCAGAGAGGACAAGTTGCCAAGTAAATGCTGTGGCTTATAGCGTTGCTGTTTGGCCCTCAGCCATGCCAACACTCGCATGCTGCTTTCCAAATGTAGGCAGCCTTCTGCCTGGGGCGCGTTTGAGTACCGTCTCGTATTGAACCAACGCTTCTTCATGCCGTTGTTTAGAAAGCAGCCAATCGGCGTAAAGCTCATGCGTGGGCTTTTGAATGGAAGGAGGACCGAAACTATAATCAACTGAATCTTCCAATTCCGTAGCTTTTACCAAGAACTCTTCTGCCAATTCATCTTCGCCAGAAAGCATAAAACCCAATGCATAGATTTGATACAAGATGGCCTTAGCTGCGGCAATATCACTCGGCCGAGCAGTGCTTAAGTCATTGGGTATACAGAGTTTAAAATCTAAGGTGTCAGCAAAAAGGGATTCCCTTCGAATCAAGGCCTCCAGCAAATCTTTCGTTGAGTTCAAGGAGTCTAAATTGTCACTTGAATACGACCTCATGGCCTTTACAAAATACTGTGTGGCTTTATTGGTGAGATTGAGATCAGACGCGTCCACTTCAATTTCGGCATAAGGACCATCCCAAGCTCCTGTCTCTGATAAATAGGTTCCCTGCAAACGGATCAAATGCGATCGCCCTCTTTCGGAAGGTGTAGTCAATGAGTATACCTGAAGGCTATCGATCATTGCTGCTGCCTTTTCAAATTCGCCTTTCTGAAGGTAACCATATTGAAGCCAATGATACGCGTGGTAGCCGCGTGCATCGTTGTCTAGCCCTTTGACCACCATCCTGTCGACACTGGCTTGATACGAATCTATATTCGAATAAATGACGGCATCCCACATGCCTTGCGCCACAAATATATGCGAGGGCATGTGCAGAGCGTGGCTCGCTGAGGGCGCGACTTGTGCATAGGTTTGGGCAGCCTCCATGGCCAGTGTCGCATGATCGGGATCGTCATACGCATGAATCATGTAATGCAAGGCCCCAGGATGTTGTGGGTTCTCTTTTACGATTTGCGCAGCGATTTTTCCCGCTTCACCATACACTTCCACATCTCGTCCATCTTGCACCGATCCCAACAGAGCTAGCGCATAAAAAGATTGTACCTCGTGATTTTTCGGATAGCGATGAGACATCACAGCGTAAAATTCCGAATAAGCTGCATCTCGGGCTTCCTTTTCCAGTTCTTCCTCGTACAAGGTCTCCAAGGACTCCAAGAAATCAGCCTCCAATTCAGAATCGGGCTCAGCACCCGCTATAGCACGGCGACTCATACTTGCTCGGGCACTATCGGGCTTTTGCCTATGCCAGATGGGGTGGTTAAACGTCATCGCTTCACCCCAATAGGCCATCGCCATGGTAGAGTCCATCGCTATGGCTGTTCGAAAGGATTCGCGGGCATCCTCGTATTCAAAACTATGGAGAAGCAGAAGCCCAGTATTAAAAGCGTCAACTGCTTCGGGAGCTCCTTGCACTTCTAGGTTTACCACACCTAAGTCGCTGGCGTTCTTCGAAAATGAGCTGCATGCGCCTAGCACAATGGCTAAAGAGAAGAAGAAAAATCGTGTCATAAGGAGTTGAATTGGGTTCACTAAATTTAGGCAAAAGGAATGAGCACTTGGATTGGGGTTTCAAGAACAAAACTCAATCCAGAGCCGATTTCAAAGTACAAAGCTCAATGGCACAGAGAACACAGAAAAAGGGACAAACAAAGACTTTTTTTGAACTCGCAGATGATCCCTTGCTATCAGGGAGGACGGCGAGAGCATTAGAGAAAGGAGACTCAGCTTTTTAAGCACCCTGCCCCGTCGAGCCCCGAAGGAAATCATATGATCAGGCCACTTCTAAATACTTCCCTGTCACTACTGAGTACTGTCCGAATCCTTAGATTCTGATTCGCCCTTGTACTGCTTGATGAATCCAAAAATCAGGAATCCAGCCAGAATGGACCAGATCAGTCTGTATATCCAAATATCCATTTCAATGGTGAGTATGCTGCTGGTGTCACTGGGACTAAAAAAACTGTAGATAACATTTGACACAGCTATTAGGATTACGATTATCGAGAATATCTTCTGCATGAGTGGTTTCTTTTGGTAATTATTGCGCCTTTAATTGATGACAACGTTTTGCCGAAGCTACGTTTTAATTTAGCCCCGTTTGAACTGATCTAAGCCCATCAACTGGCGGACCACTGAATGGCACCAAGGCCGTTGGAAACTAGGTTTTCGCGAAAACTGTGAAAAACAGGTTTCGAAGTACGAAGCTCAAAGCTACGTGTGCAGTATAGTGTGTTTACTCAAGGTTTCCCTCGCTTTGAGTGGCTGGTTTAATGTACATTCCCTATGACTGTGTATGAAGGAGCATCGAAACAAAGATGATACACCAAGGTTTTACTTTGTATTGCACGCTCTGCGATTGCTACATCTCACCCATCCTAAAGGCTCTTTCTCTTCCCATAAATAGCTAATTGAGCTCTTCTTTTACACCCGCGTTGGCAAGAATGAGCATGACTGCGGGGATTTACAATGTCCCTCTCAACTCCAAATCTCCCCCCGAGCAAAATCCCTGAATTCAGTGATGAATTTCTGAAACATTTAAAAGACCTTTGTAAGCACCAAAACTGATCAACGGGGACCGTGAGACTTTCCCGTAGGTATTACTCTCTATTCTTCATAGGAATAAAGCCCCTTCTGCTGAGAGTAGAGGGGGTTTTGCTTTTTAGAAGATCCAAGATTTCCAGACCCTGTCATATCTTTCGTTCCTCAGTTTATGCCATCAAACTTAAGTGGCTTAAACTCCTTGGGGGTAAATCCCCCTTTTTTCTCAGGGAAAAACCTAAAAATCTCAGGGTTTTACCTGTAGCTGTTTCCGTAGAGAGTATTTACTTTAGTAGCAACCATTTCCCCAAGGCAGGACTGGTGAGACTTTCCTGCAAAACACAACGTTCAAGGTTTCGCAACTAGAACACACCCTTCTACTGAGAGTAGAGGGGCTTATTGTTTCTAAATAAAACCAGCCCTTTTGGATGGAGTGGAAACAAACTCCTTTTTTGACCCTCTATCAAATTCAATATGCTTGTCCGCTAGAATTATTTTCGACGAAGGAGAAAATTGTACCGATCCTCGATAGGCGGACAGGTTTGTGAGTTTGAGTGATTTTCGACGAAGGAGAAAATTGTATCGAAAACACCTCTTAGAAAAATCAAACCAAGAAACAAACGATTGACAATTGAATTCGGAAGAATGCAGACGACCTTTTGTATTCTAACATAGCATAAGCCGATAGCTGCGTTTAGTATCTGCTTGTAATTTCAGTAACTAACAAGTAGCTTAGATCATTGGGATTTCTCTAACCAGTTCATAGAAACTCCAAAAAACACGGAGAGCCAGCCGTCTAGTATTGACCAATCTTACTTACCAAAAACAATTATTATGAAGATGTATTTCACTAAAATGCTCACGGTCTGTTGCGCTATCGTATTTGGCGCATTTCTAACGACTGAGGCAAAAGCTCAAGGCTGCGAAAACACAGCTCAATGGCCAAGTTCTGCGATAGACATGAGTGCTTTAGGTAGCGCTCTTACCACGATCAGTACATGTATTTACCTAGAAGAATACTCGATGATTACAGGGGTTCCTGTTGGAGAGGACGTGCAGTTTAGTCTTCCAGGTGGAGGATATGTCACTGTAAGAGAAGCTAGTTCTAGTGGACCTGTTGTTGCCCAAGGACTTGGGTCGGCTACAGTTATCGGTACTTCAGGTGCTGATTTATACCCACACTGGAGTGCTGACGGTACTTGTGCCACTAGTACAGGTGTTTGCTATGTATCTACTGTACAGTGCGTTTCTTGCGGTACTGATTGCCCAGAAGGCAACTTCGGTGATGCTTGTAATGACCTTGACCCAGCTACTGTAGGTGATGTCATTGGTCTTGATTGCGTTTGTGCAGGTGTTCTGCCTACTGGAGACTGCCTAAACGTAGCTTCTTTTGGTGCTGCCGATTTAGCTCTTACGGGCTCTGATCTTGTTACCATTGCTGGTTGTTCTTTCATGACTGAATATTCTACTGTTACAGGTGCTACTCCAGGTTCAGATCTTGAGTTCACAATCGTTGAAGGCGGTTACATTACTGTAAGAAGTGGTTCTTTTGACGGTGCAATTGTTGCTCAAGGTGCTTCACCTCTTACTGTATCAGGTGCAAGCGGTGCTGATTTATACCCACACTGGAATCTTGACGGTGCCTGCGCCCAAGCTGAGGTTTGTGTTACCACGCAGGTTCAATGTACTTCTTGTGATGCAGTATGTCCCAATGGAAATATTGGTGATGCTTGTGATGATGGAAACCCAGCGTCTATAGGATCTACTATTCAAGAAGATTGCAGTTGTGGAGGAGGGTTTGTTCCCATTGCCGACGACAATTGCGAAGACATTTCATTTCTGCTTGTATGTGGTGGAAGTGTGGATGGAACGACTGTTGGAACGACAGCTACTGCTGGCTTGAACAATATTTGTAACGATTTTGAAACAGCTGAGCCAGAAGATGCATGGTATGCATTCTCAGCGGATGGTTCTTCTAGCTATACGGTAGCGGTTGATACCAATGTGGCTACTTCAAGTTCTTTGATGGATGCTGTAATGTTCGTTTATTCAGGTGAATGTGGCGCCCTTACCGAGGTGGCTTGTGCTGACTCAAACTTCACTGGCGGAACATTTTCAGGTGAATCAATAACGCTAGACACCCCAGCGGCTGGTACTTACTACGTTCGAGTATTCAACTGGAATCCTGGAGGCGAACTATTCACAATCAGCTTAGAATGTGAGGAAAATAACAACTGCAGCAATCCATTCCCTGCTGTAGATGAAGGAAGTCTTTCAACTACATTGACAGGTGGTGCAGCCGTTACGGCTTGGTCTCCTGTTCCGAATCAAATCGGATGTCAGCTTCAAGTTCGATTGGCAGGCGGTGCAACTCTTGGTGCTGTAATCGTTGGAGGAGCAGGTGCAAGCGGTTTTAACATTCCGTTCAGCGCTCTACAGCCAGGAACAGATTACGAATGGAGAGTGCGTTGTGGTTGTTCACAAACACCACTAGTTGCTGGAGCATTTAGTTCTTACCAGCCATTCCCTACTCCAGGTGGAGCAGTTATCTCTTCTTTACCAAATCCAACAACGGGTCAGTCAAATGTGAATTTCTCAGTTGCAGTTGGAGGATACGCTACACTTAATGTATATGACATGAGCGGACGCTTGGTAGACGCCATCTTTACGGGTGTTGCTCAAGCAAACAACGAATACCGTTTCGAATTTGATGGTTCGGCACTTCCGAATGGAGTGTACATCTACCGTTTGACAACTCTGAACGAAGTAGTCAACGAGAAGTTTATTATTGCGCGATAAGGATAGAACATCTGTCTTATAACAAACAAGGCCCTTTGAACTATTTCGGAGGGCTTTTTTAATTCACTGTATTTTTAAGAAAAGCCTGCATTTTTTTTGACATATCCAGTCGCATCTGCTATCCCAAAAAATCCCTCAGGGTAAAAACCCCTCTCTTCTCAGGGAAAAACCTTAAAAATCTCAGGGTTTCACCTGTAGAGAGTTCGCATCGGGCTATCTATTTTTGCATCAACTGAAATCAATTATCGGGATGGGTGTAACCTTCCGGTAGGAATTACCGCATATTTTTCAAAGGATAAAAGCCCCTTGACTGAGAGTAGAGGGGCTTTTTTTGTGGGGCCAAGTCTCCTCAATTTTGGCAGTGGGCTTCCAGAGTACTCTCATTCGGAGGCTACAGATAGCTATCGAAACAATTACGTGTATTATAGATAGCCAGCCCCCAAGCCTCTTTCTATATCGTTTCGGGCAAGCCAGCTTTAAGATCTTCGAATAGCAACATGAGTTTCTCAATGGTTCCATGATCGCGATCTTATGCCATTGGGGTGAATGATGATCGTCAGGCACTAAGCCAAAGTCTGCGCATTCACCAAGCCACTGTGAATAGTGATGATGTTCGAGAACAGATGACAGTAATAATCCACGCTTAGCAGGCCCAACTAACTGCATATCCACTCGGTGCGCTTCCGCAGTATGAAGACTTTCTCTTGCCAACCAAAAGAGCCATTTTTGACCAAAATCATCCATGCAGCAATAGCATTGGCACCCGATCAGCTGCCACTGATTGTATAGTCTTCGCCCGCTACGTCTTTCGCTTCCTGTTTATTGACCGCTGGAGATAGCCTTTTCTGATCAGGAAGATACCAGATAGGAATAGGCTTTCAATGCGGCATATAAATCAAAACCACCCGGTTTATTCTGGAACCTGATGATCGTAACTCAGCACACGTTTTAATTTCCATTCTCCAGCTTCAATAATCCATAAATGAGTGAACCGAGCCGTATTGGTTTTGCGCGCATTCTCTCCCTCTATTTGTTGGTAGAAATCATGATCCCCATGTTGAATGGCGCCATACAGCCCTTGGCTATTGTCCTTGTACAAAGGGAATACCTCCATAGACCCTTCCACCAAAGTTCTCCATGTTTTGAAGGGTAGCTCTCCAATGCTATTTATGCTTTCAATAAATGCACTTTTTGTATCCGTTACGCCATGCTGATCGTGATAAAACTCAAAATCAGAGGCTGTCAATGACGCCACTTGCGATGTATCTATTTGATTAAATCCGACCTGAAAAAGCAAACTGTCTTTTTCTTTGATCAGATCATAGAGGACTTGATTCTCTGGAGCGGCCACACTTGATTTGTCAATTGATTCTACAGAAACGTCGCTCGTTCCTTGCTCGACTTTGTTGGTGCATGCAAGCAATAACAGAACTAGAATAAATGAGGCAAATTTTAGTGTTTTCATTGGAGTTGATTGGTGTTGCGAATATAGCACCAAGAGGCTTCTAGATGAAAAGTAACTTTTGATAATTACAATACCATTGGATGCATACCAAAAAGCAAAAGCCTAGTTTTTAACTACTTTTTTGGCGACAATCATCTTGGTATCCTTTTCTGACACAGAAACAATGTAAAGCCCTTTGGGTAAATCAGAAATATCAATTTTCAGCAACTCCGAACGACTTAGTATTTCTTTTCTATACAATACAGCACCTGCCAAATTTACGATACTAATTTCATCGAAGGCTATTTCACATTGAACGTACAAATAATCAGAAGAAGGATTTGGAAAAATGGACACTTGTGAATCGTCACCGTAAGACTGATTATTGCTTAATACACTTTCGAGAAGAGCTTGATGGGCGTTTACTCGGCCGTAGCCATAATAAACGTCGAATCCTTCAACATCCTCTAACGTATCACCTACCTGATCTTCTGCAGTATCTCTTAATATGGCCCTGATGTCATCTGGTGTTCTGCCTGGATCTTGGGACAATAACAAGGCGCTTAATCCAGTAACCAAAGGAGTAGCTTGAGATGTTCCTCCCCAATATGAGTTGTAGTTTGTATTTGATGAATAACTCAACCCGTATATATAATTACCAGGAGCAACGACATCAATGTGGGCTCCATAATTGCTACCGCTTTCTGAACTCCAGAAAAACGGAGCAGCACGCATATCGCTTGCGTCAGTAGCTCCAACAGCTATGGTGTTTTGATATTTCGCAGGGTAATAAGATACTTGGTTGTTTTCATTCATCATACATGCCACAATAGTGACTCCACCGTTGTAGGCATAATCAACAGCTTCTTGCATGGAGTTAGAGAAACCTGAGCCTCCTACAGACATATTGATCACTTTAGCCCCATTGTCAACCGCATAATAAATGGCATCTGTCCACCATGAATAAAGCCCTGAACCGTTTTGATCTAAAATCTTACAAACCATTAACTTGCAGTTCCAGTCCACTCCCGCATATCCTAAATTGTTATTGGCATTTGCTCCGATTATTCCCGTCACATTTGTTCCGTGCCCGTGGTCATCTGTAGGATCATTATCGTCATTCGCAAAATCCCACCCTTCTATGTCATCAATAAAGCCATTGTCATCTCCATCCGTGCCATCATTCATTTCCAGACTGTTGTTCCAAATTCTTCCTGCAAACTCAGGATGCCCCATTCTTAAGCCTGCATCCAGGACCGCTACAATAATTGATGGATCACCTTGTTCTATTTCCCAAGCCAGTTCCATATCTATATCTGCATCGTCCATAGCAGGCGATAATGAAAAGGTACCGTCGTTATACAATCCATACTGTCTAGAGAAATAGGTGTCATCTTGACTCGTCTGAAACGATGCCTTTTTACCGCCTCCTGTTCCAATATAATTGGGTTCAACATATTCAAACAAAAAGGTATTCTCATAGACTCGAATAAGTTGTTCTATGTTTTGATCCTCTTTAAATATTAAGATATAGGTATCTCCGATTTTTTTATTTCCTATAATCTTGATTTTTTCAACTTGGTATTCTCTGTTTAAGGCGTCCAACACGCTATTTCTAAACTTTTGCTTCAGGAGGCAATTTTTTAAATCATAATCTGCATCAGCCTTAAATTTTATTATTAACTGGTTTTGCGTATAATTCTCAGAACCTTGGGCAAGGATCAAATTTGAAAATAGAATGCAGAATAGGGCGTAAATTACTTTTTTCATCGTTCTCTGGTTATATTGGTTAGATCAGGTTTATTCGACCGTAAGGTAAGGTTAGTGCGGTTATTTTATTTGAGCGATGTTATTTTACAAAAGATTCTCAATCGAAATATGACACTCTGAGTCAGATTTAATAAAATTTTCATAAGACAAAGTATGTTCTATTCTTGGACAATGCTAGTTGAGACTGAAGTCAAAAATTTTCAAGTCACCTCTATTCTGAATACTTCTTTGAAGAAGCACCATTCCAAAAAATAATTTCGCGATTCATGCAAATAACTCAAACCCCTAAACACCATACCCAGAGCGGATCTATCCGTTTGTAAACGTTTATAAACGGATATAAACGTTTACTCTACGGCTAATTCGTCCACCCTCCCACATCTTTGCCACGTCGATTGACAATCACCGCTCTTGGTACTGCGCAACTTCCAAAAGCTTATTTAGTCACTAGTAATTAGTCTTTAGTAATCAGTTCTAAAAACGATCAACTAACCACTAGCAGCTAGCGACTCGCCACTAAAAACCATATACTAAACTTAAAAGTTGAAGAAATGTACACACTAGTTAACAAAGTCCAGCTAATCGGCCGCCTCGGCAACGATCCAGAAATCAAGGAAACCAAAAACGGCAAAAAGCTAGCCCGTCTCTCACTCGCCACAGACGAGAGCTATAGAGACGCCAAAGGTGAAAAGGTAGAAAACACCCAATGGCACAGACTCGTGGCTTGGGACCGCAACGCAGATCTCGCAGAAAAGTTCCTCAAGAAAGGACAACAAATCGCCATAGAGGGAAGGCTGATCACGGGAGTCTATGAAGACAAAGAAGGCAACCGCCGCCACACTGTCGACATCAACGTGAATGACTTCATGATGCTCGGCAGCAAAAACCGAGACTAGGGGTTATAGTATTGGGTATAGCGTAATGCGACACACCACTCACTGCATCAGCCGAAGCATGATTTAAGGTCGGAAAACCAAATCCCAAAACCCCCTACACAATACCCATTAACCTTTACAAACTTAAAAGTTGAAGAAATGAAAAACATGGTAAATAGAGTACAACTGATAGGACGCCTCGGAATGGATCCCGAAATGCGCAAGTTCGATAACGGAACTACTATGGCACGAATGAGCCTCGCTACAGACGCAGGTCACAAAGATGCCAGCGGAAATTATGTCAAAGACACCCACTGGCATACCCTAGTAGCTTGGGGAAAAATGGCCGAGCTCACGGAAAAAATGCTCACTAAAGGAAACGAAGTAGCCATAACTGGAAAGCTGGTGAACCGCTCTTACGAAGACAAAGACGGCAAGAAACGCTACACCACGGAAGTTCAACTGGTGGAGTTTATCAAAACCGAGAAGAAGCCAGCCTAATCGAGCAAATCTCAAACGTGAAAGCGCGCTGTTGAAAAACAGTGGGCTTTTTCATGTCATCAACTTTCAATTCCTAGTTGCTATTAACTACGTTTACTTCCAATCGAAGATCCAACGACTTGAAAAACCAGCCTTCCTTTCACCTTCTGTTTATTCTTGCGATCAGTTTGATACTCGCGGCGTGTAGCGAAAGGACCACTTCCTCTGCTCGCGAAGCAAAATGGGGTATCATACCCAAACCGCAAAAGCTGATCGCATCAGAAGGTGCGCTTCACTTGAGCAATAACTTCACGGTTGAAGCACCAGCTAGATTCGGAACAGCGGAGAAAGAACTGTCTTCTTTCCTCGCAGGAAAAACTCAATTGAACCAAACAAATGCCGCGCACGCCAACGTGAAGATTTATCTCCTCATGGACTCCATGCGTTCGTTCAAAAACGAAGGCTACTCTTTGGAAGTAAACCAGGATGAAGTCAAGCTGACTTCCAATACGGAAGAAGGAATTCATCGAGCACTAGCCAGCCTCAAGCAATTGACCCTATTAAACGAGACAGACGGCTCCTACTTTTTGCCTTGTGTCAAAATTGAAGATTGGGCAAGCTTTGAGCACCGCGGATTGCTCCTCGATTGCTCTCGCCATTTCTTCGAAGTAGACGTTATCAAAAAGTATATCGACTTGCTAGCCTTCTACAAAATGAATACCCTGCATTGGCACCTGACCGAGGACCAAGGCTGGCGCATTGCCATCGACAAATATCCCAAGTTGACAGAGATCGGCGCCTACCGCACTGAGGCCGATGGCAGTATTTACGGCGGATTTTATTCAAAGGAAGACATCAAAGAAATCGTCGCGTACGCCACCTCCAAACAGATTGAAGTCATTCCCGAAATAGAATTACCAGGCCACTCACAGGCCGCTGTGGCTGCATATCCACACCTATCCTGTACAGGCCAATCTGTCCCCGTGGCCAATGACTGGGGCGTATTCAAAGAAATTTACTGCGCGGGAAATGACAGCGTATTTATCTTTCTCGAGGATGTCCTCACAGAAGTCATGGAGCTTTTTCCATCAGACTATATTCACATCGGTGGCGATGAAGCACCAAAAGTGAGATGGGCAGAATGTGATAAATGCCAGCGCAGAATCAGCGAGGAAGGGCTGGCAGGTGCGGAAGAACTCCAAAGCTATTTTATCCGTCGAATTCAAACTTTCCTCAGCGAAAACGGAAAGCAGATCATCGGTTGGGATGAGATCCTCGAAGGCGGGCTCGCCAAAGGAGCCCTTGTGCAATCGTGGCGGGGAATGGAAGGAGGAATCGAAGCGGTGAAGCACGGCAATAAAGCCATCATGTCGCCCACTTCTCACGCGTATTTCGACTATGGCTTGGACGCGATTGATTTAAAGAAGGTATACAGCTTCAACCCTATTCCCGCAGGTTTATCGAAAGAAGAACAAAAACTCATCATCGGTGGTGAATGCAATATGTGGACGGAGCATGTTCCCGACGAAAAAACCCTCGACAGCCGAGTGTTTCCAAGACTCCTAGCCATGGCTGAGGTATTGTGGTCAGATTCTGCCTCACTCGATTATCCAGAATTTGCAGAGCGGGTTCAAACCCACTATCCACTTCTCGAAAAGCACGGTGTTCAATACGGAAAAGAGTCAGTGGCGATGAGCCATCAAATGGAACTAGATGCTGGAGTAGCCTATCTGGAACTGATCCCCTATTCCGAAGAGATTTCTCTAAAATACCAATACGACTGCTTGGATTGTGATCAAGTCGAGACCGAGTATACGACTCTCATTCCCATTCTAAAATCGGGAACCATCAGAATTCAACCCTTCAAAAATCAAAGACCATATGGCGATTCGATCTTTATACCTGTGTCAAATCACCGAGCTGTAAATGCTCAAGTGAATTACATTTCAGAATTCAGTGAATGGTATACCGCTGGCGGCGAAAGTGGGCTGGTCGATGGTAAATTGGGAACGCTCAATTTCAGAGACGGCGCTTGGCAGGGCTTCTGGGGCGATGATCTCGAATGCACAATCCAACTTTACAGCGCATCTGAGATATCATCTGTCAGCGCTCATTTCTACCAGTACAACAATTCATGGGTTTTCATTCCAACAGAAATGACTGTGGAAGTCACAAGCGACGGCAAGAATTGGAAGAGCTGGGAAACCGTTTCGAGCAATAACGATCCAAAGCAGAGAGGAAAATTCATTCAATCAATTCAAATAAGATCAACTACTCCGGAACAGGTTACCTTTATTCGGCTTACCGCCAAAAACATCGAGAAAGTACCCGATTGGCATGAAGCGGCGGGATCAGACGCTTGGATTTTCATTGATGAAATAATTGTAGAATGACATTAGAAGTTTGCGTTGACTCTTTTGAAGGTGCTGAACTCGCAGGGCGATTCAAGGCAGATCGGGTGGAGCTTTGTTCGGGCCTTTCGGTTGGTGGATTGACCCCGAGTATTGGGCTCATTGCAAAATGCGCCGAGTTCATCGAAGTTCACGCGATGCTGCGCAATCGAGAAGGAGATTTTGTATACTCTCCACGGGAGATCAAGATGATGATGGATGATATAGACTTCTTGGCAAAGGCAGGCGCAAGCGGAATTGTATTCGGTTGCTTAACCGATCAGAACGAAATTGACGTTGAAGCAAATGCTTTGCTCATCAAAAAAGCCAAGGGACTAGGGCTGGAAACAACTTTTCACCGCGCTTTCGATTTCTGTGACAATCCCAAAGAATCGCTTGAAAAACTGATCTCTCTTGGATTTAACCGCCTACTAACTTCGGGACAAAAGCCTAAAGCAATCGTCGGAATTGACCTCATCAGAAATCTCGTGACATGGGCCGATGGACGAATTGAGATCATGGCGGGAAGTGGGGTAAACGCTTCCAATGCCGCCAAATTGGCAAATACGGAAGTCAGTGCTTTGCATTTCACCTCACATCAAAATATCGAAACGAAAGACTCCTTTGGAATGGGCGCGAAGTCCGTTCCTGACGAAGATAAAATAGCTTCCATCACAAGACTCTTCCAATGAGACGATTAATTCTATTCACACTGCTCCTATGCTTAGGCGCTTGTCAATTGGGAAAAAAGGACTTGACGAAAAAGACCCAAATCTTAAATGAGGATTGGGAGTTTTCTGAACAAGGAGACAGCTCTATCTACCCCGCAAAAGTACCAGGTCAAGTCCACCTTGATTTGCTCTCAAACGATCTCATCGATGATCCCTTTTGGGAGGACAACGAATTGAAGCAACGCTGGATTGAAGAAGAGAACTGGATCTACAAAACCGAGTTTAAAGTTGACCGAAAAACCCTAAGAAACGAGAACATAGCAATCATCTTTGAAGGGCTCGACACCTATGCCGAGGTCTTTCTCAATGGAGAGAAAGTACTAACAGCCAATAACATGTTTAGGACGTGGACAATCGATGCAAAGCCTTTCCTGAAAAGAGGAATGAATGAGCTGCGAGTCGTCTTTGAATCACCCATCAACCACAACCGAGGAGTTGTTCTGAATTACCCTCATGAACTTCCATCGGGAAACGAGACTGCCGATATTCCTCTAAAAGTAGCTGCATTTACCCGCAAGGCAGCCTACCATTTCGGTTGGGACTGGGGACCGCGGTTCGTTACATCTGGAATATGGAAGGATGTGAAAATCGTGACCTGGAATAAAGTCCGAATAAAGAATGCTTACACGACTACCCTCTCGGCCGATCGGGAGATTGCACATATGCGCACTCAAATAGAGGTTGAAGTTTCTGAAGCGGGAACGTATGAGGTTCTTCTAAAACAAAAAACCAAGATTGTAAATCTCAAAGTTGGCTTGAATACCATCGTGCACAATTTTGATATTCATAAGCCAAAAATTTGGTGGACGAATGGTTTGGGTGATCCCAACCTCTACGCACAGAAAATCATACTTCGACTCGATAAGACCGTTCTGGATTCTATCACCGATGCGTATGGCGTTCGCACAATCCAATTGATCAATGAACCCGACAGCATTGGGACCTCTTTCTATTTCAAACTGAACGGTAAGTCTGTTTTCATGAAAGGTGCCAATTATATCCCTCAAGATGTTTTCCTCTCGCGAGCGACTCCTGACAAATATGAATCGCTGATCGGTGCCGCTAAAGAGGCCAACATGAATATGCTTCGCGTTTGGGGAGGCGGTATCTACGAGCAAGACCTCTTTTACGATCTCTGCGATCAAAATGGGATATTGGTTTGGCAAGACTTTATGTTCGCGGGCAGTCTCTATCCCGATGACGAGAAATTTAAAGAGAACATCACGGCAGAAGTCACCGAAAATATAAAGCGCCTCCGCTCCCATCCTTGTATCGCCCTTTGGTGCGGCAACAATGAGATTGAAGTAGCATGGAATAACTGGGGGTGGCAAGATCAATACGGTTATTCAGACCAAGATTCCATTGAGATTTGGGATAACTACACTTCTATATTCCAAGACCTCTTGCCCAAGCTAGTTGCGGAATACCATGCTGGTGCATCATACACCAGCACCTCTCCTTTGAGCAATTGGGGCACCGCCGAAAACTTCAACCACAGTTCCATGCATTACTGGGGCGTGTGGCATGGTCATGAGCCTTTTGAGAATTTCGAAACTAACATCGGTCGCTTTATGGTGGAGTATGGATTTCAATCGTATCCCGAAATATCGACTCTGCTGACCGTACTCGCTGATTCTAGCTTGAGCCTCGGATCTCCCTTGATGGCAAATCGACAAAAGAGCTACATCGGCAATGGATTGATCTTGGAGCACATCAACCAGTACTTTGATCCACCTGGCAGCTTTGAAGATTTCGTTGACTTAAGTCAAAAGACCCAAGCCTTGGGAATGCAGATGGCCATCGAGGCGCATATGTCCAATCAACCGCATTGCATGGGCACCCTCTTCTGGCAGTTCAATGATTGCTGGCCAGGGCCCAGTTGGAGTGTGATCGATTATTATGGAAATAGAAAAGAGGCTTATCAAGTCGTGAAAGACGAATTTTCAAAAAAATAGCTGCTAGCTTTTAGCGGTCGACAAAATTCAAATCAAAAGAGTTTCAAGAAAATATCCCAAATTAGCTGGTAGCCGGAAGCTGGCAGCCAACCTCTAAAGGCAAAACTTCACTAATATCCCTATTTTTGCCCTCAAATATTCAATCCCGACAATTTGAAATACCGCAAACTCAACCTCAACGAACTCGAAGGCCTACAAGAAGACTTCGTACACTTTCTTTCTGCCAATACCGTAACTGCCGATGATTGGGAAATGATCAAACAAGCCGACGCCAATCTCGCGGGAGAGATGATCGAAGTTTTCTCCGACATCGTCTGGGAGAGGATACTCGCAAAGATCACATACGTTAGGCTGGTAAAGCGGGAAATGATTCGCGTCATGTATTTCGGGGAGGAAAAAGTGGAAATGATCCAACTCAAAATCGAGGATCCAGATTTCGATTTTTCCAACCCTGATCAAATTCGGAGCATTGCCGAAGGCACTGCCGACTTGAAATCATTAGACCCTGAAATGATCAAGGGAACTAAGACCTATTCGGAATCGAGGGATCTCGAATTATTTATGGCATTGGAAGGCGGCAATCAACCTACTGATGAAGTCTTTTGGCGGGCTTTTAAGTCGATGGTGGTCGAAGAACCAGAGTAGTTAAAAACCGATTTACCAGCTTCACCATTTCTTTCTGATTGACCTATCTTCGACCTCATGGGACTATTATTTGCATTCTTTTTTCTTTCTATCATCTTTTCCTTTCTGTGTTCTATTTGGGAGGCGGTGCTATTGAGCATCACCCCATCATTTGTGCGGAGAAGCAAGACGGAAAACCCAAAAATCGGTAAGCTCATTTCAGAGCTTAAAGAGGATATCGATCGACCGCTATCGGCAATCTTGACGCTTAACACGATTGCCCACACCGTCGGGGCTATCGGAGTTGGTGCGCAAGCAGGCGCCATATATGGATCAGCAAGTTTCAGTATTTTTGGATTTGCCTTGAGTTACGAATCCATCATTGCCTCAGTAATGACACTGGCCATTCTCCTGATTTCAGAAATCATTCCCAAAACCATCGGAGCCAATAATTGGCGGACTCTAGCACCATTTACCGCGCGGTCAGTTTACGCGCTGATTTATGTTTTAACACCATTTGTTTGGCTGAGCAAACTCATTACCAAATCCATGAACAAGAGTGGCAATAAGAGCGTGTTCAGCCGTGGTGACTTCGCTGCAATGGCTGATGCCGTGGAGGAAAGTGGAGAGATTGATCAAACTGATCACGTCTTAATCAAAAACGTCTTGGCTTTTGATGAGCTCACGGTAGAAGATGTGATGACACCTCGAACAGTTGTGGTTATGGCAAACGAGAAAGCGACACTCAGGGAGTTTTATCAAACCAAAGAATTCGCGACTTTTTCCCGGTTTCCGGTTTATGTGGATACACGCGATACTATAACGGGAATGGTCTTAAAAGACGCCCTCCTTACAGAATTGGTTGAAGGCAACGATACCAAAACAGTAGCGGATATCAAAAGAGAAATCGTGATCCTAAAAGATAACCTCTCGCTCCGATCCGCCTTTCAATTGTTGAACGATAAACGCGGCCACATGGCAGTGGTCATAGACGAGTACGGTGTTCTGAGAGGACTCATCACCCTCGAAGATATTTTTGAAACGCTATTTGGAATTGAATTTATCGACGAGTCAGATTCGATTGAAGACATGCGAAAGCTGGCGCGCAGCCGATGGGAAGAGCGAGCGAAGGCTTTAGGGCTTTTAGAATAAAACAGCATTTTTAATCTTCAAATTCCCTTTCAATTACTTTCATCGCAGGTTTCCCTTGGGGAGTATATGACGCATCGCCGTGTCCGCCTGCTTCCTCAAAAAACCGCCACTTCCAGATAAAGCCTCCAGCCATCCAGGGCTCTTGCCAAACGGATTTGAACAATGCTTGAAACGCTACAGATTGAGCCACGGGCTCATAAGTAGCTCTTCCATGTTCCCAAGGCTTTTCAGTCGTTTTTTCAATGCTTCGGTAACCAAATTCCGTAAAGAGAATAGGCCTTTGAACTTTTAGGCTCACCGCGGATAACTCCAGACTTATCTCGTTCCAAACGGTCGTTAATTCCTCCTCGGTTGGCATGTCTTCCCCCGAAAGGGGGAAATAGGCATTCACCCCGATATAGTCCAACTTATCCCAAAAAGTGATGGAGGTGTATTCATCCCAATTGGCAGCATAAGTCAACTTGCCAGCGTAGACTTCTCGAATTTTACCGATCAATTCTTCAAAATACGCTGGGTGCTCGATCGTGAGTTTTTTGTATTCGGTGGCCAAACAGAATATCTCAACATCCAAACTATCTGCTAACCCAGCGAAGTCGAGGGTGAAGGCGCTCATGGATTCTTGCCATGCATCCATATCATCTGGGTAGAAATCGCCCACCCACATTCGAGGTATCCACACTTGCGGTTTCAGCATTACTTTGAGTCCCTCAGCTTTTGCCGATTGAATCAACTCTGCCGCACCATCGTAACGCTCGCCCCACCACTGAGAATCGGAATTATACACCACCTGAGACTGCCCAGGCATGGTATATCCATAGGGGATTACCGCTACCCACTCGGCATTGACATCGGCAATCTCTTTCATCTGATTTTGCTCCACTTTCATCGGCGGAGACTCTAGACAAAACCCTTTCACTTTGGCGTTGTATTCAGAAGTAGCCGAACATCCCGAAAGCACCATTGCATATCCTAAAATGATCCAATAAAAAAATGAGTTCTGAAACCTACTGACTGCTTGATTCTTAATGGTGTCCTGAATTAGTGCGTCCAACAATATTATGAGATGATGCATTGAAAGTAGGGATAAAATCCACTTATTAAGCAAACTAAACTCGCTATACTTCCCAGCGAGCTTTATCTTTTTAAAACGATTCAATCAACTTTAGGCACAGCCTTTGCCAAAACAAGCTAAATTTAAAACCATGAAAAATCTACTCCTTCTATCCGCTGCCTTATTTCTATTTGCTTTCGCGGAAGCGCAAACCTCAACTATAAAAGTAAAAGGTGAAGCAACGGTAAAAGCGATACCAGCCTTGATGAATGTGAACATTCCGCTTCAAGCTAAAATGGAAACCTACGAGGCTACTTCTGATGACTTGACCAAAACCTACAATGATTTAAGAGCTGCTTTGGTGAAAGCAGGTATCGATGAAGAGGAGATCAAGTCGAACTCGATGAATATCAATCCTGAATATCAATATTTAAATAGGGAGCCAAAGCTAATTGGTTATGTAGGCTCAATAAGACTTTCCATCGAGCTCGATCACAATCAGGAGAACATGAATGCGATCGTAAACACGCTAAAAGATGAGGCCTTCAACTTTGGCTACAACCTTTCATTCAGCTTGTCTGAAACACAAAAGGAAACCCTTCTGGAAGAAGCGCTGACGAAAGCAGTAAAAGACGGAGAGCGAAAAGCGTCTATTTTGGCGAAAGCCTTAGAGGTAAGAATTGTTGCGTTGGAAGAAGTCAATCATGGCTACTTGAGTGATGGCCCCGATGTATTTCAACCGATGATGAGATCGGAGGAAGCATACCAAATGAAGTCGGACGGAGGTCAGGAGCTCACCTTGAACCCCAGTGAAATAGAGATTCGAAAAGAGGTAGGGCTCATCTGGAAAGTGGCCAAGTAGTTATTGATAAACTGCCTTGATTAATTCAACTACTTTCTCCCCTTTCGGAGTAATGCCGTTAGTTTTTGGGTGTAAAGTAGCCGTATTGTCTTTTGGGTAATCATTGAATAATACTTGATCAAAAAGGTAATCTCCCGCTCCTAATTGCTGAAATATTTGAGTGTAGTGCTGTTTAGTTGGCGCCGCAATTTCCAACCAGGTCACTTCATCATCGAGCACGCCCATTTCAGTGATAGCCACTTTTGGTTTATAGGAAATTCTATCTCTTAGCCGATTGATTTGCGAATAGTCGAATTCACTATTCACTCCCTTCTGATATAAGTGTATAACTATTCCTAGTTTACGGTCCTTGAACTTCCCATTCAAGCCAGATACCATAGTGGTATTCCATGCGGCAAGGCGTTCGCCTGGTTTGCCTTTCTTCTCGGGTGCGCAAATCACAAAATATGGCAGATCCAACTTGTCGAGTTCCTTAAAAAATGCTGGCAGTATCTCTTCAACATAAAGTTGCGGGGTGATCTTTTGAGAGACCTCCTTTTTATCGGTAAATCCCTTGAAGAACTTCGACAAATAATACTCATTCATCATTTCAATAAAATCAAACTGTGCTCCTGCACTGATCCATCTTTCAATGAACTTTCGTTGATTCTCGGGACTGTCATTTCCATTTACCACAAAGATTAATCTAAGCGCATACTTTTTTTGAAGCGAAACCCAAGATTCAATATCCGCATCTGAAAAGTCACTGCTGTATACTTTCTGAGACAAGGTTCCACCAGGTAATCTGATCGTCAGATTTTCTCTTACTACCGAGGGTATTTCCTCTAAGAAGGCATCCACATAGCTGACTTGAGCTTTAGTCTTAAGATTCGCCTTTGCATTAAAACCAAAATATGGTTTCCCTGAAAGTTCTGATAATTCCAAACCTACCTTTTCGGTTTCTGTTTGTTTGGAATTCTCCTCTGGCACAGGATGGGTTTGATTCAATCCTTGGCAAGTATTGAATAGCAAACCCAAGCATAAAAATGGAATAGAAAAGTAATTTGAATAGATCATTTGAATTGTGTTTAATCTGCTTGTCTAGCTGTAAAGTTTTTGGGCTGAATTCTGACTGTTGCGATTTAATTCTATTGAATAAAACACGTAGCTATAATTTTAACCCGTCGATTTATTGATACTAAGTATACGTTTTATCAAGGGTCCAAGAGTCAATCCTTGTCCTATAATCGAGAAGACAACAATGACATAAGTCATCGTTAGGAATAGTTCTCGATTCATTTGAGGTTCTAGTGATAAGGCCAAGGCAATCGAAATTCCCCCGCGAATCCCTCCCCAAGTGAGAATAATATCTGTCCGCGGAATAAAATCCAGCTTCTCCTTGAAAAGGGCTACTGGTCCTGATATCGCGAGATAACGCGCCAGCAAAGTAATCGGGATGGCCAATACGCCAAAAAGAATGTACTGTCCGTCCAGAGCGACTATGAGCAATTCAAAGCCGATTAATACAAAGAGCAAGGCATTCAAGAACACATCAACGAGTTCCCAAAACTTGTCCACGTAAAGTCTCGTCTCCTTCGACCACGCTACCTCTGGTGAGCGATTGCCAATGAATAGTCCAGCAACCACCACCGCCAAGGGCCCAGAAAAATGCAGCCAACCCGCTAAGCTGTATGTTCCCATTACTAAAGCCAAGGTGATCAAGACCTCCGTTTCGTAATGATTGATGGATCGCATGAGTAAAAACCCGAGATAACCTGCCAGCAGCCCAAGAGCTACACCTCCGCCGATTTCCTCCAAGAACATTAGCCCTATTTCTCCTATGGTTACAGACTCAACACCTCTTTGTGCAATGGCGAAAATCACCAAGAAAACCACGACTCCAACACCATCATTGAAAAGTGATTCTCCGACAATCTTCGTCTCGAGTTTCTTTGGCGCCTTAGCATCTTTCAGAATTCCCAAGACGGCAATGGGATCGGTGGGGCTGATTAGCGCTCCGAAAAGCAGACAGTAGATAAAATCGATCGGGTAATTGAAAATCAAAAACATGCCGTAAACCAAGCCCGCAACCAAGAATGCCGAGATGACAACTCCACCAGTGGCGAGCAAAGCAATGGGTCCACGGTGCTTCTTAAGGCCATCCAAATTGGTGTGAAGCGCTCCAGCAAATAGCAGAAAACTCAACATGATATCCAGAAGTACCGTTTCAAAATCAATCGAACGCACTAGCAATTTAGCCTCCATTAAAACCTCTTTATCAACCACTCCTATTAGAACAATGATCAACGTGAAGGCAATAGCAATGATCATAAGGCCAATGGTAAAAGGAAGCTTTAGAAACTTTGTATTGATGAAAGCAAAAGCAGCTGCCAGTATGGTAAGAATGACTACTATATTGAAGATATCCATGGAAGAAAGTTTACGCGCTTCGAATATACATTTCTTATGGAATCGCGGGGCTTATTTTGAAAGGATCAGGTGATAAAAGTTATCTTTTTTAATAATCTGATTATCAATGATTTCCCAGATACAAAACAGATTCGCCATGCGTCACAAATCAGCCGAGACTTCCATTATTTCTGCCGACGAAGCGGCGAAGCACATCTACTCTAACCAAAGATTTTTTTTCACAGCGCTGCAATGACCTCATCCACATTCAGGCGCTCTGCGATAGAGCCAACGAATTGAGAAAAGTCGAGTTGATCCATATCCACACCTTTTCCGATGGACTAATAGACCTAGTAAAGAGCGGTGTGGTGACTGGTGAGGATAAGAAAGTTCTGCAAAACCTGATTGCCGCCTCATATGCCATGTTAAGCAATAAACTATATGAGTTTATCGACGCCAATCGCATGGTCGTTGTTAAAGATGCGGCCTACACCAACGATACCGCCATCATTCGCTATAACCCGAAAGTAGTGGCGATCAACTCGGCTATTGAAATCGACATAACCGGTCAAGTTTGTGCCGACTCTATCGGTACCATGCAGCACTATGGTTTTTGAACATTTTAAACATTGGTAATCAATCCATAATAGGAGTCAACTCATACCCTTGCTTCGTCATAAGCGTAATCAATCCTTTTTCACCGCCAAGATGAGCGGCACCAACCGCTATGAAGAGAGTTTTCTGTCCTAGCCTAGTTTCAAGCAAGTCAGCCCAGTTCTGATTACGGGTATAAAGAAGAAACTTCATTTCCTCTTCGCTGGCCATGTATTCGGCTGTGGTAGTGTAGAGTGCATTTATTTCTTCGGCCTTGTACTGCATCACCATATCGGCAAAAAGCTCTCTCATTTCACCGTCTTTAACCACCATATCCATGAGGTCTTCTGCTTGATCGGAATAGGGAATGCTGTCAAAAACAGCCATTTGGTCTTCAATAGACTCCAATCCCGAAACGGGCATTTCGCGAGCGGCAGCCATCGACATCAATGTCATCTCAAAACTTGCTGGATCGTTGCTAACATATTCAGAGATCATCATCGTAGCAACCATAAATGGCTTAAACCCATTCATCATTGCCAAGGGAGGCACTCCTGCTATGCTTTGCAGTTTCTTGGAAAGCATCTCGTATTGCTCCTCCGTCAAAAGCTGATCGAGCGTCATGCCATCACTCATATTAATCATTTGAAACATCTTGGTTTGAAGAGTAGGGTCGGTCATATCCATCTCCATCACTAACTCTTCGCTATCGCCAAAAGCTATTTTGACTTTTTCATCCAACTCAAAATCAGCCTTGGGCAAAACGTGAATCGTACCGAATATATAAGAGGAATTCATTCCTTCTTTCTCCACTTTCCACAAAAGGGAATTGGACAAATCTTGTGAGAAGGAGAAAAGGAAAAAGAAATTTGACAGGAGGATTAGTAGATGTTTCACATGTCAAATTAAACTCCAAATATCTCTACGAGGAAAGAAGTTTACAAAAAGATTTTTTTTGAATTCTCCCACCTACAGTGTAAATTTGACACTAATGGAGCCTAACCTAATTAAATCTCTTCTTATGAAGCCTTTCTATTCGGCACTCTGTGTCCTCTTGTTTACGACCATTTCTTATGCACAGGTCACCATCTCCCCTGCGTTCCCTTCTTTAGATGAATCAATTACGATAGCGTACAACGCAGCTGGCGGAAATGCTGCATTGCTTGAAGTGTCTCCTATCTACCTGCATTCGGGAGTTATAATAGATGGCCAGACAGGTTGGCAAAACACTCAAGGAAACTGGGGTTCAGCTGACCCCAATGTGGCCATGACCCAATCAGGCCCAAACACTTGGACAAAAACAATAACCATTTCAGATTTTTATGGGGTCTCCCCATCAGAAGATGTTCTTCAGCTCGCCTTCGTTTTCAGAAATACCGATGGCACACTGGTAGGAAAGACAGTTGCAGACCTAGATATTTATGTAAATGTGGCACAAGGTCTTCCCGAAATCATGGATCCACCTGCAGGCATTGCAGATGGGATTAATTACATCTCAAATACTTCTGTAATTCTTCAGCTAGTAGCACCCTTCAAAGACTATGTATATGTGATTGGGGACTTTAACGATTGGCAGCGTCAGACCGAATATTTCTGTAAGAAAACGACCTCAGGCGATCGCTGGTGGGTGCAGCTGGATAGCCTCACTCCTGGCGAAGAATACCGATTTCAATACAGCATAGATGACGAGGACATGAGGGTGGCTGATGTTTATGCAAAGAAGATCCTCGATCCATTCAACGATCAGTTTATCGGAGATAACCGCTACCCTAACTTGATTGATTACCCGCAAGGGGAAACGACCAATATTGTTTCTGTACTTCAGACCGATCAGGCAGAATACCAATGGCAGGACGATAACTTCCAAAGACCTCCGATTGACCGCTTAATCATCTATGAGCTTTTGGTGCGTGACTTTACAGAGGAAGGAACCTTTCAAGCGGTGATCGATACCCTGGATTACTTAGATCGCTTGGGCATCAATGCCATCGAGCTTATGCCTGTTAATGAATTTGAAGGAAACGAAAGCTGGGGCTATAATTCCTCTTTCTTTTTTGCGGTAGACAAATATTACGGAACAAAGGAAGACTTGAAGATGCTGATCGATGCTTGCCACGATCGAGACATAGCGGTGATTATCGACGTTGTCCTCAACCACTCTTTTGGTCAGAATCCACAAGTGAGAATGTACTCTGAAAACGGAGCAGCGGGACCTCCTACTACTGAAAATCCATGGTTCAACACCCTCGCTAGGCACCCCTTTAGTGTTGGTTACGATTACAACCACGACTCTCCTTATACACAGGAGTTTGTGAAACGAATTTTACAATACTGGGTAGAAGAATTTCACATCGATGGATACCGCTTCGACTTGAGTAAGGGTTTCACCCAAAACAATACTTTGGGAGATGTAGGTGCTTGGAATGGGTACGACCAAAGTAGAGTTGACAACTGGATTAGAATACGCAATGACATACACGAAATTGACGATCAGGTTTACTTGATTCTAGAACATCTTGGAGACAATCCCGAAGAAACAGCTCTCGCCAATCTTGGATTTATGCTTTGGGGAGGACAACATGCTCCATTCAAACAGGCTGCATTGGGCTTCCCTTTCGGACAAGACTTTTCTCAAGCGAGCTATCAAGCGCGAGGCTGGAACTTCCCCAATCTGGTGAGCTATGCCGTAAGCCATGATGAAGAGCGATTGATGTATGAAAATCTTCAAAACGGCAATTCGTTCAATCCCGATCACGACCCGAAAGACTTGGAGACAGCATTGGCAAGACAAGAAGCCGTCCATGCTTTCAACATCCCGCTCTTAGGCCCAAAAATGTTCTGGCAGTTTGACGAGTTGGGCTACGACTTTAGCATCAACTACTGCAACGACGAATTGATTGATCCCAGTTGCCGCACCAGCAATAAACCCGTCCGCTGGGATTATTACTTTGAACCCGCCCGCCAAAGGCTATACAAGGTTTTCGCGGCTATCAATAAGCTCAAAACTGATTATCCCGCCTTTGGCTCCAGCAATTTCAATTACGACGTAGGAGGAACAGGCAAGCGTTTAATTATTCAGCATGAATCGATGGACGCTGTGATCATTGCGAATTTCGATGTTGTGGCAATTAATATGGTTCCAGGATTCACTCAGACGGGCGTTTGGTACGACTATTTTGGCGGAAACGCTATACTTGAAAACAACCTCAACAATGCCTTCGAACTTCAACCAGGTGAATACCGCATCTACACAACGGCGCAACTTCCTACTCCTGATTTAAGTGTCAATACGGTTAACGTCACTTTTCGAGTCGATGTAAGTCAAGAGGATATCAATGCAGCAACTGATACAATCAGTCTTTCGGGTACATTCAATGACTTTGAGAAACTGATGATGAACCCCATTGGGAATGGAGTCTATCAAACCACTATAACTTTGGTAGAAGGTGAGCCGATTGAGTATAAATTTAGGGTTGGAGATGGATTCGAAAGTCCAGTAGGTCTTTGCGCTGCAGGTAATTTTGGAAATCGAGTTTTCACAGCACCAGTTGATGATGAGGTCCTTGGGGTAGTTTGTTATTCTTCTTGCACCGCTTGCCCAGATCCTAGCAATTTGAATGATCTAACATTCCGAGTTAACGCCTCAGAATTAAGCAGCATTGACCCAGCTGGGCTGCACATAGCTGGATCATTCAATGGATTCACACCAGAACCCATGAACTCCGATGGTGACGGGATTTACAGCTTCACCATCACCGAAGTAGATGGAGCAAGCCTGCTTTGGAAATTCTTGAATGGTGACAGTTTTACAGGTGAGGAAGATGTTCCCACTGCTTGTGGATTACCTGATGGATTTGGCGGAAATAACCGCATTCTTATTATGCCAGGAGAAGACACCATCCTAGAAGCCGTTTGCTTTAGTTCCTGTGAGGTATGCGGAGGAAGTTTGATTTGCGAAAATCCCTTCCCGTCGGTAGATCCATCGAGCTTGTCGACTTCTGTCAATGCGAACTCAGTTAGCTTTGGTTGGGACCCTCTACCACTTCAAATTGGCTGCCAGGTGCAAGTCAGAATTGAAGGGACTTCGGGCCTTTTGGGAGCGCAAATAGTTGGAGGTGCCAATGCTGATGGCCTCAATGCTCCATTGAGCCTTTTCAATCTAGGGAATTACCAGTGGCGTGTAAGGTGCGGATGTTCTCAAACGCCTCTAATTGCGGGCCCATTCTCGCCTTGGCAGTCCTTTAGCATAAGCTCAGGCATTGCCTTGAATAGCAGCCCCAACCCGACGGGTGGACATTCCGATGTAACGTTCTCCATTGCAAATGGAGGAAATGCGACACTTGAAGTATATGACCTGAATGGCCGCGTGATAGAAACTCTTTTTAGCCAAGAAGCTCTGCCAGACTTGAGCTACCGCATTCGCTTTAACGGAAGTGCATTGCCCAACGGCATTTACCTCTATCGCCTTACGACAAATAAAATGGTGGAAATCGACAAGTTTATAATCAGTCGATAATTACTGAGTTTCTTACGATTCAAAAGGGTGTCCTTAATTGTCACCCTTTATATTTGCGCTATCGTTTCTCTTCAAAACATAGATAAGTGGTTCGATGGAACTCTAGTTCTATCAGATATTACGTTCCAAGTAAAAGAAGGCGAAACCCTATGCCTCATAGGCCCTTCAGGAAGCGGGAAATCGACCATTCTCAAATTGATCAACGGACTTCTAAAACCCGACTCGGGAAAAGTAGAAGTCTTTGGGAAAAACGTTGCCACTTCGGATGACGTTGAATTGCGAAGAAAAATAGGATTCGTACTGCAGCAGCCAGCCCTATTTCCGCACTATACCGTCAAACAGAATATTGAGATTGTTCCCAAATTACTGGGTTGGAATGATAACAAGTGCGCTGCACGTACTTTGGAACTGCTGGATTTAATGGGACTGAACTCTGGAAGAATGGAAGAGCGATATCCATCGCAACTCAGTGGAGGGCAGCAGCAACGGATTGGCATAGCCAGAGCACTGGCAGCTGACCCCGCTCTTATTCTTTTTGACGAACCTTTTAGTGCCCTTGATTCCATAACACGTGCAGACTTGCAAGACGAAGTGTTGAGACTAAAGGAAAAGCTTCGCAAAACGACGGTTTTCGTAACACATGATATTCGAGAAGCTTTTAAACTCGGCGATGTTGTAGTTATTCTCGATGAGGGGAGAATCATTCAAATGGGTGCGCCCGAAGAAATCAAAGCCAACCCTTCAAGTGCTTTTGTAGAACGCTTTATCGATCGAGACAATGAATAAAGCACTGGCCTTCATGTTCTTTTTACTTGGCGCATCACTGGGTGCCCAAGATGTGGCTATCGGCTCCAAGCTTTTCTCAGAGTCTCGTCTGCTTGGCGAGATTATGGCGCAAGCTATCGAGAGTCAAACAGACCTAACCGTTGAACGAAGGTTCGGCCTAGGAGGCTCTCTGATTGCATTTGAAGCCTTGAAATCGGGTTCTGTCGATATATACCCAGAATACACAGGAACCATCAGCGAAGCTATTCTCAAAGAGTCGGGAGTTGATTACGAGGATGAGCTGAATGACTTGGGTATTCTCGCTGGCGAATCATTTGGATTTAATAACTCATATATTCTTATAACCGCAGAAACAGCGGGGCTTTCGGCTATTTCCGATCTTAAGAACCGCGGTGATCTTCGTTTTGGATTCTCCAATGAATTTGTAAAAAGAGGTGATGGATTTGCTGCATTGAATCAGGCTTATGGCTTGAACTTACCAGAACCAAAGGGAATGAATCATGGCTTGGCATACCGCGCTCTGGCCGAAGGTCAGATTGATGTAACTGATGCCTACAGCACCGACGGGAAGTTGCAGGAATTTGGATTTCAGCATTTGGAAGACGACCAAAACTTTTTTCCTGAATACTTGGCTATACCTTTAATCAGAAACAAGTTGGCTCAAGAGCATCCTGAAATCCTTGGCATTTTAAGTCAAATCAAAATTGACGGAAGTAAAATGCGTGAGCTCAACTATTTGGTTGAGGTTATGGGCTCTCCTATCGAAAAAGTGGCCTATGATTTTCTCCTTGAAGAGGGACTGGTTTCCAAAGGTTCTAAACCTAGTTTTCGACACCCCATAATCTCTCAGACTATTGAGCATCTGCAACTCACTATATTGGCTACGCTAATCGCCATTCTTATTGCAGTGCCTTTGGGAATCTATATTTCATTTAAACCGCGATTTGCCAATGTAGTTCTTGCAAGCACGGGAGTCATACAAACCGTCCCAAGCCTGGCTTTGCTAGGATTCATGATCCCTCTGTTCGGTATTGGATTCACCCCTGCCATTATTGCTTTGTTGCTCTACGCCCTATTACCCATCGTTAGAAATACGTACACGGGGCTTCAAAGCACGGACCCAATTCTTATCGAAGCAGGAAGAGCGTTGGGTATGACCAATTGGCAAATTTTGAGAATGGTTCGCCTTCCTCTCGCAGCTTCCTTTATCATGGCGGGAATAAGAACGGCACTTACGATCAATATCGGAACGGCCACGCTAGCCGCATTCATTGGTGCAGGTGGATTGGGGGAGTCCATTATTACGGGCATCAACCTCAACGACAATTCTATTATTCTTCAAGGAGCTATTCCCGCGGCTCTACTGGCTTTGCTAGCAGATTGGGGGATGGCGGCATTAGCGAAGAAGCTTGAGCCAAGAGGCTAGAAAATAATTCTCTTATTTCATGTTTAGCCAAAACCGCTTTGTCAATCCCACCTGAAGATAGAATGACTCCGAGTCTTGATCGATAGTATCAGGCGCGCCTGCTCTGAAACCTCCTGCCGCGTCGACCATAAAGTTATCTCCCAATTGCCAAAAAACACCTGTATTCATGTAGGAGTCTTGTAAAACCAATCCTGAATCTCCGTCGAACACGGCTTCAAAGATGGGCCAATATTCAGCGAACACCCCAAAACTACTTGTGATGGAATATCCAAGATTTGCGGTGAACTCGGTTCGATCGTTGGTGAAATAGACTACATTTCCCGTAAAGGAAAGTTTTTCTATGATTTGATTTTGGAGGGAAAGAATAAAACGGCCGTTCCTATTTTTCAATTTCTCCCCGGGCACTCCAGCAATTATGTACGAAGCTTCAAGTCCTATAGCGGGCTTCAGTCCATCCCCTTTCATTATTAATCCTCGCGTTGATAAAGCGAAAGCTGAAAAACCATTGTCGGCCTGCTTGTCTTCCGGATTAATGAATCCACCACGCTCAATTCTTAAAGAAGAAACCTGGAATAGAGCAGAAATCTCAAATCCCTCGGAAATTCCTAGTCTCGAATTTAAGTCAACATTGTGTAAATCGATATCTGATAAAGACGAAGCCTCTCGAAAAAACCCGTACCCGCCTTGGAGCTGTAACGCTCTATCTCCGACTGTATATGGAGTAATACTCTGACCTGGCCTATCGGTATACAAAGGTTTTGGCGAAGACTCTTCTTGGGCATAAACTTTGATACTAAAAAGAAGAATCATTACTAACCAAATATGCCTTTTCATCGCTTTTTAAGTTATCCCTCAAAACTAGAAAGAAATGCTAATTTCAAATTACTTCGAGTCGAGGTTATGCATGGATCAACCATTACTTTCTTAATCGCACTATTTCTTTGCTTCACTGCTATCGGTCAAGAATCCTTAAGCGGCACTATATACGACGGGCACACTCAGCAACCGCTGGAAAATGCTACCGTAAGAATGGGCAATCGGAATATGCGAACAGATGCAACGGGTTCATTCACTATTCCCGTCAAAAAAGATAAAAACTTAGAAGTTTCTGCTTCGGGATTCCACGACTGTGATCGCAAGCCATACGATATAGTCCATTTCAAAAATATGGCGATCTATTTGGTGCCTAAGCCTAAAATTCAGGGCTTGAAAGTTTCAGCGGAAGCTGTAGGAGTCTATGAGCCAAATTTTGAGTACATATATGATTTTGAATTTATTGATAACCTATTAGTTATAGGCTCTTACCTCAATAGAAACATTAGTAATTCAGATAATAATTTATCATTAGAGAATTGCGCTTTAACCTTGTTCGATAGAGGTGAAATGACGCACCGTATTCTTACACCCGATTTTCCTCAAAGACTGCGAAGAAGTGCCTTCAATGAATTGTTTATTGAAGGATTGGACTATGCATTAATTGTAAGTGAAGAAGGAGGAAAACTGAGTTACAAAGAATTTGACCTCAAAGAGTTTAAAACCAACGTTGTGCCGTACACTGTTGCTTTTTCAAAATCGGCATTTAGTGTTAAGATCGTTCGAGAAATCCCTCAAGTAGTTCATTATTGCTACCATGCTGATATCAAATCACATGAGGTAATTAGAACAGCACGAAACCGCTCCTATTTCTCGAAAACATTTTTGGACTACACCATGCTTGACCAGAACCAAAGATCGCGAGCCATCTCTTTGAGCGAAGCGCAGGGATTTGACAAAAAATTATATGCTGGTTACATTAGGGCCCTTAATAGAGAGCCAAATTTTCGCTCCCAACAGCCATACATCACAGGTGTTGATCGAGATCTCAGACCACCCTACACGCCCGTTTACAAAAAAGAGGACAGTATACTAATCTTGGATGCCATGAATCAATGGATTTATCACCATAACCAGGATGGAGAAGTATTGGATTCGGTGTATTTCCAAATCGACCTGCCCGGTTTTGAGCTCTGGCACATAGAGCAAGATAGAGTTAGCGAGAAGCTTTACACCTTTCATAAGAAGCAAGGAGTTTATTTCATCAGAGAACTCGATCCATACACTGGAGCTCTGAGTATCCCTATGAAAGTTGCTTATCCTTTTCCTGAAAAACTCAAGATTTACAACGGCAATGTATTCTACCTAAGGCATGATGCGGACGAACATTTTAAGCACTTGTACAAGGAATATTTAGATTTTTAACAGGGACGTCTCTTTTGAGACAATTAGGTTTTTGGACCTTGTGTCGCAACGGATATATTCTGATATTTGCATTTTAACACACTTTTTTATGCAAAGAACAGTCATTATAGGATCTGGAAGTTTCGTGCCCAAGAGAGTCTTACCGAATGAGTATTTCCACAATCAACTATTTTACACCGAAGATTCAACAGTTATAGATAAACCACCAGAACTTATTTCGAGAAAATTTCAAGTAATAACTGGGATTAGTCATCGACGTTGGGCAGATGATTCTATGAATTCTTCAGACTTGGCCTATCTGGCAGCAAAACAAGCTATAGAAGATTCAGGAATTAATCCTGAGACACTTGACCAAATTATTGTAGCACATAATTTTGGCGATATCCAATCGGGTACCATTCAATCCGAAGCAGTTCCTTCTATTGCATCGAGAGTAAAGAATAAACTGGGAATAGCTAATCCGAATTGCATCGGTTACGATATTCTTTTTGGTTGCCCAGGTTGGGTGCAAGGTGTGATACAATCAGAAGCATACTTCAGGGCAGGAATGGCCACGAGGGCTTTGGTTATAGGTTCTGAGACGCTCTCTAGAGTGATCGATCCTTATGATCGAGACAGCATGATCTTCTCTGACGGAGCGGGTGCTGCAATTTTAGAGTACAAGGATACCGATCGCGATGCTGGCATATTAAGCACTACATCTGCGACATTTGCAGAGGACGAAGTTGATTATCTCTTCATGGATAAGTCATACGAGCCAGATGCTAACCCTGGCATTAAGTACATGAAAATGAAAGGTCGAAAAGTGTATGAATTTGCACTAAAACAAGTCCCTGCCGCTATGAAGAAATGCCTTGACATGGCCAAGATTGATATCAGCGAAGTGAAGAAAATTTTCATTCACCAAGCCAATGAAAAGCTGGACGAGGCTGTCATAAGCCGACTTTACAAATTATACGGTCAAAAAGAATATTCCGATGATGTTTTACCTATGAGCGTGCATGAGTGGGGAAACAGCTCCGTAGCGACCGTTCCCACTCTTTATGATGTGGTAAGACGTGGCCAGAAGAAAGGCCACACCATGGCAAAAGGCGATATCATTCTATTTGCATCTGTGGGTGCAGGCATGAATATCAACGCCATCTGCTACCGCTACTAAATCACTTTTATTTTCAGGATGATAGACTTATCGTGTCGACGAAGACGTATTCATTCTTCCATGATAGACCCTGTTTTAGATGACCATTTACTTGGCCTTTAATTTGATCTAAATTAGCAACATGAAATTACCAATCACTTTACTGACCTTTTGCTTTCTAGCAATCTCAGTTCACGCACAAATTCCATCTTACTACAACTCCGTCGATCTGGAATTAACGGGAAGCGCTTTGCAAGTCGAGCTCTCCAACAAGATAAGCTCAGGTGTGTCTTTTCTCAACTACACATCATCTAGTTACGACGCTTGGGATGCACTTCAAGACGGCGATAAAAACCCTGAAAACACTAACGAAGTTTTACTGGTCTATGGCTGGGAAAGCGGACAGGATGGTACGCTAACGAACGACCGTGAAAGAGGAATAAACGATTATGGTGGCTCAAGTGGCGACTGGAATCGCGAGCATGTCTTCGCAAGATCACTGGCACTTCCTGCTCTTACGGTAGATGATCCTGGGCCTGGCACCGACATTCTCAACTTGAGGCCCTGTGATGAACAAACAAACCAGACCCGAAGTAATTTCCCTTTTGCAGACGGAAATGGTAACGCAGGCTTCTCAGGGGGCGGCTGGTATCCTGGCGACGAGTGGAAAGGAGATGTAGCGCGAATAGTCTTGTACATGTACGTGCGCTATGATGGGAATGGATCATCTTCCTCCCAAACTCGGTGCTTACCTTCCTCAACGGGTTTAGGCCCCAATGTTCCTTCCGATAGTAATGTGCCTCTAATATTTTTGGAATGGAACGCTGAAGACCCTGTTTCAGATGTTGAAATTCAAAAAAATGAGATCACTCAAATCAGACAAGGCAATCGCAACCCATTTATAGATAACCCTATCCTAGCTACCCTCATTTGGGGTGGACCCGAGGCAGAAGATACTTGGGGTCTTACAGCAGTTGATTTTGCGCTCGAATCACAAGTTTTTCCCAATGGAGTTCTACTTACGTGGACCTCTCCTGATGCTGCGGCATGCGAAATACGTGGAGGCGCGCTTGGTGGCAATGACCCACGAAGTATCACAGTCGTTAACTCCTCTCCTGACAATTACTTCGTTCCATCAGGTCAGCTCGGTAGCGGAGGAAATTTTCAATGGAAGGTAAGGTGCGCTGCGGGAATTAATCCTGTTTCGGGTCTCTCAGATTTTTCCGATTACAATACCTTCAACTTTGGATCGGGTATCATACTCAAGCCGAGCGAAACGAATGGAGTGCAGCATTTCATTTGGAAATAGACTAGCGTTTCAACGAAAAATCCAGAATGAGAACACTTTCATCATTCTAACGTATTCTACCAATAAATGCTAAAAGAACTTTAGCTATTGAATCGACAGAAAAAAGTGGCTACCTTTCACTCAAATAATCTATCAAAATGAAAAAATACATCCTACTCCTCGCAATCGTTTTCGCTATGGCGGGAATAGCGAATGCTCAAACTACTGAAAAAACAGCAACTGAAACAAAGGTAACAGCCCTAACAAAAGCTGAAAGCCCGCAGAAAACTGCATCTGCTGAAAAAGAAGTGACTGCAAAAGTTGCTAAGTCGACAGCTGCCTGCAAAGGAAAGTCGAAAAGCTGCTGCAAAAAAGGTGATGCAAAAGCTTCAGCCAGCAACGAAAAAGCTTGCTGTAGCAATATGGCCGAAGCAAAAGAAGGAAAGGCCTGTTGCGATAAGAAGTCTAAAAAAATGAAAGCTGAAGCGAAAAAAGAAGCGATCAAAAAAGGATAACATTACAATCTGCACAGCACAAATCTGTCGCAATAAGAATACCAGCCTGTTCATTTATTTGAGCAGGCTTTTTTTGTTAAAAGGAGTTTTCAAAAGCTTCTTCCGAGCTGTTTTGTGAATATGAAAGGGTTCTTTGCATTATTACAGGCGGCAATTATAATGGGCCTTTTATCACGCAAAATGCACTCAGCACCAGAAGAAAAGCCAATGAACTGAGAATAAACTTAGCCACTACTTTAGCCGACATAGGAGAGCTGAACTACCAACGCGTTATCAACTAAGATCTCGGGTTAAGAATTACGGCCGCTCATTCTCTCAACGAGTTGGACAATTATTAAGGGATGTTCCTACCCTATTTTAGTTGTACAATTTCTATAAGCGAATTACTTGGACTTTCTTTTTAGAAGCCCAAGCGGGTATGCTTGTTTCCGATAAGAACTTGATTCTTGACGATTCCAGATCCAATCAAAATCCTCCAAACAAACCAAATCAATTTAGCTTCATTCTTGGCTTTCGGTTCGTGGAAAACAGGTGGCTAATAGTGGCCTTTTCGGAGAGGTTTTCTAGGACTCGGACAAGAATTTAACGGAGCGTCTCACATCAAAAATCACCCGCGGTTGGGGCTAAATTTTGGTTATTGATTTCAATACCTTGTTTTATAATTTGGAGGGATTGAAATCAAGATTAAAACCACTTTAGTCATATCCAGCTAAGACTGATAGTGCTCATCGCTCATTTGGCTTCAATTCCTTAGAATCTCCTGGACCAAGCGACAGGAAATGCTTTTTTCTCTTCAATTGTACTTCAACAAATGATGGGTAGGAACAATTGCGAGGCCTTTCGATTCTACAGAGAATGTAGCTTTTCAAAATATGAACGACATGAAAATGGCCGTAACAGTAAGCAATGACGAGCTCCAGTCAATTTTGCAAGTGGAAGGCTGCTTGGGCATTCGACTGACTCGAACGACTCAAAATGACAGCCCAACTTATTTGTTGAGCTCTGCTGCGCTGTCGGGCGATAGGGTTTTAGAAACCCAGCAGAAACGATCACTCATCGCTGCTAATCCTTACCCTCCTTCTTGTGAAAAGAGGACAGGTAAGAGCCACTTAAGCGCCCTTTCGAGTTAATCTTTCACGAATAGAATAAAGAATGAGCCGTCTTGATAGAAGGATAAAATTCTAAATCAAGTTATTGCAAAACAACTCTTCTTAGAGCTCTCGCATTCTTTTGCTCATCGATCACGTTCACAAAGTAGATTCCTTTTCGACCATATTCCGAGAGGTCAATACTTGTTTGCTTTTGAAGCAAATAGGCCGAGTAAATGGTTTGTCCCAATACGTTCGTGATATTAAGCAAGTACTTGGTTCCAAATGTGAAATCATCACCCATATCAATGGCAATGCTATTTTGGGTTGGATTCGGAAAAACACTCATCTTCAATGAAAAATCACCTACAGTATTGCCCCCTAGAGGATCAACTGAAGTGACTCTTAAACTATCCATAACGACATCTGTCAGCGGTCGGTCACTGGAATTTG
Organism: Cryomorphaceae bacterium; assembly: GCA_047632755.1. Classification (GTDB taxonomy): domain Bacteria; phylum Bacteroidota; class Bacteroidia; order Flavobacteriales_D; family Cryomorphaceae; genus JAKVAV01. The sequence continues at coordinate 38,422 of JBLIDT010000018.1, forward strand.
TTGAGACCAGACCAATATTTTGAACAACAGAAAAATTTGAAGTTACAATTCCAAAAACGGGATGATTCGGATCGAGGTAAGTGTTGTTGACCAAGTTTATGAAAAACTGACTACCCCCAGTATTAGGCCCCGAATTTGCCATAGAGATTGATGCTTGAACATTGCTCGCTAATGGATCAAATTCATCCAGTATATTATAGCCAGGCCCACCAAAACCAGTACCTGTAGGGTCGCCCCCTTGAATCATAAAATTATTGATTACCCTATGGAATATGACACCATCATAAAATTCGGCCTCTACCAATTCAAGAAAATTTCCTGCAGTAATGGGTTGTAATGTGTCATATGTCTCTACGATAAAGTTTCCCATGGAGGTGTGAAAAGTAACTTCTGTTTGGGAGCGTGAAACGTTCGAGATGAAGATGACTGAGAGTAAAAAAAGTAGCGTTTTATTCATCTGGATAGCTTTACGCGCAGTGTATCCAATTATAATTAAATAAGGTTTTCAACCGTTCTGCTATTCTTACTGCTAGCCAGCTAATAGAACTGATACAGCTTCTCATTCATCCTTCTCACGGTGTCTTTAGGCTTACGGCTGAAGAGCCCTTTTTTGTCGTAGGTGCGCACGTAATAAGGAAACGGTCTGCGCAGCTGAACGAACTGATCATCCATAATGACCAAGGCCTCGAAGCCCATGTTGGTAGACCCGTAATAAGTGGACTTCTGCTTTACGCCCGTACTGCCTTTTTCAAGTCTATAGTCCTGGCGTCTTTTTGAATCGTCGGGTTCCACGTTTCCAAATTCAGCGGTGTAAATAATCTCTTGCTCCACTTTGATGGTGCTATCAGGAACCAGTTCACTAGTTAAAAAGACTACCTCATCAAGTCTTTCTTCTTTAACGGACTTAGAATCTTCACTTCTAAAAAAGTAAACAGGAGCAAAATCAAATTCTAAGCCAAACGCCTCAACATACGCTAAATTCTCCTCTCTTTGTCGCTCCTCTAGCTCTTTGGCTTTGTCTTCCATGCCACGGTCTATGAGCCCCTCTATAGACTTAGACCTTGTCTGCAGACGAACCAAAAGAGCCCCGTCTTTTAGGAGCATAATATGCCCCCGAGCTGCCATTGTGGTGTTCGTCTTGTTGGGTTTTTGAGCAAGCACGTCTGCGGTAGCTGAGAAACCAAGAATCATTAATACCACTGGAATTGGCACTAAAAAAAGAGCTTTTATAATTTTCGAGCAGTTCATATAATTCAAAGTTCGCGTAAACCTGTCTATAGATATCCCGATTAATACCCCTTTCTATCCTCTCCTTCGTCTCTGTCGACTTTTTTATGTTCTTGTGAATCCACGTAAGAACTGTTGTCCGATTGGCTAATCGAATTTTTGAGTCCTTGGAGTTCGTCCTCAGTTAGATCTCGCCAAATACCGAGTGGAAGGTTTCCCAATTCAATGTTCATGATTCTAGTTCGTTTCAATTCGATCACACCGTAGCCAAGGTGCTCGCACATGCGTCTGATTTGGCGATTTAAGCCTTGGACCAAAATGATTTTAAAGGTGAATCGGTTGAGCTTTTTCACTTCACAGTTTTTCGTTGTGACCTTCAATTCATGCAAACGCACTCCATTTCCCATGCTTTCGATAAACTCCTCCGTTATGGGCTTATGCACCTTGACGATGTATTCCTTTTCGTGCTCATTGCCCGCTCTCAAAATCTTATTTACGATGTCGCCATCATTGGTCATCAACAAGAGGCCCTCACTCGGCTTATCCAAGCGACCGATGTGGAAGATGCGTTCGCTGTGTCTGATAAAAGTCACCACATTTCCCTTGATACTCTCGTCGGTGGTGCATGTTATTCCTACGGGCTTGTTTAGTGCGATGTACACCAAATTGTCGTTCCCTTTGATAAGTTCTCCGTTCACGTGAATGCTATCATCAGGCATGGCTCGATCTCCCAGCTTAACCTTGTTTCCGTTCAGGCGCACCCTACCTTGCTCTATCAAAGTATCGGCTTGCCTTCTGGAGCAATATCCGCTGTCGCTAATGGCTTTGTTCAATCGAATGGAGTCTGGATGGTACATATAAATCTATTCATGTCCTCGGCATGTATGAGTCAAACTATTTGCTCTGTCCATGTCGACTGGTTGAAGCCTCAAAAATAGTTGATTTTAACTTCTTTGACTTTTATCTGTACGGCATGATCATTAACTGCTTTATATCAGATATTTGCATGTCTTTTTTCTGAAAAAAAATGACGACAATTAACTGATTTCACCATTTCCTATTGCTTTTCGTATTTGTTAAAAATGTTACTTTGGAAGTATGAAACAAATACTTGCTATCACTTTTGCTCTAGCCATAAGTACCTCGACTTTTGCTCAGGAAGAAGAAATGATCAACCGCCGTGAATTGGGCCAAACGGAAATCAAATTTAATATGGGAACAGCTCTTTTTGAGCTAATTGAACTAAGCTACGAGCGAATTCTGAATGGAGATGCGGGTGTCGGAATATCTACAGCCTACTCTTTTGCCGAGTCATCGGAATTCAGAGGTATGATATTGCCTTACTTTAGGTTTTATCCATCTGAGCGGCAAAAAGCCGAAGGTTTTTTTCTAGAGGCCAACACGGGAGTTATTTTTTCTGAAGAAGACGTTTTTGAATATTTCCCAGGAAATAGCCTAATTACCGGTGAGAATAGAACTGGTTTTGGGCTTGGTGTCGCCATCGGTGGGAAATTTATCTCTAAGAGAGGTCTTTTTGGAGAAGTGCTCGGTGGATTGGGACGGGAGTTCAATGACGAAACCTCTATTGAGATTTACCCGCGTGTAGGAATTAATTTTGGCTTTCGCTTTTAGAGAATAGCCCTGCAAGGCTAGAGTATTTCATCGGTAATGATATCAGAAACTTCTAAAGGAACGGATTCCAGATTATTCTGGTAAACCCAATTCAAAAAGCCGCTAATCGTCATTTCACTCATACTTCCCCACTCTTTGCCAAAAGCTGGATTGGAAATATCCAAAGCTTTTCTCAAGTCGATCTTCACATCCTTTTCGGGAACGAATGGTTTGAATAAGTCTACTGCTTCTGAGGGATTCTCCTGGCAGAAATTAAATCCTTTCCGACTAGCTTCCACGAAAGCTCGGTATGCCTCTTTTCGCTCAGCGATCTTTGCCTCACCTGCCACCAGCAGTGGAGAGTACGAATAAGGAATACCGTAATCGGCCATTTTGAAATAGTTCAGTTTTGCACCGAGCCCCTCTGCTTCCACTCCTTCCCAGTTTAAGAAAACCCACGTAGAGTCGAATGTCTTGTTCAAGAGGGTATCCCAAATACCGAGTTTGTTGGGGTAGTCAACTTTGATGCTGCCTTCGCCTCCATCGTTGCGGATCATCTGCCTTACAATGCCGTCTTCATAGCGAGCCTCATACGATGCGTAGCTTTTGCCATCGAGGTCTTTTGGTGAGTCAATTCCCTCTCCTGCCCTTACCGCAATGGCACTTACATCCTTTTGAAAAACCGTGGCCACTCCTATCAAGTCAAACGGAGTCGACTTGGTGCGGTAGCTGATTACACTTTCTGTGGGACACAAGGCAAAATCTGCCACCCCCATCTCCACTTTCTTTGCGGGGGTCACAGCATAATTATCGGCAGAGGGATCGATAATCTCGACCTCCAGTCCCAGCTCTTTGTAAAAGCCTTTTTCTAACGCTACGAAAAAGCCAATGTGGTTTATATTAGGTGTCCAGTCTAGTGCGAGGGTTATTTTGTCCATTGCCAAATTTAGCAGAATTTCGGGTCTGATGAAATTAGGGAGATTACCTCGGTGTGCATACCCCGAGGAGCGGGCACAGCGTCTCGGCTATGGTTAGTACGGGAATTAAAAGTAATTTATTTCCGATTAAGCACTTAGCCAAAACTTTTTATTTTGTTTTATCTTTTTCTTAATAATGCCAAATTAAAAAGATTTGGCGGACTTTATAAGTATACGCTAAACTTTGGGTCAAGCACTAAAACCCATATTAATTATAGCAATTGTTGTGCTTTCGTTATATTTTAGTTTTCTACTTTCAATTCTGAAAGTACTTTTATAGCGCTCACACTCTTTGGGTTTAATTCTAAAGACTTTTTATAAGCTTTAATCGCATTTTCTGTATCACCCATAAGCAATAAGCATTCGCCATAGCTGTCATGCGTATTAAAGGCATCTGGATACAATTCTGTATTTAGTTTAAATACTTTTAAAGCATTGCTATTATGCTTCAAAGTGATCATATAATAATAACCCAATTGATTGATGGATATTTCAGAGATATTATAGTCTGGATTAGCTCTGTCTTGTTCTTTAATTACCGCAATAATTTCATCAGCTGTTTTACCTTGGTACCACAAGGTGTTTAATGATTTGAACTCGCTTAATACTCTTTCAATATCCTTATAAGGATTACCTAATTCTTCATTAATTATAGTAAAGAGACTTTTTGTATAATCTTGTATGGATTTTAATCTCATAAAAATATCTTGTTCTCCTAAGTCTTTTGCAAAATAAGAAGAAACAACTGCTAGAGCAATTTCCGAATAATTATCTTCTATTTTTAAGTCTTTGTAGAGCTGCTTTGGTACTTTATCTAATCTATCTAAAAGTAAAATATTAGGATTGTACCCTAAAGTAGTAGCGTTAGCAATTTGCTTCAAAAAAAGTCCGTAATTAGCAATGCTTCCTTTATAAATAATGTCTTGATTATTTTGTAACTCAATGAGTTTATTTCTAATATCTGGTGATATAAGTTTTATATCACCAGTAGTTTGCAAAGTTTCAATAGTGTTGGCGTTAAACCTAGTATTTGAAGGAGTAGTGTGTTTAAGTCTTGCAGAGCTCATTATAATCGCTTTTGGGCTTTTTTGAGTTGGTAAGTTTTCTACAAAATCTTTATGAAGTGCAATATTTGATTCCAAATAGTATAAATCAAAATAGATACGATCGTTGTCTTTAGCTAAGTCTTTTAATATTTGATTGTAATAATTCTTTACAATAGTATCACTCTTCCTATTTTCATTCCAATTATTTATTTGAAGTGCAATTAAAATACCGATAACTACAAGAACAATTTCTCCAAAAGCATATTTAAAGTACGTTCCAGTTTTATTTTCCACAAGCATATTTTGGCGAATTTTTCTAAATAATTTTATCATTGGTTAGCGGTTTGTGGTAATGAAGCGCAACAATTGAATAACACGCACAGTGCGTCTTATTCAGCATATGTGCGTATAAATTTTCGTGTCTACTTGTTCTTTCCCAAATTTAGTGGAATTTCTGGTCTAGAGAAATTAGGGAGATTGTCTTGGGGTGGCATACCCCGAGGAGCGGGGCGTCTCCGTTTGGTCAACCTCTTGCTAAGCTCACAAAATAAGAATTCTAATTTTTCTTGGGCTATCGGGGAAATGTAAAAAGAGGCTCCTCCCCTTTCTTCACGCTGTCTTATGAATGCGGGAGAAGTGAATTCCACACCGTACCCTTCTCATCAGGAGCCTATACCGAAAGGAGCTCACACAAAATTGCCTTGCTCAAAAACGCATATCAATCTGAAAAAATCTACCTTTGAATCCGTGAATGCAACTCGCCATATATTCATAACCTTGGCAGTCCTGATATTTTTGGGGCATTCTTTCGTGCCGCACACCCATGAGGATGAAGGTCATGATGAAGGTCTTCACCAACACAATGAAGAGCACAATGGATTGGGTGATCTGATTGCCTGCTTCTTTCAGGTTGATCACGAAAGCGAAGACTTGGACAATTTCTTTTCTCCAGATCTGAACCCGTCCATAACGCCAAACGGCTATGCCGTTATCCCACAAACTTACTTCGTTCAAAAGCCTCTCGCTTTTGAATCGGTGGTACCCTCCGCTCCCACACTCGGGACACATTTCCTGCGTGGACCGCCATTGGCATAAAATAAATTGTCAGCCACCGAGCTGATTCTCTTTTCGTTTTATCCACCCATTATCTATTCTTACATGATTCAAAGAATCATCACTTTTTCCGTAAGGAATAAGTTTATCGTAGGCCTATTTACGCTGGTCATAGTGATCGCGGGAATTTGGAGCATCACCCAAGTGCCCATCGATGCTGTGCCCGACATCACCAACAATCAGGTGCAAGTGCTCACCCAAGCGCCCAATCTCGGTACACGAGAGATGGAACAATACGTGACCTACCCCATCGAAATTGAAATGGCCAACCTACCCGGGGTAGTCGAGATCAGGTCGATTTCGCGCTTCGGTCTCTCGGCCATTACTATCGTTTTCGAAGAGGATATGGGTACTTATTTACCAAGGCAGTTGGTTGCTGAGAAACTCGATCAAGTAAAAGATGAGATTCCCGAAAACTTCGGACAACCCTTTATGGGACCGATCTCCACGGGTCTCGGCGAGATTTACCAGTACACCTTGGAAGTCGATCCAGACTTTGTTGACACTTACGACGCCACCGAGCTTCGCACGATCCAAGATTGGATCATTCGGCGGCAAATGGCCATGGTGCCTGGAGTAGTGGAAGTCAATGCTTTTGGTGGATACAAAAAACAATACGAGGTAGCGGTGAGTCCCGATCGCCTCAAGTCAATGAACGTAACTCTCGACGAGATTTATGCGGCTTTGGAAGCCAATAACTCCAGTACGGGTGGTGCTTACATTGAGAAAGACCACATGGCCAACTTCATTAGAGGTGAAGGATTGGCGACGAGCTTGGATGATTTACGGGAAACCGTAGTGACCAATCACAACGGCATACCCATTACCATAGGAGATGTGGCAGAAGTCCGATACGGACACTTGGTGCGCTACGGTGCACTGACCAAAAACGGCGAAGGAGAAGCTGTAGGCGGTATGATCCTGATGCTAAAAGGCGCCAACAGTAATCATGTGATTGAGGCCGTGAAAGAGCGCATGGTGAAAATTGAGAAATCGCTACCCGAAGGAATTAGCATCAAGCCCTTTCTCGACCGAAGTGACTTGATCGGACGCACTACCGATACCGTTACCACCAACCTGATCGAAGGAGCTCTAATCGTCATCTTCGTCTTGGTTTTCCTCTTGGGAAACTGGCGCGGTGGTCTTATCGTAGCCTCCACCATACCACTGTCACTGCTCTTCGCCTTCATACTCATGAACGTATTCGATGTATGGGCCAACCTGATGAGTCTCGGAGCCATCGACTTTGGAATCATTGTAGACGGTGCCGTTATTATCGTGGAGGGAACGGTGTTTATGCTCCACGATAAGTTGATCAAAGGCAAAAATCTCGACAAAGAAGAGCGCAACAAAACCGCCATAGAATCATCGGGAAAGATGATGAATTCTGCCTTTTTCGGCCAATTGATTATCCTCATCGTGTTTATTCCCATCCTCGCCCTCGAAGGTGTGGAAGGCAAGATGTTCCGCCCGATGGCATTGACCTTTATGTTTGCCATGATTGGGGTTATGATCCTCTGCCTCACCTATGTCCCCATGATGTCAGCTTGGTTTCTTCGTGTTCCCAAAAAAGAAAAAATCACGTGGGGAGATCGCATTGTAATGAAAGTCGAGCAACTTTACGTTCGACTCCTTGTACCCGCCTTAAAGCGATCAGCACTCATCATTGGTTCAGCTGTGGTCCTTCTGGCACTCGCCGTTTTCGCCTTTACCAGAATGGGTGGAGAGTTCATCCCGCAACTCGATGAAGGCGATATTGCGTTTCATACCATCTTGAGGCCTGGTAGTAGTTTGACGGAAGTCATGAAAGCCACTACCACGGTGGAGAAAACAATCCTCGATAATTTCCCTGAAGCGCTCGAAGTCATTTGTCGAATTGGAATTTCGGATGTGCCCACGGATTTAATGCCGATGGATGCCGCCGACTGTTTTATCATTCTTAAGCCCAAAGACGAATGGGAATCGGGACTCACAAAAGAGGAGCTCGTGGAAAAAATCAAAGCGAAACTGGAACAACTACCCGCCTTGAGCTTCGAGTTTACCCAGCCCATCGAGATGCGTTTCAACGAGCTAATGACGGGCGTTCGGGAAGATGTGGCTGTCAAGATTTTTGGTGAAGACCTGGACATACTGGCTCAAAAAGCCAATGAAATCTCCAGAATAATTGCCGATGTAGAGGGGGTAGGCGATATGCGCGTTGAGGCCACCACAGGCTTGCCGCAAATCACCATTTCTTATAACCGCGAAAAGCTGGCTCAATTCGGACTTCAAATCGACGAGATCAACCGATTGATTGAAACCGCCTTTTCGGGCGGCAAGGCGGGCGTCATCTTCGAAGGAGAAAAACGATTTGATCTGGTAGTTCGTTTGGCCGAAAGTCAACGCAGCAGCATTCAGGATGTGAAGGACCTATTCGTAAACCTCCCCGGTGGAAATCAAATTCCACTGAGCGAAGTTGCCAACATCGAATACGAAACGGGGCCAATGCAAATCAGTCGAGACAATACCAACCGACGCACCTACGTGGGGGTAAACGTAAGAGGGCGTGACATCCAGTCGTTCGTAGAGGAGATTCAAGAAAAGCTGGATGCTGAACTGGAATTGCCTCCTGGTTACTACCTCCGCTACGGCGGTACTTTCGAAAACTTCGAAAGAGCCACCAAGCGGCTCAGGCTCTTGGTTCCCGTAGCACTCGCTTTGATTTTCATACTGATCTATTTCGCATTGGGATCTCTAAAGGAAACCGCTATGATCTACATTGCCATTCCCATGGCCGCCATCGGCGGAGTATTCTCGCTCTGGCTTCGGGGTATGCCGTTTAGCATCTCAGCAGGCGTCGGGTTTATCGTCCTCTTCGGGGTGGCCGTCTTGAATGGGCTCGTATTGATCAGCGCTTGGAAAGAACTCAAGGAAGAGGGAGTCACCAATCTGGATGAGTTGATCACGAAAGGTGCGCGCCGCAGAATCAGACCGATTCTTCTCACGGCCCTCACTGATATTTTGGGCTTTTTGCCAATGGCACTGTCGACATCAGCAGGAGCCGAAGTGCAGCAGCCACTGGCTACAGTGGTAATCGGAGGAATGGTTTCAGCTACATTGCTTACTCTTTTCATCTTGCCCATCTTATACCGATGGCTCGAAAAAGCAAAAGGCCCCTCTTTCACTTTGAAAAGCGCCTTGACTGCTGTGTTATTGATCGGAGTTGGCGCCACGGCTTCCGCCCAAACAGCAAAAAACCCTGTTGCACTGACTATGGAAGCTGCCGTGGAACAATCCTTATCGGGATACCCTGAACTCAAATCCGCACAGCTCGAAGTTGAAAATCGAGAAGCCCTAAAGAAAACTTCCCTCAACCTTGGTAAAACGGGCATTTTCACAGCTGGTGAAGAAATGCAAGACGGTGAAGGGGTCGTTACTGTTATCGGTTTCCAACAGCAGGGGATCGATCTTTTCGGGATACCGTCAAAATCAAAACTGCGCCAAAAAGAAATAGAGTTGGCGGAGTCGGAGCTCAACCTCACCGAAAAGCAATTGACCTATCGCGTCAAACAGGCGTATGCCAATCTCTATGCGGCTCAGAAAAGAACAGCTCTTTATGAGCGGCTGGATAGCCTCTTTGTAAATTTTGAACGAGCCGCAAAGGTGCGCTACGAAACAGAAGCCACCTCAAAATTGGCTTATTTGGCAGCAGCCAATCAGGCCAAACAAATAACTATTCAGCGGCAGCAGTCTGTCCATGATATGAGGGTAGCATTCGCAGGGTTCAATCGGTGGTTTGTCGGTGACACAATCTACTCCTCCACAGCTGATTGGAACATTGATCAGCATGAGCCAGGCCTTCAAGACTCTCTTGGCTCCCACCCTATTTTGCAGGTAGCCGAGAGCAAGCTTATGGTGGCCGATCAAAACATTGACATGGCCAATGCGCAGCTCTTGCCCAAGCTGAATTTGATTTATGGTATTCAGGAAATTCAAGGTCAATCGGGGTTCTCCCAATACCAAGCAGGCGTCACACTACCCCTTTTCTTCTTTAATCAACAGGGAAAAATTCAATCGGCGAAAATCGGAAGAAAGATCGCTGAGCAAAACCTTCTCCAAACAGAGATGGAGTTGAGAAGCGAATATATTATGGCCTTAGAGAATTACTTCAAATGGAAGGAAAGCTGGGAGTTTTACCGAGACGAAGCGATGCCTCTGGCCGATGAACAGCTGAAGGGTGCCACCCTTTCTTATCGCGAAGGAGCGATAGATTACGTGGCCTTTTTACAACATGCTAAAGATGCCGTTCGCCTCGATATTGATGCCTGGGATGCTTTCAGCAACTATGCAAATGCACTTTTTCAATTGGACTATTACACATCAAAATAAGATGAAAGAATATACACAAACCGCTTTTCTTAGCCTTTTAGAAAGAATGAAAAGCTCCATAGCTGTTTCCTTTATTGTAGCAGCCTTCGCTTTGACAGCTTGTCAAGAGCAAGACAAAAATCAAGAGCACGAACACGATCTGAAACCAGCGGTGGACCAGCACGATGGACACGACCATTCAGGGAGCCATACCCAAGATGAACATACCGAAATGGTAGAGTTCACAGCCAGTCAAACTGAGATGCTGGGATTGAAATTCGGAAAAATCGAACAAAGAAATTTGAGCGCATTTGTGCGCACGAATGGACAATTAAAAGTTCCGCCACAAAACAAGGCATCGGTCACAGCCATCTTCGGAGCAAACATCCAATCGGTAGAAGTGATTCCTGGAGAGTCTGTGAAAAAGGGACAAACACTGGCTACAATTAGGCACCCGAATCTTATTCGGATTCAGACCGAGTATACCCGTGACAGCAATGACCTCGATTACTTGGAGGCCGAGTACCAGCGTCAGGAAAAACTCTTGGAAGGGGAAGTTGGTTCCAGAAAGGAATTTCAAAAGGTAAAGTCGGAGTATTTGACCATGAAGGCAAGAGTAAAAGGATTGGAATCGCAACTGAGACAGCTCAACCTCAGCGCCGCATCCATCAAGAACGGTGAGATTTCTGAAATCGCCGCGATCACATCTCCCATTGAGGGTTCAGTGAATGGCATCAAGGTGAACATCGGTCAATACGTGGCGCCTGAAACCACTCTTTTTGAGGTGATCGACAATCACCACATCCACGTCGATCTGATGGTTTATGAAAAGGATATAGCTAAAATAGAGAAGGGTCAGAAAGTGTTCTTTCACATTGAGTCAGCTCCAAAAGAAGAATTTCCTGCAGAGATCTTTGCCGTTGGAACCACCTTTGAGCAGGATTCGAAAGCTGTGAGTGTCCATGCTGAGATTTTAGGCGATAAGCCGAAAGGATTACTACCGGGAATGTACGTGAAGGGACGCATCATGTTGAAAGGAGAAAGCCAGCTCGCGGTTCCCGAAGGCGCCTTGGTGCGCAGTGGAGACTCGCATTTGCTCTTCTCGGTGGAAGAGAAATTAGAGAACGGTGAAAAAGTGTATCATTTCACTCCCCTCGAAGTGATAGTGGGCGTAGAGGAAAACGGATGGGTAGAGATCAAACCGATTCGCCCCATTCCTGAGTCCACCCAAATCGCCTTAAACCAAGCGTATTTTCTACTCGCCGAAATGGAAAAAGGAGAAGGCATACATGGCCATTCTCATTAGTGTTTAGAGGTCTTCAAAGAACGAATTACCTTCTCAAATATGGGGCGGTAATACTCAAAATTAACAGGCTCAGCTGTGCCTTGGAAGATATAATACTGCCCGTCTTTTATGAGCAGATAAGTCAATCTGTGATAGAGGACATTATCTGTCGATAAGCTCAAGAGAGCCCAGCGTGCTGCGACACCATTTACCTTACCCGCGCCTTGGTCGATGATCTCAGTATCCATAGCTTCGGGGCCGTTAAAGGCCAAAACCGTAAACTCAAATGCCTTTTCTAGATCCGTTTCAGATGTCTCGAAATAAGTGAAGTCTAGGTATTCCCTCCCACCTTGAGGAGGTACAATGGCAAATGTGTAACCATCATCTTTTACCCGCCAGTTTTCAGGAATCTCTATTGAGAATGTAATGTCTGGATCTTCGACGGTATGGATTTCCTGAGAAAGAGCAGTGAAAGAAATGCTGAAAACGAGAATGATAAGGAAATGCTTCACTGAAAGAAATTCTGATTTAATGGTTGAGATCAAATTTAGTACCACTTGAGAAAAATAGCTCAAAATATATTAGTCAAAGCCAAAAATCAACCAGCTATTTTAATAACCACTTTACCCCTTGCATTGCCCGCAGCCAAATATTTCAGCGCTTCGCCTGTCTCCTCGAGGGTATAAATGCGGTCAACTTTTGGGGTGACATTTCCTTTCTCAATCATTTTTCGAATAATGGCAAGATCATCCATACTTGGCTGCGCTTCAAAGGTGACGATCTTACGGTTGTTCAGGATACCTCCGAAAGGACTGTGAAGAACAGCTGAAGGACTAAAAGCACATGCCACGTACTTCCCGTCTCTAGTCAACATCTTTCGGTACTTATGAGCTGAGTTATCAGCTACCGTATCAAATATGAGCTCGTAATGTTTATCTGATGAGAAATCGATTTCATCGTAACTCATCACATAATCGGCACCCAAACTTGTGACAAAATCCAAATTCTGCTCACGGGTAACCGCCGTTACTTGGAGATTGAAATTCTTTGCTATCTGAACTGCAAAATGGCCAACGCCTCCAGCGGCCCCGATAACCAAAGCCGATCGATATGAGAGCATCTCTCCCCAAGTCAATAGCCCTTGAAGCGCCGTAGTAGCCGCCATTGGTACGGCAGCTGCCTCAACATAACTCAAGTTACTCGGCTTCAATGCTATTGCCGATTTTGGCACACAAACATATTCCGCAAATCCACCGAATCCATAGTCAGAAAGATCGGCGTAGACTTCTTGACCCCATGTGCAACCAATTGCCTCAGGTCCCATTGCATCAACGATTCCTGACACATCAATTCCAGGTACAGTTCTGCCTGGACGAAAAATCCCTGTGCGCAAACGAGAGCTTAGCCTACCATTAATTAATTGGAGATCGCCTGAATTGACGGAAGCGGCATATACTTTTAGGCGGACTTCATCAGCTTTGGGTTCGGGCTTTTCTATTTCTTCCATTCGAAGATTATCAATCGAACCGTATTTGTCAAAGACTACTGCTTTCATAGGTGAATTTCTGCTAAAGTAATTGAATTGATTTCAAGTAGGTCTTGATAAATTGATGCTAAGACGTCAATAGAACTATTATTCTCTCACGAGATCTATTTTGGTTGACGAATAAGCGCCAAGAGTAAAAGCACTGCTATACACAATGAGAAATCAAAAATGATGTAGAGAACTTTCCCTGTTGTAAAAGGCCTTTTGAGAAATAATGATGTAACTAAGATGTAGTTTACATATAGAACGGAGTCCCTATATTGTCATTCAAACACAATTAAAATTCAAGACAATGAAAAAAGTAATTCTACTCTCTTCTCTATTAATCGGTGGTTCGGCTTTTGCTCAAACCAGTCCTATCGATTTCGAGGTAGGCGGAAATGGCGCAGACTTTTCTTGGGCTACTTTCGAAGCTCCTGAAGGATTTGATAACCCAACTTTCACAGTTGAAGCAAACCCTGTAACGGATGGAATCAACACATCTGCAACTGCAGCTAAAATTGACATTAGCTACGGAACAACTGACAACTGGGGGAAAGCTGGTTGTGAAACCGACATACAAGGAACCAATATGGGGATTTTCAACTTTGACGAGACGAATAGTCTAGTAAGAGTAATGATCTTTCAGGAAGGTTTTGCCTCACCAGTAGCACTTAAATTTGCCAATACAACTTTTGGTGCTGAACTTGAGACAGTGGTGCAAAATGATGTGGCTAACGAATGGGTTGAAATCGAATTTGACATGAGTGGCCTCATCTCTTCAGGTGTTGCCCCTTTCGGTCAATTTATCTTCTTCCCGAGTTACGCGCCACGTGAAACAGGTCACGTTGTTTGGTTTGACAATGTACAATTTGGAGAAGGAGATCCTCCTGCACCAGACCCAATGGTTTCTGCACCAGACCCAACAATTGAGGAGGTTGATGTCCTTTCAGTATACAGCGACACGTACAACACAAATACGGTCAATGAATTTAATCTCAATGCATTTGGTATTACAGCTACTGAACTAGACCTTGAAAGTGATGGCAATCAGACTGCAAAACTTGAGAATTTGAATTTCTACGGTGGTCAATGGATTGCTGCAGATGTGAATGAATATACCAATATTCACTTTGACTATTGGGCAACCTCTTCAACTGCATTCAACTTCTACTTGATTGATCTTACCTCAATGATCGGTGGTGGAACTCCAGATGAGCCGCGTTACGCCATCGGACCTGATGGAGATCAAGAAATTGTACAAGGAGAATGGGTGAGTGTAACTATTCCACTTCAACACTTCTTGGATCAACCTACTGGATCTTTTACTTGGGACTTAGATGATATTTTCCAGTACAAATTTGATGGTTCTGGAACACTATTTTTCGATAACGTCTACTTCTCGAAAAATCCTACGAATGTAAACGATGCTGTTTCTGAAGGTTTGAAAGCTTTTCCAAATCCATCAGTGGATTCTTGGACGGTTTCTTCTGATTTATCTCCAATTAATGAGGTACGTATTTACAATACATTGGGACAAGTTGTTCTTTCTGAAAGCCCTAATGCAAGCATGACTCAAATTGATGCTTCCAACTTGGACAAAGGATTTTACATTGCTGAAATCCGCACTGACCTTGGTATTGGAACAATAAAATTGATTAAGGAGTAAGTTCTTTTTACAGAGACTCAATCAATATGAAGCATCCGCCGTTTGGCGGATGCTTTTTTTATGCATCCTCGTTAAGTAAGAATAATCGCTTCAAACGAAGAAATCTCCCCAAACCGGCAAGTGATCTGTCATTCGCCAAGCAAGACTGTTGCTCGTATAGTTTCTGCTGCTTATAGCAATGCTGGTAAAATCATAGGCTCCACCGCGAGCATACTTGAGCGAGATTTTATCCTCGCCCACTTCATTTTTCAATAATGACTCTACACCCTTCAATGCTTCCGATAAGGCGCTGGCTGAAGAATAAAATAATCTGGGTTAAGATCAGCACTACTTTTGATTTCGTAAGGATACCATGCTGCACCAAGAAAAAGACTTGGATTTTCTTCAGATTTCAAGAAGTACTCGTCTCCATCTGAGTTTCTATTGATAAAAATCGTCTTGGCGTCATTGGGATTCTCGTAACTGGTATAAATCATTGTCCCAAAGGGTATAGCCCAAGTCAAATGCACTTTCTCTTTCACCAATTTACTTTCTGGAAATAGGTGCTTCTCACTTTCTGGAATAACATTAAGTATGGAATCAAAATAAGTCAATCTGTCTTTAAAGAAGAATCGCTCTTCTCGAATTTCCCAAATACTCTGAATAGACAAGGCGAGATAGAACGCCAGCACAAAACTTTTCCTTTCAATAAGTGATGCTGCGTAAACAATTCCCAGTGACCATGGAATACTTAAGTATGCGTAGTAACTGTGCAGCATATTGAGTGATTCACCCTCCCAATACACCAGTGTGACTATATGCTTAATGGCGATATAAGAAACACACAAAAAGATGGCAGGAAGGATTCTTTTATGGTAAAGTAGCACGACAATGGCTCCGCAAAAAGCAAAGAGAGGCCATAAACATTCATCTAAAATCCAATTATCTAGCTGAATGTAAACCCAGTGCTCGCGTGCTGCGAGCAATTTCGAAATATTCGAAGTAGCGTCATTCAGTTTTTCTGATTCATAGCCACTCGATCGCACAGAAATCATTTTAGCAACAAAGAATACAGCAGTGATTCCCAGGGCGTACAGCCTTGTTTTATTTAAATAATCTTTTTGCCAAAGCGCATGAAATAAAATCATCATAAAAGCACCCATGAATGCCAAAGGGTGTCCGATGTATATCGTTACGACTAGAAGAAATAAATAGACCCATTTTTTAATCGAGTATTCTCTTGTGGCATTATCCATAACCACATAAAACAAGCTGATGCTTGCCAGTGATAAAATTGACTCGCTTATTGGACTATAAAATTTAAAACGCAAGGCTAGAAGAGGAAGAAATACAACAAGCCAGTATAAGTTATCCTTTGTTTTAAATCTTACGGCCAAGAAATAATGAAAGATGAAGAAAAAGGAATAGCCAAGGGAAGCAATTGGCAATAGTAGTTTTAGAGGTACGCCCAAATTAGCCGCAATAACTGCGGGCCACTGCGCGAAATAGGATATGTAGCGCCCATGTGCAATGAAGAAGTCTTTGGTATCGACAATTTTGAACAAGTAGTAGGCCGCATCAAAGGAGGTAAATCTTAGAAGTGCATAGTGTGCTCCAAAAATGGCTACAATACTTAGAACTACATATCCGAACACTACGGACAGTCTATTTGAGTAATCAAATCTCATCGTGCAAAGAAAACGAAATAAGTGAATAGAACTGGGTACACCGATGCTCTTGACCGCTACAAGAAGATCTCTTCGGGCGCTCTGTTCGCCCTTATTGGCCTTGGAGGTTAATCGAAGTAACCCTTAACTCTTAGCTCAATTGGCATGACAACTCTGGCAACTGGTATCTGATATCTGGCAGCTGCTTTCGGCTTCCTTCCTGACAAATTGCTCCTTCAAGAAAATCAATGCCACCGAGCTTTTTTTTAGAAAGAAGTTCCGATGCAACGAAGGAATGAATCTGCTCGAATCCAAAGGGCATCCGATTAATTGATAAATTGGAGCGAATAACTCGAAACTATCATGAAAATCCTGTTAATATTATTTTTCGTCTGCCTAATTTGGACAATACAAGCCCAAACTTATGTTCGAAATTTTGAAGCCAGAGCATCTGATAATCAAGTGGGAAAGGTAAAAGCCACGAAAATTATAGCTGGTAATATCATTCAATATCAAGTGGAATCAGAAATTAAAATCCACGTTTTATTTGCGGTCAACATTACCTACAAGGCCCAAGCATCATACAATGAAGGAGTTCTCATGTCTTCTTCTGCAAGTATTTTTATCAATGGTCATTTGCACAATTCCGTTCTTACAGAAAAAACTGTCAGCTGCTATACGGTTGTTGAAAACAAGCATACGACCAAATTGTACGAAGAAATTAAATTCTCCTCAGCTAAACTGTACTTCGCAAAGCCAGTAGATCATGCAGAGGTTTATTCTGAATCTGAAGGAATCATGAAGCCCATCGTAAAAACAGCAGATGGAAAATACACGGTGAAGGATCCTAAAAATTCAGACAATATCACAGTCTACGGGTATTCCTCAAAACAAGGCCTAAACGATATCGTCATTTCAAGAATCCACCTACCCGATGTGAAGATGAAGCATGTGAGAGAGGTCATTCCAGAAGAAGAATAAGGTCAGTTAAAACGAAGCTCTATTTGCTTAAAAAAGGGCACCTAATAGCGAAACAACGGGGTTTCAGGTCATATAGAATCCTATGCATTGACGCCTCATATCCATCCTCAAGGTTTCGATTTCCTTCCCACCAAATAAACCCCCACAAAGATCAATGCCGCCGAGATGGCAGCTTCGAAAGTCAGTGCATCCTTTGCGAAGTAAAGTGCGAGCATGGTGGCGAAAAGCGGTTGAAGATAAATGTAAGTGCTTACGGTTGAGCTGCTGAGCGTTCGCAATGCAAAAACATTCAAAAGATAGGCTAAGAATGTGGTGAAGACGATTACGAAAATCACGGCTCCTGAAATCGCGGGTGTCCAAGTAGCCAAATCTATGGCCCCAAACTGTGCGAGCCCTACTGGGAAGACGAACATCAGGCCAGCCGCGAAAACCCATTTGACCACGAGTAGCGTATCGTACTTCACCAGCAAAGGCTTTACAATAACCAAGTATACTCCGTAGCTGGCAGCATTGAAAAAGACCAAGAGATTCCCCAAACTTACAGCGGGCAAGGTGTAGTCGCCATCATTGCCGCTGAGGATTAAGAAGACTGCTCCAAAGCCACCTATTAGCACACCGACAATCTTTATTGGCTTTAGCTTTTCTTTTAGAAGAAGAGCGCTCAGTAACAAAACCAAGACAGGATTTGAAGTCATGATGACCGATGCATTGATTGGCGTAGTGAGGTTTAATCCTTCAAAAAAGAACAACTGGTTTGCAGCCACTCCGAAAAACCCGCAGAGCAACAACCTCAACCAATCCTTTCGCTCAATTCTTTGATTGCTTTTTACAAATAAACCGAGGATAAAAAAGAGCGCGGTAGCGCCGATAACACGAAGAAATATGAACCCGCGCGGCTCAATATAGTCGGGCATGACATCCTTCGCAATGACGTAATTGGCACCGTAAATCAAGGCAACCGCTAGTGCAGCAAGATGGGCTTTTGTCCGTGGAGTCATTCTAGTTTATCGAGTGCAAAGATGATTGAAAAACAGGATTTTATCTATACCCGCGAAGACAGATTTTTACGAAATATGAGCACTCCGAGCAAGCATCTTCTTACTTTCAAACCATGAAAATTATTGGTAACATTATTTGGCTCATTTTCGGAGGACTCATTACCGCCCTTGAATACCTGATATCGAGCGTATTGATGATGATTACCATCGTAGGCATTCCCTTTGGGATTCAAACACTCAAGTTGGCTGGACTGGCTCTTTGGCCTTTCGGCAAAAAAGTAGTGACCCATGAAAGATCAAACGGGTGCCTCTACATCATCTTCAATGTCATCTGGATCCTCGTCGGTGGAATATGGATCAGCTTGACTCATGTCCTTTTTGGCGTCCTGCTGTTCATCACCATCATCGGGATTCCTTTTGCCAAGCAGCACTTCAAATTGGCTTCATTGGCATTGACTCCTTTTGGAAAGGAT
>JBLIDT010000019.1:0-57231 GCA_047632755.1 Cryomorphaceae bacterium
TTTGGCGGTCGGCTGCCAGCTAAACGTGATTCAAGTGAGGGTGTTTCTTTAAGTGCAGTTTTGGAAAGTATAGGCTTTAGGCAAAACTAAAATCTATTTCCTAGGTGCTCGTTGCTAAAAAAGCTGCCAGCTAATCCTGATTTAAGAGTGTGTGTTTCTTTAAGTGAGTATTTAGGAAGTTCGGGATCCATTCACTGAACACTCTTGCCTGATTTCTAATCTCTGTTATCTGATCTCTCGCAACTGATTGCGTCATCAAAGAGCAACACTAAAATTAAAAAGTTATGCTTTTATAAATAGTTAATAGATCTGTCCGTCTATAAAAATCATTAATTAATTCTCCCTTAGGTAATTGTTGAGTGCTGAAAGATCAAATTGAAATAGACTATTTTTGGCCTTAAGTAATTAACCCTTACTGCAGATGCTTCAAAACTGCTTTGTTTTTCGTTTTTTTATTCTAGCCCTATCCTTCTTTCTCGGTGCGTCGCTATCCTATGGCCAAAGTGATCTAATCTTAACCGCTGTTTTTGATGGTCCTCTATCAATTGGAGTTCCAAAAGGCGTTGAAATATACGTGATCAACGATATTCCCGATTTGAGTGTCTATGGCTTGGGTTCAGCAAATGATGGAGGCGGAACAGATGGAGAAGAGTTTACTTTTCCAAGCATTGCCGCAACAGCTGGTGATTACCTCTATGTGGCTTCTGAAAGTAACAGTTTTTCATTCTTTTTTGGGTTCGCTCCTGATGATGTTCGTCCAGCGGTGTCCATAAACGGTGACGATGCAATTGAGCTTTTTCAAAACGGTTCTGTCGTCGATATATTTGGCACTATTGATTGTGACCCTAATGCGGGTTCATCACCATGTCCAGAATGGGAATATTCGGATGGCTGGGCATACAGAAACAACCATACAGGACCTGACGGAAACACCTTTATACTTGGTAATTGGAGTTTTAGTGGAATAAATGCATTGGATGGGGAAACCTCGAATGGAAGTGCAACTTACCCTGTTCCAATCGGAACTTTTCAATACGCCACTACTTGTGTGCTTCCATCATTGGCTGCTACCAATTTGAATATTACTGGTGTCGCCTCAACGTCAGCAAATCTAACATGGACGAGTGGTGACGGAGAGGCAAGAATAGTTATTGTCAAACAAGATTTTGCAGTAGACGTGACTCCGATAGACAATACGACTTATCTGTCCAATCCGACTTTTGTTTTAGGAGAGGAAATCGGTAGCGGAAATCACGTGGTCTACCATGGAGCAGGAAATTCCGTAAGCTTAACAGGACTGACTCCTAGTCTAGTTTATTATGCCAAAGTATTTGAATATGGATGCAGTCCTGGTCAAGAGCTCTACTTGACTTCTATCGCTCCCGCTTCTGCTATCTTTCTTGCTAAGCCTGAGAACCCCATCTTAACTCTAGATTGTGAAACGACTTCTGAATTTGACTTGAGTTGGTCAAATCCTGCGGCAGGAATATGGGATGGTTATGTTGTGATAGGACTCCAGAATGCGTCACCAACGACTGTCAATTCTACTTCACCAGCAGTCCTGCCTGTGGCTAATTCGAATTTTACAGCAGCACCTGCGATTGACATGAATAGACTCCTTTATAAAGGAATGGGAAATAGCTTAACAGTGCAAGGCATTATTCCAAACCAGAACTATACTTTTAAAATTTTCAGTTACCGTGAATGTCTATCGTGCGCTAACGGCTGGGAATACTCGAGCGGTACCCAGGTTTCTGGAAATGCTTCATTGGCCGATGTGAGCTCACTAAGTGCAACTCTTGGGCTTACAGATGTGCAATTATCGTGGAATTTCAATCACCTATGTGCTGATGAAATAATCGTAGTTGCATCCGACAACTCGGTTAGTGGAGCCCCATCGGGTGGAGGATATGCCGTAAATTCCAATTCATTCACCGACCCTTTGAATCCTGTCCTCAACCCAGGAGAGGTTATTGTCTATTCTTCTTACGGCTCCTTTACGAGCGTAATTAATTTAACAACAGAGACCGATTACTGCTTCAAGGTATTTGTAAGAAAAGGTTCTGAATGGTCCAGTGGAATACAGGTATGCGAAACGCCTACCACAACTACCACGCTGGAAGTAGGTGATATTGCTATTCTTGCTGTTAATACGAATATTGTGGGGATAGATGAGATTAGCTTTGTCTGCTTCAAGACAATTCTACCTGGAACGAGTATAGACTTAACTGATAATGCCTATCAAAAATGTGGTACTCCAAATGGATGGGGGATTTCGGAAGGTTGGATTCGTTTGACAAGAACCAACACGCCACTAGTTGCCGGAGAGGTAGTCACGATAAGAAATGATGATGGAGCAGTGACTATTCTAGCTCCCGACAGCAATTGGTCCACCTCTGAACCACAACCGTCTTTACAAGGGTCTTTAAATTTGGATAACAATGGCGAACAACTCTTCATTTTATCAGGAGGGAATATTACAGGCCCTAATGCTTCCACTGCTGCGTCAGATGAAGGCCTATATGTTGGAGGAAAGATTTTATTTGGATTCAATACCGAAGGGGATGTCTGGACACCAATATGTGGCATTTCAGCTGCGGGTGGAAGTGCTAATTCAGACAAGCCGGGAAACCTTGAATGTTTTTTAAGTTACGCTGCTACCAACGATGATAGAAATAAATATACTGGCCCTTTTTCTCTTACAACGGCGCGGGAGTGGTTTAAACGAATAAACGACTCCGCCAATTGGACAAATTATTCGGACAATGCGTTGTATTCAGCAGGTGAAGATTACGTTCATTTCAATGGAACGAGCCTAGGACGAACGCTACCTATTGAAGGCTCCATAACCACTCCAGGAGTATGGATTGGCGATGACAACGCAGTTTGGTTCAATTGCAGAAACTGGGAGACACTAAAAGTACCAGACCAATCAGTTGATGTCCTCATTTCAGACGAACCTACCGATCCTATTATTTCATCAGCTGGCGCTGTTTGTGCTAAGTTGACTTTGGAAACAGCCTCTTCACTAACGCTCGGTAACAGCGGCTCTTCATTAGAAATTCTCGGCGACATCATTCTAGATGGATCTATTAACTCTTCTGCAGGATCCATATCTTTCACAGGCACAGGAAACCAATTGATTGGCCCCACAGTACCAACGGCACCATCAACAATCTTTGCTAATAATCTAACCATCGATAAACCACTTAATACACGTGTGATTTCAAACGAATCAATCTCAGTCAGTGGTGAGGTTGATTTGGTTAGAGGTATTCTAGATTTTAAACCAGGCAGTGGAAGATTAGAACTAGATGACGGTGCAGGAATTGTAGGAGGATCAACAACCTCTTATGTGAGCGGGCCACTTCGGAAAACGGGGTTTACATTAAACCAGGAATTTAAATTCCCCGTGGGAGATTATCGCGTAATCACAGTAGATTCAACGGTCAATGTATACAACCCGTCTTTTGTAACTACATCTACTACAACTAATTCAGAGGCTTTTCAATCTGAATACTTTCACGAGAACTTCAATTCGAATTACACAAATCCAAATAATCCACCTCCCACTGATGGTAGTTTGGAAATAGTGTCAACTTGTAATTATTGGGACATTGATAAAATCCCAAGTGGATCTGCCCTACAGGCTAGTGTCGGATTGTCATGGGGCGAAGGAGAGTGTATAGATATAACTGATGCCTTATCCTTGAGAGTAAGTAGTTTTAATGGAACTGAATGGGATAACCAAGGGCTTCTCTATGGCTCTGGAACCGACAATTCAGGATGGCCTGCTTATTCAAATGGTAAGGTTTATACAACCTCTGCTTTTTTAAATTTTAGCCCTTTTACAATTGGCTCTTCTGGCTCGGGTTCAAACGTCCTCCCCACCATCCTACTCTCCTTTAGTGCAGAAGCAAGGGAAGGAAGCGTCTTGACCAACTGGATCACCGCCACTGAAATCAACAACGACTACTTTACCATCGAGCGATCAAAAGACGGCAACTATTGGGAAAAAGTCGGAACCATAGACGGCGCTGGAGATTCTCACACTCAGCTTTCCTACTCCTTCACTGATGAAAGACCTTACTTGGGAATTTCGTACTACCGTTTGCGTCAAACCGATTACAACGGAACCTCAACCATAAATGAACCTCTAGCGGTCGAAATTCTTGCCAATGGCGAATTTGGAATCGATAAGATCTACCGAGATCAGCAAGGTCTCAATGTCATCTACCGCTCCACAGCACCGTATGTAGTAATAGAAATATATGACCTACTCGGAAAGCGAATCCACGGAGAACTTTTGGAAAATTCGGGAAATAGTTTTGGCACAATCGATCCAGATTTAGCGAGAGGTGTTTATGTGCTCAGGCTTTCTGATGGAGCAGAGACAGATTCTGAGAAGTTTGTATGGTAGCTGTTAGCTAAAATAAAAACTCCAGACTACATACGAGCGACTACCACCCTTTATGAGGGGACAAATAGTGGAAATTGGATAATTGATCTTCATTAAGTGGTATACCACTAGTTTGCTAGGACTATATTACCATACCAATCCGATGCAATCATGAAAACTCTTTATTTCTTTTTAAGCCTCGTACTTTTTACGGCCAGCTTCAAAGCGCGACTTTTTACATTTCTCCCGATGGATTAAACGGTGCTGCTAGCTCCTTATCCGATTCCTTTTACCTGATTCAGGAAGCGGTGGATAACTGCACTTCGGGAAACGATACGATTTACCTCACAGAAGGGACATATTGGCAAAGCGTCGCCATTTCGGGAAAAGATGGCATCTATTTGAGTTCGGCAGATGCATTGGCACCAGCCACCCTTTCGGGTAGTGGTGTGGAAGGATTAAACATGATCACCATAGAGAACTCAAATTCCATTTGCATCGTCAACCTCATCATCAGGGAAAAATTCCTTCAAGACGCGAATGCCATTTGTGTCGTGGGCGAAGGTGATGGCATCTACATCATCGACAATGAGATTTTCAATATTGGGTGGACCGACGATTCCGAAGCTGATCCCGAGGTAGCCGCTCCCGTAGGGAAAGCGCACGCCATTCTCATCAACGGTCGCACTGAAAACGGGCTCCGAGCCGTGTATATCGGCCGCAACTACTTTCACAATATTGTGGCGGGAAATGGAGAGTGCCTCACCCTTACGGGAAATACGTACGACTTCCTGATCGAGGATAATTTGATAGAGGATGTGACCAATATCGGAATCGATATAGCTGGACATTTCAGTTGGGCTTTTCCGGTGGAATTGGATCAGAGCCTCAATCAATCCCGATCAGGACGGATCAAAACCAATACGGTGAAGCGCTGTCGGCGACCAACTGCCGGAAACGAACCCGCGGGAATTTACGCCGATGGCGGAAAAGACGTGATCATTGACAATAACCGCGTATACGACAATGGCACGGGAATCTCGTTTGCTTGCGAAAACTTCGAAGTGACTGCATCGGGAATGAAAGTGGTCAATAACCTGATCTACAACAACGATAAATTCGGCGCGGTATTCAGTGCCAATGCGGGACTGGTAGAGAACTCGGTTTTTCGAAACAATACCCTCTTCAACAATGGGGTGTTCTTTGACAATTCGGGTTCCATTGCTCTGCAAAAAAGTGCCAGTTCCTCTATTCTCAACAATATCATTTACCTAACAAGCGAAGATTATTTCGGGTTGAGTTTGTTTGGTTTTGTGGTTTCCGACTTAGAGATAAACCACAACATATTCTTTAGCCCCGATGGAAGCACGCCACGAGTTTTCGCTTTCAATCCCGGAGTGGGAAGCGGCTCTAGCGCGGACGATCCGATTTTTGAAGATCCACTGTTTGCGTCAGCAGAAGAAGCTGCACCCGATTTTCATCTTTTGGAAGGATCGCCTGCAATTGATGCAGGGACGCAGAACGTTGAGCTTGTTCCTGACGAAAGGGACATGGATGGAATACTCAGAGTGTTGGAGAATATTGACATGGGAGCTTTTGAAGCTCAAACCCTTGTCGGACTGACGGACAGAAAACATGCAGAGGTAGATATTTTCCAAATCCCAGTTCGCTGAGATGCACTTTAAGGATGGGGAATAAAATTCTTCGTGTGAATGTACTCACCCAAGGTGGGGTCTTAATCCGTACCATAAACTTCATCAACAAGGAAAGAGTAGACCTGAATACCAGCGACTTAATGGTAGGATTTTACCTTCTTCAAATTTTCACCGAATCAGGAATAAGCATTGGTAAATTGGTGATTCAGCGATAAATGTGATAAATTGTGGTGCGTTTAAATTAAATTTTTTCCCATGTCTAGACTGAGTTCATTATCACAGATCATTTTATTTGCGGCCATTTTTGGTTTAGCCACATCATGTCAAAAAGATCAGGAAGACATTGTACCCGATGGAAAATCGACGGTTGAGGATGGCAAAAGCGTAAGTCCGGGAGTGACAACGGTTCAAGCCAATTATTTTAAAAATCTCTTCAATCTTTTCGGCGATGGCTGGACGGGGGGAGACGGAGCTTATAGCATTCCGCTTCCCGACGGAAGACTCTTATGGACTTTTGGCGATAGCTTTTTGGGAACGGTAAATCCCGATTACAGCCGTTCGGGTCCGCTCGTTAATAATCTTTTCGTGGTTCAGGATGGCGACAATCTGACAACTTTAATGGGAGGAACTAGTGAAGATCCAGAAGCATTTGTCACCCCTTGGAATAATCCAAGTCATTGGTATTGGCCGGGAGACGGGATCGTTATTGAGGATCAACTGTATGTCTTCATGCTTCGTGTACGAAGTACGGGTGAGGCTGGCGTGTTTGGCTTCGAAACCGTCGGGACGGATATGGCTGTTTTCTCCTTGCCTGATTTAGAGTTGGTCGAGCAGTATGCCGTGGCTCGCAGCTATAAATACCTAATGGGGGTTTCACTTTTCAGGGAAGACGACTTTGTATACGTATATGGAACCCAAAGCTCATTGGGTAAAGCAGCACTTGCAGCCCGATTCAACGTCAACGATCCTGAGACCATTACCTACTGGAACGGCACGGATTGGGGCGACGAATTCGTTGGCGATGCTTATATGACAAGAGACAACGGAGAAAACTTATTTGTTTCCAATCAGTTCAAAGTCTTCAAATGGAATGATAATTACCGTTTACTCGTACAGGACGATTTTTTTCGCTCAGCCATACGAGTCTACAGGTCCGATAGCCCAACCGGTCCTTGGTCCAACCCAATTACTATTTACAATACACCAGAGACAGGAGAAGATGGCGGAAATATTTTCACATACAACGCTTTTGCCCACCCACACATCATTGATCCCGATAAAGGAATGTTAGTAACCTACTCGGTGAATACATTTGATTTCTTTTCACTTTTCCAAGATGCGCGGTTGTATCGACCGAGGTTTCTATGGGTCAAACCGAGCTAAGATTATACCCTAAACAATCTGAAAGCAAGCTGGCGTTTTTTTAACGTTTAATTGTAAGGTTTGACGAAAGTTGAAGCGAACAGAGAGAAGAATTTATAAGATCAAGTTAAGCCGTACTCTTCTGACATACTTGCAGAAAAAAACTCAATTTGATATCAAACTTGCACTATTCTCCATCCTGACTGTTTTATAAAAACTTAGAATGATCTTTGCATTACATTTGTCTCTTAATCACAACCAATCGCTTCGAGGCAATGACCAAATGCCGAATATTATTCATTTTATTGATTTTGTTTGTGCTGCAACCTGTTGTGGCAGGGGCTCAAATCCTCATCATCAATGAAATTCAAACAAGAAATACTTCTACTGCTTCAGACAGTGATGGAGATTTTGAAGAGTGGTTAGAAATCCTGAACACATCATCGGAAAGTGTCAATGCAGATGGATACGGCTTATCCGACGACGATTCCGATTACTTCAAGTGGGTGTTTCCGTCGATAGAACTTGGTCCCGGTGAGTTGATAGTTGTTTGGCTTTCCGGAAAAAACAGAACAAATGTGGATGGTGAGTTACACGTAAATTTTTCGTTAAAAGAGAATGAAACCGTATTTTTGGTTTCGCCGTCATTAACCGATTTTAACGACCTCAGTACGGTTTATTTGCCCAAAGATGCCAGTTATGGTCGATCAATTGACATGAGCGAATTGGTCTACTTTAATATTCCTACCATCGGATTTCCCAATATAAGTTCGCCCTCCTATGGTGTCGCTCCTCCTCCTACATTCAGTCATTCCGGCGGATTCTACCCAGATGATTTTCAATTATCCATTTCCACTTGCTCAGATTGCAATACGGTATATACACTAGACGGTTCTGAACCGAATTTAAACAATTTGGAACCTACTTCTTTCCTTTATAAAAACAGCTATTTGTACGAACTCGGAGACGAGTTTGGCCCCTTTTTGGAAGATTCGATACGAAGTTTTTTATATGTTGGAAACATTCAGGTTGTGGACCGATCAGCAGATCCTGATCGAATTAGTCAAAAGTCATCGACCCAAGATTTCAGCCCTCAATATCTTCCGGATACGCCCTCATTTAAAGGAACTCCAGTAAGAGCACGTTCTTTTGCTCAAGGCCTCTTGCCCAGTGAAACCATAACAGAAGTCTATTTTATTACCTCGGAGGGATCAAACCGATACAACTTACCTGTCTTGTCTTTGGTTTTGGGTGAGAAAGAGTTATTCGGTTACGAAAAAGGAATCCATACCGCAGGAGCAACGATGGATGCCTGGCGAACGAATAACCCCGATCTATATCCCCCGCCTGTTAACGCGAGTAATTTCGGTCGGAGGGGAATGGCTTGGGAGAGATGTGCCCGACTGGACATATTTGACAAGGAAACTGGGAAGGCCTTTATTTCTCAAGACATTGGTGTGCGGATACACGGAGCCTCGAGCCGACGATTTCCCCGAAAGAGTTTTCGTCTTTACGCCAGAGAGAAATACGGAAGAGACGATTTCCAATCCCAAATCTTCAAGGGATACCCTGGTGACTCTTTTGAGCGATTATTGCTTCGGAATTCTGGCGGCGATGAGCGGTTTACCAATTTTCGCGACCCGATGATTCACCGCTTTGCAGAACCAATGGAAGCAGTCACCAACCCCGCTACCGCTGTTTACATGTTTGTGAACGGAGAGTTCTACGGACTGAACAACCTCCGAGAGTACTTTGACGATAATTATTTTCTAAAAAACTATGGAATAGAGCGGGAGGATCTGGATCTGATTCGTGGAGTTGAAGTTGAGCTGAGTTCGG
Organism: Cryomorphaceae bacterium; assembly: GCA_047632755.1. Lineage (GTDB taxonomy): Bacteria > Bacteroidota > Bacteroidia > Flavobacteriales_D > Cryomorphaceae > JAKVAV01. The sequence continues at coordinate 9,256 of JBLIDT010000019.1, forward strand.
GGAAGCGTTATGAAGAAGTTTCTCAGCTATGCGAAAAAGGCGGTTTTGAGTCGCCTGAAGTGATGACCGTGTTCGAGGACATGGTGGACATGCCAAGCTTCAGAGATGTTTTTGTAACCAATGTGATTTCCAATAATTCCGACATGCTACCCAAGAACATCTTGTGGTATAGAAACAATGCGCCGACCGGAACTGAAAGTGACTTGTTCTATAGTGCTTTGGTAGACCAGGACAAAGGATGGGGACATCCGCAGGCGGGAAGATTTTCTTCGCATTCCTTTAATTCCATTGACTACTATCTCAATGAGGAAGAGCTACCCTTAACGCCCTATCTTACCTGTTTCAAAGCGGCAATGCAAAATGTAAATTTTGAAAGAAATTACATCAATAGAACTGCCGATGTTCTTAACACATTTTTCAGGCCTGAGAGAACGATTCCAATAATAAATGAAATTCAATCTACATATGAACCTCACTATAAAGAACATATAGACAGATGGAGCGGCTACAATGAAAATGTAGAGTCCGTAGATGAATGGTTGGCTTACATCCAAGAGATGAAAGACTTTTCGCAAGAGCGGCCTGATTCCTTGAGAAAGAACATCGTAGATCTTTTTGAATTCGAAGGTCTTTTTGAACTGGTTCTCGACGTCTCTGATTCAACACATGGCTATATTCACCTCAATACAATAGACATTCGCAGCTCTACGGAAGGGATTGACCAAGTAGTGTATCCGTGGAGTGGGATTTACTTTTTCAATCTTCCGATAGACCTTGAAGCCATTCCATCAGAAGGTTTTCTTTTCAGTCATTGGGAAGGCGATATTTCAGATACTCTTTCAAAAGTCACCACTAGTTTTAACACGGAATTCGTAGAACTTAAAGCGGTATTTATCGAAGATACCACTCAAGCCAACGGGTATGAAGATGAGGTAATTGTTAAACCTTTCCCCAACCCCAATGATGGAGGTTTTAATCTCTTGGTCTGGTCTGACAGTGAAGTGAAAAATATTCGGATTTACGATGCACTTGGAAGAGAAATTCGAGCCGATATAACGAGACCAGGGGCTGATACCGAATGGCAAATAAATACAGATTGCAGCGCAGGAATCTACTTTTTGGAAGTTCTGTTTGCGAATGGAGAAAGGAGAAATTCGCGTATCGTGGTCTACGATTGAAACAAGTCTTTTTTTCGGTTTTGTCAGAATCAATGGGCAAATACGAGCCACAACAGATAATTAACCCGCATATTAAGATTTGATTCAAGCGGTCTTCACCGCCACTAACGAATAAACCATCGGGATTTTGTCTCCCAAATGCTCGATCTGGAACTTGCCCGGTTCGAATTCTATCGTGTGAGCGAAACAGTCGTAAGGTGAGTAATCGTACTCTTTGAAGGAAGAAATTGTCAGACCTTGAGCCAACAGAGCAGACATCACCTCACCGAGGCCATGGTTCCAAGACACGTATTTAGGGCTGATGTCGGCGTCGCGATCGGCGTAGGTGCCACTCTCCTGCTCTACTATCGGTTCGGCATTGTGATAAGGGTATTTCACTTTCGTGAAATCATCGTCAAACATCCAGACTACGGGATGGAATTCCACAAAAACGAGTTGTCCTCCGGGTTTTAAAAAATGCGCAATCACCTCAGCCCAGCGATTGATGTCGGGCAACCAACCTATCGTGCCGTAACTGGTAAAGACGATGTCAAATTTCTCTTCAACATGATTTGGTGTGTCGTAGACATCGCAAGCAATAAACCGTGCATTCAGTCCGAGCTTGTCGTTTAATTCCGTTGCCGATTTGATCGCCTTGTCAGAAAGGTCGATACCCGTGCACTTGGCTCCCATTCGCTCCAGCGATAGGGTATCCTGACCAAAATGGCATTGAAGGTGGAGAATGGATTTGCCGCTTACATCTCCTAACAATGGTAATTCGATTTGCTTCAATGAAGTTTTCCCTTCCAAAAAACCCTCAACATCGTAGAAGTCACTTTTCAGATGGGAGTCAACACGGTCATTCCACGATTGGCGGTTGATGTCTTTATAGTCCTTCATTGGGTGAAAATAGGTATTTGAGATCATTGACAAAGTCTCAGCTATTTTCTGAAAATTTGCTCTCCCAAAATAATCAGACCTTGTTATCCCGTAAAATTGAAGTCGCCATGAAATTCTTAAAAAATACCCTTATCGCAATTTTACTGATTGTCCTGGTTTCGGCCATCACGGGTTATATCCTCTACGGAGGTGGCGAAGAGTATCCAGATATTTCGACCGATCCGATCTACAACTCCAGTCAACTGGAAGAGGTCTTTGCATCGCCATGGCCGTTGGGCAATGTAGCCGCGGCAAAAGACTCTTCACACCGCCTTTTCTTTACCGTGCATCCCGAGAGCCGTCCCGATACCTTCAAATTAATGGAGATCATAGATGGAGTAGCACACCCATACCCTTCGGCAGTTGAACAAGATAAGCTCCTGACTCCGCTCGGACTCTTCACCGATCAGTTCAACCGACTTTGGATTATCGATCACGGAAACCACGGCTTCGATGGTGCTCGATTGCTCGCCATCGATTTACTGACGAATCAATTGATCTTGGAATATCCCTTTCCCAATGAGGTGGCAAAAACCCTGAGTTTCTTTAACGATCTCAGTGTATCACCCGATGGGAAATATGTGGCCATTGCCAACGTGAGCTTCTTTGGTAAAAAGCCGAGTCTGGTCATTTACCAAACGGAAACAGGTGAAAGCAAAAACCTATTGGAAGGCCACGAAAACATGAGAGATGAGGGATATGTGCCCGTCACCCCAATCAAGAAAATGAGCTTCTTCGGCGGGTTGGCCGATCTCCTGACGGGAATTGATGGGATAGACTTTAGCCGCGACGGGAAGTACATTTACTGGGCCCCGATGGGCAGTTCAGGACTCTACCGAATTCCAACTGAAATGGCGGTAGACTTTTCCAAAACCGAGGAAGAACTAGCTAAAGCGGTGGAACGATTTGCTGGCAAGCCACTGAGCGACGGAATTCGCACGGACCATCAAGGCAATGTGTACATCACCGATGTCGAAAATCAAGGAGTGTATGTGGTCACTCCTTCCGGGAAAGGGGAAACCCTGATCAAGGACGATCGGGTTCAATGGGCCGATGGGCTTTCATTGGGCGGCGACGGATATTTCTACCTCGCGGATAGTCAGATTCCGAATCAAATCATGCAATCACAAGATCACATTCGGGCGAGCGCACCATACTACATCTTCAGATTTCGTCCGCTAGAATAATTACGGGAAGTCAGTTATCCCTTGACCTCTTTCAGCCCATCAGCATGCTTGGCAAAACGACCAAAGGACGAATCGTGCACCATATCGCGACGCGGCCAAGGCCAACCACCAAATTGGGTTTTGTGGTAGTCGTCAAAAGCTTGTTTAATCTCGTCTTTGGTATTCATCACGAATGGGCCATATTGGCTAACGGGCTCATTGATCGGCTTTCCTTGAAGTACGAGAATCTTTCCGTTGTCATTTCCATTTTCTAGATGAATCAAACGGTCGGCGTGCACACGGGCCATATGGTAATTGGGTATCCGATTTCCCGCAATTTTCAATGAATCTCCCTCGTAATAGTAAAGCGTGCGATTTACTCCTTTTGAAGCACGTGGCAGAGTCAGTGATGCGTTTGGATCGAGATTGATATTCCATATACCCACCTCATTGGCATGATCGGCCGCCCATGAATCTGGTGGTGGTGAGGGAGCAGTATGACCGCCTAGTTTTCCAGCGATAACTTCAATGTGCGAATCATCTCCCTCTTGGTCCGACTCTTTGTAGCGAGGCGTATCTTCTCCCCAAAGCATCTTAAAATAGGGATCGACCATTTTATTCTTTCGGGGCAAATTCAACCAAACTTGAAACAGTTCGAGCCGATTGTCCTTGGATTCATTTAGTAAGGGAAACATCTCCGAATGCTGCACACCTCCACCTGCCGTCATCCACTGGGTGTCTCCATCTCCGTAACGACCAGCTGCGCCGAGCGAGTCGGCATGATCTACCATACCCTTTCGAACGATGGTCACAGTCTCAAATCCTCGATGAGGGTGACCTGGAAATCCGGGAACTTTCTTCCCGTGATACATTCGGTAGCCGTCTTTAATGATAAAGTCATCTCCTAAGTCTCTACCATCGAGTGAACCAACAGGCCCCATCTTTCCGTTTCCTTTTGGATAGTCGTCTTCGTGATGGGCACAAAAAAGAAAGGGATCGTAAGTTTTCCACTGAAAACCCAAGGGTTTCATGTCGATAACTGGATCGAGGTTTAAGCGGTACGCGATACTTTGTCTCACGGTATTGGCAGAACTGACAAAGGGCGCGACGATAACCGTTCCCAACCCTAAGGTCAAATCGCGGAGGAAATTTCTTCTTTCAGAATTCATTGAAATTCAATTTGAATGGACATGAATATAAGTGAAAAACGCGGAGGAAGTTTTATTGATGAATGAGACTAACTTCAAAGTTCAATAAATCATGGGAACTCAAGAGTACATCGATTTAATAGAAGAGGCATTTCGGGATAATGCAAAACCAGAAATAGCCAAAAAACAATCGGCCTATATGCGCGATCAATTCTCTTATTATGGCATAATGGGTGGTGAGCGAAAAGAGCTTCTGAAGCCATTTCTCCGAAAGGAAAACAGACAAAAAAAAGAAGATTTAGTTGCGGTAGTCAAATCTCTTTGGCGAAAGCCCGAACGAGAATTCCAATATGCCGCTCAAGAGCTTTCCGCCAAATACATGCAAGAATCTGAAAAAAAGGACATTGAACTTTTCGAGTGGATGATTACCACCAAATCGTGGTGGGATACAGTAGATTATATTGCGGCTACTTTGGTGGGAAACTACTTCCAAAAATTTCCCGAAGAAGTGGGTCATCACATGAAGAAATGGCTCGATTCCGACAATATTTGGCTCCAAAGAACCACCTTGATTTTTCAATTGAAATACAAAGATCAGGTGGACACAAAATTGCTTGCGGCCAATGTTCATGCTTTTCTCGGCACCAAAGAGTTCTTTATCGATAAAGCCATTGGGTGGGCCCTGAGAGAATATGGAAAAGTGAATCCGAATTGGGTGGTGGACTTTGTCGACAAAAACGAGCTGAGCAACTTGAGTAAAAGAGAAGCTTTGAAAAGGATCAACTTGGGTTAAGCTCTTTCGACCTATCGCCGTCGCTGAGACTTTGGACTCACCTGAGGTCGATAATTGACAAAGTCTTTCTCTACCACTGCGGTAAATTCTTTGGCGAAAGCCGTGGCTTTTTCATGATTCAGGAATTCTACCTCTTCCACTTTCGTTCGATGTGTCTTACTCAACAGGTACACCTCATACACGGTATCGGTAGTCGTCACTGTTCGGTTGGACATACTAGCTGCAGTGTGCCCCTTTTGAACCGTGAGTACAGCTACAAAAGGAAAATTGGCCAACCCCTTCCACGCTCCTCGCTTGATTCCAAACACCTTGCTGAACTCTCGGAATTGACCTTTGGCAGCATCAATTTGAAAACCATATTCAGCGCTAACAATAAAGGCGAAGAAAAGCAGAAGAGCCACTCCCAAAAAAGCTTGTTGAAAGATCATGAGAAATGAAATCACACAGAAAACACCTGCTCCAATTCTCTGAATGGGACTAAATGAAAAACCAATTCTGCGAGATGATTTTCGGAGCGGGTGATTGTCCATATCTAGTATCTCTTCCGCCAAATCAGTTGACCGAAATGTTTATAGGATTTAAACAGGGAATATAGGGCAAAATCAATTTGCATTTCTCAAGATTTCAATTTAGCATATCGACAATATCATTGGATTAGTCGATAAAATCACTATTCTCATCATGTTCAATTATGGACATTAACCAATTAAAATAACCAAGAATGAAATTTTTAACCAAAGCGGCTCTAGCTGCTCTAGGTGTATTTCTATGGTGCACCCCAAAAGACGCCCAAACCATTGACATTGGGCCTAACGAGTACGCATTCCAATTTACGGGAGATCCCGACTTCGGGCTTTTCTTTAACTCCACCTCCCAGAGGTATGAGTTTCGGAACGGATCCGCCAACTCCATCTTTGGCTTTAGCGCCAATAACGGGGACATGACCACAAACCTATCCTTCAGTTCAGGCTCAGACCTGCTTATCGATAACAACCGCTACGCTTTTCGAGCTGTGAGCAATCCCAATTACGGTTTGTTTTTTAGCAGTACAGCTACGGAGTATCAGTTCCTAAATAATTCTGCTATTCCTATTTTTGCGATTAACGCAAACTCGGGAAAACTATCAACAGACATCGATTTTGAAAACGGCAAAGCGGTAGTAGTAAATCCGAGCAACTACGCCTTTAGATCGAGCACTGCACCCCAGTCGGGTCTTTTTTACAATGGCACGGACTATCAATTTAAAAATGCGAGCGATGCCACCTTGTTTAGTGTAAATACCAGTAACGGAAATACCAGGGTTAATAATGGCTTGCGTATTGGTAACACCAACTCTACGTTTGCAGGTTATATTCGCTGGACGGGAACAGATTTTGAGGGATATACGGGCTCATCGTAGGAGTCTTTTACTCAAGGAACAGGTGGTGGTTTTTTACCTCCCGGTACTGATGATGCGGTACCTCGGTACAACGGGACTAATTGGGAGGTTTCAAATACAGGCATGACAAATGATGGAACATCGGTTGGGATAGGAACACCAACCACGAATGACTCCAGACTGATCGTCCGATCCTTGACTTCTGATGCCATAGCAGGGAGAAGTACAATTGAGGTAGTAAGAGCCGGCTTAATCGCCCAACCCGGAACACTCGTGGGATGTGGGGTAAATCAGCCTGAGGCAGCACTTCGCGCTACTTCAGCGTGGGGAAATTCCTACACCGCTGCGGTATTTGGCACTACTTACTTGGATTACGTCAATACGGCAGGTGTTCTTGGCGCTAACAACAGCGGTTCCATATTTGGCGCATTGGCTTATGTGGCTCCTGATGGAACCGACAAAGCAGGATATTTTAATGGAGATGTTGAAATAACCGAAACTCTTTTAGTTGAAAAAATTGTAGTGCCTAACCCGGTGTTTTCCCTTGACAAAATTGGTCTGGACCTGCGAGGTATATTTCATTATATAAGAATGGACGATTGGCTAATTGGTTCTACAGGTAATAATTTAACCATTGGAACAGATATAAAACAAGCAACTTTTAGATTCTCTTCTTCTGAATTTAGCCCCTTTCCTGCATTTGATAACGTTCTTACGCTTGGTACTTTGTCGGCAAGATGGACAACTGTCTATGCATCTAACGGTACCATCAACACCTCCGACGCTCGCGAAAAGAAAAACATCCAGGAACTAGACTATGGCTTGGAAACATTGATGCAACTGAAGCCAGTTTCTTACGAGTGGAAAGAAGATGTTTCAAACATGGGCACCAAACTTGGTTTTGTAGCTCAAGATCTCTTGGAAGTAGTACCCGAAGTAGTCGTAACCAAAGAAGCAGTTAAAAACCGCGAAACAGGAGAAGTGACTTACCAAGAAGCTGAGCGAATGGGTGTTTTCTATGATGACCTCATTCCTGTACTTACCAAAGCTATCCAAGAGCAGCAGGGAACCATTGAAGAAGTAGCATCAGAAAATGCGGAACTCAGGAAGGAAAACGATGACCTCAGGGTTGACGTGGAAGAACTCAAAGGCGCCATGCAACGATTTGAACAAGACCTCCAAACGTGCTGCTTTAGTTCTCAAAGCGAAGTAGGTGCAAATGACAGCTCAAGCGAAAATGCTGAATTGGGTCAGAACATTCCCAATCCATTTTCTGAGAGCACGATCATCCGGTACTACCTTCCAGATGGAACGAACAGCGCGATTATCCGTGTGACGGATATGAGTGGAAGTCCTGTTAAAGATCTTCAACTAGGCGCAACACGTGGTGCCAATCAAGTAGAATTCCAAACACAAGGTTTGGCAGCGGGCACTTACCTCTACTCACTTTTTGTAGATGGAAAGTTCGTTGACACGAAAAAGATGATGATCGCGAGATAAATCTCACCGTTCACTTTTGAACTAATAAACCCCTCGTCATTTGACGGGGGTTTTTGATGGAAATTTTCCAAGCTTGATTCAAAACAATCGAAAATATACCCGCACGAATAAAAGCAGTGAGCGGAGCCCTTCGGGATGGTATTGGGATTTCAGAAAAACGAAAAAGCATTGTACTCTCTTTGCGGTCATCTTTTTCCCGTCTGCTCATTGTCCATCGATCGACATTGACCCAAATGAACCCCAATCAATAAAATATTTGGTCGCCTTTAAAAAATAATTTTGCGCGATTTTCAGCCTGGAGATTACCAAATGTCCACTTTTAAATAGCGATCTCCACAGTTTTTGCATTTATGCCCAATTCGTGGATTCCTAACACTGATTTTCCACTAAACTCCACCGCTGACTAATGCACAGGAAAAAATCGTTTTACGATTAAAGCAGCTAGCAATAAAAATGAATACGGAATGAAAGCGATAACTCGTGCCAATACCTTGATACATAAAGGAGACCATACTCCTACAATTAAAAACCTCTTACTCACAATGTGTTGACAATGGCCCAGAAATAGAATAGCTTGTCGGCACTTAAACGAAATTACTCTGCCTTATGCTAATCACTAAAACCTCGCGACTGTCCATTTGGGCGCTCATTTCATGCACACTTTTACTTTCGAATCAATCCTTTTCTCAGGCAATTGCAAATCCTGACACCTACTGTTATCAGGAAGGACAAACCATCACCGATAACGTACTATCCAATGATAGTATAGAAGAAGGCTTGAACATCTTGGTCATGGAAATCTCTACCGACGATTGCCTTCAAATCGATGAACTAGGTTTCGTACGATGGACGCCTCTCGACCCAACTTCTGAACCATGCTGCGGAGTTCACATTCTCGAATATTACATAGCAAACCCCAACAATCCTGACGTTCCGTTTTCTGAACCTACTCAGGTTGAGATTACCGTTAAATGTCCCAAACCAGATTGCAACCTCATTGACCTGAGCTCTTTTTTCAGCCCTCCTGGCAGCAATCCCCCAGAGGAAGGCTGTGTGAATGTTTGCGAAAATTCAGACGTCACGTTTTTCGTACCATGGAACACGAATAATACGTATCAATGGTCAGTTCCGTCCGGAGGATCAGGAGTAGTGGGGAGTAATCCTGCCGAATACATTGTGAGCTGGGGAGCGGTAGGCAGTGGTTTTATATCGCTTCAAGTTACAGATGCTTCCAATATCGTTACGACCGTATTGATCTGCATAGATATCTTGCCGACACCAGTCGCTTCATTTACCACTACTGGATATGCGTGCCTCGACCAGTGCCTGCTGTTTGACAACACCTCTGTCAATGCCAGCCAATACCTTTGGGATTTTGGCGACGGCAATACTTCTCCAGCCTTCGAACCGTGCCATGAATATGCTAATCCTGGCAGTTATACGGTAACACTTACAGCCACCAATCAGAACTTCGCAGCAGATGGCAGCGCACTTTGCTGCTGCACGGATGTATTCACCTTCGATGTGGAAATAGATCCTTTGCCTGGCCCCCCAATATACTGGGTAAGTACCCTCTGCGAAGGTGATGAGGCCTGTTATTGGACTACCGCCACAAATTGTGCTAGCTATGCTTGGACTGTTCTTGACGCTAATGCCAACGATATCACCACTACCAGTTCAGTCACGGGGCAGGGCACCGATACCATCTGCGTTAATTGGGCCATAGGCCCTGTTGGAACGATTTCACTCGCGGTGAGTGGCTGCGACAGCCTTTATTGCACGAACCCTAGCACTGTGCAGGTGCCCATTATTCCATCGGTTAGCACCATTACTGGGCCAATCGTAGTATGTGCCAATAGCACGGAAGTTTATTCTTTGCCGAAATGGCTCAGTACAAATTACGAATGGACCGTTACTGGTGGAAGCATTAGCGGATCTGGACATTCTGAACCCATTATGTGGGGTTCACCGGGGACGGGAACCATCCAAGTTAACTACAGCAGCTCATTCCTACAATGTACAGATGGTCATGATGAAAGTGATTGTTCAGGTGTTGCTACGCTGAATGTGACCATTCTGCCGTCATTCGACTTGTTCAACCCCGGTCCATCGACGGTCTGCAATGGAAGCACATCAACCTTATTGGCAACAGCTTCGCCCTCGTCAAGTTACGATTGGACTGTCTCCCCTAGCCTTCCGGCAAACTCCGAAGTCGGCGATGGCACCAGCAACTTCTCGGTAAACTGGGGCGCACCGGGCACCTATGTTATTACCGTTCAGCCCACTTTGCCAAACGTGTACTGCAACAATCAAAAAACTACAGTAATTGAGGTCATTGAAGTTCCAGTACCAGGAGGAATAACAGGCCCTATGGAAATTTGCCCTGGTGAAGTGGCTTACTATACAGCCATCCCAAATGGCAGTGGTTTCGGATTTTCTTGGACAGTATCAAACGGCACTCTGTCGTCAAATACGGGTGCCACCACGGAAGTCACCTGGGGCGCTTCAGGCCCCTATTCCCTAGCGCTGGCACAGGTGCAACAAAATAGTCCCAACTGCCTGTCAGATACAGTATCCATTACTCCTGTAGAAAAAGGCCCCAACGGTCCGTATACAATAACAGGAGGACCATCATGCTTAAATGAGCTTACCACCTACACGCTGGCACCCAACACTCCCATTCCGCCTCCGCACCCTGATGTTGTTCTTACGTGGTCGCTCAGCGACCCCACTAAAGGAAGTATCGTTAGCGGGCAAGGCACCAACAGCATTCAGGTGCAGTGGGGAAATACTCCTGGCAGCTCAGTAATTCAAGTAGGAGCTGAATTATGCGGCACAATCGTTCCCACCTCACTTCCCGTAGTTCTTACTCCAATCCAAGTACCTGTAATATCGCAAGACGGCTTGCTATGCCCTGGTGGTTCTGTGGTCCTGAATGCGACAGCAGGCTTCTCATCTTATTTATGGTCAAATACCGCAACCACACCAAGCACCAATACAAGCAGTGGCGGAACGGTGAGCGTAACGACTACTGACCCGCTGAACGGATGCACTGCCACCACATATGCACAAGTAGAAACCCAATCTGGACCCGTAGCCCAGATTTACAGCAATGAAGGCAACATTATCTGCCTGCAGAACCCTTCCCCCATCACCATGATTGCCCAAACGAATGCGAGCTATGAGTTTACTTGGTACTGTAGCGGTCCATCTTTCGTCGGGACTGTCATCGTGCAAGGACCTTCAGCCACTCCTACTTATACGCACAATGTGATAGGTATGGCGGGGTTATATACTTATTATTTTACCGTGACTGATCTTAGCAATGAATGCACAGACCAATCGCCAAACTACCAGATTATAGAAGAGATCTGCTCGGGGGTGGGATCACCATGCCTCACTGAACAAGATACTCTTAGTGCTTCTTCTTCAGTGGTAGGCCAAAATTGCGACGAAATCAGCTTTAATTACTCCTATACCTCTTCAAATTTTACTTTTGGAGGATGGTCTTTCGGCGATGGCAACGGCAGCTCCAATCCAGCACCAACGCATACCTATGGATCAATAGGCACCTTCACGGCGCGTGTTTGCGGAAAAGTACCGGAGCTCAATGCACCCGGCGATTCATGTAATGTGTGTTTTGATATACCGATCACAGTGCCGCTAAAAGCTGATTTTAGCTTTACAAATCCCAGCTGTGGAGTTTTCGATTTTACCGACCTGTCCACTTATCTGCCTGGACCTGGAAACGGGTTACTCTCCTACGAATGGAAAATCGATGGTGTGTTGTCGTCTACTGCAGCCAGCCCTACTTTTACCATCACTACCCCTTCGACTGTAGAGCTCACGGTAACAAATGGCAACGGATGCGAGTCTGTGGTAAGCACTACCATAACTCCCAATTTGATTGCAAATCCCGTCATAACGGCTCCCGACAGTATTTGCATGAACGTACCGTTTAACTTTTCGGTAAGTGCACCCGGCGCGGTAACATACGCATGGACATTTGGCGCAAGCACTTTTGGCGCGCAAATGGGCCAGTTTGCTTATGTATCGCCGCCCACGACACCTGGCCCTAACACCATTTCTGTAATCGTGACCGATGCTATTGGTTGCCAAAAAGATACTTCTGTGAGTATAACTGTGTTCCCCGAAATACCACCTGGGGTCATAAGTGCATCGCCAAACCTCGTTATTTGTCAAGGAAGTACCACTACCCTCACCGCACCGATAGGCTATAGCTACGTATGGAGTCCCGGCAATGAAACTACCCAAAGCATTACCGTAGGCATGGGCGTGTACGCCGTAACGCTCACCGATTCCAATGGTTGTGAGAGAGATCTTGATGAAGTAGAAGTGGAGGAACTACCACTCCCGACAGCATCCATATCAGGAAACCTATTCATCTGCGACGCGGGTTGCGTAGAGCTTTCGGCTCCAAATGATCCTTCGAATACTTATGAATGGCTTGACAATGCCAATACCGTAGTAAGCACCAGCTCTCAAATAAGTGTATGCGACGGTGGCCCTCTGCTGCCAGGTGTTTACTCAATAAGGATTACCGATCAAAATGGCTGTAGCAATACTGCTGGTCCTGTAACCGTTCAGGTCGCTATTTCTCCATCACTTGCAGTGATTATTGCCCCTGTTCCAGCATGCGCTGGACAGCCAACTACTCTTGGCGTAACGCCATTTGACCCCGCACTCAGTTACGTATGGAGCACAGGTGCCACAACACCCACTATTACGGTGAGTCAGGCAGGCACATACACTGTGGTTGCCACAGATACGGTATCCGGATGCTCGTCATCTGCTTCGGGCACTGTCAATCCTTTACCCGATTTGTGTATTGTACCAGTAGGCTGTTATGACGTTTGCCCTCCAAAAACGATTTGCGGACCTCCTGGACTGTTGTACCAGTGGAATCTCGGTGGAGTACCCATGACCGGTGAAACCGATTCGTGCCTAACGGTTATCTCTTCAGGCGACTACAGTCTCACAGCTACCAATCAATTCGGATGCCCAGCTACGTCGGGTCAACTTATCCTGAACGTGTTGAATTGCCCTGAGTCACCTTGCGACAGCCTCTCAATAGAATATGAATTTCTGACCACCTCCGCTGGACTGGTTGATTCGTGCTGCGTAGTGATTAGCTATGACAATCAACTTGACAGCATCAAAGGGCTCAATATTACAACCAGCGATGGAGACTTGAACTTACTGAGTGGCTCCTTGAGCGGCTTATTGAATCCGCAGTCAGTCCAGACCCAGTTTGTCTCACTTACCAATTCAACTATAGGCAACCCCATGCCGCAAGGAATTCTCAACGATTTCGCGACTATTTGTATGCAAAACGCCATCACAACACCACAGGTGATCTATCTGGAATGGATAAACATGGAAAATGAGGTGATATGCACCGATTCCATAGTGCTCAACTGTCCTGTAGAGTCAGACTGCATCTATCTTGCCTCAGATAGTATTTACTGCAACGGCACTGATATCGAATACAGTTTCACCGTTTGCAATCCTTCAGACGCAGCCTATCCTATAGAACATATTGATCTATTGGTTTCAGGACCAGCTGGCATTGTGGTTTCTCCACCATTTATAGACTTGAGTGCCAACCCTCTCCTACCTGGAAATTGTCAGACTTTTAATCTTCAACTATCTGGATTAGGTATTGAAGGGGAAACCTTTTGCTTCAAAATGGTAGGCCATGCCCAAAATCCAGTGGAATTCCCAGGAACCCTCTGTTGCTCGCTCGATACGTTGTATTGCATCGACATTCCCTACTGTGATCCCTGCCCGTTTGTACAAGTAGAGGGAGCAATACCAGTTGCAGGTGACGGCTGTTGCCACGATATAGTGCTTATCAACAACTTTACCCCCGGGTACTTTGATGAAATTGGCCTATGTGTCATCTCCGAACAAACCACCTTGACGGTAAACAATCCTTTCGGCTCGGGCTGGCTCACATCCGGTTATACGGATACTTCGCTTAGCTTTTTACCCGATCCAATAGGCGGAAGTGTCCCTGTAGGCACTTTTACATTACCGCGTATTTGCTTGGAAACAAATACGGCACCAATGCAACAGATTGAGGTCAAATGGATGAAGGATGGCGTCGTCGTGTGCAGGGATACCCTCGAGCTATTTTGCGAACCTCCATGCGGTTACTTATCGGATGAAACGATTACCTGTGACAACACCACTGGAAATTATTTCTACCAGGGCCTACTCAACAATACCTCTGGACAAAGCGTCACTGAAGCCTTTGTCGAATTTACGAGCCCTTCAGGATTGGGAGTCTATAACCAAACGATCATATTCCCACCTGTGATTGATGGCCAATCGGTTACAATATCCTTCAATTTCGGATCCCTTCCGGCTCCAGGAGATACGGTTTGTTTTACCATCACCCTACACTCGCAAAACGCAGATGGCACTGCCTCTGAGTGTTGCCAGTTCGAACACTGTATTGTGATGCCCGACTGCTCCTTGGACCAGCCATGTGTCTGCGATGAAAACTTCATGAACGCCGTTTTTCTCGGATTCACGACAAGCCCAATAGTGAACAACACCTTCAGCTTTACCCCCAACTCATTCCAATTTGTGGATGAATGTGACATGATTAAGTGGACTTGGGGCGACAATACACCAGCAGTTCTAACAACTGGCGCGACTAGTGTAGCCCACACCTTTACTGCTCCAGGGACTTACAAAGTGTGCATGATTGTATCAAGAGTCACCGCGACAGGTGAAAAATGCAATTATAGAACATGTATAAAGCTGACCGTGCCCAGCACGACCAATCCCATTTCGGACCTAGAGAATTTCACTGTCTACCCGAATCCTGGAGATGGGTTGTTTGCCATTGCAATGCCTTCGGACTTCATTTATCCATTGGAAATACATGTTGGAAATATGAACGGCAAAGAGATCAAGCAAGTAGTCTATTCACAAAAGCCTCGTGACGGTTATATACTACTTAATCTTTCTGACGAATCGAAGGGGATCTACTTCATCCGCCTAAACAGCAGCGCCGTTTCGGTAGTGAAGAAGGTCATTAAAAACTGATGAAAATGGGAAGCCCTGTTCAAGATCTTCAAGGCGGTGCCAACCAAGTGGAGTTACAAACGCAAGGACTCGCATCAGGTACTTACCTCTACTCCTTATTTGTAGATGGAAAGTTCATTGACACCAAAAAGATGGTGATCATGAAATAAACCAATCTGACAAGCATCTGAATGAGTAAAAAGGCCCTCATCTTTAACGGATGAGGGCCTTTTTACTGATAACCAATGAGGCGTGCGTTCTGTTGCGCGCAAAAAAATTAAGGATTTCTAGTAGCTAGTCAGCTAGTAATTGGTCTCTAGTTCAGAGCCCTTCGTGAATTCCACATTCCAAAAATCACGCTCCTTTGAATCACGATTTGCTGCAAGCTGGCAGCCGATTGCTGGAAGCCAAAGTCTATGGACTAATGACCAATTCAAAACTCCCACCCAAAGCCTCCTGTAAAAACGTAGTCCGTTTCCGACGCGCCCACTGCAGGCTGGTCATCATAGTTTAAAGTGAGGCCCGTTTTTATGTAAAAATCCAAGGGCATATCGTAGGCAACACTGATAGAGTAATTGATTCGATTACGTCCCTTCTGCGTAAAACTGGGGTACCAAGCAATATTTGAAAATACGTCAATATCCCCAAGATTGTAAAGATTCAGCTCTGTACTGATTAGCCCCTCAAAACTGTCTCTATCTTCAGAAGGCTCTTCGGGCACTTCAGTGAAATTCTCACTGTTAATGGCTGAGCCTATAAAAGTTTGCCAGTACATGTGGTTGTTTCGCACTATATAATAACCCACTCCTGCATATCCAGTTGTCCGCAGATCGAGAAGCTGTTCCGTATTGCTCAGAAAGTTCAAACCAGCTCCGATGAAGACTCCATTTCGCAGCGCATAATCTGCATTCGCATTTACTTCTGTTCTACGCACAGGATCCACATCATCTTGTTGCGACCTATTCTGCTGATAGGTTGCTCTATACGTCCACTGAGCTGATTTATAACCCACCGTAGCCGCCGCATTGTATTGCTGAAGATTACTCGCTTTGGTCAGGTTAAAACCCAAATCAATGGTTGCAGACAACTTGCTCCAAAAGCCAGTTTCCACTTGCCTGAAATAAGCCACCTCGCTCAGCGGGACCATTCTGGTGCTCAATTCCCCTGTGATTTTTACTTCATTCGGCTTCTGAAAAACCATGGTGGCGTTAGTGAAAACAGTTCGATCAGTGATTTGAACCATATAAAGTTGATCGCTGTAAAATTCAGAAACTTTTTCCCACTCAATTCTGAAATCACTGTCGCTGTATTCCGTTTCAATGGTCAATATATTTCGGTTCATCTCTTTCACCTCTCCTACTATTATTTGACCGCCATCGAAGATGAGTGAATCTTTCTGACCGAATACCAAGAGAAAGGAGAAGACAGCTGACAGTAACAGCAAATGCTTCATTGAAAAATTTTTTCGAGGGACAAATATAAAAATCCAGTCCCTAAGTATTTTAGGACTGGAAAATGAACCAACAACTGCCTTCTGACAATCTAGTTCACCTCTCGGTACCACTCCACAAATTTCTTAAGACCATCCTTGATACTCGTCTTGGGATTGTAGCCGAATAACTTCTTGGCCTTTTCGATAGAGGCATAAGTAATATCCACATCACCAGGCTGCATAGGTTGCTTTTCGATTTTAGGCTCTACTTTTAAAGCTTGACCAATACCTGAAATTAAGTCAGAAAGCTTGACGGGCTGGTTGTTCCCCAAATTCACCGTTTCGAAAACGTCGGTGTTTTCTCGCAGGTAATCCATCGCACCGTTTATTCCAGCCACAGTGTCGGCTACGAAGGTGTAATCACGAGAGGTAGATCCATCGCCAAACATGGGAATGGATTCGTCCTCACTCAATAAACGCGTGAATTTGTGAATGGCCAAATCAGGCCGTTGACGTGGGCCATAAACGGTGAAAAAGCGCAGATTTAAAATATCGATTTGATAGAGGTGATGAAAGGTATAATTCATCAACTCACAGCTTCGCTTAGAGAATGCATAGGGCGAAATAGGTTCATACTCCACTCCCTCCTCTACAAAGGGGATGTGCTTTGAATTGCCGTAAATACTACTGCTGCTGGCAAAGGCCATCTTTTTGCAGCCTTTGCTTCGACAAAGCTCCAATACATTTAAGGTTGCAGTGATATTGGCATCGATGTAATCTTGCGGGGCATCGATACTAGGCCGCACTCCCGCTTTTCCCGCAAGGTGCACCACCATATCAAAAGAAGGAATTCGCTGAAGCTTTTCCCCTTCGGTTAAGTCCAATTCAAAAAAACCAAAGCGCTCGTGATTGCGAAAAGACTCGAGGTTTCTTTCTTTGATTTTACGGCTGTAAAATGGATCGAAGTTGTCGATTCCATATACGGTATGCCCTTGCTCCAATAAGCTTTCGCAAAGATGCGATCCAATGAAGCCAGCGGCTCCTGTTACGAGGATTTCTTGTCCCATGGCAGCGAAGATAAAAACATTCATTCACCGACTCCAAACTGGTTAATAAATGAACGCAATTGAGCGATGGCATTATCTTTGCCAAAACTGCCACATGAAAAAAATCATCCTCCCACTATTACTTATCGGTTTGACCTTTACCTCGTGCTCTGAAGAGAGCTTTCGCAAAACGATGAAAACCGTGACCGAATCTCTGGAAACTCCTCAAGGACTTTCAACCTCGGAAGTGGCGGCGGGCCTCAAAGAGGCTTTGGCTCTAGGAACAAACAACGCTGTCGACTTTGCTGGAAAGGAAAATCAATTCTTAAATACTCCACGCCTGCGCATCCCTTTTCCCGCCGAAGCAGAGAAAGTGAAAGAAACCGCTGAAAAATTGGGATTGGGAATTCAGGTAGAAAAATTTGAGGAAAGCTTAAATCACGCCGCGGAGCAAGCCGTCTCTCACGCTGCTCCAATTTTCATTGACGCCATTACCTCTATGTCGATTAATGATGCCTTTGCCCTATTGAAAGGCGAAGACAACGCCGCAACCGATTACCTACGCCGAAGCACGGAGACCAGCCTTCGCGCTGCCTTTCAACCCGATGTGGATAAGGCCATCAATGATGTCGAGCTCACTAAATACTGGCAGCCATTGGCTTCGGCGTACAATACGGCTTCCGCCTTTACAGGTGGAGAAAAAGTAGACCCCGACCTCGAGGCATACGTTACCGACAAGGCGATGGATGGACTGTTCTTATTGATTTCTGAAGAAGAGGAAAAGATCAGAGAAAATCCTGCGGCACGGGTTACCGAGCTACTCGAGAAAGTCTTCAGCGCCCAGTAGTGCCTGTCCATCGAGTCCAATAGCTGCATTCCAGTTGCCCTAAAAACAGTCCCTTCGGCTATGCTCAGGACACCGCATTGACCAATGTCAACTGCTTATTTTCAGAGCTTAGCAAGCCTTGATCTTGAACTCTCTGGCTAAGACACGAGAGTACAGGAACAGATTCAGTATTTGAAATCGAGAGAGTCAAGATCCTATTGTATAAAACCGATTATATGCGTTCCACAATGCCTGTGGCTTGGTCTATGAACTTTCTAGTTCAGACTCTTGACTCTTTTTCTCAGATACTCGACTTTATAGACAGACTCTAATAGTGTCTTGTCAGCGAAGTTTGTAAATTGGCGAAACCGTGAAAAAACTCCCATTAAGTACCTCGCTCAAGTTTGCTCCCTCGGAGCTTCCCGTTAATAGTGACGGATCGATTTACCATTTGGCTATAAAACCCGAGCATCTCGCCGATACCGTTTTGGTAGTAGGTGACCAAGGCAGGGTTGAAAAAATTTCAAAACACTTCGATCGAATCGAAATCGTTGCGAGCAACCGTGAGTTTGTGACACATACGGGAACTATCGGCTCAAAGCGGATTACTGCAATGAGCACAGGAATCGGCACCGACAATATCGACATTGTCTTAAACGAACTTGATGCCTTGCGAAGTGTCGATTTTGAGAAACGCGAAACGATTGAGAACCCGAAGCCACTCGAAATTATTCGAATTGGCACATGTGGAGGGCTGAGAAAAGAAATTGAGCCAGGCAGCTTTATTCACAGCCGCTACGCCATTGGCCTCGACGCGGTGATGCACTACTATCAAGCGCATTTCGAAGAGGAAGAACTGGAACTGGCGAGATCATTCGCAGCTCATGTCAATTGGTCTTTGGACGGAATTAAACCTTATGCTGTAAAAAGCTCCAAGGAAGCGGGTAGCAAATTCGAAGAGGGATTCATCCAAGGAATTACGGCTACTGCTTGCGGTTTTTATGGGCCCCAGGGCCGAAAATTACGTCTACCTGTTGCGATGCCTGACATCAACGAGCGAATGGGAAGCTTCTCTTTCGAAGATCTACCACTGGCCAATTACGAGATGGAAAGCTCTGCCCTTTTCGGATTGGGAGCCGCATTGGGTCACCAATGTACCACTGTTTGCTTGGTTGTGGCCAACAGAGCGGCCGATTCATTTTTAACGGATCATCAGCCAGCTATGGAGGAACTCATTTCCATCGTTTTAGAAAGAGTTTCCGCCCATTAACAATGCTTCGGTTAAAAAACTGGAAATCTTCGCATTCAGCAAGCCTACTTGAGAATATCTTTAGACTCAGCAAAGATCGCTTGATCTTCGTCTCAAAGTATGTTGAACGCAAACGAAATAGAAGCACTGATCAATCTCATCGACGATCCCGATGAAAACATTTACCAACAGGTAAAGGAGCGGATCGTTTCTATAGGCGAGTCAGCCATCCCGAGCTTGGAAAATGTTTGGGAGCTCAATACTTTCGGTCAGGAGTTCCAACAACGCATCGAAGACATCATCCACGATATACAGTTTGAATCGGTTCTTTCAGGCTTAGAAAATTGGGCGAAAGATGGAGGAGAAGACCTCTTTGCTGGTGCACTTATGGTAGCCAAGTATCAATACCCCGACCTGGATGAAACGGAGACCTTTGATCGATTGACCAAATTGCATCAAGAGATTTGGATAGAACTCAACGAGGAGCTTACCGCACTCGAACAGGTAAAGGTGATGAACCACATTCTCTTTGAAGTGCACGGGTTCAGAGGGAATAAGAAGAATTACCACGCGGCTCAAAATAACTACATCAGTACAGTTCTCGAAAACGAGAAAGGAAACCCGCTAAGCTTGAGCATACTCTACATCGTGCTGGCGCAGCGTCTCGAAATACCGATTTTCGGAGTAAACTTGCCGAATCATTTCATTATGGCCTACGTGGATGAGTACAATATCCTCCGGCTCATGGAAAATCACATGAAAGGCAAAGTTGATGATGACAAAGTCCTCTTTTACATCAATGCCTTCAGCCAAGGAACGATCGTTCACAAGAACGAGATCACCACTTACCTCCAACAGCTAGAATTGAAAGAGGAGCCGAAATTCTTTGAGCCATGCGATAACAAGAGCATGATCATTCGGCTATTAAATAACCTCATTATGTCTTATGATCGGTTGGGATACCCAGAAAAAGTGGACGAAATAAAAAAGCTATTCGCGGCGGTTAATAAGCATCGACTTTAGGAAATTATTCTACTGAGTGTCCTCAGAATGACACCAATGTCCGAGAGAAAACTTCTTCGTCTCAAATAGGCCAAATTGAGTTCAATTTTGGCAGGCATGATTTCTTCTAAATACGTTTTTTCTGGATTGTCGCTTTTCGCCAACGTCTCATTTTCATTAAAATAGGCCAATGACGCCTCGTCTGTAATACCTGGGCGAACGCCCAAAACTCTTCTCTGCTCTGTGTTGTATTGAGCGACGTATTCAGGCACTTCTGGTCGAGGGCCCACGAAACTCATATCGGCAATGAGAACGTTCAACAACTGAGGCAGTTCATCGATTTTGTACTTTCTCAGTGTAAGCCCCGCTCGTGTCACACGCGGATCATTTGAGCCAACGGTCAACTTACCCTCTTTCTCGGAAAGCGGGCGCATGGTGCGAAACTTCAAAAGACCGAATTGACGGCCATTCTTTCCGACTCTGGTTTGAACGAAAAAAGCTCCCCCACGCGAATCGAGTATCACCCAAATCACAATTACGAGCAGCACAGGCAGCAGGAATAAGATCCCCAAGGCTGCCATAACTCGATCAAAAAGAAACTTGATCATTTTTTTATAATCTCCGCGACGGCATCTTTGACGGCATTTGCTACTTCTGTTACCTCTTCATCTTTGAGATTGAAAAAAAGCGGCAAACTGACCTCATTGGCATAATGAGCAAAGGCATTGGGGTAGTCATCCATTTTGAAGCCTCTTTCGCGGTAAGCGGTAAGCATGGGCAAGGGAATGAAGTGGACATTGACGGCGATATCTCGATCGGCGATGAATTGGATAATGGCATCACGCTCATTTTCGGTGGCTCCATCGATTCTCAATTGGTATAAATGATAGGATGTTTCGCTTCCATCGTCATTCACAAATAACGGGGTGACTGCCCAATCAGAATCGGCGAACTCACGGTCGTAAAGAGCGCAAATGTCTTTTCTGCGTTTGAGTGTCTCGGAGTCATAACGACTCAACTCCACCAAGCCAATCGAAGCCTGGATATCGGTCATGTTGCACTTATATCCGGGAACGGTAACGTCGTAGCGCCAAGCTCCTTTTTCCATTTTGCTCAAAGCATCTTTGCTCTGGCCGTGCAAACTCATAAGATTCAAGAGGCGGTACATCTCGTCGTGGTCAAACTGCTCGGGCATGTTGAGGCAAACGGCGCCTCCCTCAGCAGTAGTGAGATTTTTCACGGCATGAAAAGAAAAAGCCGTTCCATCGGCAATGCTTCCCAATTTCTTGCCCTTGTATATGGCTCCGAAACCGTGAGCCGAATCGGCCATGAGCATTACTCTTCCCATTAATTCTTGCTCGGGAGTGTGAGGCGAATAAAGGGATTTGATGGATTCATCTTGCAAAATGGCAAACAGCTCATCGTAATTGCACGGATAGCCTGAGATGTCAACCGGCACGACAACTTTCGTCCGCTCAGTGATGGCTTCTCTTACTTTTTGAGGGTCGAGGTTGAAACTGTTTGGCAGCGTATCGACCATCACGGGCTTGGCTCCGCAATGAATCACCACATTCGCCGTGGCACAATAGGTATATGCGGGAATGATCACCTCATCTCCCTCTCCCACTCCGAACCAACGGAGTACCAATTCGATTCCAGCTGTAGCTGAGTTGAAGCAGATGGTCTTCTTAGCTCCAGTATATTCAGAAATCTCCTTTTCGAATCGCTTTGTTTTGGGGCCTGTCGTAATCCATCCCGATAGCAATGTATCGGTTACTTCATCGACAATTTTTTGATCCATGCGTGGTGGAGAGAACGGTATCATACCTTAAAAGAATTTCGGGCAAAGATAAGAAATCGTTAAGCGTCTTTTATGCGTCTCTTGAGGTGTTTGAGGATAAATCCCGCTGCATTTCCGTCGCCGTATAAATCCATGTCATAATCGATGCTTTTGGTGGTCATGGTGTCAAATGCCGCCAGCATACTCTCTTGATTTGGCGAAGCCAAAACATTGAATCCATTTTCCACCAGCTCAACCCACTCTGTTTGGTCGCGCATAGTAATGCACGGCTTTTTGAAAAAGAAAGCTTCTTTTTGCAATCCTCCGCTATCGGTCAAGATCAATTGACAGTGTTTTAGCAATTCCACCATATCGAAATACCCAACTGGATCGATAATATGCACATCGAGCTTGAGTCCATACTCCGCAAGTTTCTTTTGTGTTCGCGGATGCAAAGGACAAACGATGGGGAGTCTTTTGTGAATTTCATTCAAGCTTTTTACCACAGCTGAAAGTCGCTCAGGGTCGTCCGTGTTTTCAGCGCGATGTAGCGTACACAAGGCAAATTCTTTGAGAGGAATCTCATTTATTACGGTGGATAGCTCAGCAGATCGTTGGGCGTAAAACAGCGCTGCATCATACATCACATCACCCGTTCGCACCACTTCAGAATCCAAAAGATCGTAGCCTTCACGTTTCAGATTCTTCACCGCTGAATCAGTTGGACAGAAGAGAAAATCAGAGATCCGATCGGTGAGAATTCGGTTCACTTCTTCGGGCATGGCCATATTGAAGCTGCGCAATCCCGCCTCCACATGGCCCACTTTTACGTGAAGTTTTCTGGCGGCCAAGGCCCCTGCAATGGTCGAGTTGGTATCGCCATAGACCAACACGACATCGGGTTTTTCTTCGAGAATTATTTTTTCGATTCCCTCGAGCATTCTACCCGTCATGGCTCCATGGCCAAGATCATTGATGGCCAAGTTGTATTTGGGCTGGGGCATTTCCATTTCTGAGAAAAAAATCTCGCTCATATTCGCATCAAAATGCTGCCCCGTGTGGACGAGAATTTCTTCGACTTCGGGATCATTTAATACCTGTCGACTGATGGTGGCGGCTTTCACAAATTGGGGCCTTGCCCCGACTATGGTTAAGATTTTCATCATGTCAACGAGATAGATTCGTTTGGTTGGCACGGACTTTATTTTTCAAGAGGACAAATTTGAATATCCCTGTTAAATAACCCCAGCCATAAGAGAAATGAATAAGGAAGAATGCCAAAAAAAGGTAGGGCGCAAGACCCCTTCTTTTTTCGCGCCAGGCAACTTTTAAAGAGAAAAAGGCACTCGTCAAAAAATAGATGGCATAAATCGCAGACCAAATCATAAACAACCATTCCGACAAGAGGGCAATGGGTAAAAACAATAGACCCAACACGAAAATGGGAGGAGCAAATTGTCGCAGCGTTGCGGGATGTCCTAACTTAATATTAACCAATGGCTTGAAGAGTCCATATTGGCAAAACATTTTCATCATGGTTCCTAAAGTAGCCCTAGCGTAATATTCTATTTCCACATCTGGCACTAAAAAAATCTTACCCCCATTCTTTATTATTCGCCCATTAAATTCATCGTCTTGATTTCTAATCAAGTCAGTGTCGAAAAAGCCGATTTTATCAAAAATGCTCCTTTTGAAACAGCCAAATGGCACCGTGTCTGCTTCCTTAATCACAGGGTTATCCAAGCGATAACTTGCATTCCCAATACCCAAGGGGTGAGATGTAGCTAAGGCAATGGCCGTTGCGACCGTGCCAGAGTTTGCAGGGGTTGTTACCCAAACCCCACCTACATTTTCTGCATCCAATCTGAATAATTCAGTCACCAATCTTGAAATGTAATTAGATGGGTAATTTGAGTGGGCATCGAGTCGAACAATGACCTCTCCTTTCGATGCTTCAATAGCCAAATTGAGCGCATTTGGCGTCACTTTTTGAGGATTATCAATCACCTTTAAGTTGAGATGAGAACTCGATAATTCTTCCAGTTTTTCTCTGGTTCCGTCATCGCTCATTCCATCGGCCACGATGACTTCCAAAGAATCTTTCGGATAGTCTTGAGCGGAGATGGAATTCAATACGCCTTCAATAAAATTCACCTCATTGCGGCAGGGCATGATGATCGAAACAAATTTTAGCCCCATTTCGAAGATTTCGGTGAGAAGAAAAAGAAGGCATTGAAGAAGGCAAAGAAGATCACTCCACTTTGTTTCTCTAGCATAGATTCAACCGAGAATTGAATAAAAATACTCAACAGAAATATCCCATAGATCCAGTCTTTTTCTCGAATGATTTTGCCGAAAGGAAAAACCAATGAAAAGAGAAAGAGCAAAGCAGCAGGAATTCCAATGGCAACACCAATTTGCAAAAACTCATTGTGAGGATTGAGGCTCTTTGCAGCGAGATCGTCTAAACCTTGCTTATTGTAAGAAGAGACCATTGCATCGTTAATGTCGCCAGTACCCACTCCTATGGGATTTTCTTTAATGATCATCAAGGCGGTGCTCCAGGAGTACAATCGAGCTGTATTGCTTTCTACTTGAGATTCCTTATTCGGTTGATCCATTTGGGAAGTCACCTCCACTGCTTTTCCAATTCGGGCGCTAGCCACAGGATCAAATTTCAGAAAAAGAACGAAAAGGAGACCAGCACCTAGTAGTAAAACTGCCGCCTTTCTGTGATAAGGTTTTAAGATTAACCACTTCAGAAGGAAGACAAAAAAGACCATTGCCCAATTAATGAACCCCATCTTACTGGCTGGAAATATTAATGAAAGGCTAAGAAACAAAACAGCGATCCAAAGCAGAAGGGCTCTTTTAGAATTCGTGGATTTCTCGATTCTCAAGAGCAGCATGGCCAAGGCGATAACGACATAAAAACTAATGTAGGAAGGATGATGGGATGGCGAGAAATCAGACATGTAAAAAACCGAGATCGATCCTGTAGAACTGTACTCTATTGCAGACGAAATAAATCCAAAAATTACGGCAGTCAGCGTTCCCAAAACAAAGAACTTTATCGCCATTTCGCGCATCAGTTTGGTCAACTTGGGGCCTGTGCCGATGATGACTGGAAAAATAAGCAGCGAGAGCTTTTGGACAAGGTCTTTCGACCCTCTATCGACATTCTCTGTATAGAGCATGGCAATAAGATGGAAGATGTAAATAGCCGCAAAAAGTAGGATTGGAATAAACACTTTTCTATCCACCTGCTTTTTGGCGAAAAGCCAAGCAATCACGAATAGGATAATAGGAATTTGAATGCCGTATTTGAGAACGGGGATGGAGAATGCCAAAAGGCAAATAGCACCTTCGTACAGAGAAAAGCCTTGCATGAGATTTCGCCGTGCTCCACTCATTTCCCTAGCGTTCTTTTGGCAGACCGAAGAAAATCAAAAACTATATTGTCAGCAATAATGCGGAAGTATGGTGTGAGCTCTCCACCGAAACCACGAAAAAATTTCTCGATTGCAGGATTTGATGAACCTAAGAAATCAAAGTGTTTTACACTGTGTTTTTGTGCTTCTAAAATGGCCCTCCAAAGAACCAAGGCTCCTGCTTCAGCAGTTTCTTTTTTTGTTCCTCCAGCAAGGTAATATGCCTTTGATTTATCCAAAGCAATTACAGCTGCCGATTGCAATTCGTCTTTACGAAATACTGCCACTGTGAAGACTTTATCCTTCCCTTCTTTGATAAAGTGAGTTAACTGCTCAGATTTTGACTTCAACCCATTTGATTCAAGCGTACCTTGAACTAAAGTGACAATAGCTTCAGAACCAGAATTCACTCTAACCTCGTAGTCCTTCTTCTCGGCATCTCGAATGTTCTTTCGTCGCTCAGAACTCATTTCTGAAAGTAGGTCCTGTTCTGTTTTCTCTCCAATTTCCAATAAATAGGTATAAGAGACATCCGATTTAAACTCGACCTGTTTAAATGGTTGAATATCCTTAATCTCAGGAGGAAGGGCCAAATCGATATGAGCTGATGGATACTTCTCGGCAACGTATTCAGCGATCGCCCTTAGTGCTCTTTTTTCATCGCTGTAACGACTCAACTTTTTTTCGGTGCGGTGGTAAAAGTGAAGACCACAGTGTGGAGCCATTGGCGGAGTAATTACAGCATCAACGCCCATGCGGCGATAAGCGTAATACGTCAAGTTTGCGATCGGTTGCGTGTCTTTTTCAGACTTAAAAACGCTAATTTTATTCAACTCGGTTCCTAAAGAATCACACAACAATTTTGACAAAAAGAACGGGCTCTCCTTGTCTAAATCAAAGCTATCTACTCGTCGGATGATCATGCCTTTTTCATATTACTCATTCCACAAAAGTGAGACTAGAGAAATCGAATTATCGCCTATTTCACCAGCGAAAGATAGGCTTCTTTGAGTTTCCTTCCGTCGACCTCCCAGTTGTATTCATCCTTTACCAAATGGTATCCGCTAAGGCCATATTTCGCTCTCTTCGCTGGCGAACTTCCCAAGTCTTGTACCGCCTTTTTTATTTGATTGACATCGTGCGGATCGACAAACTCAGCACACGATGAATAAAGCTCTTTCCAATAGGGGAAAGATGACATCACAATTGGAACGCCTTCCTTCATGTATTCAAATGCCTTAACCGGGTAGCTCATCAAATAATTTTTGACAGGATAAAGAATAGCCAATCCAATATCTGATTGACGAATTTGATTTGAAACCTCCGCTGGCGTTACCAGCCCAAGGTATCTAACGTTATCAGTCGCTTTGCTCAAGCATTCATCTCGGAATGAATCAGTCTCCCAAGGCCCGAGAAGCCGCAGTTCATAATCAGAACCGAGTTCAGCGAAGGCTTCAATTATTTCAGCGATTCCTCGAATCTTCGTTAAGCCACCCGCATAAATGGATATTATCTTTTCCGTTTTGGTATGCTCAACGGGAGGCAGACTTCCTTCGAACGGAGGGAAATTCCGTATCATCAATTGTTTTCTCTCGGGAAAACGACCTACAATTTCTGGTGTTACCGAGATGACTTTATTGGCAAAAAGAGAAAAAAAGTGCTCGTATACTGACACGAGAAATGCAATGAGGTTTCGAAACCAATTGGGCTTGATCCAAGGCTTACTCGTGATTTGTTTAGGAACATGCTCGTGAGAATCGTAGATAAAACGTATTCCGAAAAGTCGGAAAAGCCCTGATGTCCATAGCAATTCTGGATCGTGGATGTGAGCAATTCGAGGCTTTAGCTTTATAGCCTTTATGGCAATCCTCAATACACCCAGAGTAGCTCTAGTGATTCGACTTTTATAAGTCGGAAAGGCCAAAACTTGAACACCAAATTTGATATAGTCATTGTCTGCCCTAGCGATGAGGAATGTATCAAAACCAGCTTCCGCAAGTGTTTTGCACTCTTTATCCAATAGACGGTGATCTGCCGAGGGATGAACCGTGGAGATGTGGCAAACCCGAATTCGGCTTAGGTCGATCTGATTTTGTTGAGTCTCTTTCAAAGTTTATTCAAATTTTTGAATCATGGTTCTGTGAATAGTTGAAAAACACTTAGTAGCTATTTCCACGCTCCCTCGCGAGTCAATTAGCTCCCTGTTCTTTCGAGCAATATTCTCGTCAATATCGTTTAAATCATTCCCCAGAAAATCCGCATTAACGTCTGTTACCAAATTTCCATTTACCCCATCTTCAATCCACTCCCTTATCGAGGGTAAGCTGATGACGACGGGATAACAGCCGTGATACATCGCCTCGAGCAAAGAGATGGGTGTCGCATCTGATTGGGGCACTGACACCCAAACTTTTGATTTGGCATAATTTTCAGCGTTTTGATCTTTCTCAACCCAGCCTTGAAACTCTATGTTTTCTCCGAGCTTTAAATCCGTTGCTAAAGATTCCAATTTCTCCGTTTCACTTCCGCTTCCCGCGACTATCAACTTCCAGTTTTTGCCGTTTTCAGAATTCACGAACTGACT
This sequence comes from Cryomorphaceae bacterium, assembly GCA_047632755.1. GTDB lineage: Bacteria > Bacteroidota > Bacteroidia > Flavobacteriales_D > Cryomorphaceae > JAKVAV01. The sequence goes on from JBLIDT010000019.1 coordinate 37,746, forward strand.
AAAGGCTCGGATTATCTTGTCAATGCGGTAAAGAGGATTGTGCAGGCGATTGCTATAAATAATGTTCTCCTTCGGCCTGGTAAAGGCTGGCTTCTCAGCCCCAAAATTGCAGATGGAAATAAGTAGATCCTTTCCAGCAATTTCGTGCATGCGATCAGCTACTTCTTGAGAATCGGCCGTAAAGGCATCCGCACTTCTAAGAATTCGCCGAAGTATTCGACTCAGGAAACCACCGCGATTTGAGTTGACCAAAACATCTGATCCCCATGCAGTTGCGACAAAAGGAATTTTTGTTCCTCGCATGGCATTCATGGTAAAAAAGCTAACTGAATTGAGTTGTTGCGAATGGACGATATCTGGCTTAAACTTCTTGCAAACCTCACGAATTTGATTCGGAGTATTCAAAAAATTCATTGGCTTTCGGTAAGAAAAATCCACTATGGTTTCTGGATGTGCAGACACTCCTTCCTTTGAAGTGATGACATGGATGGCACTGGTTTCTGACTCAATCCTGTTCAGAAAATTCTTCAGGTGGATCCCGTAAGGAGCCACAACCAAAAGTCGATATGGTTTTCTGTCAGACATTTTTTAACGCGAGGCGAAAATAGAAGAAGAACTAGTTGATCCCATGTTTGCGAATCAAGTTTTCAATCTCCACTAATTCATTTTCATCTAAAGAGTGAAATGCATTGACCGGAAGGTTGAGCATCCGATCTGATACCCATTCTCCAACTTTGCATGTTCCTTCATTGTACATATGTCGATATGAGCCTCTGGGGTGCACCACATCATTGAACCATTCACCAAACCGATAGCCGTGCGAAATCGCTTCATTTCTAAAAGCATTGATTCGATCCAAACTAACGTCTTCATTGAAGAGTAAAGGGTAGCGTATCAATACGGCATTATGAATATCAATGGGCTGAATGGATTTGAACTTTGAAAGAATCACTGAGTATTGCCTAATGATCTCAGTCTTTTTATTGTTAATGGACCCGATGTTTTTCAATTGCTCAACTAAGAGGCAAGAAAGTAAAGGATGGATTCTTGTGGGGTAATTGTCGGGCTTGATCCCTTCAACTTCTTTTTTGGAAGTGGCATACCCAAGTTTGCTGCGGCGCAAAAACCGCATGCTATTGGTTTGAAAAAATGATGTGTTCCTAGAACGAGTGAGTACCTTGGCGCACAGAGTCAATAAAATACGAAGTGCGCTTGAACGCTTCGCTATTTCGACTGTCTCAAAATCCGATTGAAATGAAGAAAGAAGCTTTTGGTTATTTATTATCATGACACCTCCCATGCCTGCCGAAATCGGTTTGGAATATTCCAGACTAAAAAAAGAAGCGTCTCCAAGCGTTCCGCAAAGCTTTCCATTCTGGTCTTTAGACCCGAAACTATGAGCCACATCTTCGATGATGATAAGATCGGGGTGATCCTCCTTTAACTTCCCGATATCCTGATAGGGAATGCCAAAATTATGTGGCAAAATCAAAACCTTAGTTCTGTCCGAAATAAGCTCTAGGAGCGATTCAGTATTTGCATTGAAGTTTTCGGAATTGATATCCACATACTTCAGCGGTTGGCCTGCAAATTTCACAGCATTGGTAAGAACCACGCATGTGTAACCCGCCACTATTACTTCGTCTTGGGGATCAAGCTTTAGGGATTTAAGCAAAGTATAAACCGACATTCTGCCTGCAGAAAACAAGAATACCTGCTCGGAATTAACTTCAAAATAATCGGCTAAACTTTTTCTAGATTCTTCCAAGCACTTTTTTGATCGACTCTTAATCATTGAGCCAAGTGCCGAGAATAAGTAGCTCTTAGAAAGAGAATTGCCCGTAAAATCGAATCTTTCCTTAGGCATTATTCAGAAATAGGTTTGATCGATTTCGCAGGTGTCCCACCATAAACGAAGCCGCTTTTTAGCTTGCCACGAACCACTGAATTAGAGGCGATAACAACGTTATCAGGAATTTGCGTCCCTGGTAAGATAGTGCATTGAGCGCCAATGAAAACGTTGTTTCCAATTTCAATGTCGCCGTCTAAATAGTTCTCGGTAAAGAATTCACTTTCTCCTTTGATGCTATTTGAATGACAAATGAACGTGCAGAAAGGACCTATCGCTACTTTATTCCCAATCGTACATTTATTGTTGTCAATGAGTAAATATCCAAATGGTGCAATGTGCGATTCATCTCCTAGGAAAAAAGACCCTTTTTTGCCACAATAGACTGAAACGTTTTTCCCCAAAAGGCTACATCGCCCAATTGATACGACTTTAGGGTTCCAAATTTCCACTCGTTTATTAATGGATGAGCTAGCACCAATATTGGTTCCTCGCATAGACCAATAAAGGGTATTAAGTCTTCTTTTTATTCGATCAAAAAGCGTCATAGACAATACTAAATTCTTCTTTTTACAAATTCACACTCCTGCTCCGTCTACCGACAGAGGCTACTCGAATCAACCAGAAAAGTACGAATAACAAAATGACCACATTCAAGCCTGTCAATGTCCACAATACTTGGATGAAATCATACCCATATTCGCTCATCACCGCGAGGGCTGACAAATTTAGCACTCCCGAAACAACTGAAATCTTGAAGAAGTCTGATTGCCTCCGCACCAAAATGGGTATAGAGCTAATGGGACTAGTCATGAAATTGATTAATAACCAAGGCGCAAGTATTTCAGCATAGACTCCAGCCTCAGTCCAATCTGCACCAAAAACAAAAGTGAATATCGGCTCACCGTAGAAAAACAGGACCGTAAACGGAATTAAGGCCGCAGCTCCCAACAACAACACAATTTTTACTAGAGAGTTTTTGATGGGGCGATTCTCATTGAGATCTCTGGACCATTGTTCATTGAGCACTTGTCCAATTGACGTTCCAAAAACGGTGAGGGGTACGCGTAAATAGCGGAATGCAAATCCAAAGAGTCCCAAAGCATATTCTCCGTAGTAAGCAGAAATCAAAAACAACAAGACCGTATGCTGGCCCTCGTGAAAAAAAGCATGAAATGTGTTTATGAGTGGAAAGTCTCTGTACTTTTTGAAAAGTGACTTGACTGATATCGGCAATCGGAATACTTCCGCAAGCATTGCCCTTATGCTCTTCAATCTCAATACGGCAAAAAGCGATAGTACAGGCCCAATAATTTGACCAATAACTAAACTGAAAGCATTTGGTAAACTCAGCCCCAACAAAAATTTGCTGAGATTATTGGAAGAGGAAGAAACGACTTTTTCAATGGCTGCCTCTTTGAACGACTGAGACTTTATCAGGTACTGATTCATGATATTAAATGCACCCAAAGAGAATACACCAATTGGCAAAAGCCAGAGTAAATCAGGCAATTCGCTGTTGTTTAAGAGTCCTCCTATTTGATTTCGAAATGGAAGAATAAGGGCACTTGAGACGATGGTTACAATCACTAAAATCCTCAAACATAACTTCACGAGAGCCAATACCTCAGTGCGGTCTTTTGGAAGTAGAATAGCCAACTCAAATCTCAGGGAACCAACAATTGCTATCAGTCCCATTATCCTGACAAAAAGCTCAAAAGCGCCAAAATCTGAGGGGGTGAAAATTCGAGAAATGAAAGGAGCCATGATAAATGGAATGATCAGAGCCAAGCCATTCCCCGAAAACATCACGGCGACATTTCTCACAAAAGGATTACTTGAATATTTCCTCAACCAAGCCATCAAGTCTATAAAAATAGATTTATTTCAAAGAATTCCGATACCACTCGATGGCTTCGGCAATTCCTTCTTTCATTGTGTGGGTGGGCTCGTAGCCCAATAAAGTTTCAGCCTTGGAAATATCGGCCAAAGAATCACGCACATCTCCAGCCCTTTCAGGGCCATGCTTGACCCCAACCCTAGCTATGGCAGAGTCATACTTGGCTAGTTCATCTTGAATGTCTTTAATCACATCTATCAGCGAAGTGCGTTGACCGCAGGCTACGTTGTAAACTTGGTTCAAAGCTTCTGGATTCTCAGTAGTACCCGCAAGATGATTCATCTGAATCACATTGTCGATGTAAGTAAAATCTCGCGTCTGCTCTCCGTCTCCATGAACCAAGGGAGATTCGTGATTTAAGAAGGCGCTGACGAACTTTGGAATAGCTGCCGCATAAGCTCCGTCGGGTGATTGGTTTCTACCAAAAACATTGAAATACCGCAGACCAATGATCTCCATTCCGTAGAGATTGCCATAGACATGCGCATATAGCTCGTTCACGTATTTGGTAACCGCATAAGGAGACAAAGGCATTCCGATGATGTCTTCTACTTTTGGCAGATTTACGCTATCGCCGTATGTGCTTGAACTGGCTGCATAAACGAAACGCGGAACTTGCTTTTCCTTTGCTGCATTCAGCATATTTAAAAAACCATCAATATTGACCGAATTTGTTGTGATTGGATCATTGATACTTCTGGGAACACTCCCCAAAGCGGCTTGATGCAAAATCACGTCCATGCCTTCTGCGGTTTTCAGACAAGTATCATAATCGCGGATATCACCTTCGATAAACGCAAAATCGGAATTGGACAAAAATGCTTGGATATTGCTGCGGTTTCCAGTGGCCAGGTTGTCCAAACAAAAAACCCTGTTTCCTTCAGAAAGCAGGGATTCGCAAAGGTTGGAGCCGATAAATCCAGCTCCCCCCGTCACCAATACTTTTTTGTCTTTCAGCCTTTTAATCATTTGATTACTTGGCGTAGTTTACAGCTCTTCGCTCCCGAATTACTGTGACTTTCACCTGTCCAGGATAGGTCATTTCATTCTGGATTTTCTGAGAAAGGTCAAAACTCAATGTGTCGGCTTCGTCGTCGCTCACTTTGTCGCTTTCTACCAAGACTCTGAGCTCTCGGCCCGCTTGGATTGCGTATGACTTTGTAACACCGGGGTAGCTCAAGGCCATATTCTCAAGGTCTTTCAATCGCTTGATGTATGACTCTACCACCTCTCTACGAGCACCTGGGCGCGCACCTGATATGGCATCACAAACTTGAACAAGAGGAGAGATAAGACCCGTCATTTCAACCTCATCGTGGTGAGCTCCAATAGCGTTGCACACTTCGGGTTTTTCGCCGTATTTCTCGGCTAGTTTCATTCCCAAAATTGCGTGTGGCATTTCTGGCTCATCATCTGGCACTTTTCCAATATCGTGCAGAAGGCCAGCTCTTTTTGCCAATTTAGTGTTTAGACCTAGCTCTGCCGCCATCGTAGCGGTAAGGTTGGCTACCTCGCGGCTGTGCTGAAGTAAGTTCTGCCCGTATGAAGAGCGGTATTTCATCCTTCCCACCATTCGCACGAGTTGGGGATGCAATCCGTGAATTCCCAGATCGATACAGGTACGTTTGCCTGTTTCCGCGATTTCATCTTCGATTTGCTTGGATACTTTTTTTACGACCTCTTCAATTCTAGCGGGGTGAATTCGACCGTCGCTCACCAATTGGTGAAGAGCCAATCGCGAAATCTCTCTTCTTACTGGATCGAAGCAACTTAATATGATTGCCTCAGGTGTGTCATCAACGATAATCTCAACGCCTGTAGCAGCTTCTAGTGCGCGTATGTTCCTCCCTTCGCGGCCAATGATTCGACCTTTGATTTCATCGTTTTCGATATTGAAAACAGAAACCGAATTTTCAACGGCTTGCTCTGAAGCAATGCGCTGAATCGTTTGAATCACCACTTTCTTGGCATCTGCATTTGCTGTCAACTTTGCCTCATCAACGATTGTTTTGATGTGGGCCATTGCCTCGGTACGCGCCTCATCTTTAAGGGCTTTTATCAACTCCTCTTTCGCATCATTTGCAGAGTAATTGGCTGTTTTCTCCAGTTGGGCCACATTTTGAGCGTGCGCCTTCTCGAGATCTTTCTTTCGAATTTCGACTATCTCCAAATGCTTCTCTAGGTTAGCCTTAATAGCTTCGGCCTCCTGCTCTGCCTTCTTGCTTTGCTCAGCTCTCTTGCTCAAATTGGCCTCGCGAGCCTTCATTCTGTCCTCACCACTTTGAACTTTCCGATTGCGGTCTTTGATGACCTTTTCGTGTTCCTCTTTGAGCTGATAAAACTTCTCCTTCGCTTGGAGCATTTTATCCTTTTTAATGGCTTCGCCTTCCTTTTCAGCCTCGGTGAGGATGGAGTTTTTCTTCTTGGTCAGGAAGGCATTCACAGCCACCCAAGCAATACCTCCGCCGACTACAACGCCCGCCAGAAGGCCCATGAGTAAATTTGTAATATTTATATCCATATCATATTTTATTTAGCCTCCCTAGGGAAGGCGTGATACGGAAGATAGCTAGAGCAAATTGTCGATGAGTTGTTCAATTTCACTGATTTCACGATCGTCAACTGCCAACCCTTCTGGGGCTGATGTGTCCACTTCTGCCAATTTGGTAGCTAACTGCAATGCAGTCATCGCAAGTAAGTCTTGCTTGTCTTTGACAGCGTAATTCTCTAGGAGAAGTTTTACGCTATCGTCTACGTTTTTGGCGGCAGCCCGAACCATTTCTTCCTCTTCCGGCTTTACCGAAATTGGATATATTCGTCCTGCTATGGTCACCTTTATTGATTTCTCGCTCATAGCGAATCATCTATCTATTTAAAAGCGCAATGCACTTATCTATCTCTCGTACCAATTCGTTAACCCTGAATTTCATTTCGGCTTTATCTCCCGTACTACTTACGAGAGTTTTGGCCAGTTTAACGCGGTCGTAATTCTTTTCAAGGTTTTGGCTTTTGGTTTTAGCCTCCTTCAATTCTAACTCCAACTGAATAGCCTTCTCTTTCAATTGGGCATTATCAGCTTCCAATAGATCCTGCTTGGCCTTGATTCTGACCAGCTTATCCTTGATAGAGCCTAATTTAAGGGAAACTTCACCCTTTTCCATGAACCTTAATTAACTTAAACGTTGTACAAATGTAAATTGGTGTACAAGATTAACAAAAAGCATTGGTTTTAAAGGGGTCAAATGTTTTCACTTTGCATTGTTTACATTTCCTGTCGGCATGGCTCAGTAATTGTCAATAGCTGTGCTTATCCTTAGGTCCGCAACTCCATCCATGAGAAACACTTTCATTTTCTTTATTACAGTTCTTTCTTTCAATGCTTTTGGACAAGATAAATTGGCTGATTTTGCCGCTCCTCTTGAGATTCCCCTTTTCCTTTCGGGAAATTTCGCCGAGCTGCGCAGCAACCATTTTCACACGGGAATCGACATCAAAACTCAGGGTGTGGAAGGACAAAAAGTATTGGCCGCAGATCAAGGAAAAGTGTCTCGAATCAGTGTGTCTCCCTATGGATACGGCTTGGCGCTTTACATAGAGCATCCAAATGGTTATACTACAGTTTATGGCCATCTGCAAAAATTCAATAGTGATATAGCCCGCGCCGTTCGAAAAAAGCAATACGAGGAAGAGTCATTTCGAGTTGATTTCGCTCCAACCGAAGAATTGCTTGTTGAGAGAGGAGAGCTCATTGCTTTGAGCGGAAATACGGGTGGCTCGGGAGGTCCTCATCTTCATTTTGAAATCAGAAGAACGGCAGATAGCCATCCCTTAAATCCGTTGAAATTTGGCTTTGACATAAAAGATGACATTCCTCCAAGAATCAGGGGAGTACGTTTTCACCCGATGAGCGACTCGACCTTGATCAACGGGAAGCACGAAGCCAAAAGCCTCGTGGTGCAGGGATCAGGGGGCAAGTACCATTTAAAAGCAGGAAGTCAAATTGAAGTATACGGTGCCTTCGGAATATCGATCCATTCCCTTGATTACTTGAATGGGTACCCGAATAAATGTGGACTCTATGAGGTGCATCTTTCGGTAGATGATGAGACAGTTTGCAGACAGCAATTTGATGAACTCGATTTCGCCACTACCCGACACATCAATGCTTACAAGGCTTACGACGTTTACCGAACGAATAAATGGCATTACCACAAGTCATTCATTGAGCCTGGAAATGAATTGAAGATTTACCTGCCAGAAACAAAGGAAATGGGTGTGATCCACTATACAGAAGCGGGATTACACCAAGCTAGATACATAGTGAAAGATGCTTATGAGAATATCTCAACTTTGAATTTCCCGTTCGAGGTGTTCGATAAGCCAAATGGGGCTCTTCCTGAAGCAAAGCCTTACGACGCCTATTTCAATTATAATCAGGAAAACACGTTCACGTACCCAGAAGAATTTGAAGTCACCATTCCTAAAGGCGCACTCTACAAGGATCTAAAGCTCAACTTCGGGAGAGAAATGCAAAAAGAGGACCACCTCTCAGCGCGTTACACCTTACACAATGATATGGTGCCTTTGGACGATTACATCCAGATTGCCATAAGGGCAGTTGATGTACCCGAGCAAATCCGTGATAAGGTTTTGGCAGCTCAGTATTCTACTGCGGGAGGTGCGTCATACATCACTGGAAAATGGGAGGAAGATCGTTTTATTTTCAAATCAAAGAGTTTCGGGAAGTTTGCGCTGGTGGCGGATAGTGTGGCACCTGAAATAACTCCTTTAAGTCGCACTTCGGGAAGTATCACCGACGGCACTGTTCTCAGCTTTCGAATCAAAGACGACCTATCGGGAATAGGAAATTACAATGCTTACCTGAACGGGGAATGGGTGCTAACGGCTTTTGAACCCAAGTCAAAAGCGATTTCAGTCATCTTTGAAGGAACAAGCCCACTTGCATCGGAAAACGAACTTCGAATTGAAATCACTGATGCGGTCGGGAATAAGACGGAACGGGTTTATAAATTTTAGTGCTCCTTGTGGTATTCAAGCAGCCCTTCGATGGGTGCTTTCAATACTCGATCAATGTTGACGTCGTAACGCTCAGCCCTCGACCTGAGTTGCTTTTCGAAGTGATGACCCACTGATCCGAGAACTCTCAAATTGTATTTCTTATAGCCTGGATACTGGATAATGTATCGCTCAAAGAATTTCATAAAGGCATCGTCCACCATCTCGGCGATGTATGGATGATCAATGTTTTCTGATGCGAATCGACTAAAAGAAGCCAAGAATCTATTCGGATAGGCGTCTTTGTATACCGCGTAAATAATCTGGTCTTTCGTGACCCGATACTTATTCGAAAAAATCTCCTGCATATCATTGGGCATGAGATCATTCATAAATTCTCGCACCACTTTTCTACCGATGTGCATGCCGCCCCCTTCGTCTCCTAAAATGTAACCGAAGCCGCCCAAATTCATTTTTATTTTTCCATCATCGTAGAGACAGGAGTTCGAGCCAGTACCTAGAATAGCTACCAATCCCGAGCTGGTCTGATAAAGAGCCCTTGCTGCTCCCAAGAGGTCATGCTTAATATAAACTTTCGCAGATGTGAATATTCGGCGAAAGCCAGTATTCATGATTTCAATACTCTTTTCAGTATTGGAACCAGCACTGTAGAAGTAGACCTCATCGATATCGGCGTGAGAATAAGGAGCAAATGAGATTCTGCGGAGGGTTTCCGAGACGCTTTCGTCATTGTGAAAATATGGGTTGATGCCCTCACTTTTGTATTCAAAGACTTCTCCCGAAGGAGTTATGAGTCTCCAATCCGTCTTGGTAGAGCCGCTGTCTGCTATTAATTTCATACGGCGGCAAATCTATGGAATTTAGACAAACCCTATTTGGAGTCTATCTATAAAGCCCACTATCTTCCTTCCACCATGCCTGTGTCTTGGTCTAGAGAGTTGCTTATCGAACTTTCTAGTACAGACTATTGCGCGGTTGAGTAGCCATTATTTGGAGAAAAGGAACTTATTGACGTTAACCAAATTAGCCTTCACAGCATACATCACAATGGAGGCTGTATTTTTTACGCCCAACTTCTGCATGATGTTCTTGCGGTGAGTGTTCACGGTGTGCGGACTCAAGAAAAGCTTTTCAGCAATGGTCGTGTTGGTATACCCTTCGGCGATGAGGGTGATAATTTCTTGCTCGCGCTCCGAAAGCTTTACAGGCTCACAATTAAAGCTTTCGAATTCTTCCGAGTCAGGATCAATATCTACTTGATGAATGGTGTTCAAGATCTGACCGCAGAAAAATTTGTTGCCATTTGCCGTATCGCGAACAGAAGAAACGATTTCATTCAGGTCGCAATCCTTTTTAACATAGCTCTTCACACCAGCTTTCAGCGCATTCACAATAGTCTGACCCTCTTGATCAGGAGTAATGGCCACTACTTGAATATTTGGGTGTTCGCTGAGGATGGCGGGAATGGTCTCTATACTGAATTGCGGCGCAGTAAAATCGATAAGAAGAATATCTGCATCTACCTCATTCAGTAGTTCTTTGAGTGCTTCCTCACTTTCTGCTTCGCCCGCAATATGAATGTCTTTCTCTTTTGACAAGACGACACCCAAACCTATTCGAATCAATAGATTACTATCTGCAACAACTACACGTATGTCCTGAAAATTCAACCTTATTTAGAATATGTCTGAATAACAAAGATAATGGCTAGGAGTTCAGCTTCGGGATTTCTTTTCCACATCTTTTAACGAAATCACCATGCCTTCATCAGCGAGTTCCACATTGGAGAAAACCTCAATAGCCTCTTCCAGAAATGGTTCCATGTTTTTGTAGCGCGCAGAATAGTGTCCAAGAATTAATTTCTTCGCATTGGCTTCTTTTGCAACTCTCGCTGCTTGAGAGGCCGTGCTGTGGAAAGTAGACTCAGCTCTTTCGGCATCTGCTTCTAAGAAAGTGCTTTCATGATAGATCAGATCTGCGCCTTGAACAAACTCTGCCGTTTGCTTTTGATAAGCCGTATCAGAACAAAAGGCATAACTCAACGGAGCTTCAGGCTGATGAGTCAATTGATCATTCGAAATGACGGTACCATCTTCTAAGACATAATCGCTTCCCGCCTTTATTTGCCTGATCCGTGCCACAGGAATATTGTACTTGTTGATACACGAGGTTTTGATGTTTCGTGCATGTGGCTTTTCAGCAAAAAGAAACCCGCAACAAGGCACGCGGTGATTTAGTGGAAAAGAAAAAACTTCCAGTTTCTTGGTTTCAAAAATCAAGGCTTTCTTTTCTGGGTTGAGAATATGCCAGTTGATTTCAAACCTCAGTCGCGAGTGAGAAATCTTGAGCTGGAATTCCACCGCTTCCTTAAGGCCTTCTTGGCAATACACCGCTAGTGGCTTGCTCCTCCCTAAGAGGTGCAGGGTAGATATCAGTCCAGGCAAGCCAAGGCAGTGATCGCCATGGTTGTGGGAAATGAAAATGTGATTAATCCTTAAGAATCTAACTTTATAACGCCTGAGCTGCAGCTGAGTTCCTTCTCCGCAGTCTATCAGAAAATAATGGCTATTGTGCTCTAGAAATTGAGAAGTAGGCCCATGTCTCAAAGTAGGTGTAGCTGAACCACAACCGAGAATGGTTACTTCATATTTCATGGTAAAAGAAAGTGGAAAGAGTCAATTTGTTCAAAAACAAAAAACGACTCTTTAAGATTTATCGTCTGCCTTAGTTCTCAACTCGCGTTCAATTTCTTCCATCAGCACCACGTCTATCGCTTCATCTTTTGTAGGAACGATATCAAAAACGGAGGTCAGCTGAGAAATTGCTACCAATTTCTCTACAGAAGGCTGAAGAGAAGATAGAACAAAGCTACCATCTGCTTCGTGAGAAAGACGATTTCCAGTAAGAAGGGCGCTAAGACCGCTCGAATCACAGTAACGCGTGTCGGCCATGTCGACAATAATATTCTTAATACCAGATTTGATCAACATAACCAATTCCGACTTCAACAATGGGGCGTTGATTGATTGTATTTTCTCAGTCTCAGTATACACTATGGCGTACTGATCTTCTTTCTGAATTCTAAAACCCTTGATCATTATTCGTGATTGCTTTAGCCAAATATAATAACCTGATTGAGAATATTCGGAAATTCAGATTAATACTTAAGCTGGACCAGTAATCTTTCCCGCTAAAAGGTAGAGTACTGCCATTCTGATGGCCACACCATTTTCTACTTGTTGGAGGATAATACTGTTTGGGCTATCGGCCAAATCACTGCTAATTTCCACACCTCTATTGATTGGGCCAGGGTGCATGAGCACGATGTCTTTATTGATGGAATCGAAGAGATCGCGATCGAGACCATACTGCATGGTATACTCGCGAAGGGACGGGAAATAGGCCATGTCTTGACGTTCTAGCTGGATGCGCAGCATATTGGCCACATCACACCATTCGAGGGCTTTCTTTAGATTGAATTCAACTTTTACCCCTAACGATTCTGCGTACTTGGGCATGAGGGTGCGTGGGCCGCAAACCATCACTTCGGCTCCTAGCTTCTTTAAGCAGTGAATATTGGAAAGTGCCACACGTGAATGAAGGATATCTCCCACAATCACGACTTTTTTACCTTTTACTTCTCCCAGCTTTTCGCGGATGGAGAAGGCATCGAGCAATGCCTGAGTCGGATGTTCGTGGGTTCCATCTCCCGCATTGACCACCTTGGCGTCAATGTGCCTGGAGAGAAAATGTGGCGCTCCCGGGTTGGGGTGACGCATCACCACCATATCGACCTTCATGGCCAGGATATTATTGACTGTGTCGATGAGTGTCTCTCCTTTCTTGACCGAAGAAGAAGAGGAGGAAAAGTTGACAACATCGGCCGAAAGGCGTTTCTCAGCCAATTCAAAACTCAGTTTGGTGCGGGTTGAATTCTCAAAGAATACGTTGGCAATGGTAATGTCGCGGAGTGAAGGAACCTTTTTGATCGGACGATTGATCACGTCTTTAAAGTTGACGGCTGTAGAAAATATCAATTCGATATCGGCGAGCGTGAGCCCTTTGATTCCTAACAGGTGATCTACGCTTAGGCTACTCACTTTTGGTCGATAAGAGGGTTACACGATCGGCTCCTTCGGTTTCTACCCATTCCACTTCTACGCGCTCGCTAGCGATGCTGTCAACAGTGCGACCGGTATAGTTTGGCTGAACGGGTAAATGGCGGCTGAATCGGCGATCGATCAATACCATTAACTCCACTGTGCTCGGTCGGCCAAATGCCAAGAGAGCGTCTAGTCCAGCTCTGATCGTCCTTCCCGTAAAAAGCACATCATCGACCAGTACCACTTTAAGATCTTCTACCGTAAAATCCATTCGGGTATCGCTAGGAGTGGGCGGAATGCTTTTTCGACGGAAGTCGTCGCGGTGAAAGGTGATGTCCATATCCCCGTGGCGAATATTTTCAACTCCGGTGATCTCTTCCAACCGCTTTACGATTCGGTTTGCCAAATAAATACCTCTAGGCTGAAGACCAACAATGGCAGATTGACTGAAATCGCCGTGCTTCTCTACCAATTCATGGCATAGGCGTGTGATGGTAATCGATAGCTGATCGCTATTTAGGAGCTCAACGGGATTCACTGCGGGCAAAGATAAATTTTCGAAGCTGAATTGACCACTATTTATTTTCCTTTGTAGAAATGGAGCGTTCGTTTCAAATTCAAAGGAATCAAAACACGTTGTTAATCTTCAACAAACTTTCCCCAGCTCAAAACTAGCGACTAAAATCAGCAATAATCAAATCGGCCAGTTCCTCGCCTATTCGATCTTGAGCTTCTGCCGTTGCCGCACCAATGTGCGGAGTCAAGGCAATTTTATCAGCTTTCATGAGATCTTCTCTCGGTGTAGGCTCATTCTCAAATACGTCTAATGCAGCGCCTGCTATATGACCGCTTTCGAGTGCCTTAAGGAGTGCGTCTTCATCAATTACACCACCGCGGGCAGCATTAACGAGAACGGCACCACGTGAAATCATTGATAATTCCTTGTGACCAAAGACGGCAGATCCATCCGCTTGTTTAGGAATGTGAAGTGAGATGGCTTGGCTCGATCTGAGCAAGGTTTCCATATCCACCTTCTCTACATTTACCTCTACATCTCCGTGGCCTTCGATGTGCACGTGTACTTTGGTGTCTACATCAAATACGTCCGTGCAAATCACTTTCATCCCAGCACCTAGCGCATAACTGGCCAAAGACTTTCCGATACGGCCAAAACCAACGATACCCAAAGTCTTTCCGCGAAGCTCAAAACCTTTTGCGTACTTCTTTTTCAATGTCTTAAACTCAGTAGCTCCGTGCCTGGGCATTTCCCTATTGGCATCGTAAGTGGAACGAGCCAAGCTGAAAAGCTGCCCCATCACCAACTCAGCAACCGACTGCGAGCTGCTGGCAGGAGTATTGGAAACCGTCTTGCCTTTTTCACGGGCATAAGCCACATCGATATTGTCCATCCCTACTCCACCTCGACCGATGAATCTTAATCCTAGACAACCATCGATGATGTCTTTTCGAACGGTAGTAGCGCTTCTCACGAGCAGAGCCTTTACATCGTTTGAATTGATGTAGTCCACAAGCTTATCTTGATCTACTGTATCGGTAATTACTTTAAATCCTGCTGCTTCTAGCTTGGTTTTTCCCGATGGAGAAATTCCGTCATTCGCGAGTACGTTCATCTGTTTTGGTTTAAGCGGTTCTTTCTAATTCTTTCATTACATCCACTAGTACTTGGACGCTCTCGATTTCGAGTGCATTGTACATAGAAGCTCGGTAGCCACCAACTGAACGGTGACCCTTGATACCATTGATCTGCGCATCCTTCCACATTTTATCAAAACGCTCGGCGTGGCTTGCCTCATCCTTGAGGACGAAAGTTGGGTTCATGCAGCTTCTATCCTCAACGGCCGTGGTTCCTTCAAATAAAGGATTGCTGTCAATCTCACCGTACAGCAACTCTGATTTGGCATTGTTTCGACGTTCCATTTCAGCTACTCCACCTTCCTTTTTCATCCATTCCATAGTAAGCATGGAACCGTATACTGCAAATACAGGCGGTGTATTGAACATGGAATCTTTGCTATCGTGCACTTGAAGATCAAGCATCGAAGGGATTTGTCTTCCCGTTTTGCCCAGTGCGTCTTTCTTTACGATGTAAACCGTTGTCCCTGCAGGGCCCATGTTTTTTTGTGAACCAGCGTAGATCAAATCGAATTTTGATACGTCAACAGCCTTACTAAAAATATCGCTCGACATATCGCAGAGAACGGGTGCAGTGCTTTCTGGGAAAGACTTGAATTGAGTTCCGAAAATAGTATTGTTTGATGTGAGGTGGAGGTAATCCACATCGCTTGGCACAGTATATCCTTTGGGAATGTGCGTGAAGTTTTCTTCTTTGCTAGAAGCTAAAACCCTTACGTCTCCGAGAAGCTTTGCCTCTTTGATGGCTTTGGTAGACCATGCACCAGTATCTACATAAGCTCCCACTCCACCATCATTTTTCATGAAGTTAATGGCGCTCATGTAGAAACCCAAACTTGCACCTCCTTGAAGAAAAAGTACGGTGTATCCATCGGGTACATTCAAGAGCTCGGCAACGAGACTGCGCGCATTTTCCATTACCTCAATAAATTCCTTGCTACGGTGAGACATCTCAATGATCGAGAGACCTGTACCCTTGTATTCTAAGATACTTTCTGAAGCTTTTTGAAACACTTCCTTTGGAAGTACGCAGGGGCCTGCGCTGAAATTATGCACCATGTTTTTTCCTTTACGTTATGCACCGCCTTTGATAACGGAAGTACAAAGCTATAGGTAATTTTTGTAACGGCAATGCGGGCTGGCATTACTTGAACATTAATATTTAATCGCCAATTAAAGGATTGGTTTCTTTCCTTTTTCTATTGAGGTCAGGGCGATCGGGGAAGTTGAATTGAGCTCCTGATTTTGAATCCTTAGGTCGCGACATGTCTACGAACTCATTTAACTTCCAATAATCACCTTCCCATTCATACCCGCTGAAGGCGGTGCTTGGACCATAGAAAGCATAATTTCCTGCCAAGTTTTGAGTCTTTGGCTCCAGCCGATCGAATATGATCATCTTTTTTGGCTCCAGCCATTTGAGGTTCACAATCACTTCTTTGGCATATTCAAAAACCCGACGGTGCGTTAAATCTCCATCCTTTTCGAAAATCGGAAAACCAAGACTCGTCTTGTTCTTCCTCTCCAACACCAATACATCCAATACTTTTTTGGTGGTAAGTTCATCGTTGCCATCCCAGCCCATAAGGGTATAGTAAGTGTTGCGTTTCACTTTTACGGGGTGGAGCTCGTAATAGAGGGCTCCATACCAATTTTCAGGCTTGATGGATGTGGATTCATCCTCGTGCTCCAGCGACTTTGTGTCATCAAAGCGTTGGTATTTCCCATTGGGAAAAAGCACGTACATCCGAAAACTGTGCTGACCATCTTCCAATGGAATATTCCAGTTGAAAATTCGGAAAGCCCCGTCTTCGGGCATGTGTTTAGCCACCTTAGGAATCGAGAAAAAAGTATACTCGAAGGTTTCTTCAATGCCGAAAGCCTCAACTAGTAGCTTTTCAAAATTGGCGGAAGCATCTAGGCGCTCTTCGGAAGTGAGTCCATTACCCACCTTATCTTGAAATATGGCCATCTCCGTCTCTAGCTCTTGCAAGCTTTGGCCTTGAGCCAAAAAGACGGCAATCAAGAGTACTAATGTTGAGGCTATTTTCATAGAGTTGAAATAACGAGATCTAAGATAACTTATTACCAAGTGTGCATATAGCCTGCACAGAGCCGAGAGTCTGAGCTAGAAAGTTCGATGGCGACGCACACGAAGTTTTATAATTAAGGAGTTGACTGTTGTCACAACAAATGGAGGGAAGATAAAGGACTTTATAGACCGGCTCTTATAGGTGCATAAACTCCTTCTTCGCGACAAGTTGGTCTTCGGGTTCGCGGAAATCAGGATCATCTACACAGCAATCTACTGGACATACGGCAGCGCACTGAGGCTCATCGTGAAAACCTACACACTCGGTACATTTATCGGTTACGATGTAGTACACATCCATATCTACTGGCTCTTGCTCAGCATCTGCCTCGTAGGCATTTCCCATTGGAGTGGTTAGATCTCCTTTTAAGTCGGTTCCATCGCTCATGCGCCACTCCACTCCGCCTTCGTAAATGGCATTATTGGGACATTCGGGCTCGCAAGCTCCGCAATTGATGCACTCGTCTGTTATTATTATGGCCATCGCAGTCTTTCTTTTTTCTGTTGGAATATGATCAATACTTTTGCAAATATAAAGTTGAACGTGTCACTAACGAATTCCAAAGGCAATTAATGTCATCAAATACATCTGAGCTCACAACAAAGGTCAATCATTTACACCTCATCTTTCATCAACTCGCTTCAGAGGAAGCTAGCGAGCAAATTATTAACGATGAGAGCATTGAAAGGTTCAAAAGCACTGTCATTCATTCGAAAAACCTCAACCCTTGGTTCACGGAAGAGAACATCCAGAAGTCTTTGAATGGATTTGCCTTTATGCTCAGACCTGAAGCAGTGAGCCAATGGCTTAGTTCTTATGATCTTGCGCTAAAAGAGTCTAAAAGAATCGGATTGGTGCTTGCGGGGAATTTACCTATGGTAGGCTTTCACGATATTTTGGCCGTATTGGTGAGCGGGCACCATCCCGTGGTGAAACTTTCGAGCCAAGACCGCCTTTTGCTACCCGCGATTTTTACTCTTTTTAATGAGACTTCAACAAACGGTGCCTTTGACATCACTTGGGTGGAAGATCGAAAGTTGGATGGCATCGATGCAATTATCGCTACGGGCTCAAACAATAGTTCGCGCTACTTCGAATATTATTTTGGGAAGTATCCGAACATCATTCGCAAGAACAGAAACTCGGTGGCGGTGATCTCAGGCGAGGAAAGTGCAGAAGAATTAAAACTTCTCGGAGAGGATATCTTCAGCTACTTCGGGCTGGGCTGCAGAAATGTAGCCAAGCTTTTCGTTAAAGATGATTTCAATCTGGATCGTTTTTTCGAGTCTATCTACGACCACAATCAGGTTGTCAACCACAATAAATACGCGAACAATTACGACTATTACAAAGCCCTTTGGATGATGAATCAAGAGGATTTATTGGACAATGGCTTTCTTCTATTGCGCCAGAGTGAAGCGATGAGTAGCCCTGTTGGAACGCTCTTCTACGAACGTTTTACCGAGCATGATCAATTGCTCGACAAGCTTTCTGAAAGAAGTGAAGAGATTCAGTGCATCGTTTCTAAGAATGACGTGCCTTTTGGCAAGAGCCAGAAACCCGAGCTTTGGGACTATGCCGATGGGGTGGATACATTGGAGTTTTTGGCTAGTCTATAATCGTTTTTCTTTATTTACGACTATGTACTAAAGACTAGCTACCAGCTACTAAAAGCTATTCAGGTAAATACTCGAAGCAACCGAGCGGTCTTGGATTATTGTAAGGTGTGCCTACAATATCCGTGTCTGGCAGACCTCCTTGGCTATTTCCTTTTGAACGTGCGAATGCATCCTCTCTCAAACGGAAATCTCCGCCAGAGAAGTTGATAAAACCAGGATCGAAGCCTACGAATATATCTTCTTCAAAATAGGACTGATCGAGCTCAAGAAAATCATCCTCTTGCATTCTAATCAAGGTGTGGTCGATGCTAAGGTCAATATTTGCAGAACTGGTCTCGAAATCCAGTCCAAACTCATTCAATCCATTTCCATAAACAATGCAATTGCGGAAGCGGCTTTCTAAAATGTTTCCAACCCCCAATGTCTGGGAATCGACTTGGTACAAATTTGTGAGGAAAACGGCGGGAGTTTGACGCGTGGAAGCAGACCAGTTATTGGCAAAGGTGCAATGATCAAAACGGTATTGTCCTGCCCCAGTTGCTGCCAGACAATTCTGTCCGCTCGAACTAACCAGAAGGTTTTCCGCTTGGATGCGGTAGTTTCTGCTAAAGATTCCCGCAATGGAATTGTTGCGTATCGCAACGTTTTTCAAAATAAGACGGTTATCGACGAGCGAATTGGAAATAGCAGGATCAAACGGCGATGGCTCCACCTGTATACCGATAAAGTTATTCTTGATAATCGTATTTTCGAAAGAGTTGTTGACCGTTCCTCCAAGAATCCAAATACGGTCCCATTGGCCAGGTTCTTCGCTAAAAAATTCTTCCAAGCGATCCCCTTGAAAAACAACGGCTTCACCAGTACTGCTACCCGCTTGAATGGAGCCCCCTTCGAAGACCCATAAGCCTGAACCCCGATGAAAGTAAACTTGAGTTCCTGGCTCGACAATAAGTCTCTGACCCTCGTCAACCACAGCATATCCATAAACTACAATTGGCTTATCGGAAGTCCATGTAATCGTAGCTCCAGGAGTGGTGTCTATAAGTGTATAAGCAGGTAACCCGTTGTCAGGGAAAACAGTGGGTGTGTAAAAAATGGCATCCAATCCGTATGCAAATAGCGTAACGTATTGCTGGTTTCCATTTACCGAAAACTCAACAACTCCTAGCTCCAAAGCCGAGCAAATCTGTTCCGGATCAATAGTCACTTCTACGAAAATGAAAATACTGTCG
>JBLIDT010000020.1:0-55817 GCA_047632755.1 Cryomorphaceae bacterium
CAGTCTGGGCTATAAGTATGGCGGGTTGTTGAAGGATTAGCTTTTTTAGCTTTTAAAGTAGCACCAATTCCAATTCTACAGTTAATTTCGATGATATATAATAAAGCAAAGGTTACGGTAAGTGACCTTTGCTTAACCTAATTTTGCTAATGTCATAAAAAGGTTTTAAATAGTTTGAAAAGAACCCAAAAATTTTGGGTTAAAGCATCAATTCGTCTACCTATTATTTTTTAATCTAGTTTAATTTTTAAAAGTGATGAATGACCAAAATAAAATTAAGGCTATGGAAAACTTCAGTGATAGGGTTCTGAGTAAAAACCCTATGATCATAGCTGTAGTTGCAGTTGTTTTGTCGGTTATCCTCTCTAATGGAGCTCGACTTCCACTGCTAATAAGTATTGCCTTATCATTTGCAATAGGACTTACTGTTAGTGCCTTGTGGTATCTGATCGTGAATCCTTTTGAAACTAAAGAGGAATTGTGGTTTATGTTTAAACGGATGGTTATAGGATTCTCAATCGTCGTATTCTTATTTATCATCCTCTTTGTATATTACTTCAAGTTCCTTTCAATTTGAGTCCAACCACCGTCTTAGCCATAGTCCTCATTATCCTAGCCGGATTTTTATTCATCCAGGCTTTGTTTGATCTTTTTTTCAAAAGACGCCAAGAGCATTTATCCAGTATGAAGCTTCTGTGGGTGATCGCACTATTTCTCTTTCCGATCGTAGGGCCGATAGTCTATTTTCAGTTGTCCCATAGGCGCTAGATGGAGATAGATTGTTTCTGAGGATTGCCTATTTTTACGATATGAAAGTTTCCTTCGGAACGAAAGAAGAGCACAAGCGCTTAAAACGAGAAGAATTTTTTGCGCTCTCTCCCGCCGATCGATTTTATGCTTTTCTCAGATTGAGTCGAAGAATAGCAGAATTCCCGACAGAGCAAAAAGTAAAAACCGAGACCTCAAACTTTGTCATCAGGCGAAAGAATAAGCGGTGAGAACTAGAGAAGACAACATTGATCTTCCTTTGTATAAACCTCATCACGCTATCATTAATCGGACTATTTCAAAAATTCCGAGATATTCGATGGATTTATTACCTCCGTCTTTGCCCCGGGATATTCATTCGTAAATGCCCGCGTCACTTTTTGATTTGCTTTCGGTTTCCACTTCATTTCAAAAGCTGAAACCCGATCGTCTTTCTCTTCGATATAGTCCACCTCGCTACCGTTGTAGTTTCTCCAAAAGTAGCTTCGGTAATTGCGGTTGAGGTGGGCATGGAGTTTCATTCGTTCGCTAATGGCAAAATTCTCCCACAGAAGTCCTGCATCATCACGCTGCGAAAGCGGTCTGAAATCATTCACCACAGCATTGCGGATTCCATTGTCCCAAAGGAAAATCTTGTTGGATTTCGAAATTTTTTTCCTTGGATTGTTGCTGAAAGCGGGTAGGCGAAAAATAACAAATGCCTTTTCAAGGATATCGACATAAGCTTCCACGGTGTCTGATTTCATCTCCAGATTTTTTCCCAACTCGTGGTAGGAAATCTGCGATCCAACTTGAAAGGCCAATAACCGAAGTAGGGAGTCCAGAAACGCTGGTTTCCGAATGTCCTTCCAAACCAAAACATCTTGATACAAGTATTGCCCACTCAGATTGCGCAAAATAATTTCAGCATCCGCCTGATTATTGAAGACGTCGCGATAGCAGCCGTGAATTAGATGAAAAGGTAATTTTTGCTCCAGCTCAAACGGTGTAGCGTTCGGATACATTTCAGTTAATGAAAACGGATATAGGTGAAAAAGAAACTGCCTTCCAGTGAGCGGCTCAATTATCGTATTTGAAATATCGATGGAAGACGAGCCCGTGGCTACAATTTGCAAACCTTCGAAATTGTCAACGAGAATTTTGAGTAGCAGCCCGGGCATTCTCAACTCTCTGTACTTCGTCAATTACCAGGACTTTTTTATTGCCAACCACTCCCTTAAGGGCTTCTACCGATAGGTCTTTCAAACGTTCTCTCACCGTTTGCTCATCGGCATTTAGCCACACCAGGTTTTCCTCGTCAGAAAAGAAATCTTTTAGTAGAGTTGTCTTCCCCACCTGCCGAGCTCCCGTGAGAATGATTGCTTTCTTTTTCCCTGAATATTTTGTCAGGGTTTTAGATAGATATCGTGTAAGCATATCTAATATGCTATACATATTTCCGGTATGATGGAGATATTCGTATTAATTTTTCCTTTAGAGAGTTTAATACGCGATTGAGATAGTCGCAACAAAAAGAATCCTACCTATCTAATACCTTCCGATAAAGCGACACCGATTCCTTCTCTTTTCCATTGATTTTGACAGTCCACGAATGTACAATATGTCCTGTGCTTCTGACTTCCAACACTTCATCAGGGCCAAGCTTCACACCATCCACTACTTGATTGTAACAAACCGAGTCGGCGGTTACGAATGAGTCGTGCTGAAAAATAATCTGATTCTCTAAGAGTTCCCAACGACCGTGATCTTAAGCAAGGCCGCAACTCACCATCACTCCACGTCCATCTTCGTGCAAAATCATACTATTGCCGATCGTGTATGTCCTGTTCTGAAAAAAGTACCCGATTCCTTGGTGAATTTTGGAAGGAAACTCGGCGACATATTCACCTGGCTCAAAGGGGACGCTTTCCTCGCGACCCTCAAGAGAAAAATTCCTGCTAAGACCAGTATGTACCTAAGATTCATCCTTTCTTCGTTTTCCTCCCGAAAACAAGACGAATTGTAGCACGATTCCAAAAATGATGATCAAGATCATCTCCATGTTTGAGATCAAGAGATTGCTGTCCAAGGAATCTTGCGCTCGGATTTTGAGACTATTGCTCTCTCGCACTTGAATAGCCGCGAGATCTTCTAAGTTTTGGTGAATTCGTTCGAAAGTAATGTCTGTGGCTGGGCTACGAGTGATAACCTCAGAATCACTCAGCTTATCTAAGTTCTCCTTGAGTCTACCGAAAACTGTACTTTCCTTTTTTGTGAGAGTGGTTTGGCTGAATTCACTGAGGATTCTTTCTAACTCAACATTGCCATCAAGTGAAACGAACTCCATCTCTTGAATTCTAAATTGAACACCGTAAATGAGATTGGTCAATTGAAATAAGTCGTATTGAGCGACCACTCGGTCATCATAAATGGCCGTGATGGTGTCTTGAACGTCTTCAAAGTGCTTTTTGTCCAGCCTGTTTGTGATAAACACCAAAAGGATGATCATTATCAATCCTAAAACCGTCCTTATTTTTTCTGACCCTGCTCCCATGCCTCTGTTTTTTTGTGAAAATACTAAAGAAATCTAAGGTTTCTGCAATTGACAACTTGTGGAAAAGACCAAGAGAGAAGCTGCATAAATCCTTGGTATGGCTAGTACATTTGTTCTCATAAATAAATTGCCTTGGATCAACTTCTTCAAAGCCTCAAAAAGGGCGATATGGAAATCGCTACACTGCCAAATCCCATTCCAGGAAAGGGAGAGGTGCTGGTGCGAACTGCCTTTTCGGCAATTAGCGCTGGGACTGAAGGAAAAACCGTGAGTGACGCCCGCAAGGGCTACGTCGCCAAAGCCCAATCACGCAAAGAAGAAGTGGCCAAAGTGGTTAAGGCTGCCCAAACTTACGGCGTGGCTGAGACCTATAAATTGGTGATGAATAAGCTGGAATCCCTGCAGCCCTTGGGTTATTCCCTTTCGGGAGAAGTTGTTTCGGTAGGAGAGGAAGTGTCAGGATTTAAGCCTGGCGACAAAGTAGCTTGTGGCGGTGCTTCTGCATCCCACGCCGAACTGGTAGCCGTGCCCAAGAATCTTTGCGTAAAGCTCCATCCAAAAACTGAACTTGACCAAGCCGCTTTCACAACCATCGCTGCCATTGCCATGCAAGGTATCCGTCGGGCTGATTTGAAGCTAGGTGAAAATTGCGTCGTCGTCGGCCTTGGACTAATTGGTCAATTGACCATTCGTCTGCTGAAAGCTGCGGGTGTCAAAACCTTCGGGATTGATCTAAAAGATGATCTTGTCGATCTCGCCATTCAATCTGGAGCCGAGGAAGCTTCAGTTCGCAGCGATGAATTGATCGAAGAGCGCATCAAGAAATTTTCAAACGGGAATGGTGTGGACGCTGTGATTATAACGGCTGCGACTTCATCTACCGATCCTGTAGAATTGGCAGGTCAAATCTCTCGGTTGCATGGAAGAGTAGTGATCGTAGGCGCTGTCCCAACAGGATTCAGTCGCAAGCAATATTACCGCAAGGAGCTGGAACTGCTGATGAGCACCTCATATGGTCCTGGTCGTTATGATGCCAATTACGAAGAGAAGGGACTCGATTACCCGATCGGTCAAGTGCGCTGGACGGAGAATCGAAACATGCAGGCCTTTGCCGATTTGCTCGGTTCAGGCGCACTCGATATCTCTGATTTGATATCGCATAAGTTCGCGTTTGCCGAGGCTAAAAAAGCCTTCGATTTGATCGTGGATGGCGATCAATCGAAAATGGGAGTCTTGCTCGAATACGACAATTCGAAAGAGATCAAAACCAAGAGGAATGTGGCCTCGGAGAAAACACCATTAAAATCTGATTCTGTCTCTTTTATCGGAGCTGGATCGTTTGCGGGAAATTTCCTCCTTCCCAATTTGAAAGGGAAAATCAAGTTTTCGGCGGTAGCCACCAAGAGACCTCATTCGGCAGAGAATGCCAAAAGGAAATTTGAGTTTGATCAGGCGTTCGCTGATGCCGATGCGCTGATTCAGAACGATGCCGCTGGTGGAGTAATCATTGCCACGCGACACGATACGCACGCATCGCTTACGCTGAAAGCCTTGAAGCAAGGGAAGCGCGTTTTTGTAGAAAAACCGCTATGCCTCAAGCCACAAGAACTGGGTGAAATCAAAGAAGTTGCCAAATCAAATGCGCAAGCAGATGTGATGGTGGGCTTCAATCGCCGTTTTGCCCCATCGGTTGTAGCATTGAAAAAGAAGCTTTCGCTCGAATTACCTAAGGTGATTCAATACCGCGTTAATGCAGGTTTCCAGCCCGATGATCATTGGGTACACGACACTGAAGTAGGCGGTGGTAGAATATTGGGAGAAGCCTGTCACTTTGTGGATCTCTGCTATTTCTTGGCTGGAGCCAAAGCCGTATCCGTCTCGGCGATTCCTATGGCAGCTGAGCCACAGAACTTCGATTCTTTCACAGCCAACTTGGCTTTTGCCGATGGCTCTGTGGCAAGCTTGGTCTACCTGAGCAATGGCAACAAAGCGATGGCAAAGGAGCATATTGAAGTTTCGACTGGAGGTTTCTCAGCGGAAATTGATGATTTTAAAAAGGTGACCTATTTTGGAAAAACCGTCACCAAAACGAAACTCCCCAAACAAGATAAAGGTCATGCAGCCGAAATGGAATTGGTAGCGGATGCCTTGAAAAACGGAAAGCCCTTTCCTATTGCGATGGAGGAGGTATTCCACTCTACATTAGTCACATTTGCTTTATTGGAGTCGGTTCGTCAGAACGGGATGAAAATAGAGATCGAAGAATTTGAGAGCGAATGGACTTTTCCGAAAGCGAATTAATTCGAGTTAAGCGGGCCTATAATGAGCTCGATTTGTATTGCCGCAAGCGGAAATACAAGGGCCACGACCCTTACGATATTCTCCTCAGCCCTTTTCCATTTAGGAAATTGGGAAAGTGGCCCCCCATCTTCGCTACTCAGCTTTTTAAACGAAATCCGATTAACCTTCGGAAGCTTTTTGCGGTGCCAAAACAATGGAACCCGAAAGCTTTAGGGCTTTTCTTGAAGTCATACAGCTTGATGCCGGCCAGCCCGGAAAACGAGGAAAAATGCAAGTGGCTTTTTGAGAAACTACTCGAATTGCAAACACCGAATTATCCGGGGATGTCTTGGGGGTATCCATTTCCTTGGGCTAGTCCCGTGAAGTATCTTCCTAAATGGTCGCCCACTTCTGTGGTGAGTGGATTCATCGCTCAAGGCCTCGATGCCTATTACCGTCGGTATGGCGATAAGCGTGCACTCGAAGCCATCGAAAAGATTTGCCTCTTCTTCTCGGATGCTCTTCACCACACGGTTGAAGATGATTTTTACGCCATCAGCTACAGCACTGTGAAGCCTGATTTCTGCTACAATGCATCTCTCTTGGCGGCGCAAACGTATGCGTTGAGCTTCGCGCACAACGGCCAGGCCTCGTTTGCCAATATTGCCAAGCAGGCATTGGAAACTGTCATCTCTCGCCAAAAAAGCGATGGGAGTTGGAACTACAGCGAAAATCTAGAAACAGGAAAGCAGCGAGTTCAGATTGATTTTCATCAAGGGTTCATTTTAGATTCAATCCTGTCCATCGCTTCATCGCTCAATTATTTCCCCGATTCAGTCGAAAAAGCTCTGCAAGTGGGAATCGAGTTTTACCGCGATGAGCAATTTAGTTTTAAAGGAAGGGCCTTGTGGAGGCTTCCCGGCAATTATCCTTCAGATATACACCATCAGGCTCAAGGAATTATTACCGCTACTAAATACTACAGCTATTCGGGTAGCCGCAGGGCGGAGGATTTGGCCAAGTCCGTGCTGTTCTACACCTTGGGAAACTTCCAAGATCGAAAAGGATATTTCTACTACCGCAAGCACAACAATGTAACTGATCGAACCTCTTACATGCGCTGGGGGAATGCATGGATGCACCTCGCGATGAGTGAAATTCTAAATGCGAAGAGCGTCGAAGGAAAACCTGAATATAGACAGAAAATCCCCAATCGTTGAAAAGATTTCTCTTTTATATGGGGCATCCTGCTCACTACCACAATTTAAAGAATTGTATTCGAATTCTTCTGGAAAGAGGAGATGAGGTTTTGGTGGCAGCCCGAGGTAAGGACGTGCTATTCGACTTGATCGAAACCGAAGATTGGAATGTGGTAAAATGGCCTGCGCGAGCCTCAGGTTCAAAGCTGAGCTTGATCTTGAATATTTTGCAGCGCGAAGCAAAGTTGCTAAATGTCGTTCGAAAATTTCGGCCTCATCTGATGGCGGGCACTGATCTTGGAATTACTCATGTCGGTAAATTGCTCGGTATTCCATCGGTAGTAGTTAATGAGGACGACAGTCACGCTATTCCGCTGATGGCTAAGTATGCGTTCCCGTATGCGACGAATATTTTGGCGCCTAATTGTTGTGATCAATCGCCTGCGAATCACAAGAAAATCGGTTACGAAGGTTACCATGAATTGGCTTATTTGCATCCGAATTACTTTAGCCCTGATCGAACGCTGCTTCCATCTGAAATGCGCGAAGCCAAGCGTTATTTCATTCTTCGGTTTGCGAGTCTTCATGCTCATCATGATGATGGGCGCAGCGGCATTGACGATGCATTGGCGAATGACTTGATTAATCTCTTGGAGCCTTTCGGCAAAGTGTTTATCACATCTGAGCGAGAGCTCTCCGAACACTTGGAGCCTTATCGTATTCCCGTCCACCCTGCGGTCATTCATCATGCCATGGCTTTTGCCGATCTATACATTGGCGATTCGCAAACCATGGCTGCTGAGGCTGCTGTGCTTGGAGTTCCTTCGATTCGTTTCAACGATTTTGTGGGAGAATTGAGTTACCTCGAAGAACTGGAGCACACGTATGAATTGACAAAAGGAATCAAAACCACTGAGCCAAAACTCCTTCTTGCTACTGCCAAAGAATGGGCTGAAAACACTGCTTTGAAAACGCTTTTTGCCGAAAGGCGAACCAAGATGACCAACGCCACGATCGATGTCACGAAGAGATGGATAGAAGTCTTTGACAATCTTGTGAAAACGCACCAATAGATGTTTATAACTATTGACCGTCGGGGTTGCATCAGCCCCGTGTCAAGGTACTTTCGGTAAAACCAACCGCCGAATACCAATGGAGGAAGTTGAATGTGCACAGAAAGTCGTGGAAGGCATAGCGGGAAGTAAACTCTTGAGTTTCGTAGCCCCATTGCTCGAAAATAGAGACGGAATAACCGAAGTCGTTAAGGTGTCTGATCACTTCCGCGTGGAGAAGTATGCGAATAAAAGTCTAGATGGCTTTTTGAACCTTCACCGCGTTAATGACATTCAAGGAATCAATCGCTTTTTTAGATTGGCAAATCAAAAGCTCAAGTCAGGCGGTGGTTTCGTTGGTTGTGTAGAGACCCTGGAGCAAAGACGTGAGAGATTATTTCGCAAATTTCCAGCGGTGATAAACGTGGGTTATTACGCTTCTGATTTTATTTTCAAACGCGTTTTCCCAAAGTTCAAATTCACTAAAAAGATCTATTTCTTTTTGACGGGTGGTCGAAACCGTGCTTTATCCAAGTCTGAGATTCTCGGTCGCCTCGTCTACTGCGGATTTCAAATAGAGGAGACTGAAGAAATTGATGGCAAGCTATATTTCAAGGTAAGGAAGGTGTCTGAACCTTTGGTGGAAGCCGAACCAAGTACTGGATTATTGCTTCGCATTAAGCGGATTGGCTTTCACAACCAATTGATTACTGTTTACAAATTTAGAACGATGCACCCTTACGCTCAATACATTCAAGCCTATGTATTTGAGCAAAACGCTTTGCAAAATGGAGGCAAATTTGCCGACGATTTTCGGATTACGAAATGGGGGCGTTGGATGCGGAAATTTTGGATTGATGAAATTCCAATGATTTACAATATCCTACGGGGTGACTTGAAGCTGGTGGGCGTTCGTCCACTAAGCGAGCATTACTTGAGCTTGTATTCCAATGAGCATAAGGTTTTGAGGGTAAAGGGTAAGCCTGGTCTTATTCCTCCATTCTACGCTGACATGCCCAACACGCTTGATGAGATTATGGAGTCGGAATCGCGCTACATCAAAGCTTATTTTCAAGATCCTATTTCTACTGATATTAATGTTTGTCTCAAGGCTGTTTCTAATATTCTGCTGAAAAAAGCGCGCAGCCATTGATGGCAAGATTTATTTTGTTTTTTCTATTCCTTTTTGCGGTTGAGATCGTTTCGGCTCAAGCCATTTATGAACCTTCTGGTAATACTGTTTATCCCTACCTTGATGAAATGGCGGCTGCTGGTCGGATTTCTGTTAACACCTTTGCCAAACCCTTCACGCGCAAGCAGATTGCCAATTTTCTAAACGAGATCGATGGAAGTCGAGAGGAGTTGACCAAGAGACAAAATGAGCAACTCGATTTTTTTCTCCGCGATTATGGCAAGGAGCTAAGAGTAGGAAAGGATTGGGATCGCCGCCGAGATCTTTTCTTTTACAGTGATTCAGTATTTGAATTTACCGTCAATCCCATTCTGGGTGGCTCTGTGATGGTGAATGAAAACGGCAATAGGATTTGGCGTAGAGTGGGAGGTGAGTTTTTTGCCTCGGCAGGTAATTTTGGTTTTTACGGTTCTCTTCGCGATAACAATGTTTCGGAGGTGCTAGCGGCTTCGCAGTATTTGACGACCAGACAAGGTGAAAACTACAAGTCCATTTCGGCAGAAAACCGCAGCGACTTTAACGAGGCAACCGGTGGCATAACCTATCAATGGAAATGGGGTGATGTGGCAGTCATGAAAGATAGACTGACATGGGGGAATACTGTACGGAATGCCAATGTCTTCTCTGGGAAAGCTCCCTCTTATGCGATGTTGAATTACCGTCTTTACCCCACGGATTGGCTGGAGTTTCAATACATCCATGGCTGGTTGGTATCCGAAGAACTGGATAGCGCCAGAACCTATCTTACACCAAATGGAAACCGCAAGATCTACATGAATAAGAATATCGCGGCGAACTATCTGACTATTAAATCGAATTGGGACATTGATTTTACTTTTGGAAACTCCATCATCTACAGTGATAATGGTCTAAATCCCGTTTATTTTATTCCTTTCATGTTTTTCAAATCTGCTGACCATACCTATTCGGGAACAGGAAGTAATGAGTTAGGTCAGAACGCACAAATCTTCTTTGACATAAGTGCACGGGCGATTAAAAACCTTCATTTATATGCTTCCCTCTTTGTAGATGAAGTAAGCTTGAGCAACATGTGGGATTCGGATAATCAAACCAATATTATGAGTCTCAAGTTGGGTGGAACATGGTTCAATGCACTTTCTAACATTCACCTAAGCGGTGAGTATACCCGCACCAATCCGTGGACATATAGGCACCAAATAGAGTCTACTGCTTTTGCTTCCAATCAATATAGCATGGGGCACTACCTGGGCGAGAATGCTGATGAAATCTATGGGTCAATTGAATATGTTCCAATGAAAAACCTTCGGATTAAAGCAGGTTTGTGGTATGCCCGAAAAGGGGAGCCGCACGTATACGATATCATCAATGGGAACGCAAATGTGACTGGACTTGAGTTTATGGAAACCGTTGATTGGAGCCAGACTGGAGCCAGCTTTTCGGCAGAATGGGAAGTCATTAATGGAGCGGTGGTCTTTCTGGAGATGCTCTACTTAGATTCTGATGGAAATGAGGCCTACACTCCTGAATTTATTTCGGGGCAGGTGATCTCGGCAGAGGGAGGATTTCGAATTGGGTTTTAAGAATTATTTCTTCTCCACAGGGATTGGAGGTTGCCCAGTAGGAGCAGCTTCACCACCATCAAGAAGGTATTGCATTTCGAAGAGCTTGAGCTGTAACTCGAACATCTTCATCTTGATTTCGTTCAGTTGCTCATCTGTTTGATCGGGTGTAATTGGATTGGATTGCCGAGACTTTATCGGTCCAGGTAGGCTTACATCATTCGGCTGAACATTTTCTTTTTTCGATCCGAAAAGACTCCATTTTTTGTCTTTGGGTTCTTTCTTTTTTTTCCTCTTCTTTCTTGGATACTGGTCTTTCGTCCGGTTGAAATTGTAACGCAGTCCTAAGCCAAAATACGAGTACTTGTCGTTGGCAGAAAAATCCCGATCCCAAGAATCGAGTCTGTCAGTTGCCAGATTGTTGAGGGTGTAGCTCAAGGTTATATCCGTCTTATGATTCACACGATAACCAGCGGTAAAGCCAACGGGAATGTTAAGCGCAACGGCTGGTGACGTTTTTCCTTCCAGAGCGTAGCGCTGTGTAGGTGGGTTTTCATCCACAACGGTATATCCGACATAATCTCGAATTTCTCCTTGTTGAGTGCCGACTGGCCTCCAGGTAGAAATTGCCCGGAAAAAAGTAAATCCAAACCCGATTTCCGCGTTTAAGTAAAATTTGTATTCATCCAGATCAGCACCTTTTCCGAAAAGTTTATTCAAAATATCAAAACTCACTTTGGCATTGATGGTCGAATATTCCGATTCAAAATCAAGAGGCAAGCTTTCTTTCCCAATCAATCTGCCGCCGCCAAGTGTTCCTTTTTCAAATTCGAGTTTAGCCCCAAGGCCAAAGTCAAATTTCTTTTCGGCATAAATTCTCCAGCCAAGCTTGTAGTAAGTCCCGAAGTCTTCGACTGGAGCGAAAATATCGTAGTCCGCCAAACTTCCGTGAAAAAGAGCCAAGCCAGCACTTGCGCCCACAGAAAAATCGTTGAAAAAAGCCACTAGTTGCACGTCCTCACCCGCTTCATCAATTGAGGATATTGATGTTAAATGCTGACGGTAAGCTTTAACCCATGGGTCTTTGTTTACGGGGCCTCCTGCCTTCAAAAGAAAAGGAAGAAGAATAGCTGTCAGTATGAGAGAATTTTTCACGGTATAAAACTGCCCTTTTTGATCCAATAATCAATGATTTTTCAATGGAATTGTACTGATTGTATTGTTGATAACCATACTCGGTTGCACCAAAATAGTTCTACTTTAGACCTTAAAATTGTGATTGACTCACTAATTAGATGAAACCACTCAGTTTAACCATCTTTTTTTCTGTCTTTATAGGCCTACTCAATGGGCAAGATTTGATAGAGCGGAACTACTTTGACAACGCAAAGGCAAAGAATGCTGCGATCGCTGCAGCGCGCTATGCAGAAGAGGGTTATTACTACACGAAATTTACCACATTCATCAATTCGGTTGACAGTTCACGGCTTTTTGCCGATACCGCCTTATTCTTTATGAAGAGGTCTTTGATGCTGAGCGATACTTCTATTTTCCACGCATCAAAAAAAAATCTTCGTGCATTGAATCTCTTGCATGAAGGAAAGTCAATGCTCCTTATTGCTGATTCGGTAATGAGGGAGTTTTATCCGATGGTTGATATTTCTTCGCACAAGTACTTTGGTAGTCAGTCATCTCTGCACTTGAGCAATGCCGTTATGGATCTTTTTAATGCATCTCTTTTGCTGAAATCTGACCCAAGTGAGGACATTCCTAAAGTTCCCGACTACGAGGTACTTCCTTTCAAAGATGAATTGGTGCGGCTGGAAGCTGACGAAGCTTCGTTTCAGCAAGCAGCGAATAGCTATGAGGACGAGATAGCACTTTATGAGGATATGTACCAAGAGCTAGAGAGTGAGGCGGCGAGGGCTACTAAAGAAGCGATAGTGAACTCTATCGAAACGTCCATGAAGCAAGTCGAAGCGCAATTAAATCTAGCTGTTTCCGATTTGGAAGATGCCTCATTTCGCATTGAAGAAATTAGAGAGTTGCTGGATAAGAAATACTTAGATGATGTAGCCGATGTGGAGGAGCCTGAGTACATATCGCAGTTTGAAAAAGCCGAAGAAGGCAACGTTGTCATGAATGAAGACATGCCCGATGGATTGGTTTACAAAATACAGCTTGGCTACTATCCCGAAGATGTGGATAAGAACCATTTTAGCGGTCTCTTTCCAGTAAGTGGTGAAACTGTCAAGGATGGGCTAGCCAGGTATTATGCGGGCCTATTCTTTAGTTACCAAAAAGCGAGTGAAGGAAATGCTTATGTCCGCGAAAGCGCTATCCCAAATTCATTTGTAGTACCGTTTTATAACGGGCAAAAAATCAGCATGAGTCGAGCTGTTGCGATTGAGCAGCAAAGGGGGGCAGAGTAGTTAGAGTTGTCTATAAAGCCTGTCGTCTTCCTTCCACTTTTTCTAAAACAGGCCTTGACAAAAGTCAACTCTCCGATTTTTAGAACTAAGGACACGTTGCTACTGAACTTTCTAGTCCAGACTCTTGACTTTATGGATAGTCTCCAATTAATTACTCAGACTTTTTCCTAAACATCTTTTGTTGTTCTTCGATCAAATCATACATAGCCATTTGAGATCTCACGCGGTTGTCGCCTTTTTCTCGCTTCACATAGTCGTTCGGTTGGGCACCTTTTAAGATTCGGGCTTTTACGTTGTCGCTCCATTGGAGTTCCATCATATCTCGAATCTCCCTACGTATCGTTGGGTCATAGATGGCTACACTCACTTCGACACGGTAATCGAGGTTTCGTTCCATCCAGTCAGCTGAACTGATGTAGATGTCTTCCGTACCGCCATTTCCAAAAATAAATACTCTAGTGTGCTCTAAGTATCTGCCAATAATACTGTGTATTTCAATGTTTTCGCTGAGTCCGGGTATCCCAGGCATTAAGGAACAAATACCCCGAACTAAGAGACGGATTTTCACCCCAGCTCGGCTGGCTTGGTAAAGTTTTCTAATCAGCGTTTCGTCTACAAGGCTGTTTACTTTGATGAATGCATATGCTTCATTTCCGTTATTTGCGAATTGAATCTCGCGGTTTAGCATTCGGATGTACTTTGTTCGCATTGCTGCTGGAGCCACCAGAAGATGTTTAAACCTAAAATTAAGATAGGGTTTTTCGATAAAGGCGAATACTTTGAGGGCTTCCTCGCAAATCTCTTCGTGAGAAGTGAACAATGCCATGTCAGTGTATATTTTCGCAGTGTTTTCGTTGAAGTTCCCTGTTGCAATGACAGCTTGATGTGATTCTTTGCCTTTCACTACTTGAGTCACCACTGCCAATTTGCAGTGAACCTTCATGTCTGAAATGCCAAAAATGACTTTGACTCCGGCATCTTGAAGCTTTCGACTCCATTCCAAATTCGCTTCCTCGTCAAATCTCGCACGTAATTCTACCATTGCGGTTACTTGCTTGCCATTTTTGGCAGCACTCACCAAGGCGTTGACTACTCTTGAGCGATTGGCAACGCGATACAATGAAATTTTAATCTCTTTAACGTCTGGATGAATGGCCGCTTCCCGAAGGAAATGAACAAAGCCTCTGAAATGCTGGTAGGGATAATGGAGAAGAATGTCATTGTTCTGTACCGCCGATAGAATGCTGTTTTCTTTGGTGAGAAGATAATGATCACTGGCATCCAAATTTTCCCACTCAAGCTCCGACCCACCTACATTCGGGAATTTCATGAAATCCTTAGAGTTGTGGTATCGTCCTCCTGGTATGATATTGTCGTCACTGTCAATATCGAGCTCGTTGCATAGATATTTTAACAAGTCAATTGGCATTTCGCTATCGTAAAGAAAACGAACAGGTTGCCCTTTTTTGCGCTGTTTGAGGCTCTTCTTCATTTTCTCATAAAAGCCCTTAGAAACATCATCATCAAAGTCGAGCTCGGCATCACGAGTCAATTTTATCGTGTATGCTTCTAGTGTTTCGTATTCGAAGATTCCAAAAATCTTATCGAGATTGAATCGAATCACATCATCGAGAAACATGATGTATTTCTTGCCGTTGGCTTCGGGTAGAACTACAAAACGCGGGGTTACCTCAGATGGAACTTCTATAAGCGCGTACTGTTTTGCTTTTCCTGATTTATTCTTTTTCTGGGTGGTCAATTTTACTGCAAGGAAAATAGACTTATCCCTCAAGTAAGGGAAATCATCTAAATTTTTGAGCATAATCGGTACGAGCAATGGAGCTACTTCTGCTCGATAGTATGCATCTACGAATTCAGCTTGCACCTCATTGAGTTCATTTTCCTTGACAATTTCAATGTTGTGCGTTTTCAGCTCATCCAGAATGCTGCGGTAAATCACTGCAAAAAGTTCTTTTTGACGGACGACTTCATTCTGAATTTCATCCAAGACCTCAGCTGCGGTCTTATCGCCGATGAGTTCTTTTTTCTTGCTCACGGCCTCAACACGCTTCATCGTGGCTACCCTTACGCGGAAGAATTCATCCAAATTATTGGAAAAGATACCCAAAAACCTAAGTCGTTCCACCAGTGGTACCGCTTCATCCTGCGCTTCTTGCAAAACGCGATGATTGAAAGAAAGCCAACTCAACTCACGGTTGATCGTGCGATTTTTAAGACTAATAGACATGTAGAAAAGTTATATTAATCCTGAGAAGGCAGCCTGTCAGGGAAATCGGTAATGAGGCCATCAACACCCAATGAAATCAGGTCATCCATCTCTTCACGCTCATTCACCGTCCACGGGATTACTTTCATTCCTTTTCGCTTTGCAAAAGCAATCAGAGAACCATCCACTAAGGCGTAATCAGGACTATAAATGTCGGGAGTAAAACCCAATATTTGGAGATTTTGATCAGGTGTTTCGGTATTTTCTACAAGAAGAACCAGTTTCATTTCTGGGTATTTGGTTTTCGCTACCTGCAATGTTCTCACATCGAAACTTTGGATGACGGCTCTTTCTGCAACTCCTGCATCATTGATTGCGGCCATTAAGAGATCAACGAATTCTTCTGGCTCAGGATGAAATAGACCATCTCCTTTTGGTTGACTCTTGGTCTCTATATTGTAATAAGGCAGCGCTCTGGAAGTCTTTTTCGCATGCGCTTCCGCGAAAGCGATAACCTCGCTTAGTAGAGGCTTTGTTACTTTTATTTTTTCCTGTTCAGGAAACCGTGGATGGGTTTTCATACCAACATCGTAGGACTTCGTTTCCTCGTAGGTCATTCCATAGATGCTATGGTTTCTTTCATCTTCTAGTGAAATGGCATTGCCATCTGGGTCGAGTGCAATTTCATGAGAAAACCATGGTTCGTGAGAGAGGATCACCATTTTGTCTTTGGTAACGACCACGTCCATTTCTAAGGTGGCCACTCCCAAATCCAAGGCCTTCTCGAACGCAGGAAGCGTATTCTCTGGAAGTAAGCCACGGCAACCACGGTGACCTTGGAAGTCAAGATTTTTGATGGACAGTGTCTCCTTCACCTCAGTAGTTTTTTCAAGATTTGATTCGCTACAAGCGAGGGCAAAGGTGCAAAAGAAGAGGTAAGCTAAGAAGCGATTTATCATCCGAATTGGGCTCGTTGGCGGCCATCAGTTGGTAGAAGCAGTTTGATTCTCCTGATCAGTTCATCCATTCTTACGGGCTTTGCGATGTAATCGCTCGCGCCAGCATCCATCGCTTTTTTATAGTCTTGGATGTCACCTTTGCAGGTAAGCATTATGATAGGAATATCTCTCGTGGCCATATTGTTTTTCAAGATACGGCAAACTTCTAGACCGTCGGGCTCAGGCATCATCCAATCGCTTACGATTACATTCGGTCTGGTTTCAGTAATGTGTTTAATGGCCTCCGAGCCGTCGGTAAAGGTGACTACCTCCATACCCTCTTTCTCGAGATTGTATTGAATCAAATCAAGAATATCACTCACATCGTCAATCGCAACGACTCTAATCTTATTCATTGGGGATTCATTTAGCTCAAAGTTACGGCACAGTGCTAGTTGGCGATTTAGAAAAGAGGTTAAGAAATTGTGTTCACTTTATTACCTCTGTGTTTAGGAGGTGTAAAGTAAATGGGCACTTTTCAGGGCTTCTTTATTGAGCTTTCATTGCCTTTGCAATCGTGGGTTCGGGTTTAATTTGGTTCTGAGCATACTATGGCTACAAGAAGTTTTATATTTGTCAAAATCGGCTAAATGGCGAAAACGAGTATTTCAAAAGAAAGAGAGAGAATGTTGAATAGCGCAATAGCCTATTTGAGAGTGAAGGGTTATCACGAAATCAAAGCACCTTTTAAGGCCTTTCCTCCGCCACAATCAGTTTTCAGGAAGGCTAGTGAAGCGGGATTCGTTCCTGATATGATTGCAGAGAAAGATTTTGGAACATTCGTCTTTGAGGTAATCGATGATGAATCGCTTGAAAATTGGGATGAACGATTACCTAAGTGGCAATTATTCGATGAGTACTGCGAGCGAAAAAAGGGCAAGCTTTATTTTATCGCCTACAGCGACCAGGCGGACGCCATAGTCGAAAAGCTGAAAGAGCAGGAATTTAATGCAGGAATTATCCGCATAAAAAGGTGAGAACAGCCCAACTCTCTGTTTTTTCCTACGAAATTTTCATTCACCAAATCAGCAGACTATTATGTCTACAGATAATATTGACAGCAACTCTCAGGATGTAGAACTATCCCTTTACAATTCAGGCAGCTCACCTACGGCGCTTAAAGAAAATGAGCTTGTCGACTTTTTACACACAAGTCTTGATGAATTTGGAGACCCCAAACACCACATTAGATCTGCCATTGAATATTCAAACAGTTCAAATAAAGAAAAGGGAGGGTTTGTGGTATTGGCCAGATTGGGTCAAAAGCTTGTGGGTGCCGTTGTGGTTAACCAAACGGGCATGTCGGGCTACATTCCCGAAAATATTCTAGTTTATATAGCAGTCGATTCCAAGACGCGTGGTATGGGGGTGGGAAAAAAAATGATGAAAAAAGCAATGAGTTTTTCAAAAGGCGATATCGCCCTGCATGTAGAGCCAGATAATCCTGCAAAATTTCTATACGAGAAACTAGGTTTTGCAAATAAGTACCTGGAAATGAGGTACGAAAAGAAGTAATCTATTTTATGCCATCTGCCGAAACTATAGAAGAAGTCAGGCATTACTTGCATCAAAACCCCGAATTGAGCGGAGAAGAAATTCAAACCTCTACGTTTCTTCAAGAATTTATTTCCAAAAACTATAGAGACTACCGGATTCATAAAAGCTCAATAAGCAACGGCTTTATTGCTTCCAAGAAGTACGGTGAAGGACTGCATGTAGCCTTCAGAGCAGAACTCGATGCGCTGCCTATTCTTGAAGAAAACCAATTCAGGTACAAATCACAGAAGGTAGGAGCAAGCCATGCCTGCGGACACGACGGGCATATGACTTCACTTCTCGCGACTCTTCAACTATTGGAAAATCAAGTAACGAAATCGGGTACGGCCTCTTTTCTGTTTCAGCCTGCAGAGGAGACGGGCAAGGGCGCTCAGGAGCTTTTGACTGACTTGGTATTTGACCAGTTTAAGCCCGATGCTTTAATTGCTTTGCACAATATTCCTGGCAAGCCATTGGGGTCTATTTTGAGTAGAACAGGAACATTTGCCTGCGGCAGTGTAGGGCTGAGACTGAAAGTTCGTGGAAAAACGTCTCATGCTGCTCATCCCGAGGAATCAGTAAACCCACTACTGCTTTCCAAAACATTTCTGGATGACATGTTGCGACTTTCGGAGAGTAGGGAAGGGTTTTCATTGGCAACGCCCATCGCATTTCACTCCGGGCAAGATACTTTCGGGATTTCCCCACTTGATTCGACATTGCTGATGACTTTGCGCGCAGCTGATTCTCAAGACTTAGAAGAGCTGATGGGACAAGCTCAGTTGATGGCGGAGCAAATAAATAGCATTGACGGAGCAAGGACAGAGCTGACTTTCGAGGAGTTTTTCCCCATCACTGCCAATGACCATTTTCATTCTGATTTGGAGGAAATCAGTTCGAGACTCAAAAGACCGTTTGAGAATATGGAAGATCCCTTCCGCTGGTCGGAGGATTTTGGTCATTACGCTAAGCGATGTAAAACCCACATGTTTGGTCACGGCGCAGGGATAGAAGTATCTCCTCTGCATGCGTCGACTTATGACTTCCCTGATGAACTGATACAGTCAGGGGCGGAAGTTTTTGTTGAATTCTACAATCATATGATCAGAAAATGAATCCAGAAAGCGCGTCTTCATTTATAGAAATTGACAAGGCTCTGTTGCAGAAGAATCTCGTTTTTATTCGTAGTAAACTTAAAAAAGGGGTAAGGCTTTCGGCCGTTATCAAAGGCAACGCCTACGGTCACGGAATTGAACAGATGGTTCCACTCCTTGAAGAGGAAGGGGTGAAGCACTTCTCGGTTTATGGCATCGAAGAAGCGAATGTATTTCATGCACATGCAAGCGATGCGGCGCAACTGATGGTGATGGGATTCATTGACCCAGAAAACATAGGGATGTTGCTTAAGCGAGGAGATGAATTTTTTGTGTACGATATTGATCAGCTCAAAGTTGTCATATCTGCGGCGAAAGAAACTGGCTTGGTGGCAAAGATTCACATCGAAGTTGAAACGGGTATGAATCGAACGGGAATGGACGAAACCAACCTCTCAGAACTCGTTCAGTTGATAACTGAAAATACCGAAAATCTTTATTTAGCAGGTATTTGCACTCATTTGGCAGGAGCCGAAAGCATTAGCAATTACTATCGAATCAAGAAACAAAGAGCTCGCTTTAAAAACTACCTGTCCTATTTTAAGGAGCGAAAAATAAAATTCGAAGTTCGTCATGCTGCCTGTTCTGCTGCTATGTTGAGATATCCTAGTACGCAGTATGATATGGTAAGGACTGGTATCCTGATTTATGGGTTTTGGCCAAACCGTGAAACTTTGATTGACTATATTACCAAAAAAGAGGAATACGAAGATCCATTGACATCGGTATTGACTTGGAAGTCAAAAGTTATGACATTAAAGGATGTGGCTGCTGGTGAATATGTGGGTTACGGAACCACCTATTTAACAAATCGGGAAACCAGAATTGCCATCGTCCCTGTTGGATATGCCTATGGGTATTCGAGGATTTTGAGCAACCAAGGAAGAGCATTGGTAAACGGTCAGCGAGTAGGAGTAATTGGCACGGTTAATATGAATATGCTCGCACTTGATGTGACCGAAGTCGATGATATAAAAAAAGGAAGTGAGGTTGTGTTAATTGGAAATCAGGGAGAACACCGGATTTCCGTTGCCTCATTTGGTGAGTTGAGTTCTCAATTGAACTATGAATTGCTCGCTCGCCTTCCTCACAACATACCTCGAATAATAAGATAAAAATGGCTTTTGTAGAATTGGATAGAGTGAAATTGCGAGAAAACTTCGATTTGCTTAAGAAACATTTCGATGAGCACGAGGTGGAGTGGGGTATTGTGACTAAGTTACTTTGCGGGAATAAACTATTTCTTCAAGAGGTTTTGAATCTGGGAATAAAGCAAATGCACGATTCAAGGATCAGCAATTTGAAGACTGTAAAGATGTTGGATCCCACAGTTCAGACGGTTTACATCAAGCCTCCAGCAAAACGGTCAATAAAGAATCTGGTCACCTATGCTGATGTGAGTTTGAATACAGAGATGGCCACGCTTCGCTTGATAAGCGAAGAAGCTCAGAAGCAAAACAAAACGCATAAGGTGGTAATTATGATTGAGCTGGGCGACCTGCGTGAAGGAGTAATGGGCGAGGAGGTCGTTGACTTTTTCCGTCAAGTTTTTGAGCTTCCAAATATTAAGGTGGTTGGTCTTGGCTCTAACTTAAATTGCTTACACGGTGTAATGCCGAGCGCCGATAAGTTTATACAGCTCAATTTATACAAGGAACTCATAAAAGCACATTTTGATTACGACATTCAGAGTATAAGCGGAGGCACCTCAGTGGTGCTTCCTATGCTTTTCCGAAATCAACTTCCAGAGGCGGTCAATCATTTTCGAGTAGGAGAGACCTTATATTTTGGCCTGAATATTGAAGATGGAACAACTTTTGAAGGAATGCACGACGATGTTTTTAAACTGAGAATGGAGATAATTGAGCTCACTGAAAAACCGATGATTCCAACAGGAGAATTGGCTGAGAACCCCAGTGGAGAGATGTTGAAGATCGATGAAAATCTATATGGAAAGACTTCTCTCAGAGCTATTCTGGACGCAGGCTTACTGGATATCTCTCCTGATTTCTTGATTCCTTATGATGAAAATATCGAAATTGTGGGTGCCAGTTCTGATATGCTTGTGCTAGATTTGGGGAAATCAAAGCAAAAGTATGAAGTCGGAGATTTGATAGACTTTCGCTTAAAGTATATGGGTGCCCTTCGCATTATGAACTCTAATTACATTGAAAAACGATTAAAGAACTAACCGATATGATATTGCAAAAAAACACATGGTCTTTCTTCTTGGTGATTGCCTTGCTGGCTATTTCGCCTCTCCAAGCTCAGGATGACGAAAAGGAAGATAAGTACGGTGAGGATATGAAAGAAATTCTCTTCATGGTGATCGACGGTGATTATGAAAAGGCTGTAAGCAAGTCTGAAAAATACATGGAGAAGGAAAGCACCAGACGTGATCCTCGACCATATATGTATGCTTCTATGGCCTACTTTGAAATATCTAAGAATGATGAGATGACTGAAGATTATCCTCGTGCATTTAGAGATGCCATTAAATACGGGGGGAAAGCGAGGAGATACGACAAAGAGAACGAATACATGCCTGATTTTGACCGTTACTTGAGTGAGCTGAAGGCTGAAGTAATGCAAGAGGCAAAGTTCCACTTTGAAACGGAGAATTACAGAAAATGTGCAACGTTTGCTAAGAATGTTCAACGACTTGATCCCAACGACGTGAGTGCTGTTCTTTTGAAAGCGACTGCAGAGTGGCGAGGTAAAAATGTGTACCAAGCAGAAACTACTATTACCGAAGCGAAGACGGCTCTAGAAAAATTCACCCCTTCAAGTGTCTCCACTGAAGGGAAGCCAGCCTACCGTTATGCCGTTATAGAGTTTGCTAAGATCATGAAAGAGGAAGGCCGAAAAAGCGATGCTATTGTTTTTCTAGACGCCATGGAGCCACTGCTCGGAGAAGATAAGGAGTTCGCTAATTTTTTGGCATCCTATTAGTCAGCCAATTCAACAAAATACTGAAAGGGACAATGACGTAAGTCGTTGTCC
This sequence comes from Cryomorphaceae bacterium, assembly GCA_047632755.1. Classification (GTDB taxonomy): domain Bacteria; phylum Bacteroidota; class Bacteroidia; order Flavobacteriales_D; family Cryomorphaceae; genus JAKVAV01. Next base: position 21,916 of record JBLIDT010000020.1, read on the forward strand.
TTTTTTTTGTGGGTGAGATTTTTTTGACTTGTTCAGGAATGGACATCTAAGTGGAGTGGTGATTGGCTTCGGTTTTCACACCTAACCCTTGAAGGAAATAAAAAACCCTCCTTGCCGCAGCAAGGAGGGTTTTTATCATCAAGTGGAGCCGGAGGGATTCGAACCCTCGTCCAAGCATGGGACTATCTAGCATTCTACGTGTGTAGTCCAATATTAATTTTCGATTAAAAGCCGGCATCGAACAGCCTACTCATAACTTAGACCTAATTCAGCTTCGGAAGTACATCAGGTCACTAAACTTCCTAGTCTTAAAGATTGATACCCTGATTTCAGCCCATATAAGACGGATAAGCCAAAGGGTACTCGTTCCGAGCTACTGTACTTCACTACGGAATTAAACTCATAGTCTTAGACTATTAAGCTGCGAGAGCGTAATTGTTTTCGCCATTTATAGGCTTGGAAATTGTTTTGTACGAGCAAACTTCCAACGCTCGACACGCTAACCAAACAACCAACTCATGTTGTCAAAACCGGTCGGCCCCATATGTCAAAGAATTAAATCAAACACCGCAAAAAGTGATCCCAAAGGTTCATTTTTAGCAAGAGTACAAAGGTAATTGACAATCTGTCATTTCCTACCTTTTCTCGATGCGTTCTATTTTGATAGGCCCCAGTTTTATACGAATACGCTTTATCTCTGGTTTCTCCTCTGGCTTGTCCTCACTAAATTGACTACTCACACCATTGTACAGTTTTTTACCTAGATAACCTGCAAATTCGACCAAGCCGTCTACCTCTTCAGTCGATTCAACAACCTCTTTATAGACTGGTATTGTGTCGGTTGGAATTGTGTTTTGCGCATTGCTCTTTAAAAAGCCAAACATGGCGAAGCACAGTAGAATAAGGATTCGAAATTGCATCTAATGGTGGAATTCAAAAGTTGGACGAATTACCAGCTCAAAAGTTACTCTATTTTCCTAAAGTTGGGAATTGATTCTACTATAATTTGAGGCAAGTGGTGCTTTCAGTACTTATTTCTAGAGCTTTTCTGCCCCATGGGAAAAAGGCTAAATTTGCACCTCTCAAAAATCGACCAACATGACTAAAATCGGCATCATCAGAGAAGGCAAGACTCCACCAGACAAAAGGGTTCCTCTCACGCCAGCTCAATGCAAGCATTTGATAGCGAAGTATTCAGATATTGAGATTTTGGTTGAGTCTAGTCCTATTCGCGCGTTTAAGGATGAGGACTATGAAAAGGCAGGGCTGAAGGTTGTCGATGATGTGAGCGATTGCTCCATTCTTTTTGGAGTAAAGGAAGTCCCTTTGGAACTATTGATTCCAAATAAGACATATTTCTTCTTTTCACATACTTATAAGAAACAACCTTATAATCGAGATTTATTAAGAGCGATTTTGGACAAGAAAATCAGACTGATCGACTATGAGGTGTTGACTACTGAGAATGGAAGAAGGTTGATTGGATTCGGGAGGTATGCAGGAATTGTGGGTGCCTACAATGCATTGCTTGCCGCAGGAAAAAAATTCGAGTGTTATGACCTCAAGCCTGCTCATATGTGTGAAGATAGAAAAGAGGTAGAGCGGGAATTGGAAAAGATTGATCTTCCCCAAGGTTTTAAGACTGTCATAACTGGAAAAGGCCGTGTGGCGGGTGGAGCAATGGAGATATTAACTTCAGCTGGAATTCACAAAGTTACCCCAGAAGCTTTTCTTGAAGAAGATTTTTCCGAACCTGTTTATACGCAGCTTGGTGTTGAAAATTACAACAAAACCAAGGACGGTTCGGTATTCAGTAAGTCTGAATTCTATGAGTTTCCTGAAAGGTTTGGTTCTGATTTCACGAAGTACTCTGCAGTGGCTGATATGTACATTTCTTGTCACTATTGGGATTCAAATGCACCTTTCATCTTTACGAGGGAGGATGCCAAACAAGACTCATTCAACATGAAGGTCGTTGCCGATATCAGCTGCGATATTGACGGCCCAGTGGCGAGCACCTTGCGACCGTCTACTATCAAAAACCCACTTTATGGGTACGATCCAGAACATGAAAAAGACACGGATTTCATGGATGAATCGGCTATCGGTGTAATGGCCGTGGATAATCTTCCATGTGAGCTTCCAAGGGATGCCTCGGAGGATTTTGGTGAAGAATTAATTAAAAACATCATTCCCGAATTATTGGAAAAAGAAAACTCTTCGGTAATTAGAAGAGCAACCCAAACCAATCTTAAAGGAAAGTTGACCCTCGAGTTTGAGTACCTTCAAGATTATCTCGACGGAAAGGAATAGATCAAACGCTTTTTAAGTCCAAAATGGATTGTGTTGGATTATCTGATCCGAAGACAAAATTACCTGCTACCAAAACATCTGCTCCAGCTTCGATCAGCTTTGGTGCATTGTCGATGTTTACACCACCATCAACTTCGATCTTGGCTTTAGATCCCGATTTCTCAATTAGGTTCCGCGTTCGTTCTATCTTGCGGTAGGTGTTTTCAATGAATTTCTGTCCGCCAAACCCTGGATTGACAGACATGATTAAAACTAGGTCAATGTCTGTAATGATATCTTCTAAATCATTTACGGCTGTATGCGGGTTTAGAGCCACTCCTGCGCTCATTTCCTCTGCTTTAATAGCTTGAATAGTTCGGTGAAGATGGGTGCATGCTTCTAAGTGAACGGTGAGAATATTTGCTCCGGCCTGCTTGAATTGACTGATGTATTTATCTGGATTTACAATCATCAAGTGCACATCCATCGGTTTAAGGGTGTGCTTGTTGATCGCTTCCATTACAGGGAAACCGAAGGAAATATTTGGGACAAAAACTCCATCCATGACATCAATGTGAAACCAATCTGCCTCGCTCTGGTTGAGCATTTCAATATCTGTGATGAGATTGGCGAAATTTCCCGAGAGGATAGAAGGAGCGATCAAATGTCCCATGCTTTTTTTTTGCAAAGGAAATAAAAAAGGAGGTGTCACCACCTCCTTTTTTTGTTGTTAAATCGATTCTTATCCTAAATATGATCGCAGCATTTGACTGCGCGAATTGTGTTTAAGCCTTCTCAAACCTTTTTCTTTGATTTGCCTCACCCTTTCTCGGGTCAGATCAAATCGTTGACCTATCTCTTCAAGAGTTAATGGGTTTTCACCTGTTAATCCAAAATAAAGGCGAATTACATCTGACTCTCTAGTGGTGAGCGTGTGAAGAGATCTTTCAATTTCCATTCCCAATGATTGAGAAATCAAATTATCGTCTGGCCTGGGATTGTCTGCGGCACTATATACTTCGTACATATTTCCCGATGCGTCATCGTTAAGCCCCAATGGAGCATCCAAGCTGACAGCCTTATTTGCGTTTTTCAAAGATTGCTGAACTTCCTCTAAAGTCATTTCTAGGCAATCAGCTATTTCTTCACTAGTTGGAGGTCTTTCAAATTCTTGTTCCAACTTTGCGAAAGCTTTATTGATCTTATTGACTGATCCGATTTTATTCAGAGGGAGTCTGACAATTCTGGCTTGCTCTGCCAATGCTTGTAAGATTGATTGCCTAATCCACCAAACCGCATAGGAGATGAATTTGAATCCTCTAGTCTCGTCAAAGCGCTGAGCAGCTTTGATCAAACCAAGATTACCTTCATTTATCAAATCGGGAAGAGTTAATCCTTGGTTTTGATATTGCTTCGAAACGGAAACAACAAATCTCAAGTTGGCTTTTGTAAGCCTCTCCAGTGCATCGTGGTCTCCCTTTTTTATTCGCTGGGCTAATTCTACTTCTTCTCGCGCCGAGATCAATTCAACACGCCCAATTTCCTGAAGATATTTGTCCAGAGAAGCGGTTTCGCGATTAGTAACTTGTTTCGTGATTTTAAGCTGTCTCATGAATATGTTCTACAAGTTTTATATCAAAAAAATTATCGTCTGATATAACGACACCCGATGATCTTTAGTTACAAAAAATCAATCGGGTGTCAGTACTTGTAGTAGTAAGTTGCTCTATTTCAGAGGCCTTACAGGGATAGCTTAGTTTCGCTCTTCTTAGTCGTTTCTTTCTGGTTTTTCGAGTAACACCTTTCTAGAAAGTTTGAGTTTGCCTGTCTTAGGATCCTTGCCAGTTATTTTAAACTTAACCATTTCACCTTCGCTCAATACATCTTCAACTTTTTCTACTCTTCCCCATTCCAATTCTGAAATGTGAAGTAGTCCGTCAACTCCAGGTACCACTTCTACGAATGCTCCGTAAGGCATAATGGTTTTCACCTTTCCTTCATATTCTTCTCCTATTTCCACAGTTGGAGGGAATGCGATGTCTCTCACGCGCTTTTCAGCGGCATCAATATCATCTTTGTTGCTGGAAACGATGTCAACTTTACCACCTTCAGGAATTTCTTCGAGGACGATTTCAGTGTTGGTTTGCTTCTGAATATCCTGAATAATTTTTCCGCCGGGTCCGATTACCGCGCCTATCATGTCCTTTGGAATGATGAATGAGATAATTCGAGGAGCATGTGGTTTGTAATCAGCACGAGGCTTATCAATGGTTTTAATCATTTCACCAAGAATGTGTGCCCGTCCGTCGCGCGCTTGGTAAAGTGCTTTCTTCAAAATATCGAAACCCAATCCTTCAACCTTGATGTCCATTTGACAAGCGGTCAATCCTTTTGCGGTTCCAGTCACTTTAAAGTCCATGTCTCCCAAATGGTCTTCATCACCTAAGATATCAGAAAGAACAGCGTAATTGTCGCTGTCTGGATCAGTGATCAATCCCATCGCGATTCCTGAGACAGGTGCTTTGAGTTGAACTCCACCATCCATAAGTGCCATAGTTCCTGCACAAACAGTAGCCATAGATGATGAACCGTTTGATTCGAGGATATCACTTACCAATCGAATGGTATATGGATTTTCAGGTGACTTAGGTAGCATTCCTCTAAGGGCACGCAAAGCCAAGTTTCCATGTCCGATTTCTCTTCGTGAAGTACCGCGAATTGGGTAAGCTTCTCCAGTTGAGAAAGGAGGAAAGTTGTAATGCAATAGGAACTTCTCAGTTCCTTTGGTCAATGCTCCATCAATCATTTGTTCGTCCATCTTCGATCCAAGAGTAAGAGTAGTCAATGACTGAGTCTCACCTCTGGTGAAAAGTGAAGAGCCGTGCGTTCCAGGAAGGCAATCAACTTCCGACCAAATCGGACGAATGTCGGCTGTAGCTCTTCCATCCAAACGAACTCCTTCGTTCAAGACGAGGTCACGGATTGCTTTCTTTTGAGCTTTTTTGAAGTATTTCTTAATTAACTCGCTTTTTTCTGCACGCTCCTCATCAGAGAATTTAGAAGAAAATTCTTCTTTCAATGCAGAAAAAGCGGCTCCTCGTTCTTCTTTTCCGAGCTGCTTTTTAGTGATATCGAAACATCCTTGGTAACAAGCATCCATCACTTGCTTAGCCAATTCAGCGTCGTTCGTTTCGTGATTGTACTCACGTTTTGGTTGAGACTTTGCTACCATCTGTCCAAGCTCCTTAATAGCTTTACAATGAACTTTGATAGCAGTATGAGCAACTTCGATAGCGCTCACCATTTCGTCTTCAGAAACTTCGTCCATTTCACCTTCAACCATAACGATACTTGATTCAGTACCTGCAATGATCATATCCATATCACATCCTTCGAGCTCTTCGAAAGTAGGGTTGATGATGAACTTTCCATCTTTTCTTCCCACACGAACCTCAGAAACGGGTCCGTTGAATGGAATGTCAGAAACTGCTAGCGCAGCTGATGCAGCCAAACAAGCCAATGCATCTGGTATGTGCTTTTGGTCGGAAGACATCAGAGCCAACATTATCTGAATCTCTGAATGATAGTCGTCCGGAAACAACGGGCGCAATGCACGATCTACCAATCGCATGGTAAGAATCTCACTGTTGCTCGGGCGAGCTTCTCTTTTGAAGAACCCTCCTGGGAATCTTCCCGTAGAAGCGTACTTCTCGCGGTAATCAATTGTAAGGGGAAGGAAGTCAATTCCTTGTTTTGCTTCTTTGTTGGAAACAACGGTAGCTAGGAGCATCGTGTCTCCTACTCTAAGCATCACAGAGCCATCGGCTTGTTTTGCTAGTTTTCCTGTTTCCAAAGTAATGGCCTTTCCATCACCTAGGTCAATTGTTGTGCTTTTTAAGTCGTAATTCATCTGTTGTGTGTGTATATATTTATGCAAAAAGAGGCAATAGTCCCTTTGACGTATTGCCTCTTTAAGTGTGTTATAATCGTTTCTGAGAGTACAATTATTTTCGGATTCCTAGTTCCTTAATAATGGCTCTATAGCGAGTAATGTCTTTTTTAATGAGGTAATCGAGAAGACTTCTTCTTTTACCCACTAGTGCTACAAGCGCTCTTTCTGTATTGAAATCCTTGCGGTTTCCTTTCAAGTGCTGGGTAAGGTGGTTAATTCTGTAAGTAAAAAGAGCAATTTGCCCTTCTGCTGAACCCGTGTCAGATTCAGTCTTTCCATGTTTTTTGAAGATCTCTGCCTTCTTTTCTGGTGCTAAATACATTCCTAAATTTTTTTAAATGTTAGTTATGCGAACAAAATGCGGCTGCAAATATAAACTTTATTTTTTGCTTTCCTCCTGTTTATCAAACATTGAAAGAGTGAGGGACAACCTTTCTTTGAATGTATGACGGTGCACAATGAAATCCAAGAAGCCATGCTCAAGCAGAAATTCGCTTCTTTGGAATCCTTCTGGTAAATCTTTTCCAATGGTCTCTTTTACAACTCTGGGGCCTGCGAACCCAATCAGGGCTTTTGGCTCAGCGATATTTAAATCGCCCAGCATAGCGAAACTCGCTGTGACTCCTCCAGTGGTAGGGTCAGTAAGCAGAGAAATATAAGGCAGCCCTGCGTCGCTCAGCAAAGTTAGTTTAGCTGAAGTCTTCGCCATTTGCATGAGCGAAAAACCCGCTTCCATCATTCTGGCTCCTCCTGATTTTGAAATCAAGAGAAATGAACATTTTCTCTCAATTGCCTTGTCAATGGCGCGCGCGATTTTCTCGCCAACGACGGATCCCATAGATCCTCCAATGAATGCAAAGTCCATGCAGGCAATGACAAGATCCCTGCCGTCAGATTTTCCGTAAGCCGTTCGAACGGCATCTTTCAACCCCGTTTTTTTTTGTCCAGCTTTTATTCTGTCCGGATACTTCTTGGTATCTTGAAATTTCAAGGGATCCGCCGAAGACATGCTTCGATTGAATTCCGTGAACTTCCCGTCGTCAAAAAGCAGGGAAAAATACTCGGCACTACCGATGCGGTCGTGGTGATCACAACTGCTACACACCCAAGTGTTTTCGATGTGTTCATCCATACTCACTACGGTGCTGCACTTGGGGCACTTGTACCACAGACCTTCAGGGGTTTCCTTCTTGTCTTTGGTCGATGTTGTAATCCCTTCTTTGATTCTTTTAAACCAACCCATATTGTTGCATTCTTGAGGACAAAACTATAAAAAACTCGTTCGCCAAAAATTAAAACGGATAGCCGATGCCAATATTAAGGTTCCATTGCCATCGATAGTAGGATAGTTCTGGCAAATCATTGTCTCCCGCATTTAGGTCATCGATGTAGGCATTGTATTTATCCTTTGTCTGAATGAGCCACCGCTCGCCTGGATCTAGCGAAGGATCCTTAACCTGAAGACCTATGTCAAGTCGAATCAAGAAGAAGTCAAAATTAAACCTTGTTCCTGCACCTGCACCTACTGCTATCTCACTGAGGAAACGATCAAATTCGAACAGGGCTCCTGGACGTTCAGTTTCATTTCCCATAATCCATATGTTTCCGGCGTCTACAAAAAATGCCCCTTCAAGGATATCGGTTATGTCAAAGCGGTATTCAATACTCCCCTCGATCAAGATATCTCCTATTTTATCAAAATTTTGAACGGGATCACGAAAACTACCTGGCCCTAATGTTCTTGCCTGCCAGGCACGTATCCCATTCGCTCCACCAGCAAAAAAGCTCTTTTCAAAGGGCAGTACATCCAAGTTTTGCAATGGAATCCCTGCACCAGCTGAGAGGCGGTAGGCAGTGCTCATCTTTTCATTCGGGACATTATAATATCTAAAGTCGTGGACTGTTTTGACGTATTGTGCAAATTGGATTCCCAGCGCTTCATACCCTCCGTTTTCATTGGTGGTTGCATTTGAAAGCTGGTAGAGTCCTCTGAGTAGCGATCCGGCTGATTCAATTTCTCCACGGTAGAAATAGAGATTGCTTTTAGGGTTGTCGCTTCTTTGCGTATTTAGAATAAAAGCCACTCGAGTGTTTTGAATAAAGTGATCCTGGAAACTATTTGTCAGAAAGGGATCATTGATTTCTTCGAGTCGATCGTCAAATGCGATAGAGCGATCGATCTTAATCAGACTCAATTCCAAAGGACTGATTTGCCATTCCTTCGTGGCCGTCTCATTCCAACGGTATAGTATAGAACCGAAGGATCTCGTTCGCTCGTAATCGGGTCTTTTTTGGTAGGAGAGGTTTGTTATCAGTGTTGTTCTTGGATTTGCTGACTTTGCAAATCGATCGCTACTAAAGGGAAGCAAGAATCTCGGAAATGTGAGTGAGATTTGTGGGCCGAATTCAACGGTGTTGAAGGCTAGGCCCTGACCTACATCGGGGTCTGTCCCCGATTCTGTTAGCAATTGTTGTGCCTCAAGACCTCCGCTAATTTCCATACTAAGCACTTCACCCCCACCAAAAATGTTGCGGTTGCGGTAACCTAGAGCACCTGATATCCCTAAGAAACCGCCTTGATTCGTTCCGTTCCATTCAAGGGAAAAATTCTGTTTAGGTGCGGGTGATAAACTGATATTTACATTTAATAAGCGGTTCTCCAAGTCTTCACTTACTGGCTCAAACTCAATCGATGCTGCCCGCACAATCGGTAATGTGCTCAGACGGCGGTATGTCGTGGTTACTTTGTCCAATTCGTAATACTCATTTTGATCAAAGAGTATATTTTGAGCAATTGTCTTGGGCTTGACCTTCAGTTGATGCTGATCTATCATGCGGTAGTTCCTTAGAATTAAAGTGTCGGATGTAAAAACTTCCTGACCCCTTAAAAAAGGACGGTCTATCACATTGATTTCATTCAGTTTGTACCTTTTGTAAGGTTTTACGATTAGGGAGTCTGGATTACCTTCGTATGGCACTTTTCTTGGCACTATGCCTAGCTCTAGGTGAACCGAATGACTATTTAAAGAGGAGTCGACGTCAAAATATATCAGCTCTTTATTGAAGTCGTAATACCCTCTGTTTTTAAAATAGGCGGTGTGCTTTTTTCGCTCTTGATCCAACTTCTCGATATCGAATCGGTCACCTACTTTCACACTCTTTCCAACTGACCTCGATTCGCCCAACAGTTTTACCAAATAATCGTCTGGAACGTTAAAAGAAATACTGTCTATCAAATAGGACTTTTTTGGCTCAACGAGGTAAACTGCCGTTTTCATCTGTTTGCGGCTTCTGGTATTGATTTCAGAATAAACTTCGGCATTGAAGTACCCATGCTTCACTAGAAAAGTTCGAATTTGCTCGGCACTTTTATTGACTAGGGTGGAGTCAAAAACAATTGGAGGCTCGCCCACCGTTTCCCGCCACCAAGAACCAAAGGGATTGAAATCTTTTGGGTCTTTTCCTTTTTCAAGGCGTTTGCCATTCTTTTTTTGAAGTTTCTTGAGCCTCTTCTCGTTGCGTTTTTCGAATTTTTCGGGATTTGGAACATTGTAAGCCCACAAGTAAAACCGCGCACCCAATATTTTTCGGTTGGACTCCTGTTTAACTACTTCCTTTAAATCATCCTTATCTATCTTTGGCTCCTCTTCAAATTTAAACTTGTTCTTCTTCAAGAGGTATTCGTCGCTAGCTAAGCGTTTTGTGGGATTGCATCCAAAAAGGAAGGCAAGCCCCAAAAGCAGTAAAGCATTGATTAGCCAACGAAGATGCTTTCGGAGCTGAACAGAATGGGAGCTGGAAATATGACTGACCATTTATCGAATAACCACATGAAGTTGGTGAAATCGCTTCAACAAAAAAAATACCGCGATGAACACGGGCTTTTTTTAGTAGAAGGCGTCAAGCTGGTGAATGAAGCCATTCACTCGCAGGCAAAGTTAGAAATGATTGTTTATGCTTGTGAAGAGGATGAACTTCCATTTGACATTCCCCTCAATAGTTGGAGAGTTTCTCCAAAAGATCTAGGAAGAATGTCTAGTCTTAAAAATCCAAACCGCGTCTTGGCAGTATGCCACAAGGACTGGCTTCAGAAGGAGATTTCGGGAGGCTGGATCCTTGCGCTAGATGAAATTTCTGATCCTGGTAATCTGGGTACGATCATTCGTATTTGCGACTGGATGGGGGTGGAGAGCATCGTGTGCGCCACCGATAGCGTTGAACTCTTCAACCCGAAAGTCGTGCAAGCAAGTATGGGAAGCCTCTTTCGTGTAGCTGTGTCCTACGCAAACCTGCAAGATTATTTGGAGAAAAGTGGCTCTGAGACTATACTAGAAGCCGATATGAAAGGCGACTCCATCTACAAATTTGAATTTCCTGAAAAGGGGATTTTGGTTATGGGATCAGAGTCCCACGGTTTGCGACCTGAGATTTCTGCCAAATGCACCGGGAAGATCAGCATTCCTCAATTTGGTGGTGGTGAGTCTTTGAATGTGGCAGTTTCTACAGGGATACTTCTTTCACACCTCAAACGCTAGCTAGCATTTACCTTTGCAGCAATGCACTCAGCGACTTTCATTCCATCGATGGCTGCAGAGACAATTCCACCTGCGTAGCCAGCACCTTCTCCACTTGGGTAAAGCCCTTTCACTTGAGGGTGTTCCATAAATTCATTTCTGGGAATTCGAACCGGAGAGGATGTCCTTGATTCGGTGGCGACTAGCACGGCTTCATTCGTTCCGTAGCCTCTCATTTTTTTTCCAAAAGCTTTCATAGCTTCCGCCAAACGTTTGTGAACTGTGGCAGGCAATACATCGCGAAGTTCTGTGGAATTCAAGCCTGGTTGGTAGCTGCACTTCGGTAAATCAGTCGAGACTTTTTTGTCGATGAAATCCATCATTCGCTGTGCTGGAGCTATCTGCCCTCCGCCTCCTGCTTCCCAAGCAGCTCTTTCTACTCGCTGCTGGTATCCGAGTGCCAGCAGAGGATTTCCTGTTCCTTTCGGGTCATATTCCTCAGGAGTGATGCTGACCACCATTCCCGAATTGGCGTAGGGATTATTCCGCTTCGATGGCGACCACCCGTTGGTGACAATCTCACCCGGAGCAGTAGCGCAGGGCGCGATAATTCCACCCGGGCACATGCAGAATGAGTAGACACCCAAACCTTGCACTTGATGGGTGAGAGAATAGGCGGCGGGTGGCAAGAATTCACCTCGATCTGCACATTTATACTGAGCCTGATCGATAATCGTCTGTGGGTGCTCAATCCGAACACCCAAAGCAAATGGCTTCGATTCAATCAAAATATTTCTCTCGTGCAGCAAAGTGAAAATATCTCTTGCCGAATGGCCCGTGGCCAAAATCAGTTGATCGCAACCCATCCATTCATCACCGTTCAGGCATATGCTTTTCAGACTCCCATTCTCGGTTTTTAAGTCGGTCAGTTTCGTTTCAAACCGCACTTCTCCGCCACATTCTTCAATGAACTCACGCATTTTCGTGATGAGTTGAGGGAGCTTGTTCGTTCCGATATGCGGATGGGCTTTCACCAAAATGTCAGGGGATGCTCCAAATGAAACCAAAAAGTTTAAAATTTCATTCACACTGCCCCGCTTCTTTGAGCGAGTGTAGAGCTTTCCGTCACTGTATGTCCCAGCACCTCCTTCGCCAAAGCAGTAATTCGATTCGGGATTGACGATTTGCTCTTTGTTCAATTTGGCCAAATCTCTGCGTCGTGTCCTGACGTCTGTTCCGCGCTCAATGATTATTGGCTTTAAGCCACGCTCTATGAGTCTGATTGCTGCAAATAATCCACAAGGGCCGCTGCCGACAACGATTACTTCACGAGCATTTTTAACATTCTTGGCAATCGGTTTTTGCACTTCTGGTGGATGCTCTCCAACGGCACATCTCAAGCGAATAACGATTTGTCTTTTCCTCGCGTCAATCGATTCTTTCAGAACGTAAAATGGATCGTCAGATTTCTTTCCGCTATCGACTAGCTCGCGTTCTATAACGTCGTGATCATTGACCTCGTGAGGAAAAACGGAAATATCGTAAATGTCGGACATGTTGTTTAATTATAGCTTGTCAAAAGGGTCTGTAAAAATACTCAAGAGTATGAATCAAATAGTTCATTAGCAAGGCGCGTGTAGTTTAAATACTTAGTGCAACGATCTCACAATCGCAGGGCGTAATCAGGGATTCCGTCTTACGGAGGTGACCGTTTTTTAAAACAAGCGGAGCGCAGTTAATGGGCTGTATGGACAGACTCTCTAACCTTCGAAGGTGAAGGAGATCATAAAGGTACGGCTTCGAAGGCCTTGAAGTGGAGCTGAAAATTGGGTGTCTTCTTCCACCAAAATATTCGGGATTCCAATAGCCATTTTCAACTCAATTCCAAATTTGAAATAGGGAAGAAAAAAGTCGGCGCCTCCACCAAATTCCATGGCGAAATCGTCTCGTCGGGCTTTCACAATGATCTCGTCGGCAATGGCATTTTTTACGTCTTTCTCTGACTGCATATTGAGTCGATACCTCGCTCCAATCAAACAGTAGGGGGCAAAATTATTGAGCCTGTCGGCCCGAAATTTGAAATTGACGGGAAAGTCGATGTAGGTAAATTCGATTCGCTTTTCGTAGAAAGTAGAGCTATCGGGGTTTACAAAGAAATCGTACTCCAAAACGCGGTCTTCAAAACTCAAGGTAGGCATGAAACGGATGCTAATATTCTTGGTGAGATTCGCCGATGTGACGATTCCCAAATTAAAGCCAGGGGCGTTGCGGCTATTTACCGAAAGGAGTGAATCTTTGAAATTTGTGGAAGCCTTGCGATCGACGATAACGTCGGCAGTATTAAAGCCTAGCATGAATCCAAAGTGGTACTTCTTTTTATCGAAGCTTCCCAGATTTTTTGGCTTGTAGCCTTTCTGGGCCAAAACTGCCGTAGCAGTTGCAATCAAGATAAGTACGAGTAGGCCTTTTTTCATATTGATAAATGCAGAACGAAATTAGGCAAATATTATTTCCAAGCCGTATAGATAGATGCGATTCCACCTGTTACGGTCTTTTGATTTGACTTGGTGAATCCAGCTTCTGCCAGTACTGCCTCAAATTCTTTTCCTTCTGGAAAAGCAAGGACAGACTTTGGTAAGTATGAGTAGGCCGCCTTATCTTTAGAAATAGCCTTGCCGAAGAGGGGCATGATGTATTTGAAATACCCGAAGTAGATCTGCTTCAAAGGAAAATGCTTTGGCTTAGAGAATTCCAATACGATGGCTTTTCCACCAGGTCGAAGAACCCGTCGAATTTCTTTTAAGCCGGCCAATAAGTCTTGAAAATTTCTCACTCCAAAGCTTACTATAACCGCGTCAAAATTGGCGTCATCAAAAGGAAGGTTTTCTGAATCAGCGTTTAGAAAGGTCATTTTGTCAGAAAGGCCGCGCTTGCTGATTTTCTTTCGGCCCACTTCCAACATTCCATCAGAAATGTCAATTCCTATAATTTTTTCGGGGTTCAACTTCATTGCCTCAAAGGCAAAGTCGCCAGTACCCGTCGCTACATCTAGAATCTCTTTGGGTTGATCTTCCTCCAAGATTTTGATGGCTTTCTTTCTCCACAGTTTGTCAATTCCGAGCGAAAAGAAGTGATTCAAAAAATCGTAGCTACCCGAGATGTTATTGAACATCTCAGCAACTTGTTGCTTCTTGGGGTCAGACGTTTCGTACGGAGTAACTGTGTCGTGCTTCATCATATTGTTTTCAATAACAAGGGCTGAGGCTTAAAGTTGCTGCAAGTGAAGCTTCGCCTCTTTTAGAAGCTGATCACGGTCGATGGGCACTACGCCAACACGCTCGCAAACGAGGCCGCCAGCCAGATTGGCCAAAGCCGCTAGGAAAGCAGAATCCGTATTTTGCGCTAAGCAAAGAGCCGCTACTGAAATGACGGTATCACCTGCTCCCGATACATCGGAGATATTTCTGATGTGCGCTGAAATGCGATTTTCCTTATCGCCATCTTTCACATAGACTCCTTCTTCGCTTAGCGTGATCAGTGAAATTCGATTGTTTATTTCTGCTTCTAATTTATCGACTGCTTGACGCAACGATTTTTGATCTTTTTTGTCAAATTCGACTTTTAGGCCTTCTTTCAATTCCTTGAGATTTGGCTTGAACAAAGTCACGCCTCGATAGCTAAAGAAGTTAACTTTCTTAGGGTCAACTGCAGTTGGAATACCCGCATTCGAGCTGATCTCAATGGCGCGAGCTATGACATTCGGCGTGAGCAAACCTTTGTTGTAATCTTCGAAAATCACCACGTCGGGTTTCTCATCTTGAACGATTCGTTCAAGATTCTCTAAAAAGGCATGCTCTTCTGCTGCATCCAGAGGTCTGGTTGATTCTTCGTCAACACGCACAATGTGCTGATGGCCGCTGATTACGCGCGACTTTATCGTGGTAGGGCGTGAGCTTGAATAGACAATTCCTTTGGACGAAAGTCCGCGCTTGTCGAGAAGTGTCGCCAGTGTGTCTCCTTTGGCATCTTTGCCAGCAATGGCACAAACGATCGGCTCTGCGCCCATCGCAGCTACATTCAAAGCGACATTGGCAGCACCTCCGAGGCGGTCTTCGCGCTCCGTAACTGTAATAATAGGGACTGGAGCTTCGGGAGATATCCGATCGACTTTCCCCCAGAGGTAGGCATCGATCATCACGTCGCCGATCACCAGAACTTTTAAGTCCTTAAAACTTTCGAATAGCTGATCAATCGCTGCGGTAATCATATTAGCTTAGTTTGTTCAAGGCGTCAGCCATGCGTTTCGCAGCTTCTTCGAGCTCAGCTTGCGATGCGGCGTAAGAAAGTCGCAAACATTCAGGAGAACCAAATGCACCGCCACTTACAGTCGCCACGTGGGCTTCTGTCAAGATGTATTCAGCTAGGTCGTCGCTATTATTGATCGTCGTGCCGTTGTGACTTTTACCAAAAAAGCTAGAGACTCTAGGGAACATATAAAATGCTCCTTTGGGTTGATTGATCTCAACTCCATCAATTTCAGAAAGGAGTCTTCCAAACAATTCGCGTCTTTTTAGAAAGATAGCTTTCATCTCGTCGGCAACGGAAGGATCGGCCTCAACGGCGGCCTTAGCAGCTCGTTGCGATATTCCAGAAGCACCAGATGTGAATTGACCTTGGAGCTTGTTGCAGGCTTTGGCAATCCATAGAGGAGCGCCGATGTATCCAATTCTCCAGCCCGTCATGGCGAAGGATTTTGAAACACCATTTACAGTTACTGTTTGCGCGTAGATGGTATCTATTGAGGCTAAACTAAAGTGGTTCTCGGTGTAATTAATATGCTCATAAATTTCATCGCTTACGGCAATGAGATTTGGAAAGTCTTTGATTACATCGGCCCATTCCCGCAATTCAGCTTCGCTGTATACCGATCCGCTCGGGTTGCAAGGCGAGCTAAAAATCAACATTCTAGTTTTGTCGTTCAAATTCTCGCGTAACTGACTTGCAGAGATCTTGTAGTCGTCTTCTATTGAGGTCTCAACGACCACTGGAGTACCTCCAGCCATCTTCACCATTTCGATGTAAGATACCCAGTAAGGCGCGGGAAGAAGAACTTCGTCTCCTGGATTCACGACAGCCAGAATCAGATTCGCCAAAGATTGTTTGGCTCCTGTAGAAACCACAATCTGATCAGCTGTGTAGGCAATATTATTGTCGCGCTTGAATTTCATGCTGATAGACTCGCGGAAATCAGCGTATCCATTTACAGGCATGTAATGCGTGTAGTTCTCGTCGATTCCTTCCTTAGCCGCATCCTTTATAAAGTCGGGCGTATCGAAATCTGGCTCACCCAAGCTCAGGCTGATTACAGCATGTCCTGCTTCTTTTAGTTCTCTACTTTTTCGGGCCATCGCCAATGTGGCTGATTCACTTAGTCTTTCGAGTAGGCCAGAAACTTTTTGATTTAAACTCATCGTTTTCAACTTCTTTTAAGGGGTCAAACTGTTGCTGTAGCGGCATAAACCACGAGCGCTTCTTTTAGTATTTTAATGGCCTTTTTTAAATCGGTTGAGTTTAGAACATAGGCTATTCTAACTTCTTGTTTTCCCAAACCCTCGGTAATGTAGAAACCACTCCCCGGGGCAAGCATTACTGTTTCTCCGTCTAAGCTGAACGATTCCAGTAGCCATTTGCAAAAATCGTCAGAATCTTCAATGGGTAGTTTGGCGATGCAGTAAAATGCACCTCCTGGTTTCGGGCAGGTCACACCTGGAATGTCGTTCATACCTGCGACCAAGATATCACGGCGCTTTTGGTATTCCTTGATCACGTCGTCAAAATAAGACTGAGGAGTTTCCAAAGCTGCCTCGGCCGCAATTTGGCCGAGGGTCGGTGGGCTAAGTCTTGCTTGCGCAAACTTCATTGCCGTTTTTCTCACTTCCACATTTCGGGTAATCATCGCTCCGATCCGAGCGCCACACATCGAGTAGCGTTTCGACACACTGTCGATTAAGATGACGTGTTCATCCATTCCGTCGAGATTATAAACACTGAAAGGCGTTGCACCTTCGTAGCAAAACTCCCTGTAAACTTCATCGGCGATGAGGTAGAGGTCGTGTTTCTTTGCCAAATCGGCAATGGCCTGAATATCTGCGCGGCTATAAACAGCTCCAGTTGGATTTCCAGGATTGCAAAGCACAATTCCTTTGGTCTTTTCGTTGATTTGCTTTTCAAACTCCGCAACGGGAGGTGGAGCAAAATTGTCTTCTATTTTAGCCGTAATTGGTTTCACATGAACACTTGCCATGGTAGCAAAACCGCTGTAGTTGGCGTAGTAAGGTTCAGGAATGATCACTTCATCTCCAGGGTCAAAGCAGGTCATCATAGTAAATACCAATGCTTCGGATCCTCCTGTGGTGATCAGAATATCTTCGGTTTTCACTGGGATGCCTTGGCCTTGGTAATACGCTGCCAGCTTTTCGCGGTAACCAGCAAAACCTTCTGAGCTAGAATACTCAATGACATCTCTCTCCAGGTTGCGAAGTCGATCCATAACCACCTCGGGTGTCTTGATATCGGGTTGGCCGATATTGAGGTGTATGACTCTCTTTCCTTCTGCTTTTGCCTTTTCGGCAAAGGGCATTAGCTTCCGAATGGGTGATTCGGGCATCTCAAAAGCTTTACGCGATAACTTGGGCATCTTCTAATGATTTAAGGAGACAAAAATCCGAAAAATTCGGGCATAAAAAAACCGCTTCAGAATTTTCCTGAAGCGGCAATTAAATATTTGAGTATTGGGCTAGTATTTGGGATTCGTTATCAAGGCTTTCGAGATTTTGAGAGCAAAGGAATTGACAGTAGTCAATGACTGCTCACAAAACGAGAATAACGCAGATAACGGGTTCCAAGACTAGATCAAATTAGTTCGCCATTGGCGCTCCCTCTTGTTTCTTCACAGGCATACTGTCCGTGTTTTCAGAGGCCAATACTTTACCCTTAATACGAACAACCATAGTTGGGTTAGTCACGGCATTAGAAGTAATCGTAACTGATTTGTTGATCGCTCCAACACGCTTGGTGTCATAACGTACAGTCATTACTGAAGACTCACCTGGCATGATTGGCTCCTTTGGCCACTCAGGTACAGTACATCCACAAGATCCTTTTGCACGAGAGATAATCAACGGCTCGCTACCGTTATTGGTAAGGGCAAATTCGCAACTTCCGTTGGCGCCTTGCTTAATTGTTCCGTAGTCATGAACTTCCTTGTCTACTGTCATTTCAGGACCACCTGTTACTGCTGTCGCGTCTTGCGCGTATCCACCCATTACTGTAAAAGCAACAACGGCGAGGGATAGTAAGAACTTTTTCATTTTCTAGGTTTTTTTGTTTGAAGAATAAATGTAGATCAAGAACTCTCATTTGTTATTGAGCTTAACAAAACATTAACAAGATTTCTTTGAGTCAGGTTTGGCTTGACTATGGCCCATCCATTTTTCTAACTTTGGCGACTTATTATTTGAGACCTATAACTCATGGAAATTAGCAAGCTGTACGACCCAGCCAGTGTAGAATCCAAGTGGTATTCTTATTGGTTAGAAAACCGCTTTTTCAAATCAACCCCCGACGATCGCGAGCCTTACACCGTGGTGATTCCACCGCCGAATGTGACGGGAGTCCTCCATATGGGACATATGCTCAACAATACTCTTCAAGATGTTTTGGTAAGAAAAGCCAGAATGGAAGGTAAGAATGCCTGTTGGGTTCCTGGGGTCGATCACGCGTCTATTGCCACTGAGGCAAAAGTGGTGCAACGATTGCGCGCCAAAGGAATCAAAAAGAGTGACCTAAGTCGAGAGGACTTTTTGAAACACGCCTGGGAATGGAAGAATGAGCACGGAGGTATTATCCTCGAGCAGCTCAAGAAGCTTGGCGCCAGTTGCGATTGGGATCGAGAGTCCTTCACCATGGATCCCGATTACTCCAAAAGTGTAATCGATACTTTCATTGATCTTCACAACAAAGGATATATCTATCGCGGAAAGCGAATGATCAACTGGGATCCCGCCGCCAAAACCGCATTGAGCGATGAAGAGGTGATCCACAAAGAAGTCAACTCAAAACTATACCATGTTCGCTACCAAATCGTAGGGACAGAGGAATATTTAACCATTGCTACGACGCGCCCTGAAACGATTTTGGGTGACTCCGCCATTTGTGTTCACCCCGATGATGAGCGCTACAAGCACTTGCACGGAAAGAAGGCCTTGGTGCCAATGGTAAACCGCGAAGTTCCCATCATTATCGATGAGTATGTGGACATGGAATTCGGAACGGGGTGTTTGAAAATTACTCCCGCTCACGATGTGAATGACTACGAGCTGGGCGGAAAGCATAATTTAGAAACCATCGATATTCTGAACGATGATGGAACCTTAAGCGAGGCTGCTGGCTTCTACATAGGTGAAGATCGTTTTGATGTTCGAAAGAAAATAGCCGCTGACCTGAAGGAGCAAGGTTTCTTGGTAAAAGAGGAAGCCTACCAAAATAAAGTGGGTTACTCCGAACGAACCGATGTTCCGATCGAGCCGAGAATCTCCTTGCAGTGGTTCGTGAGCATGAAGGAGTTGAGCAAGCCTGGACTCGAACATGTCATGAACGATGACGTGAAGTTTTGGCCACCGAAATTCAAGAATTCCTACCGCCATTGGATGGAGAATGTGAAGGACTGGTGCATTTCCCGCCAATTGTGGTGGGGGCATCAAATCCCAGCATATTATTACGGTAGTGGTGAAAATGATTTTGTTATTGCCAAGACATTGGATGAGGCGGCTGCCAAAGCAGCTGAAAAGTCGGGGATGCCCATTACAAAAGAACATTTGAGTCAAGACGAAGATGTTCTAGATACTTGGTTCTCTTCTTGGCTATGGCCAATTTCCGTGTTTGATGGATTCTATTCCAAAGAAGAAATAGACTATTACTATCCGACCAATGATTTGGTGACAGCCCCTGAAATCATGTTTTTCTGGGTGGCTAGAATGATCATTGCGGGATACGAATACAGAGGAGAAATGCCGTTTAAGAACGTATACTACACAGGCATCGTTCGCGACCAGCAAGGGCGAAAAATGAGTAAGTCATTGGGGAACTCTCCCGATCCGATTGAGCTGATGAAGCAATACGGAGCTGATGGAGTTCGTGCAGGAATGCTCTTTTCTTCTCCTGCCGGAAATGACCTTCTATTCGAAGAATCGCTTTGCGAACAAGGACGAAACTTCTCCAACAAGATTTGGAATGCCCTGCGACTGGTTAAGAGCTGGGAGCCCCAGCAACGAGAACAACCAGAAGCGGCTAAGGTGGCCCTGAAATGGATGGACGCCCGCATCGCCGAGGTAATGAATGAAATCAACGATCACTATTCGAAATTCCGAATTTCGGATGTGTTGATGACGGCTTACAAGTTTACCTGGAATGACTTCTGTAGCTTGTATCTCGAAGCGGTAAAGCCCGTTTACGGAGAACAGATTGATGTGGTAACTCACGCTGCCGTTATCAATCATTTCGAAACGGTTGTAAAAATTCTTCATCCTTTAATGCCCTTTATATCTGAAGAGATTTGGCATTTACTCAAGGAAAGAGCTACTCCCGAAGAGAGCTTAGTGGTGGCTTCTTGGCCCGAGGCTGGTACTCCTGACGAGGCTTTTCTTAAAGCCTTCTCTCGCAGTGCTGAGGTGATTACGTCGGTTAGAAATATTCGAAAGCAAAACAACATACCCAATAAAGAAAAGCTCAAGCTGGAAGTGCGCGGCGAGGAGGAGCGCGAAAAAGAATTTCACTGCTTGATCGAGAAGCTGTGCAATCTGGAAAGTATCGAAAAAGTATCTGAGCTTCCTGCTCAGGCTTTCACTTTCGTAATGGGTGGCGCTGAGTATGGCGTTCCATTTGAAGGAACCGTCGATGCAGCTGAACAAGTTGAGAAAATCAAAGAAGAGCTGAATTACACCAAAGGCTTTTTGAAAACGGTGCAGAAGAAGCTGTCGAATGAGCGATTTGTTAGCGGTGCTCCTGAGCAAGTTGTGGCCAATGAGCGCAAAAAAGAAGCGGATGCGGCGGCTAAAATTGCTGTACTAGAAGATCAATTAAAAGGAATGGAGTCTTGAGGTTCGGAGCGATTGACATAGGATCGAATGCCGTGCGTCTTTTGATAGCCGACGTGATTGAGACAGAGGATGATTTGATCATCAAAAAACTATCGCTGACTCGAGTCCCCATTCGATTGGGATCCTCCGTTTTTGAGACGGGATCTATCAGCTCAAGTAAAGCCAAGCGATTGGTGAAGACCATGAAGGCGTTCCGTTACCTTTTGGATGTTTATGACGTCAAAGGCTTCAGGGCCTGCGCGACTTCTGCCATGCGCGAAGCATCCAACTCTGATGAGGTGAGAGCGAAGGTGAAAGAATACGCTAATGTGGACATTGAAGTCATTGATGGCCGCACCGAAGCTGATTTGATTTTTTCTACTTTCAAAACTCAAAAGTTGGATCCGTCAGGCACTTACCTCTATATCGATGTGGGTGGAGGAAGCACGGAAATCACCTTACTGAAAAATGGCAAAAGGGTTCATGCCCGTTCCTTTAAAATAGGGACTGTTCGGATTCTGAAGAGCAATATCAAGCCAGAAATCTGGACGGATATGGAAGAATGGCTTGCCGATATTACCAAAGATGAGAAGGACATGGTCGCCATCGGAACGGGAGGTAACATCAACCGACTATTCAAAATGAGTAAGCTCAACTACGGTGAATTGATGGGGCTGGATGAGCTGAAAGAGATGCACGCATATATTCAAACACTTTCGTTTAACGAACGGATTACCCAACTCAACTTTAGGCCCGACCGTGCTGACGTAATTGTGCCTGCTGGCGAAATTTTTTGCCGCGTAATGGGAGTGGCGAAAATAAAGCACATCAGCGTGCCCAAAATTGGGCTTTCGGATGGTATCGTATTGTACCTGTACCGTCAGCATATGAAGGAACTCGTCTAGCCGATGATACAGCACACTTTCCTTTCGCGTAGATTGTTTTGATAGATGGAGACTATTTGTGCACCTTGTTTTCTAAATCGATCGATCATGAAAAAAATCACGTCTATTCTTCTCATATGCATAGTTGCTTTCATTTCTTCTTGTAATTTAAAATCCTACAAAGGAGACCCAGCCACTGAAAAGCGATCTGTAGAAAAATACAGCAAAATAAAAATCAAAGGCTCTTTTGACGTGAGGATTGATCCAAATAAGAGTGCTGGCCTTACGATAACGGCTCCTGCTGATGCTTTCGCTGATATTGAAACCAGTGTAGAGAATGGGGAGCTGATTATCGACATGAACAATTCGGGATTCATGAGTCCAGACATCGAAGTCGTGATAGCCAATAGTCAACTTGAAGCCATATCTATTGCAGGTTCGGGAAGTTTTAGCGGAGCTGTTGAAATCAAACGAGATTTGAGATTAACAATTGGCGGCTCGGGAAATATTGACATTAAGTCAAACGTGGATAAGGTCTACGCGAAAATATCGGGCTCGGGAAATATTAACGCTTCAGGCAGTTGCGAAATGCTGGAAGCAGATATTTCAGGAAGTGGGAATATGAATTTTGAACAGATGGAAGCACAAGACGCTGATGTAGGAATTTCTGGTTCAGCTGGGATGAAAGTGAGCGTATCAGGAAATTTGGAAGCACGCGTATCGGGCTCGGGGAGTATTGTCTACCTCGGAAATCCCGCGACTGTGGACATGACTGTTTCTGGCTCGGGTAGCATTAGCAAAAACTAAGCACTTACTCTTTGAAATGCATCTGGCTGTTCATTAGGCGGCCGTTGATATAATCGTACTCTTTGGCTAGTTTTCCGCTCTCGTCCCACACCAGCACTTTGCCGTTGAGATCATCGTTTTCGAAGTGCCTTTCGGTATATCGAATACCGTCTTCGTACCAACTTTTCCATACGCCTACTTTCTTTCCCAAGTCATAATGGTATTCGTATTTCAGCTCGCTGTTGGCATACCATTCACGGTATAGCCCATCGGCATTTCCTTGGCGGGTAAATCCCGATTTTCCTTTTTTGCCATTGGCAAAGAAGATTTCCCACAATCCGTCTTTTGAACCTTCTCGGTAAGATGTCAGGGTGTGGACTTCACCGTTGGAGTGAAGAGAGCAAACCTCACCGGTAAATAGCTTGTCATTCTGATAGGCCATCCCATTGGTATAGCTGATCTCCTGCATCGGGGTGCAATCTCTTTCTTGCTCTTCTTCTGGCTGTTCTTTTTGAACTTCTTCTGCCGGGACATTTATCACGGAGCACGAAATAAAAAAGGCGAAAATCAAGATTGGAACAAATACTCGGTCACTCATTTTTAAAGTTTTCCGCAAGGTAACCGTATGATTCTAATCGAAAAGATCTAATTAGTGTCTGTCCATACAGTCCGTTATCGGCGTTGCACTTGTTTTAAAAACAGTCATTGATAAGGGTCAACTACTTGGTTTTTAAACCTATGTACGCCTTGCTGCCGAGCTCATTCACAGGGGTGTATGGACAGACTCTAATTAGAATGTTGCAGTACAATAAGTACATAAGATTGTGATAGTATTTTAATTGCAATAGCAGCTTGGATATGAGCAAGATTTACCGCTAACTTTGAGGTTGCTCTAAGAGCTATGAACAATTCATCGCAAAATATCTCAATTCAGAACAGCACACTGTTTGCAACCATCATGTATATGATGTGTTGTATGCCCCTCTGTATGTGCTAAGCGAAGACTGATCTACCGAACGTATTTTATCTCTTAACCCGCGAAGCAAAAGTTTCAGCCGGGTTTTCTTCATTTACACCTACTTTTTTTTCAAATCCAATCCATAAACAACTAAAAATGAGCAAATCAAAACAAGAATTTAAATTTGAGACCCTTCAGGTTCACGCTGGCCAAGAGGTCGATCCCACAACAGGGTCAAGGGCAGTTCCAATTTACCAAACCACTTCATACGGTTTTAAGGATAGTGCACACGCTGCCAATCTTTTTGGATTGAAAGAATTCGGAAATATCTATACGCGAATTATGAATCCGACTACCGACGTGTTCGAGAAGCGTATAGCCGCCCTTGAGGGTGGAACCAATGCGGTTGCAACTGCTTCGGGACAAGCTGCTCAGTTTTTGGGATTGAACAATATCGTGGCTGCAGGAGACAGCATCGTGAGCTCTTCATCTCTCTATGGCGGAACCCATAGTCAGTTTAAAAATAACTTTAATCGATTGGGAATCGATGTGCGCTTTGCCAACGTAAATGATCCCTCATCTTTTGAGCGATACATTGGCGAGAACACCAAGGCGATTTATATCGAGAGCATCGGCAATCCTGGCTTTGACGTGCCTGATTTTGAGGCTTTCGCCAAATTGGCTCAACGATATGATATACCTCTAGTTGTCGATAACACGTTCGGAGCTGCTGGGTTTTTGGTGAAACCAATTTCCTATGGAGCCAATGTGGTGGTGGCTTCTGCTACAAAATGGATTGGCGGCCACGGCACGAGCATCGGAGGAGTAGTAGTAGACGGTGGAAACTTCAATTGGGGCAATGGGAAGTTCCCCCAATTTTCCGAACCATCAAAAGGCTATCACGGTTTGAAATTTTGGAACACTTTCGGTGAAGGAAATCCACTTGGCCTGCCAAATGTTGCTTTCGGAATACGAGCACGGGTCGAGAGTCTCAGAGATTTCGGTGCTGCCCAATCTCCTTTCAATTCCTTCCTCTTGTTGCAAGGTGTTGAGACACTTTCACTGCGCGTAGAACGAACGGTTGAGAATGCCTTGAAACTGGCACAGTGGCTTGAATCTCACCCCGAAGTTGAGCATGTAAACTACCTTGGATTGAAGTCGAGCGCACACCACGAGTTGGCTAAAAAGTACTTAACAAACGGTTTTGGAGGTGTCTTGAGCTTCAAGGTTAAGGGAGGAAAAGAACGCGCCGATTCCCTCGTAGACAACGTCCAGCTAATCAGTCACGTGGCCAATGTTGGTGATTCTAAAACGCTTATTATCCATCCTTCTTCAACTACGCACGATCAATTAAGCGAAACCGAGCAATTGGCCGCGGGAGTCACTCCCGGATTATTGCGGGTTTCGGTAGGAATTGAAAACATAGACGATATCAAGCGAGACCTCGAAAATGCATTATCTCTTTCTAGTTCCATTAAAAAAGAAGCGGCAGAAGGATGAGGAAAGCAAGTATTCGAATAGCTCCAAATTGGAAAACTGAGACTGGTCGAGTCCTGCAGGATCCGATGCTCTCTTATCGAATTTATGGCGATTTGCAAGATGATTCCAAGCCCGTAGTTTGGGTATGTCACGCCCTTACGGCTAACGATGATCCCTTCGAATGGTGGGCAGGACTCTTTGGGGAAAATGATCTCTTCAACCCGATAGATTTCACCATCATTTGTGTGAATATGATTGGCAGCTGCTATGGCTCCATTGGGCCGCTTTCGGAAAACCCTAAAACGCTGAAGTCCTACCTCCATGGCTTTCCCATGACAACGATTCGGGACAACTCCAATGCCTTTTCACGATTAGCCGACTCGCTTGGACTGGCAAAAATCGATTTGCTGATTGGAGGGTCAATGGGTGGCCAAGTGGCTTTGCAATGGGCGGTACAAGAACCCAATAGATTCGGGCGACTTGCCCTGTTGGCGACCAATGCAACGCATTCCCCTTGGGGAATTGCTTTCAACCAATCTCAGAGAATGGCCATAGAGGCAGACTCAACTTGGGGTGAAAACACCCGGGATTCAGGCAAAGAAGGAATGCAAGTGGCGCGGAGTCTAGCGCTTCTTTCTTATCGAAATTATGCCTGCTACGGCGAGACGCAACCTAGAGATGCGAAGGATGATTTGTTTACTTATCGAGCTCAATCCTATCAAACATATCAGGGAGAAAAGCTAGCAAAGAGATTTAACGCCATCAGTTATCACCGCCTAAGTCACACTATGGATAGCCACGATATCTCGAAAGGTTTCGGAAGCATTCCAGCTGCACTAGAACGCTTGGAGATGCCTGTTCTCTCCATCTCGATGGAAGGAGATATTCTGTTTCCACCTTCGGAACAAATTGAAATCGCAGAAGGCGCTACTTTCGGAAAGCATATTTCTATTCCCACCACAAAAGGACACGACGGGTTTCTTATTGAAACTGAAAGATTGAGTGCAGTTCTTAAAGAGTTTGTGAAAGAGCATTTGATTGAAAACGCAAAGAGTTAATACGAGACGGAATGAAACAAAAAGTAGGGATTATAGGAAGAGGGGTAGTTGGTCGGGCATTGATTGATCAAATCGAAAAACTCAATGGTTTTGATGTCCATGGCGTCGCTGTAAAGAATGAATCAAAGCATAGGGACTTACCCAAAAAGTGGCGGGTGAAAGATCCTTTCGAACTTATAGATGCTGATGAAGTGGATACCATTCTAGAAGCTATCAATAACGGGGAGGACAGTTTGAGTTATGCCGTGAACTCTCTAGAAAAAGGGAAAACGTATATCACGGCATCCAAAAAAATGGTAGCGGAAAACCTTACAATATTGCAACGAGCTGAAGAGAAAGGAGGAGGTAAACTGTTTTACGAAGCAGCAGTCGGAGGGGCCATTCCTATCATTCGCACTCTAAAAGAGCACTTCAGAGGGGAGCCTGTTTCGGAAGTGCGCGGAATATTAAATGGCTCATGTAATTACATCCTTTCGAGAATGTATGAAGAGAATCTCGATTTTGACAAAGCACTAAAGGAAGCTCAAAAAAAAGGCTTTGCCGAGATCGATCCAACTACTGATGTTGAAGGCCTCGACACGATGCACAAGGCTATTCTCATTGCTTTCACGTTGAACGGCACGAAGCCTGAATTCAGTAGAATCAAAGTCGAGGGAATCCGTTCAGTCACTTTGAATGATGTTCGTGAGGCCAAAAAGCGGAAAGAGAAAATTAAGCTGATTGCCTCAATTAAGGGCGACAAAGGCAAATTTAGTATCGATATACGTCCTACTTTGGTTTCAGAAGAAGATGATTTGTACTCAGTGGATCGTGAAATGAATGCAGCAGTTGTGTTGGGTTTATATTCAGGGCCAATTCTCTTGAAGGGTGCGGGAGCTGGAGGAAATCCTACTGCTTCGGCAATGATCGGCGACTTGCTGAATGCCAGGAATCGAGATTCAGAGTTGATTCAGCGACTGCTCAAGGCTATTTAATTCTCACCCGCTTTTGAATAGATGATTTACGACTTGGACAAGGTTCTAATTTTCCATTCTGGGCTCTTTTAGTTCTTCCTTTTTCTCAGTGAAGAGTCCTTGCTTGAGCGTGCTTAGCTTAATTGGTAGTATTAATTTAAAGAGGATATCAAATTCTCTTTGCCATGATCGAATTCATTTTACATATTTATTGGTGGAAGTAAAACAATAGCGTTGGTTTAGGCGTATTATTGACTCGAAACTCATGTATGTGGAAATCAATTCGACGATATCACTTTTTTTACCATAGAAAGGGCTTTTACAAGTTTTTGAGGTCTATTTCTGTAAAATTTGGAGTGATCATGGCGTTAGTTCTTGCGGCACTTTATGCTTTTGAGCTCTTCACTCCTGGCGTCTCGCACTATTTTGGGGTTTATTCCACTGCTTTTTCTAAGGAGTTGGTGCTTACCTTTTTTTTTATCAGCGAGACCCTTCTCGGATTAATTCCTCCAGATTTGTTTATTGTTTGGGCTAAGCAGTTTGCCTCTCCCTATGCGGTTGTTACCGTCTTAGCCGTGCTGAGTTATTTGGCGGGAATGCTAGCTTACTATCTAGGGGTAAAATTGATTGCAATTGAAAAAATGAGGGAATACATTCATGTCAAATTCGAGAAACAATTTGCCATGCTTCGCTCTTGGGGAGGTCTTATCATTGTGATTGCTGCTCTTCTTCCACTTCCTTTCAGTACTATGTGTTTAGGGGCGGGAATGTTAAAGTTTTCATTCAGAACCTTGGCCATTTTAGGCGTTTTTAGAATTGCTAGATTCTTCGCCTACGCGGCAGTGCTGTATCAAGTGGTGTAAGCATCACTATTTTTAGGTTTTCCATCTATTCTTCACAGATTTACGTTTTATTTGCGGCCGCCAAAGGTCTTTATCGGGGTTGCCATTTTAATTCTCCTAGAGGGCTTATTGTCACTTTAACACTTATATTTGCTGCGAATAATTAATCTGAATTTAAATGCCTCAATCAAAGCCAAAAATCGCCTATTTCTGCATGGAATATGGCCTCGACGATAAATTGAAAACATACGCTGGTGGTCTCGGAATACTAGCGGGAGATTACATGAAAGGTGCCAAAGACCATGATTTTCCTATCGTGGGTTTGGGTCTCAAATGGAAGCAAGGCTATACCGATCAATACATTGATAAAGATGGTCAACCTTACGATAGTTACAAGAACCAAAATTATGACTTCTTAGAAGATACGGGAGTTACGGTTTCAGTGACTATCCGCCAACGCGAAGTTCACGTGAAGGTTTGGAAATGCGATTCATTTGGAAATGCCCCGTTGTATCTTTTGGATACTGACATCCCTGAAAATGAAGATGCGTGGATTACTGGTCAACTATACGGTTGGTTTGGTGAAGAGCGAATTGCTCAAGAAATGGTTCTAGGTGTAGGAGGTGTTAGAGCTTTGCGTGCCTTAGGTATCGATGTTGACCTTTATCATTTTAATGAAGGCCATGCGCTCTTTGCAGGTTTTGAACTCGTTCGCGAAAAGCGAGAAACAGGGAAGTCTTTTGAAGATGCACTTGATACGAGCCGAGAAGAAATCGTTTTTACCACTCACACTCCTGTAGTTCAGGGAAATGAATCACATACCATCGATCGCCTTATGTATATGGGAGCGAATATGGGAATGACTGTAGAGCAAATGGTCAGCCTAGGTGGAGCTCCCTTCAACATGACTGTTGGAGCACTTAGAATGTCAAAGAAGGCAAACGCAGTGGCACAGCTTCATGGAGAAACGGCTCAAAAAATGTGGGCTCACGTTGAAGATGGAGCTGAGATCGTTCCAATTACCAATGCCATCCACAAGCCTACTTGGGTTGATTCAGCTATGACTGACGCAGCTGAAGGTAAAGGTGACATTTGGGAAAGTCACACAAAGAATAAGCGGGCCTTGTTGAAGTTTGTAAAAGAACGAACAGGTGCAGAGTTGAAGGAAGATGTTCTTACGTTGGGATTCTCTCGAAGAGCAGTAGCTTATAAGAGGGCTAACCTATTATTTCGTGACCCAGATGTGATAGATCCGCTCTTGAAAGAAGGGAAATTACAGATCGTTTATTCTGGAAAAGCACATCCGCTCGATGATGGTGGAAAACAACTAATCGCTGAGATCGTTGGCTTTTCGAAGAAATACCCAAATGCTGTAGTCTACATACCAAATTACGACATGGCCACAGGAGCTGCTCTTACAAGAGGGTCCGATGTTTGGCTGAACAATCCGCGTCGTCCCAAAGAGGCGAGTGGTACTTCGGGAATGAAAGCCGCTATTAACGGTGTTTTGAACTGTAGTATTCTAGATGGCTGGTGGCCTGAAGCATGCGATCACGGAGAAAATGGGTGGCAATTCGGAGATGCCTTTGTAGGTGAGACGGAAGCTGAGCATGACAAGCACGACGGAGAC
This sequence comes from Cryomorphaceae bacterium, assembly GCA_047632755.1. Taxonomy (GTDB): domain Bacteria; phylum Bacteroidota; class Bacteroidia; order Flavobacteriales_D; family Cryomorphaceae; genus JAKVAV01. Next base: position 51,400 of record JBLIDT010000020.1, read on the forward strand.
GCTCTTTACAAGATCCTTTTGGAGGAAGTGATACCAACGTATTATGACAACCGCGACAAGTGGGTCAGCATGATGAAAAAGAGTATTCTTGATTGCAAGGATCAATTTGCAGTGAAGCGCATGTTAGAGGAGTATTATGAGCTTCTATATGTTTAAGTAGAAAATAACTTTTTAAGTTAATGGTGCCGCCCCCTTTTTTGGGCGGCATTTTTTTGTCTAGAGTTTTGGTGAAGCGAAGAGTTTCAATTTTGTTGTCAGGAGCCAAGGGAATCAATAAGAATTCTAGCAAAATTTTGAATTTAAACGTGAAGCCAAACGAGTAATGAACCAGCTTCAATTTCTAAAAGTGTCTATGTTGAATTGATGCACGTGTATTTTTCAAACATGACTAAGACAGCAAAAGGAATCAAGCCCTTGTTTTCTTCGGATCATTTAATTGACTTCAACTCAATTGAAAAGGTTGAGTTCATGCCGTTTTGACTAAAAAGAGGTGCTTTCGATCAATTTGTCCTTTTACCGATGAATGCCTAAACTGCTAATTACCGATCTAATAATCATCTGGATTGGGACAATCATTTTGCCTTTAAAAATAGTCATAGCAAGTAATTTATTGTAAATTGAAGTGTATGAGATAAAAAATATTGTTTCAAACACACTTTCGACAAAGCGCAAAAAAATCCCGACGAAGGCGGTAGTATTCATTGAAAAAGCTAAATTTGATTTAGGAAACGATGAAAAGTTATGAACATCTCGGGAGGCTGAGGTGTTTTTTAAAATCGAAATACCGGAGTAACCAAAATAATAAATCTAAATTCTAACCAAATGAAAATTGATCCTACCCTTAACTCAAATTCGCCTACTAAAATGGTGAATCAAGCAGTTTCTTGCACTCGTTTTTTTACCAGAGGAGTTCTCATTGCATTGACCTTGTTTTTCTCATCCACCTTTGTTTTGGCACAGACTGGGTTTAATGGTAATGAACCCTTAGTCATTGTTAAAAAGGGATTCTATCCAGGTGATGGAATAATTCCAGAAGAGGTTCAATCAATGCTGTCAGAGTATGTTTTGCAGCAATCAATAGGAGCTCTTGGAGATACCGAACCGTCTGGAACTCCACCTACTATTGAGAATTGTCCAGCCAACCAAACAGTTGAGTGTTTTGGTAATGTTGGTCATGCTGCTTCAGAATTGGAATACACCATCAATTGCGGTGGCAATGGAATCATAATTATTTATGAGCCACCTGGGACTCTGGAAACAGGCTCTTGCCCTGGGACAGAATACGTCGTGACATACGATGTTTGGGATCAATGTGGAAACAACGTATCCTGTGATCAAATTTTCACCATCGATAATCCAGGTCCTTCAATCACTTTCTGCCCAGAAGGCGGAATTATTGAATCGCCTGATCAAGCAGTTTCTGATGTGGACGCACTTATTTTTACATTCTCATGTCCAGATGATCCTCTTTGCTCAGAAATTACTGTTGATGTTGAATACAGCGAAGTGAACGAGCCATGCATAGGAGATATGTTTGTTTACACCTACATCATTACTGATGGTTGCGGAAGAAGTGACGAATGCCAGCAAGTTTTCACTATAACCCCTCCAGAATTGGAGATTGTTTGTCCTTTAGATTCAGAAATTGTTGAATGTGCGGCCGATATAATTCCAACTGAAGCTGACGTTGACTTAATCGGATTAATTGAAGGAATTCAATACGACGTGATGATCGGAATGACCACTTTGATTAGTGGTGATGCGAATTGTCCAGGAGCTGTTTACGAAGTAGTATATGTGGTAACCGATGATTGCGATCGCGAAGCGTCATGTACTAGCTCTTTTACAATTGCTAATGACGGACCTACTATTTCAGCTCCTGACGACGTTATGATCACGTGCGCTTCTGATGCTGCCGCTGATATTGACGGGGCTTCATTCACCACCTCATGCGAGTTGGGAGGAGTAGTTACTGCAGAAGGTCCTACCCTTCTGGAAGGCAACGGACTTTGCAATAGTTCAGTTTGGAAGTTTGTCTACACAGTGACGGATGACTGCGGAAGAACAGCAAGTGCCGATCAGTTGGTTACCATTTCCAATGACGGTCCTTCTATCAATTTACCTGATGCCGCAAATATAGTGTGTGGCGATTCAACTGAGCCATCTGCAACAGGCATGGCTTCGGCCATTGACCCTTGTGAGGGAGTATTAGAAGTCTCTTTTGAAGATGAAGTAATCTCTGAGTCTTGTCCTCAAATTATTGAGAGAACATGGTCGGCGATGAACGAATGCGGAGATATGGTGAGTGGTGTTCAAACCATTACCCTAATTGACGAAGAAGCCCCTATTTTTGATTTAGCTTGTCAGCTGAATTTCGAAATATTTACGAGTCAAGGCTCAGATTGTCCCTCGGAAGCTGGCTTCAGTTTTGAACAAGGCGATGAGTTCCCTGTAACTCAAGGATACACAATAGCAGGAACCGAGATTCCTTCATTGTCAGGATGTGTAGCAGATAACTGCACTGCAGCTGATGATTTGATCATCCGAGTTGCATCGATCACTGAAGTAGGAGACGGTTGTGTTAAGACGTTCACAGTAGCCTTTGAAGCACTCGACGAGTGCGCTAATGTAGGCGGCGGCTTTAGCTGCAACTACACTGTGATCGACGATGTGGCCCCTGAATTGAATATGCCTGCAGTATTGGAAGTTGACATTACATGCAGCGAAATAAGCTTGGCAGATGCTGAGGCTTTTGCCAATGGCACAATGACCGAAGGAGAAAGCGAAGCATTTTTGGCTGCCGCGCGTTCTTTATTCATGAGCAACGGATTAATTCCTTTGGGAACGGAGGATGAATGCAACGACAGCGATTGGAATGAGATTTCAATCAACATAGCGCTTAGCGAAGATTGTGCAGCACTTGTAACCTTGACTTGTGTATTTGTAGCGGAAGATGTTTGTGGCAATGTATCAGCGTCAGCTTCGGCAAGCTTGATCATCATTGACAATACAGCACCCGTAATCACTTGTCCTATTGATATTGAGGTTTCATGCGAGGATGGCTATTCAACAGATATTACTGGAATGGCAAGTGCCACTGACGACTGCGGAGACGCAACAGTTTCATTTGACGATGTAGTCGTTTCTGAAGGTTGTCCAATGATCATAGAGCGCACATTCACAGCAACTGATGGCTGTGAACTTACATCATCTTGCACTCAGGTGATCACTGTTACTTACGTTGATCCTACAATTGTTGCACCCGAAGCAGTTGTTTTTGAGTGTGTAGCTGATGTCGTTTCTGATGTAGAAGGAGTCGTATTTACCACTGCATGCGATCTAGTAGGAGATGTTACTGTAGAAAGTCCTATCCTTCTAGAAGGAGATGGAGCCTGCGATGGCTCACTCTGGAAGTTTGTTTACACAGTAACCGATGATTGCGGAAGAACAGCTACCGACGAGCAAATGGTTACGATTGAAAATGATGGACCGACAATCACTGCACCTGCAGCTGTAATGATCGAATGTGCAGCCGATGCTGCTGCTGACGAAGCTGGAGTTGCATTCACTACTTCATGTGACTTTGAAGGACTTGTTTCATCCGAAGGACCTATTCTTGTTGAAGGAGACGGATTCTGCGATGGTTCTGTTTGGAAATTCATTTACACCGTAACCGATGATTGCGAGCGCACAGCGTCTGCGGAACAGATGGTTACAATCGAAAACGAAGGAGCTTCTATTGAAATTCCTCAAGATGCAAGCATTAGCTGTGTTGAATCTACAGAACCTTCCAATACGGGAATGGCTTCTGCAAGTGAAGCATGCGTTGGTGAACTAACTGTATCTTTTGAGGATGTCATTGTCGAAGAGTCTTGTCCTCTGGTTATTGAAAGAACTTGGTCAGCAGTGAGTGAATGTGGAGGACCCCTAACGGGAACTCAAATCATCACAGTAGTTGACGATGTAGCTCCTGAATTGAATATGCCTAACGTTACTGAGGAAGAAGTTAGCTGTGCTGACTTATCAGTTGAGGATGCTGTCGCATTTGCGAATGGTACACTCAGTCCTGAAGAGGAAGCTGAATTTTTGGCAGCTGCGTCTGTTTTGTTCGTTCAACTAGGTTTGCTCCCCGAAGGTGCTCAGGATGATTGTGGCGAAGCTCAAGTAGTAGAAATAGGTATTGAAGCGACTGTCCCTGAAGATGCTTGTCCAATCTTAGTAGAGTTGACCTGCATTTTTGTAGCTGTCGATGATTGTGAGAACACCTCAGAACCATCGAGCACAAGTATTTTCATCATTGACAATACAGCACCCGTAATCACTTGTCCTATTGATATTGAGGTTTCATGCGAGGATGGCTATTCAACAGATATTACTGGAATGGCAAGTGCCACTGACGACTGCGGAGACGCAACAGT
>JBLIDT010000021.1:0-53937 GCA_047632755.1 Cryomorphaceae bacterium
GGGGCAAAGTCTTTTGAGTTGTTTATTGGAAATAGAAAAAAGGGCTGTGCGGCCAGGCACCATGCCATGGAGAGGAAAAGGGAAGAGAGGAGTAGCTTTTTCATTGATCTTGGTTATGAGATGGTTGATTGAAAGAAGGTCTCTCAAAAATAGAAGAAATCGGGGATTGATCAAGGTTAAAGATATGGTGAGGCGGTTATTCCTAAGAAGATGCTAAATCATCCCTTCACGTTCTTTGATAAACCCACCCACCATATTACATTTGCGGAAACAAAATTGAACCCATGAACATTCACGAATATCAAGGTAAGTCCATACTCGAATCTTTTGGCGTAGCCATCCAGCGTGGCCTCGTAGCCGATACTGCCGAAGAAGCTGTTGAAGCTGCCAAGAAAATCACTGAAACAACCGGTTCTGAATGGTTCGTGATCAAAGCACAAATACACGCCGGTGGCCGCGGAAAAGGTGGTGGAGTGAAAATCGCCAAAAACCTGGACGAGGTGAAAACCATCGCGGGCAATATCATCGGTATGGACTTGATTACTCCCCAAACGCCTCCCGAAGGAAAGCTGGTGAGCAAAGTCCTGATAGCCGAAGATGTATACTACCCCGGTGAGAGCGAGCCTTCTGAGATCTACATGTCGGTATTGCTAGACCGTGCGCACGGAAAGGTGACCATCATGTACTCTACCGAAGGTGGAATGGACATCGAAGCAGTAGCTGAGAATACGCCTGAATTGATATTTAAAGAAGAAATCGACCCAGGTCTTGGTATCCAAGGATTCCAGTGCCGCAAGATCGCCTTCAACCTCGGTCTTTCTGGCAAGGCCAATAAAGAGATGACCAAATTCGTAAGGTCAGTATACAACGCATACGTAGGTTCGGATGCTTCTCTTTTTGAGATCAACCCAGTATTGAAAACATCTGATGACCGCGTGATAGCGGTAGATGCGAAAGTAACGCTGGACGACAGTGCGCTGTTCCGTCACAAAGACTACGCCGCCATGCGCGACACTTCTGAGGAAGATCCTACCGAAGTAGAAGCGGGTGAAGCGGGCTTGAACTACGTGCAGCTAGACGGAAACGTGGGTTGTATGGTAAACGGTGCAGGACTGGCCATGGCTACCATGGACATTATCAAACTCTCGGGTGGCGAGCCTGCCAACTTCCTCGACGTAGGTGGTACGGCAGATGCCGAGCGAGTGGAGAAAGCTTTCCGCATCATACTTAAAGACAAGAAGGTGAAAGCCATTTTGGTAAACATCTTCGGAGGAATCGTTCGTTGTGACCGTGTGGCACAAGGTATCGTAGATGCATACAAAAACATTGAAGGTATAGACGTGCCGATCATCGTGCGCTTGCAGGGTACCAATGCTATTGAGGCCAAGCAGCTCATCGAAGATTCAGGCCTCAAGGTTCACTCAGTGACGTTGCTTCAAGAGGCTGCCGACAAGGTGAAGGAAGTACTAGCATAATTGGTGTCTGTCCAGATAGTTCGTTAGCTGCGTTGCACTCGTTTTAAAAACAGTCATTGACCAATGTCAGCTTCTTGGTTTTTAAAACTTCGTGCGCCTTGCTACCGAACTTTCTGGCTCAGCCACTTGACGCTCTTGACACACTCTGAATAGGTTTGTTTATTTGAAGCGGACGTTGTTCTGCACTTTACGTCTTGAATTGCGTATACCGGTACGAACAATGCTGCGTTTACTGATAGTTATGCCCAAGCTATTGCCCTTTATAGCCTTTTTATTGGCCGTGGCTACACAGGCCCAAACTCCCGCAAATGTGGAGGAGGTAGACGGCTTGTACCTATTGGAAACGGTGATAATCGACGGCGATACCATACCTGTGGTGACGCTTCGCCCCAAGCGGGTATCGGCTTACCGCAAATCGCGCAGCCGTCGCTACCAGCGCAAGTGGGACAAGATGCACCGCAATGTGATCAAGGTGTACCCTTATGCCAAAGTAGCGGGTGACTTGATCAACGAGTACAACCGCAACTTGGAGCTCCTCGAAACCGAGGCTGAACAAACGGCCTACCTCGATCAATGCGAGGAAGATCTCAAAGCCGAGTTTGAAGGCGACCTCCGTAAGATGACGACCAGCCAGGGGCGGGTGCTCATCAAGCTCATAGACCGTGAGACGGGCCAAACCAGTTACGAACTCATCAAAGACCTCAAGAGTGGTTTCACGGCCTTTATGTGGCAGGGAGTTGCCAAGCTATTCGGCACTGACCTAAAAGATCAATACGATCCCAACCTGAATGAGACGGACGATATCATCGAAGAGATCGTCTTGCAAATTGAAGATGGCAGTATACCCGTAAAAATTCGTGAAATTTCCACCAAAGCCGCCGAGGATGTGTTGGCCAATAAGAGTGATCGCCTGAGAAGGAAGATTGAGCGGGAGAAGCGGCGGAATGCGAAGAAGTAGTTGTCGCGCTCCTTCAGAGCTTTGACCCATTGTGTGTGCTATTTCCTTGGGCTTCACCCAAGGCTGAGAAATTACGCTCTTGGAGAGTTTTATTTGTCCATTGTCTCGTGATTGGAACACAAGTAGAATAAAGTGAGCTTTAACGGTATTGACTTTAACACTTGAAACCTTGGAGCTCTGAAGGAGCGTCATTTCTCAGCCCGGACTATAGGTCCGGGTAAAAAGCGAAAGTAAACCAGAGCCTTGAAGAGGCGATACAATTCACGCCAAAGACATGGTAGGGCAAAATAACCTTCAAAAACCTACTTCCTAAAGTTCTCCGAAACCACTAAGTCCTTGCTTCCGCGCTCATGTTTGTAAAAACCTTCTCCCGACTTCACGCCGAGTTTACCTGCCGTTACCATATTGACCAAAAGGGGACAAGGGGCATACTTCGGGTTTCCGAATCCACCGAGCATCACCTTGAGGATACTTAGGCAAATGTCCAGCCCAATAAAGTCGGCGAGTTGGAGTGGGCCCATTGGGTGCGCCATTCCGAGTTTCATCACCGTATCGATTTCCTCAACGCCTGCGACACCTTCGTGGAGGGTGATGATGGCCTCGTTGATCATCGGCATCAGGATGCGGTTGGCCACAAAGCCCGGGTAGTCGTTTACCTCGGTAGGTACCTTCCCTAGTTTCTTTGATGTTTCCATCACCAAGTTTGTGACTTCGTCAGAGGTGGCGTATCCGCGAATGACCTCTACCAGTTTCATTACTGGAACGGGGTTCATAAAGTGCATACCGATCACCTTATCGGGTCGGTTGGTCTCTGCGGCAATTTGTGTGATGGAGATCGATGAGGTATTGGTCGCCAAGATGCATCCTTCGGGAGCATGGGCATCCATATCGCGAAAGATCTTCTTCTTGAGATCGGTATTTTCAGTAGCGGCTTCCACTACCAAATCGGCATGGGCCACTCCGGATTTCATGTCGGTAGTTGTTTTCAATCGATCCAAGGCAGCGGCTTTGTCGGCCTCGTTTATTTTCTCCTTGGCTATCATGCGGTCCATATTCTTACCGATGGTGGCCAGGGCTTTCGCTAATGCTGGTTCTGAAACGTCAATCAAGTGAACGTTGTATCCGTTTTGAGCGAAGACGTGGGCGATTCCGTTTCCCATGGTTCCTGCTCCGATTACAGCGATATTTTTCATAGTAAGGTGGTGTTTAAAGTGGTGAAGGTTTTTATTTCCCGTCTCCTCTGAGAACCGTGAGGAGCGTGTATGCCATTATTTTAAAGTCAATAGCCAGCGACATGTTCTCGATGTAGAGTACATCGTACTTGAGCCGCTGAACCATTTCTTCCACGTTTTCGGCGTAGCCGTATTTCACTTGGCCCCAGCTGGTGATGCCTGGCTTTACCTTTTGGAGGTGGCGGTAGTGGGGAGCCACTTCTAAGATTTGGTCGATAAAGAATTGACGCTCGGGTCGAGGACCTACCAAGCTCATGTCTCCCTTGATTACATTAAAGAATTGCGGCAATTCGTCGATACGTGTTTTGCGCATAAAGAGACCGATGGGGGTGACACGAGGGTCATCTTCTCGCGCTAATTTGGGTACACCTGTTTCGGCATTTTCCCTCATTGAGCGAAATTTATAGATGAAGAAAGGTTTGTTGTATTGACCGATTCTTTCCTGCTTAAAAATGATCGGTCCAGGCGATGTAGATTTTACCAAAATGCCGACAATCAGGTAAACTGGTGCCAAAACGATCAGGGCTGATATCGAAGCCGAAACATCGAGGGAACGCTTTAAGAACTTCTGCCACTCGGGCATGATCTGCGTATTGATCTCGATCAGTGGAGCCCCGAAAATACTCGACATCTTGACCGATCCTGAGAGAATATCGTAAATGTCGGGAATGATCTTTATTCTAATGTTCAATCCCTCTAGTTGGCTTAGAATGCCACCGAGATTTTTGTGCTCCGATGTTTCTACGGCAATGATGACTTCCTCTGCCTGGCTCTCTGCAATCACTTTTTCGATGGATTCAAACTTTCCCAGCCAGGGAAGCTCGGCTTGCAGGAGATGGTCTTTACCGTTGATGCTGACGTAACCAACGAATCTAAATCCAGGCCCTGGTTTCATCGTTTCCATCTCGCGGTAAACGTTGAGCGCTTCTTCATTTCCACCGACGATGATGGTATTGAAACCAATCTTGCGCTTGTGAATTTGTTTCACAGTACGCGTAGTTAATATGAAGCGGGCAGTGAATGTGAGCGCGAAATGCGCACTCAGCAAGAACAGGATGGATCGGTAATAATTCTGGTAATTGGCGATCTGATCGTCGATGAGAACGGTAAAGAAGAGAATGATGACTCCAATAATGGAAGAGAACATGACTTGCCCCAGCTCTTTTAATCGGTGCCGACGGTAGATGTTTTTGTACATCCCCAAAAGGGCATAAAGAGATACCCAGAACAGGGGAATGAGAATAAGGCCATAGAAGAACCGGTCATCGTATTCCATTGGCACTGGATACCCAAACTTGGCTGGCTCAATGACTTTTTTGCGAAAGCTGAAAAAGAAAAACCACGCCAAGCCCGAACTGAGCACATCAAAAATAACATACTTCGATGTTTGTAGAGTTCTATTCATAGGCTAGCCTGGATAGACGACTTTCATATTATCAAGGTAAATAATGGCTTGCTCGTCACTGGTGGTTTTGACTGCTTGTAAGTAAATTTGAAAATCATTGGTCTGGCCTTGACCGATCTCATTGGTGAGCTCTACGTATACTTTGGTCCACTTATCTGTAGGGTTCAAGCCAAGAGCAAATATTTTTCTCACTGAAGGATTTCGGGTTCTAATGCCGATTTCAATGGGATTGTTTCCGCGGTAATCGAGTTCGAGGTATACGGTAAAGCCCGGTGTAATATCAGACAGGTCCCACTCGGGCTCTTGAGAATAGACTTCAAATACAGGGAATTCATCATCCAGAACGATTTTCCCACTGCTCGAGCCACTTAAGACTTCTTCACTGTTTGAAGTGTTAATGATGGCCTTTCCATCTATTTGAGATGGCTCCCAAACGTTGCCAATGTTTTCAAAGCCTTCAAAAAGAATTTCTAGCTGTCCGCCATCTCCCGCTGAGAAGTACTGAAATCGGGCAATGCTGTCTTCGCTTATGGGACTCACCACTCCAGGCTTAAGGTCTATATTGGTTTCTAGAAACTTGTAGAATGGGTAGATGATTCGGTCTGACGAAATTCCATTGTTTCTGATACCTGCGCCGATGGTGATTCTGGTTGGCCCTTCTTCCAGAATGGGGACGCTTCCAGGGAGCTCAATTGTTCCCACAAAGAAGTCATTGGCAAAAATATGAGCGTCGATAATAGTATTGGTGTTGGGGCCTTCACTTCCGTCAGAGGCTACCACGAGATCTCCTGCTTCTACGTATACGAATCCAGGGATTGGTTCGTCTTTGTCAAACACATCGCAAGCCGAAACTAAAAGAATTAGAAGGCAATAAAATTTTCTCATAAGTGCATGCTAGGATCGGTTGGAAGCAAAAATAGAAAATGCAAGGCACGCGACACCTATAATAACCGTAAACTACTGAAGATAACGGAATAAATCATGAACCGATTGTGCTGTAGCTTAAGATTTTCCTCTGGTGGGCGTATTCATCTTTAGTTTTGCCTGAATTTTATAAGCTACATCCAAGGCCTTGTAACCATCCTCAACGGTCACAGGAGGTGTGGTGTTGTTTATAATCGCTTCCGCAAAACTCTCCAATTCATCTTTGATGGCGTTGTTTGGTTTTATGGTTGGCTTTTCGAAAAATATTTCTTTCTGACCGCGCCCTTCACCCAAGTCAATACTCATGGAAAAAGGATCTGGTTCTCCCTCAATATCTCTCATTTTAACCACCTCAGAAGTTTTATTGAGAAAGTCTACTGAGACATATGCATTGCGCTGAAAGAACCTTGATTTGCGCATGTTCTTCAATGAAAACCGACTGGCTGTAAGATTGGCTACGCAGCCATTGTCAAACTCCAAGCGGGCATTGGCAATGTCAGGCTCATCGCTAACTATGGCTACACCGCTAGCGCTAATGCGCTTGATGTTTGAACCAACAACGCTAAGAACGATATCCAGATCGTGAATCATTAAGTCGAGCACCACAGATACGTCCGTTCCTCTTGGATTGAACTGAGCTAGTCTGTGGGTTTCTATGAACATCGGGTTATCCAGATCCTTTTTGGCCGAGATAAAAGCAGGATTGAAACGCTCCACATGACCCACCTGCACCTTAACATCGGCTTCTCGCGATAGGGACATCAAAGATTTTGCCTCTTCGATGGTATTGGTAATGGGCTTCTCAATGAAGACGTGTTTTGACTTTCTGATTGCTACGCTGGCGCATGTGTAATGGCTCAGGGTGGGAGTTACGATGTCTACCACATCTACCGCATCGATGAGTTCATCCATGTCGGCAAACTTCTTCACACCGAGTTTTTGAGAGGTCTCTGTTGCGGTTCTTTCATCGGGATCATAAAATCCAACCAATTGGTATTGCTTGAGTTCTTTGATGCATTTGATGTGGATTTTGCCTAGATGGCCTGCTCCCAATACTCCGATTTTCAGCATGAGTTGTCTCGTTTCTTCAAAGGTACGCTCTGGGATTTCCCACATCAAAGATTGCCTTCAAAATTATGAACAGTTTGCTAGTGTATTCATTCCTTTTGTTGGTATCTGCAACATTATGAAAATTGAAATCTTTCGTTTTTAGTTTGAATCAGGTGATTACATTTGCCCATTCATGAAGGTTTTAGACACGCATAAACACCAAGGTTTGCGCCGACAATTGGTAAAGACACTGATTGATAAGGGAGTAAACAGCCGCGCGGTATTGGATGCCATTGGATCCATCCCAAGGCACGTATTTATGGATTCAGCGTTTCTGAATTTTGCCTACGAGGATACTGCATTTCCCATTGGTGCAGACCAAACTATTTCGCAACCATACACCGTGGCTGTGCAGACCATGCTTTTAGAAGTACAGCCTGGCACTAAAGTATTGGAAATAGGAACGGGAAGTGGTTACCAAGCAGCAGTGCTCAATGCGCTGGGGTGTAAAGTTTTTTCAATTGAAAGGCAGAAGTTGCTTTTCAAGAAAGCCAAGAAAAACCTAGCTGATATGAACACTACGGTTAAAAGTTTTTACGGAGATGGCTACAAAGGATTGCCTGCTTTTGGTCCCTTTGAGCGTGTTCTGATTACTTGCGGCGCACCCTTCGTTCCGCCAGATCTTCTCGACCAATTGTTAGAAGGAGGCATAATGGTGATCCCACTAGGAGAAGGGGCAGATCAAGAAATGCTTAAAATCCGAAAATTGCCAGGTGGTAAATACGAAGAGACCAGGCACGGAGATTTTCGTTTTGTCCCGATGCTACCCGACAAAAAAGGCGTTTAATTGAGCCTCTAATAATAAATCGAGATAGAAAGAGTTTATTTGTCTGTAAACCAATCAGAAATGATGAAGAAATTAGTGCTTAGTGCTGCGTTTATCGCAATGGCCGTTGCTGCTTTTGCGCAGCCTGTTTCAAAAAAAGGAGAATCATATTTGCCTCGAGAAGGAGACTGGGCAGTGGGAATAGATGCCTCTCCGCTTCTGCGGTACTTCGGGAACTTCTTCACGGAAGCAGAGAATCCTCCACCATTCGCTGAATACACGAATGATCAATTGGCGATTACAGCAAAGAAATTTATCAGCGATGATTTTGCTTACAGAGCTGGTTTGCGTTTAAATATTTTGGCAGACAAAAATCGCGCTTTCAGTCCCGAGTTCAGTGTAGACCCTACCAATACTACTGTGGAGGATTCGTATGGTAGAACCTTTACGAATGCTTACCTCTCTTTCGGGGTTGAGAAAAGAAAAGGGAAAACAAGAATTCAAGGCTTTTATGGTGCTGAGGGATATTTAGGCTTTGGAACAGAGAAGCATAAGTTTGAATATGGAAACGACATTTCCCAAGAGAATACGAGTCCTATTCGCAGCCAATTTGAATTGGCTTTTCAGAACGACACGCGTGAGCTGACCAATATTTCTGAAACAGGCGCCTTCATGACCGAGTTCACCAAGGGCGCTCAATTTACTATTGGTGCTAGAGCTTTTTTGGGAGCCGAGATATTCCTTTTTCCAAAATGGTCATTGGGTTTTGAATACGGCATAGCAATGGGTTTCTCTTACGAAGGCAACAGCGAGATAGTCGAAGAACAATGGGCAGTGCCTGTTGGCGGAAACGCTGAGCAGTTTGTCACCACGCTGAGCAATGAAGGCGGAAGCTCATCATTTAAACTCGATAATGACATCTCAGGAGGAGCGCTTTTTATGACCTTTTATTTCTAATTTTACTGGTCTGAAGCTAATCCTCACTTCGATTTGAAAATACTTACCGCAGAACAGATCAGGGAGGCAGACGCCTACACTATGAAAAATGAGCCGATCAAATCGATCGACTTAATGGAGCGCGCAGGCACCAGGTGCTTTAATTGGATTTACGAGAATGCTCCACAACTATTCGATGCAAAGAATACTGAAGAGAGAGATTGGCTATTCAATGTTATTGTCGGTCCTGGAAATAACGGTGGCGACGGATTGGTTATCGCAAGATTACTCCAGAAAGTAGGTTACGAGGTTCAGATTTCTTATGTAAAGCTGACCGATAAACCTTCCCGCGATTTTGCTGCAAATTTTGTCAACCTTGGAAAACTGAAGAAAGCCTTGGTTGAGATTTCCTCCGAGAAAGAAGTGATTGACTATTCTTCGAAATCGGTCATCATCGATGCCGTATTCGGAACGGGTTTAAATCGACCTGCCGAGGGAATAGCGGCCGCCGTAATCGATAAGATTAACCAGTCAGGAGCTTTAGTGGTCAGCATTGACCTGCCCAGCGGAATGTACAGCGAAGACAACTCTGAGAACAATCGAGATACGATCGTGGGATCAGATTATCTTTTGACTTTTCAAGTGCCAAAGTTGGCTTTCTACTTGGCCGAGTCAGCACCGTTCATTGGTAAGCTAGTCATCTTAGACATTGGATTGCATTTTGATTTTTTGAACGAAGTTGATTCGAAATTCCATGTTCTAACTGATGCTAATGTTGCTGTGATGAGGCGACCTAGAAGGAGCTTTGATCACAAAGGTACTTTTGGACATGCTTTGATTATAGCAGGTTCTGAAGGGAAGAGGGGAGCAGCTTTGATGGCTGTAGAGGCAGTGCTTCGAGCAGGTGCGGGACTTGTGACATTGCATACAGATAAGGAAGGAGCACGACTCTTGCACCAGTCTACTCGAGAGGCCATGGTTTCAATTGACCCATCAGATGATGGTAGTTTTACAACCTTGCCCAATTTGAAAAAGTACAATGCGATTGCCGTTGGTCCAGGTTCGGGTACATCAGAACAAACGGCTAGTGCTTTGAAACGTTTAATCCAAGAATCTCAGGTGCCACTTCTCCTCGATGCAGACGCGGTGAATATTTTGGCGGAGAATCTCACTTGGCTCGCTTTTTTACCGAAAGGCAGCATCCTCACTCCGCACCCAGGTGAGTTTGCCAGATTGATCAGAGACAATAAAACACATTACCAGAACATACATTCACAAATAGAGCTAAGCAGAAAGTACGGTATTTACATTTTGCTGAAAGGAGGAAGAAGCACCTTGAGCTTGCCCGACGGCCAAGTATTGATAAACAACACGGGCAATCCTGGAATGGGCTCTGCTGGCATGGGTGATGTATTGACCGGTATCATCGCAGGACTTTTGGCTTCGGGCTATCAGCCAATGCACGCCGCTGCGCTGGGAATGTACATTCACGGAAGAGCTGCCGATATAGCTCTGGAAAGTGAAAGCGTAGAATCTTTAATTGCCACAGACGTTACGAAGCATCTTGGCAGGGCATTTCAAACAGTGTAAGATGAGAATGAGAAGTATTTTGTTTGCCATTTTGGCGATTCTGGTAGTTGGTTGTACGGACGATCAGCCATCAAAGAGAGGAATGGAGAGGCCTAAGCAAGAGTCGGCGGGAGCTTCTTTCAGAATCAGACTGCTGAATGCTCAGGGTCTCACTTACGGAGATTCACTCGAATTTGAGGTTAAATCAGATTCACCTGACCAGAGTATCGTCAAGCTGGAAATAAGCGGTAAAGACGAGAATCCCATTGCCATTGTTACGAATATCAACTTTAAAGTAGCTTCAGCCTTAATCGGTGGTGGAGAGGTAAGGCTAAAGTTCAAGGCCATTTACGAAGATGGGAAGGCGACTACCCGCTACAAGGAAGTGTTGATTAAGCCAACGTCGAAACCCGCAGAGTGGAAGTTTGATGTCGTTCAAAAGTATCCCCATGATGTGAGCGCGTATACCCAAGGTTTTCTAGTTTACAATGGTTTTATCTACGAAGGGACGGGAAACTACGGTGAGTCGAAGTTGAGAAAACTTGACTTGACAACGGGCGAGACCGTTCAGGAAAAGAACCTAAGTGAGGACATCTTTGGTGAGGGGATCACTATTTTCAACGATAAGATCTATCAGGTCACTTATAAGTCGGGACGAGGGTTCGTATACGATAGAGCGAGTTTTGCTCAGCTTGATGAATTCTCCTATTATACAGAAACATCCGAAGGCTGGGGCCTTACTCACAACGATACGAGTTTGATTCTATCTGATGGTTCCTCTTTATTGTATTTCATCAATCCGACTACGATGGAAGTAGAAAAGCGTCTCAACATATTTGATGAAAATGGGAACGTAACGAGACTGAACGAATTGGAGTTCATAGACGGAAGAATCTATGCCAATGTTTACACTGAGGCTTACATTGTGGAGCTGGATGCTGCAACGGGACAGGTCATCAGTCGATACTCCGCTCTGGGAATTGTCGACCGTTCTGAAGCCAACTCGAATATGGATGTATTGAATGGAATAGCCATTCATCCCCTTACGGGAAACCTGCTATTGACGGGTAAGTACTGGAGTAAAATCTATGAAGTAAAACCCGTTCCGCTTCAAGGATCCTAATATTCTAATTCTCCCAAACCTTGACGAATTATCTCGGGCTCTCCATCGGTAAGGTCTACGATCGTTGAGGCTTCATTATTTCCCATGCCACCGTCGATTACTACGTCAACTAGCTTTCCGTACTTCTCGTGGATGAGTTCTGGATCAGTTGTATACTCCAATATTTCGTCGTCATCGTGAACTGAAGTCGCTATGATCGGATTTCCGAATTCAAGGACAATCTCTCGGGCTATGTTGTTGTTGGGAACACGAATCCCAATGGTCTTCTTTTTGCTTTTGAAAATCTTAGGCACATTGCCCGTTGCATTTAGAATAAATGTAAAAGCACCGGGAAGAGATTTCTTCAATAGTTTGTAATCGGGCGTATTTACTTTAGCGTATTCGCTAATGTGGCTCAAGTCGTAGCAGATAATAGAGAAGTTGGCCTTTTCGGGTTTTATGCCTTTTATGGCAGCTACTTTGGCAATGGCTTTTTGATTCATCAAGTCGCAGCCGATACTGTAAACCGTATCCGTAGGATAAATGACGATACCTCCATTTCTAAGAATATCAGCGACTTCCTGAATTCTTTTGGGATTGGGATTATCTGGATAGATTTTGAGAATCATGGGCTAGAGATTTGAGGGTTAAAATTACGATTACAAAACAAAAAAATCCGCACTAGAAGCGCGGATTTCAGTTTCGTAGATTGATTTAACTAGAATCTGTCCATTTTTTAGAGTGTCCGAACTAGAGAGTGCATTAGCAAGGCGCATAAAGTTTTAAAAATTAGGGGGCTGACGAATGTCAATGACTGTTTTTAAAACAAGTGCAACGCAGATAATGGACTCTCAGACAGAAACTAATTAGACTGCAGTTGCTGCTTTCTTGTGATCAGCCAAGAATTGTTCGAGGCCGCTATCGGTAAGTGGGTGCTTGAGCAATCCAAGAATTACGCTAAGTGGCCCAGTCATAACATCCGCTCCGATCTCAGCGCATTGGATCAAGTGCATGGTGTGTCTCACTGAGGCTGCTAAAATTTGCGTTTCGTACGCGTAGTTGTCGTAGATCAACCGAATTTGTTCGATCAAAGCGACTCCGTCGGTAGAAATGTCGTCTAGTCTTCCAATGAAAGGAGAAACGTAAGTTGCTCCAGCTTTGGCAGCCAAAAGAGCTTGACCCGCAGAGAAAACCAACGTGCAATTGGTCTTGATTCCTTTATCAGAGAAGTATTTCAATGCTTTCACTCCATCTTTGATCATAGGGACTTTGACCACAATATTTTTGTGGAGTTTGGCAAGTCGATCGCCTTCTTCTACCATTCCCTCAAAGTCGGTAGCTATTACTTCCGCACTTACAGGACCCGTGACTATCTCACAGATTTTCAGATAATGGTCAATGATGTTTGCCTCACCAGTAATTCCCTCTTTGGCCATCAATGATGGGTTGGTAGTCACTCCATCCAATACTCCTAAATCTTGGGCTTCTTTTATCTGCGCCAGATTTGCCGTGTCTATAAAAAAGTTCATGTTTTACGTTTTGGTCAACAAAAATAATGAACCAAATAGTATACACCGCTTCCAATCGCATGGGCTTATGAACAGGTTTGAAACAATTCTCGGATTATATGCGCAGGTAGGGAAATCTGTAAAACACAAAACCCGGTGCTTACCCGGGTTTTGTCTGCTATGAAATTTGCGTTTCGGGCTATGAACCAATTTGCATTCTACAATTTAGGCTTTCCCATTGATGACAGCAAACAAAGCGACTTAAATGATTTTTGCGATGGCTTTTATTGAATCAATAATATGTTCTTTTCGCCGATTTAAATCAGTGCAAATAAAAAAGGCCGACGTAAGCCAGCCTTTTTTTTGGTCAAAAAATACATTATTAAGAAACTGATTCTTAAGCTGTAGCTGCCGCACTTCCTTTGGAAGAGCCGATAGCGATGCTATATACAACTAGTCCAAAACCGATTTTATTTATGGCATCTGCTATGTTGTAGAACAAATCTACGTTACTGCTTTCCCAACCTAGTCCAGTATTCAACCAACCACCTGGCATACACATGTAACCGATTGGGTAAATTGCCCAGCCCACAAGAACAAACCAAGCCAAGGTTTTAACACCTTTCAATACAAGCGGATTGTTTGTTTTTTCAGCGAGTTGCTTTACCTCACCAAACCATGCAGTGTAGAGTATGTAGACATACCCAATCGCTGAAAGGACACCATACATTACACTGTGCGCAGTAGCTCCGTCTGCAGCGGTACCGTCTGCATTGAGAGGAACGAAAGCCTCACCGATGTAACCAAAAACCAGCATAGCAGCGGATGCAATGATGAGTTTCCAGAGCAAACCGATTTTAGCTCCTGCTGCTTTGGTTAAAAGATAAAACTCAACACACATCAAAGGAACCGTTAAAGTCCAATCGATATAGCGGAGAGCTGTGGGATTTTCCCCAGTCGCAGCATAATAGTCGCGCATGTAATAATAGTGAACAGCAGCTATTCCTGTGATGAGTCCACTGACTAATAAACTCGTTTTCCACTTTTCATCTACTCTGCTGCGTTCAAAGAAGAAAAATACTGCTGCGGCAAACATTGCCATGTAACCGATAAAGAAGGTGATTCCTACCAAGTCATTTGGCTGGATTGTCATTACCTCAAGTAACACTGATCTCATAATTAATTGTTTTTAGTTTAGGTTTCTTAACGCTTTCATTGCGTAATTTGTTGAGCAATTTATGGAAAAGATTAAACAAAACAATATAATTCACTAATATATGTGTACAAGAGACACTACTTTCTTAAGTAGATCGATTTTTAATTGCGGACTAAACGAAATATATTTGTTGATCTAGTCAATCGAAAACTCCAATAATGAAACGTTTAAGCTTGCTTTTGCTTATTACATTACTTATCGCATCCTGCCGGAATGACGATGAAACAATTGACCCCATCGATTCGCCTCTAGGCGACAAAACCAGCACTTACGCAGGTGAATTTCTGCAGGACTATATTACACTGACTTGTAAAGTGGCGCAAACGACCGATGGTTTTTTTCCCACTCAAGCAGCACGCGCATATGGTTATATTGGAGTGACTGCATATGAATCTGTTGTAAACGGAATTAATGCAACTTACCGACTAGAGGGGCAGATCGATGGCATGCCAGAAGGGAGTATACCCGATCCGGATTCCAATTTAAAGTATAATTGGGCGATTTCCTGCAATGCAGCAACCGCCGAGATGATGCGTCTTATGTTCGATTTAAATCTGTCGGACGAAAATCGAAATGAGATTAATTCTTTGGAGCTCGATAACCTAGCTGCCTTGAGCATTGGTGAAAACCAAGACGTCATCGACAGATCTATAGCATACGGGTTTTCGATTGCCGAAGCGATCTATGAAGTGTCCACCACTGACGGCGGCCACGAATCCTATTTAGATCCGTTTCAACTCCCTTACGATTTGGAAATAGATGATTACTGCTGGGTTCCAACTGACAATACTCTGAATCCTATTTCTCCCTTTTGGATGGAAAATCGGTCCTTTATTTCGGGTATAGTTGAGTCCAGTCAACCAGGCGAACACATTGCATTTTCTACAGGCCCAGCTTCTGAATTTTACGGTCAAGCTTTTGACATCTATCAGCAAGTAACCGAATTCAACACGGACGAAGAGCGAACCATTGCTGAGTATTGGGCGGATGATCCATTTGCAACTTGCACTCCTGCAGGACATACATTTAACATTGTCAATCAATTGTTGGGTGAAGCCAATGCTACTCTAGAAAAAACTGCTGTGGGTATTGGGATGATGTCTGTTGCCCAGAATGACGCTTTCATTTCCTGCTGGAAATCAAAGTACGACTATGTATTGGTTCGTCCAGTGAGCTACATTAAAGAATACATCGACTCAGATTTCGAGACCACCATCGGTACGCCTCCATTCCCTGCATATACTTCGGGTCACTCGGCTGGGATCGGGGCTGGAGTGAAGGTGCTCATTCATCTTTTTGCAGAGGAAAACGGCGATTACATCTTTACCGATTTAAGTCAACTTCAGTACGGATTTTCAGCTCGCAGCTATGATAATTTCTATGAAATGGCCGACGAATGTGCACTGTCTCGTTTTTATGGAGGTATTCATTTCGAGATGGATAATTCGAAAGGACTGGATCTCGGATTCGCTGTCGGTGATGCAGTCCTCAATGATATTTCTTGGCCTGACAACATTCAATAGAGCATGAGGTATGTTCTAGTTTGCATGCTCATTTTTAACCTGACAAGTTGTGAGGTTTCCGAGAAGGAAAGTGTCTACACGCAGCCAGCTTTCGCAGAGTTTGTCAACCTGCAGTGTGAAGCTCGCAAACTCAAAAATGAACGATTCACTTTGGCTGAAAAGCTGAGGCAGGACGAAAACTATGTGAGCAATCCAGATAGTCTCAAAAAAGCATTGTCAAGTCAAAGTCGCGAATTGGGGGATAGAATCCGTCAGGGCTTGGACGACTTTACCACAGAAATGAGTCTCGGTCAAAAGAGAACCTTTAACGATAGTTTAGAAGCTAGAATTGCTCGATTGGATTGCGATTAGTGTTTAGTCAATCCGCTCGAAACTTGTGCGGATACCTTTAATCAAAGCTGAGCTAAAACCGTGATGTTCCATTTCATTAAGTCCCGCGATGGTGCACCCTTTCGGAGTGGTTACCTTGTCTATTTCGCTCTCGGGATGAGAACCTCTTTCGATCAATAACTCAGCTGCTCCTTTGACGGTTTGAGTTACAATGGATGAGGCTGTTTTTGCATCAAAGCCTATTTCAATCCCGCCTTGTACCATCGCTCTAATGAATCGCATAACGTAAGCAATTCCACATGCGCCTAGCACGGTGGCTGCATCCATTAATTCTTCTTGGATAAACGTGGTTTTACCCATGGTAGTGAACACCGAGTTTACCACATCAATTTGATCTGGCCCTGCGTGGGTATGGCAGATGCAGGTGATGGACTCGTTTACATCTGCAGCAGTATTCGGCATAGCTCGAAAGAATGGGGTTCCTTTTGGAAGAATCTCAGTTAATTCAGTCATGTTTACGCCAGTTACCACACTGACCACAACGTGTTTTTTTGGATCAATATCTTTCGCCACAGCGGCTAAAATGTCACGAACATTGTACGGTTTTACGGCAAGGATGATTAATTCCGAATTCTTCACAGCTTCAGAATTGTCCGTCAGCACCGCGCATCCCTTATCAGAGAAATCGCTGAGTTTGTCGACATTTCTTCGGGTTAATGAAAGCTTACTCGCTGGATAACCCGAATCAAGCAAGCCTAGCGCCATTGCCTGTCCCAAATTTCCTGTTCCTATGATGGCGATATTGAGATTGTTGATTTCCATGCCGAAATTTTTTTCAAAGAAAGTGAAATCGAATCTTCTTTCTTAGTTTCACCCTGAAGCATTATGGAGAGAAAGCAAGAAAAATTACCGAACTGGGATAACCTGCGAAAACTATTGGGCGACAGATTGCATTTGGATCACCTCACAAGGGTCCTTTATGCTACTGATGCTTCCGTATATCGGAAGCTTCCTTTGGCCGTAGCCTATCCGAATGGTAAAGAAGATGTAGTGGCTATTGTAAAATTTTGCCGTGAAGAGTCCATTTCAATGATTCCCAGAACTGCGGGTACTTCGCTTGCAGGTCAATGTGTGGGTGAAGGATTGGTAGTTGACTTTTCGCGTTTTATGACCAAGATCCTCGAGGTGAATGCAGCCGAGAAATGGATAGTGGTAGAGCCAGGAGTGATAAGAGATGAATTGAATGATTTTGTCAAGAAAGACGGATTATTTTTTGGTCCAAATACCTCTACTGCCAATCGCTGCATGATGGGCGGGATGCTTGGAAACAACTCTTCTGGGACGACTTCTATTCGCTACGGAACCACCAGGGACAAAGTGCTAGAGCTCGAGGTTGTTTTGTCCGACGGTTCGATCGCTTCATTTAACGAACTCAATGCTAAGCAACTTGAGAATCTGACAGAATCCAGTTCTTCTGAGTCAAAAATTATTCAGGCACTCATCGACGCGCTGAGTCCTGAAGATGTGAGAAAGGAGATTGCTCAAGAATTTCCGAAGAAGGAAATTCACCGCAGAAATACAGGATATGCTGTTGATGTATTGGCCGAAATGCAGCCTTTCAACTCTGCTGGTCATCCTTTTAATCCAGCCAAACTGATTGCTGGATCGGAAGGAACACTATGCGCTGTCACCAAGTTGAAGTTGAAGCTAGACGACTTACCACCTCCTTTTGAAGCGGTAGTTTGCGCTCATTTCAGCACCATTCACGAGGCCATGATTGCCACCGTGGAGGCGATGAAAAGCAAACCATACGCTTGTGAAGTAATGGACAAAACCATTCTAGACCTTACAAAGGGAAATGCGGAACAAGCGGAGAATAGATTTTTTGTTGAGGGTGATCCTGGGGCAATACTGTGTATCGAGCTCCGAGCTGAGACTGAAGACCTGCTTCAAAAGGAAAGTGCCAATTTGATTGAGCGATTGAAGGAGAAAGAATTGGGCTTTGCCTACCCAATCGTTCGTGCTCCAGAAACGGTCAAAGTATGGACGCTTCGAGCGGCGGGTTTGGGGGTGTTAAGTAATCTCAAAGGAAAGGCAAAACCTGTAGCCTTCGTCGAAGATACCGCTGTTGAGCTGAATGATTTGCCCGAATACATTGTCGATTTTGAAAAATTGATGGATGGCTTTGGTCAGAAGGCCGTCTACTATGCTCATGCGGGAGCGGGAGAACTTCACCTAAGACCTGTGTTGGATTTAAAGTCTAAAAATGGAAGAGAAGATTTTAGAAAAATAGGAGAGGCTTCCGCCAAATTGGTCAAGAAGTACCATGGTTCTTTAAGCGGAGAGCACGGTGATGGGAGAGTGCGTGCAGAGTTTATCCCAAAGATGATTGGGGAGAAGAATTATGCGCTTCTCAAGAGGATTAAAGGAATTTGGGATCCTGAGAATATTTTCAACCCAGGAAAGATTGTAGATCCCCACCCGATGGATGTGGACTTTCGGTACGAAGAAAATCAGCGCTCATTCACCTATCCCACCTTCTTTGATTTCTCGGAAGAGGGCAGTATGCTAGCACTTTCTGAAAAATGCAACGGATCGGGTGATTGCCGAAAGCTGCCATCGGCGGGAGCAACGATGTGCCCGAGTTATCATGCCACCAGAAATGAGAAAGACAGCACTAGAGCCCGAGCAAATATTCTGCGCGAGGCTTTGACCCAATCGCCTCACCAGGCGTTTCCTTTCGACAATGAGGAGGTGCACGAAGTCCTCGATCTTTGTATTAGTTGCAAGGCCTGTAAGCGCGAATGCCCCAGTTCGGTAGATATGTCCTTATTAAAAATGGAGGCTGATTATCACTACTACCGCAGAAATGGGGTGCCGATGCGAAACAGATTTTTTGGAAACTTTCACCGAAGTGCGAAATGGGGATCGGCTTTAGCTCCATTGACTAATATAATGTTGAGGATACCTGTTTTCGAAAAGACGTTGAAGTCTTCATTTGGAATTGCCGAGAAACGATCGATACCTCCCTTTTCAGTCAGAAAGGCTACGGCTGCGATTAAATCGAAGAAGACCGATACCCCTCAGTTTGTGCTTTACATCGATGAGTTTACTCAGTACCAAGATGCACATATTGCACAAGCGGCGGGAGATTTTTTCCAAAGATTGGGGTATTCCTTTACAGTTATATATGCTCCTTCGGGCCGTGCTTATTTTTCGAAGTCATTGCTAAAAGAAGCACGTTCATGCGCCGAGGAGGTGCTTAAGAAACTCGAAGACTTTTACTCAAAAGACATTCCCATTGTTGGTTTAGAACCTTCTGGAATTTTAGGTTTCAGGGATGAATATAAACGTCTCTTTACTGATGAGAAAAAGCAAGAAGTAGAAAAATTGGCCTCACTGTCATTCACCTTCGAAGAGTATGTGGCCCGTGAGATGAAAGAGGGGAATATTTCGCTAGATTCCTTCACGGAAGAATCGCGAGACATTGAAGTACATATTCATTGCCACCAAAAGGCTTTGTCCAGCCCTAAGTACAGCTTAGAAATTTTGAATTTCCCCAAGAACTATTTGGCGGTTAAAATTCCAGCGGGCTGCTGCGGGATGGCTGGTAGCTTTGGGTATGAAGAGGAACACTTTGAAATGAGTAACCAGATTGGCGAGCAAGTTTTGTTTCCTCGGCTCAGGTCAATTTCAAACGAAACATTAGTCGTTGCAGCGGGAACGAGCTGCCGTCACCAAATAAAGGATGGTGTCCAAAAGAATAGCTATCACCCAGCAGAGATATTAGCGAAAGCACTAAAATGAAAACTCCCGCCCGAAGGCAGGAGTCTCTCATTTTTAAGGTAAAAGATGGTGGTGAAGTTTAGCGCCTAACCACTTTGGCGTAAGACCTTGAGCCATTTTGCTCGAGCCCAATCAAGTAAAGTCCTTGAGGGAACTCTGATAAATCAACTTGTATTTTCTGTTGTCCGATTGAACTTGAAATTACTTTCTGCTCTAGTACTTTTCCCGTCAGATCCGTCACTCTTAAGGTGAGTTTGTCACTTTGATGGGACATGAAACTGACCGTTGCAATGTCGTTAGTCGGGTTTGGATATACTGCAATCTCTTTTTCAGCAAGACTCACATTATTGCTAAGTGTACCTGATTGGATTACGTTTATCGTAAATCCACCCGAAAGCACACCCGAGCCGCCAAAAATGCTACCGTCTAAAATTTCGCAGTACGAAATCTGACAGAAGTTTCCATTGTCATCTTCAAAGGTTACGAAAAGGCACAGCGTGTAAGGGCCATCATTTTCATAAATATGCATGGGGTAGAACTCTGTTGAGGTCGTTCCATCTCCGAATTCCCACAACACACTGCTGGCATTTACGATGTTTTCTGAGGGAATGATGTAGAAAGTGTTTCCACCAGAAGAGTCAGCAACCACATCAAAACTTATTCCGCACTCAAAATCATATGAGCAGGACCCGTCGTCTATTGTCGCTTCAGGATTGTAGTTTAAAGCTTCGGGATCGGTACAGCCGTATACAAAAGTTGAATCGCCGCAGCCTTCGGCGTTCACTCCAAAGGTGAATTGGAAAGTGTCATTTTCTCCTGAGAATTCGCCTTGAGCGAGAGTCTCGTTGAACATAAACACACTGTAGATTCCGTTCCACTCTGGTGAAACATTGAAGACGGAGAACGTGTAGCAACCATCATCCAAGCACAAGTCGTATTGTGGCGACCAGTTGTAGAACTCTCCACTTTCTGCTACTTCATTGAACTGGTTTTCAATAATCCAATGCATAAAGATGTAGGAACTATCATCTGGAGCTGCATTGGAGAAATCAAATCCGAGATACACCTGGTTGCATGTATACGCGCAAGAACCGTCGTCAATAGTAGCATCGGGAGCGTAGTTTATTGCCGCGGGGTCGGTGCAGCCAAATACTTCGATTACCTCTCCGCATCCTTCTTCGTTTACTCCGAATGAGATAGATCCAAACTCTCCTTCTTCAAGTGTTCCCGAAGCGAGTAAGGTATTGTTCAAGGTGATTTCAAATACGGCTCCATTCCAACCATCACCATAAGAGTCGAACATTTCGAAAGAGTAGCAACCGTCTTCTAGACAAGCCAATTCTGTGATGGTAGAATAGTTTGGGTAGTCACCTGACCCAGCCACTTCATCGCCATCTTCATTTATGATACTCCAAGAAATCTCGTATCCCCAGTTTTCGGTAGCAAATACAATTATAGATTCGTTGTTATAGCAGTCAGAGTAATCGCAAGTTCCATCATCTATGGTCGCAAATGGATTGTAATTTATTGCTTCAGGATCGGTGCAACCAGAGATTTCAACTTCTCCGCATCCTTCTTCGTTTACTCCGAAGGAGATAGACCCAAACTCTCCTTCTTCAAGTGTTCCAGCAGCCAGTAAGGTATTGTTCAAGGTGATTTCAAATGCGGCTCCATTCCAACCATCGCCATATGAATCGAACATTTCGAAAGTGTAGCATCCGTCCTCGAGACAAGCCAATTCTGTGATGGTAGAATAGCTGGGGTAGTCACCCGAGCCAGCTACTTCTTCTCCATCTTCATTTCTTATATTCCAAGAGATCTCGTAACCCCAATTTTGTGTCGCGAAAAGAATGATTACTTCGTTGGTTTCGCACTCAAAATATTCACAAGATCCATTGTCAACAGTGGCAAGAGGGTTGTAGTTTAGAGCGCTAGGATCGGTGCACCCTTCAACTTCTATTGGGTCACCACAATTAGGGCTGTTTACCCCAAATTCTACTGAAAAGACTTCTGATTCTCCATCGAAAACACCGAAATATTCTTCCCCATTGGCTACAAAGATGCTGTAGATACCAGACCAACTTGGGTCTATATCAAATACTCCAAGTGTGTAGCAGCCGTCATCTAAGCAAAGCACATATTGGGGTGCAGGCTCGTAAAAGTCCCCTTGTTCAACAATTACACCTTGTTCATTTGTAACCGTCCAGAACATGCCAGAACTGTCAGATGGAGAGCCATTCGTAAAGTCGAAACCCAGATAAACTTCTGTGCATTCATAGCTGCAAGAGCCATCATCAATTGTTGCATTTGGATTGTAGTTACTAGCCGATGGGTTTGTACATCCGAAAATTTCTTCTGCACAAGGGGCCGTTACTTCGTAATTCAAGAAACAAGTTCCTGCATCACCGTTCCATCCATCTACCATGAGAATATAGGTGGCGTTTGTGTCAAGCTGACCACAAGAAAATTCAAATGCTGAAAGTAAGCCTTCTCCCGAATTTCCGTCGCAGTAGATCATGTCGCCTCCACATTCTGTAAAGAGACCAAATTGGGTATCAGTCAGTGTCCATGATCCGTCTCCGACAGCCTCGATGCTTATTTGTGCAGGGTTAGCTGGAGTGGTAAAGCTGAACCAAAGGCTGCTCTGCTCTCCTTCTCCCGATCCAAAATTCCAGCATTCGCCAAAAATCCCTTCGTTCTGAGTTGCAAATGTATTGTCAATTAAAATGGTTCCTGGCTCCAAGGTCTGTGCTCCTGAGCAGAGGTCATTGTTGGGTTCAGTGTATATGCATGAGCCATCGTCTATCGTTGCAAATGAATTATAATTTAAGGCTGTTGGGTCGGTACAACCGAATATGGAGTCAGATTCGCAGTAGAAGAATGAGGTGTAATAGAAACCTGTACTGTCGATGAGATTAAAATTATCAAAGAGAGAGTCTCCGTTGCAATCTTCTATGTGAACGAGCCCCTCATTCCAGGTGATTTGAGGATCAAAATAATAGGTTGAAAATCCCCCTGGATTTAAAAAGATCGTGTATGATTCTGTTTCGGTAGAACCGATAAAATCTACAGTTGCAAAAACAGGTTCTTGGGGAGCATTGAACAGGTCAATTTCAACAATTACTCCGGGGTTTTGAGAAAAAAGGGTGGCCGAAAAAAGGCAGCAGACAGCTAAAAGGTAGGATTTCATAGTTTGGATGATTGGTTTGGTACTATGACCCAATACCCAATAAAATAGTTGCTTGGAAAAATAAAGACCCTGCGATTGCAGGGTCTTTATTTTATCTTAAAACGGTTATGAAACCTGTTTTTAGCTGGAGTTCTAAGCCCTCGTTTCTCTGTTCTCCCCAGCGGTAAGTCATTTTGTAATAGTAAAGTTGACTCTGGCCAAAATACTCTCCATCTCCGCCATTCCAAACTTCTTCCAAATTTCTAGATTCAAAGACCATATCTCCCCATCTGTCAAAAACTTGGAAGGTATAATCAGTGATCGGGCAGGAGGGAATTGGTTTGAATGTATTGTTTAAATCGTCTCCGTCGCCTGGAGTCATTGCGTTGGGGATAAATACTTCGCAAGGGCAGTCGCTGGCAATGTTGGCAAAAGAGATATTGATAGAAAACTCGTAATCCTCTTTGCACCCTCTTTGATCTTCGACTGAAAGGATGAATTCTCCCGTAGAAAGATTTTCGTAGAAACCATTTGGCTTAGGATCTTCTCCATTCAAGAGGAATTCAAATGGAGGCACCCCGTTTGTGAGGCTTGCGTCAATAAGTCCATTGTCAAAGAGTGGACAGTTAACGGGCCTGACTCTCGATACCGCAAGATTGAGATCAGTATCGTCATTGACTACAACATCAATACTGTTGGTGCATCCTGCATCATTTCTAACGCTAAGAATGTATGGCTGCGAGATTAACCCGTCAAAGAACGCAGTATCCTGCCACCCCGAACCTAGGTTGTACTCGAAGACACCGGGATAGTCTACCTCTGCAAAAACTGACCCATCCGGATTTCCACAGAAGGAGCTCTTGACATTCAAAATATTGATCGGAGGCACTTCTCTTTGCAAGAATACACTATCGATCAATTCACATCCAGAGCCATCGACAATGACGACATCGAATCTTCCCGCTACTAAGCTGGGTAAGGTGCTGTTTGCTTGAAAAGAAGCCCCTCCATCAAATGAATATTGTATGGGATCAGCCCCGCCGGTGACTTGAAGCTGTATAGATCCATCAGCTCCAGTTAAACAAGATTCCTGACTGACTGACACCTGCAGATCCTTTCCGAGACAAGCCGCGTCTTCACATACTGTTGTGGCGTTGCCTAATAAGTTTTGAAGGTTGGCATTTACATGGGCCTCCATTTGCACCACTTGACCTTCTGAAAACATGTAAAGACAGGCGTCATCGCAGTAGTCCATGTAGCTTGGCCATAGCACAGGGTCAGTGCAGTTAATAATGGATTCCCCTATTGCGTAGCAACCGAACATTTCTGTATCTGTCTCAGGCGTATCGGCAATTCCATCGCCTAAGCCGGCGCAGTCATTTCCATTAAAAGGATGATTTAAGTTCAAGTAGTGACCTACTTCATGAGTCATGGTTCTTCCAAGACCATAAGTGCCACTTAAATCTCCGTTGCAATTGCTCGTACCGAAATAGGGCAGTCCGCAAACGATAACATCTCCATTTCCAGTTCCTGCCAAGGGTGAAAACCCCAAAGGGTTCTGCATATCTCTAATCGCCCAATTCATGTAACCGCTCCACTCGGGGATCGTTCCAATTTCGTCGTATACGTCGATGGTAATGGCATAGCCTCCTTCTGCTATTCCAGTTCCAGCAGGATGATTAAGCGTAGCCAAGCAAAACTGAACGCAGGACTCTCCATTATTGATTCCTGGCCATGTAGCCTGACCGTCTTGCCAATTGGTTATGTCAGTATTTGTGCCTGCAAAATCGGCATTGATTGCAGCAATCTGACTCAAAGCCATTTCTTCAGCACAAGCTGCGGTAACTCCGATGCTGGTTCCACCAGAATTTTGAAAGTGAACTGCCACTGGGATGTATAGAATTACATCACAGTCTATTTTGGTCTCATCTTTATTGTTTTTAAGCCACTGACGTACGTTTTCCATTTTCTGCTCATGAGCTTCAGCAAAATCAGGATCTTGCATCATTTGCTCATGGTACTGGTCCGTATGGCAACGGTCTGGCCTATCTCCCTGTTGGGCAAATAGCTGAAGTGAAATAAAGGTGAATAAAACAATGGGAACTATTACTCTCATGATAATATCTTGCAGGATGTCGCGAAGTTAGTAAGATCGTGACTAAATGTCTATTGATAATATTCCACAAAGGTGGAACTTTTGGTTTTATAATTTTGACGACCATGTAATCGAATAGATGCATGCAAAACAAAAAAAATCGCCCGACTTTTCAGTCAGGCGATTTCAGTATGTAAAAAAAACTTGAAATTAGCCCTGACCTTGTCCTGCAGAGAATTGACGTTCTCCATCAAACGTGCACAGGTTTTCTGTTTTGATCACATCAAATCCAGCTTGATTGACTTGTGTTTGAAGTGCCAAAACTGATTTGTAATCAAGAGGGGCATCATCTTGGCTAATCCAGCGGCATCTCCAGTGGTTTGTGCAGAATGTTTCAGGGAATCCATTCGGATAAACTTTTACACCACGGTTGGTCACCATGTTGAGGCTCAACGTACCTTCTGTGAGTTTGATCAACTGATCTCCTAAATCATCTGGGCCGCCTTTCTTCCAATCTAAGAAGATATCCACACCGATCAATTCTTTAACTGGCACTGGGCGCTCCTTGATTTTGATTTGAATTGGCTTGGAATCTTTCTCATAGCTCACTTTAGGAATTGTTTGAGGTTCTTGACCAACTCGTGCAATCACGGCATCGGCAAATTCTTTCGTTCCCACTTTTTCTTTGCTCACACCTTCGCGGTAAATATCATAAGTGTGAACTCCATCTTCTATGGTTCGGAGCCATGCGTTTTCTACCTTCTCAGCAACCTCAGGTTGATTGATGTGCACCAACATTTGGATGGCACCTTTAATTAATCCCGATGGATTAGCTAGATTCTGACCTGCTCTTCTGGGAGCCGAACCGTGAATGGCCTCGAACATCGCAAAACCATCTCCAATGTTCGCAGAACCTGCAAGACCGACGGAACCTGTGATTTGTGCTGCTACATCACTAAGAATATCTCCGTAAAGGTTTGGCATGACAATCACATCGAATGCCTCAGGAGTATCGGCTAATTTTGCTGCCCCTATGTCAACAATCCAATGCTCGCTTTCAATTTGAGGATACTCTTTAGCCACTTCTTCGAAAATCTCGTGGAAGATTCCGTCCGTTAGTTTCATGATATTGTCCTTTGTGAAACAAGTCACCTTCTTGCGACCATACTTCACGGCATATTCAAATGCATAGCGAACGATTTTTTCAGAACCTGGAATAGAAATCAACTTCAAGCACTGATATACATCATCCGTCTGACGGTGCTCGATACCAGCATAAAGGTCTTCTTCGTTTTCACGAACGATGACAACATCCATTATAGGATGCTTGGTATCGATAAATGGGTGCAAAGAAGCACATGGTCGAATGTTTGCGTAGAGACCGAGTGTCTTTCTGGTAGTCACATTCAAACTCTTAAATCCACCACCTTGTGGGGTCGTAATAGGAGCTTTTAGAAATACTTTTGATCGGCGCAGAGCCTCCCAAGATTCTGCAGCAATACCGGCTTTGTATCCATTGAGATATGCTTTCTCGCCAATGACGATGGTTTCAATTTCGATTTGCGCACCAGCGGCTTCCATAATGCGCAGGGTGGCATCCATAATTTCAGGGCCTATTCCATCGCCGTGTGCAACGGTTATTAATCGTTTTTCAGACATAAGTGATTTTTTTTGTTCCATACAAAAGTATAAGCTAAGCGAATGCGTTATTGCATTTCCATTAGGCTGACCCGCCTTTTTAATAATTGATCAAGAAAAAGCGAGTTATGCTAGAAACCTTATCTATTTGGTGAGCTTAACCAGTAGAAATATGCAAAGTTGGAAGGTTGTGGGGAGAGCTTTAAGGAGTAAATCCATCCGGATTTACCCAAAGAACTGAGTTGCCTGTCCCGAATTCATTTTCCTCGAAAGCAGGATTTTTTTGGTCAATAATCCATTCACCATCGATTTTGAATTTGTAGAGATACTTCCCAGGCTTCAGTTGAATCGGAAACGTCCAAACGCCATCTTCCTTTGTGAGTCGATTGTTTTCTTCACTCCAGCCAGCAAAAGTTCCTGTTACCAGCACTTTCTCAGCATCTGGAAGTTGGTCGAGGGTAAAGGTCCAATTCGGTTTCGTGGACAGATAGCTGTTTTCATATTCGCCGTGGTGAATGAGGTAAGGGTTGTTTGGATCTGTAATCCATTCGCCATCCACGATAAATTTGTATTCGTGATTGCCTGATGATAGAACATAAGGAAGCTCCCAACCTCCTGCCGTTTTGGTCATCGACAACTCTTCGGGATTCCACGCATTGAAAGATCCCGCCAGCCTTACTTGATTTGCAGCGGTAAAACCATTGAGGCGAAACATGGTAGTATCGCCAATGGCCATAAAGGAGTTGAAGTTTCCCGCTCCGTCGGGACGGGCTATCGGATTATCTGGGTCGGTGAACCACTCGCCGTCAACGACAAACTTATACGCGTGAGTTCCGTCTTTCAGGAACATCCGCAGAACCCAGCCTTCTGAGGTCTTTGCCATCTTGAGTTCTTTTCGATCCCAATTATTGAAGCTACCAGCTAGAGATACCTTTTTAGCATCTTGGAAATCGTCCAGCACAAATTCGTAATTGTATTGATAGAACACGCTATTTTCCCCTCCCGATCCATCTTCTTTTACCAAAGAATTTCCTGGGGCTTTTATCCAATTTCCATCCACAATGAACTTGTAGAGGTACTTTCCAGGTGTCAGGTTTAGTTCGATTTCCCATCCTGTAGAGGTTTTTTTCATTGCGAAGCCAGATGCACTCCATCCATTAAATGAACCCGAGATCAGAACTTCTTCGGCATCCTTGTATTCTGGCAGAACGAATTTGGTGTTGCCATTGTGGTGCTGGATTATTACAACCTTGGATAAGGTGTTCACTCCATACGCGACACTTTCCATATCAACATAACCAAGGCCACCATCGAGACCCGAAGCAGGATCGTTGGGAGTAAAAATTACTTTGTTTTTCCAGGTCATTTGTCCCTTCATGTCGTCAATGGTTTTGGATAATGTAATCTCCCTGCCCTCCAATTGCTGGATATCTCAAGCTTCTTCTCCAAACTTAAAATTGCCACTAGATGCAACATTGAGAGCTTGCTCAAGAATCAGTGAAGTCCGCATTGCAGAATAACTTCCCTGCGTTTATACACATCACAATCCTTGGTTAAGGTAGAATACCAAGTTGCCATCTTCAAGCACGTAAATGTCGTCTTGGCCTTTTACCGTGAGGTTAAATACCATAATAACGCAGAGCGTTATATATTTCCCCTACGTTTTTATTCGCTACTAAATTTATCAAATAAGCACAGTTTGAGGTTGTTTTTCCTGCAATTTATTCTGACTACTCCTTTTGGAAAGGAAATCAAATCTGAGCATCCCGTCAATTTGAGTACCGTAAACATCGCTTGTTCCATCTAAATTGGTGATAAGTGTCTGCATTCCCAGAATGGTATTGTCTGCCATTTTAAGATCATTGAGCGAAGAGTATTTTAATATTTCGATCGCCGACTCCGCTCAATCTGTGGCGACCAGTAATTGAGATGGTCTCCAAAACTCTTGAATTCAATGCATTGGTTTCCGCGCCAGAATCGAAACTAAATTTAGGTTTCTCACCAGCTATTGAGCTAACGGTAGAATCGCATTGTCAAAAACTTTAATGGGCAGTTCGACTTCACACTCAAATTCAGGAAGGGCTTTTAAGGCAATTTCCATTATCATCGAAGCGGTATAATTTGAGCACCTTATTTCTCACATCAATCTCCATTTTAAAACCTTTGAACAGTTTGATGCCGAGAAGTCCGAGCACTTTTATGCCTCTTACATTTTCTTTACCTCCCATGTTTATTAAATCTACAATGAGGTTGACATAGCTAATCTTTTTGAAGTTCAAGCTGTCCACTTTGACTTAGTCTATGGAGCTAGACTCTCCTGTAATTCCGTTTGCAGCTGCGCTCTTTCGTTTCCTGTACTTTCTGAAGTACGTTCGGTTCAGAACTAGGTAAGGGCCCCCGTATCAAAAATGAAATTTCCTCGATGAGAGTCGACTTGAGCCTCGATGATGAGAAGTCTCCCTGCTCTCTTAAATGGAATCGTTATGGCATCAACTTCACAAATTGGGACAGGATCAGGGGCTATAATTCGATGCTGCAGATCTTTGTGAGAAGAATCGCTCCATTGATTCTGCGCCAAAAATAGAAAAGAGAAGACGAATGGTAGAAGGTTCATCTAGTTCCAAAGATGATTTCTTTTTGAATTACTCAAGAAAAAAAAGTGTTAAACGGTTTGTTATTGATGTAAAGTATTCTTTACATTTGTAAAGCAAACTTTACATTATGAAATCTACCTTATTTCCCTATTCCTACCGATATGCCGGATGGCCTCTGCTTATAGCCGGATTGATTCTCGGTTTTTCCCTTGTGTTTTTTGATCTCAGCATTTCATGGCTCGACATTAAAGTATTGTCCTTAGGAGGTGAGTACGACTTGTTTTTGACTCAAACAGAACCTTCTTTTTTAAATTTTGTGGATGATAATTTCACGAATGAGATGGTAGCCTTGCTCGTTCTCATTGGCTCAGTTTTGGTCGCTTTTTCGAAAGAAAAAGTTGAAGATGAATTTTTCCAGCAACTGCGTTTCGAGTCGATTATCTGGGCATTAAAAATTCAGTCTGCGGCATTGCTAGTGGCCATTTTGTTTCTCTACAACTTTGTTTTTCTGTCATTTATGATGATTGCTTTGGTATCGTTTTATGTCCTCTATATCGGTCGCTACCACTATCAACTGTTGAAACTTAAAAAGGGTGCTCATGCAGAATAAACTGCGGGAAATTCGATTGGGAAAGGAGCTTTCTCAACAGTCCTTGGCCGAAAGGACGGGTGTGAGCAGGCAGAGTATTCATGCGATTGAAAAGGGGAAATACGTTCCATCTACTGAACTGGCTCTAAAGATTTGCCGTGAACTAGAAAAAAAAGTGGAGGACATTTTCACATTGGATTAGCCCAATAAGCGTTTAATCCAGCTCAATTTGGTCTTGGTATATGGCGGGTATTTAATCGATGGATCAATCCACGTAGCAGAATCTACGATGGTCTTGGCGTTGCTGAAGCACTCAAAACTGTAGAAGCCATGGTAGTGGCCACTTCCACTATGTTGAACGCCGCCCACTGGCAGGTCGGGATTTCCGAATTGAACTAAAGTATTGTTAACGCATCCACCTCCGAATTCTATTCGAGTCAAAATGAATTCTCGAAGTGCTTTGTCTTTGCCAAAATAATAGCAAGCTAAGGGATAGCGATTTCTCCTTACGGTGTCCAGGATATCTCTTTCGGTATTCCACGTAATGATGGGCAAGACAGGTCCGAAAATCTCTTCTTTCATCACTTCATCGTCGAGAGAGACGTTGGTTAAAATAGTAGGAGCGATGTACAGATCTTCACGATCTGATTGTCCGCCAATCGCCACGTCACCTGAAGTCATGAGTTTTTTTACTGCTTCAAATCTCTTGAGATTGATTATCCGTGGGAAGGACTCACTTGTTTTTGGGTCATTGTCAAAAAAATCTTCAATCACTTTTTTGGCTTCTTCAAGAAACTGATCGCGAAAACCTTTTTTGATCAAAACATAATCGGGACTCACACAGGTTTGTCCTGCATTCATGAATTTCCCCCATAGCAGTCGCTTCACGGTTGTTTTCATGTTGCCCGTTCCATCTATTATTGCGGGACTTTTCCCTCCTAACTCCAGGGTAGTAGATGTGAGTTTTTCGGCCGCCATTTTCGCAATAGCGCTTCCCACCTGTGGGCTTCCTGTGAAGAACACGTGATTGAAGAGGAACGAATTCATTAATTCGGGAACGACTTCGTGGCCCAAACCCTGAACGGTGCTCACGAAACAAGGATCAAAGATTTCTGAAATAATGGCTTCAATAACTTTGGCTACAGCAGGAGCATCTTCACTTGGCTTTACTACCGCGCAGCAACCTGCGGCAATTGCTCCTGCAAGAGGATCCATCACTAACTGGAAGGGGTAGTTCCAAGGAGCGACGATGAGGACAACACCTTTTGGTTCATAGCGCATGCTGGTCGTTGAAGGCTGCATGGCGAGCGGAGTGTCTCGTTTAATCGGACGCATCCATTCCCTCAAGTTTTTTCTGAGGTACTTGATTTCTTCTACAACGATCGAAATTTCGGTCATGTAAGCCTCCATCTCTGATTTTCTCAAATCGGAGTGGAGCGCTGCGAGAATTTCTTTTTCATTTCGCTTGATAGCAGCCTCTAATCGTTTTAACTGGCCTGACCGAAACGAATATTTAAGAGTTGAGCCTGTATCGAAAAACTCTCTTTTGAGCTGAAATACGTTGCTTGTAATTGACGTGTTTTGTTTGATTGTTGTTTCCAAGGCAATGTAGTGTTACTTAAATGTATGAAAAACTCGAATTAGAGGCAGAATGCATCAGCTTCATAAGGGATCTCATAACCCTCTTCTATCGCTTTGTCCAAATAGATTCTAAACTTTTTGCAATCACCATTAAAGTAAAATATCAGAGCCCTTAAATAGATGGCTTGTGCGCTAGGATCTTTGATTGGTTTCATTTCCCTCATGGCGCTGTCGTAGTCTCCATTAATCAAATAAGCCAACGCTAAATCTTCAGTAATTCTGGGATCTATATGTTTGTTGAATCGTACAAAAAGCGGACTCTCTAGAGCCTTCTCATTCAATTGGTAGAATCTATCAATGCCGTGCAATTCATAATTGGATAAGTTTCGCTCGAGCAAATAGATCAGGTCTGTTGCGCCTCGTGAATTTATCAAGAGTCTGTCTGTTCTTAATTGCAGCTCTTTGCGTTCAGATTCAGTGATGCTCTCTATGTTTTCTTCACTGGCCGTTGCAGCGATTCTTTGCGCTGCGTAGTCATGTTCGTCAAAAATCAAATTTACGAGGAGTGCGACTTCCATGGTTGAAATAGCTGGAATAGCAGAATTCATTTTATCAAAGAAACTGCGGTGCTCATATTTTCCTCGAGCAGTTCTATAAACGACTGAGTTGAAAGAAAGCCTGAAAATCTCTTTAAGAGATTGTATTTGCGAAGGGTCTGCCAGTGCACTAAAAGCAGCTTTTTTGTATTCAGTGTTTTCGGGAATGTTATCAACATCAAAAGGCAGATTTCGATCCCAGAATATCAACCCAACATCGAGTAAAGCGCTGCCTGTCGGAAGGTCCTCTAAGGCCTTTTTATCCTTGAAGGATCGGCTCTGTTTTAGTTCTTCATTTCTCTCCTCGACCTTTTGCGGCAAAATAGCTGCCATTGCGTAATCGTGATAATCTCCTTGACGAAGAAAAAACGGGAGTTCAATTTCGCCATTCTCTAGTGGCATTTTTACCAATGTGCTAATCCTTTGGCCATCTCCGTAGCTGAAACTGTAATTCCAAAGGAGGTAATTAAGTCGACTTGATTCTGAGCCGAAGTCAAATGTGAATTTCATAGAGAAATCTTCAATAGACTTTCCTTCAATAATTGATTCAATGGGTAATTGTTTAAGGTTATCTCCAAAAACCTGGTAGCGTAGAATTGTGTTTTCATCTCCGGCTAACCATATTCTCGCGGATAAATACTCGGGTAGTTTTGAGATCAGTTCAAATTCAGATATTCCTGTTTCGTGGTTGTAGCTGACTAGGTTTGTTTGGAAATCTTTGTGAAGACTTCTTTTCCCCAGTCTTCCTGGATGTAATGGCCAGATTGATACGTCAGATCTTTCAAAAGGCAAGAACTGACTAATTAAACCTGCAGTGTGAATGCTGAAAAATTGAAGCTTACTGGAGGAGTCAATACTGCTTTGCACAAATGCAAATTGTATATTTTCTGGCACTCCCGTCTGGTCAATGTTTACGAGCCCTTCTCCTTCTAGTAGTTCGATGGGGCTGTCTTCTAGGTACGAACGAACGGTAAGATTCCCGATTACTAGTTCCTCGAGATCTTCTGATCTTCGTTTTTCAAAAGCGTCAAATACAATCTCAGCCCATCGCTTCTCAGAATCGGATAAAATATTGACTTGACTCAGCTCATTGATCGTTTTTGTCAAGGCTACAATCGGTAGCTTTTCAAGCTCTGCAGCTATTAGTTCGAGTGGTTCATAGCCCAAATGGGATATGAGGACTGATTCAGATTGGTTCAACTTTTCTTTTGAGATAGAAAAGAATGCGTCCTCATTTGCAATTACCCCCATGCTACCAGGAAGAAGTCGAACTGTGGAGTAGGGTAGCGGGATTCCATCATCACTGACGATTCTCTTTTTGACAAAGTCTTGGGCTCCCGCGCTGATGGCAAGAAAACTAAAAACCAGTACCATCATGTATTTCATGGGTGCCAAATTAAAAAGAGTCGTTTTTAAAAAACCAATAATTGTCAGAGCTTTTTAATATTAATTCTAAATCTAACAAAATGGACTCGGTTAGGAGTTTTAGTAACCCAAATTTAATTGGATATTCTCGCTTCTAAGTTGTCTTGATAAGAGGAAATTTCTACTATTTTGTTCCTACTTATCACAGCACATGGCAGAGGAGCAATCAAAACCCAACGAAGACAAAGCCCGCATTGGGCAAGAGCAAAAAGTAGAGGAGAGCAGTCGAAATCTTTCGAGGCGTTTTTCGCTTCTGTGGATGGAGTTATACCGCTTCGTATCTGCCTTGCTGAGCATTCGCGAAGAAACTGACTACGAAAAAACGCGTGAGGGAATCGTCAAGGATGTTTCATTCAGAGGCCACACGGTTTACATTCTCATCTGTTCGATCTTCATCGCATCCATTGGTCTCAACTTGAATTCGCCTGCCGTAATTATCGGCGCCATGCTTATTGCTCCGCTAATGGGGCCTATTCTCGGTACAGGTTTGGCATTGGGTACCAATGATGATGAGCTGCTGATCAAATCCTTGAAGAATTTTGGTGTAATGGTTAGCATCAGTTTAATTACCAGTACGGTCTATTTTATATTGACGCCTTTGGTGGAGTATCAGCCTGAGCTTTTGGCCAGAACGAAGCCGACTACACTTGATATTTTCGTAGCCATATTTGGTGGTATTGCGGGAATAGTGGCGGGTTCGCGCAAAGAAAAAAACAATGTAATTCCTGGAGTTGCCATAGCTACCGCACTCATGCCTCCATTGTGCACAGCTGGATTTGGATTGGCAACGGGAAATTGGCCATTCTTTTTTGGAGCGTTCTACCTTTTTCTTTTGAACTCAATTTTTATCTGTGCTTCAACACTGATTGGTGTGAGGTACTTGCGGTTTCCGCTGCGTAAATTCATCAATTCGAAAAGGGAGAAGAGGGTGAAGTTCTATATGGCCTTGTGCACCACTATAGTGATTCTTCCGAGTCTTTGGATTTTTTGGGGAGTGTTAAAGGAGTCTTGGTTTAAGGGGCATGCAGAGGCCTTTGTATCCGAGGTGGTTAAGATGGATGGCTCTCGTATTGTCAATCAAAACTTTGTTTACAATGACTCTCTTTCTACAATTGAAGTATTCGTTTTTGGGTCCCAAATACCGATAGATACCGTTAAGAAATGGCAATCAAAACTTCCTCTATACGGACTGGAGACGTGTCAACTTGAAGTCTTTGACGGAGATAATAGCGACAATGAAAAAGAGCTTGACCTACTTTCAGGGAAACTCCAGGCCAGTATTCGCGCTGATATTGTAAAAGATATTTACGATCGAAATGAGGCACTTCTAGAGGATAAGGAAGAGCGCATCGTAGTGCTGGAGAGAGAGCTCAACCGAAGAGCTCAGTCGGAAATAAACATTGATGTTTTGAGTAAAGAGTTGGCCATCACTTTTTCTGAACTGAGAAGAATTGCCTACGCCACTTCTTTCGAGAAAGACTTTGAAACAGATGGTGTAGACACGATCCCGAGCTTTCTGGTGAAATGGGACCC
The DNA here is from genome assembly GCA_047632755.1 of Cryomorphaceae bacterium. Taxonomy (GTDB): domain Bacteria; phylum Bacteroidota; class Bacteroidia; order Flavobacteriales_D; family Cryomorphaceae; genus JAKVAV01. The sequence continues at coordinate 35,061 of JBLIDT010000021.1, forward strand.
GAAGCTTTCCAAGGAAAAGAGGCTCAAAAAAGAAGCTCAACTAAATGAGCTGATGCGCATTCGGTTGAGCTTAGATACCGTAAGGATAATTCCTTTCGAATAAATTGGCTTTCTACTTTCTAAGTATTTTACCTGTAAATCGTTCGTTACCAGTGGTAGTAATGTTAAAAAGGTAGATCCCAGACTTAAGTGAACTAATGTCAATTTGCTTATTCGCAGAAACAAGCATTTCCATTGCTTTCTTTCCAGTAATGTCAAATATTTCGAGTTGAGATTGACCTGGAAATTCCTCCAAGCCGCCTATTACAATGTAGTTGTCAGCTGGCACTGGAAAAGCTTGAAGGATTTGCTTTGATTCATTATCGGTACTATTTACACCTTGCACAATTACTCGACCTGTCATAAGTGAAGGGTGTATTGCACATTGGTAATCATAGCTTCCTTCTGTGTCAAAAGTCACTTCATAAGTCCAAAGTTCACTACTTGCTTCATTGCCAAAAGCTTCAGGATTGTTTGGAAATGTTGTCGAATTCCCATCGACATTATGGAATCCTTCGGTATTGGTCCAGATGACAATATCGCCTTGGTCAACCGTAAGGACCGCAGGGTCGAAACCAAAATTGAACACAGTGACGTTGTGGGTGGTTTGCGCAGAAACACCTGTCGCAATGGATAAAGAAATTAAAAGAGTGTATAGTTTGTTCATAGTCTAATTTTAACGTGTGAGTTGTTTTAGAGTTTAAAGAAAGACTATTTCTTGTATTCAGCCTTAAGAAGGTGAGGAAAAGTTTTTTCAAACTTCACGACTTTTGGCTTAGATACCTGCACTACATAACCGTTGCTCTGGTTAGCTGGGTAGTAATCTTGGTGGTATTTTTCCGCTGGATAGAATACCTTAAATGCCATTACTTGAGTGGCAATCGGTTCGTCGAATTTGGAGTCCTCCAATTTGTCAATTTTGTCCTGTATGGCTTCCTTTTCTTTTTCGGTTCTATAAAAAGCCACCGATCTATACTGTGGGCCTCGGTCAGGTCCCTGACGATTCACTTGAGTGGGATCATGCGCTCCAAGAAAAAACACCTCCAGCAGCGTTTCAAAACTTACTATTTCAGAATCGTAATATACTTGGATAGCTTCAGCGTGAGCGGTTTTGCCCGCGCTCACTTCGCGATATGTTGGGTCTGCGTTGTCTCCACCCGAGTAGCCTGAGATGACATGCTTCACCCCCTCAACTCTTTCAAATACTGCTTCGGTGCACCAAAAGCATCCACCTGCAAAAGTGGCTACAGCTAGATTCTCCTTGTTTTTTGGAAGTTCTGCGAATGATTCATCCTTTTCGTATTGCGCTGTGCTGCAAGAAACCAAGCAGGAAAAGGTAAGGAAGAAAAGAAATCTCATGTTTTTATTTTAATAACAAATGAAGGCTGTGTTTTGTTATCAAACAAAACTTAAGCCAAAGCTTCATCTTTTTCTGTTTTCTTAATTGCTTGGAGAGCTTGGTCGATATCCCATTTAAGATCTTCGGCATTTTCCACACCTACCGAAAGCCTAACCAACTTGCCTGTGATGTTCATTTTTTGCCTTCCTTCTTCTGAAACATCCACGTGGGTCATGGTGGCGGGATGCTGAGCGAGACTTTCAGTGCTACCTAGGCTTACCGCCAATTTCACAAGAGACAAGTTATTCAAAAATGCAAAGGCTTCTTTCTCACCTCCACAGATATCAAAGCTGATCATGGCACCATTGCTTAGGCACTGTTTTTTCATGATTCTATCCATATTTTTGTCCGACTTTCGCATAATCGAAGGATAATACACCTGTTCTATCAGCGGATGATTGTCCAAATAGGTAGCTAATATTTCTGCATTTTCCGCTTGTTGGGTCATACGTACTTTCAGCGTTTCCAAACTTCTCATAAGCAACCAGCCAGTCCACGGGCTAGCCATATTCCCTAGAAAGGTGCGCAGTGTTTTTACTCTAACCATAAGTGCACTTGAGCCTAAAACAGCTCCAGCGATGAGGTCACTATGGCCTCCGATGTATTTGGTAGCAGAGTAAACGACAAGGTCTGCACCATGCTTTAAAGGATGTTGCCAAAGCGGTCCCAGGTAGGTATTGTCTACAGCAAAGATGACAGGCTTCTCTTCCGTACTGTACTTTTGTTTGATTTCTGAAATGGCCTCCAAGTCTATCATGACATTGGTCGGGTTGCCCGGAGTTTCTGCAAAGATCAAGGTCAATTTTTCTGATAAGCCAGAATCCTCTAGTCTCTGTTCAATTTCTTCTACGGTGTCCAGAGCTGAAAACTCTATCACATTAATTTTAAACCGATTTAGTACTTTTTTCGCGAAGTGATCCGTACCTCCATAAACGGGAGAGCTCATCAGGAGCAAATCCCCAGGGTTTAGAAACTCGAGCATGACCGTGGAAATAGCAGACATACCACTTGCGAATACTGCCGCATCATCAGCCTCATCCCAGAGGCAGAGTCTGCTTTCCAATATTTCTAAATCGGGATTATTGATTCGACTATATATTAGGCCCATTTTTTCGTCTGGCTCAGCGTTTTTATGTCCGTAGGCCAATTCAAAAAACCGTTTGCCTTCTTCGGCGGTTTTGAATTCGAAGGTGCTGGTTTGAAAAATGGGGGATTTTATTGCTCCTTCCGACCATTCAGGATTATAGCCGTGTGACATCATTAAACTTTCTGGCTTGAGTTTTTTCATGGTAGTAGAGTTTTTTCAAAAGTATGAAAAGCCTGAATACTATTTATTAGACAGAATAAAATTCTATATTGTGGGTAATTACAGAATAATAAATTATAATATACCGTTTTAATAGAGCTAAAAAGAATGAGCATCTCTCTTGATTCTACAGACTTAGAAATTCTTGCCCTGCTAGAGGCTGATTCCAAACTTCGAACGAAGGAGATTGCCGCTAGAGTTGGGTTGAGCACAACCCCCGTTTTTGAACGAATCAAACGCTTGGAGCGAACAGGTGTGATTCTAGGTTATCGGGCTAAAATAAATCGGCAATTTATGGGCAGGAGTATCATGGCCATTTGTTCTATATCGCTGAATCAGCATCGGACGGAGTTTCTGACAAAATTTGAAAAGGAGATTGTCGACTTTACGGAAGTCATCGAATGCCTCCACGTTGCAGGCCAGTTTGATTATTTACTTCGGGTGATGACTCCTGATATGGAATCATACCGAAATTTCGTGACCATAAAGCTAGCTTCATTGAAGAACATAGCCCAAGTAAGAAGCAGTTTTGTAATGACTGAAGTAAAGGCTATATAAATTTATTGAGGGAAATCAGCATCCGATTTATTTGGAACATTAGGATTTTCGCTTCGCTCTACTTCGGTAACGAAATACTTCGTGTCGCCTCTCCATGGAAGTACAACGTATTTTTCGTCGTAACGCAGGCGAATCCTTTCCCCGCTTAGCGCTACTTCTTCGAGTTCTTTGATCAGATTCATTTGATCCTTTTCAATGCTGAACTCAAATGTTTGCGAAAGCTGATTCGAGCTCTTCACAGCACCAAAGCTTAGAAGATCTAATTGACCCTCATACGTTTTGAATATGGCTCCCTTGTTACTGACTTTTAAAATTACGCCTGCTCTGACTCCCGAGCTGTAAACTCCGTAGTAAAAGAAGAGCATAACTGCGATAAACAAAACAACGACTATTGCTGAGAGTCGTCGAAGGAATTTTTTTGCGCCAGATTTTACAGAAGTAGTTTTTTCAGAAAGCGTGCTCATAGTGGTTTATTTCATTCGAAATTAGCAATAGAAACACTGCGGGCAAAACATTGTTAATCAATTATTGATTTTAACGATTTGAGTTTGTACTGATTGGCTATTTTGAATAAGCACTAAATTGTAAATTCCACTGGGAATTCCTGCTGTTGTCATTTGCAATCCTTGCACACCACCGTCTTGAATAGTACCGTTTCTAATCAAAGTAGCTACAGAATTATAGAGCTGGTAATATATTGGTCCTTCACAAAAGCTTCCGACATTTAAATTGAAGTTCGACGTATGTGGATTGGGGTAGACCTCTACATATAGACATTCATCCTGAGTGTCATTTAAATCTTCGGCCACATCAAGCACCTCTATTCTCATTTCGGCAATTCCCGAGCAGTCTCCTCCGTAATTTGAAAGTGCTGTCAAAAGCACATATCTAGCTGTATCCCCTGTAAAATTGAAAAGCTCTTCACCTTCATAGAGAGATTCTCCTGGACCCATAGATGCGCTAAATTCACCAAGTGTCTCCCAGTTTTCGCCGTCTAAACTGTAATCCACGGCAAACGAATTGAAGCCATCGGTCAGTCTTTCGGGAGCATTAATGTTCCAAATTTTGCCTTGACTCAAGCGGTATTTGTGTCTTAAGTCATACATTATCCAATGGCTATCAGGTCTTTCAGCGTTTGGGCTTTCTGTTTCTTCACAAGAATACCATGCATCGTTCCATGACGTGTTATGTCTATCGGGATAACACTGAGCGCTCAATTGGATTGAACCTAGAATGGCGAATATTAGAATAGGATATTTCATGTTACTATGCGCTTTGATTCATGAACCCAATCGGGTACTCGCTACCTGGATTATAAAAGTTATTCAAGTCGGGAAAAATTTCAAACAGGTCACTTTGACTTACTCCGAACCACATGGCCAATTCTGCTAAATATTCAGAAGCAGAGGTGGTAGGAATGATGACGCCTCGAGGCAGCATAAGATCACTGTTAATTTCAAGTGAAGGGTATTCTCCGTAGATCTGACCACCATTCACTGATCCGCCCATTATCATGGCGTTTCCACCCCAAGCATGGTCTGAACCATTTCCATTTGAAGTAAGAGTCCTGCCAAAATCAGAAACTGAAAAAGTGGTCACGTTATCTTCCATACCCATTTCTTCTAAAACAGACATAAACTCAGAAAGAGCGGAGTCCAATTCTGGAAGTTTTTCTTGCTGAGACTCAAGAACTTCATCATGGTGGTCCCAGCCGCCTATGTTTATAAAGAATGTTTGTCGCGTAAACCCTAAAGATTCTCTAGCGGCTATGACTTTTGCAATCATCTTCATTTGACTCGAAAGCGTGGTAGGAGAAAAGCTCGTGTTAAAATCTGGGACCTCAGCTAAGGCTTCTTCAAGAATGACACTTCCATCCACTGATTTTTTAAATGTGTCGACATATGTTTTTTTATACATGTCGGAATAGTCTCTTTCGAGAATATCATTAATGGCACCATCTCTTAAATCGTGGTAGCTATTGCCCGTGCCATAACCCCTCATTCCAAATTCACCATCTGCCTGTATAGAGAACTCAGAGGTCGAATTTCCATTTTGAAAATAATTGGTGCCCCCTAAGGAGATATTCATCGATAGGTCAGGGTTTCCATTTTGAGACTGAATGAGATCCGCCATTCTTCCTGCCCACCCGTGAGTGCTTCTATCTCCTGGTCTTCCTGTTTGCCAATGTTTTATTTGATCGGAATGAGAATAAAGTCCAAGCGGTAAAGTACCTGAATTCGATTCGTATTGAGCTTTTGTAATCGGTTCGATAAGTGTCCCCACGTTTGCTAGCCAACTCAACCTTCCAGAGTTAAAGAGATTTGAAACTTCTGGCATTCCAGGATGCACTCCATAGAACTTTCCGTCCATTGGGGTATGATCTAATGGGATAATTTGACTCTTGGGAATGGCCAGATTAGAGCGAGTGGTCAAATATTCATCGTATTCAAAATTTCCCCTTGGAATGAGCATGTTATGGGAGTCTGCGCCTCCTGCCATCATTATGCATACTAGAGCTTTATAGTCTTGATCCCCTTCTGATTTATCCATCACTGCTGAGGCAATGGCTTTCATATTTATTAAAGATGAAAAAGCCGTCGTACATCCCAAAGCTGCACACCCCGTGGTCTTTAGAAATGATCTTCTGTCGTGTATTAATTTTTTATTCATGCTCTCTAGTTATTTTTGGATGGTGAAATCGGGACTTATTAGCGTTAGGTAAAGCGCAAATTCAACGCGATCTTCCAAGTATTCTGAACTGAAATTCATGTTTTCAATCGCTGTAGTAATAATGTTTCTTGTTTCAGGGCTCATTCTTCCCTCACAGAGCAATACATCCATTTGATTTACCAATACATGTGGAGATTGAGCTGCTTCTAAAAGATCCTCCATGAATAAATCAACAGTGTACTCTAAGTCGAAAATGGTGAACACGCGTTGCAATCTTGACCAAGTGTCAGCCTGATTTGCATACCCAAGAGAGGTGACAGAATTATAGATTTGAAATTCAGGGGCATATAATCCTTGATTGTATATCTCTCCGTTTGGTTGATAATCAGGTAAATAAAAATTGAAGACCGATGGAGACGATAGTGGAAGTTGAAATGTTTCATTCTCGAAAGCGTAACCACTCGTCCAAAAAGTATCATTGCTCTCTTTGTCCGCAAAATGTCTAGCAAATTGCAAGTATCTGCCGACAGGAGATTTTAATTTCCCATTGGACTCCGTTTCGAGCCATAGACATGTCCGCGCCTCATCATGTAATAAAATGGTTTTCACAACGGTTTCCATGTCACCTCTAATGCCGTCTCCGTTATTATTAAACGCATTAGCCACATCGGTTATATAGCTTGGACTAGGGTTTGATTTGATCAGTTGCTGAATAAGACGTCTTGCGATGAAAGGACCAACATTGGGATGTTCAAAGAGATAGTCAAGAGCCATTGCTATGTCTTCATCGCCAGTTTGACCTTCGGGAATATATTTATCACCAAAAATTGTTTTTTCTCCATCCTCATGGTATTCATCATATACCACCATTGGAGTAGTATAATTTAGCAGGTTGGCCGACGTATTAAAGTTTAATGGGCGATCTTGTTGAATCCCATCTTCTGTTAGGCTGCCTGCTCCAAAGCCAGTCAAAACTTTAGCTAAGTTTCGTACGTCATCATCAAAGTATGTTTGGATTGGATTTTCGTTTGCATCCATCTTTAGGTTTCCATTCACTTTTAACTCGTAAAGTCCTATTGTGAAAAGCTGCATGAGCTCGCGTGCATAGTTCTCATCTGGAAAGATGTTAGCCTCCTCATCAGATTTTTGATTCTGAAAATGACTGAGGAAAATACCCATCGCAGGGCTGTAGGTAACGTCTTCGAGCAGTTCTCTGAAGTTTCCGAATGCATTTCCCATTAACATGTTGTAATACGAACCAACACCGTCACCATCGTTTCGGATGTCAGAATCAGTAGAGATGACAAAGATTTCACTTAGAGCAAAAGCAATTCGTTGACGTAAAATATCAGGCCTTGTCATTGCTGAATGCCACCAAGCATATTGAAAGTGTACTTCGTTGTAATCTAAATCAGAAGTTCCACCGTTTAGCCATTGGTCTCTTTGCTTAGCTAGTTCGTAAGATTGTCTGGTAGCGTTGAGGATATTTGTGCTGGGTAAAGATATTTGGTCATCTATCCACCCTTCAAAATCTAGTGTTTCAGACAATTCATCGATTTGATTTTGAGTTCCCCCGAAGGCTGCTTGAAAAAGAAACCTAGCAGCATCTGTTTTTTTTCCCTCTAGTCCTTCTCCATTAATGGTGTTGATAGGTTCAGAGTTGTCGTTCCAAAGGGGATCGGTAAAATTGCTACTACTGTTAACTATAAGACCCTCAGAATGCCCTCCACCGACATAGTCTTCATGCACTTTCAATTGAGCATGAGCCGAGCAACAAATCAAACTAATAAAGAGTGCACTAAGAAATTTTGTGTGAATCATCTGAAGTAAGATTGAATATTAGAATCCTACGAAAAAATCGATGTGAAGTTTCAATGATTACCCTCTCAGTTTTTGCGTTAGTATCTTGAAGAGGTGCAATCGAAAACAGAGTTAAAATCACAGATCTTAATATGGATGTGTCTCAAGTTTTGGAAATTGATGTAATCTTGAAGAATGAACCACGTTAATCCGACGGATAGCGAAGCAAACTATATTTTATTGTGAGGGTATGTTTGATCAATACGAACCGTGAATGGGGTGGAGGAGAAAAATGGCACCATCTTACTGCTTTAGAGCTCGTTAATAGGGGGCATAGGGTTACAATAATCGCGTATCCAGGATCCCCACTAGCCATAGCTTCAAAGGATTTTGTTAAGGTTTTGGAATTCAAAATAGGGAAGCTATCTTTTCTTAACCCATTGATTTATATTAAAATAAAGAATTTTTTCATTTCGGAGCAATATGATGCGGTAATTATGAATTTGCCGAGCGATGTGAAGGCATTTTCGAAACCAGCCGCCAAAGCAGGAATCAAAAAAACGATCTACCGAAGGGGAATGAATCATCCGATTAAGGCTTCATTGGTCAATCGGTATTTCTATGCAGATTTTGTCACAGATATCATAGCCAACTCTCACGACGTGAAGCGAAGTGTGTTCAAATTTATTCCTGAGTTGGAGCAAAAAATTACGGTTATTCCAAATGGCGTAGATCTTTCACAATTGATTGAGAAGAGTTCACCGCGGAAGGAGAAATTACTGATCGGAAACCTCGGCAGACTGGTAGAGCAAAAAGGCCAATCTGATCTCATCAAGCTGGGATCGCTTTTGAAATTGGAGAAAAAGAAGTTCCATATCTATATCGCTGGGGAAGGACCCATGCGTGCTGATATAGAAAATCAGATGAAACTTTCAAACTTGGAAGATCACATTACTCTATTGGGGAAAACGAACCCAGCTGAATTCTTTTCTCTTATCGATTACTTCGTTTTTCCATCTCGGTTCGAAGGGCTATCGAATGCTATGCTTGAGGCTTTGCAATGGGGCAAGCCAATTTTTTGTTACGACTTGGCTTCCAATTCAGAAATTGTGAAGGATGGGATGAATGGATACCTCGTAAAACCATTCGATATCGAGACTCTCAAAATACGCTTGATAGAGCTAAGTGAAGCTCCCGAAAAGTACAAGTTGATGCAGGAAAAGGGACAGGAAATCCTCGAGGCTAAGTTCGACTCCAAGAAGCTTTTTGATCAGCTTGAGGAGCTAATGAAGCCTTAAAGGAAAATCACTTCCCAGCCCATCAAATTTTGAATTTGGCGGTGTTTTTTTTAGGCGAAGACAAAGAATAGAACAGTGAGCGCAACCAATGAAAAAATAGAGACGACCTCCCAAACTGTCGAAAACTGAGAAGGTCGATCTTCCTCGGGAACTTCAATTCCTCGTATCGTTTTAAAATTCATCCAAGCAATAACGGGAGCCGAACAAAATGAAATAATGGTGGCAATATCCACCATTGTGGTCATGGATGTGGACAGAACCGAAAGCAAAGTAAAAGACCCAATCGCGAGAATAATTAGGAAGGAGGGGTAGGCCCATTTCGTTTCATTGCCAAAAGCAATTTTTCGGCATTCGGCAAGCGAACGTGGAATGGCGTCCATGCAGGTGAGAGTGGTGCTAACCATGGTGGCTACTGCCGCAAGACCTACAATGTAGAAGGCCCATTGTCCCAATTGGGTCGTGTACATCCCGATGAGCATGTTGGCGAAAGCCACACCAGAAGAGGGTATTTCCTGATTGCTTCCATAAAGGATTAAAGCACCCATTCCCAAAAAAAGTACTCCCATTATCATGGTGCCCCAATAGCCGAAGTTGAAGTCCCTTAAAGATTCTGCTTTCGTTAGATTCCCACCCAATTCTTCTTTTTTCTCGAGCGCCCATAACGAATGCCATACCGATAGGTCAAGAGGGGCGGGCATCCAGCCCATTAGTTTTACCAGCATGACAAGGAAAAGGCCATCGAAAACGGGATCTAGTGCTTCGATTTTTTGCGGTAATGGATCAATAAGCGCCGAACCGAAAGCCACGAGAGTGCAGACGGTCAACAAAAAGATGATCAGTTTTATGAATCGGTCCAGCCACTTATACTGACCGATCAGGAGAATGACAACGGCTATCGATAAGATTCCTCCCGCGACTACTTGGGGTGAAGATTCAATCCCAAAAAAGAAGGCAGATACTCCGCTTGTCACCGCCACGATAGCTGCTATGATGGCGAACATGGTTCCGATCGTGAAAGCCAAGAAGAGGACTACAAATAGCTTACCCCGTTTGAAGTACCCCGCTATCAAACTCGTATTGGTGGATAGTGCATATGCAGGCCCCGCTTTAAAGAAAGGATACTTTGCCAAGTGAATGAAAACAATGGCCAGCACAGGCCACCATCCATAAGATGCACCCGCTCGGGTAGATTGCACCAAGTGAGATACGCCAATGGCTGCGCCTGCATAGAGCAAGCCTGGCCCTAAACTTCTGAGTAGCGTCGAGACTTTATTTCTTCCTCTTATCAAAATACCAATGGGACAATGTAGTAAGCATAAACCGAGATGATAATTGCCGCCAAAATATTCATTAAAAGCCCTGCTCTCATCATCTGCTTCATGGTAATGCAATTACTTGAAAAAACGATGGCATTTGGCGGCGTGGCAATAGGAAGCATAAATGCACAGCTGGCTGCGATGGTAAGCGGAATGGCGAGTTCCAATGGGTTGCCACCCAAGGGGATGGCCACCGCAAAAGCGATAGGCACCAAGATGGAGACCAAAGCCACATTGCTCATTCCTTCAGTAAAAAATATGGCGGCAAGAGAGATGACCGCGATGACGGCAAACCACGGAATGGCTCCCGAGTCGGTGAGAACGTTGCCCAGCAATTCAACCAATCCGCTACTGGCAAGTCCTGAGGCCATGGAAAGCCCACCTCCGAAAAGCAATAAAATATCCCAAGGAAGCGAACGTGTATCTTCCCAATTGAGCAGAGGTCCGCGCTCGCCGCTTGGGATGATAAAGAGGCTTACTGCAGAGGCCACGGCGATAATCGGATCGCTTAAAAATGCCATCCCTGGCAAATCTGAAAGTGGTGATCTGAAAATCCATAGCAGTGCTGTGGCCAAAAAGACCAACTGGACGCGTTTCTCTCCATAACCTTGTGGCCCGAGCTTTTCGATCTTTTGATCGAGCAGTTTTCCCATTCCGTGCAGTCTATCACTTTGTACCGGAAAGAGAATACGCGTATTGACGAAGTGCGCGAGAAAAAACAGTGAAATCGCTATTGGGAGCGCCATGATGAGCCATTCGGTAAATCCGATTTCAATCCCTAAAGTCTCACCTGCTAAGGCAGCTAAAACCAGATTTGGAGGTGTTCCTATTAGCGTGGCTATGCCGCCAATATTCGCCGCGTAGGCCAATCCCAAAAGTAAACACAGCGTGAATTGATTGCACGCTTTTTCAGATGGAAATTGATCTCGAAGAAGTTGTGTTATCGACAATCCAATGGGCAGCATCATCATGGTGGAAGCGGTATTGCTGATCCACATTGACATAATGGCTGTTGCCAACATGCTTCCCAAAACGATCTTTCTCGGTTGGTTTCCACTCTTTTTTAGAATGGCTAGGGCAAACCGTTGGTGGAGGTTCCAGCGCTCAATGGCCAGTCCCAAAACAAAGCCACCGAAAAAGAGGTAGATGATAGGATTGGCATAATTTGAAGTGACAGACTTTAAGCTTTCTACACCAAGAGCCGGGAATAATACCATCGGCAGGAGGGCTGTAGCGCCGATTGGGATCACTTGAGTAACCCACCAAGTGATCATCCAGCCTGCCACGCCAATAACTTTGCTTTGCTGAAAATCGAGTGGAACCAATATGATAATCAGCAGAAAGACAATCGGTCCTAAGGCTAGTTTGTAAATCCGCTTCAAATTTGGTCTCAGTTTATATTTCTAATCGACGAAGGATAACCCTTAGGTGGAACAAGCCATAAATATATGCGAAAGAAGGAGTCAATCAAATCTGGACTTTTTGAGTCACCTCAGCTTCTTCTATCGGTGGAAACTTCAGGTCCACAATAAAATGCCGAAGCCTGAGCATCTCATCCTTTGACAGTTTTTGTCCTCTTTGAGCAACGAGGAAGAGTGCAAGTCCAAGAGCCAAGGAGCCCAGCGCCATCCAAAGTCACCACATTTCCTTGTCCAAGCTAAATTGAGATGAGGCAATCATAAAACCAACCAGAGCTCTAAATCCTGTCAAAGCATAGAAGAACGTAAACATGGTCCAAACAACGGGTACAGGAGCCAAAAAGCAGCTCATGATTTTGTGGTCTTCGTCCTCATCTTCACAAATTGAGATATCCATTTGAGGTGGCCAGAAATGCTTTTTTCAAGTATGTATGCGCAGAATGAAGTGTCCCTTTGTGAAGGTCGATCCGAAGCTTTCGGGATTATCTGACTCCAGTTTGGAATGAATAAGAGTTTCTACCTACTTACAAGTATGGGACGTCTCTATCCGAAATCGAGGACTGAAAGAAAGATCTGACATGTGATTTATAGTTGGCCTCACTTTAGATAATTCCAGTTTAAGACGGAAAATCGCGTGCCTGTTTATTGGCTTCTTTCATCTCTTGGCTTAGTTCTTTGAACTCAATTTTTCCCTTGTTCTTTTTCAAGTGCTCAGCATAGACTAGTGCTCGCCGTATCTTGATCTCTGAAGCTTTCACAGAAGCCACAGAATGAATAATGTTTCTCATCCGTCCAGGTGTGAGCTGATGAAAAAGGACGTCAGCGTGCTCATCTTGATCGAGAACTTCGCGTAATTCTGCAGGCATCTCTATCCCGTATTCACTTCTGTCTTTCTCTAGTTCAACGGAGATTTCTTCTCCTACTATCAATCCCAATTCCTTCTGACGTTTGTTGTTGAGCAGAATAAACCAAGATCCTTTTCCATCGGGAAGCAATGCGCAGTGAAATGGTCTGATTCTTTCAATGTGGCAAATGATCCGTTTGTCATTTCCCTCGATCAATTGGTCTGCTACCGCATTTGAAACAGGTAGAATATTGGCCCATACATCACTACTTATGATAGTCAGTTTGGTCAATATTTTGAACGTTTTCTTCATGACTTTCCCAGTTTAGTCAAGATATTGAGTTTTGTATTCTCTGGATTTATTGTTCTTTGTGCTCTAACTTAACGTCAAAATTAGATAACATGAAGATATTTACCACCGCTTTATTTTTAGTGTCGGCTATCTTATTTGCCAATGCACAAGAATCTGTAAAATGCTATTCGACTGAGCATGAGATCGAACTTCAACAGAAGTACAGTCAGCGAGCGAATCTAGATCAATTCGAGCAATGGATGTCAAAGGAGTTGAGAAGTGATGAAATGAAATCGGAACGCGGAGTTGTGGTTTTGCCAGTAGTTTTTCACGTCCTTCATTCTGGATCCACAGTAGGTTCTGGTTTGAATATTTCTTCTGATTTGATCAATGCGCAGCTTCAACAGCTGAATGACGATTTTCGAAGGACTCCCGGAACCGCAGGTTTTAATACGAATCCGGTTGGTGCAGATCTTGAGATTGAGTTTTGCATGGCCGTTGTTGACCCCGAGGGAAATGTTTTAGCAGAGCCAGGAATCGATCGAATAGATGCGCCTTCTATCGGTTTGCAGAGCCCAGGTTACACAACTGGATATATGGATAGTCAGGTAAAGCCAGTCACCATTTGGGATCCTGAAAGCTATGTAAACGTTTGGGTTACCCCTATAAACCTGTTTATCTTTACAGTATTGGGTTACGCACAGTTTCCAAGTGCTTCAGGACTTTCTGGGCTGAATAACAATGAAGGCCCTGCCTCAACGGATGGAGTCGTTGTTTCTTCTGAAACAGTGGGATCCATATCTTTCCCTAATCCTTCGGGAGGTAATGTTGGCGCTGGTAGAACCCTTACTCATGAACTTGGACATTTTTTTGGTCTACGTCATATCTGGGGTGATGGAGGCTGCAGTGTTGATGATTTCTGCTCAGACACACCGCTATCGGATGCGTCAAACTCAGGATGCCAAGTCGGCTCGGTTTCATGCAGTTCAGTTGATATGGTAGAAAATTACATGGATTACAGCAACGACGCATGTATGAATATTTTTACACAAGACCAAAAGGCTAGAGTTGATGCGGTATTGATGAATAGTCCGAGACGAATTGAACTTCTTTCGAGCAATGCTTGCTCTGGTGATATAGCAGATTGCCAAAGTCCATATCCAGCGGTTTCTGATTTGTCAAGCTCAAATGTTTCTAATGGGGTTCAACTTTCTTGGACACCTATTGAAGGATCAATCGGTTGCCAGATTAGAGCGGGTTTAAGCTCAGTCGGATTTCAAACTACCGTAACCGTTTTTGAAGCGAATGCTTCGGAATTTTTTGTGCCTGCTACTGCCATCCAGTCGGGTGCCGAGTACCAATGGCAGGTGCGATGTGGCTGCTCAGCTGATCCTTTAGTCGTAGGGCCTTGGTCGTCTACCGGTTTTTTCAGCTTTGGTTCGGCCATTTCGGGTGATGTAATCGCTGAGAATGTTTCAGAGCAAGAGATGGTTCTGTATCCAAATCCCGCTACGGATGTTTTGAGGGTGTCATCGGTGAATGGAATTGTGATGCATGTATTTGATGTGAATGGAAGAGTGGTTCACTCTCAATCAATGAACGTGCAAGAAGCAGGATTGATCAGACTCGATGTTTCTTCTTGGTCAAGTGGGATTTACTTAATGACTGTTTCCGACAAAGATGGTTCAGTGTCCCGAAAGAGATTCGTTGTAAATTAACTAGAATTGATTATAATGGAACGGCTCAAGGCTTTAAAAAGCTTTGAGCCTTTCTCATTTAAACACATTGCATGAATTGGATAGACCTCTCTATTTTCTTTATTTACATGGCGGCCATGCTTGGCGTGGGGTACTATTTTTTGAAATCAAATAAGGGGTCGGAGGATTATTACCTCGCGGGTAGAAACATGGGGCCGTGGCACATCGGAATGTCAGTGGTGGCTACCGACGTTGGAGGTGGCTTCTCGATAGGGCTGGGAGGTCTGGGGTTCACCATGGGCATCAGCGGAAGCTGGATGTTGTTTACGGGTTTAATCGGCGCTTGGCTCGCCGCTGCCTTTCTCATTCCCAAAGTATTTGAGCTGGGCAGAAGGGTGAACCTCTTCACTTTTCCTCAGGTTTTTGGCGAGATTTATGGCAAACGGGTCGCCCTGCTAGCCGCAATCATATCGGCCATCGGTTACTTGGGGTTTACCTCTTCGCAAATGCTGGCAGGGGCCAAATTGGCATCAGCAACTTTTCCATCCGTTAGCCTCGATCAGGCACTTTTGATCATGGGAGTAGTCGCGGTAATTTACACGGTGATGGGAGGCCTGAAGGCTGTTATTTACACCGATACCATTCAGTGGATTATTCTCCTGTCGGGTCTCATATTCATTGGCCTTCCGCTGGGATATATTTCCATAGGGGGTATGGAAGGCTTGCGCGCCGAAACCGATCAGGCGCTGCTCAGTATGACCAATCTTTCATGGCAAAACATAGTCAATTGGTCCATCACTATTATTCCCATTTGGTTTATCGGGATGACCCTTTACCAAAGAATTTATGCTTCTCGTGATGTGAAGCAGGCCAAAAAGGCTTGGTACATCGCAGGGATTTTTGAGTGGCCCATTATGGCTTTCATGGGAGTTCTGCTCGGGCTTTTTGCCAAAGTAGCTGCCGAGCAAGGCATGTTTGCGGAGATCGGTTATGCTTCTGCCGCAGGAATGGACGCCGAAATCGGACTGCCTCTTTTGCTCCGCACCATTTTACCTGTAGGATTAATGGGCCTTATGATGTCTGCTTATTTCAGTGCGATACTTTCCACTGCCGACAGCTGTTTGATGGCGTGTTCGGGAAACATCGTCTCTGATATCATGATGCGGTTCGGTGTCTTTCGGGCAAAAGACGATTTGCGATTGAGTCAATGGGCCACATTGGTAATTGGTGCTGTCGCCTTGCTCATTGCGCTTTACATGGAGAGCGTGCTCGAACTTATGCTTCACTCGTACGCCTTTATGGTTTCGGGACTATTCATTCCAGTTTTGTTCGGACTTTATTCCCGACAACCCTCTGAAAAGGCTGCAATGTTCTCAATGATCATCGGTGGAACCATCACGTTGACCCTTACTATTCTGATTGTTGAATTGCCATTTGGATTGGATCCAATCACCTTCGGATTGCTTGCGGCTCTTTTAGCTTACTTGCTTGTCCCCAAGAAGCCCAAAAAAAACCGCTCAGTTGCTACCAAGCGGGTTTTGGAAAGTTGATTCGGGATAGCTGCCAACCTAGTCGAGGTAGTTTACATTAAAAAATCCATCAGTCACGTAAGTCGAATCAACTTTTGTTAGAGTTGAAATTCTTTTAAAGTTAAACGTTCCTGAGATATCGTTATTGATTGTATCGTGCATAAGGGTTTCCAAAGATCCTGAGTCGGTTAAGAAGACTTCAGTCAAGTTTTTTATTACTCAGGCAGTCAAAGGAGTCGTTCCGTCTAATATGTAGGAGCCAATAACGATATCAGTTTCGAAAGCAATCGAAATAGATGTTTCAGTGGGCGAAGGTTGAGTAACCCCTTGCATACGAATTACAGAACCTACATCTATAAGGGCTTGGACGTCTTCACCCTCAAACAAATAGTCGACACCTCCATGGGTAAAAGAGATGGTTCCGGTTCCCGGCGCAAAAACGGGTGGGCCAATGAAAGAGCCATAATTCAGATTCCGGAATTAAGCATTATTCATTTCAAAGAAGTCAGAATTATTTGTTGGGTTGAAAAAATTGACAAAGAAATCACCTGTAATAGCTCTATTTGCAGGTTCATTTTTAGTAATATTCAACATGCCGCCTCAGTTGCCGTTGGCTTGAAAAGTATAAAGTGTTAGTCCATTTTCTCCTACTGTCTCAAATCTGTTCAATGGTCTACCGCAAAGTTTGCTACATAGTATTAATTGCTTGTTGAATTATTGAGGTAAATGCAATTAATCGAAGAGAACCAATTTTGAAGAGATTATCGGAAACAAAAAAAACCGCTTGAACGTGTCAAGCGGTTTTCTAAATATTCTATTTGGACTAGTATCCTATGTCGAAAGAACCATTGGTGACTTCGATAGTACCACTTCCTAAAAGCTCCGAGCCAGAGAACGAGAACGTTCCTTGAATCTCGTCTGTGCCTGTATTATTTGCTATAATTGTTAGTGTTCCAGCGTCAGAAAAGAAAAACTGTGAACCTTCTGTATAAGCCATTGTAACCGCTCCGAATAAATTACCTAGGTCATAATTTCCAGGTGCAATGTCTTCACTAAAAGTTAGCGTCATTGACGTAGTAGGTGAGCTTAATGATGTACCAACCGCTTGAACTGTCCCCATGCTAGTCGAACTAAATATTTGGTCTAGTGTCGTTGCGCTTCCATTTGCAGTAAAAGAAATGGTGCCAGCTCCACCTAGTTCAGGTTCTTCGATTGTATAAGGTAGATCTACAAACAGGCCATCTTGAAGTACTACGAGGTCTAAAGAACCATCTAGATTATAAAATACTGCATTAAAAGATCCGCTGATCTGTTGATTGTCAAAATCGTTTGCAGTGATCACGAAACTTACAGTACCTGTGCTGTCAGTTACACCATAATCATCATTATTGGACGCTGCAAAATAATTATCAGTTCTGTAAATGCTGAGTGTATCAACCACAAATACACCAACTTGATTTCCTGAAAACTTAAAAAATACGGAGTCTGCTCCGTTGGTAGCCGTAACATCGAATGTACCATCCAAATTCAAACGAGCTGAAGCAGATGTAGCTATCCAGTCCGAGCTTGTGCTGGTTATAGGGTCGGTTTCTGTTGCTGTAAAACTATACGAAATTGGGGTTGGTCCTGAATTATTATTGTTGTCATCATCGTCGTTGCAAGAGGTTGCAACCAAAAGAATCGAAGCGAAAAATACCCCTTTAAGCAAAGTCTGTTTCATAATAAATATAGTTTTTAAAATTTTTTGCAGGTCGAAGATAGCTATAATTAGGAATGGTGAAAAGCTGCACCTGGGTGAGCCGAGCTAGAGGGAGTAATAATGCTAATGCAACTTCTCTGAATAAAACCTTGATCATTCAATGTCATTTGCGTCATTATCTTTAGCATACCATCTAACTCGAAATATGAACAGCAACAAATCTAACTAGAACTATGAATCGAACTGCTATTAAAGGACTTGGGAGTTACCTGCCCGAAAATGTGGTGACCAATGCCGACTTGGAAAAGCTTGTCGACACCAGTGATGAATGGATCAAAGAACGCACTGGAATAGAGGAAAGACGCTATGTGATCAAGGGAGAAGACACCACCAGCGGAATGGGGGTAAAAGCTGCACGAAAAGCCATGGCCATGGCAGGAGTCACGGCAAAGGACATTGACTTTGTCATCTTTGCTACCCTCTCACCAGACTATTTTTTCCCAGGGAGTGGAGTGCTTGTGCAGCGCGATCTGGGGCTTGACACTGTTGGGTCGCTAGACGTGAGAAACCAATGTTCGGGATTCATCTACGGATTGTCTGTAGCTGATCAGTTTATCAAATCGGGGATGTACAAAAACATTCTCCTCATTGGCAGTGAGCTCCAAAGTGGGGCTATGGAAATGACAGATCGCGGTAGAGGTGTCTCGGTTATTTTTGGGGATGGCGCAGGTGCTGTCATCCTCTCGGCCGCTGAAGGAGATGAACGTGGAATTTTATCAACTTGCATGCACTCTGAAGGTGAACATGCTGAGGAGCTCATGATCGAAGGGCCTGCCACTTCGCATTGGGTAAATGAATTGTTCAAAGAAGAGGAGATGGGTGAAAAAGTTTGGCGCGCACACATGCGCGGAAATTTCGTGTTTAAGCACGCCGTCACTAGAATGCCTGAGGCCGTGAATGAAGTGCTAGCCAAAGCAGGAAAGACTGCTGATGATATTGATTTACTCATCCC
>JBLIDT010000022.1:0-22500 GCA_047632755.1 Cryomorphaceae bacterium
ATTCTTTTGGCAATCTTTAAGCGAACGAAAGAATAACTAGCTAGCCAAGACGAGATGATACCCGACCCCACATAGAAAAAGAAAGCTCGCTCCGAGTACAATCAGAGCGAGCCGAATCAAATACACCTATTCAGCGATTAAACAAAATGGAGGTATATATGAAGTAATAAAGGTACAACAATCAGACCGACAAGTTCAAGGAGCTTCTCGCATCGCGTTCTTTCTCGACGCGGTCTGAAAGAGATGGCGCAGGCCCATGCGAAGTTGGGTGCCAATAAATTTTAAATTTACCATGAAACGCTTTTTTACTTTTTTGTTTTTGTTTTTTTCTTTTGCCGTGTTGGGCCAAAATTTGATTCCTGATGGCAGTGCAGAAGTTGTTGTGGAATGTCCTTCCTCTCTTGGGAATATTGACATATATACTTCCTCTTGGCAATCCTTCAGAGGTAGTCCTGATTATTGGCACAGTTGTTCGACCAATGAAGGGCTTGGCTGGGACAATTCTCTTGGATTTCAAGAACCGAAAACGGGTGAGGGGTATTTAGGTTTAATCACATTCAGCAGAAATTTGAACAATGCGCGAGAATATTTGGGAACTGAACTAATAGAACCTTTGATGATAGGGGAAGAGTATTTCCTAACCTTTTATGTATCAAAAGGACATGTGGACAATAATTACAACGGAGCATCAAATAACATCGGAGCACTGTTTATGACAGAGAATTTTCTGTTTACCGATGAACAGGATCCCACTCCTAACTTTAGTACGTTCAATGATATAGAAATAGTGGAGGATACGATCAACTGGGTAGAAATGTCCTATCAATTTATTGCTGACTCTGCGTATCAGTTTCTGGCCTTTGGAAACTTCTTTGATGATAGCCTCACGGACACTGTCAGAGTAGGAGGAGAAACCGATGGAGAATTACGGTCATACTACTATTTTGATGATTTCTGTTTGACCACTTCTCTTGATGGATGTGACTTTACCAACTCTACTAATAATCAAAATGCTGGAGATGTCTCTGTCTATCCAAATCCATGTACAAACAGATTGTTCATTGAACAAGAAACACAAATTGAACTATTAGAGATATACACACCAACGGGTGAATTATTGGTGAGTCGAAATTTGCGGGGTATCAATCAAGCAAAGTTGTCAATAGACTTGCCTTCAGGATTATATTTTTTAACAGTTTACTCAAAAGAACAAAAAGTAACAAAGCGTTTCGTGGTATCAAAATAAATACCATGAAAATTTATAAAATAGCCATCATAGCGATGATGGCACTGATCTACCAAAATGGTTATGGTCAAGTGACAATAGACGATAACGTTCCAGCTTTAGGAAACTATGTCGGTTTTGACATCAATTCGGGCATCGCCCTTCCCATCGAAAACCGCGGCTTCCCCGAAATAGACATCACCTCCAATGGGCAAAACAAATTTGCCATTTCGGAACTGCCAACATGGAACGGACTAGGTGGACTAACCAGAACAGATGTTCAGCGAACCACCATGGGCCTGACGGGTCAGGATCCTTTGGCTTGGTCAATGTTGCATTTGTTTGATGACAATGCAGGTGCACTTCCCGCGACTATGCAACGCGACTGGATGAATGTAGGTGTAAGCCATACGGCAAATGCCGATTTTATGTATTCCGGGCTATTAGAACGACCAACGGGCACTGGCCTAAGAACAGATGCGGTAATAGCGTGGGGATGTCAAGACGGGCCAACAACGGCCGACAATTTTAGGTTTATTTTTCTGCAGGGAAATCAAAACGGTGCCGATCAAGGCAGAGAACTGATGAGAATTGAACCCAGAGGAAATGTGGGTATTGGAAGAGTTTTTAGTAACACGCAACAGCCACAAAACCGCCTAGAGGTGCATGATGATGACGGATCGCCTCAACTCAGAATAACAAATTCGTACAATAACCTGTTCACTGAAATACAGGAAAGTCCTGACGGCAACCTGCACATAGCCCCTCAGGGTGGTGCGGTAAATGCTGTAGCCATTGGTTTTCTGGATGGAGCTCAGCCCGATCCGATTGTAATCGCTGGTACTCCAACTACATTGGATGTAGGAGGTTTGACTAGAATCAGGAATCTTTCCGACTTGGGTGACAATGATTGCCTCGTTATAGGATTACAAGCCCTATCAGGAGCTCCAGAGGATAACTTCTTGAAACGATTGGATTTTACTGGAGATAATACTGATTTCCTCGCGGGAGATGGCACATGGCAGCCTGGTGGTTCTGGGGCGGATTTAGATTGGGAGTCGAATGGTACAGATGTATGGACAGGCCACGGACTCAATGGTTTTCCTGCCGGAGACGTATTTGTTGGATCAGCACCCTTTGCTACCAATGGAAAATTTATCATCTCAGATGAAGCCATCGGTAATTCAAGAGCTGGTGCAAGGATAATTGTAGATAATAACGGCTCTGGAAGCGGTACCACACGAGGATTGGATGTATTGATAGCTGATAATACCGATGGAGGATTCAATGCCGGTGTCGATGTACTGGTAAGAGGTGGAAAGTTTGCCGTTGGTGGACGATTTAATGCCAATGTATTCAATAATCAATCAGAGTGGTCTGCAGGCGTGGCAGGGTATTGTTCAGGTACTATTAACTCTCCTGATGTAGATGTAATAGGTGTGTATGGCTACGCCGAGAACAGTGCTGTTCAAACTGTAACCCGCCCTATAGGTGTTTACGGAGAAGCCATTTTCGCAGGTTCTATACCGACTATACAGATTGCGGGTCACTTTCAGGGAATCGTGCAGCAATTGCAACCCCCGATTATCTTAAGCGATGCCTCTTTAAAGCAAAATATTGAGACAATCGAAAATGCCGATGGTATTTTGAGCGAATTAAACCCCGTAAAGTATAACTATGATATGATGGATGCATTTGGCATTGATGCTGGGGAAAGTATTTCTCATGGATTTCTCGCACAAGAATTACAATCTTCATTTCCTGATGCTGTAGAAGATTTTTATGTGCCTGAACGTAGAGATACCGCAGGCGTTGTTACAAGAGAGCGAAGCATGCATTTAGGTGTGAAATACAATGAGTTTATTGCATTGTTGGTAAAAGGCCACCAAGAACAAAACGCCCTTATCACCGATCAAGCAGCCATGCTCACGGAGCAAGAAGAAGAAAATGCGAATCTCCAAGCACAGTTAGCAGAATTGTCACAGCAGCTAACTAGTCAAGCTGGCCAAATGGTAGAAATGCAAGAGCAAATGACCACCGTCATGGCTTCCTTCCAATCCACCCAAAGCAAAATGAACAATTGCTGTGGAACGACACCTTCGGAAAAGGGCAATTCGGAAACGGGCGCCATCGAGTTGGAGCAGAACTTCCCCAATCCGTTTGAGGATGTAACAACGATCAACTTCAGCATCAACGAACCCGCTCAGATTCGTTTAGAAATCAGCGATTCGCAGGGCAGAGTGCTGGATGTAGTGGTCAATCAGCGTATGGAAAAAGGAGAGTATACAGAGCGCTGGGATGGTTCGGCCGTAGCACCTGGCACTTACTACTACTCGCTGTATGCCGATACAGAATTACTCACCAAAAAGATGATTAAGCGATAGTAGAAACCAACCCTTAAAGAACTAAAACCGCTGCCACTTGGTAGCGGTTATTTTGTTAGATAAAGCTTGCTTCAAATCTTTATCAACCGTCAATTTCATTCTGACAAAACAATGACCCTCACATTGGATTAAGGATATTACCTTTGCCGTCGCTTATGGCCGAAGAGAAAGAAAAAAAGGGTAAAGTATCCTTCAAAGAAGCAAGTCGCGTATTTCGCTACCTCAAACCGTACTCAGGAATTTTCACCGTCGGTTTTGTATTCCTTATACTGAGCAGCCTTACGGCAATGCTCTTCCCCTATTTTATTGGCCAGTTGATTGGCGATGATGGAACAGAAGGCGCCGCAGGGCAGCTCCTCAACTTTGATGGGCTCGAAGACATCATTCTGGCATTGGCAATAGTCTTCACCTCTCAAGCCATCTTTTCATTTTTCAGGATTCTCCTTTTTACGAGAGTGAGCGAGTATACCTTGGCAGACATCAGAAGAGATGCCTTTTCGCGGTTGATTATGTCGCCGCTGGAATTCTTTAACCGCAACAAAATCGGAGAATTAACCAGTAGAATTGCAACGGATATCAGCCAGCTGCAAACGACCTTTACGACTACCATTGCCGAGTTTGTAAGGCAGGTCATTACCATTGTTGTTGGTATCGCTGCCTTAGTTTGGCTTTCGCCAAAGCTTTCTCTGATCATGCTCAGCGTGATACCAGCAGTGGCTTTGATCGCCGTTTTCTTCGGTAGGTTTATTCGAAAACTTTCCAAGCAAACCCAAGATGCCAGCGCTCAATCCAATAGTATTTTGGAAGAAGCATTGCAAGGCATCCAAAGCGTGAAGGCCTTCACCAACGAGGCTTTTGAGATGAACCGATATGGCTTGCGAGTTGACGAGATTAGAAAGCTCGCCATGAAAGGTGCCATTTGGCGCGGTCTCTTTGTTTCCTTCATTATTCTTTGCCTTTTCGGCTCCATTGTTTTCGTGATTTGGCAAGGAGTATTATTGACGCAAGAAGGTGAAATGCTGCAGTCGTCTTTTATCTCCTTTATCATGTACACCATTTTCCTCGGTGCCTCGATCGGCAGTTTGCCAGATCTCTATGCGGGTATTCAGAAAGCGGTAGGTGCTACCGAGAATCTCATGGATATCATTGACGGTGATTCGGAAAATATCCAACCCAAAAAGACAGAGATCAATTCGAAGACGAGAGGTGATATCCAATTCAAAGGGGTGAACTTCAATTACGCTTCCAGAGAAAATCTACCTGTTTTGAAAGACATTAACTTCGAGGTCAACTCAGGAGAACTCTTGGGTATTGTTGGCCCATCGGGTGCAGGAAAGTCTACCATCACATCCCTGTTGCTTCGTTTCTATGAGCCGACTGGTGGCGGGATTTTCCTTGACGGAAAAGCTGCTTCGGATTATGATCTTACAACCTATCGATCTCTCTTCGGAATTGTGCCTCAAGAAGTAATCTTGTTTAACGGAACGATTAAGGAGAACATCGGCTACGGAAATCCTGAGGCTTCGGAAGAAGAAATCGTCGAAGCAGCCGAAAAGGCCAACGCGATGGAATTCATCACCACTTTCCCTGAAGGCCTAGAAACGTTGGTTGGAGAACGAGGTGTGCAGCTCAGTGGCGGTCAAAGGCAACGAATCGCAATAGCTCGCGCCGTTTTAAGAGATCCTTGCGTTCTTATTTTGGATGAGGCCACCTCATCGCTCGATAGCAAGTCAGAACGATTGGTTCAGGACGCGCTGGAAGAATTAATGAAAGGCCGAACAGCCATTGTGATTGCCCACCGACTAAGCACCATCAGAAATGCAAGCAAGATTATCGTTCTAGAAGATGGTGAAATTGTTGAAACGGGCAGCCACAGCGACTTGATGTCAAATAAAGATGGGCTTTACACCAAGTTGCAGGAGATGCAGCAGGTGAATCTAATCGACTAGCAAGTGTCCGTCTAAAAAGTCCATTATCGGCGTTCCACTCATTTTAAAAACAGTCATTGGCCACAGTCAACTCTTTGATTACGCCCTGCGGTTGTGAGACCGCTTTGCTAAGTATTTAAAATTACGCGCGCCCTGCTAATGAAATCTTTAGCTCAGACACTTGTCAAAATAAATAGAATCTAATTGTAGGTTACCTTAACTACCTTCTTAGTCTCGAAAAAGGGCCGATTAATTTTGCTATCCAACTTGTAGATTACCGAAGGATAACGATCCACCTCTTCTTGCTCTTCCCGAAGATCTCCTCCTTTCAAGCAAATCAATTCCTTTGTTTTCATTTTTGAATTAACACAGTATTCGGTAAGTACCGACAGACGGGCCACTGCCCGGCTCACTACTGAGTCAAAGCGGCCTACTACATATTCTGCGCGATCTTGAACGGCTTTTACGTTTTTCAAATCAAGAGCCTCAGCGACCTCATTGACCACCTTTATTTTTTTGGCTGTGGAATCGATCAAAAGAAAATCAACATCGGGATAGAGAATGGCCAAAGGGATGCCTGGAAAGCCCCCTCCTGTTCCAATGTCCAAAACCTTGTGTCCTGATTTAGGTTGCCAGAAGAAAGTGAGGCAAAGTGAGTGCAAGAGATGCCTCTCTTCAAATTGATCCATGTCTTTTCGACTGATCACATTGATCTGGGCGTTCCACTCTTCGTAGAGTGGTTGAAGTGCGGCGAATTTTCCCCTCTTCTCTTCAGAAATTTCGGGAAAGTATTGAGTCAGAAGCTCGATCATTCAATCAAATAGAGTTTAAAGTAGAGTCCAGATTCTGAATTAGAAAGTTCGGTAGCAACGCACACGAAGTTTTAAAAATAAAGAATTTGACTATGGTCAATGACTGTTTTTAAAACAACTGGAAGGAAGATAGCGGACTTTATAGACAGACTCTAAATGGAGTCTTTGGTATTCTTCATCATGGTGGAGAGAAAATCTCTAGCGCGAAAAAGTTGCGCTTTCACAGTACCTAAAGGAAGGTCGAGCTCTTTTGAGATTTCATCGTAAGAGTACTCTTTGAAATACCTCAAAATGACCAATTGCTTGTAGCGAGGCTTCAGCTTATCAACGACTTGACGCATCGCCTTCATTCGCTGATTGCGCATCATCTCTTCTTCAGGATCCCTCACATCTGCCTCAATGTCGTACGTCATATTCTCGCCGTCTTCATTTCGCATTCCAGTATCAATGGACATCGTGCGCTTCTTGCGCTCTTTGCGAATAAAGTCAATGCAATTATTGGAGGCAATTTTAAACATCCAAGTGCTAAAAGCATAATTGGGTTGATATTGCGTCAATCTACTAAATGCCTTTCCGAATGCCTCGATGGTAAGATCGTCAGCATCGTCAGAGTTATTTACCATCTTCAACAACATGTAGTAAATGCTCTCGCGGTAGCGCTCCATCAGTTCAGCATAAGCTCCCTGATCTTGGTCATCTACTGCCCTTCTCACGAGTTTGTAGTCGTGTTGGGCTTTTGGTGAGAGTCTTGATACTACGTCTTCCATGTAATTCTATTTGAAACGGCGTTTGCCGTGTGCGCACAAGCGGTTAAAATTAGAATGATAATTTCAAATATCGGCGCCAATATAGTCAGGTCTGCTTGACCTAGGCATCGAGATGAGCGCCTAAAAATAAGGATTTGAGCTAGAATACGAGTCAACACGATGATCAAAGTAATCTCCAACCAATTGTGAGAAACTAATAACACAATAGCTGCCAGCCAAAAAAGAAGCAGGCTCACAGGTTGTAAAATGAGCAAAAAACGGTGGTGAAATCGGTAGCTCGACCCAGTGGTTAGGTGTCTGCGCTTTTGCAACCAATAGCTTCTCCAGCTCTTCTCAGGGTCGCTTTGGACTTCGGCTTCTTTGTCCACACAGATGAACGTATTCTCTTTTCGAGCGATCTGATTGATGAGTAAATCGTCATCTCCGGAAAGCAACTTATAATGAGACTTAAATCCTCCGACAGAGAAAAAAGAAGACTTTGAATAGGACAGATTTCTACCGACTCCCATGTAAGGAATTCCGCAAAGGGCAAAGCTCAAATAATTCAGCCCAGTATTAAAGGCATCATAACGAATGACCTTATTCAAAAACCCGGGCTTACGGCTGTATGGACTATAGCCCAAAACGATGGCGCCATCAATTGCAACGGATTCTATTACTTTTTCAACCCACTTTCTAGAAACGGGTTTACAATCGGCATCTGTGAAAATCAGCCTCTCATACTTTGCCCCTTTTACGCCCAAAGTAATGGCGTACTTCTTCCCTCCCTCGTAGCGATCATTTTCATGAATATTGATCACTCTCAGGTTTGGATACTTTTCTTCAAAGGCTTTAAGAACCGTAATGGAATCATCGACCGAGCTATCATTGATCACGATTACTTCAAACTCGGGATAATCCTGTTCGAGAATGATCGGCATATTGACCAATAGATTCTCCTCTTCATTGCGCGCCGCTATAATTATACTGACAGGGGGCTTTGCCTCAGATTTCTTTGGATTCTTGAAAAAAGCCAGCCGGCTGTAAACCAAAAAGAGAAACCCAAATTGAATGGCGGCGCTTGCAATAAGCAATACCCCCCAAAAAATAATAACCGATTCCGATGAAATATTGATCTCCATAGAGCGGTATAAAATTACTTTTTCGATTCCCTATTTCTATTCCTGTTATCTTTGCCAGCCCGCTATTTATCAACAAAGTTTTACAACGAGCATTGAAATTCAAACTTATAGCCGAAGACCCTAAATCAAATGCGCGAGCAGGAGAGCTAGAAACTGATCACGGCACGATCGAAACACCCATTTTTATGCCTGTCGGCACGGCAGCTGCCGTAAAAGGTGTTCATCCCCGAGAATTGGATGAAGACATTAAGGCCCAGATCATTCTGGGCAATACTTACCACCTATACCTTCGCCCAGGAATTGAGACGATTGGGAAGGCAGGAGGGCTCCACGCCTTTAATGGCTGGTCAAAACCTCAGCTGACCGATAGCGGTGGGTATCAGGTTTACTCGCTTTCCGACAACCGCAAGATCAGCGAAAGTGGTGTAAGCTTCAAATCGCATATCGATGGCGACAAGCACTTTTTCACTCCTGAAAGAGCGATAGATGTGCAGCGCACGATTGGTGCAGATATCATCATGGCTTTTGATGAGTGCACTCCGTACCCTTGTCCTTATAATTATGCAGAAAACAGCATGCACATGACCCATCGCTGGCTGAAGCGCTGCTGTGATCGTTTTGACAATACACCAGACAAATATGGGTATCGTCAATCCTTCTTCCCCATAGTTCAAGGAAGTGTTTATCCAGATTTGCGCAAGCAATCAGCTGAATTCATTGCAGCTCAAAATCGAGAAGGAAATGCCATCGGAGGTTTATCAGTGGGTGAACCACATGAAGAAATGTATGCCATGACGGATGTGGTCTGTCAAATACTCCCAAAAGATAAACCGAGGTACCTGATGGGTGTGGGCACACCTTCCAATCTTTTGGAGAATATCGCTCTCGGCATTGATATGTTTGACTGTGTAATGCCAACCCGAAATGCGAGGAACGGAATGTTATTCACTTCTGAGGGAATCATAAATATCCGAAATGCGAAATGGAAAGATGATTTTTCGCCCGTTGATCCAAATGGAACTTCTTATGTAGATAAAGCTTATTCAAAGGCATTCTTGAGGCATTTGATCATAAGCAAAGAAATGCTTGGCGCACAAATAGCGAGCATTCACAACTTGGCCTTTTATTTGTGGTTAGTCGGAGAAGCCCGAAGAAAAATTCAAGAGGGTACATTTGCTGGCTGGAAAAATCAAATGGTAACAAAGCTCGAAAGCCGCCTCTAAGGCATGAAAAAACTCGACATCTACATCATCAAGCGGTTCTTAGGAACTTTCTTTTTCATGCTGGCGCTGATTATGTCCATCGCCATTGTGTTTGATGTATCCGAGCAACTCGAGCGGTTCATCAAGTATGACGCTCCTCTCAGCCAAATCATCTTCAAATATTACGTCAACTTTGTCTTCTACTTCGGGAATCTTTTCAGCTCTCTGCTCATCTTCCTAAGTGTACTTCTCTTTACGAGTCAACTCGCTCAGCGCTCCGAAATCATTGCCATTTTTGCTGGAGGCGTTTCCTTTAGGAGGCTGCTTAGACCTTACTTTATTGCGGCAACTATTCTAGTGGCCATTTCACTTTACTTCACTCACTATCAGCTACCCATTGCCAATCGAGTTCGAATTCAATTCGAAGAACAGTACATGAACAAAAGGTTCAGGATAAAGGATGACAATCTGCATCGGGAAATTGAGGAGAATACCCTGGCCTACTTTGAGACCTTTAGTACGATTAATAACATTGGCTACAAGTTCTCTTTGGAGAAATGGAACGATGAAGGCCGACTGGAATACAAGATGCTAGCCGACAGGGCGAAGTATGATACCGCTTCCAGTAAATGGGAAATTCAAGGCTACCGCGTAAGGGAATTCACCGACAAGGGTGAAAAAATTTCAAAGGGTGCAAGGCTCGACACCTTACTTAATATGAAGCCCAATGATTTTGGAGTAAAGCTCAACATAGCATCCACAATGGGGTATCGGGAGTTGACAAACTTCATTGAAGAAGAGCGTCAGAAAGGCTCAGACCAAACGGTATTCTTTGAAATCGAAAAGCACCAAAGAACCTCCTATCCCTTTGCGACTTATATCCTAACGGTAATCGCCGTGTCGTTGGCTGGCCGAAAATCAAGAGGGGGAATTGGGGTGCACATGGCCACAGGCGTGTTAATTGCGGTCGTGTATATTTTCGCAATGAAAGTGACGACTGTCGCTGCTACGAATGCTGGGTTAAACCCAATGCTAGCTGTTTGGTTACCCAACATTTTCTTTGCTGGAATTGCCTTAATTGTACTTCGTAGGGCACAGAAATAAGCCTAAAGCTCAAATGAATAAGTAGAGCCAAATTGTGTAAACAGGCTCTTATCAGTAGCACCCTTAAAAATCCCGTAGAACGCCGAGCCGCTGCCAGACATTGAAGCGTAGATAGCGCCATGATGGTAGAGCTCTTGCTTAATTTCGGCAAGCTCAGGATACTTTTGAAAAGCGTATTCCTCAAAGCGATTGCGAAGCTGATCTCGCCATTGTTCAATTGGCTCTTTCACAATATCAGCAGGTGAAATCCGTGAATCATCTGGCACTATTGTAGAATAGGCCTCCTTAGTAGATACGTGAATGTCAGGACAGATGAGAACCAAATGCTTTCCTTTTAAATTAAGCTCAATTGAAGTATTGACTTCACCCCTACTCTCAGCACGTACAGGTACATTTTTGATGAAAAATGGACAATCACTTCCCAATGAGAAAGCCATTCTTTCCATTTCGTGATGGCTCAGGTTTAGTTCAAACATCTCATTTAATCCCTTTATAATAAACGACCCGTCAGCCGATCCACCTCCAAGGCCAGCTCCCATAGGAATAGATTTGTGGAGAAAAGTATTCAATTTCGGGATTTCTGCTCTTTCTCGAACGAGATCCAAAGCCCTTGAGCACAGATTATCTGCGCTATTACCAGGAATACTCAATCCTGAATAATACCATTGATCCTTCCCTGACAGTGGGTCAAGTATTACTTCGAGCACATCGCAAAGCGGAATGGGATAAAAGACCGAGTCTATATCGTGGTATCCATCTTTACGCTTTCGCAGGATTTCTAGTCCAAAATTGATTTTCGAGTTGGGAAAAAGAACCATGACACAAATATGTTGGTTTCGCGCTGAAAAACCTTCTTAACTTCGCGTTTTGATTTAAATAGTACTTTCGAATTTACAAGAAAGAGATTATGGCAGTATTACTCGATTTTGAAGAGCCTATCGGCGAATTGATGGAGCAATTGGAGAAAGCAAAAGAAATCTCCGATAAGGGTGAAGTGGATATGTCTAAATCCATGCGGGATTTGGAAAAGAAAATTCAGAAAAAACAAAAAGAGATTTACGAAAATTTAACTCCTTGGCAAAGAGTGCAGGTTTCGAGACATCCCGAAAGACCATACACACTCCACTACATTGAGTACTTGACTGACAATACGTTCATTGAGCTGCACGGCGATCGGAATGTAAAAGACGACAAAGCCATGGTAGGCGGCTTGGGCAAAGTAGATGGCAAGACCGTCATGTTTGTGGGCCAGCAGAAAGGAATCAACACCAAGATGCGCCAATTCAGAAACTTTGGTATGCCAAATCCTGAAGGATATAGAAAGGCTCTTCGATTAATGAAGCTGGCTGAGAAGTTTAACATTCCGGTAGTGAGTTTAATTGACACTCCTGGTGCATTTCCAGGCTTGGAAGCTGAGGAACGCGGGCAAGGTGAAGCCATTGCAAGAAACCTTTACGAAATGGCAAAGCTCAAGGTGCCAATTATTTGCATCATTATAGGCGAAGGAGCTTCAGGTGGGGCTTTGGGAATTGGTGTTGGAGATAAAGTGTTGATGCTCGAGAACTCCTGGTATTCCGTTATCTCTCCAGAAAACTGCTCTACCATTCTATGGCGCAACTGGGACCATAAAATCGAGGCTGCTGAGGCACTCAAGCTCACACCGAACAATATGCTTAAGAATAAGCTGATTGACGGGATCATCAAAGAACCACTCGGGGGTGCTCACACCGATAGGTTAACGGCATTCAAAAATGTGAAAGAGGCTATCTTAACGAATTTAGAAAAGCTCCAGCCTTTGTCAGCTGAAAAGCTGGTTCATGACAGAATCAGCAAGTTTTCCAATATGGGAGTGACCTCTTAGCGGTTGTAGTCAAATCCTACATACACGATTTCACGCGGGAAGGAAAGTCCGCCTACTTCAGCACCATTCATAGTATATATAAAAGCATTTTGACCGCTGGTGAGGTAAATCAATTGATTCAAATCATCGAAGTATAGATCTCCTTCAGGTGCGGAACTATTGAGAATTACTGTACCCCCATTTAAATAATTGTACCGAAGCAGACCTTCGGAGGTGCTAATTATAAAAGCGTTACTACCTGTGTGCACAACGTCGGAGAGTCTAGTACCAAGCCTTTCATAAGGTAGCGACAAGAATTCGGTTGAGACATTGAGCAATCTTAACTCAAGCCCTTCAGGATCATCGACCCAAACAAATTTCTCGTTTAGATTTCGATCAAATACTCCTCTAACAGCTCCCGCTACTAGGTAATTATCCAATAGCAGTCCTTGAAAAGAGTAAAACGTAAAGGAATAAAGAGGGCCATCAATTTCTTTTTCAGAAAGAAAATATCCATCCTCATTGCCGAAGACCTGCAAAGGGAAATGATTGGCTAAACCCTCAAAGCCTAGCAAGACAAATGCCGACTTATCCAAAACTCTAACGCGGCCATCTCTTTGAGTCAGTATGAATTGCTCGAGCTGATCGTCAAAGGTCATCGATAAATAAAAAGGAAGCCCTGTGTTGCCAAATCCAGGCAGCGAATTAACGATTGAAAATTCCTCGGTTTCAAAAAAATCGGCATCCCCCGCTTGTCCACCGACTGAAGCAAAAATATTCTGACGGTAGTTCAATCCACCTCCTACTGCATCAGAGAAAAAATTATGCTCTACCTCGAATTCATTCTCACCCTCCTCTCGGTAGTAGATGTATGATTGATTGCTTTGGCTAGTCAATACAAGAACTCCCTCCAGCTCCCTAGGAATGGCATTTATCCTAATCTTCACAAAAGCCGACCCGACATTCCTTCCATCATTGGCTCGAAAAGCCAGATAGTAATCACCCGTTTGAAGTTGAGGAGCATCTATGGGAAATCGCTGGCCAAAATTAAAGGTAGAACCAGATGCTGGATAGCTCCGTCTGAGCGCAACCTGATTAAACTCTAGATCAAGAATTTCGAGTTCCACAGAAGTTATTTGCTCATTGTCGGTTATGATTGCGCTAGCATCAATGGTATCGATAGATAAGAAAGTTTGATTCTCGAAAGGGGATTCTATGGTAACCCGAGGTGGGTTCTCATCCTCGTCGTCATTACATGATGATAGTGAGATCACTACCAAAATGGTCAGTCCAGTATGAACAAATGTTGAGAAGTGTTTCTTAAAACTTTTCATATCCTGAAATGCCAAAAAATAGTGCTGGCGAAATAGAGATCGTATCTTTGAATAATGGATGAAATTTCGCAAAAAAAGTCTGATAATTGGCGTAAGTCAGCTACACGACCTCCTATACAAAACAATGAACTGGGCAAAATCCCTCCCCAGGCAACTGACCTTGAGGAGGCTGTATTAGGTGCCTTGATGTTAGAACGTGAGGCCGTGAACGAAGTTATTGATATTCTCAAGCCCGACTCGTTTTACAAAGAAAGTCATCAGAAGATTTTTAACGCCATCCATGATCTTTTTCAGCGTTCAGAGCCAATTGACATCCTTACGGTTACGTCGGCATTGCGCAAATCAGGAGATCTAGAAATTGTAGGAGGCGCATATTACATCAGCTACCTGACCAATCGAGTAGCGAGTTCTGCGAACATTCAGTTTCATGCGCGTATCATTTCGCAAAAGCACATCTTGCGTGAATTGATCCGCATATCAGCCGACACGATTAAAGAAGCCTACGAGGAGAGCACTGATGTTTTTGACTTATTGGACAAAGCTGAGCGGGATCTTTTTACTGTAGCTCAAGGAAATATCCGAAAGGAGTACGATACGATGAGCGATGTGATCAAGCTAGCCATCGAAAATATTGAAGCGGCAAAGAAAAATGTAGACGGTGTAAGCGGTGTTCCTTCGGGATTTCATGCGCTAGATAGAATCACTGCAGGATGGCAAAAATCAGACATGATCATCATAGCCGCCCGACCAGGTATGGGGAAAACTGCCTTTGTTGTTTCCATGGCTCGAAACATAGCGGTCGATTTCAATTTGCCCGTGGCCATATTTAGCTTGGAGATGAGCTCCATACAGCTCGTTAACCGTCTGATTTCTTCTGAAACGGGAATAAAAGGTGAGAAAATCCGAAAGGGGAATTTGGAAGATCACGAGTTTACACAGCTGCATACGAGAATCAAAAAATTAAGTACGGCACCTATCTTTGTTGATGATACCCCATCGCTTTCTGTTTTTGAATTGCGCGCAAAAGCGCGTCGACTTAAATCGAAGCACGACGTTCAGCTCATCATCGTCGACTACCTGCAGCTGATGACGGCAGGGAGCGATAAAGGAAACCGAGAGCAAGAAATATCTACGATATCCCGTTCTATTAAGACGATTGCAAAAGAATTGAACATACCGATTATTGCACTTTCTCAGTTGAGCCGTGCCGTTGAAACTAGAGGTGGTGACAAAAAGCCTATGCTTTCCGACTTGCGTGAATCTGGAGCAATTGAACAAGATGCCGATATCGTTTCATTCATTTACCGTCCAGAATATTATGATCTAGACCAAGATGAGGAAGGGAATTCATTGCTAGGAGTTGGTCAGATAATTATTGCCAAGCATCGAAACGGAGCATTAGGTACGGTTTCATTGAAATTTGTAAAGGACTTCGCCAAATTTGAAAACCTGGAGACGGCTTACGACGCTCAGGGTGCACTTCCCAATGGCTCGGGTTTTGATAATTTTCAAACCATTACCATGCAATCGCGCATGAACGACAAAAGCGATGATGATTTTTTCAAAAAAGACAATGACGAAGGTTCACCATTTTAAAAGAGGGATACTCTTAATCGCATTTCTGGCTTTTGCATTGAACAGTTCTGCTGCCAAAATTCTCATCCAGATGGATGACTCGCAGAAGAACCACATGAAGGCATACGGCATTGCCTATTGGATACTGCAAAACGATATTGAAGTCCAGTGGTTGCTCAATTACAAGGGCGGCAGTTTCTTGATTGATCAATACAGATCAATAGAAGAAGAATGTGTTATTCGAGGCGTATCGTTTCAAGTGATTGCCGATATTCAAGCAAATAGTATTCTAAGGAAGATCGCCGATCCCGAAGTAAATATGGAAGTCGTAAAATTAGAGAAGGCTCCCAAAGTGGCTGTCTATTCGCCTAAAACCAAACAGCCATGGGATGATGCGGTAACCTTGGTGATGGCCTACGCCGAAATTCCTTATGAGGTCATTTACGACAAGGAGATTCTCAACCTGTCCTTGCCAAAATACGATTGGCTTCACCTCCACCACGAAGATTTTACCGGTCAATACGGAAAATTTTACCGTA
This sequence comes from Cryomorphaceae bacterium, assembly GCA_047632755.1. GTDB lineage: Bacteria > Bacteroidota > Bacteroidia > Flavobacteriales_D > Cryomorphaceae > JAKVAV01. The sequence continues at coordinate 15,832 of JBLIDT010000022.1, forward strand.
GCTATAAGAATGCGGCTTGGTATCAAGAGCAGGTGCGCGATGCTGAAAAAGACGCCACAGAAATGGGCTTCGAAAAAGTATCAGAGCTCAAGCTTGCGGTAGCTCACAAAATCAAAGAATACATCGCAGGTGGCGGATACCTTTTCACCATGTGCTCGGGAACAGATTCGTACGACATTGCACTAGCCGCTCAAAATACAGACATTGCTGAAAGCATGTACGATGGCGACGGAGCAGATCCTGCGGCGCAATCGAAACTCGATTTTACCCAAACCTTCGCTTTTCACGATTTTCAATTGGAAAGAGATCCATTGGTTTACGAGTTTTCCAGCATTGATGCGACAAACATTCATGGTAAGGTTCCCCAAACACAGGATTTCTTCACGCTATTCGACTTTTCTGCCAAATGGGATGTGGTTCCCACGATGCTGACTCAAAATCACAGAAAAGTAGTGAAGGGCTTTATGGGGCAAACCACGGCTTTCAAAAAGCAATACGTCAAAAGTGACATCCTGATTATGGGCGAGAGCAAAGCTCAGGGAACGGTGAAATACATTCACGGAACGATGGGGAAAGGGCAGTGGACTTTTTATGGAGGCCACGATCCAGAAGATTATCAGCACCGAGTGGGCGATCCTCCGACTGATTTAAATCTACACCCAAATAGCCCAGGGTATCGATTGATTTTGAATAATATTCTGTTTCCAGCTGCGAAGAAGAAGCATCAGAAGACCTAGGGTGATTCAAAGAGCTTGGAAGTTCAAGTCTACTAGCTCGTAATCAAATCTCCCTGAGAATACTTCCATTGAATCTAGATCAGAAGGTACTTTAAACCCGAAAGTTCCTGAAAAAAAGAATTCTCCGTAGTCGTTTGTCCCCACCCTTCTTATAAATAAGGTTCCTTCACTGTTTCTTGCAGAATCAACAAGTTGAAGGTTTCTCGACGACGTATACTGTCCATAGTTTTGAGTTTGACCTAGCTCGAAACTTTGCCTTTCAAGATTTCTTATATCTTCTTCTGAACGGAGAAATACGTCCTTGAGAAAAAAGGAAACTGTAGACAAACTCGAATAATCTTGTTCGATTTGAATTTCCCCTCCTTCGAAAGCAATATAGCTTCCTCCTTTTTCCTCAGATACGTATATGGTAACATCTCCCCTTCTACCTGTGACTTGATCATCTTCATTGAAGAAGAGTACTTTCTGACTGATCCAAACATCCCCGTTAATATAAGCTCCTGCTGTATTGGCTCCTTCCTCAGAATATTGTGGCATTCTAGAGTCATAAGGATCATAAATAAAGGCATGATCCTTATAGCCACAAGCGACTAGAGTAAATAGCATGGAGAGGTATATACATCTCAAGTATTTCATTTGCTATCTATTAAAATCTACGCGAACTGATACTTCAAACCTTGAAAAGTATAAATCAGATTGATCTTCCAAAAACTCCCCATAATTGCCGATGACACGATATTTTAGTTGTGGGATATACCAATAAGTGTAGTTAGAGCCAATCGAAATATTATTGTAGATTTCATATCTAACCTCAATGCTATTACCCACATTATATGGTCTAAAACCCTTCCCTAAACGGTCATCCCGCTCGGAGCCACTATAGACGTCTAATTTTAAAGGGTCGCCTAACTGAGTTGAATGTAGCCCCTGCGATATACCAAGGCCTACTTTAATTTTATCAGATAAGTCATAGTAGGCTTGTAATGATAGGAGCAGCCCGTAGCGATTATACTCGAATTCTGAATCAGCTATTTCTTGCTGAAACTTACTGTAGAAAAAACCCAAACCAATACTAAGATCAATCTTTGATGTCGCATTATTGTTAATCGTAAAGCCAAAGGTGGGATTAACGATAACACCTCGTCGTGAAAAATCAATCTCAGTTGAGTTAGTTCTGTAAAAGTCCATTTGAAGTGGCATATCCAAATAGAATTGAGCTTTAAGGGTTAATGGCAGAGTATTTAGAAGAAAAAGAAAGACAACCAGAGAAAAAACTGAGGATAGCGATGCTTTAGAACTTCTTAATGAATCTTTCATCGTAGATCATTCATTATCTACTAAAGATAAGCGAAAATCTATTCTTCGGTAAAAACACTTCTTCCAAAATTGAAATTCCAAACCCCGGATTATCGCAGGATTTTGAGGTCTTGGTAAACGGAGTTACGCTCCGAGAAAAGTGAAAAATCTAGTTTTGTAGACACTCTGGAAACTACCCTTTTACTTTATGCTCATGATGAAATCCATAAATCGTCCGTCTCTTCTTCGCGTCACTATTTTTGTGACGTTGATATCGATCACTCAATCGCTTTTTAGTCAATATGATGTCAACGAAGCGCCCACTGAGTGGAAGCACCAAGAAATGATCGTTCACAACGACAGGCCTTGGAACATCGAAACGCCCGCTCACTTACTAGACGATCCCTTCACGTCAGTAGAGAAGATGTTCGTTCGAAACAATGGACTTGCCCCAACTGATTTGAACGCCGAGGAATGGACTTTAACCATTGAAAATGAGTCTGTTTCCAATCCAAAAACCTACACCCTTCAAGAACTGAAGAGGAAATTCCAACACTATACTTAAGCTTTGGTCTTGGAGTGCGGTGGAAATGGCAGAAGTGAAATGAATCCTCCTGCTACTGGAAATCAGTGGAGCGATAGTGCGGTAAATTGTGGAAGGTGGACTGGTGTCCGATTGAGAGATATATTGGAAGATGTTGGCATCAGCGCTAATGGAGTTTACGTAGGATACTACGGTACTGATCAGCATCTAATCGGTGATTCAAAAAAAGTGGTGATTTCTCTGGGTGTGCCAATTACACAAGCAAAGGAAGATGAGACCTTGATCGGTTTTGTTTTAAACGCGGAAGAGATACCGATTGTACATAGTTATCCGCTTCGACTTATCGTAAATTTCAGACGGCGCTGGTAAACGGAAAATGGTTGAGTAAATTAGTAGTTAGAGACAACGTTCACGGTGGATCAAAAATGGAAGCGCCATCTTACAGCGTGCCAAAATATCCAGTATAATCTGGAACGGATGTTGACAAAGAGGACCAAATGATTATCGAATGAATGCCAGTAAAGTCCGTCATCACCTATCCCAAAATAGGTGCCTTGGCGAAGAGCGGGCAAACGATAAAAGTACGCGGACATACTTGGGCAGGAGACTTGAAAGTTTCCAAGGTCGAAATCTCGACCTATTATCGTCGAACTTGGGAAAACGTAAATTTGAAAGAACAAATAAACCGCCTGTCGTGGTAAGATTTCAATACATCCATGGTTTTAAATGAGTCGAGATACTATGAAATTTTGGTGAGAGAAACCCATGAAAATGGTAAACCTCAACCCGTGGGAGTAGCAGTTTGGAACCCTCGAGGATATTTGAACAACGCTACTCATCGAGTTTCAATTAAAATAGACCGATATTGAAAGCCGATAAATACACTCGAAATCTCATCGTTCTTATGTCGCTAATGGCATTAATCGCGCTGCTTATTACCCTTACGGCAGATGAATATCGGGCTTTCCCTCATGTTGCCTCAAAAACCACGAAAGTAAAGACATCACCCTTAATGAGTAAAATCATAGATGGCATCCGTCTACCTACAAGGCTTATTGCCAGTCAGAACTTCGAATTGGTCGTGAGCAACGGTACTAGTTGTTATTCACCAAAACTGATCACACAGAATCACCAAATTGTCAAGGGATGGAAGAGCATCATTGAATGGATGCAGGAAAAGCAGAACCTATGGAATCTTGGAAAAGCTGAATCCAAAATCATCGAATACTTGGCGAAAAACTACGATCCGAAAAATGAGCGTAGAAGAAGAAATCTAAATCTTAAAAACGATGATTGGTATGTTTTGGAATAGACTATTCATACTGATCATATCACTAATCACTTTGGCAGCATGTACTTCAGAAAGTTCAGGTCCTTATGTCGACCATTCTGTTTTGATTGACACCAAAACTTGGGCAGCTGATCAGAAACAGCTGAACCCGTTCGTTTATATAGATCTTAGATCACTCGAATTATACAACCAGGGTCATCTTCCAGGTGCGATTAATCTAACGCGAAGCGACATTCGGAAAAAGGACTCTCAATTCTCCGGAATGGCTTTGGGCGCAGATAGCTTGGCCCGATTGCTCGGAGATAAAGGTATATCATCAGATGATTGGCTAATTCTTTACGATGAAAAAGGCGGAGTCGAAGCATCTAGATTGTGGTGGCTGCTTAGGGTTTACGGACATGAGAAAGTAAAAATTCTAAATGGTGACTTTCATTTCTTTAATCAAAAAATGGAAATTGGATTTACTCCAGGAGAAAGTCATGACTTCACATTCACAGGAAAACCTGAGACAGACTGGATAGTTGATTACAATGAATTTGAGAGAATGAGAGCAAATCCAACAACCAAAATATTGGACTGCCGATCAGCTGCTGAATACAAGGGAGAGTACATCAAACAGGGCGCCTACCTCGCAGGCCACATTGATGGAGCAGTGAACATTTGCTACAGCAATTCGGTTGAAAGTATTTCTGATGGGAATTTGAGGATCAAATCACATTCTGAATTGTTTGATGTCTATTCAGACTTCGCGCAACCAGACGATACTATACTGATCTATTGCCAATCAGGAGTTCGATCAGCTCATACGCTTATGGTGCTGAGAGAGATTTTAAACTACAAGCACGTTTACAATTACGACGGGTCTTGGATTGAGTGGTCATATAGAAATCAGTCTCTACCAAGTAGTAGTGCCGAATCAAATGACAAAATATTATGAATGAGTACATAGAAATATTCATGCAGTCTTTTTTGGGAACGGCCGATTGGACTTGGAATTCAATCGTTTTTCAGGTGCCTTGGTATACCAATTATTTCTGGGGCCTCATTGTCATCTCTCTGGCAGTTTGGGGTCTCGAAATTGCTTTCCCTTGGCGTAAGTCACAAAAGCTCATTCGCAAGGACTTCTGGTTAGACAGTTTTTACATGTTCTTCAATTTTTTTGTATTCGCGATAGTAATAAGCGGCGTCTATTCACTCCTCGAAAAGGCGCTTTCCGATTTTGGAATTTCGATGGAATCATTGACGTTGATGGATCTAAGTGGACTCAAGATGGTTTGGCAACTGCTAATATTCTTCGTCATTCTCGATTTTGTGCAATGGTTTACACACGTCCTTCTACATCGCTACCCTATACTTTGGCAATTTCACAAAGTGCACCACTCTGTGGCTGAAATGGGATTCGCTGCTCATTTGAGGTACCACTGGATGGAGAATATATTTTACAAACCGCTGAAAACATTAGGAGTAATGTTACTGGGTGGATTTGAGCCCGAGCAAGCATACATCGTGCACTTTGCTGCCATCACTATCGGTCACTTAAATCATGCAAACATTAAGCTGACTTATGGTCCCTTGAAATACTTTTTCAATAATCCTGTAATGCACTTGTGGCATCACGTATATCATCTGCCCGAGGGACACGCACACGGAATCAATTATGGGATTTCACTCAGCCTTTGGGATTACATATTCAGGACAGCGTCTATTCCTGATCCTGAGGATGGTGAAATCAAACTGGGTTTTCCTGGAGTCGAAGAATTCCCGCAAAGTTTTAGAGGACAGTTCTTGCACGGTTTTGGGAGGAAAGCACGCAAGTGAGCCTAGGTATTCGATTGTTTGAATTAAAATTATTGAGCCAACAGTTTAAAGTAAGTGCGCTCGCTAGATGGAAGCATCAATTCAAGAAAATACACACCAGAAGTGATGTCCCTTGAAATTGAAATATTCTTCATTGCTTTCGTGTAATTCAGTCTTTGCCCAGGAAGTGATGTGCAGGAAATCACTTGAGCTCTTTCTATCTTGAGAAGTTCTCCTCGACTAATTGGGTAAGAATAAACAACAATATCAGGATTTGTAATGGAGCTGATCGAACCGCGCATTGCAAGATCCTTCTGATTCGATTATTGACAGCTCTCCCTCGAAATAACATCTAAAGTTGTAGGTAAGCCACTCGACTATACTCCCACGATATTATAAGCCGAATAACAAAATTGTCGCCGGAACGCTCGTTCATCAATAGTACCACCCCAGTAAAACGTCGCTGTTTCTTCAATATATGGAGCTATTGTAATTTGCATAAAAGGCTCCCCATTATAAAATACCATTTCAGCACTCTCGACTACAGCTGGATTATATTCACATTCCTCTGAATCGTCCTGGGGAAGAGAAAACCATGAATCTCACTCTGCAGCCTTAGAACAAAGCAAGAAATAGCAAGCCTCTCAATTTCTCCAAAAAGAGTGTCCCCACTAAAATATAAGCACTCTTCACTAGATGAATGCAAATTCAACTCAGATGAACTTGGATTAAACGCCAATACTGGTCAGTAACCAATCTTGTGCATGATACATCATCAATTAATGTGTCACTATCTACATAACGATGTTCGATAGATGTACTATACAGCCATGGGCCAACTTCAAACCAGCATTCTGCATTCTCATGAGGCCATAAATTCTGCGAGAATCCGCTCGATGAATTTAATATTATGGCCAAAATTAGCAGTGTTTTGATAATCATCTCTCAATGTTTGCTTAAATATAGAATTTAATGCAAAAAGATTGAAGCCCCCTGAGTGATGC
>JBLIDT010000022.1:25000-53576 GCA_047632755.1 Cryomorphaceae bacterium
ACGTATATCCGTTCGGTCCTCCACTCCGTGTTATCGGAGCTTCAACCTGCCCATGGGTAGATCACCAAGGTTCGCGTCTACCCCCATTAACTATACGCCCTATTCAGACTTGCTTTCGCTTCGGCTTCTCCGCTGAACGGATTAACCTTGCTAATGAGGAGTAACTCGTAGGCTCATTATGCAAAAGGCACGCAGTCACCGCGCAAGCGCGGCTCCTACAGCTTGTAAGCAATCGGTTTCAGGATCTATTTCACTCCTCTATTCGAGGTGCTTTTCACCTTTCCCTCACGGTACTAGTTCACTATCGGTCTCTCAGGAGTACTTAGCCTTACCGGATGGTTCCGGCTGGTTCACACAAAATTTCACATGTTCCGTGCTACTCAGGATCCTACTAGGTATCAAATCTTTTTCACTTACAGGGCTATCACCTTCTATGGCTGTTCTTTCCAAAACATTCTGTTAAAAATTTGAAGTCCACATTGTAGTCCTACAACCCCTATTATGCCGAAACATTATAGGTTTGGGCTGGTTCCCGTTCGCTCGCCGCTACTAGGGAAGTCACTATTGTTTTCTTTTCCTCCGGGTACTTAGATGTTTCAGTTCTCCGGGTTTGCTCCTTACGGTACCATGTCTTCAACATGGTGGGTTTCCCCATTCGGAAATCTACGGATTAAAGGTCATGTGCACCTACCCGTAGCTTATCGCAGCTTATCACGTCCTTCATCGCCTCTGAGAGCCAAGGCATCCACCGATTGCCCTTAACGACTTTTAAATTCTTTACTTAACCAATACGTCAAAGAACTTTCTCTCTTTCGAGAAAGCGGAAACCACGGATTCGAACCGTACCCACTAATGGGAACCAATATTTCCTATAATTTTTTACTCAACTTTAGCAATAGCCTACCTCACGATAGAATAACCTTCATTACAATTTTGTAATTAGGGTGAGCGCGTTGCCACAGCAGTTGCGGCAACGACACCCCCCAACAGTGGAGAATATCGGAGTCGAACCGATGACCTCCTGCGTGCAAGGCAGGCGCTCTAGCCAGCTGAGCTAATCCCCCATTCTATCCGTAGTCCTGCGCAGATTTGAACTGCGGACCTCTACATTATCAGTGTAGCGCTCTAACCAACTGAGCTACAGGACTAAGTAAAATGAAGTTTAATATTATAAAGAAGCAATAGCAGCGCTAAGATTTGTTAAGACTAGAGAACTTTCTCTAAAAAGGAGGTGTTCCAGCCGCACCTTCCGGTACGGCTACCTTGTTACGACTTAGCCCCAGTTACTAGTTTTGCCCTAGGCGGCTCCTTGCGGTCACCGACTTCAGGCACCCCCAGCTTCCATGGCTTGACGGGCGGTGTGTACAAGGCCCGGGAACGTATTCACCGCGCCATGGCTGATGCGCGATTACTAGCGATTCCAGCTTCATGAAGTCGAGTTGCAGACTTCAATCCGAACTGAGACGCACTTTAGAGATTAGCATCCTGTCACCAGGTAGCTGCCCTTTGTATGCGCCATTGTAGCACGTGTGTAGCCCTGGACGTAAGGGCCGTGATGATTTGACGTCATCCCCACCTTCCTCACCGCTTGCACGGGCAGTTTCACTAGAGTCCCCGACATTACTCGCTGGCAACTAGTGATAGGGGTTGCGCTCGTTATGGGACTTAACCCGACACCTCACGGCACGAGCTGACGACAACCATGCAGCACCTTGCAGACCGTCCGAAGAAGGACTGGTTTCCCAGCCTGTCGTTCTGCATTTAAGCCCAGGTAAGGTTCCTCGCGTATCATCGAATTAAACCACATGCTCCACCGCTTGTGCGGGCCCCCGTCAATTCCTTTGAGTTTCAGTCTTGCGACCGTACTCCCCAGGTGGATCACTTAATGCTTTCGCTTTGACACCGAACAGTATATCGCCAATGTCTAGTGATCATCGTTTACGGCGTGGACTACCAGGGTATCTAATCCTGTTCGCTCCCCACGCTTTCGTCCATCAGCGTCAGTAATGCGCTTGTAAGCTGCCTTCGCTATCGGTGTTCTATGTCATATCTATGCATTTCACCGCTACATGACATATTCCGCCTACATCGAGCATACTCAAGAACTACAGTATCAATGGCAATTTTCCGGTTGAGCCGAAAGATTTCACCACTGACTTATAATCCCGCCTACGGACCCTTTAAACCCAATAAATCCGGATAACGCTTGCACCCTCCGTATTACCGCGGCTGCTGGCACGGAGTTAGCCGGTGCTTATTCGTATGGTACATTCAGCCTCGGACACGTCCGAGGGTTTATTCCCATATAAAAGTAGTTTACAACCCAGAGGGCATTCTTCCTACACGCGGCATGGCTGGATCAGACTTTCGTCCATTGTCCAATATTCCTCACTGCTGCCTCCCGTAGGAGTCTGGTCCGTGTCTCAGTACCAGTGTGGGGGATCATCCTCTCAGACCCCCTACCTATCGAAGTCTTGGTGAGCCGTTACCTCACCAACTAACTAATAGGACGCATACTCATCTCTGACCACCGAAGTTTTAATAAAGAAAACATGCGAATTCTTTATACTATGGGGTATTAATCCGAATTTCTTCGGGCTATCCCCCAGTTAGAGGTAGATTGTATACGCGTTACGCACCCGTGCGCCGGTCGTCAGCGGAAGCAAGCTTCCCTGTTACCCCTCGACTTGCATGTGTTAGGCCTGCCGCTAGCGTTCATCCTGAGCCAGGATCAAACTCTCCGTTGTAATGATTATTATGTTCTTTCGAACAAGTTTAGTGAGTTTGTTCCTAGAATTAACCAGAATCTTTTTCTTGCTGCTATTGCTATCTTATCAAAGAACTTTTCGCTTTTTCCTGTTTCGCCATTGCGATACGGGAGGGCAAAGGTAATCAAGTTTTTGTTTCTCCAACTCTTTTTTGAAATTATTTTCGAAAAATGTTTTGAGTGAAACGAGAGGCAAAATTAGAACCCTTTTTTGATTCCCCAAAGATAATGTTTAAAAGATTTTTAAACCTTGTCTTTTGGTATTGTTACCTCTTTTTGATTCGTGCCTTGCGTTCAAAGCGGCTGCAAATGTACAGTCCTTTTCCAGTTCCGCAATCATTTTCTGAAACTTTTTTCATTTTATTTTTCGACGTGTCTTCAAGTATCTGATATACTGACCTATGGATTGCTTCTACTAACCGAAATTATTTTTCCATTCTGTACAGAGGGAGCACTTTTATCAAAATTGAATATGTAAGAAGCCATTTCTTCGGGGCTACTGGCCGCCGTGACGCCTGGAAAGGCCTCATTGAACATTTCTGTCTCCACACTACCCAATGCCAAACAGTTAAAGGAATGGTCGCTGTCCTTATACTCTTCAGCCCACATTTGAGTCAAGCAATTTAAAGCTGCCTTACTCGAAGAGTAGGCCGAAAGCCCAGGAAACTTCAAACTATCTTCAACTCCACCAATGCTACTTATGCATATAGTGTGGCATTTCACCATTAACCCCATCAAAGCTTGAGTGAGCATAAACGGTGCAAAGAGATTTATGTCATATACTTCTCTCAGATCTACCCTAGTAATATCTGAAAATGGCTTATAGACCAATTGACCTGCGTTATGAATTATCAAATTCACTTCACCCTTTTCAGCAATTCTATCCTTAACGGTATTAAGCCCTATTTCAGAGGTAATATCTGCAGACACCCTAATTATGCTATTTTCATACTCAGGATATACCTCAATTTTATCAGCATTTCTGCTCACAGCAACAACATGATGACCCTGTTCTAGGTATTTTTTTACAAGAGCCAACCCGATTCCTCTGCTGGCTCCAGTTATGCAGGCAATTTTTCGCTTCATGATAATCTTTACTTTTGTTTGAATACAATGATAAAGGTATCTAGATGAAAATAACCGGATTTATGCTGTTAGCTGCAGGGATGTTGCTTGTTAGCGCTACATTAAAAAGTCAAAACAGTGACAACCCATATAAGGGTTTACCATTTAAAGAACGAATTACAATAGGTGGAGATTTAGGACTCTCTTTTGGCAGTCAACTAACATATATTAGAATCGCACCAGTACTAGGATATATTGTCAGTCCAAAATTCACGGTAGGTGCAGGACCTTCTTTTCAGTATTGGGAAGATCGAAGATATGCGCCATCTTTAGAAACCACCATATATGGAGCCTCTACCTTCGGTAGATATTTTGTGATAGAACAGCTCTTTTTACAAGCAGAACTTGAAGTTCTAAATCTCGATGAAATTAACTTCGCACTTGGAAGCGACTTCTCCAACAGAGGTAGAGTAACTATCCCCGTCTTTTTTGTGGGAGGAGGCTATAGCCAGCGAAGCGCAGGAGGCTCGGGCTTTTTTGTTTCGATTATGTATGACCTAATTGGAGACTTAAATTCACCTTACCCAAATGATCTGGTGTTCCGAGTCGGAGGCTTCATTGGCCTTTAGTAGTGCAACCTTCTAAGTCTTCTCAAGTATTAAAGGCAAATTCTCATTAAAGAAAAATGAAGTTCCCTCTGTATTATTCGATCATTCCCTATCTAATTGGGTTTAGCTTTTATTTCCTCTCTTCCATTTCAATTCATGCTCAAGTTCAAATCTGGGGTAGTTCAAAAGCTGGTGGCTCCGATCAAATAGGGACCATATTCAGTCTAATTGATGACGGCTCAGGATACGAACAAGCATCTACTTTTGTCAACAATCCAGAAGGAGCGGCTCCAAGGGCGGCTCTAAATCAAACAGAGCAAGGAACTCTAATAGGAGCTACGAGCACAGGAGGACTATTTAGTGCTGGAACTCTTTTCAAGATCGAGGACGGAAACTTCAATAAAATTGCGGATTTAGATCCTTCAATTCACGGATCGAATATCCAAACTGATCTTCTCACTTTGACCGACGGTGCTTTTATCACAGCTACCTCATCAGGAGCCGCAAATGGCTCAGGAGCGATCTTGAGTTTCGAAGAGAACGGAAATGTCGAAGTTCTTTTTGCATTCAACGGTGCCACTACAGGAAGTAACATTTCGGGTAGTCTAGCTTATGACTCTGGCGCAAACATTATTTATGGTCTTTGTTCAAATGGCGGACAAAATGGCCTAGGTACCGCATTCAAGTACGTGATTAATTCGGAAATCTTCTCAGTAATTCATGAATTTACTGGTGCAGAGGATGGATCCTTTCCGCAAGGAGGTTTGGCACTAGGTGACAATGGAATATTATATGGAACCGCTCAGTTTGGAGGAAGCTTAAATCAAGGAACTATCTTCAGTATCAATCCAATTGAAAATAATTTTCAGGTTATTTATGAATTGAACAATTCTTCGTCAGACGGACGCTATCCCATGGGGCGTTTGATCCAAGCCGAGTCTGGCTTGCTTTTAGGAACTTGTTCGGAAGGTGGAGCTTCTGGTACAGGAACCATTTTCTCATGCTCCACCTCAGGAGTATACACAAGGCTTCATAGTCTTTCTGCTTCTGCAAATGGGGGATTCCCAAAAAGCGGCCTAACCGATGGCGATGATGGATTTTATTACGGCGTTACAGAGTTTGGAGCGGCCAACGGGTTTGGCTCATTGTATAGGATTGGAGAAACTGGTGGATTCGTTAAGCTCAGGGATATGGAATACACCACGGACGGCAGTAATCCTCTGGGTAGCTTACTCCTAATGGAAGATGGCGACCTTGTAGGCTCGACTAGCTCAGGCGGAGCCAACAACTTTGGTACTGTATTCACTTACAATAGTGATTCGGGACTAATTAAAATTCATGATTTCAGCTTGCCTCTTGAGGGTTCTGGACCGAATGGGTCTATTATTTCTGGTAGCGACTTTTTTGGCGTTACTGCATCAGGAGGTCTTTTTAATACGGGAGTATTTTACACGAACGGGCTCAACGGGGTAAGAACCAAAATTTATGATTTTAATGGAACTGCAGACGGACAAAACCCGAACGGTGAAATCATTGAAGTTGAGGACGGTATCTTCTATGGCACTTTGAGATTTGGAGGCCCCAACTCAGCTGGTACCGTTTATAGCCTGACTGAGAATGGTGAATTTGAACTTCTTCACGCATTTGACGGAAGTACGAACGGTCAATTTCCATATTCTGGTGTTTTGGCTCACTCTGACGGGAATTTATACGGAACCACAATAAACGGGGGTAATAACGGTGATGGAATCATTTACCGCATTACCCAAGAGGGATCATTTGAAAAGCTTCATGACCTCTTTGGATTTTTCGATGGCGAGAGCCCAGAGGCAGGATTAATTGAAGGGACTGATGGACTTCTCTATGGCCTAACATCTGAAGGAGGAAACTTCAATGGTGGCACACTCTTTCAATACAACCCCGAGGCCTCTTCTTATATTGTCATTCACCAGTTTGAAACGTCTACGGACGGATCATCTCCCATAGTCACCTTACTCCTGCACTCGGATGGCAGCTTCTATGGAACGACCACTGAAAATGGTTCAGGTGAAGGAACGCTCTTTCGTTATAATCTAAGTACAGGATTTGAAGTGCTTCATTCATTCGACCCATTTGCCGATGGCTTCTTGCCCGCAGGGTCTCTAGCCGAAGATGAAGTAGGCATCGTTTACGGATTTTGCTCGCAAGGAGGAGGGCTCAATGGTGGGACTGCCTTTACTTACTCCGATGGCAACGGATTCCAAAAGATTTATGATTTTTCAGCAGGAGATAGCAGGAGACCTATAGGAACACCTGCCTTATTCTATCCTGAATGCCAAGATAATTCTGCTTGTATTGCCACCGAACCATGCTCGGTTGGAACCTGCAACTTCGGGATTTGCGAAGATGTGGAGATGAATCCTGTATTCAGTACCATACAAATTGGTCTGTGCGAAACGGGGCTTGATTTATTCGATCTGACTATATCGCTTAATTTGGATATCAGTCCTGGAGGGATTCTAAGTATAGGAGGAAACCAATTCGATTTAGAAGAAGGAGTAAACTCTTATGTTTTTGAAGTAATCGGACTTCCTGCTGACGCAAACGCGATTGATTTGAGTTACGAATTTGAAGTAACAGGCTGCGCTGGACAAACAGGGAATCTAGGCACAGCGCCAATTCCTTGTCCACCTATTGAAACAACCTTCATAGTGGATGTGAGCAACATAGAAGTTGTTTTTGAAGGAATTCATGTTGGCGGGAACTTTCAAGGCTGGAGTCCATCCGAGAATCTTATGACTGAAGTAGAAACTGACATCTGGGAAATCACTATTGAAATTGGATCAGGAGAATACGAGTTCAACTTCTTCAATGGATCAAGCCTTTTTGACGGTGAATACGTAGTAGGAGATTGCGCTAACAACGGAAAAAGGGAACTAAGTGTAGATATTGAAAATCAAATAATAGAATTCTGCTGGGAGGAATGTACTACTGATTGCGACTTCCTGGGAACGAGTGAAGACAGGGCACTCAACTTTAGTCTCTCCCCTAACCCTATTTATAGAGGCGATGACTTGATCATCAACTCCCCTTCTTCGGATGAGAACTGGAATTATCACATCGTCGACATAACCAGTAGAATGATCAAATCTGGTAACCTAAGGAACAGCAACCGAATTAACAGCAGCAATTTCGCTTCAGGCATGTACCACATCTATTTAGAAACTGGAACTTCATATACGAGAGCGGAGAAGTTCATTGTTCGATAAGAAACAAAACGGCACAAAAAAAGAGGCGCATCCAATGGATACGCCTCTTTTTCATTTATAATCTAATTGCTTAACCCTTCAATTTCTCAACAGCCTTAAGAGCCTCCTCATAATTGGGCTCAACAGTAATATCATCGGTAATCTGGGTATACGTGATTTTGTTGTCCTTATCCACAACGAACACTACTCTTGAGCTCAAACCTTTTAGCGGCCCATCAGTCATTAAAGTTTTGTACCCCTCGGAGAAGTTTCCTCTAAAGTCTGAGGCAATTTTCACATTCTCAATTCCCTCTGCAGCGCAGAATCTCTTCATGGCAAACGGCAGATCCTTAGACACGATCAAGCCAGCTACATCAGCATGCCCGCCTAATTCCTTATTGAAACGTATCGCTTCAAGCTGACAAATACCTGTATCAAGGCTTGGCACCGCAACGATTACTTTGATCTTTCCTGTGTGATCGTAAAGAGATTCTTCAGAGAGGTCTTCTTTAACGTAAGTGAAGTTTGGAGCTGTCTGTCCTGCTTCAGGAATATCTCCAAGCAGGTTCACAGGATTTCCTTTAAATTTTGTCTGGTTCATAGGTTCTTTTATTTCTTGTTTATGAAGTAACGCTTGAATCTAACTTTCGTTCAAGACTATTTAAGTAGACATCGCTGGCATCATCGATAAATCCAAAGTGAGAGTCATCAATCACCATTTTACCTCTGGTTACGTGTCCCATTAAAGTAAATGGAACCACCGTCTTCCTCATCGCTTCGATGAATTCATCTTCAAACTCAGGGTCGAGGGTCACGATAATTCTACCTTGAGCTTCACCAAAAAGGAAGGCGTCCAAACGCACATCGGCATCAGCCGTCACGTCAAAACCAAAACCTCGGTGAATTCCCATTTCCACTAAGGTGGTAAACAAACCACCATCAGAAATATCATGTGCTGCGTTGATCAAGCCATTTTGGATCAAACCAAGTGTGGCCGCTTGAACATCTAGCTCTCGATCCATATCAAAGTATGGAGCTGGTGACCGTTTCACTCCTTTTAACGTGTACAAATATTCGCTACCCGCAAGATCATTTTGGCTTTCGCCAATTAAGAATATCAAATCTCCCTTCGCTTTAAAGTCAAGGGTCATGACACGCTTCAAATCATCTACCATTCCGATCATCCCAATGGTAGGCGTTGGGAAAACAGGAACCGCTTCAGCACCTTCACGCACAGTCTGGTTGTAGAAACTCACGTTTCCTCCAGTCACGGGGGTCTTAAATCTTATACACGCCTCACTCATTCCTTTAATGGCCATCACAAACTGCCAGTAGGCTTCGGGATTGTATGGATTGCCAAAGTTGAGGCAATTGGTAATGGCAGAAGGCTTTCCGCCTGCGCAAACTATATTTCGAGCAGCCTCAGCCACCGCAATCGAAGTTCCTATTTTGGGATCATTGTGCACATATCGAGCATTGCAATCTACCGTCATCGCAATTCCTTTACCCGTTCCTTTAATATGGGCAACACCGGCATCGGACGGCCCATTGGTAGTCATGTTCCCTGTTCCCACCATAGTATCATATTGCTCATACACCCAACGCTTAGAAGCGATGTTTGGCAATGAGATCAGCTCCATCGCTACTTCAGGATAATTTTCGGGTTCGGCTATGCTGTCGATATCAAACTTTTGGTTTTCGGCGAAGTATGCAGGCTCTTTGTACTCTCGATCGTAAACAGGAGCGCCACCGCCAAGGACCAAGTCATAGGCAGGAACAGTCGCAACCATTTCTCCATGCATGTAGTATTCGAGCTGGCCACCTTCTGTGACTTCACCGATCTGTACAGCATTCAAATCCCACTTCTCGAAAATATCTTCAACGATTTTCTCTTTGCCTTGGTGAACGACCACAAGCATTCTTTCTTGCGATTCTGAAAGCAATATTTCGAATGGAAGCATTCCCTCTTGTCGAATAGGAACTTTGTCCAAATCGATTTTCATTCCAAAACCGCCATCGGCACTCATCTCGCTGGTGGAACAGGTGATCCCCGCTGCACCCATATCTTGCATCCCAACAATGGCATCTGTTTCAGCCAATTCGAGGGTGGCTTCGAGAAGTAATTTTTCCTGAAAAGGATCACCCACCTGAACTGATGGCAGATCGTCAGCTGAATCGTCGGTTATATCTTTTGAAGCAAATGAAGCTCCGTTAATTCCATCTTTTCCCGTGGCCGAACCAACGATGTATACTGGATTTCCAACTCCCGAAGAAGTAGCGCTGATCGTCTTATCGATTTCAACGATTCCTACACTCATTGCGTTCACCAACGGATTTGTACTGTAACTCTCGTCAAAGAACACCTCACCGCCAAGGACTGGAATTCCAAATGCGTTTCCGTAGTCACCAATTCCCTTTACGACTCCTCTTAGCAACCATTTGGTGTGCTCATTTTCGATTGGGCCAAAACGAAGGCTATTCAACTGGGCAATCGGACGAGCACCCATGGTGAAGATATCGCGGTTGATCCCTCCCACTCCTGTTGCTGCTCCTTGGTAAGGCTCGATAGCAGAAGGATGATTGTGAGATTCTATCTTGAAAGCACAAGCCAATCCTCCACCAATGTCTACCAAGCCAGCGTTCTCCTCTCCTGCTTCAACGAGCAGGTGATCTCCTTTCTTCGGAAGTGTCTTGAGCCATTTGATGCTATTCTTATAAGAACAGTGCTCCGACCACATAATGCCGAAGATGCTGAGCTCCGTAAAATTGGGCGTGCGGCCCAAAACTTCTTTAATCTTCTCAAACTCTGATTCAAGCAATCCCAAATTCGTGGCTTGCTCCAAGGTTACTTCGTTCTGTATGGCGGTTTCCATAGGTGTGATTTCAGTGAAAATGAAAGCCCAAAAGTAATGAATTTGAAAGGAAAGAAACCGACGCGAAACGAGGGTTTTGATAATTTTTTATCCTCATGATTGTACTTTGATCTCGCTCAATTCCACAAAGTGCGCCCACTTCAATTAAACCCATTATTTTTGGAAGAAAAAGAACTTGGCCATTCTACTTTTAATAATCTATGCAGCTATTTTTTCTATTCTCATACTGAAATGGAAATACTTTGAAGTAAAAGGAATCTCGAGAAGATACCTCCTTCTAGCTTTCGCCTTAAAACTCTGTTTTGGTTTTCTACTCGGCTGGATCTACACAGACCACTATACCGATCGAAAAACAGGAGACACCTACCGATTTTTCGACGATGCCAGAATCATACATGACTCGGCCGATGAAGGATTCGGTGTTTACCTGAAGCTCCTCACAGGGATAGGCATGGAAGAAGACGAGCTGGCGATGAAGTATTACAACCGAATGACCCATATGGAACGGTCTTATTCGGAGGCTTTCTACAACGATAATCAAACAATTATTAGAGCCAATGCTTTGATTATGCCCTTCTCGCGTGGCAACTATTTCGTCCACATTGCCTTTTGGTGCTTTGCCTCTTTGATTGGCCTTACGGCAATAATGAAGGTCTTGACGCGCTATTTTCCACGAAAACGAATTGCCATGTTTGTTGCAGTATTCTTACTTCCAACGGTCCTATTTTGGGGATCGGGAGTTTTGAAAGAACCCATTCTACTTCTGGGCGTAGGGCTGTTCTTTCGAGGAATCATGCGTTTTGCCTACGGCGAATTTAAACCCCGTAATGCACTGGGATTAATCTTGGGCGTCACCTTGCTTATTCTAACGAAGGGCTATGTGCTGTTTGCTTTACTTCCCGCTTCGGCTGGGTTGCTCCTGGCTCGCGCATTCCCCAATCGCAACTTTTGGCTCATGTTTGGAATTCCCCATGTAGCATTGATCATCCTTATTTTCACGGGGCCACTCATTAGTCCCTCCTTTGATTTTGCCCAGCGAATGAATCTAAAGCAAGTCGCATTTTACAATGTTGCCACCGAATCAGACTCGGGTTCTCTATTGCAACTACCCGCCCTAACAAAGTCAAATGATCTATTGCTGCATGCTCCAAATGCCTTGCACGTAACCTACCTCAGGCCGTGGCCGTGGGAATGGACTAACTTTCTTTACATCCCTGCAGCTCTGGAAAACCTTTTCCTTTTCATCGCGCTCGGACTGATGCTTTGGAATTTCCGCAGACCATATGGATTGGCCGTTCCGATTATTGCTTTCGGAATAAGTGCAGTACTGGTTTTAGGCGTCCTTATCGGCGAAGTTGTTCCCGTTTTAGGAGCAGTGGTTCGGTACAAGATGCCTGCACTGATTTTCCTCTTTGTGATCATTTTCGGGTTGACAGACCACGTGATGCTGCAGCGCCGATTTCCATTTCTTAGAAAAATTTTGAAAAAACTATGAGAACAGCACTTATTACTGGAGCCACCGCAGGCTTTGGTAAAGCAATCGCAGAATCATTGGCGAAAGCCAGATACCGACTAATCATTACTGGCCGAAGAGTGGAGCGACTGGAAAGCCTTCGTGAAGAATTGCGCTCTTTGACGGAAGTCCATATTATGCCTTTCGATGTAAGGAATAAAGCTGAAGTGAATACCGCTTTCGCAAATCTCCCCGATGATTGGAAAAACATCGGCGTTCTGGTTAACAATGCAGGTTTGGCTTTGGGCAAGTCTAACATTGAAGGTGGCCTCACAGAAGACTGGGATCAAATGATGGACACCAATGTAAAAGGACTACTATATGTTACAAAAGCTGCGATTCCATTATTAAAGAATTCGAAAGATGCCCACATCATCAACATAGGATCTATCGCAGGAACGGAGGTATACCCAAGCGGAAACGTCTACTGCGCTTCGAAACACGCGGTAAATGCATTGTCGAAAGCCCTGCGAATAGAACTGCTTCCATACGCAATCAGGGTAAGTCAAATAAGACCAGGACTTGCAGACACAGAATTCTCAGTGGTGCGGTACAAAGGCGACGAGGAAAAAGCCAGCCAAGTTTATAAAGGATTCGACGCTTTGCTGGCAGAAGACATTGCCCGAGCTGCACTCTTCATTCTAGAGTCACCACGCCACGTATGCATAAACGATTTAGAAATAACCCCAACCTCACAAGCCAATGCTTATCTTCTTGAAAAGAATCTTTAATCTCAGTCTTCTTGTTCTGCTCCTCTCATCCTGCTACAAATCGGAGAAAGCAGATCTCGTGGTGCACAATGCTACCATATATAGTGTAGATGGTCAATTCACCATCTATCAAGCCATGGCCATCAAAGATGGCAAGATCATAGAGCTGGGAGCCGAACGTGAAATAATGAACCGCTATCGGGCCACGGAAACTTACGATGCCCAAAAAAGATTTGTCTACCCAGGCTTTTACGATGCCCATTCCCACTTCCTTGGAAGTGCCAGAAATCAAGGTGAAATCAACTTATTCGGCACAAAGTCTTTTGAAGGAGTAGTGGAGCGGATTCAAAAATTCGTTGCCAGCTCAGACCGCGAATGGATTGTAGGGCGAGGATGGGACAACAATACTTGGGAGACGACAACATTTCCCGACAGGGCGATACTGGATAGTCTTTTCCCCGATAGGCCCGTTCATTTGACACGTGTTGACGGACATGCTGCATTGGTAAACGGCGAAGCACTGCGGCGCGCGCAAATAGATGACTCTACTCAAATAGAAGGTGGAATCGTAGAGAAAGATGAAAATGGAGAATTGACAGGAATTCTCATAGATCGTGCCGAGGAGTATGCCAGTGACTTTATTACACCGATGAGCATAGAGCTTCAAGCCAAGCTCATCCAGCAGGCTGAAAAAAAGTGTTTCGCAGCAGGGCTTACGTCGGTAACTGACGCGGGGCTATCTGTAAAGGACATCGAACTATTGGACAGTTTGCAAAAGGCAGGGGATGTCATGATCCGTATCTACGCCATGCTAAGACAAAATGAAGAGGCGTTTGAGTTCATGAGCAATGGTCCGCTAAAGACAGAAAACCTTCATGTGAATTCTGTGAAACTCTATGCCGATGGCGCTCTAGGCTCAAGAGGTGCTTTATTGAAACAGCCCTATTCTGACGATCTCGACAATTACGGATTGCAACTAATTTCGGATTCTACACTTAGGGCTTACGCAACAGCAGCGATGGAAAATGGCTTCCAAGTATGTACGCACTGTATCGGCGACTCTGCGAATGCATTTGTCCTGAATGCTTATGCAGATATATTGGAAGGACTGACTGATCTGCGCTGGCGAATTGAACACGCCCAGGTTGTGTCGCCAGAAGACTTGCATTTCTATAGGGACTTTGGAATCATTGCTTCCGTTCAGCCGGTCCACGCTACTTCAGACAGAGCTTGGGCAGGAGACAGACTCGGCCCAGATCGAATTGGACATGCTTATGCCATCAAAACTTTAAAGGATCAGCTCGGTTGGATTCCACTCGGCACCGATTTTCCCGTTGAGCCTATTTCACCAATTTCCAATTTCTATGCGGCGGTTTTCCGCAAAAGCCCTAATGGTGCCGACGAGCCCCCTTTCCAAATCGAGGAGGCCCTTTCGCGTGAAAATGCCCTTCGAGGAATCACGTTTTGGCCAGCCCTAGCTTCTTTCGAAGAAGAAGAAAAAGGAAGTCTCGAAGAAAACAAAATGGCAGATTTTGTGGTCCTCGATACAGACCTGATCCTTTCACCAGAAATACGGGTGCTTAATTCAAGAGTGGTCGCCACCTTCCTCGCGGGAAAAAAGGTTCATTAAACATGAAGGATCCCACGAAGTTTGAGAGAGACTGTGTAGAAGATACACTTTGGCAAGCTTCCGTTTGAAATAATCCTTATTTTGGAGCCTTAAAACCTAACAAATATGGAGCTTAAGGCGGATAAAACGAGGCTATTCGATTTCTACGATTTTCAATTAAAACACTTCCCACAAGAAGATGCTTTAGCAGATAAAGTGAACGGGAAATGGGAAATACATTCGACCCAAGAAGTAATCGACACAGCCAACGCTTTGAGCACAGGTCTTTTGGAAAAGGGCATTAAGCCAGGCGATAAAATCGCCATCATTTCGAATAATCGCTCAGAGTGGGTGATGACTGATTTGGCCATACTGCAAATCGGGGCTATTAATGTTCCCGTTTATCCCACAATTAGCGACGACGACTACGCGTTTATTTTTAATGATTCTGAAGTGAAGATTGTCTTTGTCTCTCACGAAGAGCTATTGGTGAAAGCCAGATTGGCAAAAGAAAAATCGCCTTCGGTAGAGGAGATATTCACTTTTGAGAATATTAAAGGAGCAAAATCTTGGAAAGAGCTACTCAGCGAGAAAGCTGACCTGGAAAAAATCCAAACGCTGCGCGATACAGTAAAAGCCGAAGACCTCGCCACGATTATTTATACATCGGGAACTACAGGCACCCCAAAAGGGGTAATGCTTTCGCACAAAAATGTGGCGAGCAATACGATAGCCAGCAAAAAGCGGCTCCCGGTCGACACAAATGCCAAAGGAGTTAGTTTTCTTCCACTCTGCCACATCTACGAGCGTATGATCATTTACCTCTATGCCTACACAGGTGTGTCTCTCTATTTTGCTGAATCTATGGAAACGATAGGTGAAGATATTCGCGACGTTAAACCACAGGTATTTACGGCAGTTCCAAGACTTTTGGAAAAAGTATACGATAAGATTATTGACAAAGGTGCAGCATTAACCGGTATCAAGAAAACCTTGTTCTTCTGGGCAGTAAGTGTAGGTGATCAATATGAGCCTTACGGTGTGAAAGGCCCGATTTATGAAATCAAACTCAAAATAGCTCGGAAGCTCATTTTCAGCAAATGGCAAGAGGCGCTTGGCGGAAATGTCAGAGCTGTGGCCAGCGGAAGTGCTGCGCTGAATCCTCGATTGGCAAGAATCTTCAATGCGGCGAATATTCCTGTATTGGAAGGTTATGGTCTCACCGAGACTTCACCTGTGATCAGCGTAAATGAACTCGGGAACAACGGATTGAAATTCGGGACCACTGGTCGACCAATAGATGACGTACACGTAAAAATTGCTGAGGATGGAGAGATTTTGGTAAAAGGCCCGAATGTGATGATGGGCTATTACAAACGTCAAGACCTTACGGATGAAGTGATTAAAGACGGCTGGTTCCACACTGGTGATATCGGCGAATTGGTAGATGGTGAATTCCTAAAAATTACCGACCGCAAGAAAGAGATCTTCAAGACTTCTGGTGGGAAATACATTGCTCCTCAGCTCATGGAGAATAAATTTAAAGAGAGCCGATTTATCGAGCAAATCATGGTTATCGGAGAATACCAAAAACACCCTTCTGCACTCATCGTCCCTACATTCGACTTTCTGGAAGAATGGTGCACTAGGAAAGGAATTGACTGCTCTTCCAGAGAAAAAATGATCTCGGATCAAATAGTTATCGATCGATTCCAAAAAGAATTGGATCATTACAATGCACCTTTCGGAAAGTGGGAACAAATCAAGAAGTTCGAACTCTTGCCTGAAGAATTCACCGTTGGCAACAATATGGTCACACCTACTCTCAAGCTTAAGCGAAAGGTGATTCTTGCAAAATATGAGGCCTTAATTGAAGAAATATACAGCTAGATAGCAGCACGACATATTTCTTTTTGCAGTCCTACATTTCAGGAGAATTCTTTACGACCTTTGCCCAACATTACAAGCCTTCGGGCTGTTTTTAGATTGAAAACATTCAAACTATGAAAACTAGGAGTTGGGTACTCACATTGGTTATTTTCACGGTCATTCTGGTTGGAGGTATGGCTATTGCTTATCCCTTGCTGAAAAGTGAGAAAAAATTAAAAGTATACCAACCTTCCGATGTCAATCCTAAACTGGTTGACCAGACGAAGCAAGATATAGAAAGTGATCATACTGTGGCAGATTTCACATTGGTGAATCAACTTGGAAAAACCTTTACTCAGAAGGATTTTGTAAATAAAATCTACGTTGCCGATTTCTTCTTTGCCACGTGCCCTTCCATTTGCCCGATCATGAGCAGAAACATTGCGGTTCTGCAAGAAGAATTTGCCGACCGACCTGAAGTGATGTTCCTCTCCCACTCGGTTACGCCTGATATTGACAGTGTAGCCGCCTTATTCGAATATGGAGAGCTATATGAAGCCAATCCAGAAAGGTGGATGCTCGCTACGGGTGACAAAAAGCACATATATGAGCTTGCGCGAAAAAGCTACTTTGCCGTGCTCGATGAAGGAGACGGAGGCAAACAAGACTTCATTCACACTGAGAACTTCATCCTAGTCGATACCGATCGAAGACTCCGTGGTTTCTATGATGGAACGAGCGAGGCAGATATGCAGCGACTGGCCGATGAAATCGAGATTTTGTGGGAAGAAGAGTTTTCAGAAGAATAACTTTTGACGGTTGGCTTACCGCATTTTTCCTTTCGCAATTGGATCCCGAAATAGTTCCCTTTGGAATGCATTTCTTTGCAGCCGCAAAATGATCAATTGGTAATATCTCCCCATACCTTATACTTAATACACCATACCACACTATGAATGTCCTTTCTGTCGAAAACCTGTCCAAGCGCTACGGTCCTAAATTGCTCTTTGAGAATTTCTCATTTGGCATGGCCAAAGGCGAAAAGGTAGCCATCGTTGCTCCCAATGGATCTGGAAAGACAACGCTCCTAAGAGCCCTTGCAGGGACTGAGCCCGCTGATTCAGGCGAGATCGCATTTAGAAGCGGCGTACGTGTGGGGTATTTACCACAAGAACCCGTTTTTGCTGAAGGCATGAGTTTGACTGATGCCATCATGGTATCTGACAACCCCATGACCGATGCCATTAAGAAATACGAAAAAGCCATTCAGAATCCAGATGATTCCGATGCCTTGCAGCATGCAATGGACGAAATGGATCACACCAATGCGTGGGATTTTGAAGCGAGAGTGCGCGAAATATTGGGACAGCTCGGTATCGAGAATACCGACATGCGAATCGATACTGCTTCGGGTGGTCAGCGAAAAAGAGCAGCACTGGCGAAAGTGCTTCTTGAGGAACCTGAGTTCATTATTATGGATGAGCCTACCAACCACCTCGATCTAGATACCATTGAGTGGCTGGAAAAATGGCTCGCTTCGGGAAACTTCACACTATTGATGGTTACACACGACCGTTACTTCTTGGATAGAGTATGCTCGGATATTTTGGAGATTGAACGGGGAGAATTGGTAAGATATCAAGGAAACTACACCTACTTTCTAGAAAAGAAAGCGGAGAGAGAAGCCAGTTTGGCCAGCAGCATAGACAAGGCCAAAAACCTCATGAGCACAGAGCTGGATTGGATCAGAAGACAGCCTAAAGCCCGTGGAACAAAATCCAAATCGAGGGTAGATGCCTTCGATGGTATCAAAGCTAAAGCATCTATCCGCACAGATAAGAGCAGCGTAGAGCTCGGTGTAAAAACCGAAAGGCTTGGCTCTAAGATTGTCGAGTTTCACAAGGTCTCCAAGTCTTTTGGTGACTTGACGATTATAGATCATTTCGAATACAACTTCCAGCGAAAGGAGAAACTAGGTGTAGTTGGAAAAAACGGAACGGGTAAAACCACTTTCGTCAAAATGCTTTTGGGCGAACTGGAGCCAGACAAAGGAAAGATCGTTCAAGGTGAAACAGTGAAATTTGGCCATTACGACCAAAACGGACTAGTCGGTGCTGATCAAAAACGGGTCATTGAAGTGGTGACCGATATTGCCGAGGTTATCGAACTACATAAAGGGCAAAAGCTCTCTGCGACACAGATGCTCGAGCGATTTCTCTTCGCAAGAGACAAACACTGGCAGCTTGTTTCGACTCTTAGTGGAGGAGAAAAAAGAAGGCTTTATTTGCTGACTGTATTGATGTCCAACCCAAATTTCTTGGTGCTCGATGAGCCAACCAACGACCTAGACATTGATACCCTACAAGTGCTGGAAGACTACTTGCAGTCATACGATGGCTGCTTGGTTGTGGTATCTCACGATCGATTCTTTATGGACAAGGTGGTCGATCACCTTTTTGTTTTTGAAGGCCAAGGTGCGATTCGAGATTTTCCAGGAAACTATACTCAATACCGCGAAAAGAAGAGGCTGGAAGACAAAGCTTCATCCAAAGAAATAGCGTCTGAGAAAAAGCAAGTCGCTACTTCCAGTTCTAAGCAATCAGGCAAAATAAAACTCACTTACGGCGAGCGCCTCGAATTTGAAAAGCTAGAAAAAAGCATTGAAAAATTGGAGGAGAAAAAAGCAAAACTTGCCGACGTACTTTCAACAACCAACGACAACGAGGAGCTCATGAAGATTTCCGCCGAGCTAGAAGGGTTAGTCAAGGAAAGTGATGCGCAGAATGAGCGTTGGTTGGAATTGGCCGAGTGGGCTGACTAAATCCAATGAATGTCAGATAACCTCAATCTGATTTTTCATCAAATCTTCAAAAGTTTCTCTTTCTCGAATGAGATGAGACTTTCCGTCTAGGATCAAAACTTCGGCAGGTCTCAACCGCGAATTGTAATTGGAAGCCATGGCGAAACCGTAAGCTCCTGCATTGCGAATAGACAAAACATCTCCTGCTCTCACTTCAGTCAGCTTTCGGTCGTAGCCGAATGTATCCGTTTCGCAGATGTATCCGACTACCGAATATACACGCTGCGTTTCTCCGCGGTTACTTATATTCGATATGTGATGGTAGGCCTCGTACATCATCGGACGAATGAGGTGATTTTGACCAGAGTCCACCCCCGCAAAAACGGTTGAAACCGTCTGCTTGACCACATTGACTTTCACTAAAAAAACGCCAGCCTCACTCACCAAGAACTTCCCTGGCTCGAACCATAATTCAAGCTTTTTGCCATAGGCTTCGCAGAATTCTTCAAACCGTTTTCCCAGTACTTTTCCCAGGCGATCAATATCAGTGGTCACATCATCTTTTCGATAGCTCACCTTAAAGCCCGAACCGAGATCAACGTACTTAAGGTTATCAAAATTCATGGCTACCTCAAATAAAAGTTCAGCAGCAAGAGTAAAGACCTCGGCATCTACGATATCTGATCCTGTATGCATATGCAATCCAGCAATGTCCATATTATTGGCCTTTACCACTCGGATTACATGCCTGATCTGGTGAATTGATATCCCGAATTTTGAATCGATATGTCCTGTTTGAATATGTGAATTCCCCCCTGCCATCACATGAGGATTTATACGAATACACACCGGTACAGTGTTCTGGTACTTGTGACCAAATTGCTCTAGGACAGAGATGTTGTCGATGTTGATATGAACACCGAGATCCACTGCTTTCTCAATTTCAGCCATGGAAACACCGTTGGGCGTGTAGAGTATTTCTTGAGGATCAAACCCAGCCTTCAATCCAAGACGAACTTCATTCAGAGAAACAGCATCGATACCGCTTCCTTCCTGTTTCAGTAATTTCAGAATATTGATATTCGAGTTTGCCTTACAGGCATATTTGATCTTGACATCTAAACCTTTAAATGCGTTTGCGAGCTTTTGGTATTGCTCTTTGATTTTAGCGCCGCTGTATACATATAGCGGAGCACCAAATTCTTCACTCAGGTCAAGAAGGCTCAAACCTTCCATTGCAAAGTCGTCGTTGTCAAGTTGCATTTGAAATCAAATAAATAAAACAAGGTTTATAAATCTCACTAGTAGAGCTCAAAATTAGAGGAACCCAATTGACTTAGAAAGAAAATTTCTCAAAAAGAAAGATGCATCCGACAAGGCGAATTCGGTTTGGCTGAAAGCTAGCGCAAGACTGACACTCAACAAATCAACGTCAAATTTCCATTTAGTCATGGAACTCGCTACTTACAAATCCCAGCAGATGCCAGTGCGGACGAGTTTCTCGAAAACCCATAGGTAGTAACAGTATGTCTTAAACCATTTCCAGAGAAATATGTTATGCGTGCATACCTTTTATTACTACCTTAGCGTAGTTCTAAATTATGAAACCACAACATACAATAGATTTTCACTTGCGGTGGCTTTGGCAAAAGATCATCCGCATTTACAACCAGGAAGCCTCCAAATTTGGTGGAACCATGTCTGTGGGGTACGCACTCTTGAACATCGATTTGGATGGAACGCCAAGCACCAAACTCGGACCGAAAATGGGCATGGAATCTAGAAGCCTCACCCGCACGCTAAAGTCCATGGAAGAAAAGGGGCTCATCTATAAAACGCAAGATAAGAACGATGGGCGCTTGGTGCTAATTCACCTTACGGAAGACGGCAAAAAATACCGGGAAACTTCGCGCGAAGTTGTTGTTAGGTTAAACGAATACGTCTACCGAAATATAGATACCAAAAAACTCGAAACTTTCTTTGAAGTATCGAACCAAATCAATGAGCTGCTCGACAATCCGAGCATTTATAACAGCGAATTATCCCCAACAGATAAATAGTAAATCAAACCATGAGCAAACGAACCATTGAAAAAGTAGCGGTTTTGGGATCAGGAGTAATGGGTTCCAGAATAGCCTGCCACTTCGCCAATATTGGCGTTGAAGTGCTCCTGCTCGACATCGTTCCCCGTGAATCAAACGAGAAGGAAGCTTCGAAAGGCCTTACCCTTGAACACTCCGCTGTGCGAAATCGCATAGTAAATGACGCTTTGCAATTTGCACTGAAAAGTAACCCCTCTCCTATCTATTCGAAGGCTTTCGCCAAAAGAATCACTACTGGAAACTTTGATGACGACATTTCTAAAATTGCCGATGTAGACTGGATTATCGAGGTCGTAGTTGAGAGACTCGACATCAAGCAACAAGTATTTGAAAACGTAGAGAAGTACCGCAAGCCAGGTACACTAATCACATCCAACACTTCGGGTATTCCCATTCAGAGCATGAATGAAGGGCGAAGCGAAGATTTCAAAAAGCACTTTTGTGGAACGCATTTCTTCAACCCGCCGAGATACTTGAGGTTGCTCGAGATTATTCCAGGACCAGATACCGATCAAGCGGTAATCGAGTTCCTAATGGAATACGGTTCTCGATTCTTAGGAAAAGAAACCGTTCTCTGTAAAGACACTCCAGCATTTATAGCAAATCGCGTAGGTGTTTATTCCATTATGGAGCTATTCCATATAGTAGAGGAAATGGAGCTAACGGTTGAACAAGTCGATAAACTGACTGGCCCTGTTATTGGACATGCCAAATCTGCCACATTCAGAACGGCAGATGTAGTTGGGTTAGACACCCTCGTGCATGTAGCTAACGGTGTGAAAAACAACTGCCCCGACGACGAGCGGAATAATGTATTTGCCATTCCAGCCTATGTAAACCAGATGGTTGAAAGCAACTGGTTGGGAAGTAAAACGAATCAGGGTTTCTTTAAGAAGGTAAAAGGAGATGACGGAAAATCGCAAATCCTAGCGCTCGATCTCAAAACGATGGAGTACCGTCCGAGCGAGAGAGCAAGTTTTCCGACTTTGGAAATGACCAAGTCGATAGATAACCTTGCTCAACGACTTCCAATGCTTTACGCAGGAATGGACAAGGCAGGTGAATTCTACCGCAAGTCTTTTCATGGTCTGTTCAGCTACGTTTCTTACCGCATTCCCGAAATAAGCGGTGAGCTTTACAAAATAGATGCTGCCCTTCGCGCTGGATTCGGTTGGAAAATGGGTCCATTTGAAAAATGGGATGCCATTGGCGTAGCAAAAGCAATGAAGAATATGAAAAAGGAGGGCGTCGAAACCGCTCCTTGGATCCAAGAAATGCTGGATTCAGGAATTACCTCTTTCTACAAAATTGAAAACGGCGCGAAGTATTTTTACGATGTCGCGAGCAAATCTTATAAAGAAGTGCCCGCTCTCGATGGGCAAATCTTCCTCGATAATATTAGTAAAGATGGAATTATCTGGAAAAATTCAGGAACGACCATCAAAGATCTTGGCGATGGTATCTTGAACATCGAGTTCCACACGAAGATGAACACCATAGGCGGTGAAGTAATCGAAGGACTCAATAAAGCAGTCGATTTGGCGGAAGCCGAATACAAAGGATTGGTTGTTTCAAATACAGGCGACAACTTTAGCGCAGGCGCCAATGTGGGAATGATCTTCATGATGGCGGTCGAGCAAGAATTCGACGAGTTAGACTTCGCGATAAAGAGCTTCCAAGACGCCATGATGCGTATGCGCTATAGCAGTATTCCTGTGGTTGCGGCTCCGCATAACCTAGCCTTAGGCGGAGGCTGTGAACTTTGTTTGCATGCAGACAAAGTGGTAGCACACGCAGAACTTTACATGGGACTTGTTGAATTCGGTGTAGGTGTAATTCCTGGCGGTGGGGGCACCAAAGAGTTCGCAGCGCGCACATCTGACGAGTTTAAAGATGGTGACATCAGAATCAACACCCTGCGGAACAGATTCCTCACAATTGGCCAAGCCAAAGTATCGACCTCTGCATACGAAGCTTTTGAGCTCGGGTATTTGCGGAAAGGAACCGACGAGGTAGTCGTGAATAGAGATGACCAATTGGCATATGCCAAACAATCAGCCCTACTGATAGCCCAAAAAGGATACACTAAACCAGTCAAACGAACAGATATTAAAGTCCTCGGAAAAGAAGGCTTGGGAATCGTATATGTCGGCGCCCATAGTATGATGAGCGGAAACTACATGTCTGAGCACGATCAGCTTATTTCCGAAAAACTAGGTTCTGTTCTTTGTGGAGGCGATCTCTCAGAAATGACGGAAGTTTCTGAAGACTACCTGCTCAAGCTAGAGCGGAAAGCTTTTCTAGAACTATGCCAGACTAAAAAGACACTGGAACGACTGGAGAGTATCGTGAAGAAAGGAAAAGTACTTCGTAATTAAACCCCGAAAAAAGATGAACGCATATATAGTATCAGCATACAGAACGGCAGTGGGGAAGGCTCCTCGTGGAGTATTCCGATTCACTCGCCCTGATGATTTAGGCGCGGCGGTGATCAAAAAAATCATGGCTGAAAACCCTCAAATTGACAAAGATTTGATTGAGGACATTATTGTGGGAAACGCGACTCCCGAGGCTGAGCAAGGCTTGAACATCGGACGGATGATTTCTCTCATGAGTATGGATACGGAGAAGGTTCCTGGCATGACTGTAAACAGATATTGTTCTTCAGGTTTGGAGACAATCGCTATCGCTTCTGCTAAAATTCACTCAGGTATGTCTCACTGCATCATCGCAGGAGGTGTGGAGTGCATGAGTCCGATTCCTTTTGGTGGATGGCGACTTGTACCCAATTCTGATGTTGCCAAAAACAATCCAGATTGGTATTGGGGCATGGGTCTCACCGCAGAGGCAGTCGCTAAGGAGTACAAGGTTTCTCGCGAAGAACAAGATCAATTTGCCATGCAATCGAATCACCGAGCCATAGCGGCGATAGACGCAGGCAGATTCAAGGATGACATCATTCCAATCGAAGTTGAAGAGGTTTTTGTTCAAGACGGAAAGCGGGCTACTAAATCTTACACTATAGATACGGATGAAGGTCCTCGTCGAGGAACCAATATGGAAGCCCTGTCAAGGTTGCGTCCTGTATTTAATGCTCGAGGAAGCGTGACCGCAGGAAACTCTTCTCAAACATCAGACGGTGCCGCTTTTGCAATGATTGTTTCAGAACAGTTTCTAAAAGAGCACGACCTCACACCAATAGCTCAACTAAAGAGCTACCACGTCTCAGGTTTGGAACCAAGAATAATGGGAGTCGGACCAATTCATGCTGTTCCAAAGGCAGTCGAAAAAGCAGGTCTGAAAATAAATGATATTGAGTTATTTGAATTAAACGAAGCTTTTGCTTCGCAGTCAGTAGCCATCGTTCGTGAGCTCGGACTAGACCCTGAAATCGTGAATGTAAATGGTGGAGCTATTGCATTGGGACACCCACTTGGGTGCACTGGTGCTAAACTTAGTGTACAACTATTTAACGAAATGCGGCGTAGAAAAAACAAATACGGAGTAGTAACAATGTGTGTAGGTAGTGGTCAGGGAGCCGCAGGAGTGTTTGAATTATTAAACTAGAAAATTTAAGAAGATGTCAGAAGTAACAGAAAAAAACAAAATAGCAATTAAGGGAGGAGAATGGCTCATCAAAACAACTGATCCCTCTGATATATTTATTCCTGAAGAGTGGAGTGAAGAGCACAAGATGATCGCCAAAAGTGCTCAAGACTTTTTAGAAGCAGAGGTTTTTCCCAATCTTGACCGCATAGACGACCAAGAAGAAGGACTTATGGCTTCTTTGCTAGACAAAGCAGGAGAATTGGGTATGCTCGGATTAAGTGTTCCCGAAGAACTTGGTGGTCTTGGAATGGATTTCAAAACATCCATGCTCGGAGCAGAAGTATTCGGACCGGGACACTCCTTTTCTGTAGCATACAGCTGTCACACTGGGATTGGAACCTTACCTATCCTCTATTACGGTAACGAAGAGCAGAAAAAAAAGTACATTCCAGGATTGGCGTCAGGCCAACTTAAATCAAGTTATTGCCTCACTGAACCGAGTGCTGGTTCTGATGCCAACTCAGGCAAGACTTCCGCAAAACTGACTGAGGATGGCAAACACTACCTCATTACCGGTCAAAAGATGTGGATCACAAATGCTGGGTTCGCAGACCTGTTCACAGTCTTTGCAAAAATAGATGACGACAAAAACCTTAGTGCGTTTATCGTCGAAAAAGGATTTGGTGGAATCACGCTGAATCCAGAAGAGAAGAAGATGGGGATCAAAGGAAGTTCTACTCGTCAAGTATTCTTCAATGACTGTAAGGTGCCTGTAGAAAATCTACTTTCTAAAAGAGGGAACGGATTCAAAATAGCTTTGAATATTTTGAACATTGGACGGATCAAGCTAGGTGGTGGTGCAATTGGTGGAAACAAAGACATCATTAATCACAGCATAAAATACGCTGTCGAAAGAAATCAATTTGGAAGATCAATCTCGAAATATGGAGCTATTCGTTTCAAACTAGCCGAGCAGACTATTCAAACTTTTGTCGCAGAATGTTCGATTTATCGAGCGACTCAAAATATCCAAGACGCAATAGACGCTTTGATTGCTGACGGAATGGACAAGAATAAAGCAACTCTCAAGGGAATTGAGCAATATGCGGCAGAATGCGCAATGATGAAAGTCTTGGCATCTGATGCATTAGATTATGTTGCCGATGAAGCTGTCCAAATCCACGGAGGAATGGGATACAGCGCGGAGACTCGTGTTGAACGAGCCTACCGCGATGCCAGAATTAACCGAATCTTTGAAGGAACGAACGAAATCAACCGAATACTCATTGTAGATATGCTCATTCGTAAAGCAATGAAAGGCGAGCTTGATTTAATGGGCCCTGCCATGAGCGTAGCTAATGAACTCATGTCGATTCCCGAATCGCCCGAAGATGACGGAAAGCCAATGTTTGAGGAACGTATGCTCGTTGAGAACTTCAAAAAATGTGTTCTTATGGTGGCTGGTGCCGCTGCTCAGAAATTGACTCAAACTTTAGCCAAAGAACAAGAGGTAATGATGAACATAGCTGATATGGCGACATGGACATATGCTTCTGAATCTGCGCTTTTGAGAACACTCAAATTAATGGAGATGAAGGGCGAAGATGCTGCTAAAGATCAGATTGCCATGACCAGAACTTGGCTATACGACACCACTGACCGAATGAATAAGGCAGGGAAAGACGCAATCAATTCTTTTGTAGAAGGAGATGAACTCCGAATGATGATGATGGGATTGAAGCGCTTTACAAAGCACGCACCGTTTAATCCGAAAAATGCACGTCAACAAGTGGCGTTGAGCTTGATCGAAGCAGGAAAATACTGCTACTAGACATTCCTGCTTTCTAAATTTGATGGGCTGCCTTTATATAAAGGCAGCCCCTTTTTTTATCCGTTAATGTCGAGCAAAGCTAATCCTCAAAGCTCTTGTACAGCACGGAGGTATTGTGACCTCCAAAACCGAATGTATTACTTATAGCTACCTTTACTTTTCGTTCCTCAGCTTTTGGGCCAGCAATTTTCAACTCCTTAGGAATTAAAGGATCAAGCGTTTCTGTATTGATTGTTGGCGGAATAATTCCTTCTTGAATTGCTTTTATCGCAAAAACGCTCTCCACAGCTCCTGCACCACCGATAAGGTGGCCCGTCATAGATTTTGTCGCACCTACCACAAGATTTTTCATTTTTCGGTCGAACACTCTAGAAATTGCTGCTATTTCGCTCAAATCACCAATAGAAGTTGATGTGGCATGTGCGTTTAGGTAATTCACTTCTTCTGGTTCTACACCGCCCTCTTTTAGGGCAAGTTCTATGGAACGAATTGCTCCTAAACCCTCTGGGTGAGATGATGACATATGGTAGGCATCAGCTGTGGAACCCACGCCAACGATTTCAGCATAGATTTTTGCCCCTCTCGCCTTTGCGTGCTCGAGCTCTTCAAGAATTAAAGCAGCCCCTCCTTCTCCCATCACAAAACCGTTTCTGGTTTCATCAAATGGACGCGACGCCCATTTGTAAGCATCATTATCGTTCGAAAGAGCGCGCATAGCTTCGAATCCAGCCATCACAGGTGCAGTAATTCCAGTTTCCGCACCGCCACAAATGATTGCCTTGGCTCTTCCAAGGAGAATGTTGTTAAATGCGTCAATTATAGCATGATTTGAACTTGCGCATGCCGAAGCAGTCACAAAATTCACTCCCATCAGACCAAATTTCATTGAAATCATTCCCGGAGCCATGTTTGAAATCACTTTGGGTATAAAGAATGGTCCAAATCTCGGTACACCTCCATTCACAAAATAATCCTTTACCTCTTCATCATAGCTGGTTACGCCACCTTTTCCTGTACCCCAGATCACACCAACATCGTAAGGTGAGGTTTTTTCCATATCCAAACCACTATCCTCCATGGCCTCAGCCGCACAATGCAAAGAATACTGAGCGTAAATGTCACTCCTTCTAATCTCGTTTCTCTCTAGGTACTTAGATGGATCAAAGTTCTTCACCTCACACGCGAAATGGGTCTTGTGAAATGATGAGTCATATCTGGTAATGGGGCCAACGCCATTGACCCCTTTTAGAGAATTATCCCATAATTCTTTGGCGGAATTACCGATGGGAGTGATAGCTCCCATCCCTGTTACCACTACGCGTAGCTTATACATTATTGGTTGTTTTGGTTAAGGTTGACAATAAATTGCTTTTTAAGACTACAATAGTATACTTTTTTAGACTTCTACGCCATCTCTATTAATTTGTTCCTAAATAGAAAATTTTGGCGCTTGTTTTTCACAAAAAACTCTTTGAGTTTACAAACTCAAGTATCTTTGACCTCCTTATGGAATTTCGATTTCGCAAACTGTCCAATAACGTACGCACTGTTCACCTCTCGCTAAAGGATCACCGAGTTTCGCACTTGGGTCTTACCATCGAAGCGGGTTCGAGAAATGAGCTACTTGAAGAACAAGGTATTGCTCATTTCATTGAGCACTTACTTTTTAAAGGCACTAAAAAGCGCAAGGCTTTTCACATACTAAGTAGACTGGACAGTGTAGGTGCCGAACTGAACGCCTACACCTCAAAAGAAGAGACAGTCATCTACGCTTCATTCTTGAATGAACACTTCGAAAGAGCTGCGGAAATCATCTCCGATATCGCGTTCAATTCTACGTTCCCTGTAAAAGAAATTGAGAAGGAGAAGGAAGTCGTTTTGGATGAAATTTTGAGTTACCAAGACAATCCTGCCGAGTTGATCTTTGATGATTTTGAAGAACTTCTTTATCCGGGTCATCCTATGGGCAGAAATATTCTGGGCACAGAGAAATCAGTTTCGGGCTTCCGCCAAAAGGATCTTTCTCATTTCGTCAAAAGACAATACCATACGG
>JBLIDT010000023.1:0-49423 GCA_047632755.1 Cryomorphaceae bacterium
AGCTCAGGAGCAGAACAGCCGAAGTATGATACTGCTTTGGTAAAGGCATCTTGACCGATTATGATACCATTTTTTCTTCCGGGAACATCATCGCATGGCGGGTGAATTCCACCCCAGATTCGAGATAGACCTGATTCATCCGCAGCATCTTGATAAGTGGCC
This sequence comes from Cryomorphaceae bacterium, assembly GCA_047632755.1. Lineage (GTDB taxonomy): Bacteria > Bacteroidota > Bacteroidia > Flavobacteriales_D > Cryomorphaceae > JAKVAV01. Next base: position 163 of record JBLIDT010000023.1, read on the forward strand.
CATTGCAATTCAATGTTTACACTAGGACCATCTTCGAATACCAAGAATTCATCTTGCTCGGCGGTAAATGTCCCTATCCCTCCCGGGAAATATGCATCTCCTGTCAAGGACGTCATCACTTCAGCAGCTGCTCTAGAGAAGGTCGAATGCCCTGAAATATACCCAGCAAAAGGAGGCGTAACAAAGGAAGGTCTTTGATAAGGCTCCCACTCTGATGCATGGATCCAGCCCACTCCGGCTTCATCTACATCTATATTATTTATGGCCTTGTGTCCTCTCCAGGCTTTGATCTTTATGTCTCCAACAAATTCATCGCCGGCACCGGCAAGAGGATCTCCAGACTCTATCACTTCGATATAATCAGGCATCAATGGAACACCTGCAGGGTGATATGAAGTACCTCCCGGATTTGTGCTCTGACCTTTGCCGGCCATCGCTCTGATCGCAGATATCGGTCTCGGGTAATCATGCCATCCTTTTATTCCCCATGAAGATACTGCGGCGTCATGCATTGCTCCACCCATCATGAGGTAAGACTTTACATCCCACTCCAGATCTTCGAGTACCTGTCCTTCTCCCATGAATTTCTTTTCTAATTCCGGATGATCAGATACATAGTTGAGTAAAGTGAACCAATGTCCAGGAGGTGTTTCACTATCCGGGCCATCTGCCCAGAATTCTGCCAAAACACGCGCATAATCAGCTCTAGGAACCATGTTAGGTGCGTATGGCATTCCGGTAGAAGGATTGACGGCATGACCAGGGCTGGTCGTTCCACCATCCATTTGATTGTAAAAAGACGGATAATCGGCAACCGTAGCTGGCAGGACGTCTCTCTTACCAATAGAAGCCGGCGAAATATCCCACATAACGCCATCAGTTGCATCTAGCTGTGAACTCCATAGCATCGTTGTCATAAAATTCCAACGGTAATCTTCCGAATCGATTACTCCGGTAGTGTCCATCAAAGGAGGAGTTCCGGGATCAAAATAAACTTCATAGTCAAAGTTATCTCGATTGAAGGTCACTTTATCTGACTCATCCAAGGCAAATGGACTTACTTGACCCCATTCCGGACTCAAGAACTCAGGTGTGCTGCCAGGTATTTCGTTACCACTCTGGTCAATAAATAGGTCTAAGGATAAGGGCTGCCATCTATTCCAGTCATTGAGCTGACTATTTCCGGCTACCTTCACAATCATTGGAGGGTTCACCGGTTCATATCTCTGATTTACATAACCATTCTGCTCATTGGAACCATCTTGGAGTCCAAAATTGATGATGCACTGCGCTATATAATTACCCATTGCAGCAGGATCTCCGTTGCTGTAGTCCTCTGATGTCACATTGATGTCATATCCTAAGGTGTCCATGTGTGCGTCATAGGCCATCTGTAGAAGCGCACTATTGTTAGAAGCTGCGAATCGATGAGAAAGCAATCTATAGGCCATATAGCTAAGTGCTTCATCACGGGCGGCAGGAATATCGTTTGGCACGGGAATCGGGTCGTAGTTACACGTGAATCCATCCACCGTCTTTCCTAGTAAATAGGTACAAGCATCTTGATCGTAAACTGCCCAAGCATCCCACATTCCCACTGAGGTGTGGAATAGATTTCTGGCGTGAACGGTAGGGCGAGCAAAGTCTTTTCGAATAGATTCGAGCAGGAGGTCATTCCACTGTCTGGCGACAGAGCCATCTGTGCTAACGACCGGGAAATCAACATCAGGCTGACAACTCGGGTCAGGATTCGTAGGACATGCATCGCATGCATCGGCCAATCCATCCAAGTCGAAATCTGCAGAACTGGTTACGAGTTCGCAGTTCTCACTCATAAAAATATTGTATCCGGCACAGCCTCCTGTAATGATATCCTGAAGGCCATCCCCATTTATATCTGCGAATCCCACGTCATAGCTATTCACTTCCCATTCTCTCACATCCGTTGTGTGATGATCTACAAAGACGCCTCCTTGATTTTCAAGAAGTGCGAGTCTGCGCTCTGAATCACAGGGTGGAATATCTACCACAACATCAGTTACAGCTATGTCTAAATCACCATCTAAATCTAAATCCACTGCATGTACATTTCCACCGAAACCAGTCAGCCCATTGACCACATTGGTAGTCGTATAATTGAGGCTGACATCAGGTACAACCGAGGTGACGGTTAACAAATAGTCTGCTCCGTCATTTACCACGAATACATCCAAAAGTCCATCGCCGTTGTAATCAGCAGCTTCGAAAGTGTAGGGTGCATCGGAAGCAATATTCTGCCAATTTGAAAAAGTTCCCGCACCCTCGTTGAAGAGTACGAAGAGACCGACATCTCCCCATGGTAGCACCGCAAATAAGCTTGATACTTTTAGAATATCCTCGTCGCCATCATTGTCCATATCATAAATCTGAACAGTTGTACCGAAGGCCGAATTTCTGAGGTCACCCAATCGGGCTTCACTCTCATCTGCGAATACTCCGTTTCCATCATTTATAAGTAAATAGTCTTTGGCGACTCCCTGACCGGAAGTCTGCTTATAGCTCACCAAATAGATGTCTTGATCAGTGTCACCATCTACGTCTCCTCCCGTTACTCCACAAATTCTAAGAAAGTCATCGGTAAGGGTTGGGAATCTCGTAGAACTTTCATCGACCAGTCCTAACCAGGTACCGTTTCCGTCATCTCCTTGGTTCGCATAGTATTGAGGTTGCTGACCGAAGGTGTTTGCGACAATGACATCTTTCCAGCCATCGCCATCAAAGTCACCGATGTACAGGTCTCTTGCAAATGATACGGTGCTGAGAAATTCAGGTGCATATAGCGTCGTTCTATCCGTAAGCACTCCGTTCTCATTCATCAAGAGCAGATCGGACTTTGCATCTACTGAAGAGAGAGAGAAGGGTTCTTTTCGACATACGATGACATCGTCAAAACCATCATTATTGAGGTCGGCTACCGCAATGTCCTTTTCTTCATCATCGCTATTGGCTACCGAAGTAACTACCAATCTTGAAGGTGTCGCATCAGTGAAGTCGAGCCATTGATTGCCCGGATACGTAGTGATGAGCGTCACATTCAAGGGACCTGCCCACTCGCTAAATCCACCCAATCCACAATCTGCTCTGACATAGATATCGAATGATTCGCCTTCGGCTCCTGTCAAATCGAACGAGGCAACAATGGCTGAATTTGTCGGCACACCTGAAGGACTGAAGCCTTCATTTCCTACCTCGAGATTCCAGTTTGAAGCAGCCCCATTTTCTGTCCAGGTGATCGCAGCACCATTAGTTGAAATGTCGGAAACTTGCAAGTCGCTCGGTGCATTACAGACGAAATCAGGTGTCAAGGTCACGGTGAAGTCGGATGCATTCGAAGTCCATCCATTACCCCACATGATATAGTAATCTGTGCCAGCAGTTGCTTCGAACTCGACTTCAGATTCCCAAGGAGAAGAACCTGTAAAATCATCGCTACACGCTATTTCTGTCAAAGACCCACAAGTCCCAACTCCAACTGAGACCTCGGTGTCCACCGAACTCAATCCAACGGATGAAATATTCAAGGTGCCATTTACAGTGGCCGAGTAGACGAACCAGTTCGCATTGGTGGGGCTGCTACCCATACAGGACTCAAAGTCTTCATAGACCCCATCGATGAGTCCAGTATTGAAGAGACCTCCAACACTTACATCGATTGCTACATCGCAAAAACTTACTGGCAGAGGCACAGTAAATCTGAAGGGGCCTGCCCAATCGCTTATCCCGATTCCTCCGGATGCAGCGCAATTTGATCGTACAAAAAAGTCATATACTGTTCCCGCTGTACCTGAAAAGGCAAAGGGGATTGTCACCCCCGCGTTTGTAGGAGTTCCTGTCGGGGTGAAGTCAGCTAGGCCACTCTCAACGTCCCAGCTTGTCGCAGATCCATTTTCGGTCCAAGAAAGATCAGCACCTGTGATAGATAAATTAGAAGCTATCCCGGCTGTTGGTATAGGACAGAATTCCGATTCTTGCCAGAAGGAGACTCCATCCTGAAATCCTGATCCAATATAGGAATATTCAAAACCAGACGGCACGAAATCTCCAGCACTCCAGATGCCTTTGGCTACGGCCACAAGCTCACTTCCATTTCCTCCGCTACCCCATTGGGTAAAATCTAAAATCACCGCAGGGTTACTTAAATTACCTGTGGGTAGAAAAAGGCCCATATCGGCGCCCGCAATGCTAAATCCTGCGCCGGTAGTCCAAGCCACCGTAACTTCCTCACCCGTTCCCAGGTTAAAGTCACCATTTACAATAGTCAAGTCACTAAGGTTGCTCGTGCACGAAAACTCTGAGCATAGTCTGTAGCCGCTGATATCCGCAGGCTCTCCTCCAAAATTCTTAATAGTAATTTCTTGTGAATAAGGGTTGACCTTAGTCAATCGAAGAACGGCAGGCAAAAGGCCCTCTAAAATGCTAATGCGCGTGTTAATAGCTGGTGAAACAACCACGTCCACCTGCCCCGAAGGCCAGCGAACAATAACGCTGTCTACCTCAGTATCTGTTCCCAATCCAAAGAACAGATCAAGGGAACTCATCGGCTTGAAGTTTTCTCCTGAACGGCTCTCTCTTATTTGCACCCCTAAATCACTGTAGACCTCTACTCTTGAGCCAATTCCGTCGAGATTGGAATTCGTACCCGTCAAGTCTACTTTTAAAAAGTTATTTGTTCCACCGTCGTTCATCCAGAGCGTACCGCCTGTGAATACATCGATGTAACCGTCGTTGTTCAAGTCTCCTAGGCCTCCTTTATCAAAAGGAAGGGAAGCACCTGTAAAGGTCATGTCGCCGTTATTGTGATAAAACTCTATGTCCGCAGCAGACCTTGACTCCATGAGCATATCTACATATCCATCATTGTCGAAATCTGCACCGATTAACGCCCATGCACCAATGTCAGATATATCCAGACCACTGCCAACGCTGACATCGGTGAAATTTCCAGTTCCATCATTCTCTCTTAAGTAGCATTGATTGGTATGGTTTACCGTGTAGGTATCCATATCTCCGTCATTGTCGAAATCCTCAAATATGGTCACCCATGACTGCTCATTGTCAAAGAGACCGTAGTCTGCAATTACATTACCCGAGTAATTACCCGACCCATCATTGACGTATAAGGCATTCTCTCTTGTTACAGCTCCTGTGGAAGAACCCAGTTGACATTTTGCGATATAGAGGTCTGTGTCTCCGTCGTTATCAAAATCTGTCCATACACTGGCATAATTACCCGCGAGTGGAACCGTAGCGACAAGGCTCTGGTCTTCCGTCATAAAACCCGTGCCATCATTGCGGTAGGGATGACTCAAGTCCACATCGTGACAGGCAAAAGCATCCAGGTCACCGTCATTGTCAATATCGACTATGTTGGTTCGCTGACTGAATATGTAGTCACCTATGAATTGCTCGGTATATGCTGTGCCCGTAGAATTGGAAAGATAAAAGGCGACGTTGGAGCCTCCCCCGAACATGAGGTCCAAATAACCATCGGAATTAAGGTCTCCAGCGGCTATGCTCCAAGTGGGAGTGACCTGCGCATTGACATCGTAAATCACTTGGTCGAACGTGCCGTCCGGTTGCTGATAATCTATAGATATATCATTGCCTGACGAGGTCACCAAGGTGACTACATCGTCCAGTCCATCTCCATTCATATCGGCTACACAAGGAGTACTTCCCCAAGTGTTATTCAATACGCTCGTCATATTTGTGAAAGTCTGCCCGATGAGACAGTTCGAGAGTAGGATCGCACAGAGCACGAGAAATCTGGTTTTCATATGATTGGGTTAGTTGAATCTGAGCTAGACCCAGAACTTTATAAGCAAGAGCACAATATATGTATATAGTTCTTTAGAGTCAATTTAACATCTTGTATTATAGGAGATCTACCAAGCCTCAGCAGATGATTAATCTACTGTTTTTCTCTACCACGATTACTTGGCCATTTTGCACATGTCCACCTCAGACATTCCGCTCATTCGTCGCGGAAAGCCTCCACTTCCCATGGAGAACTAAGCGACCTCGAGGAGCGTTCTCACGGAGCAAAGCAAGTAACACAGGCGGTTTCATTGGAGCCTGCGGAAATGAAGACGGAGGTGGACTGACGCGTCTTAAAATAAGGAGACATTTTCACTTTTTAATTTGTACTAACTATTTCAAGGCCAGCCCCCCAATAAACCAAAGAAACCATCTGCATTTTGCAGATGGTTTCTTATCAATTCGATATTCGACAGTTGACTGCTTATCGCGCAATCATAAATTTCTCATTCACCATTTCACTTTCAGTCGTTAAGCGATAGATGTACACTCCATTCGGTAGAGCGGAACCGTCAAACTCAAAACGGTAATCGTTGTTTGGTTGAGCAACACCAGTGAAAATAGCATCTACCAAACGACCGCTCAGATCAAAGACCTCAAGTGTGGTGGTTCCTTCTTCTACCACAGTGAAAGTCACGTTAGACTGACCCGCTGTAGGATTGGGACTAGAAGTAATACCTGCTCCAGCTGGAGTAGAGAATGGTTGCCAAGAACTAAAGGCTCCTGCGATCAATGGTGTTTGCGAGCATCCACATCTCACGCGCCACTCGTAGTCTGTACCCAGTTGCAATACATTAAGGGGTATATTAAACCCGCCTGCATTTGCACCACCTACAATCTGAGCACCCAAGATAGGGCCGCCTGCAAGTCTGACCTGGACCTGACATCCGATTTGACCGGGAACTGGAGTCCAAGCGGTACTAAAAGCGTTACCAACTTGCACAGTCGCTAGACTTGCTTCATCTACGCCAGGGAAAGGATTAGAACAGGTCAGGTCAGGAGTAAATGTCACGGTGAAATCGGATGCATTCGAAGTCCATCCATTTCCCCACATGATATAGTAATCTGTACCCGCAGATACGTCAAATTCAACTTCAGATTCATAGGGAGAAGAACCCGTGAAATCATCGTCACAAGCTATTTCTGTGAGAGACCCACAAGTCCCAACTCCAACTGAGACCTCGGTATCCACCGAACTCAATCCAACGGATGAAATATTCAAGGTGCCATTTACAGTGGCCGAGTAGACGAACCAGTTCGCATTGGTGGGGCTGCTACCCATACAGGACTCAAAGTCTTCATAGACCCCATCGATGAATCCGGTATTGAACGTACCACCTACACTTACGTCGATTGCTACATCGCAAAAACTTACTGGCAGAGGCACAGTAAATCTGAACGGTCCTGCCCAACCACTTAGTCCTATTCCTCCGGAGGCAGCGCAATCTGATCGTACAAAAAAGTCATAGACTGTTCCCTCTGCACCCGTAAAGGCATAAGGAATTGTAACCCCTGCATTGGTAGGGGTTCCTGAAGGAGTAAAGTCAGCTAAACCAATCTCCAAGTCCCAGCTAGTAGCCGAGCCATTTTCGGTCCATGAGAGATCAGCACCGGTCGTAGAAAAGGTAGAAGCTATCCCATCCGATGGCATCGGACAAAACTCTGATTCTTGCCAGTAGGATACTCCATCCTGAAATCCTGATCCCGTGTAGGAATATTCGAAACCCAGCGGCACAAAATCTCCCGCACCCCAGATACCTTTGGCCACCGCCACAAACTCATTTCCATTTCCTCCGCTACCCCATTGGGTAAAATCTTCCATGACGGCAGGATTGCTCAAGTTACCTGTAGGCAGAAAAAGACCCATATCGGCACCCGCAATGGTAAATCCTGCGCCGGTAGTCCAAGCCACCGTAACTTCCTCACCCGTTCCCAGGTTAAAGTCACCAGTTACAATAGTCAAGTCACTAAGGTTGCTCGTGCACGAAAACTCTGAGCATAGTCTGTAGCCGCTGATATCCGCAGGCTCTCCTCCAAAATTCTTAATAGTAATTTCTTGTGAATAAGGGTTGACCTTAGTCAATCGAAGAACGGCAGGCAAAAGGCCCTCTAAAATGCTAATGCGCGTGTTAATAGCTGGTGAAACAACCACGTCCACCTGCCCCGAAGGCCAGCGAACAATAACGCTGTCTACCTCAGTATCTGTTCCCAATCCAAAGAACAGATCAAGGGAACTCATCGGCTTGAAGTTTTCTCCTGAACGGCTCTCTCTTATTTGCACCCCTAAATCACTGTAGACCTCTACTCTTGAGCCAATTCCGTCGAGATTGGAATTCGTACCCGTCAAGTCTACTTTTAAAAAGTTATTTGTTCCACCGTCGTTCATCCAGAGCGTACCGCCTGTGAATACATCGATGTAACCGTCGTTGTTCAAGTCTCCTAGGCCTCCTTTATCAAAAGGAAGGGAAGCACCTGTAAAGGTGAAATCACCATCATTGTGCCAGAACTCCAGGTCGGCAGATGACGAGGCCTCCATAAGCATATCTACATATCCATCATTGTCAAAATCTGCACCGATTAGTGCCCAGGCACCAATGTCAGAGAGATCTAAACCACTGCCAGCACTCACGTCGGTGAAATTTCCCGTGCCGTCATTCGCTCTCAAGTAGTTTTGATTGGTATGGTTTACCGTGTAGGTATCCATATCTCCATCATTGTCGAAATCCTCAAAAATAGTCACCCATGACTGTTCATTATCGAAGAGTCCGTAGTCTGCAATTACATTACCCGAGTAATTACCCGACCCATCATTGACATATAAGGCATTCTCTCTCTCGACATCTCCAGGAGAAGAGCCCCCTCGACATTTTGCAATATAAAGGTCTGTGTCTCCGTCATTATCGAAATCTGTCCATACACTGGCATAGTTACCCGCGAGTGGAACTGTAGCGACAAGACTTTGGTCTTCCGTCATAAAACCCGTACCATCATTGCGGTATGGATGACTCAGGTCTACATCATGACAGGCAAAGGCATCTAGATCACCGTCATTGTCAATATCGACTATGTTGGTTCGCTGACTGAATATGTAGTCATCAATAAACTGCTCGGTAAACGCTGTGCCCGTGGAATTGGAAAGATAAAAGGACACTCTCGAGCCTCCTCCGAACATAAGGTCCAAATAACCATCGGAATTAAGGTCTCCCGCGGCTATACTCCAAGAAGGACTGTTTTGAGCATTTACATCGTAAATCACTTGGTCGAACGTGCCGTCCGGTTGTTGATAATCTATAGAGATATCATTGCCTGACAATGTGACTACATCGTCTAGTCCATCACCATTCATATCGGCGACACAAGGAGAACTGCCCCCCGTGTTATTCAATACGCTGGTCATGTTTGTAAAAGTCTGTGCGATGAGACAATTGACGAAAAGGGTCATGCAGAGCATGAGTAATTTGGTTTTCATAGGATTGGTTTATTGTTTCTGAGCTTGGCCCAGAATTTTGTGTGCAAGCGCGTAATATATGTATATAGTTCTCTAATGTCAATTTAGCGACCTGTCAATTTGTACTATCGGAGATCTACCAAGCCTCAGCAGATGATGAATAAGCGTTTAAAAATGACGTTCATTAAAGCCGTCACTCTTCAACTTAGTCCATCAAAACCATTGCAACAAGAACCTCCAGAACTTCTCTAAAGAGAGCAAGGAGAATATCGAAGGTCTTGGGTTTACGGTATTGCACTCTAAGCATGAGGAGGACAGGATCACGGCAAAGATCTGAATGGAATTTACTGGACAATCCGGGTCGCTAATCACGTCAAAAACAGCACTGGTAAAGTGTCCTCCTCTATGGAGGTGGTGGTATAAAATGAGTTATGAAGGTTATGACGGAGGTGGATTTTGAAATAGAATGATCATGCTTTTTTGACGGGGAAATCCACCTCCGTCATTCCGCATTGTTGAGTGTCTGATTTACGGTGGTAATGAAGCAAGGACCTAGGCCAAGCCATGGCACAGTTTTAGGGCCAAAGCCGAAGGCATAAAATGGACGGTATGTAGAGGCGCTAATCGGTTTCGTTAAATCTGATTCCTCATAGCCATCACGGAACTTTCTTATGCTTTTTAGTGGTGAATACGCGGCTTACATTAAATCCGAAATGAATATCGCCATCGCCCCAAATACCTGTTGTTTCTCCTACTAGGTATTTTTCAGTCATTCCGCGGCTGTTGGTTATGTGCAACTGAAATACGTGACCTCCTGTTTCTAAATCGACGCCCAATGACAAGGCGTTGGTAACGTCTTCGCCGCCCACAGGGCTTGCGATTTGATTTGGAAAAATATAGTGGTATTCCACATTGAACCGCACAGATCCTGTAAGGCGGATGGAGGTTCCTGCGCCCATGGCAAATACGGTGTTTTCGTCTTGTTCGGTTGCCACTAAATTGCGGTGCATAACCGTAGGCATTAGTTGGAGCGAAAAGAGCTTTCCGAATTTTCGAGCTAACAGTAATGTGTGGTTGAAAGACAAGCGCTGATTAAAATAGTTCTCTCTTTCGGTATTGGGAAATTCGTTCGCAAGCACATACATTGTGCTTACCCAAGTGGCCGACAAAGGGAATTCTTCGGCGCCGTATTTCTGTCTTAGAAAGCGCCATTTTATGTTTCCATCATATGTCTTTTGAAATGAAGAACGCCCAATTCCAATGTTCAAATTGTCGGTTAAACCATATTCAAATCCGAACCGAATGGTGGCATTGTCAATGCCATACAATTCGCGCCAGCCAGAATTAATTCTCCCAAATCGGTGACCGATTAGAAATTGTAGATCTCCTTTTTTATTGGTTTCTACGGAATGTCCGCTCACCAGCCTGGTCGACTTGAAAGTTGCAATGGTGTAATTTGTTTCGGGTTCTTCTTGGGCATTCAATAGTTCGAGTAAATCATCCTGCCCCTGCACTGCAGTTGATAGGATAATGAAGAGATGAACCGCGATGCCTCGTTTAATCCAGTTTTTCATATTCCATTTGAATTGTGATTGCAATGGTGTTTGAAATATTTTCTTGCACCGAAGAAGGGATCTTTATCTTGTACTTATCAAGGGCAACTTCAATAGTTGAGTTTACTCTGATCCGATTATTTTCGTCGTAATACATTTGTCCAACACTCGTTATTTCATGAGACTCACCATGAATGGTCAATGTCCCAACTACGGCGACATCAAGCGGAGTGGTGCTGAGTTCAATGGTTTCGAAGTCCTGTATTTGGCCTTTGAAAATGGCTTTAGGGTAAATATCACTTTCGACATACTTCTCGTTAAAGTGTTCTTGCATCAGCGCCTTTTCAAAGACGAATGCTTTCATCAACAAGCTGAACACCAGTTGACCATTCTCCAAGTTTATGACACTCGATACTTGGTTGTTTGTCGATTCAATATTCTCAATGGGAGCTTCAGAAAAGAAGGAAATTGTTCCACTTTGAGTCATGTATTTCTGACTGAAAACACAGAAGCTCTGCAGTAAGAGAATTGAAAGGATTAGTAGTTGTTTCATGATATTTTGTTTGAATTGGAGTCTGTTTATTTATTAAAGTGTCTTGGCTCTATATTTGAAAGTCTGGGCTAGGGAGTTCGATAGCAACGCTCACGCAATTTTGAAAACCAAGGAATTGACTTTGGGAAATGATTGCTTTTAAAACAAGTGGAAGGAAGATAGCGGACCTCATAGACAGACTCTAGTTAGTTGTTGGGTGCTCCTTCGAGTATCCATTGCTGTATTGTCTGAATTTGGCAAGAAGGAAGCACGCCGTTTGGAGGCATTTCCTGTTCCACCACAACACGCTCTAGAAGGGAGCCATTGTCGACTTTTGTTTTCACTTGCTCGTAATTTTCAAACAAGCCATTGCCCAACCCGCCTTGAACGTGGCAACCTACGACGGCACAAGAATTACTTATAATGGGTAGAATTTCACCTGAAAAACTTACGTCTTGGGGCTGGCAATTAGCATCTCCGTAGAGGGCTTCTTCGTTGTCCTTGTAGCAACTAGTGAATAGAAAAAGACAAGAAAATATGAAAATGGTTTTGCGCATAAGGATTATTATTTGGAGCAATTATTTAGAACGACATCCATTAAAAACCCTTGGCATCGTCCCTTAATAGTCACACTATCGCCTTTGTTGATGTTCGCTACAATTTCGTTGAAGGAACAATTGATCCCACCAGCCATGGCGTTTTTTGCATCAAGCGTAATATTGGAAGTGGATTCACTGAGTTTGATCCTTGACACGATACCCGTCACGGCAATGACTTGGCCTTCGTATTTAACCATAGAGGCTGATTCATTTTCATCAAAAGCATTAAATAATTCATCGGCAGTTAGCTCAAAATTAGCTTCTGTCTTTTCCAAGCCAGGTACCTTCATTGTAAAAAGGTAATATGCAACTGCTAAGCCGATAAAACTGATGATAAGAATCGATGCAATTATTTTTGTTTTCATTGTGAGAGCAAATTAGTCAAATTTAATAGGAGGATTAACAGTTTAAGAATGAGCTCTGTAAATTATACAGTGAGCTACCTTAGCATTACCCGATCTAAACCGTTAATCCAAAAATCAAAAATTCGAATACTGAAATGACTGCTGTCATACAACCGTGAGATTGACAAGTGTACAACAACTTCTCCGGTGCATTTTGGGTAACCTGAAACGTGATTGCACCATTTAAAAAGTAATAAGGCACATTGCCTCTACCATCACTAGCATAGAATGTTTCATCATCACTGAATAATCTGGCTTGCCAATAAACCGTTTAATTCCAGCACCGTCTCCGTTTATTTGCGCGGATTCAGTGTCATTCGCAAAACTATAAAGTGGCCCCCCTTTCTAAGTAGTTTGGCTTTCTCCATCAGTACTGGCAATTGTGCCAAAGTCCGGTGCTTCTAATCCTGCATCAAGGGTTGGGTTTACCTCAAGTAATACTAGTCATACATCAGGGCAACCACTAAGACAATTGCCAGCGCCACTAGCCTCTGAGCAAAAAAGGAAAGTGTAAACCCTTCAGTGTTTTTAAGAGCATTGCCAAATGTTGCATCATTGCTCAGCCTCACTGAATTTTGAATATTTGATACTCGTCTGGGCCAGGGCATAGGTCTTTGCTGTAACCGACCACAAAGAGACTTGCTTCAAGTAAAAATGGTAGATTTCAATTTTTGTTATTTAAAATAAATGCCGGAGCAAATGATGCAGGACCTAGTGCGTTGCTCTGTGTGAATGTTGGTTTAGACATCAACATTTAAAGGCGCCAAAAATTTCTCTATCCGCTGAAACTTTCAGGAGCTTAAAATCTCATTGACTGCAACTTAATTTTGAGTTGCAAAGAATGTAAGCATATCCAGATAGCGTTAGTAAAATAGAGCCATACAGTTGAGTATTCCGACAAAATAGATGTGATAAATCCAAAGTATCACCTTTTCTTAATAAAAAGGATGTGGTCAAAAGGTTGCTCAATAAAATGATTGGAGCGAATTATTCATGAATCAAACCCGATTGGCTTGCTCAGGTTTCCGCTTTCAATAAAAAGCAGCCCTTCGTTGTATGTGGCAAATGACTTTCGATGTCGGTTGAGGGCCAAATCTAATCAGTCCCAATGGTTTCTATAATGTAAATGACTGCTCGACTTCAATGTCTACTCAAGGCCTGATTTTTATGATTATGGCTCCTGATAAAAGCACGCTTAACTTGGGGCTAGCTTCCTTAGAGGGCTTGAATTAATTCACTAAACGACTCATCTGTAGGAGATATTTCTAAATGAAGCGCAGATGAAGAACAGGTTGTGTTGAGTACTTTTTGATAGTCATTAAAGGGTATTTCATCCTCTGTAGTAGTGTTTTTGAGAGCCCGAAAAGGCCTTTGGCCTAAAAAAAAAACTTTATCTCATAAAGAATGTAAAAATAAAGCGAAAGAAATTGAGGTAATGATAAATACCTGTGGAGAATTCAAGGTTGGAAAAATAAATAATCGAAAATCACATGGCTATCTATTCTTTCATTCTAGTATAGATTAAACTAATCTATAAATTCAAATAATATTATGAGACACAAAAAGAAAATTACTTGTCTTGTATTTCTCCTCTTAGGATTAGGGGGTATACATGCGCAAGAAGCAGCAACTGCCACAGGTGGTGAAGCAACAGGGATAAGTGGAACAGCCAGTTATTCTGTAGGGCAAGTATTTTATACTGCCATTTCAGGGGTAAATGGCAGCGCAATGCACGGGGTTCAGCAATCTTACGATATTTCCACAACCCTTGGCATAGAAGATGAAACGATCGCTTTAGAGTTGTCTGTTTATCCCAATCCCACTGCCGATTATTTAAACTTAAAAGTAGATGACGCGGACCAATTGACATATCAATTGTACAATTCGCAAGGTAGAATGCTTGGTAGTAACGCAGTAAGGAGCAATTCCACAAGCATAGATTTAGCAAGTCAGCCATCGGCTACTTACTTTTTGATTGTTCTGAAAGATGGTCGCAAAATAAAAACATTTAAAGTAATAAAAAATAATTAAAATGAGAAAATTTTACACATTACTAGCAGGATTAATACTTACCGCAAGCGTATTTGCTCAAGTGCCCGACAAAATGTCTTATCAAGCGGTGGTTAGAGATGCGAACAATAACTTAGTGACCACACAATCTATAGGTATACAATCGAGTATACTAAAGAGTGGAGTAAGTGGCAGAGCTGTCTATGTAGAAACACATAACAAAGCAAGTAACGCCAATGGTTTAGTGAGCTTAGAAATAGGAACAGGGAGTGTGCAGCTTGGTGATTTTTCCATAATCGATTGGGCAGATGGGCCTTACTTCATTAAAACAGAAATCGACCCGACAGGAGGCACAAACTATACTATTACAGGAATAAGTCAATTCATGAGTGTGCCATTTGCTCTTTATGCAGAGACGTCAGGTAGCTCTATTCCGGGGCCAGCGGGTACTCAAGGATCTGCGGGTGTCGATGGACTAGATGGAGTTTCAGGGGCGCAGGGTTCGACTGGATTAACTGGAGCTGATGGTATCGATGGACAAGATGGTGCTGCGGGGGTTCAAGGGCCAGCAGGACTGGATGGAACGAATGGAGTCGATGGTTCAAACGGTATTGACGGTGCAAATGGTGTTGATGGTATCGACGGAATAGATGGTGCGGTAGGAGCTGAGGGTACAGCAGGACTGGATGGAACGAATGGAGCCGATGGCGCAAACGGCATTGACGGTGCAAATGGAGCTGATGGTATCGATGGACAAGATGGTGCTGCAGGGGTTCAATGGCCAGCAGGATTGGATGGAGCGAATGGAGCCGATGGAGCAAACGGTATTGATGGAGCTGATGGCGTTGATGCTCCTGTTTATTCAGCCGGCACTGGTATTGATATTACGAGCGGTGTGATAAGCGCTACTGCAAGTGGTTCTGCACCAGAGTTTTTGTTTGTGCAGCCAGATGCAATAGTAAGTGGCTACGTGGGCTTCGGAAGCGCTAGTGCAGTTAATGGAATTGCTTACAATTCGGTAACTGATGAGTTCACATTGAAAGCTGGAAAAACATACACGCTAGATGGAGCGGTGTATATGCACACAACAACTTCTTCAAATACGTATTCCTTTGTTTTCTATGATAAAACGAATAATTCAAGCATCGGTTTGAAGCTTACCAAAGATCGGCTGATTACGGCGGAACAATTATCAATCAACCTTCAATGACAGCTATTATTACTCCGCTAACGGATATACAAGTTGGAATTAAGGATATCTATGGTTCAACTGGCGGATTTATTTCATCAAAAGGATTCTTTAAGGTCGTGGAGCTTAATTAAAGCCCAAGATGAACATAGAGAAAGCAGAAGGAGAGTTTTTCAATCAAATTGAAATCTCTCCTTTTTTTTGTTGCCATTGCAATCGCAATTCCCGCTTCAATTATTTCGTTTGATGATGGGAAATAGAAAGTTTTAGATGCTTTTTCTCGCTGAGAGTCGTGGGATTTGTATTCTAAATGGAGTCTCCTCATTCATTGCATTGTCTGAGCTCGAGAGTTTATTGACGAGCGCTGGGCCTAACGAGGTATCGCACGAATTTTTAAATAATTAGTAAAGTAATCTTACATCCAAAGTTCATGATGAAGACTTCCCATAATATTGTGGAACGACTGTTTTTAAAACAAGGCCTTAGACCAAACCGAAGGCATGAAAATGACTCTACAGATAGACGCTAAATAATGGGCCCAAGGTAGCGGTTGGGCTATGTCAAATGGAGTGGGCCGACAGCGCTGATTCCATCGGAGTAAAAAGAGTGAAAAAGGAAGAGCCAAATGGGCTGGGAATGCTCTACAGGAAGACTAAGGCTGCGGCGCAAATTTTCAATAGTTCTCATCAAATCGTTTTGCTCGTTTAGCGCCGCTGCATTACTCTATTGTAATTCTGGAGCTAGCATTTTATTGGGTTGTTGTAGTATATGAAAATTAAATTTCAACCTATCAATAGAATTGAAACAAATTTGATAGGAACACCAATATGATAATTCGTCTCAAAATAGGACGAACGAAAGCAGTAAAAAAACTCTAAATTATTAGTTATCAGTAAATTATATGTATTTGCATGGTTTTTGTGTTTTTTAAACTAAAATTACCATGAGAATATTAAATCTAGGGTGTGGTGACAAAACCAGTAAGTCAAGTGAAGTTATTAATATTGACTGGTCCATCTATCATAGCATAAAATGTAATAGCCTATTAGAGTTTATCGCATTACCATTCTTTGATGAAAATCGGAAAAAATATTATAATTCATTACCTGAAAACATTATGGTACACAACCTGAAGAAAGGTATTCCATTTGAAAATAATTCAATAGACGTTGTTTATCATTCTCATGTTTTTGAGCATATTCCAAAACAACAAGCTGAGAAATTCCAGAACGAAGTAATTAGAGTCTTGAAACCAGGAGGAATTCAACGCATTGTTATTCCGGACATGGAAATTTTATGTTCAGAATTAATTAATCATATAATAAGATGTGATGACAGTGAAGATGAGATCAAAAAACATGACAATTATATTGATAATATTATCGGGCAATGCATTCAAGAACAATCAGTTGGAACAATGAGGCAGCCGAAGCTACAGAGTGTTTTTGAAAAATTACTATTAGGAAGCGCGAAAAAAAGAGGGCAAACCCATCAATGGATGTATGACAGAATAAATTTAAAACAACTTCTAAAAAAAAGTGGATTTTCAAATATTCGTCATTTAAGTTACAATTTAAGTGATATAAGAAATTGGAATAGTTATGGCCTTGATCTGAACAAAGATAAATCGGCTTATAAAAAAAGATCTCTTTACATGGAATGTACAAAAATATGAAAATGGGTTAGCTCTATCAAAACACACAACAAGACAATGTAAAAAGCATTAAAACGGCTTTTTACACTTGCCGTTGTACCCAGCCTCATTATAGAACTCTATGCCCATTGCAACCTTTTTTGCTAGATCATATCAGCGGCTTTTACCAAGTTTGCGGAGCAATGCACGTCATGGTCCATTGGTGTGCAAGATCAGTTTTATTGCTTTCTACTGCAGTTCATGAAATTAAAAAGGACTGTCTGCCGCTTTTTTTCATTGAGGCAATCCCACTTTCAGTGACATTAAGTATTGGTAAATCTTAGAACATTTCTGGAGTGCCAAAAGAAGTATAGGGATTTATTCACACACTTCGTTTTCTGCACATGGCCATTGTTTTGCTGTTGGGTTATTATTTGGTTTACCTTAAAGAAGGCCTGTTGAGCCTTCATGTTTTCTTCAAAAAATGGACGTGAGAAGTGCTTTTAATAACCTTAATCGTTTGGTCCGGTTTTAAAGTGGAAAGCCCTTTCATAGAAAACACGATTACCTTGCCGCTATCGCTTCTATACTGTTAGATTATCATCAAGATGGGGCCCCTCGCAACATTATAATGCTTGATAATAAGCTTCTAGATTGTTTGGGGCAATGAGCTTTTGGCATTTACCTGATGCACATGTTTGTGCTTTATGCCGTTTCCTTCTTCTACCTGGAAACAGGGTTGTTCTCAGAGTATTTAGTGTTGTGCATCATCAGCTTTTATGTGCTTTTTTCTTGGAATTACTATTGGCTTGGCGCAGCTCTCTTTTAATTACTTCGAACAGCCCATTATGGGCAAGCACCGCAAAGCGCAAAAGTGGAGGAAAGAGAATGCCATCTCTTTGGGCCAGCCGCAACAGTGAGCTGGCTAATAGAATAAAAACCCAAGGTTTCCGCCATTCCAAAAATCGGAAAAGCCTTCTAATATTTGGAAATCTGGAGTAGACGTAAAATACAATATATCATACAATCAATTAGTTAAGTCTTGAAATTGCTTTGGCATAGCGATAGTAATGCACCTCTAACAAAATGGAATTATGCAGCAAGAATTGAATAGCACAGAGAAAATATTCATCGTAGACGATGATCAACTCATGGCGAACATTTATGCGCAGCAGCTTAAAAATTTGGGTTGCGAGGATATTCAGATTTTCGACAACGGACAAGATTGTTTGAACGCACTAATTGATGATCCCACCATTATTCTGTTAGATCACCAAATGGAAAATCTAACTGGAATGGAGGTGCTTAAAAAAGTAAAGCGTTTCGATCCGAATATATACGTCGTTTTCATATCTGGTCAAGAGGATATATTCACTGCAGTAGAGGCTTTAAAACTAGGTGCTTTCGACTACATCATTAAAGGCGAAAATGACATCACGTCTATTGAAAAAGTGCTTATAAAAATCAAAAATGTAAAAGAGATGCTCAATAGGAAAGAACCAGGTTTTTTTAGACGGTTCATCTCTTTTCTAGTTTAAATATGAAAACGATCTACACACTTTTCGGTATTATTTTACTTCTACTCAGCTTTAGTTCGTGTTCGAACCAGGAGTTTTTATCGACTGATACCGAGGGAGATTTGCGAGACTTGCTAAAATTGGATAGCTCGTTTCAACACAGCATTCGCCCAGATGATAAATTGAGCTTAAGTATTTGGAGCCACAATGACATGAGCTTGGGGTCTGTTTTCAGTATTTACAATTCAAATGAGTCGTTTGGAAAATGGGTGCTGGTAGACCAAAACGGTTATGTCCAATTGCCTAAAGTAGGAAAGGTAAAACTCGGTGGTTTAACCTGCACTGAGGCAGCTGACACGCTTCGGAATTTTTTTGGGCAGGAGATCAAAGAGCCGATTATAGTTGTAAAAATCCTCAACCGCAAGGTGACCATATTGGGAGAAGTAACAACTCCTGGAAATTACATTTTAGAAGAAGAGCAGGTGAGGTTGATGGAGGCCATCGGTCACGCGCAAGGTTTTACAAAATACGCCAATATGGAACACTTAAAATTGGTGAGAAACAACCAAAGTTATGCCTTGGATTTGCGCACAATGGATCCTCTTCAATTGCACAACCTAATGGTGCAATCCGATGACCTCATTATTGCCACACCCACCAGAGGAAAGGCCTATGATGAAAAGGCACCTCGATTAATTCCCATTGCCACTGCCATTACCGCATTTGTAATCATTACATCTTTTGTAGTATCAAAATGAGCGGATACCAATCCATAAAAAGACAGCTGCTGCCTTTAATCAAAGGTTTGCCGATTATAGCGCTATTTTTTTTAGCGGCACTTCTCATTGCGAGCCAAATGGTGAACTATACGCCAAACACCTATCAAACCATTGCTCTAGTTAAGCTCGACAACCAAATAAATGGCTTAAGCAATAACCAGTTATATAGTGACTTTGATGTGTTTAGCACAGAGAGTAAAATTCAAGCAGAGGCGGCTGTTTTAAACTCTCGACTATTAATAGGAATGGCACTGGATAGTCTAGATTATTCGGTGTCGCTTTACCGAAAGGGGCAAGTGAGGAACGCTATGCTGTATGGTGATAGTCCGATTTCGATTAGCTATCGTTTTGTAAATGCCAAGCTGTTTGATGAAGACTATTTTGTGAATATTTCATCAGACAAAACTTTTCAATTGGTGAATAAAAAGGGGGAACCGTTGGACTTTCCTGAAACGGCTCTCGGCGATGTCGTATTTCTAGACGGTGGGATGCTGAAAATTGAAGCCAACCCAGAATTGTTGTATAAACGAGAATTGCAATTGGAAGGTGATTACATTATCCATATTTTTTCTAGAGATGGCCTAATTGCCGATGTTAGTGGTAGGCTAAACATCGTAGAAGTCGACAAAGAGATTCCTATTATTAGAGTGGTATACAGGGATCAGCATCCGAAAAAGGTGGCTGATTTGGCCAATCGTCTATGCAAAACGTATATCGAAGATTATGTTGAGGTAAAGAGTCAGGCAGCAGCTCAAACTGTAAAGTTCATTAACCAAAAATTGGCAGAGGTACAGGAAGAATTGCGCAAAACAGAGATTGCTCTGGAGCAATACAAAGCTGTAAATGGAGTGGTAAATACCCAGCAAGAAACAGAAACTGGTCTACGTCAAATTTCACGTTTAGAAGTTCAACTTATAAACCTAGAAATGAATGAAAAAGCAGTGCTTGAATTAGAGGAGTACATCTCTGGCGGAGATTATTTCAAGGATCGCTCAATTAATTTTGGTTTTGGTGATTTGTTGATGACTGAATTGGTGAAAAAGCTAAAGATGTGGCAAGATGAGCGTATTGACTTATTAATAAAATATACCGAGGAAAGTGATGAGCTTAATGCGGTAGATCAAAAAATTGAGGAGCTAAAAAAATACATTGTTGAAGCCATAAAAAGAAATAAGGTGGAAATCATGACCAAGAAGAGCGAAATTAAGAAATCATTGGAAGTGGTCTCAAAGCAATTTGACGGTTTATCAACCCGTGAAAAAGAACTTCGAGTTTTAGAACGAAACTTCAATATTCAAGAGCAAGTCTATAACTTCCTGTCGCAGAAGAAAATTGAAGCTTCAATTGCTGCCTCTGCCAACCTCTCTTTTCACAGAATAATTCAAGAAGCAACCGTCCCAAGAGAGCCAGTTGCCCCCAACAAAAAACTGATCACTTTTTTAGCAGGCTTTTTTAGTTTAATTCTCGCCATTACATTGATCTACTTGGAAAAGTATGTCCGAGCAAAGGTGACAGGCCGCCATGACATAGAAAGGCATTCTGCTCTGCCTTTATTGGGATTAATTCGCTCAGGCAATTCGACAGATGATTTTATTGGCATAGCTAAAACGATGAAATTGAAAAATTACTTAAAAGACCATTCGATTATTGCTATTAACTCCACCGTAGATGGGGAAGGGAAAAGCTACGTTGCTCTAAACCTGGCCGAATGTCTTGCTAAAATGGATAGAAAAGTAGCCTTGTTGAGCCACCAAAATTTTAAAGTGAATTCAATGGAATTAGAGGTGTTTCTCTCATTGAAAGAAAAGGGAAGTGCTCGATTATGTTTTCTGCACCGGACAAGCAATACGCAACTTGACTTCGAGGATGAGCTAGAGCAACTAAAGCAAGAGGTTGACATTGTAATAATTGACTCCGTTGCTTCGGGAATTGGTGTGGAAGGCATTGAGGCCATGGCGTATGCTGATGTTAGCCTTTATATTATCCGCTCTAACAAAACGAGCATTGACTATCTATGTCATGCAGACAGATTGGTAGAGGAATACCAACTTGAAAATGTGATGTTGGTCTTGAATGATGCGCATAAGGCTTCTAACCACAGCGGTAATTTTGTAGGAACTCGTTTTCGCAATCAGCCCATTCCAAAAAGCTTGAAGCTTAAAGTAAAAACATACTTAAGTATCTATTTTCGATGAGAGCGCAACTTTTAAACTTTATTCTAAATAACAAAGAAAAGGGTTTGGTTCTGACCGATCAAGGCTTGGTGAGCGGTGTTAACTTTTTAGTGGGTATTCTACTTGCTCGTTTTTTGGGTGTGGAGGTATTTGGCTTGTTCTCCTTGGCGTGGATGGTATTGTTTTTTGCATCAGGACTCCAACAAGCCTTCTTAACAGCTCCTCTTTTTGCTTTAACAGCCAAGCAAAATGACCGTTCTTCTTGGTTTGCCCAATTGCTCACAGTTCAGCTCTTCGTGAGTGTGGCTAGCTTTTTATTGGTGGTGCTTGCGGTTGAACTCTGTCAATTTATTCAGCCAGCATGGTACGTGCCAAAAATCAGTGTCATTTTGGGTTTATTGGTGGCAGTCTATTTATTCAATGACTTTCGTCGACGCGTATTATTTGTAAAGCAGAAATCAAGGGAAGTTGTAGCTGTAGATATCTTCGGTTATGCCTTGCAACCCGTTTTCCTCGTCGCCTTGTACTTTTTTGATGCGTTGGATTTAAGCACTGCTTTAGCAGGTATTCTTTTAGCTCAATTTATTTCCTTGAGTTATATTTTAATCGCTATTCGCCCAAGATTTCAAGTGAAAGGGATCTTAACAACTACAAAAATGCTTTGGAAATACAGCCGCTTTTTGGTCGCTACTTCATTCCTGCAGTGGTCTTCGGCCAATTACATCATTCTTTTTGCCGCATCCATTTTGGGTCCTGCAGCTATTGGAGCAATTCGGGTATCTCAAAACTTAATGGGTGTTTTAAATGTCCTCTTTCTAGCCATGGAAAATATAATACCAGCGCGTTCAGCAGAAGCGTTTCACAAGGGTGGTTTAACGGAGTTAGGCAATTACATGAAAAAAACAACGCTCCAATTAATCTTGCCAGTAGTCTTTCTTTTAAGCGGAATTGCTATTTTCCATCAGCAAATAATGACGCTAGTGTATGGCGAGAAATACCTGCCATACAGCTTTATTTTATTGGCATTTTGTGGCATTTATGTATTCGTATTTCTTGGGACTCTATTGCGTTTTGTGATTAGAACGTTGGAGTACAATCAACTCATTTTCATCAGTTACTTGCTTACCACGGCTTTCAGTCTGCTAGCAGGCAAAGCACTGGCCTCTCATTACGGACTTACTGGCGTAATGCTAGGAATTGCAGGAACTCAGATCATCAGCCTTATTTCATTCATCAGCTTTTTAAAATTCAAAGTAAAATGGAACTTCAGATTATTCACGTTCTCTTAGGAAAAGCCAATCCCAACCGAATGAATGGGGTAAATAAAGTGGTGAACAGTTTGGCTGAACATCAAGCGCTATTGGGATCAGATGTAACTGTTTGGGGAGTCACAAAGAATCCTGTTCACGACTATCCGTCTAGGAGTTACAAAACACGTCTATTTAAGGATACAGGTAAGTTTAACATCAGTCATGAACTAAAAATGGCCATTGAATTGCTGGAAAATGAAAAGGTGATTTTTCATTTTCACGGTGGGTTTATTCCACAATTCAAACCCATTGCAAAGTTGCTGGTGAGGCACAATATTGACTATGTTTTTACGCCTCATGGGGCATTCAATACTGTCGCACTTGATCGGAGTAAATACAAAAAGAAGGTCTATATCAAGTTGCTAGAAAATTACTTGGTGAAGCATGCAAAACATGTGCATCTCATTGGCCAAAGCGAGGTGGCAGGAACGCAGAAGGTATTTGGGAAAATTCCATTTGAACTCATAGCAAACGGACAGGCTTGGGCTGAAGCCAATCCTGTTCAGGTTTCCAAAAATGGGAATAGAGCTCCTGTATTTGGATTTGTTGGTCGGTTAGACCTGCACGCTAAAGGCCTTGATACCTTGCTAAGCGGCTTTGCTCAACAACTGCGTAGAACGAACAACAGTAGTGAGTTATGGCTAATAGGGGATGGGCCGGACCGAGAAAAATTGGAAGAGTTGGCACAGAATTTAGATTTAGGTAAGCAGATGAAATTATGGGGAGTAAAATACGGTACCGAAAAGGACGAGCTGGTAAAGCAATTTGACTTTCTATGCTTGGTTTCGAGAAACGAAGGCTTACCTGGAGTGGTTTTGGAAGCAGCGAGCGTAGGCATTCCTTCAATAGTGAGTAAAGAAACTAACTTAGAATCATACATTTTAAATAATAATGCGGGTTTTGTAGCTGAAAACAACACCACTGAGGGTGTAGCAAGAGCTCTTATGGCCGCTACAAAGTGCATTCAAGAAAAAAAGAATTTTCAATTGGGTCAAAATGCGGTCAAAATGATCCAAAGAGATTTCGATTGGTTCACCATTGCAAAGGCACATTTATTTAGTTATGAAGCCATCTAAAACCCCGTGCGTTATTCGAAATATGGAAATGCTATTGACGATTATTTTATTCGTAATGATAGCTGGGTATTTCAGTGTTGTAGAAGAGCGTTCGGTAAATCAATTCTTTAAAGTCACGAGCAGACTGGGAATGGCAGTTGCCATGCTCTACGTTCTGTATGTTCTGAGAAAATTAGGTCACGTAGGTGCTTTGCAGTTTAATCATGTTCTTGCTCCTGCATTTTATGTGCTCTATTTGATCTTGGGCTTTGCTTCTCTTATGTGGAGTTCGAAGTGGGACTATTCCGCTTTACAATGGTTTATGACCGCAGAAAGCTTTGTTTTTGTGTTGCTATTTTTGAAGGTCGTAGTCATTTACAATACTCATTATCCCGAGAAAACCATCAATATGATTCGTGTATTTGCTTGGGCTATTTTTCCAATCATGCTCATATTTGTAATCGGATCATTGACAGATGAGGATACCTTTTACCGAGGTATGCGCGGTGGCGAGGAACAACGCTTGGGAGGATACATTATGAATCCAAATGAATTGGGTATGCTAGCGAGCATTGGCGCAGGTATGAGCTACATGTACTTGCAAAAAACAAAGCGTAAATTTTGGGGCATTCTAATGATGTTGGCCGCCATTCTTGTTTTGGTATGGACTTATTCTCGATCTAGTGCCATTGGCTTCCTTTTAATCATGGTAATTCTTGTGTTCACTTCAGATAATAAAAGAGTAAAAATTATCATGTTTAGTGGCATCGCAATTGGTCTTCCTTTGTTGGTTCGTTATGTTGTTTTTAAAGACAATGGTGGAGTTGAGGAAGTACTGAGTATGACTGGCAGGTTGCCCTTCTGGACGGCTTTGCTAAATGAAGGAATTGTAAAAGAACCATTTTTCGGGTTCGGGTTTATGCGCATCAACTACACGGATTATTTTCAGGGTTTGAATACCTATCCTGCAAAAATGTCGCATAATACGTTCATGCAAATATTGATGAATCTCGGATTCGTAGGCCTTTTTATCGGACTTTGGAACGTGATATTAACTGTGAGAAATTTCTTGGTCCATAAAAAGCATGCCTACTCTCACTTCTTCATGATAGTGTTCATTCCTGTAATCGTCAATTCATTTACAGAATTTGGGGTTTTTGGCGATGCCAACTATGGAATTCTTTTTTGGCAGTTTCTTACCCTTCTCTTTATCATGAAACCAGCTGATAAGCTGAGGATTGATGAAAGATTGAGAATTAAAAAATTTAAACTGAAATATAAAGTTGAGTATTTGATATATCCAGATCGACCCATGGTTCTAAATGTGAAATAGATAATTCTATCCAAAATGATTTCAAAAATTAAAGATCAAGAAAACAGACCAAAAATAACCGTGACTGGTGGTGCTGGTTTTATCGGATCTCATACGGTTGTAGAATTGTGGAATAATGGATTCGAGCCAATTATTGTAGACAACTTCTCCAATGCAAAGCCGTGGATTTTGGATCGGATAAAACAACTGACCACTAAAGATTTGCAATGCTTTCAAATCGACTGTTGCGATGAGGTGAAAATGGAGCGGTTATTTCATAAAATTTGTCCAGTGGCCGGCATCATTCACTTTGCTGCGTTTAAATCTGTTAATGAATCCATTGAAAGACCAGAGTTGTATTACAAGAACAACTTAGATTCGTTGCAAACCATCATCAAACTAAAAGAGAAGTTCAACGTTCCCGATTTGGTTTTTTCTTCCTCTGCCACGGTTTATGGTGCCGCAGAGCAATTGCCAGTGACAGAAGAAAGCAAATTACTAGCCGCCAGTTCGCCTTACGGTCAAACCAAACAGTTGGGGGAACAAATGATTAAAAAACAACTTCAAACTGGAGCAATTATACTTCGTTACTTCAATCCAGTTGGTGCTCATCCGAGTGGACTTATTGGCGAATTACCAACTGGAGTGCCTCAAAATCTTATTCCATATTTAACCCAAACTGCGAGTGGACAGCGAGATTTCTTAAAAGTATTTGGCAACGATTACGACACCGCTGATGGAACGTGTATCCGAGATTATATTCATGTGGTAGATTTGGCTAAAGCGCATGTTGCAGCGCTGTCTCGACTAGCGTCTCATCGCAGTACTGATGTATACAACATTGGAACAGGAAAAGGAAACAGTGTTCAAGAGGTCATCAATACCTTTAAAAAAGTAACAGGAATAGAGCTTCCTGTAAAGTATACTGAACGACGAGACGGTGACATAGAGTGCATTTACGCTGACTGTGGAAAGGCTTCTCTCGCTTTGCAATGGAGTGCAAAATATACTCTCGAAGATGCATTAAATCATGCTTGGAAGTGGGAACAAAGTTTGAGTGAGGCAAGGCCTGAGGCGGCTTAGCTCAAATATTTCCTTTCGTGCGCGTTTATTCCATTACCCAGCATGAAGGAGCTCTTGACAAACAGTTGGCACAAAGGTTCACCTCTCTTATTACCTCAATAAACACTATTCCATATTTTGGAATGGGAGTTTAGCATGTGGAAAAAGCTCGAATGTAGCGTCAATATCGGGGGGTACAAGCTATTAATAACTAGTTAATTAGCGCAAACCTATTGACTTGGCACGGCTTTGACATAAGAAGTCTTCTACCGATAAAAGATTCTCGACGTGAAAATGAATACCGTCCTATACAGCGACATTGAACAGCTGATTAAGTTATTCACCGACAAGCCGGCCATACCTTACGTTTTTGACCCTTACAATAGATTGATCCACAATAAAGGGGAAGAGCATTTAGCCGCTGAGGGCAAGCACATACTTGTTAATCTAGGTGGGAAAATAATTGAACACAAAGGAGTGCCCTTGGATTCATTTGATCTTATTCTCGACTTTGGAAAAGCTGAAATGACTAATGACTTTGAATGTCATTCCTTCCATTATATCAGCCAGAATGAAGGACACATGCGTTGGTTGTTTCAGGGTTCCAAATTAAAAAGTGTTTTAGCATTTTACAACGCCTCCGGCAAAAGAGGGCAATTTATTTCGAGAGCTATTAAACTGCTTTCAGCTTTTAAATTAAGCAGCTTAATAACCAATGGCTCAGTTAATATCTACTCAAAAGGTCAAAATAAATTGGGACGGGAAATGGCTGAATCATGGACCGAATGCAGCATATTTATGGGAACGCCTGGTATGCAACGCTCCATACTTGTAGCATTAATTAGATCAAATACGATAAGTCGATTTCTAAAGATTCCGACCAATCAAGCTTCTACTCAATTGATACAATACGAAAAGGAGTCTATTGTATATGTTACATCATTGGAGTCTCCTTATTTAAAACTGCCATGCCTTTATCCTGCAAAAAATAGCGACACTCTTTGCATAGAGAACCTGCAACACAGTAGCTCGCTTCGATCGGCTTCCTTTACTTTAATTCATGCTAGTTTCATTGCGGATTGTTTCAATACCCACGCTATAAAGAAACCGCTCAATCAATGTGAATTTTGGGGGCAATCAAAGACAGCATTTGATTCAAAAAGATTTTCTACCAATACTCAAATAAGTGAATTAGCTGCCCTAGGCAAAAAGATGATTTGGCTAATGGATGATCAGCAAGAAGTATGGACGCATTGGGCACACGGCGACTTTACGCCCTGGAACATGTTTGTACAAGAAGATAAAATTTCCCTTTATGATTGGGAATTATTCCGTATTGAGGCTCCTGCACTATTCGACCTCTTCCATTTTCAGTATCAAAAAGGGATATTAATGGATCACGTATCTGTTCAAAAAATTCAAGAACAGTTGGAATGTGTATTTCAAGAGAATGTGTTGCAAGAGTTGGTTTTTGAGAAAGAGGTAGACCTTTCTTTTTACCATCGATTGTATCTACTCAGCGCCATTAGTTATTTCATACAAGTATTTGATCAGCAAGAACTAATTCTTCAAAATCAATGGCAAATTGATGCTTGGATGGCTGCTTTAAGTAGGGAGTATCATCTATTGAAAAGTGAAGGAAATTGTCGAAAATACTTTATTCTAGGCTTGAACGAGGCCCTTGACCAAGTTCCGCATGCCTATCTCAAATTTGATTTTAATAGCCTGACCGATCTTCCCGATTCATCTGACTTGGACATTGCCATTGAAAAAGACGGTCTTGAAAGAATTGTAGAATTCTGCAAGACGAATCCCATGGTGAAACGGCTGAATCGCCGAACCAAAAGTTTCATGAGTATCGTTGAAATCCACTTGAATGATGGAAGTTTTTTGAGCCTAGATCTAATTCACAATCTCAAGAGAAAGGAGACCACTATGATCTCCATTAGTGAGCTACTAAAAAGGAGTCGCCATTCGAAAAAAGGCGTGATGGTTCCTGCATTAAAACATGACCTGGCTTACGCTTATGCTTTTTATACACTCAACAATTCGACCATTCCTTTAAGGTACTATCAACATTTTTCATCGGTGAGAAATGAAGCTAAGCAAAAAGCAGTAGCCTATTTGAACTCTGTTTTTGGCACCTCTTTCAGAAGTGTAGAGGAATTATTCACAGACGGAAAAGAGGGCAAAGCAGTACTTGAAAAAACTTTAAAATCAGCTTCGTTCTTAAAACGCTTTAAAGGCAAAGCACATTATTTTATAGACACTGTTAAGGATCTTATTTACAATCATGGATACACCGTTACTTTTAGTGGTGTAGACGGTGCTGGGAAGTCGACAATAATTGAGATTGTAAAGGAAAATATTGAGACGAAGTACAGAAAAGAAGTTGTTCTTTTGAGACACAGGCCAGGTATTTTGCCAATTCTTAGCGCCATTAAACATGGCAAAGCGAAGGCTGAAAAAATTGCGAGCGATACACTTCCTCGCAAAGGGAAAAATAGAAGTGCAATTTCTTCTATTTTGCGCTTTTCCTACTACTATCTGGATTATTTATTGGGGCAGATCTACGTGTACTTTCGGTACATCGCAAGAGGTAAAATAGTGCTGTACGATCGCTATTACTTCGACTTTATCAATGATGCCAAGCGCAGTAATATCCAAGTGAATAGAAAAGTAGCTACAGCTCTCTATCGTTTTGTTATGAAGCCAAAGCTCAATATTTTCTTGTACGCTGAAGCAGCCACAATTTTGGCTAGAAAGCAAGAATTAGGTGCGGTAGACATAAAAGAGATGACCAAAAATTACAAATCCCTTTTCACTGCTTTAAAGCTGAATTCTAAAAAGTCGAGATACACGTGTATTGAAAACAACAAACTCGATAATACGATAGCTGCAGTATTAAAAGAAGTAGCCATAGTAGCATAGCCTAAGGATTCAAATCAGGGAATATCATGTCAATAAAAACAGTACTTATATCTGCTTACGCAGTCAATCCGTACAAAGGTTCTGAAGATGGGACGGGATGGAATATTAGTAGAGAAATCGCAAAGGATCATCAAGTTATTGTGGTTACTCGAAAAAACAACATACCTCACATAGAAAGATACTTGCAAGAATTTCCAAAGGATATTCATAGCAATAGCCTCTTTATCGGTTACGATTTGCCAGCTTGGGTCATGTGGTTGAAAAAGAGAATTGGCGAAAGGGGATACGTGCTTTATTATTACTTCTGGCAACTGTTTTTACCATTTTTCATCAAGGGAAAAAAAGTACAATTTGATATAGCACATGCGGTCAACTTTCACAGCGACAGTGTGCCTACATTTTTGTGGACTTTGGGCAAGCCAACCATGTGGGGCCCAGTCGGGCATCATGCAAAAGTTCCAAAAGATTTCATTCTTCCGATCTATGGAAAAAAAGCTTTCATAAAAGACCGCTTTTACGGGTTCTTCAAGTGGTTGCTGCGAAATGTCGACCCCTTTTTCAAAATAGCTGTCAAGAAAGTAGATACTATTTTTGTGATTAATTCAAGTATCGCTGAGGCCATGTCGGCGCCTAAAGAAAAAGTAGTTATTGTGCCGGCCGTCGCCACGGAAAATCCAATTTCAACTGTAAAGCACAATGCTGATGTATTTACAGTATTGTCAGTTGGTAGGTTCCATTATATGAAAGGTTTTGACCTGACCATTCACGCCTTTGCCAGTTATTACCATTCACTAGATGGGAAAGCATGTCAGAAAGCTCAACTTGTATTGGTGGGAGATGGAGATGAAAAAAGCAGCTTGCTTCAATTGGCCAAAGAGTTAAAAGTAAACCATAAAATTAAGTGGGTAGAGTGGGTAGACCGTTCTAAAATGGAGCAACTCTATTTGGAGGCAAATGCCTTTCTTTTTCCATCGCACGAAGGTGCGGGAATGGTAGTGCCTGAAGCCATGAGTTATGGAATACCTGTGATAACCTTAAATAATTGTGGGCCAGGTGAATTGGTAGGAGATGCAGGACTTAAAGTTGATGCGACTGATTACTCATCGACTGTTTCTTTATTGGCTGAGAAACTTCACTTTCTTTCTGAAAAAAAGGTGGTTTTTGAGAAGTATTCTAACCTATCAAAACGTCATTACATTGAAAATTTTACTTGGGAGGTAAAAGGAAATCAAATCAAGAACGCCTACAGAAGAGTGAGGAAATCAGTTGCCATCTTTCACCCTTCTTCAGAATTGTATGGAGCCGATCGCATACTGGTAAATGCAATTAATGCGATGCCAGTTGAATTGAAAAAAGTAGTCTACTTGAAATTCCAGGGTCCTCTGGTCAATTTTATTCAAGAAAATACAAAGAACACGAAAGTTGAAGTAATTCCATTTTTACCAATTATTTACCGTGGTATATTCAACGCAAAGGGTATCGTCCTCTTTACAATGGAATTAACTCGTTTTTTTTTATTTCTGCGCAAACAAAATAAGGCACTCAAATTCAGTTCGGCATATGTGAACACATTGAGCACGTCATTTATACTTGCTTTTTTGAAGGTGCTTAAAATCCCTTCTTACCTGCATGTTCATGAGATAATTGAATCACCAAAATTCATTGGATGGTTAACCGCATTTTTGGCTAGTGTGTTTGCCAAAAAAGTGGTGTGCGTTTCTTTTGCTGTTGAAGAAGGCTTGTTGAAGTATGCCCGCAAAATAGGGATTAAGACACTTGTCATTCACAATGGAATTGACCAAGTTCTTGCTAAACCTAAAAAGGCAGGAGCTCAAATAAACTTTTACTTATTTGGAAGAATTATGCCTAAAAAGGGGCAATGGTATTTATTGGATGCCCTAAAGGAAATTCCACTAGAGCAATTGAAGGACACCCGATTTACCTTGATGGGAGGCGCAGTGCCTGGCAAAGAAGATTCCGTAGAAAGATTGCAAAAACAAATTTATGAAGCGGGATTGAGTGATATAGTGTTTATAAAAAGCTTTGCTGCTAACATTACCGAAGCCATGGAAGATGCAGATGTTTGTTTGGTGCCTTCTATGATGAAAGATCCTTTTCCAACAACAGTTTTAGAGGCTATGAGCGCAGGGAGACCCGTAATTGCAACCAACCATGGTGGAGCCAAAGAAGCCATTTCAGATAGTAAAGCAGGCCTTTTAGTAGATCCAGGAAAACCAGCTCAATTGGCTGCTGGTATTTTGAGGTTGATTCAAGAAAAAAACCTAATTCCTACGATGGGGAAATTTGCCCAAAAGCAGTACTTATCGGCCTTTACCAAAAACCATTTTAGTCAAAACTGGAATTCGTTTTTAGAAGGAAATGATTTCGTTTAGGCACCATACACTTATTCCGTAAATAGGAATTCAATTCTACAATCAGGAGGTGCGATAATTTGGGAAATATTCAATGCTCATGTTTTCAGTGGGTTGAGAAGAAAAATATAATAGGCACGACCTTGGTACACCTAAAAAAAATATGGGTAAAATGAAAAAGAAATTAGCTATTGTAGGCACCGTAGGACTACCTGCATGCTACGGGGGGTTCGAAACGCTTGCGGAGCATTTAGTAGAGCATACTGCAGACGATTACGACATAACTGTTTATTGCTCTGGAAAAAAGTATGCGAAGTCAGAAAGAAAAGCGACATACAAGGGTGCCAAACTGACTTACCTTCCCTTCAATGCAAATGGCATTCAAAGCATCATTTACGATACTATTTCTATTCTTCACGCTCTATTTAAGTCGGATGTATTGCTGGTTTTAGGTGTTGCAGGCGCGTGGCTATTTCCTTTTATTAGACTCTTTACCTCTGCTAGAATTATTGTTTCCATTGATGGCATTGAATGGAAACGCGACAAATGGAACAAGCTAGCCAAATGGTATTTGTGGTGGGCAGAAGGGTTAGCTGTTAAGTATTCTCACATCGATATTTCCGACAATGAAAGCATACAAGATTATACTGCCCAGCGGTACGGTAGTTTAAGCCAGATTATTGAATATGGCGCTGACCACACCCTCAAAGTTAAACCCAGCTCTGCAGACAAGAAAAAATACGCTTTCTTAAAAAAATCATACGCTTTTAAAGTGTGTCGAATTGAGCCAGAAAATAACGTTCACATCATTTTGGAAGCTTTCGCAGATATGCAGAGGTACACGCTCGTTATTGTGGGTAATTGGGACAGCAGTGAATACGGAAAAGCATTAAAGGAAAAGTATTCTGATTTAAGAAATCTAGTATTACTAGATCCCATTTACAACCAGCGAAAGTTAGATGTTCTGCGGTCAAATGCGATGGTATATGTACACGGTCACAGCGCTGGTGGAACTAACCCATCTTTGGTGGAAGCAATGTATTTGGGCTTGCCAGTTATTGCTTTTGGAGTTTCCTACAATCGAACTACAACAGGTCATAGAGCCTTGTATTTTAATACAAAAAATGACCTTATTAGGCTGATAGAAAATACTTCGGTAAGAACATTGAGTGATTTAAGTGTGGTAATGAAAACCGTTTCCGAACAACGTTATACTTGGCAAACCATTGCCAAGAAGTATGACTACTTGGTCAAAAAAGCAATCCGAACCTCCAAGAAAGAAATGGTGAAAGCGCAACTCAGTAAAACAGCCAATTCGGAATTAATCAACCACCAAGTAGCGCATTTACGAAACCAAAAGTTATTCTTCGAAAACTAGGCCCCATTTGGTTTGAACAATATAATTATGGAAAGTATCAAGATTCAATCAGGACTATTCTTAGTCACGAGTATTTTGCTCACCAGTTTATTTATTCAGTGGTTCTCCAAAATCAGCCATTCAGCAGGTCTTATTGATCATCCTGGCCGACGCAAAATACACCAACGCTCTATTCCGCTGGTAGGGGGGATCAGTATCATAAGCGCAATTACTCTAGCGGTGTTTATTAGCCCGATTATTCGTGGAACCCTTCAAGAGTTTGTCATTCCAATTGCTGCTGTTATTGTCATCTTCGCCATGTCTATTTATGACGACAGGTTTGACCTTTCAGCTAAGCTACGTTTGGCATTGCAAATAGCGGCGGCAGTGCTAGTTGCCGCCTCAGGCGTCAGAATCGAATCCCTGTATGGACTTTTTGATGTTTTTGAAATTGCGCTTGAGTTTCAATATGCTATTACTGTAACCGTCTTGGTGGGTTCTACAAATGCGTTTAACTGGATTGATGGCATTGATGGTCTCGCTGGTAGCTTGGGTTTAATTACCTCTACTGTGCTCGCTTTTATTGCATTGAGCTTAGGTTTGAATGGAGTCGCCTTGTTTTGCTTTGGACTTTGTGGAGGTTTAATAGTATTTCTAAAATACAACTTCTTTCCCGCTAAAATATTTTTGGGCGACGCAGGCTCAATGACCCTCGGTTTTCTATTCACTTTAATCAGCATTATTTTACTGCAATGTGCAATGAGAACTATCCATTCTCAGATGATATTTATAGTTATTACCTGCACTTTAATGGTTCCTGTAATCGACGCATTCCGAGTCTTCGCAAAACGCTATTCAAAAGGCAACTCGATTTTAATAGCTGATAAGACGCATTTGCATCATTTATTTTTGAAAACAAATCAAAATCACAAAAAGATAGTTGTTAAGATTGTTTTATTTCAACTCATTATGCTTTGCGCTGGAATTATTTTGGCGTCAATTATTTCTATAACAGCAACTGTTTTGACGCTGACAATATGTCAAGTCGCAGTTTCAAAACTGTTAATGATCAATAAATCATTATACCGGTGGCAGCGGTGGCTGCTTGAGAATGAAAAAGTTTGGCAGTATTGACTTTTTGGTGGTTTTTCCGTATCTTGGAATATGTCTAAAATTTGGAAAAAGTGAGTGTCTATCGAATATTTATCGTTGATGACGACCCGTGGTATTCTCAAATAATGGAATACCACCTCTCGTTAAACCCTGATTACGAAGTCACTTGTTTTGCTTCGGGCAGGGAGTGCTTGAAGAATTTGCACCTGAATCCTCAACTTATCACGGTTGATTACAGCATGGACGACATGACTGGTGATGAGTTACTCGCAAAAATTAGAATTTGGAATGCTCAAGTACCAGTAGTTGTAATTAGCGGACAAGAAGAAGTTAGCGTGGCTTTGGAGCTGCTGAAAAAAGGTGCTTACGATTATCTCATTAAAGATGACAATACCAAGGACCTGCTTTGGAATTCTGTGATAAGAGCCCGAGAAACGCAGTTGTTGCGAGACGAAGTAGATCATTTGCAAGATCAATTGGGAAAAAAATTCACCTTCGAGAAAACCATTATTGGGCAAAGTACCGCTATTCAGAAGACCTTTAAAGTGATGGAAAAGGCTTGCAAGTCGCTCATCAATGTGTCTGTTGTCGGAGAAACTGGAACGGGGAAGGAGGTGGTTGCAAAAGCCATACATTACAATTCTGACCGCAGCAAAAAACCATTTGTGGCCGTAAACATGGCCGCCATACCAACAGAATTAATTGAAAGCGAATTATTTGGGCACGAGAAAGGTTCCTTTACTGGTGCCATTTCCCGCAAAAAAGGAAAATTTGAAGAAGCGCAAGGCGGAACTATCTTTTTAGATGAGATTGCTGAACTGGACCTGAATCTACAAAGTAAGATACTTCGAGTTTTACAGGAACGAGAAGTAACAAGAGTTGGAGGATCTGAGTTGGTGAAATTAAACGTCCGGGTAATTGTTGCCACCCACAAAGACTTGCAAAAAGAGGTGCAGGGAAATAACTTTAGAGAGGATTTGTTTTATCGCGTAATGGGTTTGCCGATTGAACTGCCGCCTTTGAGGGAACGTGGAAACGATGTGCTCATTTTGGCGAATCATTTTATAGAAGCGTATGCCAATGAAAATAAACAGCTTAAAACCAAGCTCACAGAAGACGCGAAAGAAAAACTTCTGAAGTACAATTATCCTGGAAATGTGCGGGAACTCAAAGCTATGATTGATTTGGCGGCGGTACTTTGCGAGGACAGCACTATTTCAGCAAATGATATTAACTATGCCTCAGTAAGAGGGGATCAGGCGTTTTTAGCTGAAGAAAAATCATTGAGAGAATATACTTGCGACATTGTAAAGTACTTTTTAAAGAAACACAACAGCGATGTGGTAGGGGTTGCAAGTAGGTTAAGCGTCGGTAAATCAACGATATATAAAATGATTTCTGAAAAAGAAATCACATTAGACTAAGGCCTTATGAAAGGAGTGATATTTACTGAGTTTCTAGAAATGGTAGAGGATAAATTTGAATACGAAATGGTAGATCAAATTATTGCCGACGCCAAAGACCCAAACGATGGGGCATTTACTTCTGTCAATTCCTATGACCACACTCAACTTGTTGGCCTAGTAAAGGCTTTGCATAAAAGGTCGGGCATTCCGCTGCATGATTTGATGAAAACGTACGGTGAGTTTCTTTTTGGCCGTTTGGTAAGAAATTACCCCAATTTAATTGCAGGAGTTACTGACAGTTTTGAGATGCTGCTGAACATTGAAGTGCTCATTCATACGGAAGTAAGAAAGTTGTATCCACAATCAAATCCTCCTCGTTTTACAGGAATTAGACTCGACGAAAAAACGATTGAGTTAATCTATAATTCACACCGAAGCATGGGAGATATTGCTGAAGGGCTAATTCTCGGATGCGGCGCGCACTTTGGCGAAAAGTTCCAGGTAGAGCAGCTTTCTGTCCAGAACAATGGGCAAACGGTAAAATTTAGAGTAGAGAGAATATAAAATGAGCGAGGACATTGACATATTAAACCGCAAATTGGTTCGAGAAAAGAAAGCTCGCCATCAAGCTGAGAGGGTATTAGAAAAAAAAAGTTTACAACTGCATCAGGCGAATGAAAACCTGCGTAAAATAAACAGCGAATTAGAGCAAAGGGTCACGGAAAGAACGTTAAGGTTAAATAAAACAGAATCCCGATTTCAGTTATTAGTAGAAACAGCGAGTGACTTTATTTATCGAACAAATGCCCAAGGTTATTTCACCTACGCCAACCCTACGGCACTCAATAAAACAGGGTATTCTTTAGAAGAATTGAAGAAAATGTGTTTTACGGACTTAATTGACGCTAAATACGTAACAGACATTCAGCTTTTTTATGACAAACAAATTATCAGCCAGCAAGTTAAAAGCTACAAAGAATTCCCCATTAAAAGTAAAACGAAGGAGGCCATTTGGTTAGGGCAAAATGTAAATTTTATTTACAACACAGACGGCTCTTTGAATCAAGTAATGGCAGTTGCTAGAGACATAACTGAAATTAAATTATCACGGACTAGGCTTCAAAACTTAATATCGTCACTTCAGTCAGGTGTTCTTTTGGAAGATGAGAATAAGAAAATTGTTCTATCAAATCAAACTTTTTGCGACATGTTTACCATCCCTGCTCTGCCAGATGCTTTAGTTGGGGCCGATTGTTCGGACTCTGCTGAAGAAAGTAAAGTAGCGTTTGCCGATGAGCAAATGTTTGTCGACCGTATTGGAGAAATATTGACCAATAAAAGAGAGGTTTTGAACGACGAATTAGAACTTAAAGACGGTCGAATTTTTGAACGAGACTACATTCCTATTTATATTGAAAATCTCTACAGTGGTCACCTTTGGAATTATAGAGATGTAACTAAACAAAGAAATATCCTGAGTGCCATTAAGCGAAGTGAGGAGAAGTACAGAAGTATTATTGAAAATATGAACCTCGGTTTATTGGAGGTAGACGAGGAGGATAAAATTCTCTATGCCAACCAAAGCTTCTGCAACATGTCGGGCTTTCGAGAAAATGAGATTCTTGAAAAAGTAGCGACTAAATTATTTGTGAGTGGAGAAAGTGAAGATGTGCTAGAAGAGAAGAAAACCTTAAGAATAGTTGGGGTATCTGATGCGTATGAAATTGCTGTCAAAAACAAACGTGGAGAAACCAAATGGTGGCTGGTTAGTGGCGCGCCGCTATTTGATGAAATGGGAATGAAAAAGGGTTCGGTAGGCATACATTTGGACATTACAACTCAAAAAGAGATTGAAAAAGAATTGGTAAATGCCAAATACCAAGCGGAGGCATCATCTAAAGTGATGGAACTTTTCTTGGCCAATATGAGCCATGAAATAAGAACTCCAATGAATGGTATTCTGGGTATGGCTGTGCAGTTAGATAAAGGAGATTTGACAGAAAGTCAGCAATTTAAGTTGGACATCATAAGATCTGCTGCTGACAACCTCATGGTAATTTTGAATGACATTCTTGATTTATCGAAAATTGAAGCGGGCAAACTGAACATCGAGAACGTAACATTTAACTTGGCAAGTTGCCTGAATAAAGCTTCTGAACTATTGTTGCCAAAAGCCAAGGAGAAAGGCCTGACATTAGACATTGAGGTGGATCCTAAAATCTCTCCATTCCATACTGGAGATCCATTTCGAATAAAACAAGTGCTGTTTAATTTGGTGGGGAATGCCATCAAATTCACCCATAAAGGAGGCGTAAAAATAACTGCGGAATTGTCGGCTGACAAGGGGCAAGCGCAACTTATTCAAATTACGGTAGAAGACTCGGGCATTGGAATTGATAAAGAATACCTTGAAAAAATATTTGAAAAGTTCTCTCAAGAAGATCGCTCTACCGCGCGAAAATTCGGTGGTACTGGTTTGGGAATGAATATTTCTAAACAGCTGATTGAATTGATGGGTGGAGAAATAGAATTGACAAGTGAGAAAGGAAAGGGAACAAAAGTTATTCTGCGCATGCCCTTCTTCATTTCGGTTCAACAAATTGAAAGCGATCTCGAGGTCAACGAACCCATAGCGGATTACAGTGCCTTAGAAGGTAAAAATATCTTGGTTGCCGAGGACAATGAAATGAATCGTTTAGTGATTGAAACCACTTTAGCAGAGTACAAATTGAAATTACACTTTGCTACCAACGGGAAAGAAGCCATTAATATGTTGAATGAAAAACCGATGGATTTGATATTGATGGACATTCAAATGCCAATAATGGATGGGATAGAAGCCACGCTATACATCCGGAAAGAATTGAAAAATCAACTTCCGATTGTGGCCTTGACCGCAAATGTATTGAAAGGAGATGCCAAAAGGTACCTTAAGGCAGGAATGAATGATACAGTTCCCAAGCCCTTTGAAGAAGAACAAATTGTCAATGTGCTCTTAAAATGGTTGTGTCAAAAAAAAGTAAGAAAATCGCGGAAAGGCGAAAGGGGAAGTGTAAATACGGAAAGCTATTCGCTACAAAAGCTGAGAAAAATTGGCCAAGGCGACGAAGCATTTGTGGCTAAAATGGTCTCCATTTTTATTCAACAAGCCATCATTTCTATTGAGGGTTTGCGAAATGCACAGAAGGAAAAAGACTACAAGAAAATTGGAGAGCTAGCTCATAAAATAAAACCAAGCTTCGACAATTTAGAAATTTTCGTTCTGAAAGAGAACGTTCGGAAATTAGAGAAAATAGAAAACGAAACACCGCTCGAAGAACTGCCTGCTTTGGTAGAGGAATTTTGTGGGGTGCTAGAAGTCGTTATTGCGAAGTTAGAGGGCTATAGTATTGAAGTAGAAAAATCTTAAACCCCATTTCGATTAACTCAATACTTTTGATGAACATGCGGATTAAAAACCCCCAATAAGATTGCTTTCTTGGGTTCTTCACTAACCTAACCTAACCTAACCATCAATAGAAAAAATAAAAGATGACGTGCTGGAGCTTTGTCTCTGTAAAGAGCGAATAAATACCCTTTAGCCATAACTTCTTTCAATTTATTTCGAGTTCAAATACGGTCATTCTATCGAATTTAAATGTTTTCAAGTTTGGTGAGGGAGCCTCGGGAACTTTGCCGCCGCAATATTCTGATTGAACAGCTCACTCCCGATTCAGAGCTGTAAGAACCATTTTATAATTGCCTCCAACTATCGTTTTTCTTTTTTTATGGCTCTGACGTATTTTCACAACTTTACATGAGTTGATCGCGGAAAATGAATTTATTGTATTATTCATGAGCCAAACCGATAAAGTAAACACGAATAAAGAGAATAGTAGTAGACTTCCATACCTGATATGTTTGCCGCAGTGATAGATGCACGAATGCTGAGCGGGAGTCAGAGGAGGTAGATCGGTTCGTTAAATAACAACTAGAAAATACATGCCAAAGCAACAAGGTCTTTATTGGCCCGAATTTGAACACGACAACTGTGGCGCAGGGTTTATATGCAGTTTAAAGGGAAAGACGTCGAATGGTATCATCCACAAAGCACTGGAAATATTGGAGAAGCTGGAGCACCGAGGTGCCGTCAGCTCTGACGGGAAGACGGGTGATGGTGCGGGTATACTCATCGATATTCCGCACGATTTTTTTGTGGTGAATTGTGGCTTTGAGCTGCCGGTTGCTGGGGAGTATGCGGTAAGCAATGTGTTTCTGCCCAAGCGCAAAAATCAACGGAAATACTGTATTGATCACTTTGAGGCGAACATGAGTGGGCAAGGTCTGGAGGTTTTGGGCTGGCGTGATACTCCCGTTGATTCAACCGTCATTGGCAAGATTGCTGCCAAATCTGAACCCTTTATTAAGCAGGTCTTTATTGGCAAAAGCCATCCCAAACAAACTGACTTTGAGTTTAACTTGAAGTTGTTTACAGCCAGAAAGCAAACGGAGCATCTGATCATCAACTCCAAATTGTCTGAGAGCGCTTATTTTTACTTGCCGAGCCTTAGTGCGAAGACCATCATTTACAAAGGGCTTTTGATCCCTGAGGATATCAAGCTTTACTATACCGACTTGCAGGATCCGACACTAGTCACACGATTGGCATTAGTGCATCAACGGTTCTCAACCAATACCTTTCCCACATGGGATTTGGCTCAGCCATTCAGATACATGTGTCACAATGGCGAAATAAACACCCTACGCGGCAATGTCTCTCGCTTTTTGTCGCGCCAGGAATTGATGCAAAGCGATTGGTTTGGAGAAGAGATTAAAAGCATTTTCCCTATCGTACTTCCGGGAAAGTCAGATTCCGCATCGATGGATATGGTGGTCGAACTCTTATTAATGACTGGGCGCTCTCTGCCCGAGGTCATGATGATGCTCGTGCCCGAAGCGTGGGAACACAATCCAGATATGCCCGAGGACAAACGTGCCTTTTACGAATACAATTCTTGTGTGATGGAGCCATGGGATGGTCCAGCTTCCATACCCTTCACCGATGGCAATTATATAGGAGCGGTGCTCGATAGAAACGGCTTGCGCCCTTCGCGGTATTCCGTCACCAAGGACGGTTTTGTCATTATGTCTTCGGAAACGGGAGTGATTGAAATCGCCCCCGAAAATATTGAACACCATGGCCGTTTAGAGCCTGGTAAAATGTTCTTGGTAGACATGAATGAAGGCCGCATCATTGATGATGAGGAAGTGAAAGCTGCCGTTGTTTCAAAGTATCCATACAAGGAATGGTTGGGTGAAAACTTGGTGCATCTAATTGATATCCCTGCAAAGGATGGTCCCATTGAACACGATGAGGGTTCTTTGACCAAGCGTCAAATCGCATTCGGGTACACCCAGGAAGATTTAAATACCATCATCAACCCGATGGCCCAAAACGGCAAGGAACCCATTGGGTCTATGGGAAATGATACGCCGATTGCAGTGCTTTCAGATAAGCCGCAACTGATCTACAACTACTTCAAGCAGTTGTTTGCTCAAGTGACAAATCCACCGCTAGACGGCATCCGCGAAAAACTCATTACCGACATTAGCCTCACCTTAGGCGAAGACAGGAATATCTTCACGATCAATGAAGATCAATGTCGAAAACTGAAAATTCAAAATCCCGTCATATCCAAACACGACCTGGATAAGATCAAAAATTACAAGAATAATCCAAATTTTGTCGTGACCACCATCCCCATTTTATACGAGGTGGATAAAGGATTGAATGAATTGGAAAAAGCCTTGATAAATCTGGTCGATCAAGCATCCAAAGCCGTAGACAAGGGCGGGAATATTATTATCCTCTCGGACCGAGGGGTGAATGAGAAAATGGCCCCCATACCCGCATTGTTGGCCTGCTCATACGTGAATCATGAGTTATACAAAATAGGGAAGCGTGCCAAAGTAAATCTCATTAT
The DNA here is from genome assembly GCA_047632755.1 of Cryomorphaceae bacterium. Classification (GTDB taxonomy): domain Bacteria; phylum Bacteroidota; class Bacteroidia; order Flavobacteriales_D; family Cryomorphaceae; genus JAKVAV01. The sequence continues at coordinate 41,738 of JBLIDT010000023.1, forward strand.
AGAGTCAGCTGAACCACGCGAAGTGCATCACTTCGCCTTACTCTTTGGTTACGGAGCAAGTGCCGTAAATCCTTACATCGTCAATGAGATCGTACACGATCAGGTGGCCGAAAATGAAATACAAGGAATAGAATATCTGACGGCCATCAAAAACTACAACAAGGCCGTTGGGCAAGGTATTCTCAAGGTCATGAACAAGATTGGGATCTCTACTCTTAATTCATACCGAGGGTCTCAATTGTTTGAATGTGTGGGGCTAAACACCACCGTCGTCAATGCTTATTTCCCGAATACGGTTACGAGACTTCAAGGGATCGGATTGCACGAGATTGAGAAGGAAATTTCAAAACGCCATAGAAAAGCCTACAAGACTGACCGTGTTAATGCCGACTTGGATCTGGATTTTGGCGGACAGTATAAATGGCGGCGACAAGGAGAAAAGCATGCCTTCAATCCTTTGACGGTGGCAAAATTGCAAGAGGCGGTTCGGAGCAATAAGCACGAAACATATCAGGAATATTCGGCACTAGTCAATGAACAGACCAAGCAACTCATGACCATACGAGGCTTGTTTGAGTTTGCCAATTACGATCCTATTCCGATAGAAGATGTAGAGCCGTGGACGAAAATTGTGAAACGATTCAAGACGGGTGCGATGTCTTACGGATCGATCAGCAAAGAAGCCCACGAGAATTTGGCCATTGCCATGAACCGAATTGGCGGAAAAAGCAATTCGGGTGAAGGCGGAGAAGATGAGGAACGCTTTTATAAACACGCCAACGGCGATTGGAAGAATTCAGCGATCAAGCAAGTCGCTTCGGGACGTTTTGGAGTCACCTCCAATTACCTGACGAATGCTTCGGAAATTCAAATCAAAATGGCGCAAGGTGCCAAGCCTGGCGAAGGTGGTCAATTGCCAGGGCCGAAGGTGAACCCCGACATTGCGAAAACTAGAAATTCTACGCCATACGTCGGCTTGATTTCACCTCCACCGCACCACGATATTTATTCCATTGAGGATTTGTCACAGTTGATCTATGATCTGAAATCGGCCAACCGCGACGCCCGAATTAACGTAAAGCTCGTCTCTGAAGTAGGGGTGGGGACCGTTGCAGCGGGTGTGGCTAAAGCCAAAGGAGATGTGATTCTCATTTCGGGTCACGACGGGGGGACAGGAGCTACGCCATTAACGTCGCTTAAACATGCTGGCTTACCGTGGGAATTGGGACTCGCTGAAGCCCAGCAAACTTTGGTGATGAACGACCTTAGAAATCGGGTTGTCCTCGAATGTGACGGTCAAATGAAAACAGGGCGCGACGTGGCCATTGCCTGTTTGCTCGGTGCCGAGGAGTTTGGCTTTGCCACCGCTCCATTGGTGGCTTCGGGTTGCATTATGATGCGGGTTTGCCATTTGAATACCTGCCCTGTGGGCATTGCGACTCAGAATCCAGAACTGCGCAAAAAGTTTCAGGGCAAACCAGAACACGTGGTCAATTTCATGTATTTCATTGCAGAAGAACTCCGCGAAATTATGGCGCAATTGGGCTTTAGAACCGTAAATGAGATGGTGGGCCAAGTGCATAAATTAAATCGAAATAAAACCATAAAACATTACAAGGTGTTGGGTTTGGATCTGACGCCGATTTTGCATCAAGTGCCGGTTCCAAAAGGCACGAAATTGTACAATACCGAATCGCAGGATCACAAGTTGAAGAAAGCGCTGGACTTTAAGATTATCCGTAAAGCACATCCAGCTTTGTTCCGAAAGGAAAAGACCGTGTTGAAGTCAAAAATCAACAACCGCGATCGGGCTTTTGGCGCTATTTTGAGTAACGAGATTTCAAAGATTTATGGCGCTCAAGGTTTGCCAGAAGACACGTTGAAAATCAATTTCACAGGATCTGCAGGACAGAGCTTCGGAGCTTTTGCCACCAAGGGTTTGACCTTTTCCATTAAAGGCAATTCAAACGATTACTTCGGGAAGGGATTGTCGGGAGCTAAGCTAATTGTGAAGGTGCCAAAAGAGGCGACCATCATTCCAGAGGAAAATGTAATCATTGGCAATGTGGCGCTTTATGGCGCAACATCGGGAGAGGCCTACATCAATGGAAAGGCTGGAGAGCGTTTTTGTGTTAGAAATTCTGGTGCGAAAGCAGTGGTTGAAGGCATAGGCGATCACGGTTGTGAGTACATGACTGGTGGAATGGCGGTGGTGCTTGGTGAGGTGGGGCGCAACTTTGGTGCGGGAATGAGCGGTGGTGTCGCATACGTTTACAATCCTAAGGGGACATTCGAAAAAAACTGCAATACCGAAGGTTTAAATTTAGATCCGGTAGTTGATGCTGAGGATATATCAGCATTAAAAGCGTTAATTGAAAATCACTTTATGGCTACTTCGAGTCCGATGGCGCAACGTCTACTGGAGAACTGGAAAAAGGAGCTAACAAAATTTGTCAAAGTGCTACCAGAAGAATACAGGCAAGCCTTGATACGATTGGAAGAAGAACAAATGATTATTGCGTAGAACGATGGGAAAGACAACAGGGTTTATAGAACACAAACGCGCTGATGAGCCATACATTGACGTGGAGCAGCGGTTAAAGAATTACAAGGAATTTACGATTCCACTGGAAGAGAAGAAATTGAAAGACCAAGGCGCACGCTGCATGGATTGCGGTATTCCGTTTTGCCATAGCGGTTGTCCTTTGGGAAACCTCATTCCCGACTTTAACGATAAGGTCTACAAAGGCCGCTGGAAAGAGGCTGCGGAAATTCTGCACGCCACCAATAATTTCCCCGAATTTACGGGTCGATTATGTCCCGCGCCATGCGAGGAAGCCTGTGTCTTGGGGATTAATGAAGATCCTGTTTCCATAGAAAACATCGAGAAAAACATCGTTGAACGTGGTTTTGAAGAAGGTTGGATCACGGCACATCCGCCGCAAAACCGAACGGAAAAAAAGGTGGCGGTAATTGGTTCAGGTCCAGCAGGTCTAGCTGCTGCCCAACAGTTGAATCGTGCTGGACACCACGTTACTGTTTTTGAACGTGATAGTAAGGTTGGTGGTTTGTTGCGCTACGGTATTCCCGATTTTAAAATGGAAAAGCCAATCATTGATCGGCGATTGACGATACTCGAAGCCGAAGGCATCACTTTTAAAACCAATGCCGAGGTGGGAAAAAGTATCTCTGTAGAAACAATCAAAGCCGATTTTGACGCGGTAGTCTTGTGTGGTGGCGCGACTGTTAGGCGACCCATCCCCGTGAAAGGGAGTGACCTGAATGGAGTTCATCAGGCCATGGATTTTTTAAAGCGGAGCAATCAATACGTAGACGGACTCATTGAATTTGAAGATGTCATTTCTGCAAAGGGTAAAAAGGTCATCGTTATAGGCGGTGGAGACACGGGCTCAGATTGCATCGGGACGTGCAATCGCCACGGTGCTGCATCGGTCACCAACTTTGAGATATTGAGTAAACCTACCGAAGGGCGTCCCGCAAATCAGCCATGGCCATACTGGCCCATGAGATTGAAATCTACATCATCCCACAAAGAGGGGGTGGAGCGATTTTTCAGCGTTTCAACCAAGGAATTTATTGGAGATAAAAACGGACAGTTGACGGGATTGACAACTGCGGAAGTCGAATGGATTTTCAGAAAAGGGGAGCGCCCCGAACTCAAGGAGCTGCCAGGGACAGAAAAGCATTGGGACTGCGAGATGGTCTTATTGGCGCTGGGCTTTACTGGCGCAGAAAAAACCTTGGCAGATCAGTTTGGGCTGGAGATGGATTTTAGAACCAACATTAAGGCGACGACCAAAGACTACGCGACGAACGTTAAAGGCATCTTTACGGCGGGCGATATGCGCCGCGGACAATCCCTGATTGTTTGGGCCATTTCCGAAGGTAGAGAAGCTGCTTACCATGTAGATAGCTACTTGATGGGAACCTCCAACTTGCCGCGAAAGGAGGCTGGAGATTTACCGAGGGTATGATTGGTAATTTGGAAAACGACCACAAATCGAGGCAGATCACTTTTTTCACTCCCGTTTAATCTCAAAAACTATATTTGCGCATTGCCAATCTTAAAGGGCGTAGCGGATTTTCGGCAGAGAGCCGCTAAACTGCTTTAGACCAACCTTGACCAAAAAGTAAAAATTGATAAGTTTCTTCATTGTATTCTATTTGCTGACTACGCTTGCAATTGGATTTTGGGCCTCGAAAAAAATAAAGACATCGGGTGATTTTACGCTCGCAGGGAAAAGTTTGTCTACCTCTTTTGTGGGGGTAACGCTTTTTGCCACCTGGTTTGGATCTACCCAAATAATGGGCAATCCCAGTCATTTTATTGAAGACGGAGTTCAAGCCTTTTTTACTCTAATCATTTCCAGTGGAATTTCTTTAGCCATAATTGGTCTCTTCTACGCTCGGAAATTGTATCGGATGAATATCGTTACCGTGGGAGACTTTTTCAGAATCAGATACAATAAGAAACTGGAGCTGGTTTCTTCGATAATCATGGTTTTGTCCTACCCGCATTGGATTGCCGCTCAATTTGTCGCATTGGCCTATTTGTTCAACGCAATACTCGGAATTCCGATCAATTACGGCATTTTTCTCAGTGCCTCCATTGTAGTGTTGTATACCTATATCGGAGGAATGTGGGCCGTGTCTTACACCGATATGATTCAGAGCATTATGATTCTTTTAGGGTTGGGGATACTCCTCTATCAGGTGCTAGATCAAACCGGTGGAATCGTTCCAATTTTTGAAAACCAACCAAAGGAGTTCTTTTACTTTTTCCCGCAAGGGGGACTCGATGCTTGGTCAGATTACATTGCGCTCTTATTGGCTTTTACCGTTGGGGTGATACCCGTCCAAGAAGTCTATCAACGAGTATTTTCTGCTAAGAATGAAAGAGCGGCCAGAAATGGTCTTTTCTTAGCGGCTATACTGCTGGTCGCCATCCCCAGTGTTCCTCTATTAATCGGACTCGGCGGTGTTCACTTGCATCCCGAACTATTGGACGCTCAGGTGGGACAAAAAATTATTCCGACGCTGGTCACCATGTTTACGAGTGTGCCTGTGCAAATTATCTTTTACGGAGCAATGATTTCTGCCATTCTCAGTACATCGAGTGGTGCCATGCTTTCACCAGCCACGGTCATTGGCGAAAACCTCATTAAGCCCTATGCTCCGCATTTTTCAGATAAAAAATTATTGCTTTGGACACGGCTAAGTGTTATTGTCATCGCTGCTTTTTCTTGCTACTTCGCATTTGACGATTCCGATATTGTGGGATTGGTTGAAGCTTCCTTGGGGCTGATTATCGTTTGCCTTTTTGCACCGTTTACCTTTGGCTTGTTTTGGAAAAAATCAAGTGTTATGGGTGCATGGCTAGCCGTTATTCTCGGAGGCTCGACCTGGCTATTTTGCTACTTGTTGGATACGCGAATTGATGCCACCATTTATGGCTTTGTAGTTAGCTGCCTAAGTATGGTTATTGGCAGTATCGTCTATCCTGGCAAAGTCACTGAAAGCCCTTCTTTGCCTATTTGATGTGATTCTTTTTTGCTTTAAACAGATATCAATCCACCACAATCTTTATGGTTTTACTCATCGCCTCATTTCTCAATGAAACAAAGGAACTCATTGAATATTTGCTTGATTCTGATAGCTTTGAGATGACCAATAACTAGTTCAGAACATCGTGTGAATAATATTGACTTGACTCTGCTTGTCAGTCAACTTAGGATTTTGGATGGAATGGCCTTAGTGCCAGTTCGAGCAAGTGTAGACTCGTAATGAGCTACATCCCGAATCCGTAATTAAACGATCAACGTACCTCAGAAAAACTTGGGAATACCGAATATGGAAAAGAGTCCGCGTGCGCTATTGAAGAATATATTTGGATACGATGAATTTCGTCCTTTACAAGAAGATATTATTGAGCGCACATTAGCGGGTCACGATAGTTTTGTACTGATGCCCACAGGCGGAGGGAAATCGATGTGTTTTCAAATTCCCGCCCTGTGCTTTGATGGAATTACAATTGTAGTCTCGCCTCTTATTTCGTTGATGAAAGATCAGGTTCAGGCCTTGCAATCAAACGGCATAAAGGCAGCCTTTTTTAATAGTTCTATTACTCCGCAAGAAGAAAATAGCGTGATTTCACGAGCTGAAAAAGGCGAAATTCAAATGCTCTATTTATCGCCTGAGAAGTTGATTTCGGTGAGTAATACCTGGTTGCAAAATTTGAATATAAAACTAGTGGCCATTGACGAAGCACATTGCGTAAGTATGTGGGGGCACGATTTCAGACCCGAATACACGCAGCTAAGAGCATTTAGAAACTCCTTGCCGGATGTTCCGTTTATGGCATTGACTGCCACCGCAGATAAGTCGGCGAGGACGGATATCGAAACACAATTGGGATTGAAAGACTCCAAGTTGTTTATTTCTTCTTTCGATAGAAAAAATCTCGCCATTGAGGTAAGAGGTCAAATCCCCAAGAAGAAGAAACTGCAAGAAATCGGGCAGTTTGTGGAACGAAAGAAGAATGAAAGTGGAATCATCTATTGCCTTAGCAGAAAGAATACTGAGGAAGTAGCCGATTATCTAAAAGAGGATGGACACTCTGTAGCGTTTTATCATGCGGGAATGAACCCTGAGGAAAGAGAACGAGTGCAAACGGAATTTATACACGACGACACCAAAATAATTGTGGCTACGATTGCTTTTGGGATGGGAATTGATAAATCGAATGTGCGCTGGGTAATTCACTATAATCTCCCAAAAAACTTAGAAGGATATTACCAAGAAATTGGAAGAGCCGGTCGTGACGGCTTGCCGTCAGAAACAAGGTTGTATTATACCATGAGCGATTTTGTGCTGTACAGCCAGTTTGCGGATGATGGAGCAAATTCAGCCATGCAAAAAGAGAAGCTGAGCCGAATGCTGCAGTTTGCTGAAGCAAAGTCGTGTAGGAGAAAAATACTCCTTTCCTATTTTGGTGAACACTTATCAAAAGATTGCGGAAATTGTGACGTTTGTGACAATCCCCACAAAGATTTTGACGGCACTTTGTTGGCTCAAAAAGCGCTTTCTGGGATTGCCCGAATGAAAGAGAAGGAAGGGATTACGATGTTGATTAACGTATTGCGAGGCTCCAACAATGCCGAGGTACATGCAGGTGGCTACTTCCAACTCAAAACCTATGGTGTGGGGAAGGACATAAGTTTTAATGATTGGCGAGATTACATTATTCAATTGGCAAATCAAGGGTTCATAGAGATCATGTACAGCGAAGGTTCGGCATTAAAGATTTCGCCTGTTGGATGGAAAGTGCTGAGAGGCGAATTGTCCATAAAACTCACTTTCCCAACCATTGCCGAAGATCAAAACAGGAAGAAGCCAAAGGCCCTAAAAATGGCCGACGAAGGAGAAGTAAACACAGATCTATTTGCTGAATTAAAAAAGTTGAGGTATTCCATTTCTCGCGAAGAAAACATGGCCGCTTACATAATTTTCAGTGATAAATCATTGAAAGCAATGGCAAGTGATCTGCCCGTGACAGAAAATGCGTTTCTCGCGATATCCGGGGTGGGAATGAACAAAATGGAAAAGTACGGCGAGGAGTTTATGGAGGTGATCAGGAAGTTTAAAACTTTGGCAAAACCAAAAAAA
>JBLIDT010000024.1:0-46091 GCA_047632755.1 Cryomorphaceae bacterium
TGGGTGCCACGACACAAGTTTTGGAGTCCATCACTACTACAAACGGAGTGAGCGTAATCAACGGCGGTAGCAACGATATGCCCGCATTGGCTGCCCTTCTTCAACCTGTGATCGACGATTTGATTGCCGCAGGATCAAACAAAATCATCTTGGCTTCTCACCTCCAGCAATTTGCCTTGGAACAAGAATTGGCAGGCTTGCTTAGCGGCGTAGACATTATCCTTGCAGGTGGATCAGACCGCATCCTAGCCGATCAAACAGACCGACTACGCAGCGGCGATGAAGCCGAAGATGCTTATCCTTTCGTAACCGAAAACCTCGACAGCGAGCCGGTACTCATCGTAAGTACCGATGGCGAATACAGCTATGTAGGGCGATTGGTAGTGGGCTTTGACGAAAACGGAGTGGTACTCCTCTCCTCTTTGAATGAAGGCGTAAACGGAATCTACATTACCGACGATGCGATGATCGCTCAGGTGTACGACGATGCTTCCATGGCTTTCGCCGAAAACTCTAAAGGTGAATTGGTAAGCAGATTGACTGATGCTGTGAACGATGTGGTGATTTCCAAAGACGGAAACATCTTGGGATTGACCGATGTATACCTCGATGGTCGTCGTGAGCGCGTGCGCACAGAAGAAACCAACATGGGTAACATCTCTGCAGATGCCAACCTCTTTGTGGCGAAATCATACGACGAATCGGTGAGCGTTTCCATCAAAAACGGTGGAGGAATCAGAGCAGCTATCGGAGAAGTGGTAGAAGTGATTCCAGGCGTTTTTGACTTCTTTCCTCCACAGGCCAATGCCATTTCCGGAAAGGAAGAAGGAGAAGTATCTCAACTCGATGTGGAGAATACGCTTCGATTCAATAACAGACTCTCTATTGTTGACTTGAGCGCCGCAGATTTACTAGCAGTAATGGAGCATGGTTTTAGCGCTACTGAAGAAGGAGCGACTCCCGGTCAATTCCCACAAATCGGTGGAATGAAAGTCTCCTTTGACCCTGAGCAAGAGCCAGGCTCACGCATCCAAAACTTGGTGATCGTAGATGAAGCGGGCTTGCCGCTCGACTCTGTAGCAATAGACGGAGAGATAAACGGCGACGCTGAGCGCGTGATCAAGGTGGTGACCTTGAACTTCATTGCAGGTGGAGGAGATGGCTATCCCTTCGATGAGCTGGGCGAAAACCGCGTAGACCTCGATACGGTAGGACTAGAAGCAGGCACCTTCGACTTTGCCCCTGCGGGCAGCGAGCAAGATGCCTTTGCAGAGTATTTGAATACTTTCTTCTCCCTAACAGGTTATGCCGAAGCAGAAACTCCCGTGGAAGAAGATGAGCGCATCCAAATCACTACCGAGCGCGATGACGACGTATTCGTATTCTGTGCCGAGGGATTCTTCCCTGCCCCCGAGCAAGTGGGAGTTATCCAAAACTCAAGCTCCGACTTTATCGTGGTCAAGTGGACTCCAGTAGCTGGTTCTATGGTTTGCCAAATTGAAGGAGGACTCGCTAACGGACCAACTGAAACCATATTGGTTTATGCCGATGAAGATGGCACTGAGCCAAACCGACGAAAAATTCAAAAATCAGAACTTCAACTCGGCGAGCTGTATCAGTTTCAAGTCAGGTGTGCCTGCTCTCTTGATCCCTTGATTGCGAGCCCATACTCGGCTACCGAGTTCTTTGTGCCCCTCGGTGGTTCGGCCATTGCAGAAATCAACGGTGGAAACGGCATTGGGTCAACTGCCCTTCAAGGGTTTATGACTATGGTCGTTTTCCCAAATCCATCAAACCTTGGTTACGTCAACCTGAATCTTAGCAATGCCGACGGCATAGCTACCGAAGGTATTATCGAGATGAGAGACATCACAGGGCGCACATTGTCGCAGCAGCGTCTTGCGGTTGTGCCAAACCAGACCTTGCGTTTGGAAACGAATGACATCCCTGCAGGAATCTACACCGTGTCATACACTTCGGGTGCCTATAGGGTGACACAGCGTTTTATCATTCAATAGAGTAAACCAGTCAGAATCTGAATAGCCAATCAGATCTAAAACGACAGCTGCCTCCACTTATGGGGGCAGCTTTTTTTTGTGGCATTGCCAATGACAGCTCGCACTGCGGTTTTGAGAAATGGATGGCGCCGTAGCATGCGCACCTGCCACGTATACAGTCGCTACCGCTCAGCTGGGTTTGCAACACAGCGACAATAACCCGAGTACCCCAGGGTTACAAACCCAGCTGAGCGGTTGCCACTCTAATCGATAGGCTATATTTTGGTATACTTGTTTAGTAAACATACAGTTGAGCTGAGACCCTCCATTTACATTAAAGCAAGTAAGTCCATAGGCGAAATAAGACTCGCTAGTGTGTGTTAGCCGTCAATATCTCGGTTAAAAGAACATTAGTGTGTGTTATCCAATTGTTATAACAAATTATATACAAATGATATGAGATATGTTTTTGGAGTATTAATTCTTTCCCTTTCTATGGGGTCGTGTAAAAAAAATACATGTGAAGGGTTCCCTGAAAGTGAATTAAAATGGACCCCTTTTGAAGTAAATGAAAAATTAAAATATTTTTATGAGGCAGACACTATTGAGTTAACAATAACTGATAAGTTTTCCAGCACAGAAAGTAGATATAGTGGAGAACCTTTTCCTGAATTTTGCACTCCTGAATCATGGTACGGAACAAATGAATTTGATAATATTAGTATTTATGAAGAAATTGAGATAAACTATGGTTCTGCATATATGACCACCAGTTTTTCTAGTAATAACATTTTCTTTTACGAACTTAGGGATGGTTATTATTTTGATTCGATTTCCGTCAGACATATTGGCGATACACTAATAAATGGAAATCAATTAAATGAAGCCTTTAAGATTGTAAAGGACTCACAGAATGGAATTGATTGGTTTATTAAAGCCGCCAATAGAGGAATTATAAGTTTTGGCGATAAAGACAGTAATAAAATATGGGAGCAAATACAATAAACTGTTTAAAACACGTAATATCAGCCAATTTGCGCATTCGGGTTATCAATAAAAAGAAGTAGAATATTTAAACATATACATATTTTTAACATCCTGCAAAACAATCGCCAACTGGCCATATTACGTGAACGTTACCCCACCACCGCGAACCTACCCTCCCACTCTATCTTAAATCCCTTCAAATCATTTTCTGAACCAAAGACGATAATCTCATCGCCAGAATGCAGTTGTGTGGCACCGTCGAGCTTCGTTACAAAATGGCCGTTTCGGTAAAAGCCGATCAATCGGACTTTGTACTTTTCCATCAAGGGCGTTTCGCAAAGGTTCTTTCCCGTGAATGGACATGAAGCGGTTAAGACAAGATTCAAAGCCTGAATATCGTTGAGTTCAAGTGCATCCTTTTTGTAGTAGTGGTAATTGGAGTGAATTTCCGAATAAGCCTCGTCGCGCACCATATCTATAAAGCCGTCTATCTCGTCGGGCTTAATTAGGAATTGGTTGAGCATTCGGGCAAAGACTTCTACCGAAGCTTCGAATTCCTGACTAATGGCCTCACTGGCACCAAGGTGCAGCAATTCTTCTGTTTCTGGAATGCTTTGGCTGCGAGCAATGATATGCACCGTATTGCATATTTCACGAATGTTGGCCACGACTTCCAAAGCATGTTGGTGACCATTGATGGCCACCACCGCCACCCGGGCCTGGTAGATATGCACGTATTCCAAGATGAAGGGATTGCTTCCGTCGCCAAATACGATATGCTCTCCTGCTGCGCGTGCTGTAGTAACCGTTTCGGCATCATTGTCTATGATCACATAGGGAATCTTGGCCTCCTTGGCCGTTCTTGCGGTATTGCGGCCATTGGTTCCGTATCCGATAATGACGAGGTGAGCCTTAAGCGTATTCACCAACTCGGTAGATTGAGAAGTTTCAGTTGGGTCATCATCATCCACAAACTTGCTCATAGGCGTCCGCATCAGGAAATTGGTGATGCGTTCGCCGTAGTCGATCAGGAATGGCGTAACGCCCATTGTCAGAATGGAAACCGAGAGAAAGTACTGGTTGGTGAGTTCAGAAATGAGTCCCGCTTCCATTCCGGTGCGGGAAAGGATAAAGGCAAATTCACCAATCTGCAATAAGCTCAACCCAACGAGAATGCTCGTTTTTAAGGAAAACTTCAAGACCCGCGCCGCCAATACCAGTATTCCGAATTTGAGCACAGCGGCCAAAACGGTGAACAGAAGAATAACAGGCAGGTGCATCACCAAAAAGTTCAAGTCGAGCAGCATACCGATAGACACAAAGAAGAAGCTGGTGAATATTTCCCGGAAGGGAATAATCAAACCCGTGGCCTGGTGGCTGTACTCCGACTCGCTGATGCAAAGACCTGCCATAAAGGCGCCGAGCGCCAGTGACAGACCCATTAGCGAAGTGACGAATGCCACGGAAAAACAGATCACAATGATCGTAATGAGAAACAACTCGCGGCTACGCGTCCGTGCGATCTCGTGAAGAAGCTTTGGAACCAGGTACCGTGCAGAAACATAAATAGCCACGACCAGAAACAATGCTTTTCCCAAAAGGATAGCCAAGGCACCCGATACATTGCTCTCCTGCCCTGATATGATCGGAACCAAAAGAATCATGGGAACCACGATAATGTCTTGAAAGATCAAAATCCCCAGACTGATCCGCCCATGATTGCTGCGCATCAATCCTTTCTCTTGCAGAAGTTTCAGCACGATGGCGGTACTACTCAATGCGAAAAGAAATCCGAGCATAACTGCCTCTGTAGGATTGAACCCCAAGAGAAGACTGATGCCCGCAGTTATGGCAATGGTGAGTATAACCTGGATGGAACCACCAATAAAGACCACCTTTCTGATGGACATTAAGTTCTTTAGACTGAACTCCAAGCCGATTATAAACAGGAGTAAGATCACCCCTATTTCGCTTAGCATCTCTATTTCTTGTCCGCGACTGGCTAGTCCTAGCGCGTTGGGCCCAAAGAGAATTCCCGTAGCGAGAAATCCAAGTATGGCGGGAAGCTTAATCTTTCGGAAAACATAGATTACCAAAACGGAAAGACCCAGTATAAGGACGATCTCCTTTAAGAAGGGTATCTCAGAACTAGCAAGAAGAATAGTGATCAGGCTCATTAAAATCTTGTTTTAGTAGGTTTAACCCAATTTAAATTAGTGCTAGAAGTTCATTGATTCAAGTCTCTGCATTCAATGGAAATGCACCCTATTTCATGCCTAAAATAACCAGGCACAATTTCGCTATCTTTTTTGGAAAAATGGCCAGCAAAGGAATTGCCTTTTCAGAACAGTAGCGTCTCCGCAATGAGGAAACACTCTCTTCAATCATTTATTCATTTCAAGGTCATAACCTTAAACAATCTTTCATCAAATCTCTTTTTAATGTGAAATGTATCTTAAAATTGAAGAGAGTTAGCTTCTTTGACCAATGAAGATTATACCTTTATTTTAATTTGTCGTTTGACAAAGTAATTTACCTGACCAATGAAAGAAATCAGCCCCGCAGAATTAAAGCAGTGGAAAGAGAATAAAAATGACTTCCAGCTTATTGACGTACGCGAGCGATACGAATATGAAATATCGAATCTGGAAGGACAGCTCATCCCGATGCAGCACATAACCGAGAAACTAGACGAGATAGCTACCGATAAAAAGGTGGTGATCATGTGCCGCAGCGGTGTAAGAAGCGCCAATGCTGTAGGATATCTCGAACAACACCATGGTTTTGAAAACCTCTACAATTTAGATGGAGGCATATTGGCGTATAGTGACGAAATAGACTCAACCATAGTTAAGTACTGATGGGTGATTTAAACGTTTTCGGCGAAGAACTTATCAGCTGCAGCACTGACCCCATGACGGGGTTTTACCGCAAAGGCTGTTGCAGCACAGGTCCTGAGGATCATGGCACGCATACCGTTTGTTGCATTGTTACACTCGAGTTCTTGCGGTTCACTAAAACGATGGGCAATGACCTCTCTACAGCAATGCCCGAGTTCAGTTTCCCTGGCTTGAAGCCTGGAGATCAGTGGTGTTTGTGTGCCCTACGATGGCAAGAGGCATACCGCCATGGTGCCGCACCCAAGGTAGTTTTGGAAGCAACCAACGAAAAGACCTTGGAATATGTGAGCTTAGAAGAACTCGTTGAGCACGCATATAAAACCGTGGAATGATTCACGTCTTTCTGCGACTATAATTTCTCTTCAGAAAGATTGTTCCATACTTTTGCATAATTGCTTTAATTATGGAATTAAAATACGAATATCTCCTTTATATACACGCCTCCGCTGGAGGTATCGCCTTAATTGCGGGCCTTTGCGCGGCATTTCTCAAAAAAGGATCAAAAGGCCACAGTCGCCTTGGCAAAACCTTTGCGGGTTTTATGGCCTCCTCTGCAATTTTGGCAGTAGTGCTCGCCTTCTGGCACCCCAATCCTTTTCTTTTGGGTATTGGGTTTTTTACGCTCTACTTGATCAGTTCGGGGTGGATATGGATCAGGCGTATGCCTTTCGGCAAAAAGGTGAAATTGGCCAAAGCCATTGGGGCAGCGGGAATTCTTGCAGCGATTTACATGTTTTACGTGGGCATGACGGGGAAATCAGCAGGTATCGTTCTCTATGTCTTTGCAGGTATCTTGAGCATCCTTTCCCTCGCTGACTTGGTAGTTAAAACCGCTCCGAATAAGTCCGTTGGCAAACACGGAGGAAGAATGGGTGGAGCCTTAATTGCAGCGCTTACAGCCTTTATGGCTACCAATGTGTATTTCCTTCCGCCACTGCTTATATGGCTGGGACCAACGGTTATTGGAACTCCCTTGATTGTTCTGGGTATTCGTAGATTTTATGCGCGGAGCAAGAAGTAAAAATGATAAAGGCTAATGAACACCACCTTCGTTTATTTCAGGTCGTTTCTTCGTTCGAATTATTCCTCCAAAGACAATATTGAGTTGGGAGAAAAAGAAGTTGTGGCTGGCTTTATCAGCCGTTGAGACGGTCGTTCTCACATCGGGCAAATCTATGAAGCCTCCTTTCAGCTCTGATTGAATAAAAAAGCTGTTAAAAAAAGTGACATTTACTCCGACTACTGCTGCTATTCCATAGCCCGACAAATGAAAATCGTCATATCTCTCCGTTCCCCAAAGGGTCGTATTGGTCTTTGGCAGAAGTATTCCAGTTCCTAGACCTTCGATCAGACTCATTCGAATCTGATCCCGGTCAAATATTATATCGGTATGCCTTAATTCAAAGTTGATGTAGTTCAGACCATCTGTATGTTCAAATTTCAAAAAGTCTTCTTCCAGTATGATCTCATCATTCTCATACATACCGTCGTATATAGATTGATTGGTGTTTATGTCTCCAGATATTTTTGTTGTTTGGTATTGCTGTAAAACATATTTCATGTGGTCGATTCCAAAAGAAATATCCCAATCTTCTTTAAAATAGTATCCAATTCGAAAATTGTACTGCGGAATGGTGATAATAGCGGGGTTCAAATAGGTTTCGAATGAAAAGTCAGATTGCCTGTCGTTTGCGATTACATCTTTTAAAGTGAAGTCGTAGTCGTCTCCACTAAAGTGCATATCCGAATTGCTGTACCAGTCTTGATTCCAACCCCAATAAAAATAAATACTCCCTTTTTTATTATTCTCAGTGAAAATATTTCTCGTTTGACCAAGAACAGTATGCGCAGCAAATACAGTAAAGCAGAATAGTAGCGTGTATCTCATTTGATTAAAGCAATCATGCACATAAATCCTAAAGCTCGCAAGTAGTTGATTTCATCCACATTTTTCTAGCGTGGTTTTTACTTTTTATAAATCGACTCTATTGGAGTGCAAAATTAGACAAATTCTGACTTTTTCAATAGCTGCATTTCCAGGCTTGATAAACACAGTTACATCATGAATGAGCCCTAGAGCAGTTGCTTTGCCTTCTTGCTAAAGCAATTCATCGTCTGAAACTCAACTAAACTCCTTTAAAGGCTACAATGGCATTGTGCCCTCCAAAACCAAAGGTGTTGCTCATCGCTACATTTACCTTATGATCAATAGCTTCACCCAACACAATGGATATCTCAGTTGGTATCTCGAGATCCAATTCCACGGTATTGATAGTGGGTGGTATGGTGTTTTTCTCGATCGCCTTTACCGCAAGGATAGCTTCAATGGCACCAGCCGCACCCAATAGATGGCCCGTCATAGATTTAGTGGCACTGACTTTTAAGTTTCCGAAATTCCCACCAAAAACCGTTTCCATTGCTTTAATCTCGCTTAAATCTCCCACGGGAGTTGAAGTAGCGTGTACATTCAAATAGTTCACTTCATCGGGATTCAATTTAGCTTCGGCCAAAGCCGATTTCATAGCATGTGAAGCACCTAATCCTTCCGGATGTGGAGATGAAATATGGTAAGCATCTGCCGTCATGGCAGCTCCTACTACCTCGGCATAAATTTTTGCACCTCTGGCTTTGGCATGTTCATACTCTTCAAGAATCATGGCTCCTGCTCCCTCTCCCATTATAAAACCATCTCGTTGTGTGTCGAAAGGTCTTGAAGCAGTTTGGGGGTCATCGTTGCGTGTCGACATAGCCTTCATGGAGTTAAAACCACCGACTGAAGCTTCGGTAATAGCTGATTCAGAACCTCCAGTAACAATAACTTTTGCTTTGTCCAGTCGGATGTAATTAAACGCATCCATAATAGCAGAGCTCGCAGAAGCGCATGCGGAAACTGCCGTGTAGTTGATTCCCATCAGTCCAAACTTCATCGAGATCAACCCCGAAGCCATATTGGCGAGAATTTTTGGAATAAGAAATGGACTGAACCTAGGCATCATTTCGCCTATCACATAGTCCTGTACTTCGCTTTCAAGAACACGCATTCCACCTTGCCCGCAGCCCCATATCACACCTACATCAAATGGGGAAATTGACCCCAGGTCTAAACCACTGTCAGCCATAGCCTCGGCGCTGGCATACATAGCGTATTGCGTAAAAAGATCGGTTCGTTTGATCTCATTCCGATCCAAATGCTTTGTGGGATCGTAGCCTTTGATCTCGCAGGCAAATTTTGTTTTGAAGTGTTCGGTATTGAATTTGGTAATCGGACCCGCGCCACTTTTACCTGCTACCGCATTCTGCCAAAACTCTTCCAAGGTATTTCCTATAGGAGTCAATGCTCCCATTCCTGTAATTACGACTCTATTCATAACGTTTCATATTATCTCGACAGCTCAAGAATGAATAAACATTCGGCTTTCAAATGTAAAGTCCAAATGAACTGCTGTATGGCATCTATTTACAAGTACAAAGTAACTGACTTATCGCATTATATCTCGATCGCTGAGAGAAGTCCTGATTCATCTCCTAAACAGCTTAGGAAGTGACGAATGGAATATAAACTCTTTGGGTTCACTTCTTCAATTTGAAATCTTATTGCCCAACAAGCGCAAATACTTTGCACTATCATTCAACGTGGCTGACGGTGAATTTCCCTTTTTCGTAACTAAGGTATTTCCGTAAGAATCCTTTAACTCTTGTTCGGAAGTGATCTTAATTTTACTTCCGATTTGGGTTTCTAGAGAAAAGTCGTCATCAAATAGGATAGCTCCACCATAACCCGTGTGAAACAAAAAGCGATTTTGCTGACTCTCTTCTTCTATTGTGCTGGTTTCTTCAATGAACAATATGCCATCCTGATATTCTAAATTCACTTTGAAAAATCCATCGGGAATTTCTGGTGTAGCTTGATGGATCACTAGAATATTTTTGGTAAAATTCATTTCAACGGCACTTCCATAAAATAGGTCCAGACCAATTTTCCCGTCTGTTCCGGGTCCTGAATTGATGGTTTCCCAAATAGGAAGACTGTCCAAGACAATGCTCCCAATTCTGAGAGAGTTGCTTGAGCTGAACCGAGCCTTACTATTACCGCCCCAGCTCTTTACATCTTCTTCCGAGTCCCAGATGATGGATTGTTGCTTTTCTGCTCCATCGGTGGTTAGAGTTACACTATGAGCAGCCGTATGAAACATCAAGTTTGCCGAATCAGATTCATTTAAAAGGGCCTTGATAACGATGTTGTTGTGATGCGTAAGGCCGAAATATATGGTATCACTCTGCCCACTGCAATGGCTGCTCGAAGCGAGGGTTATAAGGAAGACTAAAACGGCGGAAGGCGCAAAGTGCTTAAATTTCATAAACAGTATAGATGTGTTTTTGTGTTTTGCCTTAGACTTCAGATCGTCCCATTGACATTAATAACTAAAATGTAAGATGATAAGAGGCTGTATTCTACGAAATCCTCTTTGGTTATAGCTTTTTAACAGGTACTGCAATTGAATAAAATACGCGTTGCAACGACCTTTCATAAGATCATTTTTCCAATTCTCATGTTGTGAGAATAATCCAGCATGAAGCCAATAGCACTTGGATTTCTGTCAGAGATATTTCGTAAAAATAATAACATAAGGATATCTTATAGAATATCTCAATGTTGGGGAAAATGGGCACCCATTAATGTTAAGGGGAGCAAATGAAGAGAGAAATTCCAGTGCTTGGTCTTCTTGTATTCCATCCAATATTTCTGAATGTTGTCGAAATATGAAACCTCAATTTCCCGATGAGAATCAGAACAGAAGTTTGATCTGAGTTGCGCTTTAATTTTTTTTAGCACTCTGCATGAATGTTCAGAGTTATTGATACCTTAGCATTAAGCTTGGAGTTAAGCGCTGTGGGATATCATTCTTTCATCGTCTCACTCTAAATCGTCTCATGGCGTTCCAAGATAGTTTTTCTGTTTCATAGCCTCGAAAGCCCTTCAAACGTGAAGGGCTTTCGAGATTTTATAGATTTTGTATACCGGTTGTCCGTTTTAACACATAACCATATTATTATGTGTATCGACCATTTATCACTTTTATCTTTCATTTTATATCTAAAAGTGCTAAACAACATTGGAATGTTAACCAAATATTAAGTGGAGCATTGGCTCCTGACAATAGGAGGAAAAAGTGCCTTGAGCACGATTAAATCATCCATTCAAAACGATTCCTAGTTCCAACGTAAAACACCTAGAAATTATTCATTTTGAATAAATATCAATTCCTCATCTTGTTCAAGAAAAAAACGGTTGGTTTTCGTTAGTTATTATTAAATCGAACATGCGCATCTGCGATAGAACTTATTCTTACCGATATTCGCAGCTTAATCATTCAAAATCCATTTGCGTTGAAGACTTCATTTATTCGTGCCGTAAGCCTTAGTTTCTGTTTATTCATTGCCAGTTTAATTTTAAATGCCCAATCCAACGACTTAATTGACTTGGAGTTCGGGACTGTAAACAACTTCGATGTTGCTACTTGGAATATCCAGTTCTTCCCAAAAAGCGGAGAAACAACCGTTGAATACGTTGTAGAGATCATTGAGGAGATGGAGCTCGATGTTATCGCCATTCAAGAGATTGATGATGCCGAGCAATTCGATTATTTGCTCAGTCTTCTTCAAGGGTACGATGGCTTCTATGATGACAATGATTTCTTAAAACTTGGTTACATCTACAACATCCAGTCCGTCACTTTAAACGACCAATACCAGCTTTATGAGGGCAGCGATTTCGGGAATCCTTTCCCCCGCCGTCCACTGGTTATGGAGCTGACTTTTATGGAGGAACACGACTTTGTGTTGATCAACAATCACTTTAAATGTTGTGGAAATGCGGTTTTGGATGAAAGCGATTTTTGGGACGAAGAAACCAGGAGAGCCTATGCATCAGAGCTTTTGAAAGACCATATGGACTCTTTCTTACCCGAAGAAAATGTGATCATGTTGGGCGATTTAAACGACTTGCTCACTGACAATACTGCCAACAATGTATTTCAAGTCTTCTTGGATGCTCCCGCGAGTTATCAATTTGTTGATATGGATATAGCAACGGGCAGCTCGTCTGGATGGTCTTATCCAAGCTGGCCATCACACTTGGATCATATCCTCATCAGCAATGAACTCTTTTCAGCGCTAGATGACCCTGAGTCTCAAATTTCCACCGTACAAATTGGCGATTTCTTTCCTGGTGGATTTAATGGATATGACAATAATGTATCCGATCACCTACCTGTCGCCTTTGGGTTTAACCCAGAGTTACTAACGCCCCTCTCTGATGGCTCGAATTTCTTCGGGTCAAATGATTTCAAGATTTTCCCCAATCCTTCCACTGGAGTTTTTCAGGTCGCGTTAAGCCCCGCATTCGAACTGGATCAAATTGTGGTTGTCGATCAATTGGGCCGAAAGGTAGAGCAGTTTAATTTCGGATCTTCTTCCAACTCGATCAACATTAACCTTGAAAAAGTTCCGATGGGAATCTACTCTGTTCAGCTCACTACCCAAGAAGGCAAAACAGCAACAAAAAAATTGATCATTGCACGATAAGCTCTAAACCCAACAAGAGGCTGCTTTCTTTGTTATAACGCCGTAAAGCGTTATTTTTACACCACCATCAAACTGAAAACATGGATTTAGCAAAACGCGAAGAGTTGTTTCAAGAAAAGATCGATAAAGGTCAAAAAATTGAAGCAAAAGAGTGGATGCCTGAAAATTACCGCAGGCAGCTTATTCGAATGATATCACAGCATGCTCACAGCGAGATTGTGGGAATGTTGCCAGAAGGGAATTGGATTAGTCGAGCTCCCAGTCTTCGTCGAAAGGCAGTGCTATTGGCAAAAGTTCAGGACGAAGCTGGACATGGCCTATACCTTTATAGTGCCGCCGAAACATTGGGCATCGATCGTCAAACAATGATCGAGCAATTGCTCACTGGGAAAGCAAAATACTCAAGTATATTTAACTACCCTACCTTGTCTTGGGCCGATATCGGAGCCATTGGCTGGTTGGTAGACGGAGCAGCGATCGTCAATCAGACGATGCTCGCACGTGGTTCTTACGGGCCATACTGCAGAGCTATGGTGCGCATTTGCAAAGAAGAAAGTTTCCACAACCGACAGGGATATGAAATCATGCACCAACTGGCAAATGGAACGGCGGAGCAGAAGAAAATGGCGCAAGATTCATTGAATCGCTGGTGGTGGCCATCCATCCAAATGTTAGGCCCATCAGACGCAGAGTCAAAGAACAGCGCTGAAACGATGAAGTGGAATATTAAAGTGGAGAGCAATGATACCATTCGTCAGCGTTTTATTGACCGAACTGTGCCGCAAGCGGAAGCTGCTGGCCTTACACTTCCCGATCCCGACTTAAAATTTAACGAGGAAACTCAACACTGGGAAATTGGAGAAATCAAGTGGGATGAATTTTTCCAAGTGATTAAGGGAAATGGTCCTTGCAATCATAAGAGAATGGAAGCTCGCAAAAAGGCAGAAGAAGAAGGTAAGTGGGTGCGCGAGGCCATGAAAGCACATGCTGAAAAACAAAAGATGCGCGAATCGAACGCTGCATAGCCTAGCTCTTAGTAAATAGTCGTCGGTAACTAGTACAAAGAAAATATGACCAACGATTAGCTGCGAAACGATTTTAAACACGATCTACTCATTACCAGCTACTATTAAGTTAAAAACCATCTACTAACTGCCATGTCTGAAATTCAAAAGAGCGAAAGCGAACAAGGCCTCCTTTGGGAAGTCTTTATTCAATCAAAACCAGGAATACCACACAAACACGCAGGAAGCGTGCACGCTCACGATGCCGAAATGGCATTGAAGGCCGCCAGAGATGTATATACGCGTCGCAGAGAAGGTGTGAGTCTTTGGGTAGTTCCCTCGAACATGATTCACGCCACTACGGAAGAAGAAGCGGAATCATTTTTTGATCCTGCAGACGACAAAGCCTACCGCCACCCTACTTTTTATACCGTTCCTGAAGGAGTCAAATATTTGTAAGATGACGAAAGAAGAAGCTTTATACGATTACCTTATCAGGCTAGGCGACAATGCCCTCATCTTGGGACAGCGTCTAGGTGAATGGTGCGGCCACGCTCACCAATTGGAAAGCGATATTGCCATGACCAACGTCTCATTGGACCTAGTCGGGCAGGCAAGAATGCTCCTGACAGAAGCAGGAGAAGTTGAAGGAAAGGGCAGAACTGAAGATGATCTGGCTTTCCACCGAAATGAATTCGATTTTCGCAATAATCTATTGGTCGAAATGGCCAATGGAGACTTTGCTCAAACCATCACACGTCAGTTCTTCTTTGATGGGTTTTACTACCACTTGTTAAAATCTTTGGGAACGAGCAGGAACGAGTTTTTACAAGCCTTTGCGATGAAGAGCATTAAAGAGGTGACCTACCATCGTGAGCTCAGTGCAGACTTTGTTGTTCGCCTTGGAGACGGTACGGAAGAGAGTCATGAGAAAATGCAAAATGCAGTTAATCTACTGTGGGAATATACAGGAGAGCTTTTCGAGATGACGGAAGCCGATGAACTGTTAATTGCCGATGGCTTCGTTCCCGATCTCGAAAGAATCAAAGCCCTTTGGGAAAAGGATATGACAGCTACGCTGGAAAAAGCAACGCTAACTATTCCCGACACTCGTGGCTACATGGCAACTGGAAGCCGAAAGGGAAATCATTCAGAATATTTGGGATTCATCTTAGCAGAAATGCAGTATTACCCTCGGATGATGCCCGATGCCAAGTGGTGAAGATGGCTGCCAAGACAAAAATCGAAGATATTTACACGCTTCTCGAAGAAGTAAAGGATCCTGAGATTCCTGTCTTATCTGTGCGCGATTTAGGAATTCTTAGAGACGTATCTATCTCTGATGTTGGCAAAGTAACAGTTATCATTACTCCCACCTACTCTGGCTGCCCAGCCATGGATACCATCGAGAAAGACGTAAATGAAAAACTTCAAGCAGAAGGTCTTGACGTGGAGGTGATAACCAAGATTGCTCCTGCTTGGACTACCGATTGGATGACGGAAGAAGGTCGACAAAAGCTGGAAGAATATGGAATAGCTCCACCCGCTGAAACAACTGCCGATAAGGGCTCGCTCTTGGGTAAGTCAAAAATCGTTCGCTGTCCAAGGTGCAAGAGTGAAGAAACATCGGTTATATCTCATTTTGGCAGCACGGCCTGCAAGGCGATGTACAAATGCGGTAATTGTCTAGAGACTTTCGACTATTTCAAGTGTATATAACAAAAACAAGTTTTGTCCCCCCTGTTGACTCTGCTATTTATAAAAAATAAGAAATTCCTTCTTTCAACTTGTGCAGTCCACTCATAAACCTGTTAGAGAATCGAATACACACCTCAAGATCGAAACCTATTATTCTACTGATTTTAATTATTGAGATGAGAAATTAAAAATGCGTCCATCGAAATTTCTTGGTCAGGCACTACATCCGCTGCAGGCACGTATATGTAATTTTCTATTCCACCTGCATTATCAACAGCTTTCTTAATTGCCAAAGCATGATAAGGGGAATGTAGCAGATTACCAGGTCTTCCTTGCTTTTCCTTAAACTCTTCCCCATTTCTAAGCCAAATCGGAGGATCGTCTGAGCTTATCATGGAAAGCATGTCAACATTCCTACGGTAATTCTCCATTTCAGGAGTCTCGAGTTGTGTAACAGATGTAACTCCGTAAAAAGGCAATAGCTTTTTTTCCAAAGCACTTCCCTGAATTGATTTAAGCGAACCTTCCATAGGGAATACATCGCCAAACCATCGGTCTATATCATAAGTGCTTTGGCTCTCATTCAATGCAATAGCGCTTACCCTTGTAGACATGGCAGCCACTGGATCAGAACCATTTGTTTTTTTCATGTCATCATGAACTGCAAGCCAAAGACAAGTCCCTGCTCCTGCAGAGGAGCCTGTTAAGGCAATTCGATCTGGATCGATATTCAACTCCTCTGCATGGTATTTTATATACTGAAGTGCTCTTTTGCTATCATTTAAGCTTTTCAAAACTCCTTCTTTTTCATTCTGCTCGAGCAACCGATAATTTATACTGGCGAAAGAAATGCCTTCAGATAGTAACTGCTCTATAAATTTCGGGCTCACACTTCTTCCTTCAGAGCCCTTTCCGTATGCAATTGATTTGTCTCCTGACTTAAACCCTCCTCCATGATAGAAAATGACCAATGCCGTTGGCTCTTCACTTTTCGCCAACCAAATATCAAACACATTTAAAGAAAACTGTCCGTACTTCAAATCCGCAGTATGTTTTGCTATAAAGTTGGATGGTATTTGAAACGGAGAAGGATCGTTACGCATAGCCAGTGGAGGTGTTTGGTAATCTGCTCCTGCTATTTCAACTGGACTCGAGCTTGGGGTATTAGAAGAACCTTGGTTGCTGCTGGGCTTGCTACTAGTCGGTTTTTTATTTGTTTGAACTCTCTCGTTGCTCTTTATGTAAACCTGACAAGAGGCCATAGCAGTAAACAGCAGTAATACTGTTAGAACATTAAAAACTCTTGTTAGCATGGTATAAATCAGATTATATTTTTAAAACTCAAATGACTTTCAGTTGAGTGCAAAATTAGATAATTCTCTATCAATAAATTGAGAATAATGACCGTACCTTTCAAAAATCTGACCAACATAGGTGAATGGCTCGATCCCCCGGACGTAACCATATTTCACGACTGGATCGCTAAAATTTTTCGGATAGCTTAGTGCCAAAATCATCTTTTCAACATTATCCTCCCACACATTTGGTTTTAACCCTCTCTTTAAAGCCAATCTCTGAGCATCTTCTACATGTCCCAAACCTGCATTAAAAGAGGCCATGGTGAATTTGATTCGATCCAATGAATCTGGCAAATCTTCAAAATTGCGGTACAACTGTGAAAGATATTCCGTGCCACCTTTTATACTTTGCTCAGGGTCCGATCGATTTTCAATCCCTAAATCATCGGCGGTTGCAGGCATAATTTGCATTAATCCTTCGGCTTCAGACCATGAAGATGCGTTTGGCTCAAACCTTGATTCTTGATAGACCAGTGAAGCAAGCAATCTCCAATCCCAACCAATCTCATGTGCGTACTTCTGAATTAGAGGATCGAATTCACTAATTCGATTATTATTTATGCTGTAAAATTCGCTTTTGACTCGACGGCGAAAATCACGCTTATTCTTGAAATACTTATTGTAGATCACGTAGTAATCTGAATGTTTTTTCATTTCTCCAATCCACTCATTCATCGAATCAAGCAGATCATTGGAATTTTTATCTACAGCCCAAGCTATCCGTTGTGAAAAACTGATTGGAACCTCGATATCAAGAATGGGATAATAGGATGCGTTGATTGCGGCAATGTTATTGTCTGAGACGGTGTATTCGATTTCACCATTCACCACCATCTGAATGATCTCATCAGTGGATAGCCTTCCAGGCAAAGTATCTATGTATATCTCACCACCGATCTCATCTGACAGATTCTTGATTCGAGCAAAGTAAGATGAATTCTGCCTGACAGAAACAGTCTCGCCGATCAGCTCAATCGGATCATTTATGAGGTTTCGCTCAATAGCGCTCCAATGCATTTTTCTCCAGTTGTTAGGCTTTCGCTGAACCAGCACTTGATTCACCAGATAGAGATAATCACTAAAACTTACTTCTTCTTTTCTGGCTTGAGTAATGGTTAAACCATGCGCCACCAAGTCCACATTTCCCGTGTTGAGATGATAGAACATCGAATCAATGTTATCGCTGACAACTATTTCCAATTCCACATCCAAATACTCGGAAAAACGTTTCATTAGCTCGTACTCATAGCCCATGGGTGCTCCTCGATAAAGAAAATAACTGGTGGCACTATACGTCGTCATTGCTTTCAAAACTCCTCTTGCCTTAATTGATTCCAAATCGATTCCACGGTAGGTTTTAAACTCATCTTGCGGGTTGTTTTCAGCCTGCGTTCTTTCCTGATCGCCTTGACAAGAAATTAAAGTAAGAGCTAAAACTAAAATATATGGAATTCGACACATGAACCGAATATAATAAATCCAAAGTGAAATAGTTCAGGTACTAATTCCTGAACCACTCAATGGTTTGTGTAATTTTCTAATAAAAAAAGATTGGTCGATTTAGTTCTGTAAGTTCAGGACCCAAATAAAAAACTTCTGTTAAGTAAACTAATTAGATTATTGAAGTTCTTATTTTATAAATTACCTCCTGTAACACTACAACTATTTTAATAATCGCATTGCAAACTCAACCCAATTCTCGCCGCTAGGATCAGAATATAGAGATGACTGCTTTCCATAGTAGCAAACGTTATCGAGGCCTGCCTCGTTTGCATATTCCCTTAAAATCATTGCATGATTTGGATGATGATTCAATAAATTTAAATCCATTGGCTGTTCTTTTGGCTGATTAATATTTTGAATGAATAATGGCGGGTCATCAGGACTAATTTGATCCAACATATCGACTTGATCACGATAAATTATGGTCGAGTTATCAAAAAATTCGTCAATTTCTTCAAGTGCATAGAGTTGGAGCACTTTGGGTATGACTTCTTCGTCGTTTTTGAAAGTTTCTAATGAAATGGAATATTCCTCAAAAACATCAGTGAACCAACGCTCGACGTCGTAAGTGCTTTGGGTCTCAAAAAGAATCGCTCCTGAAACTCTGCTTGACATACTTTGGACAGGGTCATTGAAATTGACCTCAGAGAGATCATCTTTTGTAGCAATCCATAAAGCGGCTCCAGCTCCGGATGAATTTCCTACCAACATTATTCGTTCTTGATCTATGTTGAAAAGTTCGCTATTGTAGCGTAAAAACTGAATGGACCTTTTTACATCATTCAGGCATTTGAATATCCCTATTTCCTCACCTGTTTGATCGAGATAAGAGTAATTCACAGATGCCACGGCGATATTGTTATTGAGTAATTGAACGATATCATCTGCAAAAGTTTCGTTAGCGGTGGATGGCAGGGTCTGCACAATTGTTTTGTCACCTGAAGTAAATCCACCTCCATGAAAATAAACCACCAATGCTGTGGGCGATGATGATACAGGCATCCAAATATCGAATACAGTCCTTGCCTTGGCGTCATAAGGGTGATTTTCAACAAAAAGTGCGTCAGTCCCATTCAAATCTATCGGTGATTCGGAATAAGACAGCTGTCCAGAATCATTGCCACTGCGATTTTCGTCATTCTTATTGCAAGAAATGATTAGGGCAAAAAAAATAAAACCCAAAATATGCCCTTTTTGATGCCTATTGAATTTTATTTTTTTGAAACTCTTTGTTTTCACGAAAAAACTCAAAATATTTGATCTCATCTATCTATTTTAATTCAAAAAGAGCCTGCAATTAACCTTGTTTCTTATCTCCTACAAGATTCGACAGGGGTTTTAATCGCAATGTGTGCTCAATAACCTCTCCAAACCTTACGGTCTCATAACACATTGTAAATGTGATAAATAAAAAGAGATCGCAAGTCTCCATATGCCAGTATATTGAATAATGACGGAAAGTTCCCGTATATAGGGTTATTCCAAAATTTGAAGTTTTCTACTTCAGCTAAATGCTATAAAGCATCTTAAAGTTAAGATGGGATTATAATTGGCTCAGCGGAAAGACAGCGATTCTACATCTCAATATTGTAAAGTAATTTAAATAAGCTACTCGGCTAGCCAAAAGCTGTTTTTCTCTTTGATAAATTGAACTATTAACCAAAATCAATTCTTTATCTGCAATGGGAGTGAGCACATTAACATAATGGTTGCCAAGAATATCGAAATCGTGACATTAGCTAATATTCGGTTGAATACTTCGAAGCGTTATCAATCTGATTTAAAGCACGTCAACTTTTCACTTTGCCTTTTTGCATTCCAAATGACTTCGATTTTTTGACCAAACGACAGGGAAACGGGAGGGAAATTACTGTTGAGACTGTTTATCCTATGTCGCACATCATCAGATGTTTACTTCTTTTTAGTCAAATGAATGCTTATGAACCTAGAAATCCTAGTACTTGTCATTTCCCCCAACAAATCTCTATTTGATTCCGTAACCGAGGGGGTTCTGGCATTTGGCGGCTCTGTTTCAGTACTTCAAAGAACCACAGTTTCAGAAGCATTGGAGCTTTTTGAAAGACTCGATTTGGTTTCTGGCAACATTCAAATTTACTTGGATAGCAAGTCGTCTAAAGCGGATGCGCAGACTTTTGTACGACAAATGGATAGAGACTTCAAAGGAGTTTCTCGGCGCTCTGTCATTCTAATTGATGAGGCTTCCAGCATTGCCAGTCTCGTAAGTCTCGCAATAGCCGAATGTGTAGGTGATGTTCTAAATTATCCCGTCTTGTCAACTGAAGTTGAGACAGCTATCTACAAACAATTTCCCCAACTTCGAGCTTCGGTCCATTCCTAATAGATCACATAAAGCGTCTCATTCAAGTGTTTTTTCTTCGATGAACACCTTGTGATTGTCTACTTTTACCTCCAAACGATTCTCGAATTTTCTTTTGCCCATGCAAGTGATTCATTGACTTCTGGAAAAATGTTGCGTACGCTCCTGAGTCGTTCAGCTTTTAATCACAACTAAAATACGCTTGATAATTCTATTACATGGACATTCAAAAAATTACCGTTCACCAAGTTGGCAATAAATACAAGGAAGAGGAACTCACCCTCTCAGACAAGGTTCTGGAAGTTTCTGAAGAGGCCCTAGAAAGTTTAACGGTATACTTTACCAAGCCTTTCAGCGAAAGGGATTTTCATCGCTTGAGTCATGTGAACGATCTGGAAATGAACGAGGTCTATCAATATGTCTCCAAAATTTTTGAACAGCCTGATTCTCTTCAAAAACAATCCATCAAGCTCGCCAAACACCTCTTCGAGATGAGTGAGCACCCAAAGATTAAGAGCGGTGAATTCTATGTAGTCCACTTTACCAATTGCCAAGTAGAGGGAAAAGTAATTGATGCTGTTGGCCTTTTCAAATCAGAGAGCAAGGACAAGTTCATCAAGGTAAATAGGCAGGCAGGCAGTTTTGTCATTGAGAGCCAAGAAGGTGTAAACATCAACAAGCTCGACAAAGGCTGTGTGGTCTACAATATGGAGCGCGAAGAGGGTTATGTCGTTTCGGTGGTAGACAATACCAACCGCAATACGGAAGCACGCTACTGGATGGACAATTTTCTTCAGCTCAAAGAGAGGAAAGACGAGTTCCACCAAACAAAGAATGCGATGGATATCTGCCAGAACTTCATCAAGGAGGGAATGAATCGGGAGTTTGAAGTATCGAAGGCAGAACAAGCCGAGCTACTTGCCAACTCCATGAAGTTCTTTAAGACCAACGACAACTTCAACGTGAATGATTTCAATGAAGAAGTCATCGCTCAACCCGAAGTAATAGAAGAGTTTAAGTCTTTTAGAAACAAGGCTGCCGAAGAACGTGGTGTGACCTTTGAAGATGAATTTGACATCTCACCCCGAGCGGTAAAGAAATCAACCAAGAATTTTAAAAGCATCATCAAACTGGACAAAAACTTTCACATTTATGTGCACGGAAACCCCAATCTAATCACACGAGATGAAGACGAAAACGGCAAGTTTTATAAAGTGTATTTTAAGGAAGAAAGCTAGTAAAGTCTCAGCTGACTCGAGGATTTAAAATTTCAACGAAAGCTGTATCCTCTTTCGAGGGATATCCACTTCTACCACCTTCACTTCCAGCTGCTGCTGAAGCTTAACGATTTCATTGGGGTCGCTGATAAAGCGATCGGCCATCTGACTCACGTGAATCAACCCATCTTGCTTTACGCCAATGTCTACGAAAGCACCAAACTTGGCAATGTTTGTTACAATACCAGGCACCGTCATTCCTACTTCCAGGTCTTCGATCTTTCTGAGTCGCGGATCAAATTGAAACATTTTTGGCTTGCCTCTTGGATCTCGTCCAATTTTCCCGAGTTCTTCAATAATAGAATTCACTGTAGGCAATCCCGCTTTTTCATCCGTGTATTTCTGTGGATCGAGACTTTTTAAAACCTCCTTTGCTCCAACAAGAGCAGAGATGGGCTGACTGATGCCCTTGGCCATTCGTTTCACCACGTGGTAACTCTCGGGATGCACGGCAGAATTATCCAAGGGGTTTTTAGCACCCCTGATTCTCAAGAAGCCCGCGGCTTGTTCAAAGGCCTTAGGCCCCATTCCTTTGACATTCTTTAAATCAGCTCGACTAGTAAATGCTCCGTTATCTTTTCGATATTCGACAATGTTTTCCGCGAGTTTCGGACCAAGGCCTGACACGTAAGCCAGCAAATGCTCGCTCGCCGTATTGAGCTCGACACCTACCCGATTCACCACACTTTCCACGGTTTGATCCAATGCCTCTTTCAACTTGTTTTGGTCTACATCATGCTGGTATTGACCTACGCCAATACTTTTTGGGTCGATCTTTACCAGCTCAGCCAATGGATCCATCAATCGCCTGCCGATGCTCACAGCGCCTCTCACCGTTATGTCGTAATCGGGAAACTCCTTTCGCGCTACCGAAGAAGCCGAATAGATGGAAGCTCCAGCTTCGTTGACCACATAGACTTCCACATCCTGACGAAAATGAACGCGCGTGCGAATGAAATCCTCCGTTTCTCTTCCCGCGGTTCCATTCCCAATGGCAATGGCATCAATTCGGTATGACTCCACAAGTTGACCAATCTTAGCTGCAGCTTTCGCCTTGTCGTTTTGCGGTGGATGAGGATAGATATTCTCGTTGTGGAGCAGGTTTCCATGCTCATCGAGGCAAACGGTCTTACAGCCACTTTTGAATCCTGGATCGATTCCCAAGGTGCGCTTCTGCCCTATCGGCGGAGTCAATAATAGCTGCCGAAGGTTTTCAGCAAAAATGGCAATGGCCTCAGCATCGGCTTTTTCCTTGCTTTCGTTTTTGAATTCAGTTTCGATGGAAGGCTTTATCAATCGCTTGTAAGCGTCGAGTGCAGCCAGTGCAACTTGATTGGACGCTTCGCTTTTTCCTTTCACAAAAATCCTTTCCACAGCCTCAATTGCTTCCTCTTTCGGTGGCTCTATTGATATCCGTAAAAACCCTTCAGTTTCTGCCCTTCTGATGGCGAGCAAACGGTGTCCAGGAATTCGTCTCAACAGCTCAGAAAAAGAAAAGTAATCGCGGTATTTCTGAGCTTCGGCCTCTTTATCCTTGATCAGTTTTGATTTGATTTCAGCCTTTCTGGCAAAAAGACCTCTGATGGAGTTTCTAGCTCGAGGTCGCTCATTCATCCACTCGGCCATAATGTAGCGGGCACCTTCTAAAGCATCATCGGCATTTTTCACTTGTCCCTTCACGAAACGCTTTGCGGTAGACCGAACATCATTAACCTCCTGCTTCATGACAATAGCAGCTAAAACTTCCAAACCTTTCTCTCTGGCTTCGCTTGCCTTTGTTTTGCGCTTTTGCTTGAACGGGAGGTAGATGTCTTCAAGAGCGTTTGCATCTCTTGCCGTATCGATACTTCGCTTCAATTCTTCCGTGAGCTTTCCCTGTTCAGAAATGGCCTCTAGAACGGTCTTTCTGCGCTTCTCGAATTCTACGATGCGGCTGTTCTCTTTTTGAATGTCGGCTATTTGGACTTCATCCAAACCTCCCGTACGTTCCTTTCGGTAGCGGGCTATAAAAGGAATGGTGGCGCTTTCATTGAGCAAGGAAAGCGTGTTTTCCACATCGCGCAAAGACAGGTTTAAGGAACGAGATATTAAGGGTGCATTCATCGGCGCGAAGATAAGTTTATACGGGGATCGACACGGTGGATTAGAGGAAATGACAAACCACTGCTTGATGAAGTCTAGATCTCTTACCCTGAACTAAAAGAAAGTTCAACACACCCAATATCATGATCATTCTTATCTATGGTACAACTCTGTAAAAGAGGCCAAAATCCTTACCTTTGTTGGCCCATTTATACATAATGAAAAGAGTAGTTGTTGGCCTTTCGGGAGGCGTAGATTCTAGTGTTGCTGCATACTTGCTCAAAGAGCAGGGATACGACGTGGTCGGTCTTTTCATGAAGAACTGGCACGACGAGTCGGTGATCATTGCCAATGAGTGTCCTTGGATCGAGGACAGCAATGACGCTATGTTAGTGGCGCAATCGCTTGGTATTCCTTTTCAAGTAATTGATCTAAGCGTTCAGTACAAGGAGCGAATAGTCGACTATATGTTTGCCGAATACGAGGCAGGTCGCACGCCCAATCCCGATGTTCTC
This sequence comes from Cryomorphaceae bacterium, assembly GCA_047632755.1. Taxonomy (GTDB): domain Bacteria; phylum Bacteroidota; class Bacteroidia; order Flavobacteriales_D; family Cryomorphaceae; genus JAKVAV01. Next base: position 24,245 of record JBLIDT010000024.1, read on the forward strand.
TGCAACCGCGAAATCAAATTTGACGTTTTCCTGAAAACAGCCATGAGTCTAGGCGCAGATTATGTTGCTACGGGACACTATTGCCGGAAGATGGAAACGGAAGTGGACGGAAAGCCTGTATTCCAACTCCTTGCTGGAAAGGATGACAATAAAGACCAGAGCTATTTCCTGTGCCAAGTATCACAAAATCAATTGGCGAAAGCCTTATTCCCCATTGGGGAAATGCAAAAATCGGAAGTCCGGAGAATTGCTACGGAACAAGGTTTGGCCACTGCCGAAAAGAAAGATTCTCAAGGCCTTTGTTTTATTGGGAAGGTGAAACTACCCGACTTTCTTCAGCAAAAGCTGGTGCCCAAAACTGGAGAAATTGTTGAAATCCCCGCTGATGCGATTCATCAAACCAATGGGTCGGCCACGGTCGAAACTATGATAGCCCCTCACAACTTTATGCCTGAAATGGGGAAAGTAGTCGGCGAGCACAGTGGAGCGCACTATTTCACGGTGGGCCAGCGAAGAGGCCTGAAAGTGGGTGGAACTCCTAAACCACTATTTGTCATTGGAACTGATGTAGACCGCAATGTCATCTATACTGGTCAAGGAGACGACCATCCTGGTCTTTACCGGAAGGGCCTGTCGATAAAAAACGAAGAGGTTCACTGGATTAGGGAAGATCTCAAAATGAATGCGGGAGAAAAAAGACCTTATTTGGCTAGAATCAGGTATCGCCAAGCGCTAGAGCAAGCGACGTTGATCCAAACGGAGGATGAGCTTCGCGTGATATTCGAGAACCCACAACGCGGTGTAGCACCAGGTCAATTTGTAGCTTGGTATGATGGGGATGAGCTGATTGGCTCGGGAGTTATTTCTTAATTATAGCCTGTCTGTCAAGTCCGCTATCTTCCTTCCAACATAATGAAAAACAGTTGTTTACTACATTCAAATCTTTGGTTTTTAAAATACGTGAGCGTTGCTGTCGAACTTTCTAGTTCAGACTCTTGAAACTATTTAAGGCCCTAAGTAATCGCCAATAAACTAAAAGTTTGAACGAGTTTAATACCCGATTTTTTCCTCAATCACGTATCGGTTCCGATCAGGTGAGATAGAACGAGTCAACTCTGCCAAGAACCCGCCGATGAAAAGCTGAGTACCAATAACCATAGCAGTAAGCGCCACATAAAACAGCGACATATCGGCGATGTTTCTAGCGGGAATGTCTTGTGACAATGCCCAAATTTTGTACGCTCCCAAGTAGGTAAACACTCCAAATCCAATTAATACCATCAAAGCTCCGTATGTACCGAAAAGGTGCATGGGCTTCTTCCCGTACCTGGAGACGAAACTCACCGTGAGCAAATCAAGGGGGCCATTGATAAATCGGGATATACCGAATTTGGTATGGCCATACTGACGGGCGCGGTGCTCCACTACCTTCTCTCCTATTTTGGTGTAGCCAGCTCGCTTGGCTAAAACAGGGATGTAGCGGTGCATATCGCCGTAGAGCTCCACGTTTTTAACCACCTTTCCTTTGTACGCTTTGAGCCCACAGTTGAAATCATGGAGGTAAATACCCGACATCTTGCGGGTAGCCCAATTGTAAAGCTTGGTAGGAACGGTTTTGCTGATGGGGTCGTAACGCTTCTTCTTCCATCCAGAGACCAAATCGAAACCATCCTCTCGAATCATTCGAACCAACTCGGGGATTTCATCGGGCGAATCTTGAAGGTCGGCGTCCATGGTTATAACCACATCTCCAGTGGCTGCCTCAAAAGCAGTTTGGAGGCCAGCGGCTTTGCCGTAGTTACGGGCAAAGCGCATCCCCCTAATAATGGGGTATTTTTCTGTAAGATCAGTGATGACCTCCCAACTCTCGTCGGTACTGCCATCGTCTATGAGAATGACCTCACCGTCAAGCGAGTTCTCTTTCAAAACTCGATCTATCCAGCTCACCAATTCTGGTAGAGACTCGGCTTCGTTAAGAAGCGGAATACAAATGGAAATTTTCTTCAATACCTATCCGTCAAGTGTTTCATTACTGACGCCTGCGTCAGGGTTTTTCTTCAGTATAGCCGCCAAAATAAGACTAATTACGGCATAGATAATTACACCGATACCGAAACTCTTGATTTGACCCACTAAAGTGTACCTTTCAAGAGAGTCTGCTTCGACTTGTCTCAGTGTTTGTTCGCGCGTTTCATCGTCCATGCTACCCATAAAACCATTTGTCATTTCTAAGGTCTGAGCGGTCATATGTTCACCAAAATTAGGATCAATAACTTGTATGTAAAGCATTTGAAATACGATACCAATTGCTCCACCAATTAGTAATCCGACAAAGCTAAATTTGAAAGCTTCTCCAAGGGTGATGAATCCGCCATTTCTTTCTCTTTCTTTTCGAATAAATATGACTGGAAGTACAATCGCTAGGATAAATCCCAGAATTCCCAACATGGAAAGACCAATCATTCCAGGTTCGAGAACTACCATTAATAAAAAGATGAGGATACCTAGTGCCCCCATCGTTATTCCTAGGTTAAGCGCATTTTTATTCATGATTGATTCAGTTTAGTTCACGACAAATATAGAAAGGCACATGAAAACTAAGTTTTTTATGGTGAAGCAATTTTGTTTTATACATTTGCGGCGGGCAAGTCTTATGCGACCAGCTCCTGCGGAACTCCCCCAGGCCCGGAAGGGAGCAAGGGTACGTAGTTGTAGCGGTGCGACGTAAGTAGCTTGCCCACTTTTTTTTGCCATGAATCGACAAGTAGTACTCGTAACAGGAGGCTCATCGGGAATCGGACTCTCCATCTGCAAACATCTTTCTGAGCAAGGATTCACGGTATACGGAACCAGTAGAAAGGTGCAAAACGGTGATCGTCCCCACGGCTTTGAAATGATTCAGATGGAAATCACTGATCGCTCCTCGATACAAACAGCCATAGATTTAATTCTTCAGAAGGAAGGCACTATTGACGTATTGGTCAATAATGCTGGTACAGGAATGGCTGGTGCTGTGGAAGATGCTACCACGGAAGAAATCGAAAACATTTTCAGACTTATCGTTTTTGCGGCGCTAGATGTATCTAGAGCCATAATCCCTACCATGCGAAAGAATGGTTCGGGTAAAATCATCAACATTTCCAGTATTGGAGGTGAATTCGGCCTACCCTTTCGGGGAATCTACTCAGCTGCCAAAAGCGCACTGGATCGATTTTCAGAAACGCTTAGAATGGAATTGAGCCCTTGGAATATTTACGTGAGCACCATCCAGCCAGGCGATATAAAGACCAACATCAATAATACGAGATTAACCGCAGCCAAGAGCCAATCTCAAGAATCTCCTTATCACAAGGTCTTCTCAAAGCTCTACAGACAGATAAGCGAAGAAGTAGCAACGGCTAAAGATCCAGTCATCGTAGCCAAGATTGTAGAGAAGATTATTAATTCCAGTTCCCCGAAGATGCGCTATCCTGCTGCCACTTTCGTGCAAAGGCTTTCTATCTCGCTCAACCGTATCCTTCCAACGGAGGTCTTTCAGAAGATGCTGTTGGGGAGGTATCCAGTTAAGTAGTATTTAGTCGATAGTCTTTAGTGGCTATAACAGGCTGTTAATCATGGGATAGGTTAAATTCAGAATGAGCCAAAGGCTCCTTAGAGACATCACTCCCAAAAACTAGATACTAAGAACTAAAGACTAGCTACTATTCCCTACCTTCGCGCCGAATTTCAATAGATAACTCCTAAAAGACCTTTGATTATGGCAACGAATAGAACATTTACAATGCTTAAGCCCGATGCGCTTGAAGCAAACAACACGGGTAAAATCATTGACATGATTATCGACGCTGGTTTCGCAATCAAAGCAATGAAGATGACTCACTTGAACCAAAGCGAAGCAGAAGCTTTCTACGCAGTTCACAGCGAACGTCCTTTCTACGGAGAATTGGTTGAGTACATGACAAGTGGCCCTATCGTAGCAGCTATCTTGGAAAAAGACAATGCCGTAGCTGACTTCCGTAAATTGATCGGAGCCACTGATCCTACTGAAGCAGAAGAAGGAACTATTCGTAAGAAATACGCTGAGTCAAAAGCAAAAAACGCCGTTCACGGATCGGACAGCGACGAAAACGCAGAGATCGAAAGCAACTACCACTTCTCGGGAAGAGAGATGGTTGGATAGTTTTAGCTACTAGATACTGGCGACTGGCGACTGGCGACTAAAGACTAATTTAAAAGCCACTTGAGAAATCGGGTGGCTTTTTTATCAATTCATTCGGAGAAGATCCTAGATTCTTCAATTTACAATTCTCAAATGAGAATTGACTAGTGAATTTCCACTCCTGTAATCAACCTATGGCCAATCTCTTTATTAAGAGCTTGAATGATATTTTCTTTGCCATAGCTCAGCTCCTGCCTCAGGGCAGCAGAAGTAATTTGCACTTTCAAGATTCCCTTTTGAATTTTGATCTTTCCCGTATGACGGGCAACGGCTGGGCCCATAAACTTTTCCCAATAAGTAGTCACAGCGGCAGTATAGTAGCCTTCTTCTAGGCCGTAAGCCTTCAGCAGTCGATTGATGACGCCACCCAATTCTTCTTCGTTGTTAACTCTACGCATTGATTTCGCCTTTATTGATATGAAATACCTTTACGCTATCGGTGATTTCCTCAAATATACGCTCTATCCTCTCAGAATGGGTATCGGTAATGAATATCTGCCCGAAGTTGTGATCGCTCACCAGTTGCATTAAATGCTGAACCCGCACGTCGTCGATCTTATCGAAGATATCATCGAGCAAAAGCACAGGGACTTTATTGGTAACTTCCTTTACCAAGTCGAACTGGGCTAGTTTCAGCGCAATCAAAAAAGTCTTTTGCTGTCCCTGCGATCCGAACTTCTTCAAAGGATATCCGCCGCCTATCCCAAATTTCAAATCGTCTTTGTGAGAACCTACATTGGAGTAATGATTCCTCCTGTCTTTATCGAGGCTTTCTTTGAGTATTTGCGAAAAGTCACCTTCGTTTAAATGTGACTTATAGCGTATCTCTACTTCTTCAGCTTTCCCGCTGATGGAGGCATAGTGTCCTTGAAAAATCGGCTCAAATGACTCGACGAACTTTTTTCTTTCGGTGTGAATCCTTTCAGCAATGGCGACCAATTGCATACTCCAAACTTCCAGGTTATCGGGATCAAAGGTTCGATTCTCCCAGAAATACTTGAGCAGACTATTTCGCTGCCGCAACACTTGATTATACGCAATCAAATCTTCCAGGTAAGGACGATTGTACTGTGAAATAATGCTGTCCATCAACTTACGGCGCACCTCACTCCCTTCGCTGATCAGATCCTTATCGTATGGTGATATGACTACAGACGGAAATTGACCAATGTGCTCAGCCAATCGCTCGTACTCCGTTTTATTTTTCTTAAAAGTCTTTTTCTGTCCTTTTTTTACTCCACAGTAAATTTTGTCCCTGTCGCCGTTTTGAGTGAAAACACCCTCCACCACAAAGAAGTCTTCACCGTGTCGGATGTTCTGGCTATCAATAGGATTGAAATAACTCCTGCAAAAGGAGAGGTAATGAATAGCGTCAAGAAGGTTCGTTTTTCCCTGTCCGTTTAATCCGGTGAAGATATTGACATGCGGATCGGGATAAATGATGGCTTCTCCGTAGTTCTTGAAATTCAGTACACTTAGCTGGTCTAACGTCATATTGAAACAGCAAAATTACCAATTCCTAAGGGTGCTTAGCCATTGGCAATTAAAAAAGTCTATTTTTGCACACCGAATAAAAAAAGCCCGTAATGGCGAAAAAGAAAAATCAAAGCGAAGAAACAATTGTAGACGTACAAGAAGTATACTCTAAGACAGAGAGGTACGTCGACGAAAACCGCAATACGATAATTATCGTAGCTGCTATATTAGTAGCATTATTTGTGGGATATTTTGCATTTACCCGACTTTATCTAATGCCCAAAAACGAGGAGGGAATGAATCTCCTCTGGAAAGCGGAGTATTGGTACGAGATCGACTCCTTGGATAAGGCCCTCGTTGGAAACGAGTCTTACTACGGTTTTGAGTTCATTGCTGACGATTACAGCGGGACTCAAGCGGGAGAACTTGCATCATACTACACTGGTCTTATCTACATGAAGCAAGGACAATATGGCTTAGCCATCGAATCCTTAAAAGATGCGGATCTAGATGACGAGCTGACTTCAGCTGTCGCGAAGGGTGCCATTGGAGATTGTTACGTAGAACTAGGTAATCTAGATGACGCATTGAGCCATTTCAATGATGCCATTGGTTCTTCAGCAAATCTACTCACCACACCTATTTACTTGAAAAAAGCGGCTTTGGTGTATGTTGACAAAGGAGATTTCGAAAATGCTTTGGCGAATTTCAAACGTATTAAGAAAGACTTTCCAAGCAGTACCGAGGCTAGAAATATTGACTCATACATATCGCACTACGGCGGATAATTATGGCAACCCTAGGAAAAAATCTTTCTCAACTTGACAAAAGGAGCACGCCATCAGCGGCTCCTTTTCGTTTTGGTATCGTTTCATCCGTATGGAACGAAGAGATCACAGATGCCTTAACCAAAGGCGCAGGTGAAACACTTCTTGAACTCGGCGCTCGACGCTACCACATTAACGTCAAGAAAGTACCAGGAAGTTTCGAACTCCCTGTTGGCGCTAAGCTTTTGATCGACTCAGGAAAGTACGACGCCGTCATCGCCATCGGATCGGTGATTCAAGGCGAAACGCGTCACTTTGAATTTGTTTGCCAAGCGGTTGCCAAAGGTATCATGGATGTAAGCCTCCAAACGGGAGTTCCCATAATATTTTGTGTCCTCACCGATGATACCCTTGAACAAGCGCGAGCTCGCTCAGGTGGAATACACGGCAATAAAGGCGTAGAAGCCGCTATTGCTGCCGTGAAGATGGCTTACATGAAAAGCCAGTTGTCTAAGCCTTTCTCGGACGAGGACGAATACGAGTAGCACCTGTTTCCTCTTTCTTTAATTTATCTAAGAATGTGTGCCAATAAAGACATTTGTCTTTAATGCAGCTACAACTTCAATGATAAATCAATTCTTCAGTATTGAAGCCAAGTCAGGTTTAGAGTACAAATCACTTTTTAGCACTTTTCCGTCTTCGCGGTAAATAGCGTTTCCATTTTTATCGAGTTTACTCATGTTGCTCCGTTGAATCTCTTCGAAGACCTCCGTCATCTTTCCTTCCAAACCGTGAGACAGAATTGTGCCACAAAGAATGTAGAGCATATCTCCCAAGGCATCGGCAATTTCAACCAGATCTCCTTGCTTCGCTGCTTCAAGATATTCTTCATTTTCTTCCCGCATAAGCTTGTAGCGCAACACGATATTAGATTCTGAAAGCTGTGCTGTTGGAGCTTCCGCATTCTTAATTCCGAAGGCATCGTGGAATTCCCGCACCTTCTCAGTGGCGTCATTTAAGGTCATAAAACAGTCTTTTCACGAAAATAAGAATTCACTCTATCTATCTGGCTTCATGTGGAAAACTAGCGGTTTCGTCTAAAAGCCCTGTCATTACTGAAATGCTTAACATCTTTTAACTGCGCGAGCTTGCATCGGGAAAGGCTTTCACCTCATTTTTGCGTTGTTCAAAAGTCGCTTCTTAAATTTGCGGCGCAAAACCCAATTTTTCATTGTTGAAACTTAAATTCGCGGTATGAATACCGAAGACATAAACGACACAACTGAGACTCCTATAAATCAAGGATCTGCCACAGGAACAGTTGACATAAAAGCGTTGAATGAGAAAATCCAGAAAGAAAGTGCCTTCATAAAGTTGGTTACTCTCGAAATGGAGAAAGTCATTATCGGTCAGCGCGACATGGTAGACAAACTTCTTATTGCCTTATTGGCAGATGGCCACATCCTTTTAGAAGGCGTGCCTGGACTGGCAAAAACACTTGCCATAAAAGCACTGTCTGGCTGTATCGATGTTCAATTTAGTCGCGTTCAGTTTACCCCCGACCTTCTTCCTGCCGATGTGGTAGGAACGATGATTTACAGTCCCAAAGACCAAGGATTCAGCGTAAAGAAAGGGCCTGTCTTCGCCAACTTCGTTTTGGCAGATGAGATCAACCGCGCTCCCGCCAAGGTGCAGAGTGCGCTGCTGGAGGCCATGCAAGAAAGACAGGTGACCATCGGTGGCGAAACATTCAAATTGCCCGAGCCATTTTTGGTTTTGGCTACCCAGAACCCAATAGAACAAGAAGGCACCTATCCTCTTCCCGAGGCGCAAGTAGACCGTTTCATGCTTAAGGTAGTTTTGGACTACCCCAAAATTGAAGAGGAAAGATTGATCATTAGAAACAATGTTTCCTTGGCTCCTTTCCCAAAGACGCAAAAAGTAGTAGACGCAGCGCAGATTCTCAGGGCGAGGCAGATCGTAAGAGAAGTCTACATGGACGAGAAAATCGAGAAGTACATCGTGGATCTGGTACATGCTACTAGAAACCCCGAAGACTATAACCTTAAGAATCTCAAAGAACTCATTGGTGTTGGAGCTTCACCACGTGCTAGCATCAGCATGGCAATGGCGGCTAAGGCTTATGCTTTCTTGAACCAACGTGGATTTGTGATTCCCGAAGATGTGCGCGCCGTTGCACCTGATGTAATGCGCCACCGCATCGGTCTTACCTACGAGGCCGAAGCCGAAAACGTAACTGTAGGAGATGTTATTCAACAAGTACTGAACACAGTAGAGGTACCGTAGATGGCTACAGACACCGCAGAGCTTCTTAAAAAAGTTAGGCGCATCGAGCTGAAGACCAGAGGTCTCTCCAATCAGATTTTTTCTGGAGAGTATCACTCGGCGTTTAAAGGACGTGGAATGGCTTTCAGCGAAGTGCGGGAGTATGCCGTGGGCGACGAAGTGCGAACCATCGATTGGAACGTTACCGCCCGCTTCGGTCATCCCTATGTCAAAATTTTTGAAGAGGAACGAGAGCTTACGGTGATCTTGGTAGTCGATGTGTCTGCCAGCGATAGTTTTGGAACCACCCAACAAATCAAGAAATCACTCATTACCGAAATCTGTGCCGTACTGGCCTTTTCGGCAATAACCAATAACGATAAGATCGGCGTGATCTTCTTTAGCAATAAGGTGGAGAAGTTCATCTCACCTAAAAAAGGAAAATCGCATATCCTTCGCATCATTCGCGAGTTGATAGAATTCAAGCCCGAAGAACAAGGAACCAATATTAGCGAAGCCTTGCGGTACTTGAACAATGTGGTGAAGAAGCGCAGCATCGCCTTCCTCATTTCCGATTTTATGGATCAGGATTACGAGGATTCGCTTAAGCTGGCCAACAAGAAGCACGACATGGTGGCCCTGCGCATTTACGATGAGCGAGAAACCGAAATGCCCAATGTGGGTATGGCGCAATTTACCGATCCCGAAACGGGAGAAGTTCGGTGGGTGAATACCTCTTCCAGAAAAATACGAGAAGGTTATCGAGAGGCGGCGCTTAATCGCGAGATGAGAGCTGACAATGCCTTACGCAGGGCGGGGATCGACATGGCTGCTATCGCCACCAACGAGTCCTATATAAAACCATTGAGAAACCTATTTAGCAAAAGATCATAGTGTTACCGACAAAACACATATCTATTTTGGTGCTGGCCTTTACGCTAGCAATTGGTCTCAAAGCCCAAAAGGCCGACGCTACGTTCACGCCAAAGCAAATCCTCATAGGAGAGCAGGCAGTAATGACACTCAGCGTTAGTTACCAAAAAGGTCAGCTTCCAGTAGTCGTGTTTCCTTTATTTGGCGATACGCTAATTACCAATGTTGAGATTGTCCGTACGACTGATGTTGATACCCTATCGACAGCCGAGGACGTTTCGGAAACGCGTTTGGAGAAAAAGATTTACCTCACATCATGGGATACGGGGTTCTACGCGATTCCCCCAATTGAGATCATCATAAACGGCGAGAAGCAAAGTACCGAGGCTTTTCTCCTTACGGTCAAAACAGTGGAAATTGATACGACTGGAGGCATCAAAGCTCCCTCAGAAATCTACGATGTCGAGGTTGACTATCAAGACTATCTGGAAGCATATTGGTACTATCCAGTAGGTGCTTTATCCATGGCAGGACTGATCATTGCGATCATATTACTCGTTCGCGCTCAGCGAAAAAAGAGAGATGCGAGACCTGTGATCATCCAGCAAGAACCTACTCGTCCTGCTAATGAAATAGCCCAAGAACGATTGCTAGAAATACAACACGATAAAATATACAGCAGAGGAAAAATCAAGCAATACCACACTGAAATTACAGACGTACTGCGCGATTACTTGGAGGTTATTTACGAGATCCCTGCGCACGAACTTACTTCAAATGAGATTTTGACGAGGCTTCGATACGTTGGTCTCACCGATCAAGAATCGCTGCAACTGCGGGTCGTCTTGAACCGAGCCGATATGGTGAAGTTTGCCAAAGATCGACCCGATAACAACGAAAATGAAGAGGCCATAAACCAGACTTTGGGTTTTGTCACTACAACGGCTGAGAGAATGCTAACTGACAAAGAAATCAATGAATAAAAGTCAGCAAATAGGGTTATTCTTCGCTGTGCTGTCCACCATTGGTGCGGGTGTACTCTGGCTATACTTCCGAGGCGAATACAGCTATGCTTATCCTATGGTCTTCTTGCTTCTTTTGATCATACCCGTTTTAGGCTTTTATCACGTGTTCTCCCTTCCCGGGAAAACACCTAAAGTGACGCTTTCATCCTTGAGCCAGTTTTCTACCGATGGAGCGTTTACAAATGAGCTACTCGTCCACACTCCTCTTCTATTGAGAAGTTTGGGCTTAGCAATGATTATTATCGCTTTGGCGCGCCCACAGTCCAGCCTGAGTTGGCAAAACACCAGCACCGAAGGAATCGATATAGTTGTAGCTATGGACATCTCGGCATCTATGTTGGCGCAGGATTTTAAGCCGAACAGACTGGAGAGTTCAAAACAAGTAGCCATTGACTTTATCGAAGCCCGACCAAATGACCGAATGGGTTTGGTAGTCTACGAAGGCGAGAGTTTTACCCAAAGCCCGTTGACGACAGATCACCGTGTTTTGGTGAATCTTTTCAAAGACATCAAAACGGGAATGGTACAAGGTGGAACCGCCATCGGGATGGGATTGGCAACAGCCGTAAACCGTCTTCGCGACAGCGATGCCAAAAGCAAGATCATCATTCTCCTCACCGACGGTGACAACAATGCTGGTTCGATTGCTCCACTCACCGCCGCAGAAATTGCCAAGGGATTTGATATCCGAGTTTACACCATCGGTGTTGGCTCAGAGGGTCGAGCACTTTCTCCAGTCGCAGTATATCCCGATGGGAGATACAAATACGATCTAGTAGAAGTAAAAATCGACGAGCCTACACTCAAAGAAATTGCCAAAATAACCAATGGTGCTTACTTCAGAGCTACCGATGAAAAGGCTTTGGCAAAGATTTACGCCCAAATCGACAGGCTTGAGAAAACAAAAATTAACGTAACCGAGCACAGCCGAAAGGCAGAAGAATACTACTTTATAGCTCTGATCGGCAGCCTGCTATTATTGACGGAATTCTTTTTCAGAAAAACGGTTTTACAAACGCTCCCATAAGTGAAAAACGCTTCAAAATATAACCTCACTGGCATCCTCATTGCTGCTTCCATCTTGGAGGTGATCTTCTGGTTACTCTTTGGCGTGGTGTATTTGGTGCTAATGGATGCCGTTCCTGGATTGCAAATAGGTAGACCAGAATTGTGGTGGTTGTTTTTGCTAGGCCCGCTGATGTTGCTCTTCTTTTGGATTTCAATTTGGTCCAAAAACCGAAGACTGGATCGTTTTGGCGAAAGCAGCCTACTGAGCAATTTGGTTACTGATCTGTCCAGTGTATATACGGCCATTAAATACATTCTTTGCCGACTAGCCGCAGCTTTTCTAGTGTTGGCATTGATCAACCCACAGCTCGGATCGAAAATGGCCGAAGCCAAAGTGAAGGGAATCGACATCATAGTAGCACTCGATGTGAGCAATAGCATGATGGCGGAAGATCTCTCACCCAACCGTCTCGTGAGTGCCAAAAGAGCCATTTCTAAAATGCTGGAGAAACTCCAAGGCGATCGCGTTGGAATTATCGTCTTTGCGGGGCAAGCATATGTGCAATTGCCCATTACCAGCGATTATGCAGCTGGGAAGCTTTTCCTCTCTACGATCGATACAGATGTGGTACCCGTGCAAGGAACCGATATCGGCGCGGCGATCGACTTATCGATGAAGAGCTTTAGTGAAGAAAGCCCAGCGCAGAAAGCAATCGTAATTATTACCGACGGAGAAAACCACGAAGCTGATGCCGTCGTGGCGGCTCAAGAGGCTGCCAAGCAAGGCATCCGGGTTTTCACCATTGGAATGGGTTCTCAGGACGGAACGCCTATACCTCAATACAACGGAAACACGAGAACGGGCTTCAAGAAAGACCAAGAAGGAAACATTGTAGTTTCTAAACTCAATGAGCAGATGTTACGAGAAATCGCCAATGCTGGAAATGGTGCCTACATTCGCGCCTCCAATGCTGAAGTTGGCCTTGAGCCACTGCTAGCTGAACTCAATCAAATCGAGAAAACTGATATGGGTACCGTAGCTTACGCCGAATACGAAGATCGATTCCAAATATTTTTGGCCTTGGCTTTGCTTTGCCTCGTGTTGGAATTTTTCTTGAGCAATCAAAAAGGAAAAGTCGCTAAACGCTTAAAACTGTTTGATAGATGAGAATGAAATTGGTCGTACTAATTTGTCTTATCCTCCCCTTCTCAGCGTGGAGTCAAATGGAGAAGATCGACACCAAAAAAGGCAACGATGAATACCGCAGCGGGCGTTATGACGAGGCTATTAAAGACTATACCAAGGCTTTGGAAAATGACCCCGAATACATGGAGGCGATTTTCAATACGGGAAATGCTTTGCAGCAAATGGCACGTAGGCTTCAGGAGCAAGCCCAAAACGCAGGATCGGAAGAAGAGAAAAAAGAGCTCATTACTGGTGCTAAAACTGCCAGTGAAAAAGCGGCCTCTCAGTTTGCCTCGGTGGCTAAGATGGCGAAGACTAACGAAGAGATCAATAAAGCTCAGTACAACTTAGGGAACTCTCGATTAATGAGCGGGGAGCTCGATGCGGGTATCGAAGCATACAAAGAAGCGCTTCGCAAAGTGCCTAATGACGATGACGCACGCTACAACTTAGCATATGCCCAGCACCTGAAAAAACAACAAGAGCAGCAACAGCAGCAGCAAGATCAGAAGCAAGACGAGCAACAAGATCAAGAGAAGAAGGAACAAGAGCAGAATCAAGACCAACAAAATCAAGAAAAACAGAATCAAGAGCAACAGGAACCGCAGCAGCTCTCGAAAGAGGAAGCTGAGCAATTGCTCCAAGCTTTAATGAAGCAAGAGAAAGACTTACAAGAAGAATTGAAAAAGAAGAAAAACCGAAAAGCGCAAAGGATAAAAATTGAAAAGGACTGGTAGACATAGTTGGATCGTATTTCTTTCAATGGTTCTCTTCCCTCTCTTTTCTTGGGGCCAGAGCGCTACGTTGGTGGCCACGGTAGATAAAAACCCCGTTTCGGTGAGTGATGTCTTTACATTAAAAATCACACTTACCAACGGAAAAGCAACTATCCAGACTCCCGACTTAAACGATTTCCAGGTGGTCTTCGGGCCATCGCGATCATCGAGTTATCGAATAGTGAATGGACGCCAGTCGAGTTCCATTACTTTTTCCTACACCCTTCGCCCCAAGCAGACTGGAAGCTTTGAAATAGGTGTAGCAAAAGCCAATGTGGATGGTAATGTACTTACCACCTCACCCATTAAAATTGAGGTGGTAAAAGGCGCTAGTACTTCATCGTCTTCAACTAAAAGTGCACAAAACAGTACTCAAAAGGCTGCACCTAAAAGCACGAATCAGAATTTGATCGTTCGAACACAATTGTCGAAAACAAGTGTGTATAAAGGTGAGCAAATCGTGGTATCATTTATTTTACTCAGTCGCTACAACAATATTGATCTGGGAGATATCGATTTCCCAACCCTCAACGGATTTTGGACGGAAGACTTACCAGAGCAGCAGACCTCTTGGGAACCGAATTTAGAAATCATCAACGGATTGCAATACAGAAAGGCCATCCTCAGACAGCATGTCATTTTCCCACAAAGAAGCGGTACAATTCAAATTGAATCTCTGTCACTTTCGGCCAATGTCAATCGCTCCTTCTTCAATCCAGGCGATAACATTACCGTGAAGAGTAACTCTCCAAAAATCACTGTAAAGGAACTTCCTGATGGAGCTCCAAAATCGTTTAATGGTGCAGTTGGCGCCTTTGACTTTTCCGCCACGGTAGATAAGTCGGAGGCGAAAGCCAATGAAGCTATCAACCTAAAAGTGAAAGTGTCTGGCGTGGGAAATTTAAGATTGATCGATGAGCCCAAGTTCAAATTCCCTGAGGATTTTGAGGTTTATGACCCTGAGACCAATGACCGTATCTCGGTTTCAACTGGAGGCGTGCGAGGTACGCGCAGCTTTCAGTACTTGATCATTCCGCGATACCCTGGCGAGTATACCATTCCCGAATTGCAGTTCTCCTTCTTCAATACCAACACGGCAAAATATCAATCTGCCACCGCAGGACCCTTCAAGTTCAATATTTCCGATAATAAAGGAAACGTGCCGACAGCAGGAATTCCTCGAGCGAAAAACATCGTGGAGCAATCGGGATTGGACATCCGCTACATCATAACAGACGGGAATATGCTTTCCGCTGCACGAAGTCAGTTTTTCGGCACCTCTCTTTTCTGGGCTGGATCGGCGGGCCCATTTGCCTTGCTTCTTGTCTTCTTAATTTACCGCAGAATGAAAGAGGCCCAGGACAAGGATGTAAAGGGAAGAAAGAAACGCGGCGCGGGCAGAATGGCCCAGAAAAGACTCAAGGCCGCCCAAGCTGCTTTGAAGTCGGGAGATTCTCAGGTGTTCTACCAAGAAATTTTTAAAGCACTCTACGGCTACCTGGGCGACAAGCTAGGGATTCCTATCGGGCAACTATCTCGACAGAAGATCCTTCTAGAGCTTCAACGCAATGGTGCGCAAAAAGCTATCTTCAATGATGTAACTTATGTGATTGATACGTGCGAGATGGCACGCTTCGCGCCAGTGACTGAAGTGAGCGACGAGGCGTTCTATAATCGTACTGCAGATCTTATTGAAAACCTAGAGGGAAGATTAAAATGAAAAAGTTCATCGTTTTCTTTTCGGCATTACTTGTTTCGGTATTGGCTATTGGCCAAAGCTTAGACTATGCCAGCGATCAATTCTCTCTGGGCAATGAGGCTTACATGAAGGGAGATTACGAGACTGCGCTGAATCATTTCCTGGAAGCCGAACCAAATACCGAGGGTTTGACTATCAATTACAACTTGGGCAATGCCTACTTCAAACTTGGTGAAATACCAGAAAGCATTCTTCATTACGAACGAGCTTTGCGTTTTGACCCATCAAACGAAGACGTTCAGTACAACCTAAGTATTTCCAACGATCTAATCGCAGACAAGATTGAGGTGCTGCCAAAAAGTAAACTCCAAATCTGGTGGAAAACTTTTCGTTACAGCCTTGGACCCGACGGATGGGCACAGATTTGTATCCTTTTGGCATTGGCATCGGTTTTACTTTTCCTCCTCTACTATTTCAGTCGGTCTAAGAATCTTCGCCGATCCGGCTTCTTTGGTGGATTGATGGCTTTCATGTTTTTGATCCTCACTTATACCTTGGCTGTTTCGGCCGAGAATTACCGTTATGCTCAAAAATCAGCCATCGTTTTTGCCGACAAGGTGGACGTGAAAAGCGAACCACGCGGAGGAAGTGTCAACGTATTCGTTCTGCATTCAGGCACTAAGGTGGAAATCCTAAGTCAAGAAGGCGAATGGTACGAAGTGGAAATCGCCAGCGGCGCCCAAGGGTGGATTTACCAAGATGAGTTGAGGTTGGTTTAATTAGTACCTTTCTATAAATTACCCATAGCTTCCTTCTGCTTGCTCTAAAACAGTCCCTTCGATGGTACTTAGAACATCGCATCGACTAACGTTAACTCCTTGATTACGTCCTTTGGTTGTGAGAACGGTATCGCTAAGTATTTACATCTTCGTATGCCCTGCTAATAAGATTTATCGCTTAGACACTGGACTGTATTGACAAATACTGATTAGTAGATAGTGTCTACTGAGATGTCAGGATGAATCATTCGCGCTTCACCACTTTTAAAACCCTCACCTCATTGTCCATCTCCCCTCGCAGAAAATAGGCTCAGATCAATCGAAGGCTCGTTACGAACAGAATAGACTTTCTCCCCTACCAGATTGTAAAGCGATAATTCCAGATTCTGATAATCTGCATCAGACTCAAAATGGAGAATCCCTCTTGTTGGATTAGGGAAAATTGACATATTATTTTTCTCCAAAGCACTGTCAACAAACAGTGAGCTGCTTCTCCTGTGCATGATGATTTTGTGCGGTCCAGGTACCTTCCGATGGCAATAGAGAATTTACTTATCGGAAGTAAGGGTTGGTGCTTCGATCAGCTGGGGCAGTAACGAAGAAAACAGAACCAAGGGTTCTGAAAAAACCGCAGACGGAGAGTTTCTTACTGTGACGCAGATTTCAAAACCGTTTCTACTGATACGTTTTCCCGCATAAATCGAGTTTAATAGAATTCCGGGTTATCGCTGGTGATGCACGGAGCGTAATAGGTTTAATTCGTATCGATGATGTTTTGCAAAATCACATCTGAATTTGACAGAACCGTAAAAGTAGAGTCATTGATTTTTTGGGCTACCCCAATTTCCGTTTCGCAAGGCCCGATGCAATTGCCGCTGTCAAAACGAGCATTGTTCTAGCACAGCAGCTCACCGTCTGCGCTAATACTGTGATCCATCACCAGCTAACAAGGCATGTTCTTGTTGAAATCACCATAGACACGACCAATGTCAGTGACGGCGGCCGCATTTAAAACACCCCGAAAAAGGTTGTTCAGTTCTGCGGAATAATTGCGGGTGGAAGTCCAATAAAATTTCCCGAATCATCTACATCAGGGACGGCATCTAGATGAGGCGGTGCGGCTTGATTCGAGCCATCTACTTCGCCGATGAAAGTGAAAGTAGAGTCAGTAGCTCTTAACGCATGATACAGCTTGGTATTGATCCCGGCATTGAGGCTATTGAAGAACAAATAGTCTCCGTAGATGAATGGCTCCATCGCATCAAATGTGAGGCCTTCTATGGTCACATCGATTTCCACCCCAAACGTTGGGTAGTTCTACCCTTGAGCATGCGCAGTTGATAGCATACCAATGAGTAAGCATAGATTTTTCATGGAGTATGTGCTGTTGCGCAAGGTTGGAAGGTAGGTTTTTTCAAAATGTGAAATAGATCTTTTTGCATGACGCTCCTGAAATCCAATTGATGAGGTGGATTCTACGAGGAAATGAGCCGAACACGCTGGAGCACAGCACGCTCATGTAACCCAAACGCCTCAAACGCGTAAGTTAGTTAACCCTTTAATTATGAATCGTGTGCAAAATACCTACTCGAGTAAAAAAACTCATCGATAACGGACATCCACCTCACTGCCAGTGCTGTGGAACTATGGAAAGACTCACTTTCGATCACATCTATCCCAAGAGCAAGGGTGGCCCGGATTGCGATAGCAATGGCCAGATACTCTGCCGCAAGTGCAATGGCACCAAAAGCAACTTGATCCTTTCCTTACCAGAACTGCGCGAGTATATGTTTATTCGCAAGGAAGCACAAGCCACTCCTTGGTATGAACCGTATCGCTTAACAGCTTAGCCTGTCTATAAAACCCGATAGCTTCCTTCCACTTATTTTAAAAATAGTCATTGACCAATGTCAGCTCCTTGGTTTTTAAAACTGCGTGTGCGTCGCTATCAAACTTTCTAGTCCAGACTTTCTACTAATATGGACAGATGGTATGAGCAGTCTCTTAACGACATAGCCTGTCTATAAAGCCCGATAGCTTCCTTCCACTTATTTTAAAAATAGTCATTGACCAATTTCAGCTCCTTGGTTTTTAAAACTGCGTGTACGTCGCTATCAAACTTTCTAGTTCAGACTTTATACTAATATGAACAGATGGTATGGCCTTATCTCTTTACGACGTAGTCTGTCTATAAAGCCCGATAGCTTCATCCCGCCATGCCGTTGGCTTGATCTGAGGACTTGTTTAAAAAAAGTCAATGACCAAAGTCAACTCTTTGGTTTTTAAACTGCGTGTGCATCTCTGCCGAAGTTTCTTGTTCAGACTCTCTAGCGTCACGTTCAAAGATTTCTATTATAGTAATGAAGTTTTGTATACCATGCACAAACCATTGCTCGCGTCAAGCGCGAGCAAATCTCCTACTTGAGAATGCTTTAAAATGAGGTTAACCATGCAGTCTCCAAATCCACACTCTCTTAAAACGGCGATGAAGCTTGTTACTTCTACCCCATATATGCCCGCTACTGAAATCACTAGCATCACCTTAAGGAGAGCATTAAATATGCGCTCTAAAAATAGCGTTAGAGAAGGTTCAATCCTTTTCTTGCCCTTCTATTTACGTAAGTATTTGGTTATTATGACAATGTCCAGATACCAACAATTAATACAAGCACAGCTCACGCCAATTGTCCTCCAAACTATATGATTAGTCCTTTTCCCGATTCTGCCCAACCACTTTATTCATCTTTTACATCATTTTTTATATTAACATTAAATTTTTATAAATTTTTTAGCACAAACAAATTAGGCGGTAAGGCATACTACTATTAGTCACAACAACGACCTTCTTAATTTTTCATTGCAGTGTTGAAAATATCCCAGCACACATTATTTGTTCTACAAGTGTGCGGATAACTGATTACGTTGCTATGAGCAAAGGCTGCTGTCCCGATGGGTTTCTACTACGAAAGGGGTATCCTTTTTCCCCTTCTGCTCAAGATGTCTGGGATTTTTTTTGTGGCTATGGACTAGGTTTCGAATCGGTTGGGTTATATTTAGAAAGAAACTAAAGAGTTGGGTACATAAGTATGATAAACCCAATTAGCGAGTTATTTATCCAGATGTTGGAAAGCATAATAATAGAAATCTCTAAATAAGACATGAACGAACACATCAAAGTACTCACCAATAGCGCGATTGTAATCAATAGGATCGTCCAACTTTTAAAGGAGAATAAAATTCAATCGCTAGTAAAAGACAATGTTGAATCTTCGAAACTTGCTGGATTCGGAACGTCTTATTTTGACGTAGATCTTTATGTATACAAGTCAGACGTCGAAAAAGCCCAAGAAATCATTAAAGCCGCATTGGAAGAGAAATAGGATGACAACAGTTACACACCTCGACAAGTCGGTTTTTAAGTTTTTAAAAGACATTGAGAAAAACAATAACCGCGATTGGTTTGCGGAGAACAAGCCCACATACGTTGATGCTCACGAACATTTTAAGGCACTAGCTGAAACGATCAATGCAGGCATGCAGAAGCAAGATCATATTGAGAAAATGAAGTTGTACCGCATTTACCGCGATGTCCGTTTCTCGAAAAATAAAGCCCCATACAAGAATAGTTTCTCTGGAGGATTCAGTCGAGCGACTAAGGCGCTCAGAGGCGGATATTATTTTCATTTACAGCCTGCCGGGAAGTCCATGGTGGGCGGTGGGTTTTGGCAACCAGAAGCATCAGACTTACAAAGAGTTCGCGAAGAAATTGCGTCTGATGTAGCCCCGCTTCGTAAGATTCTAAACTCTGCCAGTTTCAAAAAGCACTTTGGGAAATTGGAAGGTCAGCAGTTGAAAACAGCGCCGAAGGGTTACCCCAAGGATCACCCCGACATTGACTTGTTGCGCTACAAGTCCTTCGTTGTGTCCCACTATTTTACCGATGAAGAAGTCTTAAGTCCAGGTTTTGCAGAAGAAGTGTTGAAATACTTCAAAGCCACCCGCCCATTCTTTGATTACATGAGTGAAGTATTAACCACAGACATCAATGGCGCTTCTTTGCTAGACTAGTGTCTGCCCGTAAAGTCCGTTATGTGCGTTCCACTTGTTCTAAAGTCAGGTAAGTCGTTCAGATCGCTATCGGGAATTCTTTATTTTTAAATTTACGTCCGCCTTTTAATGAACTCTCCAGCTCGGACACTTGAGTATATTGACGGACTGTAAATAGATTAATCATCTTACCAATGGATAAAGAAAATAGTCTCCCTGAGGCACAACCCAATAACCCATTACACGGGGTGAAATTGTTAACGATACTAGAGGTTCTGGTGGATCATTATGGTTGGGAAGAATTAGCAATGAAGGTTAATATCAATTGTTTTAAAATTGACCCTTCGATAAAGTCGAGTCTCACGTTTTTAAGAAAAACAACATGGGCAAGAGATAAGGTGGAGCGGATTTACCTGAACTTAGAAAAAAGAAAATAGTCAAGACAGGTTACAACAAGTCCTGAATGGTGTTGCTCCATATTTTATTCAACCTGCTGCAGTTCTCGATCTTACCGAATGCCCTACCCAACCTCACTTGAGCAGGAGGTCTGCTGAAGTCCTGGTCGCTATTCACCAACACCCCTAGATGAAGCTCCCTAAATACAGGTTTCTCAGGTTGGAAATTTTGCACGACAAGGAATGTAGACCATTTGCGCATACCACAAAACGGCGGATAAATGTCGAATGTCAGAAGCCTCGATGAATCAATATCTTTGGCGGCCAATAGCAATCACCATGAAAATATCAATCGCAATACACGGTGGAGCCGGAACCTTGGTAAAGGGTATGATGACCCCTGACAAAGAAAAGGCCTACAAAGCAGATTTAGAAAGAGCCCGAGATGCGGGCTATAGAGCTTTGGAAAATGGCAAATCTGCTATAGATGCCGTGGAGATAGCGGTTGAGGTTCTTGAAAACTCACCCCTTTTCAATGCGGGCAAAGGGAGCGTATTCACCGCTGATGAAACGCATGAGATGGATGCATCGATCATGGATGGGAAATCGCTTGAAGCGGGCGCCGTAACTTTGATTTCTGGGATTAGGAATCCAGTGAAATTGGCAAGAGCCGTGATGGACAAAAGCGAGCATGTATTTCTTGCAGGAATCGGCGCATTGGATTTTGCAAAAGAGCAAGGGTTTGAGCTTGAAGGTCAGAACTACTTTTACGATGAATTTCGCCACAACCAATGGTTAGAGATAAAAGATACCGATAGCTTTCAGTTGGATCATTCTGCAAAGAAAGATTCGAAATTTGGCACGGTAGGAGCCGTAGCCTGCGACTTGGAAGGAAATGTTGCCGCCGCTACTAGCACGGGTGGGATGACAAACAAGCGCTATGGAAGAATTGGCGATAGCCCAATGATTGGTGCAGGAAACTATGCCAATAATGAGACCTGTGCGGTTTCATGCACGGGAAGCGGTGAATTTTTTATTCGAGGCGTGGTGGCCTATGATGTGGCCTGCCTGATCGAACACAAAGGGCTTTCGCTCCAAGCAGCCTGCGATGAAGTAATCCTTAGACGCATCTTGAAAATAGGAGGAGATGGCTGTAAACCTGGAAGAAAAGTTGAACGGAAATTCAAGTTTCGCGACACCGGTGCCCGCACTGGCCGATATTGCAGCTGCACGAGTAGAATTGCAAACGTGGATACAAAAGGCGCAATGGGGCGACAAGCGATCCGTAGGACAGCGGATAGTTTATTTCAA
>JBLIDT010000025.1:0-42825 GCA_047632755.1 Cryomorphaceae bacterium
TCCGCAACTTATATTTGTCACGGCATCATTGAGCCGATAGATCTTTCGATCCTTAAAATAACCGTAGGCCACCTCCATTCCAATAAGAATGAAGAATACAGGAATTGCGAGAATAACGGGATTGACTGCCATAACGAAAGAACAAATTTACAAAACCTTCGACCATTCAGTCAAGATTCAAGACATTGCACCATGATATTGTACAACGTAACGGTAAACATTGATCACTTATCTCAAGACAAGTGGCTAAAGTGGATGAAGGAAGTTCATATCCCCGATGTATTGGCTACAGGCCTTTTCTTCGACGGCAAGCTTTCGCGAATAATGGCAGAGGAAGAGGGCGGAAAGTCCTATAGCATTCAATACCTAGCCAAGTCTATGGAAGACTATGAGCACTATCAGGAAGAGCATGCTCCAAGATTGCAAGCCGAACACGAGAAGCATTTCGGCGGGAAATTCGTATCATTTCGCACTTTACTGAACGTAGTACACCATGAAAAGCGTTAGGCCCAAAAAACACCTTGGGCAGCATTTCTTGACTGAGCCGGCCATCGCGCAGCGCATTGCCGACTCGATAAAAGACGAGGCAGGTGTAAAGCGAATTCTAGAGATTGGCCCCGGAACGGGAATCTTCACCAGAGCCTTGATGGCTCGTGAAGAATTGGAACTTAAGCTAATCGAAATAGACACCGAATCGGTGGAGCATTTGCACGAGCGCCACCCCGAATTGGGCGACAGGATTATAGAAGGAGACTTTCTAAAAATGGATCTCAACACCCTTTTTGGAGGAAAGCCATTCATCCTTGCAGGAAATTACCCCTACAATATCTCATCCCAGATTCTTTTTCGGGTAGTTGAAAATCCCGAGCTAATCCCTGAGATGGTCGGGATGTTTCAAAAAGAAGTGGCCGTGAGAGTGACCTCTGGGCCAGGAAGCAAGATTTACGGGATATTGAGTGTATTGATCAAAGTCTATTTCGACTCTGAATACCTTTTTACTGTCGATGAAGATGCATTCGACCCTCCGCCGAAAGTGAAAAGCGGCGTGATTCGATTGGTCAGAAACAACCGAAAGGAACTACCCGTCCCCTTTTCTTATTTCAAGAGTGTCGTCAAAGCTGGATTCAATCAAAGGCGAAAGACAATGAGGAACAGTCTGTCGGCATTTCTCAATGATGAACTCAAAGCTGAGTTGAGCGAAACCCTGAGTTTGCGACCCGAACAGTTGGGTTGTGAAGAGTTTCTGGAATTGGCGGTAAAACTGAACGCCCATACATAAAGCCCCTTCATAGAAGTATTCCTTGAGCAATAGCTCCCCTCCTTTTCCCTTTTCTTACTTTTGGGCGACTTATGCAATTCGAACTCACAAAAGAATACCTCGAAGACCTTAGCGATGCCATCGCCGAAGGCCGTGATACTTTTCTCCAAAGTGAGCTGGAAGAACTGCACCCTGCAGATATAGCAGAGATTTTTGACCAACTCAAGGCTCCTGAGCTCAGCTACCTTTTCAAATTACTCGAAGGCGAGAAGGCTGCCGATGTAATGATCGAGCTCGACGAGGACGATCGAGAAAAACTCCTGTCGACGCTTACGTCAAAAGAAATTGCAAACCGGGTAATCGACAACATTGACTCGGATGATGCTGCCGATCTACTCGCTGAGCTTTCCGATAAAAAGCAAGCAGAGGTAATCGCAAACATTACTGACGCCGAGCAGCGAAGCGACATTAGTGATCTGCTCCGATACGATGAAGATTCGGCAGGGGGTATCATGGCGAAAGAGCTCGTTAAAGTTCGTCGTTCGTGGACCATCGCTCGCAGTATTCGTGAAATGCGAAAACAAGCGGAAGACATAGATGATGTTTACACCATCTATGTAACTGACGATGAAGATAAATTTGTAGGCACGCTTTCGCTAAAGAACTTACTCTTTTCATCATCATCTATCAAGACACCCATCTCTGACATCTATTCAGAGCAGCCTTTACACTACGTTTTCCCCGATACATCGGGAGAAGATTGCTCCAATACAATGGAGAAATACGACTTGGTTGTTCTTCCCGTGGTCGATCACGACATGACTTTGTTGGGTCGAATTACGATCGATGATGTGGTAGACCTCATCAAAGAAGAGGCAGAGCGCGATTACCAGTTAGCTTCGGGTATCTCCGAATCGGTAGAGTCTGATGATTCCGTATGGATGCTCACACGAGCGCGGCTTCCTTGGCTACTTATCGGACTATTTGGTGGCGTTTTAGTAGCGAAAGTAATCGGCGTATTTGAAGAAACGCTGGCCGAAGTTGCGCAACTCATGGTTTTTGTACCGCTCATTGCCGCCATGGGTGGAAATGTAGGCGTTCAATCATCTGCGATAGTGGTGCAGGGCTTGGCCAATAAAACCATTGGCACAGGAAGTATTCTTCAAAAACTGGTAAAAGAACTTTTGGTGGCTTTAGTCAATGGACTCATCTGCGGGCTCGTCATTTTGGCTTACAGCGTTCTTTTCATGGACTCTCTCGCATTGAGTTATACTGTTGGAGTCGCTCTATTTTCCGTAGTTATCATCGCGGCTCTTTTCGGAACACTGGTACCCTTGGTTCTCGATAAGGTCAATATAGATCCCGCTTTGGCGACTGGCCCATTTATTACCACAATGAACGATATCATCGGCCTCAGCGTTTACTTTATTTACGCCAAATTCTTTTTCGGGCTTTGAAAAAGGTACTCTACATAGATCGAGTACATCCCTATCTGGAAGAAACGCTGACGCGTCATGGCTTTCAATGCGAGCATGATTATGCGGGTTACTATAGTGAAATCCAAAAGAAGCTTTCCGAATACGAAGGCTTGGTCATTCGGAGCCGTATTCCAGTTGATCAAAAACTCCTTGAAGCAGGATCAAACCTGAAGTTTATTGCCCGATCGGGAGCAGGTTTGGAAAACATCGATTTGGCTGCAGCCAAAGAACTGGGCATCGCGGTTTACAATTCGCCAGAAGGCAATATGGACGCCGTGGGAGAACATGCCATCGGGATGCTTCTTAGCCTTTTCAATCACCTCAGCAAAGCAGACCGAGAGGTGCGCGCTGGCATTTGGGATCGGGAAGGAAACCGAGGTTTAGAGTTGGCGGGGAGAACAGTTGGAATTATTGGATTTGGGCATATGGGTTCCGCTTTCGCGAAAAAACTTTCGGGATTCGATTGCCGCATTTTGGCTTATGATAAGTACAGAAAGGGATACGTTCCGAGTTATGTCGAAGAGGTTTCCCTCGAAACGCTCAAAGCCGAAAGTGAGATTATTTCGATTCATCTTCCGCTCAGCGAAGAAACAGATCGATACGTCAATTCCGAATTTATTGACTCTTGTCAAAAACCGTTCTTTCTGATCAATACTGCTCGAGGCCGTCATGTAGTAATTGCTGATTTGCTTCAAGCAATAAAATCAGGGGACATTCAAGGAGCCTGTCTGGACGTGCTGGAATTCGAGAAACAATCTTTCGATCTCACTCTTGACGATGTGCCCGAAGATTTTAAACAGTTGGCTGAAAGCGAAAAAGTGATTTTGAGTCCTCATGTGGCGGGTTGGACGAAAGAGAGCTATATGAAGCTTTCAAGGTTTTTGGCTGAGAAGATTTTGGTGGCGGAAGACTAGTTCTCGAATCACCCCTCCATCAAAACCATCCTAGCCGTATTCCGACTTTTCTGCTCCACCAGCACCTTCTTTCCAATGAGTAATCGACTGATCGTCTCTTGGTCGTAATGCCTGATGGTGACCAATTCGCAAGGGTGGTTGTAAAAAACCTCGTAGCGACCTCCGAACTTCTCTTGAAGCCGTTTCAACTTCTTTTCGTGGTAATCCACGCAGATGGAAAAGTTAAGAGCAGAATTTTGCATCAAGTTGATCTTAATCCCCTGTCCAACGAAATAGGCGAAAAGCTCACTGAGGTTATCCTCAGTGACAAAAGAAAAATCTCGTGGTGAGAAAGAAATTAAGATTTGATCGATCTTGAAAATATAGGATGGCACGAGCGAATCACTAAAGGTGCTCGAATCTATTCTGGTTCCTTCATCCTGATAGTTCAAAAATGATTTTACTTTAAGTACAATCCCCTTGTTCTGAAGTGGCTTGATTGTCTTCGGGTGAATGACGGAAGCGCCATAGTATGCCAACTCTATGGCCTCCTTGTAGCTAATTCGTTTCAACATCACGGCATCGGAGAAATACTTCGGGTCGGCGTTCAAAACTCCGGGAACATCTTTCCAAATGGTGACATCAGCAGCTTCCAAAACGTAGGATAAAATAGCGGCACTAAAATCTGAGCCTTCCCGTCCGAGAGTTGTGGTATTGAGCTCTGCCGTGTGTCCAATAAATCCTTGGGTGAGCATCAACTTCTTACCCTTTGCATTTGGCCTTACCTTTTGCCATTCTGCCTGAACCAACTCAGTCGTTTTCTCCCAGTTTACTTTTGATTCCCGATAGGTAGAATCTGTTCTGATCATTCTTCTGGCATCTGCCCAATGGCAATTGATCCCTTTTGAATTTAGATAAGTGGAGATTATCGTAGTCGAGAGAACCTCACCGAAACCCACAATTTGATCGTAGTCAAAATCAAAATTATCCGAAGGCGGACGTTGAAGTCGTGACTCCAATTGAACAAAAATGAGATCAATGGCATTCTGAATCTCCCCTTCCCGATCGATTCCCGAAGCAACGGCTCCGTGGTACCCTCGAATCTCAGCCAATCGATTCACCATATCATCACCCCCTCGGGAGTATGCTTTAATCAATGATTCGAAAGCATTCGTCATCTTTCCCATTGCCGAAACCACCACAACCAAATCATTGGCGGGATGACCTTCAATAATCTTCGCGACATTTTTTACTCCCGCAGCGTCTTTTACTGATGCACCTCCAAATTTGAAAACTTTCATCTCTTATTTGCTTTGAAGTTCTTCTCTCGTAAATCTTCCACTTACCCATTCGGTAGATAAATTGGCCTTGTATTTTTTGTAAAAAGCGATCGCCGTTTCATTCCAATCTAAAACTTGCCAGTCCATTCGGGCATAATTCCGCTCCTTAGCAATGCGGATCACTTCGTCAAAGAGCATCGCCCCGATTCCCATTCTCCTCTCAGATGCCTTCACTACAAAGTCTTCCAAATGAACAGACCTTCCCTTCCAAGTGCTGTATTTCTCGTAAAACATAGCGGCTCCTAAAATTTGCTCATTTCCTTCAGCCACAATGATTTCAAGAATGGGCTCTTCGCCAAAGCTATCATGGTGCAGCTGTTCGGGAGTCAGCTCCATTTCATCAAGTGCCTTTTCAAACTCTGCGAGCTCTACAATCAACCCATGTACCTGGGCAATATCAGCTGGTTGAGCCTTTCGGATATTCACTTTGGTTTTCATAAAAACAAAGGAAAGCTTTTTTCAAATCAGAGTGTGCTTAGATAGGTCACAACGTGGCTTTTCCATTGAAAAATCCTCATATTTGTACACCTACCGAAAACTACTATGAGTAAATTAACTACGCTCGGAGAATTTGTCATTGAGCGCCAATCCGACTTCCCTTTTGCAAAGGGAGAACTCTCGCGTCTATTAAGCGCCATTCGTTTGGCCGCAAAAGTCGTGAACCGTGAAGTAAATAAAGCAGGCCTTGCTGATGACATTCTTGGCGCAGCCGGGGAAGAAAACGTGCAGGGTGAGCAACAACAAAAGCTGGATGTTTATGCAAATGAAAAAATGATTGCCGCGCTAAAGGCGCAGCAAGAAGTTTGCGGAATCGGCTCAGAAGAGAACGAAGACTTTATCGCTTTCGACAAAGGAGAGGCCATTTGGGGAAAATATGTTGTGTTGATGGACCCACTTGATGGTTCTTCAAACATTGATGTTAATGTGAGCATTGGTACTATTTTTTCCATCTACAGAAGAAAGAGTAAGCCAGGGACGGTAGCCAATTTGGAGGATTTTCTCCAACCTGGAGTTGATTTGGTTGCAGGTGGATACGTGATTTACGGTTCGTCTACTATGCTCGTGTTTAGCACAGGAAACGGAGTAAACGGATTTACACTGGACACTTCTATCGGAGTTTTTTGCCTTTCGCACCCGAACATGAAAATACCCGAAGACGGAAGTATTTACTCGATTAATGAGGGCAATTACAAGCAATTTCCCGAAGGAGTGAAGAAGTACATTAAGCACTGCCAAGAAGAAGATGAGGAGTCGAATAGGCCTTACACCAGCAGGTATATAGGGTCCTTGGTGGCTGATTTTCATAGGAACCTCATCAAAGGTGGGATATACATTTATCCCCAAACAGGACCCAATCCAACGGGTAAGCTTCGTCTGATGTACGAAAACATTCCGTTGGCTTTTCTTGTTGAGCAAGCTGGCGGCAAAGCATCTGATGGAGTTAATAGGATAATGGAAATTGAACCCCAACACCTTCACCAACGCACACCCCTTTTCATCGGATCGAGGAAAATGGTAGAAAATGCCGAGGCATTTATGAGAGAGCATAGCCCAGCGAAGGCGAGTACTGAAAAATGAACATAAGCGAACTCGCAAAAAATTACACCGAGAGCTCTAAAACTCTCGCTATTTCAACTGCACTCAAAACCGATCGTGCCCGACTGGCCTTACGCGGAATTGTTGGTTCAGGCTTAGCATTCTTGGCGCAAGCCATTATCAAGGAAAGCAAAAGAGACCATCTTTTCATTTTTAATGACAAAGAAGAAGCGGCTTATTTTCTCAATGACCTTCAGAAATTTGAGGGCAAGGAATTCATCTCCGTATTCTACCCTGAAAGCTTCCGTGTTCCTTACGAAATTGAAAATACCGATAATTCGAATATCGTCTTGCGAGCTGAAGTTCTAAAGGCGATTTCGGGCAAAGGAAAAAAACCTTGCGCCATCGTGACTTATCCCGATGCGCTAGCCGAAAATGTGGTGACCCGAAAGCAACTGGGAATCCACACATTCAAGGTGCAAGTCGGCAAGTCATACAGCATAGAATTCTTAAATGAGCTGCTCACCGAATACGAATTCCATAGAGTAGATTTCGTTTATGAACCAGGTCAGTTTTCCATCAGAGGTGGAATCGTAGATGTCTATTCCTTTGGAGAAGATTACCCTTATAGAATTGAGTTTTTCGGAGATGAAGTGGAGTCACTTCGGCAATTTGATCCCGTTACTCAGCTATCGACTAAAAGCGCGAGTAAATTCACCGTAATCCCAAATATTCAGCACACGTCAATGCTGGAGTCTCGGGAAAGTTTCCTTGATTTTATTGGAGAAGAAACTGCCATTTGGTCAAAGGATGACTCATTGGTATCCGATCGGCTCGATCATGTTTTTGGCGTAGCCGAAAAACAATTTACAAAACTCAAGTCTCAGCTTAAGCGACTTCCGCCAAAGGATTTGTACATCAGCGGTGAGACTTTTGAGAAGAAAAGCAAAACCTACAGACGAATAGGATTCGGAACGAGTTACTCAGACACGGATATAAAGTTTGATTACAATCAGGTTCCTCAACCAAGCTTCAACAAAAACTTTGACCTTCTAATTCAAAATCTACAGGAGAATGCAGAGAAGGGATACGCCAATTTTTTATTCAGCTCCAACGAGAAGCAGGTAGAACGACTGGAGCGAATTTTTGAAGATCTTAAAGCCAAGGCGGAGTTCACTCCTATTCACACAGAAATAGCCGAAGGATTTATCGACAAGGATTTCCAAATCTGCTGTTACTCTGATCATCAAATTTTCGAGAGATACCACCGTTTTTATCTCAAGGAAGGCTTTAAGAAAAACAAGGAAGCCCTCACTTTAAAGGAGCTGAGCAGTCTTCAACCGGGAGATTTCGTGACTCACATCGATCATGGTGTCGGAAAGTTCTCGGGACTTGAAAAGATTGATGTAAACGGAAAAGAGCAAGAGGCCATCAGGCTGGTTTACCGCGATAATGACATTCTTTATGTGAGTATTCACTCCCTGCACCGCATCAGTAAATACTCGGGCAAGGATGGAAACCAACCTTCGATAAACAAGCTTGGAAGCGCTGCTTGGCAAAAGACAAAAGCCAAGACAAAGAAGCGCGTTAAAGAAATAGCCTACGACCTCATAAAGCTTTACGCCAAGCGAAAAGGAAAAATAGGTTTTGCATTTTCACCTGACAATTACCTTCAAACTGAGTTGGAGGCCTCTTTTATATACGAAGACACACCCGACCAAATAAAATCCACGCAGGCGGTAAAGGAAGACATGGAGTCTGCCTCACCGATGGATCGATTGGTTTGTGGTGATGTAGGATTCGGTAAAACGGAGATTGCCATTCGCGCTGCATTCAAGGCCGTTTGCGATAGCAAGCAGGTGGCAATCTTAGTACCAACCACCGTGCTGTCATTGCAGCATTACAAAAACTTCAAAAAGCGATTAGAAGACTTTCCTGCAAGAGTTGGATTACTAAACCGCTTTATCAGCGGAAAACAACAAACGGAGACACTCAGAGCATTGGCGGCAGGCGAAATCGATATTATGATCGGCACCCATAAGCTAGTGAGTCAGAAGGTGATCTTCAAGGATCTGGGTTTACTGATCGTCGATGAGGAGCAGAAGTTTGGAGTAGGAGTAAAAGACAAGCTCAAAAACATGAAGGCCAATGTCGATACCTTGACCATGACGGCCACACCTATTCCGCGCACCCTTCAATTTTCGATGATGGGCGCACGTGATTTGAGTATCATTAATACGGCGCCGCCAAACCGATATCCTGTGCAGACGGAACTTTTCACTCTTAATGAAGAAGTGATTCGAGATGCGGTGAGTTACGAGATCAGTCGTGGTGGACAAGTGTTCTTCGTCCACAATAAGATTCAGAATATTCAAGAAGTTGCGGGTATGATTCAGCGCCTGGTACCTGGCGCCCGCATTGTTATTGGCCATGGCCAAATGGATGGGCCAAAGCTCGAAAAAGTGATGACCGACTTTATTGAAGGAGTCTTTGATGTGCTTATCGCTACTACTATTATAGAGTCGGGTATTGATATTGCGAATGCCAATACCATGATCATCAATAATGCGCATGAATTTGGTCTGAGCGACCTCCACCAATTGCGCGGTCGAGTGGGACGTAGCAACAAAAAGGCATTCTGCTACTTAATCTCTCCCCCACAATCGATGCTTTCTTCGGAAGCGAGAAAGAGATTGCAAGCCGTAACTCAGTTTAGTGATTTGGGAAGTGGAATGAACATTGCCATGCGCGACCTCGACATTCGTGGTGCGGGAAACCTGCTGGGAGGCGAACAAAGTGGATTTATCAATGACCTCGGCTTCGAGACTTACCAGAAAATACTAGATGAAACGGTTCGCGAACTCAAGGAAAACGAGTTTAAGGAATTATACCACAACGATACGGACAAGGTGGGTGAATTTGTGCCTGACTGCGTACTTGAAACTGATTTGGAGATTTTGATTCCCGATGATTACGTTATTGATATTGCCGAAAGGCTGAGTATTTACCGTGACTTGGATAATCTCTCTACAGAAATTGAACTCGAAGATTACAAAGGGAAGTTGCAAGATCGTTTCGGCGAATTACCGAATCAGACTCAAGATCTTTTTGATGCCTTGCGTTTGCGACGTATGGCGAAGGAAATCGGTTTTGAAAAACTGAATTTGAAAGGCGAAAAGCTGATAGGTAATTTTGTTTCAAATGCAGAATCCGCCTATTTCCAGAGTGGCGCTTTTACGAAAGTTCTCGATTTCATTAAGCACAATCCAGCTGGATATAAGATGTACGAAAAGGGTAATGGACTCCGATTATCGAAGTTCGGTGTTAGAAATATCGAAGAGGCCATACATGCCTTATCTCCACTGCACCTTGAAGTAGAGTCTCTTGCTTTAGATTAGAACCCTTGGCATAAGGTTTGTCGTATAGGAACAAAATCACGGTTATGAGAAGGGTACTTTTTCTGTTTTGCATTTTGATGCCTTGGAGCCTGATGGCTCAGCAAGGAAATCAGGTATTACTTGAAACCGTAAACCGTCGTTCCTTCACTTTATCAGGAGGATTTCAACTCGTTGTTCCGCAAGGTGAATTCAGTGAGAATTACGAAGGAAATCCATTTGGGATTTATGCTGCTCTATCACTCCCGATCCGCAACCTCCCCATTGAGGTGGGCGGTGGCTTCGTTTGGAATTCGCTTTCCAGCCAAAGCCAATCAGTGAGTATTCAGAACACCTTGGTTCCTACCAGAGATCAAGGCGACTTATTCGTACGAGGAAACGCATACACCTATCAAGTGCACGGAAGAGTGAGACCATTGGATGGAAAGCTCAGACCCTACGGCGAACTCTTTGCGGGTGTAAGAAACTTTAGCGTCACTTCCGAGCTGCAGCTCGACAATGTCAATCAGGCATCGGGAGATCTGGTTGAAAGAGACTTCAACCTCATAGCCGGATGGGCGGTGGGACTGAAGTATCAATTGATTCCTGGGATATTTCTAGAGGCGAGATACGACAATCAGTCGGGTGGCGAAGTCACATATATTGACACTGAATCAGTCGTTATCGGGAATGATGGAAGTTTCTCTTACAACACTAAAAATTCCAAGACGAACCAGTGGGCAATGTCCCTAGGAGTGGCGTTTAGCTTTTAGACCATGTCCTTTAGTAGGTTAGCGTAGATCGGTAGGATTATCTTTGAAGAGTTGCGGTGTTTGGCTGCCAGCTGGGTGCGGGTATGCCAACGTGATTTCTTCGAAAGACGAGTTTAGCACAAAAAGTATTAAGTCCATTATAGGCTTAGCTGTAAGCTGACAGCCAATCGCCAAGACCCAATAACTACATCAACGCTCCACCCTTTGGTTTGGGGCTTTCAGGAACATCAGATTCCCCAAGCACTTCTTTCAAATCTATCTCAATGGTTGTGCAGATTGCGGTCATCGCTACATCCGTTTTCCAGCCTGCGAAAGGCTTCGACATTACACGACCGATCACATAAATCTGATAGAAAATCCAACTAATAATAACCGTTACGGGCACGATGAGCCAGGCTGCGGAAAACTCTATGAACTCCTCTATGAATGCAAATGGAAAAAAGAAAACAAAGACTGCTAAAAAGCTCATCGTATAGTAATCATACGGAACGGGTAAGGGCGTATGTTTTATGCGCTCAGCTCGTCCTTGCAGGTCAGTAATCCGAGTCAGCGTATCATCCATTTGGATGTAGCTGAATGTGTCCATTGTATCGTGGGCATTCAACTCTTTTATGGCATACCCCATAAGCATACCTAAGTGCGTAGCCTTATTAGCTTTAGACATTACATGATTGTAGTCTTCTTCACTTAGATGCTTACGTACCGAGTCTTTCCATTCTTTCGGATCGTCTTGGCTACGCAATTGAAGTCTCAAAGCATTGATAAACGCTAATTGTATCCTTACAATTCTCTCACAGTTCTCCCAAAGAACGGGAGTAACCTCTGACCGATCGACAATGGTCAGAGCCTGACGAGTAAAGGTTCTACTCTCATTGACAAGTCCGCCCCAAATTTTTCTTGCTTCCCACCAGCGCTCGTAGGCCGAAGTATTTCTGAAACCAAGGATAATAGATAAGGCCGTACCTAAAATAGCCACTACTGAGATTGGTATGTCCAATTGATGTTGCTCCCAAACCACGTGAACAACCCATGCCAAACTACTACATATCAAGCTGTAGAGAATATTTTTCCAAGAATAACGAATGGTGGTATCTAACCTAAAATATTTCCTAACGATCATAGCCTTCTCTGAGAATAATAGGATTAGCATCCTTTAAAAACAGCCGAAATATAAGGAATTGTGGACTTAAGTCTTGACGGAAATGTGTGTGACGTGGGTTCAGTTGTGCTCTAGATTCATCGGGAGAATAATTTCAGATTCTACCTCAACAATTCTAATTGCTGCGAATCGCATCTACAGGTACCATTTGAGAAGCCCTCAAGGCTGGAGTCAGACCCGAAACTAGGCCTATAACTACCGAGAAACTCACACCGATGAGAACATTCTTAAGGGTAAGCGAAAGATCAAACCCAGTAGCTGAAGATGCCGCCAAGCTTCCTAAGAAAATGATTAAAAGTCCAATTCCCCCTCCGATAAGACAGAGTAAAACCGCCTCGAACAAAAATTGAAAAAGAATAAAGCTCCTCTTAGCTCCGAGCGCCATCTGGATACCGATGATGCTCGTGCGCTCTTTTACCGAAACGAACATAATATTGGCAATACTAAATCCGCCGACGAGTATGGAGAACCCCCCAATAATTAAACCTACTAAAGTAAGTATCCCAAATACCTGATCGAGACCGCTACTGAGCATACTCGACTTATTGAGCGCGAAGTTTTTCTCTTCTGAGGGGCGAAGCTTGCGAATCGAGCGCATATGCATCATCGCTTCATCCTCCATTGCCTTCAGGCTCACGAACTCTTTTGGCCTTAGGGTTATCTGAGTGTTCGACTCATTTAAATTCATGATAGTTTGACCAAATGTCACGGGAATAATGACCCATTCATCGGCACCACCACCCAACAGACTTTGCCCTTCCTTTTCCAGAACGCCAATAACTGTAGACCTGAACCCTCCTACTTTGATGTCCTTCCCCACTGGGCTTTCAAGACCGAATAAGGTTTGTGAAACGTCGTAACCCAAAAGACAAACCCGTCTTCCAGAATTTAATTCGGCGGAGGTAAAATTTCGTCCATCACCAATATCTACCTTGATAAAATTCTCGAAACCCTCTGCGGCAGCAATCACATTAATTCTCTCGGCAGCACTATTTCTGTATTCTACGGTTCTCAGTGCTCCTGCAAAAAAACTGACAACACCAGCGGTACTCATTCTCTGCTTCAAAATTTTTGCCTCCTCATAAGTTACTTGAGGGCGCTTCATGTATTTCCACCAGGCATACTCGCCATCTCCAGATTCAGGGCCCCAGGGCATTCGTTCTATAAACATGGCATCATCTCCCAAACTCTCAAAGGAGCTTCTTACGCTTCGCTCCATGCTGTCCACCAAAGTAAAAACAGAAATGATCGCAAAGATTCCGATGGTGATTCCAAGCAATGAAAGTGTCGTTCTCAAACGGTTGACAACCAATGAAGAAACCGCAAAGGAACTGCCCTCTTTTACCAATCTCAAAAAGACTTTAAGCTTTGCCATCAGTTTCTAGATTTAACTCATCTGAATCAAAATTAAGCTGCTCAATCGGATAGTTTCGAACCGCTCATGTAAAAAGAATAAAAATCAGGTTATTAACAGGGTTCCCATTTTATCAACATCTCCACAAAAGCCGCGTCATCATTGGCTTCAATACGACATTTCTTTTTAACATTGCACATCATATTAAGTTTAAAAGAAATCCCGTCTTGAAGCCGATCAAATCAGCCCTTATTTCTGTATTCCATAAAGATCGGTTGGAACCCGTCATAGCGAAGCTTAAGCAACTGAATGTCACCATTTATTCTACTGGTGGAACAGAAAAATTCATTCGAGAACAGGGAGCAGAAGTTGAAGCGGTAGAAGATCTTACAGCTTATCCAAGCATTTTGGGAGGAAGAGTTAAGACGCTGCACCCAAAAGTTTTTGGAGGCATCTTGGCGAGAAGAGAGGAAGCAGGAGACATGACTCAGTTGGACGAATACGCTATTCCCGAAATAGATTTGGTCATCGTCGATCTCTATCCATTTGAAGACACGGTGGCTTCCGGAGCAGTAGAGCAAGACATAATTGAGAAAATCGATATTGGAGGAATTTCATTGATCCGCGCTGCCGCTAAAAATTTCAAAGACGTACTCATTGTTCCAAGCCGAGATTCATACGGCGACCTTCTTGATATTTTGGATCGAAACAATGGCGCATCAGAAATAGCTGATCGAAAAAAAATGGCTTCCAGAGCTTTTGAAATCTCTTCTCATTACGACTCGGCTATCTACAATTACTTTAGCCAAGATGACGAGATGCCATCGCTCAAAGTGAGTCAAGGGAATGGGAAGTCGCTCAGGTACGGAGAAAACCCTCACCAAAGAGGACGTTTCTACGGTGATCTCGGTGAGGTATTCGATCAACTTCACGGCAAGGAGCTTTCGTACAATAACCTTTTGGACGTTGATGCAGCAGTTATGCTGATGAACGAATTCCAAGATGGCGACCCTGCCTTTGCGATTATGAAACACAACAATGCTTGCGGAATGTCAGTAAGGCCAAACCTAAAAGCTGCATTCCAGGATGCTCTTGCGGGCGATCCTGTTTCCGCTTTCGGAGGAGTGCTTATTGCCAATATGCCCATCGATGCGGATACTGCCGAAGAGGTCAATAAAATATTTTGTGAGGTAGTCATAGCTCCTGATTTTGACGACGCAGCCCTTGAGGTTTTGAAATCCAAAAAGAACAGGATTCTGCTGAAGCAAAAACAAGTTGAATGGCCAAAGACTACCCTTAGAACGACCTTGAATGGATACTTGTGGCAAGACAAGGATTCCATTACAGACAAAAAGGAAGACTTTAAAGTCGCCACGAATAATCGTCCTTCTGAAGAAGACATAGATGATTTGGTATTTGCTTCAAAACTTTGCAAGCACACAAAATCAAATACCATTGTTCTGGCAAAGAACAAACAGCTTCTGGCGAGCGGCACAGGCCAAACATCGCGAATTGACGCCTTGAAACAAGCCATTGAAAAAGCAGGGAATTTTGAGCTCAGTTTGGAGGGTGCTGTAATGGCATCGGATGCTTTTTTCCCTTTTCCCGATAGCGTCGAAATCGCTCACAATGCAGGGATCAGATCGGTCGTACAACCGGGTGGTTCAATAAAAGATCAACTTTCTGTCAATTACTGTAACGAAAACAAGATTTCGATGGTATTTACAGGTAAAAGACACTTTAAGCACTAACTTTGAAAGAAACCTTCTATGGGTCTGTTTAGCTTTTTTACGCAAGAGATAGCCATTGACTTGGGAACGGCGAACACCTTGATCATTTACAATGATAAGGTGGTTGTGGACGAACCCTCTATCGTTGCCAAAGACCGCACTACGGGTAAAATCATCGCTATTGGACGGCAAGCCCAACAAATGCATGGAAAGACCCACGAAAACATAAAAACCATCAGGCCGCTGAAAGATGGTGTAATCGCCGATTTCCAAGCAGCCGAAGCAATGATTCGTGGAATGATCAAAATGATCAAACCAGGAAAATCATGGTTTACACCTTCTTTGAGAATGGTGATTTGTATTCCCTCGGGAATAACGGAAGTTGAAAAACGTGCCGTACGCGACTCAGCCGAGCACGCTGGAGCAAAAGAAGTTTACCTCATTCATGAACCAATGGCCGCAGCAATCGGTATCGGTATTGACGTGGAGGAACCGATGGGAAACATGATCATTGACATCGGAGGTGGCACAAGTGAAATCGCCGTAATCGCGCTTGGAGGTATTGTTTGCGACAAGAACATTCGCATTGCCGGGGACGAATTCACCAAAGACATTGAAGAGTACATGCGCCGCCAACACAATATCCTGGTAGGTGAGCGCACCGCTGAACAGATTAAAATCGAGGTGGGCTCTTCACTTCCCGAGTTAGATGATCCACCAGAAGATTACGCCGTTCGCGGAAGAGACTTAATGACGGGTATCCCCAAAGAAATTCAAGTGAGCTATTCTGAAATAGCACACGCTTTAGATAAATCGATCTCGAAGATCGAAGAAGCCATTCTTAGTGCTTTGGAGCAAACACCACCAGAGCTTTCAGCTGATATTTACCGAACAGGTATCTACCTAGCGGGAGGTGGCTCAATGCTACGAGGCTTGGACAAGCGTATTTCTCTAAAAACGAAATTACCCGTTCATATTGCGGAAGATCCATTGAGAGCTGTAGCCAGAGGAACGGGTATAGCCCTGAAAAATATTGATCGTTTCCAATTCTTAATGAGAGATTAAAGAAAGGAGTAAATATCGATGAGGAATTTTGTTCGCCTTCTGGTCAAATACCACATCTTCCTTTTCTTTTTGGTGCTTCAAGTGTTGTGCTTTTATTTGATCTATTCAAACAACCGTTTCCATCAAGCGAATTTTGTCAACTCTTCGAATCGACTGGTAGGGACCTTATTTGCTTGGAAAAGCAACCTGACCGAATACATCGAATTGCAAAGAGTAAACGATGAGCTTTCTGCAGAAAACGAGGAACTACTCAATTTAATTCCCCAATCATTTGTAAGTGTAAATGAGCACTTTGTAATGATAAATGATACGCTGCGCGAACGTAAATTTCGCTACAAGTCAGCTCAAATCGTTAACAGCTCTATTAATAAACAGCTCAATTACATCACCATAAACAAAGGCTTTGGAGAAGGTATTGTACCCGAAATGGGGGTGATAGGTACTGACGGACTCGTGGGTGTGGTAAAGGATGTATCCGAACATTTTAGCACAGTAATTCCCATCATCAATCAGCGATTTATTGCAAGTGCTGAATT
The DNA here is from genome assembly GCA_047632755.1 of Cryomorphaceae bacterium. GTDB lineage: Bacteria > Bacteroidota > Bacteroidia > Flavobacteriales_D > Cryomorphaceae > JAKVAV01. The sequence goes on from JBLIDT010000025.1 coordinate 16,497, forward strand.
GAAACGCACTGGCAACTTTGGTCTCCTAAAGTGGGAAGGTGAAGATTATCAATTTGCCAGCTTAATTGATGTGCCCCGCCATGTAGATGTAATGATAGGAGATACGGTAGTTACTCGTGGATCTTCAGCTATTTACCCGAAAGGAATTTCCATAGGAGTGGTTAATGAGGTAGCATTAAACGAGGGAAGCAATTTCCATGAGATTAGTGTAAAACTAGCTGTGGACTTCAATAAGCTTCGATATGTTGACTTGATAGAGAACATCCTCAAAGAGGAACAACGCGAATTGGAAATAAAAACGGAGGAAGATGGTCAGTGAAATAATTAGAAACGTCGGTCGATTTCTGTTGCTGCTGCTACTGCAAGGTCTCATTCTCAATGATATTAACCTACTACAAGGAATGGCGATTCCATACTTGTACATCTTGTTTTTGTTGATGCTCCCATTGGAAACCCCGCGGTGGCTGGAGTTGATATTGGGCTTGATCATGGGCTTATCCATTGATATGTTCACCAACACAATGGGTATTCATACATCAGCTTGCGTATTTCTAGCTTTTTTACGACCAGTATATCTCAGTGCCATCGCGCCGCGAGACGGCTATGAATTCGGGCAGCAGCCTACCATTTCTGATCAAGGACTTTCTTGGTTTTTGAAGTACGCATCAGTTCTGGTTTTGGCGCACCATTTTTGGCTTTTTTACGTTGAAGTATACTCACTCAAAGGTTTCTTAACCACTTTTTTGCGTGTGGTTTTGAGTTCGGCATTTACATTAACCATAATTGTGCTCTCACAGTATTTAGTATTTAACACAAAGCGCACATCAGCAGCATGAATCTAGGAGGTCGTAAGTTTGTCATCCTACTCATTTTTCTCGTGATCGGCATCATCTTTATCGTCCGGCTATTCTACATTCAGGTAGTCGATGATAGTTGGAAGGTTCTCGCCACCAAATCATCGGAACGAGTGATTATAGAGTATCCTTCTCGTGGATTAATCTACGACCGGAAGGGGGAAATCATTGTGAGCAATACCCCCGTTTATGATCTCATGATTTTACCAAGGGATGTAGATCCTTTTGATACTGTAGCATTTTGCAGATTGGCAAAAATTGACCGAGAGACCTTCAACAAAAAATTAGAAAAGGCTCGAAATTACAGCCGCTATAAGCCGTCAGTATTAATCAAACAGATACCTGCGTCGGAGTACACTGATTTGGCTGAAAACCTGCACCGCTTTAAAGGATTCTATGGGCAACCGAGAACTTTGAGGAACTACCCGAGTGCCGTGGCAGCTCATGCCATGGGTTATGTGAGCGAAGTAACACCGAAGATTATAGAAAAAAATTCCTACTACGAACGTGGTGACTATATCGGCGCCAATGGCGTTGAGAGTATCTACGAAGAAGTGCTCCGTGGCAATCGCGGCAAAAGAGTTGTTCTAGTAGACGTGCACAACAATGAGCGAAGTTCTTACAGCGGAGGAGAATATGATTCATTCGCGAAAGCTGGAGAAAACATAACCTCCTCCATAGATTTAGAATTGCAGGTATACGCAGAATTGCTCATGAAAAATAAGCGGGGAAGCGTCGTGGCAATCGAGCCTGCAACTGGAGAAATTCTTTGTATTGTAACCAACCCTAATTACAATCCGAACCTTCTGGTAGGGCGAATAAGAGGGAAAAATTATGGAGAACTAAGCACCGATACATTAAAACCCCTATTCAACCGATCCTTGATGGCACGGTACCCGCCAGGATCAATCTTCAAGCTGATACAAGGCTTAATTGGCTTGCAAGAAGGAGTCATTGATCCAACTACTCGTTTTTCTTGCAATAGTGGCTACTACTATGCAGGAAGAAGACTCGGTTGCCACCCCCACTCATCGCCGGTTGATTTGAAGTTTTCGATTCAGACGAGTTGCAACGCATACTACTGCAATGTCTTCAAACGCTTGATGGATAAATATCCCACCACCGAAGAAAGTTATCAGAGGTGGAGAGAACACTTGTCCAACTTTGGCTTGGGAAGTAAGCTACAAGTAGACATGACCAGTGAAATAAATGGATTTGTTCCAATGACTACCTACTATGATAAATTTTATGGTCAACACAGATGGAATGGCCACACCACTATTTCATTGGCTATCGGCCAGGGAGAACTCGGAGTAACTCCTGTCCAAATGGCAAATTTATCAGCCATTCTGGCCAATCGAGGTTGGTTTTACACCCCGCACATAATCAAAGAAATAAACGGCCAACCTATTACGGATAGCACCTATACGGAGAAGCACCTCACAGGAATAGACGGCAAGCATTTTGATCAGGTGGTGGACGGAATGTTCCGAGTTGTAGAATCTGGAACTGGTCGCGGTGTGCGTTTCAGCGAGGATATCGAGGTCTGCGGAAAAACAGGAACTGCTCAAAACCCTCATGGGAAAGATCACTCCATATTTATTGCTTTTGCACCAATGGATAATCCAAAAATTGCGGTAGCCGTTTATGTGGAGAATGTAGGATATGGATCAACTTGGGCTGCACCAATAAACAGCTTGATCATGGAAAAATACCTCACCGATACTATTACGCGTCCACTTTTAGAACAAAGGATGCTAGAAGGAAATTTACTGAATCAATAGGATGGCAAGAGGTCAACACATCGTTAAAAATCTAGATTGGATTAGCGTTGCCATATTCCTCGTATTGGCCACAATGGGATGGTTTAATATTTACTCCGCGAGTTATGACTTGGACCATCCTTCCATGTTTGACTCCACTCAAGAGTATGGAAAACAGTTCATCTGGATCGCTACTTCTGGAGTTCTCGCTCTGATAATTTTACTTTTCGATGGTGATTTCATAAAGAGATCGGCTCCCCTTGTATTCGGAGTAACTACACTCCTACTCGTCTTAGTTTTGATTTTTGGAAAGGAGGTAAATGGAGCTAAGGCATGGTTTGGTTTCGGAAGTTTTGGAATCCAGCCTAGTGAATTTTCCAAGCTCGGCACTGCTCTCATGCTGTCTTATTATTTGAGCCAAATCAACATTAAAATTGAGCAAACCAGCACGAAGGTAAAAGCATCGGCTATTATTGCCATTCCGGCTTTACTCATTCTGATGCAACCTGATACGGGAACAGTTCTAGTATTTTCTGCCTTCATCTTGGTTCTTTATCGCGAAGGCCTTTCGGGAAATATTTTACTACTCGGTCTCCTGGCGATGGTATTAGCGGTCTTTTCGCTTTTACTAAAAGCAACTTCTGTCGATTTCTTCGGCAACCCAATTGGCGGTCAATACATCTTGATGGTCTTCATCGTTCTCCTATCCGTTTTGGCATTCTTTGGAATTCAACGGTTCATCCTGCCACGCTATAGAAGAAGAAACCACCTATTGCTGATAGGAACGGCGCTTGGAAGCCTTCTCTTCATCGGAACTTTAGACCAGGTCTTCGAGAATGTTTTGGAACCACATCAGAAGATCAGGATCAATATTCTTCTCGGGCTGGCAGAAGATCCTCAAGGGGCGGGGTACAATGTAAAGCAGTCGAAAACGGCTATTGGTTCGGGAGGCTTTTCGGGAAAGGGCTACCTCGATGGAACGCTGACCAAATACAAATACGTTCCGATGCAAAGTACCGATTTTATTTTCTGTACGATCGGCGAAGAGTGGGGGTTTGTCGGCAGCTCGATTGTGATATTGATTTTTCTGGCGTTGATGCTGCGAATCATCTTCATTGCCGAAAGGCAGAGATCAACCTTTACTCGGATATATGGCTATTCAGTAGCCTGTATCCTCTTTTTACATGTCCTCATCAATGTGGGTATGACTATCGGTCTCGCTCCTGTAATCGGGATACCACTGCCCTTCTTCAGCTACGGAGGGTCATCGCTCTGGGGATTCACCTTACTCCTCTTTATTCTGCTAAAGCTCGATACGGAGAGGCTGGTAGTATTGAGATAAAAAAAGCCCGAAACAAAAAATGCTTCGGGCTTCTAATTAAAATTCATTTTGCTCTATCTCGAAGACTTGGCTCGATCGTCTTTTACGTCGGCCATATCTTTCAAAGCTCTATATACTCCGGTAGTATACGTTTTCATTTGACTTGCTCTGTTCTCTTGCAACTCATCTTGAAAAGTGAGGTACTCTTCTCTAGGCTCCACAGAATCTTTGCCTTCCAATTGGATCACGTAAACACCTTTATTCCCTTGAATTGGCTCACTCACGTCACCAACGTTCGTCATGCTAATGGCATAACCTACTATATAAGGCTCGCTAGCTCCACCAGGAAGTGACGGTTTCTTTTCAGAAACATTGGATGCCGTTTTGACCGTATACTCTTCTAGCGCAGCCAAATCTTCAACAGTCTTCCCGTTCATTTCAGCTTTAAACATCACCACTTTTTTCTCAAGGATAACCTCAGGCTTAATCTCTTCTTTCACATCTTCTAAAGAAGCGATACCAGACTCTCTTCGATCTACCAAACCTACAACGACAATTTTGCTGTTGAATTCGAAAGGCTCGCTCAACGTACCTACTTGAGTTCCTTCTTGGTTGTGAGCCCACCTTACTGCATCTTGCGATCCAGCAACACCTGGGATGTTTCTTGATAGAGCTCCAACTTCCTTGGCTTCTTTGATTTCAAGGCCTCTCTCATTTGCCATTTCTTCCATTAGCGAAAGGTCTTTCGCAGAGATAGAAAACTCATTGGCTTCGTCGTATACTTTATTGAAAGTTTCGTTTGATGGTTCAATCGTTGCATCTACAACCATTCCTTTTACCACCTTAGCTTCTGTTTGCTCTAAAGGCTCTACGAGGTGCACACCGTAAGTGGTTTCAACGATATTCAACGAGCCAATTGGCTTATCGAAAGAGGCAGTCGTAAATTCAGCCACCATCCGCTGACGGTTAAAGTCTTCGTACTTTCCTCCGTTAGGAATCGAACCTGGATCTTCACTGAATTCAGTTACCATCTCCTCGAAGTTGTTCTGACGCTGGATCACTCGCTTGAGACTATCGGCTCTTTCTTTCAATTCGTCCATCGACTGGCCTCCCTGATTTGACAATAGAATATGTCGGGCCGTAGCTCTATCCTCAGTACCAATCTCAGTGATTTTAGCGATGGCATAACGGTTACCCATTTTATATGGACCTACTACGCTTCCTTCTTCAGCGCTTCCTATCATCGCCGCTAACTCGTCATTGCCTGTAGCATCAATATTTTGGGCTACTGCTTGGCGTGAATCGCTGTACTTGAGAACAAACAAAGAGTCTTTTTCTGTCTTCTGAAATTCATTGATAAATGAGGTCAACTCTGTTTTGATATTCTCCTCATCCTCGGCGGTTGGCAATACATCAAACACTACATAGCTCAAATCGACCGATGCATCTCTTTTAAAACTCTCTTCGTCTTTGTGTTCGTCGTAATACGTTTTCAGCTCTGCATCAGAAACATCCACCAAACTGTCAGCGACTGAAGAGTACGCTTTCAACACATAATTGAAACGTACATTTTGCTTTTGGCGGTAGTACTCGTCTTTTGCATCGAGCGTATTCACATGAATACCTCCTCGCACGATGTTGTTGTACTTTGCATACAACCTCTCATTGACGAGTCGATTTGTTTGATTTTCGTAGAATATGGGATATTGTTCCTGTAAGAAGGAAAAGTAGTTTTGAACCAACTGAGGGTCAAACTGACCTGTTTCGGGATCTTTAAAGTTCTCTCCGTTGGCGAATTCCTCGCTCACGTTTTCACCAAATCGAATATCATCGTATTCGTCTTGGCCTATTCGCATACCCAATTTATTGAGCTCCCGATACATGACCTTTTCTTGAATCATGTCATTCCAGACTTGATTTCTAATTTGTTGTTTTTGGGCTGTTGAAACAGGCTGACCGATACTGGCCATACTTTGCTCCTGAGCCTCAACTCTTTGCTCGTATTCCAACATATCGATCTCTTCTCCGAATACCTCGCCTACATACTGCTCAGCGGGAGAAACTCCACCACTTGAAACTAAATCACCGAGAACGAAAGCTACCATAGCTCCGCCTATTACGATCAATAAGAGCGTAGACTGTTCTCTGATTTTACCAATTGCTGCCATTTTTACTGCATTTTTGAAGGGTGCGAATATACAAATTCTAAGGTCGAAATTCCTATAGCAATAACCATTTAGTTTACTGTGAACAAATCAGCTACGCCAAAGAGAATAATAATACGTTGATCAATGAGGAATGAAGCTAGTCCTCATTAATAACTTGCAACTTAACAGTCTCGATACGTACGTTAGACACAGCGGTTACCCTAAATCGAAAACCTTCTATCTCGGTTACACTATTTACTTTAGGAATTTCTTCTTGGCTGTGTATAATCAGACCTGCAAGTGTTTCGTATTCTTCATCCTCAGGCAAATTAAACTTATAAGTATCATTGAGATAGTCGATTTCCAGTCGAGCTGAAAAAAGATACGTCTGCTCATCTATTTTCTCTTCGATGAACTCTCCGCGGTCGTGCTCATCCTCGATATCTCCAAATATTTCTTCTATCACATCCTCAATCGTCAGCATACCACTGGTTCCGCCAAACTCATCGACCACCACCGCAATATTCTTATTTTGAGAAATGAAAAGCTCCAGCACCTCTTTGGCGGAAATTGTTTCGGGAATAATTATAACAGGAACGATGAGGCTCTTTATATTCTCAGGCTTTTTGAATAGCTCAACTGCATTTACATAACCGATGATATTGTCTATGTTATCGCGGTATACAGGTACTTTTGAATACCCATGCTCGATAAACATTTCCCGTAATTTGTCCAGATCATCATCGACATCTACTGCGCTAATTTCGGTGCGGGGAACCATACAATCACGTGCCTTGATCTTTGAAAAATCAAGGGCATTTTGAAAGATTTGAATCTCATGATCGACTTCTTCATCGGTTTTTCCAGCGGCTTCGGTGATTTCTTTCACATAATTGTCCAAATCAATTCTCCCAAATGCAAGTTCCTGAGATGCCACGTCTACTCGAAAAATATACTTGAGAACCAATTCTGCTAAACCGACTGTGATCATCATGGGTATCCACAGAAGAAAGTAAAACACGAGCAATGGAAGAGCGAAAAGATTCAGCAAAAAATTAGAGTTGATGCGAAATAGCGTTTTTGGAATAAACTCGCCAGCAAAAAGAATAATGAGAGTAGATACAATGGTTTGAAACAAAAGAACACTGACTTCGCTCATGCCCCAGTTAACGAAAACGGGCTCTAACCATTTCGCCATAAAAACACCGAAGATGACCAATGCCAAGTTGTTTCCAACCAACATAGTTCCGATAAATTTTGATGGCCTTTGAAGAAAGCCCGAAAGCAACCTGGCAGAGAAATGACCTTGCTTGTTATCCAGCTCTATCTTGAGTTTATTGGCCGTTATAAAGGCGATCTCCATTCCTGAGAAGAAGGCTGAGAAAACAACTGAAGCCAGAATTATTATCGCGTCGGAAAACTCCATCTTAAGAGTGGAAATTAGAAAAAAAGGATCGGAATTTCAGATCAATCATCGTTCCTTTCAAATCTTTTGCGAAAAGTAATCCGAAAAGCGTACATCGCCCCAGCCAAGGCTGGAAAAATAAGATAAGTCAGTGTTTCGCCATTAACGCCTTTCACCACAAAAATATAGAAAACTACAAGCAGTGAAACGATAGCGATAACCAGCCAAAACTTCTCCATGACCAAACTGACTTTGGAAAATTTTGATGGATCTTTTGGATTCTCATTCATCTTCTAAAAAAAATTCTCCCGACGTTTCTTTGATGACATAATTGGTAAAGTTCTCATCGGATTCCAGCCCTTTACCGTAGAGAATCATGTCGTTTCTCTTTATGGTGACAAATTTATCGGTAAATACTTTACCGCTGTCCTGTTGCCAAATTAGTTCTTCAGTTAGTAATTCTTCGTCCATGCGATTCACGAAAACCACACTGTCTCTGGCTATCATAAGCGCATTATCTCCCCTAATGTAGCCGTTCATGGCAGTCAGCTTGCCATCAAAAGCCCCTAGGTCGTCATAGAATATTAACTCAAAACCGTCTTTTATAAGGCTGTAAGTAGAATCACTGGTTTCAAATCTCAGGACCTTCCCTGCACTCAATACATTGGAAACTTTTCCTGAATCTGTGTAAGTATATGTGACATTTGATGTAGTTCTGACCGGAGGATTATCCAAATCAGAAAAACTGAGAACCTCCTCAATTTCGTTGCCAGTGCAAGAAACAAAGAGACCGGTCAATAGAATGGCCGGTCCCAAAATAAATATGATTCTATTAAAATTCACTTGATCAATCGCTCGTCCTCGCGGTAGTCTTTTCCCCGAAACACTCAACTGTGTATGGCGCACCTACTTCCAAGCCATGGAAGAAAAGATCCGTTTTTAAGGGAAAGTACTTTTTGTATCCCTCAATCTTCTGTTTCGCCTTAGATGCGACGTCACCATCAGCAGCTTTCGCTTTTTCGTAATAATCTACTGCCAACCAGTAAGCTCCTGCCTTTCCTAGTTTCCCGTCATCGCAAGATTTGGCAGAAGTTGCAATTGCATCGCCAATCAACATCAAAGCATCTCCGTTTCTTGGATCATTGGTAAGAATTTTCTGCGCAAATGTCCTCCCTTTTAATGAGTTGCCCAAAATTACCGCAGACTGACCCGCTCTCAAGTAATACAGATTCAGGTCAATACAGTCTTCACAAAGGTCGGCTGCCTCTTCAAAATAGTTCAGTGCATCTCCGTATTCCTTGGACTTCAACTTCTGAATACCAATTGAGTAAGCTGCAGGTGCAGTTGGTTTATCGGTATATACTCGTTCTGCTACTTCAAGATAAAGAGGATCATCTGTGCAATCTCTTTTGTTCATTACGGCCAAAGCCTTCTTGTTTAGCTCTATGTCATTCGGAGATTGCGCGATACGCTCACCAAGAATTCGGAAGATATCGTCACACTCGGCTATTTTTATAAAAAATGCATCTAGGTTTCCTTTTGCCTTTTCATAACGAGCCTTTTTCTTCTCGTCATCAAGTTTGGCAATGTTATACTCCAATATATCAAGCACGGGCATGTACTCTACCAAAAGATCAGATTTCTCAACCTTTCCTGCTCGGTACAATCCGTATAAAGTTTGGTAATACTTCGAAGCAGCGATGGCATCGGTATTCATGCCCATCAAATCCATTGATCTCTTAAACATGGCGTTTGCCTCTTGCGCTCGCGACTCATCGTATTTGTAAAGATCGTTTGCCTTGTAAGTAAGAACCTTGCCTTCCTCGTTAAAATTCTCTATCCGCTTGTCGTAGACCAACATTAAAGTATCGATGTAAGCGTTGCGTTCATCTAATTTTGTAGAGTCCTCGTAAATTCCATCCAGAATATCTCCATAAAATTTCGCTCCATCGATGAATATGGTCTTGGCGCTTTGTGGGCAAATCTCGAAAGCAGCTCTCCAAAAAGGCATGGCCTGATCAACAAGATTCTGATCTCGGTACTCTCGGTATAGAGATAGGTTTTTCTTACACTCTTCAACTTCTTCAGGCGTAGAGCCATATTTACTATTGTCTTGCGCCCATCCACCTATCACGAGGAATCCTGAGAATAAGAGACTAAATAATTTCATTTTCATAATTTAAGTGTTAATCGTACTTCGGTTGAACAAACCATCGGTTTCGAAAATGCGGTGTGAATGAAAAACCCGCCATGATCCTAACATAAGTTTCTTGTATTAATCCTTCCTGCGTCGTTCCGTACTCGCCGTACTCGGCTCCCATATGGAATGAAGACTTCGTTAAGCCTCGTCGGAAATGCAGTGGTAAGGTCATCCCAAAACTCATGCCAACATCATTTATATCCCTATCTCTGAGGTTGAGATTGGTTTGAACATATTTAAACCCGAGACGGTATTCAATGGTTTCGATATAGTTGCTACTCGCCACTCTGGGTGTCCATTCCAAACCAGTACCTATTTGTTGGCTATTGTTAAAGTCTGCCTGAAGAATCGCACCTTGAAAATCCACATCGTAATCTTGCCAATTTCTCACCGTATAGTCGAATGCCCATCGGAACCTCATCCTTTTTCTACTCACAAAATCCAGAGCGGCACCCACTGTATAAGATGATGGTATATAGATCGTACCTTTTTCTCTTACCGCTGAGACAATAGTGTCTTGAACGACCGAAGCACCATTTTGGAAAAGTCTAAAGCTATTCGCATATCGGTTTTGCTCCGCGTTCACATCGTTTCCAAAGGTATAAACAGCACCAAAAAGAAGCTTGATGTACGAAGGGTTGCTCAGTGATTTCTTTTTAATGTTAGTCTGGCCATGCACGCCCACTTCAAAGGTCACATCGCGAATTAAGATGCTCTCAGAATCCTCAAAACCCAAGGCATCAAAATCTTCCAAATAGCTAATACTTCTGCTGTTCGTGATGGTACCAAAATTGTAATTCAATTGGCCTCCAAGGGCGAGTGCAGTGACGTTGTTTGCCGTATCTACTTTGTGATACACACTAATTCCTGTTCCAAAGTACCCCTGACTGATACCTCCGTCACCGAAATAATTTGCCAGGTAAAGGCCTGCTTCCTCTGATTCTTCAAAAACAAAAACATCGTACCCCACACTGGTAAATGGCACTAAACCAATATTAAGGGCCCATTTGCCCCTTTTGATTGGGAAACTCAAGCTGAGGTTATTTATTTCGAAGCTTCGGTTATCGAATTGATCGACATTGGTTTCGAAAGTTGAAATATTCCCTTTACCCGCAGTCTCAAAAATTGGCTCCATGTAATAGGCCGTGGCAGCAGGGTTGATCAAATTCATCTTGTAAGGATCAATAAGTGCCACTCCTGTACCGCCCATACTAAACTGCGATACCGATTGCCTTTGACTGGTAATACCGGGTCCAAAAATGGAATACGGTGACGTAAGATCGGATTGGGAAAAGGCTACGTTAAAAAAAAGAATCATTCCGAAAAACGGCAGAAACTTTTTAGCCCATGTTGTAGATAAGAATTTCATGTAGTCCCCGTAGGGTTAAATAAGGATCCGCAAAGATGATATTTTTAAATGCTTTCTCAAAGTAAGTGAAGTCTCCTCCAGTAGCCACTACAACGAGGTTGTCATATCTATTATTTCCTTCCTCTATATAGTGAAGGATTTCGGCTTCGACCCCTTGCATAACGCCCGCCACCATGCTCCCTTTGGTCGTTTTTCCTGGCCATATCTTTTCGCTATTTCGCCAACTCTCAATGAGCGGAAGTCTTTTGGTCATTTTACTCATGCTCTTAAAGCGCATCTGAAGACCTGGAGCAATCGCACCACCGAGATAGGTGCCGTCTTCCCGAACCAGATCATACTTAATGCATGTTCCGAAGTCCATAACCAAAACATTCTTTTGTGGATGAAATTTTGCCGCGAACACAGCATTTGCGAGTCGATCTGTGCCAAGAGTGCCGATAGATTTGTAGTCTATTTTAACAGGCACCTTGATCTTGGAAGTCATCAGTATAAACTCCAGCCTTTCATCCAATCCATTCAAAAGGCCATCCTGCAGCTTGCTGACATTGCTCATAATGGCCCTATTTGCAGAGGACTCATCGATGACATCGAGTAGTTTTTTCTTTGATTTATTAGAGATACTCAGCACGCCATCAAGCTTTGAATCAGTGAAGAGCGCCACCTTCATGCGGGTGTTACCTACATCAATTACAACGTCAGATTTTTGTTTCTCGGCCTCTTTGTTCACTTTTTCAAAATATCCTTTATATTTGCGCCCTGCTTAAAGGGTGATGTAGCTCAGTCGGTAGAGCAAAGGACTGAAAATCCTTGTGTCGGCGGTTCGATTCCGTCCATCACCACAGCAACAAAAGGGACTCAATTATTGAGTCCCTTTTTCTTTGCCTAAATAATATATTACTTCTTCTTTTTGCAGCCTAAACTTCTCCCGAAGCTCTTCATTAATCTCTTGTACATAAAGATCGCACTTTACGCTAAAGCCAGCCTCCTCCAGTCTTTTGGGGTAATCTGTACCGTAAAGTCGCACATGATCTTTTTGCCAATAGTGCTTCTCGCGGTCTTCGGGTGTTGTGATTGAATCATCTTCGTACGTCTCCGTTCGCGAGTAATCAATAGGGACTTGCATTATCGCCCATCCGCCTGGCTTCAGCACTCTGTTCAATTCTCTCATGCACTGCAAGTCATCCTCGACATGCTCCATGACATGATTGCAAATAATCACATCAAACTTGTCATCCTCAAATGGAATATCGTGCAAATCAAAGTGATATTCTGCCAAGGGTGATTCCAGATCTCCCGTGAAGTAGTTTATGTTCTTGAGCTTTTTGAACCTGCCATAAAAACACTGTTCAGGTGCAATGTGCAGGACGTCTAGATTGTCTCTAAAAAAATTGGTGCGTTGATTCAAATACAGCCAGAGCAATCGATGTCTCTCTAACGAAAGACAGTGTGGACAAAGAACATTGGGACGCAAGGCCGTCTTTGACCCGTAGGGTAAAAACTTCCCGAAAGAATGTTTGCAAACGGGACATTCAACGTCGTTTCCCCGATAAAGAAGCGGAGCAACCAAGCGGAAAATATAGCTGAGTCTAATCAGCAATGGCCGCGGGAGAGTATTTAGTAAAAATCGAAACATTTTTTTAGGCGAGTGCCAAATGTATTTAAAAATGAAATAGGACTGGACGGACGGTGTGCTGTATTCGTATATTTGAAAAAAAGTACAAGATGAAGCAATTTATTTTACTCGCATTATTCATGGTTACGACGGTTTTTGCCTTTTCTCAAAAAGTCAAACTTTCGAAAGAGGCCAAAGGCAACTATGTGAGCCAAGAAGTTTTGGAAAAAGAGCAGGTTGAAGAGAATAAAATGGCTGTTTATGCCATTATGAGAACAGAATCTGAAATGGGAAGTGCCTTTTTGCAAATTAGTCTGGATGAAAGTCCCAGAGAAATCGCGACCAAAGCTTCTGCCATGCAGTTTCCTGAATTGATGAAGCTGACTCGATCAAAATTTTCTTCAAAAGCTGAGATTGATTTCCTCAACTATTTAGGTGAGCGAGACTGGGAAGTAATGGCTATCGAAAATGAAAGCGATAAAAAGGTAATCAGGCGAAAGTACTACCTCCGAAAGATGGTTTCATTATAACCTGCAAGTGATGACTAAAGTGTCAAACGACCGACGCGTTTCACTTCTATTCTATATTCTCACATTGTACATTCTTGTGCAATTTTCGTGGTGGGCCTATCTTCTTATTGATTTAAACAAGCTTTATTACGCTGGTGAAGGTGCCGACACGGTAAATCTAAAAGTATGGATGATTCTAGGAGAAGGTGCTGTTTTCCTTGTCTTTCTGCTAGGTGGAATATTCATTATGCAACGCACCATCAGAAAAGAAATAACTCTAGTAAGGCAACAGAGAAATTTCTTGCTATCCATTACGCATGAGCTAAAAACGCCTCTCGCCGCCATTAAGCTAGGGATCCAAACGCTGCAAAAAAGAAAGGGATTAACGCCCGATCAGCGTGAGCCGTTAGAAAAAACTGCATTGGCAAATACCGAAAGATTGCATAGCCTCATTGATAACGTTTTACTGGCAACGCGGATAGAAAGCGGGCAACATCCGCTCTATTTTAATCCGACTAACCTCTCCGAAAAAACTGATTTAATCTGTCAGGAAACAGAAATTGCTTTGGGCAAATCAGGGATGATCGATCGTGAAATTGAACTCGGCCTGACCATTAACATAGACGGCAATGCCTACGAGTCTATTCTGGTAAATCTAATCGAGAATGCTTTCAAATACGGAGATAACCAAGGCATTGGCGTTTCATTGAAAAAAGACAACGGCCAATTATTGCTCTCTGTGGAAGATAAAGGAATTGGCGTACCTCCGCAGGAGCGAAAGAAGGTATTCGACAAGTTCTACCGAATGGGAAATGAAGAAACCCGCTCCAAAAAAGGAACGGGTCTCGGATTATTTATTGTTAAAGAACTGGTGGAGCTAAACCATGGAAAGATCAGTATCAGTGAGAGCACGTCAAAAGGAGCACGCTTCACTGTTTCATTGCCGCTCGCTTAGTTTTTTCTTTTACTCGCTTCCATCTATCACTTGCAAGCTCCCTTGGGTTACACATTCTCCGCTATCAATATTGATAATGTACACATACGTTCCATCAGAAAACCCATCAGCTGAAAAGCCCTGAGACACGGTAGCTTCTCCAGTACCCGCATCGTAGCTGCTGTTTTCGTAGATTAATTTTCCCCAGCGGTCATAGATCAAAACACTTGCGTCTTCGAAGACATCAATACCTGGAACAACAAACACCTCGTTTTGACCATCACCATTTGGCGTGATGATATTGGGCAAAGGGTCGAGCTTGATGTAAGGCACTTCAATTTCTTCTGTATCGCGCCCAGTATAAAGCAGCTCGCCACCCTGATCAGCAATGAACATATCTTGTCCCAGTACATTACATCGATCTCTAACGAGCAATGTGAAGGTGTTAAAACCACTTCCCGCATCGATGAAGGTAGTCTTGGAATTAGATCCAAAACCAGTAGTAAAAGTCGATTCTCCTTCAGAAATACCCCATAGGTATGTCAAATCTCCTGCGCCTCCGACAACTTCGGCATCCAGCTCAACAGGCCCCTCAGGACAATTATCGACTAGTGGGCCAAATGTCGTGGATAGGGAATCATAGATGGGGTAGTTAATCATAACCGAGTCTCTCACTGATGTACCGCATGAGTCTATTACAGTGAAAACCACATCCAAAGTTGGAGTAAATATTACAACAGCGGGATTGATGTCGCTTGTCGTAATATTGTCAAATCCGCCGTAAGTATTTCCACGAGAATCATTCCAAACATAGATATATGGAGGATTGCCGTTAAGAACGGACCCCTGCAAGCTAACAGGTTCGTTGGGGCAGGTAGGGTCTGCGAAGGTATCGATAGACACATCCAAAGGTGGTGGCACCGAGTTGGTGACCGTGACCGTGTCTGTGACGAAGACAAACGCGCATGCGTCTGTTACTTCAACCACAAAATCTTGTTCGATATCGGGCAATGCCACCAGGATTGCAGCCCCATCTATATCGCCACTCAAATCTTCCCAATCGTAGGTGTAAGGCAAAAGTCCATTTGACGCTTCCACTTCTATAACCAAAGAATCCGTTGGGCAAAACACGTCGACATCATTTGTCGTTGTTAATATTTGCGGTGGAGGCGCGATGGGGATTTCCAAAATAGTGGTATCAGTAACACCTGCGCACGTTTCGTAAATAATCAATAATTCAAAAAACAGTGTATCCGTAATGTTTGGATTGATCGTTTCGATCGCAAAGGCAACGGTGTCCACTCCTTCTGGAAAACCGTTTGGAATCTCCCCATCAATCACATAATCAACTCCTTCTTCCGCATTCCCTTGCAGTACAAAATCTATTGAAATGAATGTAGCACCAGGAGGTCTGATCAATTCTATAACAGGGCTCGTGCAACCCGCTACTACTAGCGAATCATACCCTTCTTGGTCGACATCTCCACCGTTATTAAATACGGGGCTGAATTCAGCGAATATTTCGCCAAAGGCTGAAAAGGAGCCCGCTTCCAAGAAGACCCCTGAATCAAGAGACTGATCCAAAGCGTTTCCAATTGCCAATTTAATATGATACTCCTCTCCACATTGAACCGCTTCTTGTGCTGAAAGAGTGACGGTCATCCCAGCGAGTTGAACTTCACCAGATGGTTCATTCTCATTGTCTACAAAATAAATACTATCCTCTTGCCAATTTGGATTTGCATCATCACACGGCTGATTATTCCCACTTGAAGAGACACCAGAATTAACAGTGTTAATGGCGACAGGGATATCAGTATCAGGAATAAGTGCAATATTCTTAGCATTGTCAGTAAATTCGCCAGAAATGCCAGGGCCGCTAATGAAGAAACCAAAAGCGTCATTAAAACCTGAGCATGTAAAACCAGGGTATTCTTCTGAAGCAAAAACATAATTGAATCTCACGGAATCGGAACTCACTACGAAGTCAAATTCTATGATCGCGCAATTATTCATTCCACTTTGCCCTGATATCGCTAAAAGATCAGGGTCATCTTGAAAATTACCTGTGCTGTTGTTTCCGTTTCCGTTTACCACAAGATCGAAAGCTCCGTCGGTGCAAATCAATACTCCTTCTTCAAAGCCAACTACATTGCTACTTTCACCACCTTGATATAAACCTGTGGCTAAGTATACTTGATCAGCAGGGTTACCATTGAAAGTAATATTGGTGGCTGTAACACCTGCTCCTAAAAGGAAGTCGTTCACAAGTTCTTCGACAGTAAACGTATCAATTACGTTTACTTGCGCATCCATATTTTGCAAGAACACAAAAGACAAAAATGGGATAAGGAGATAGGATTTGAATTTCATAAAGTAGTATTAAGGCCTGTAAATCTAAACTTATCGAACTAAATGAACAACCCC
Organism: Cryomorphaceae bacterium; assembly: GCA_047632755.1. Taxonomy (GTDB): domain Bacteria; phylum Bacteroidota; class Bacteroidia; order Flavobacteriales_D; family Cryomorphaceae; genus JAKVAV01. Next base: position 33,038 of record JBLIDT010000025.1, read on the forward strand.
CGTTAATTTGGTTGCGTCGTCTTCTGATTCTCCTTTGTATTCAATGAGGTAATTGAAGGAAGTAGTGCCTGGAAAATACTCTCCGCTCTTATCGGAGCCATTCCATTTAACATTTGGATCTTCTGAGTAGAAAACCTCATCTCCCCAACGGTCAAAAATCCACATCTTAAATTCGAGGATATTCTCACCATAAACTCCAAACAAGTCGTTGATGCCATCTCCATTGGGAGAAAAAGCAGATGGAATAAAAATCTCGGTTGGTGGATCGGTCACCAAGTAAGCCGTGTCCTGACATCCGCTGATATCCGTTGCTGTAAGCGTAACCGTGTACTTATCCAAGCCGCTGAAAAAATGACGTGGATCCTCTTCATCGCTTCTGTTTCCATCGCCAAAATCCCATAAATAGGTCAGGCCTTCTCCAATAGAGTAGTTGTCGAATGCCATGCCGTAGTACTCGATTTCAGTGTGGTCAAAATCAGCTCTTACATTTCGGATTTCTACGGAAATAATCGAATCCGCACGCATACCGCAAGTATCGCTAACGCTCACGAAATAATTTCGATTGCGATCGGGGTTCACCAATAAGCTTGTTCCCATTGAATCCGAAAATCCTTCCCAGACATAATTAAAGTTACCCGAGCCACCGATGGCTTCGGCAGTGAGTAAGGCTTCCGTCTCGGGACAGATGGACGTGTCTGGGCTAAGTTCAAAGCTCACTTCGGGATAATCGAACTCGACTATGGTAGTATCCTTGGCAAAATTCTGGCACTGATCCTGAGCGTGAACGGCAACTATTTTCCCCATAGAAGGGTGGTATTCAAAATAAGACAGTGGCGTAGATTCTACAATGGTATCTCCATCTACCGTCCAGGTAAAACTCAAGCCTCCGATTCCGCCATCGGCGATCACGGGTAGAAGGAAACTTTCAAGGCAAGACTCTGCGACATATCCTTGCGGTAAAAATGCGGTCACATCCGAAGGGGGAAGCTCTACAAAAATCGTATCAGAATCTATATCCCCGCAGACATCGCTGGCAATGACTGCCACGGTTGAGGTAGCTTCAACTAAGTAGTTGAATGGATTGGCATCCGTAACGAATTCGCCATCTACGAACCATTGGTAAGAATAGGCGCCAAAACCTCCCGATGTAGTCGCTGGAGTGAGCGGCAACACCACATCGCATGTTTCAATAAACACATCGTCACCTAAATCGACAAAGACAGGTGCATAAACGGGAACCTCCACATTGAACTGGGTGGAAAGCGGATCAACTCCGCAAGTATCCGTCACTGTAAGAAAATAGGTGGTGGTAAAACCGGGCGAAACGGTTATGGTATCGGCAGACATACCGTTATTCCAGATATAGCCATACTCCCCGTAGCCGCCCGTTATCGTCGGAAAAAGTTCGATCTCATCCGAGCAATCCTGAAGAGCTCCATCAAAACCCGAAATTTCCATGGGATCGGGTTCGCGTATATAGAATTGGAAATTAGACGTGAGCACCGCTCCTGAGCACTCAGAGGCCACATTGGTGATAGTAACTATTACCGTTTCTTCACCCTCGGTTAAGCCATCAAAAGGTGCGCTTAAAGTAATAAACACAGTATCTACGCCTAATGGAAAGACGATACTATCGGGCAATTCGGGTAAGAAATCCACACCGTTTATCGCAGTTCCCGTTATTTCCAAATAAGCAACCTCTTGAATACCCGAGCTCGCAATTGGTCTTACAAACTGCAAGTAAGCTTCCCCACAACCTTCATAAAGAGTGGAGTCATTCACTCCGACGGGAATATCTAAGCTTACGTCAACGGCACTGTTTGAGGTGAAGGAGCCTGCTTCTAGAAAAACTCCTGAATCAAGCGCACCATCCGATGCATCTCCAATGGCCAATTTTATGTGATACTCCTCTCCACAGATCACTTGAGCATAAGCAGTAAGTGTAACGGTCATCCCATTGATCTGAATATCATCTGGAATCATGTCATAATTTTCAATAAAATACTGGCTGTCCTCAACCCAATTTGGATTCAAGTCAAAGCAATTAGAAGCTTGTCCGCCCCCAGTGGGCACTCCACCATTTACGGTATTCACTCCTACAGGAATATCGCTATCTGGAATCAAGGCAATGTTTATTGCATCATTTGTAAATGGTCCGCTCAAGCCTGGTCCACTAAGGAAAAATCCAAAAGCGTCATTAAAATTGGAGCAAGTAAAACTTTGGTATTCGGTAGAAGCAAAAACGTATCGGAACTCTAAGGAATCACCATTCGGAACAAAATCAAATTCCAATACTGCCGCATCGTTTATATTGAATCCAGAAATTTGAACCAAATCTGGATCATTTTCTAATTCAACTGCAATTGGATCTCCAGCAAAATCTCCCGTAACCAAATTAGAAGCGTTGGTTGTAGCAAGCACTAGAGCTTCAGGGAATTCAATTAAGTCGCTATTGCCCGAAAATCGAGCTGCTTGAACATTAATTTGATCGGCAGGCTGGCCATTAAATGTGACATTGGAGACAGAGACTCCATTTCCTAGAAGCACATTTTGAACAAGTTCCTCAACAGTCATGGTATTGTCCATTTCTATCTGAGAGAAGGCAGGCAATACTGCTAGAAAAAGAATAATTGAGGCAAAAAAACGAAGTGGTTTCATTGATGGCTGAATAAAATCCATGGAATTGGCTGTAAACATCTAGTAATCCTGACGGTAAAGGGCTGTTAAAGTTGCCCGTTTCGAAACTAAACAAAATTCATCAATTGAACTCTTGATGAACCCATCTTAAGGCCCCGTCGATTTCTTATATTTGCTGCCCTTATAATACACCTAATGGAAAAGACAAAAGATTACATCGAATCAAACAAAGATAAATTTCTAAATGAGCTGGTAGAACTGCTCAGAATACCATCTGTAAGCACAGACGCTACCTACAAGAATGACGTACTGAGAGCAGCAGATTTTATTCGCGAAAAGCTAGAGTCTGCAGGAGCTGATAAAACGGAGGTTTGCGAAACGGGCGGATATCCGATCGTTTACGGCGAGAAAATGATTGATCCTTCGTTGCCAACTGTATTGGTCTACGGCCATTACGATGTGCAACCAGCCGATCCCTTGGAGCTTTGGCATTCGCCCCCTTTCGAGCCAGTCGTAAAAGATGGTTTGGTAATAGCCCGTGGTGCAGCCGATGACAAAGGCCAGATGTACATGCACATCAAGGCTTTTGAGTCAATGATGGCTACCGACACTTTGCCTTGCAACGTCAAGTTCATGATAGAAGGTGAAGAAGAAATCGGATCGGATAGCTTAGAGCCTTTTATGATGGCAAACAAAGAAAAATTGGCCGCCGACGTTGTTTTGGTTTCCGATACTGCCATGATTTCAAATGATGCCCCTAGCATCACCGTTGGCCTCAGAGGCTTGAGCTATGTAGAAGTGGAAGTAACTGGGCCCGACCGCGATTTGCATTCAGGTATCTACGGAGGTGGAGTTGCCAATCCCATTAATGTATTGGCCTCAATGATCGCCTCTCTTCAAGACGAAAAAGGGAGAATTACTATCCCAAATTTTTACGATGACGTGGAAGAATTGAGCGCTTCAGATCGTGAAAAAATGAACTTGGCACCATTCGACCTTTCTGAATACAAGGCTGATTTAGAAGTCAACGATGTAAAAGGCGAAGAGGGCTACACAACCTTAGAAAGAACGAGCATCAGACCGACACTTGACGTGAACGGAATCTGGGGTGGCTATACTTCTCCAGGTGCAAAAACTGTTTTGCCGTCTAAGGCTTACGCCAAAATATCCATGCGACTGGTTCCCAATCAATCGTCAGATAAAATCACGGAGCTTTTCCAAAACCATTTCAAGAGCATCGCTCCTGACTATGTAAAAGTAAAAGTAACACCTCATCACGGTGGTGAGCCCGCAGTGACTCCAACAGACTCTGTGGCCTACAAAGCAGCCGAGATGGCGGTGGAAGAAGCCTTTGGCAAAAAGCCAATCCCGATGAGAGGAGGAGGATCTATTCCGATCGTGACCTACTTTGAACGAATTCTTGGCCTGAAAACCATTCTAATGGGATTCGGATTGGATTCCAATAAAATTCACTCCCCTAACGAAAATTATGGCCTCTTCAATTATTACAAAGGCATCGAGACTATTCCGTTGTTCTTCAAAAACTTTGCAGAGCTTTCTAAGAAGTAAAACGTTTCTTCCATTTTTTGCTTTTGCGATTCTCCTCACTTCGTGCAACTACGAAAACGTAGATGTAGAGAATATTACAAATGTGAAGATTCACAAATTGGACAAGGATGGCATCAGCTTTACGGCCAATTTGAAAGTCAGCAACCCTAACGCTTACAAGATCAAAATCACATCTACGGATGCTGATTTGTTCTTGGACGGGAGGAAAGCTGGAAAAGCAAAATTGGAAAACAACATTGTGATTCCTGCGAATTTCAACGATGTGATCGAGGCAAAAGTGAGAACAGACTTTGAAGGTGGGAGCCTTCAACTGATCCCGATCATTCTTGGGGCGGCGCTCAGCAAAAGCGTTAACATACAGGCGAAAGGAACGATAAAAGCGAAATCTTTCATCATTGGCCAAAAATTTGATTTCGACTATACCCACGAAGCCAAGTTTTAAAATATGAGCGCACACAAGTTTACCAATGCCCTCGCTGAAGAAGACAGTCTTTATTTATTGCAACACGCGCACAATCCAGTAGATTGGATGCCGTGGGGCGATGAAGCTCGCCAAAAAGCCATTGATGAAAACAAGCTCATGCTGGTTTCCATCGGCTATTCGAGTTGTCACTGGTGCCATGTGATGGAGCACGAAAGCTTCGAAGATGAAGAGGTGGCGGAAATCATGAATCGCTACTTCGTTTGTGTGAAGGTAGATCGAGAAGAGCGTCCCGACATTGACCAAATCTACATGGAGGCGGTTCAAATGATGACAGGGCAAGGTGGTTGGCCTCTCAATTGCCTTACCAATCCAGAAGGAAAACCAGTTTATGGTGGAACTTACTTTCCAAAGCAGCAATGGGTTCAAATACTCCAGCAATTGGCCACTCTCTGGAATGACAATCCCGAAAAAATAAACGAATACGGAGACAAGCTGACTCAGGGCATGAAGGTTTCGGGGATTTTACCTCCACCTGATCCCAAGGCCGAGTGGCCTCTCAGCACATTACAAGAAACCGTTGAAAAATGGAAGAGCCGCTTTGACAATGAAAGAGGTGGCCCGAACAAAGCACCGAAATTTCCACTACCATCCAATTACTCCTTTCTACTGAAGTTTGGCTACATCAATCACGACAAGGAAATTCTAGAGCATGTAAAACTCACGCTCAACGAAATGGGCCGCGGTGGCATTTACGATCAAATCGGCGGAGGCTTTACCAGATACTCCACCGACCCTGAGTGGAAGGTTCCTCATTTTGAGAAAATGCTTTACGACAATGCGCAGCTCCTCACACTTTACAGTGAGGCTTATGCCGCTTTTGGTGATTTGGAATACCTCCACACTGCCAATTGCATCAAGGCGTGGCTGAGAAGAGAGATGCAAAACGGAAAGGATGGCTACTACGCTGCCATCGATGCTGATAGCGAAGGCGAAGAAGGAAAATTCTATACTTGGGAGAAAGAAATTTTGGAAAAAGAATATCCCGAATTCTCCAAATTCTACCATTTAGATCACAATGCCATTTGGGAAGGAAACATCATTCCCGTTCGACGCGGAACAATCTCAGAACTCGCAGCAGAATTGGAGATTTCCGAAGAATCTGTTCTCTCTGAGCTGACTGTTATCAATGAAAAAATACTCACTGCCAGAAGCGAAAGAATAAGACCGGGAACGGATGACAAGAGCCTCTGTTCTTGGAATGCCATGTTGATCACGGGATTTGCGACTTCCTACATTCATTCGCGAGAAGAAGCTGATTTGGCTGAAGCCAAAAGCATCTTAGGCTTTATCGAAAGTGAACTTTTGGATACCGCGACGCTTGACTTGAAGCATACTTGGAAAAACGGAAAAGCAAAAATCGATGGCTTCTTAGAAGACTATGCTTTTTTGATCGAAGGCTATATCTCTCTTTACGAAGCCACTTTCGCGGAAGCTTATCTCGAACGTGCAAAAGAACTCTCGTTCAAAGCGCTTGATCTTTTCTACGACGAGAAAACGGGCGTATTCTTTTTTACCCCAAACCACCAGAAAGATCTGATATCGCGTCCGATGGAATTAAACGATAATGTGATCCCATCTTCCAATTCGGTGATGGCGGTGAACTTCATTAAGCTCTCCTCCTACTATCGTCTGCCACATTTTGAGGCTGTCGCCAAAAGACTACTCAATGCGGTAGAAACCGGCATGAAAGAATACGGGTCTGGATATTCAAATTGGGCAGAACTCTGGTTGAGACTGAGCATAGGCTCACCAGAACTGGTAGCAGCGGGAACTGATGCCGCCGTAGCAATCGAGAGCTTGAACCTGTATGCGCCATTGGTTATCAAGGCTGCCGCCGAAGAAAAAAGCCAATTGGAATTGCTCAAAGGGAGACTAAACTCAAGTGAATTGCAGTTCTATCTCTGTCAGAATCGAGCCTGCAAACATCCGGTAAACTCATTGGCAGAAGCCAAAGAAGAAATCAAGAAAATTTTCGTGCAAAATTGAGAAGGACAGCCTTTCTATTCTTTCTGTTGGTTATGTTTTCCGATTGTTACGGGCAACTCATAACGCTACCCGAAGGAAAAAGCTTCGAGTCTGAAAGCAAGTTCAATCCGACCTTTATTGCTGCGAACAATATCTCAGAAATAGAGATATTGGACGAGCTCAAACCCGATGGAGAAAAAATAAAACCGACGGGGAGAAAAATGGTCTACAAGTTTAACTCGAAAGGAAAAACGGTTTCCTTTCAGGAAATAACGAGGTCAAAAGATACGCTGCTGACGATTTTCGAATATACGGAGGGCAGACTCAGCTGCGAGATTAAAAATGATGCGTCAGGTCTTTTCAGCTACTGCTACACTTACGGTAATACGGATAGACCCAGTACCTTAAAATACTCCCGCCTAGGAAAGAAAGGACGCGGCGAAACGAGCACGCAGATTTCAACAGAGACCTTTGAGCATAAGGCTTACGAGACACAATTGCACAGCACACAATTCAATACTTCTGGAAGACCTTACCGAAAGGAAGTCCGCTACTACGATGAGGACGGGTATTTCTTAAAGTACGTCTCCGATTTTGTGATGACCAGTCGAAGAGAAGAGGAAAAGTATAGCTACGACGAGCATGGTCTGCTTTCTGCGAAGGAGATCAAGCGACCGAACGAAGAGTTTTCGAAACACTACGAATACGACGAAGTGGGAAATTTACTGGCAGAGGAACTTCACAAAGGTGGCGTGAAAGTTGAAAGAAGAGAGTACGTTTACCGCGGTGAAGACATGCTTCTACAAGCCGAATTGACCCGAGACGAAATAAAACAAGCCATTCGCATTCAGAGCTATACCTATCGTTTTCGGTAGGTCAGTTTTGAAGTGTTATTTTTGCACCAAATCAGAATAAAAGTCATGAGAAAATCCATCATTATTTCAGCGCTTCTTGCGCTCATCACCTTCACGTCCGTTCGGGCAGATGAGGGAATGTGGTTGCCAATGCTTATCCAGCGTTTGAACCAAAGAGATCTACAAAAAATGGGGCTACAACTTACCCCAGAAGAAATTTATAGTGTAAACAACTCCAGCCTCAAAGATGCCATCGTTTCAATGGGTGGCTTTTGCACGGGAGAAATCATCTCGCCAAATGGCTTGATGCTTACCAACCACCACTGTGGTTTCGACGCTATTCGCGAAAACAGTACGGTGGAATCTGACTACCTGACTGATGGCTTTTGGGCCAAGTCTTACGCAGAAGAACTTACGAATGAAGGGCTCTATGCTTCCTTCTTGGTAAGAATGGAAGATGTGACGACCGAAATGCTCGCGGCGCTCGAAGGTGCCGATACCGAAGAAGCGAGAGATCAAATCATTTCCGAAAAAGGAGCGGAATTGGCAGCTGTTGCAAAAGGAGATTCTCATTACAGTGCTCGAGTAAAGAGCTTTTATGAGGGCAATGAATTCTACCTTTTTGTTTACGAAACGTTCACAGATGTTCGTTTGGTTGGCGCTCCTCCTTCAAGCGTAGGGAAATACGGCGGAGACACTGACAACTGGATGTGGCCAAGACACACAGGAGATTTCTCGATGTTTCGCGTTTACAGCGGCCCCGACGGAAAGCCCGCAGAATATAGCGCAGACAATATTCCAATGGCTCCAAAGCACTTCTTACCTGTGTCAATCGCAGGTCTGAAAGCTGGCGACTTCACGATGACTGCTGGTTACCCAGGAAGCACTGATCGCTACTTGACCTCATTTGGAGTAGAGCAGGCGCTGGAACTAGAAAACATGACCATCGTTGAAATCAGAGATGTGAAACTCGCAGCACTTCGCGAAGACATGAAGCAGGATGACGCCATACGATTGATGTACGCCTCTAAGTACGCGCAAATCGCCAACTATTGGAAATACTACATTGGACAAACGGAACAGCTGAAAGCCAATGATGTGAAGGGAACAAAAGAAGGAATCGAAGCTAGTTTTCAGAAATGGGCAAATTCGGATCCTAAGCGCAAAGCCAAGTATGGCGAAGCTTTGGACATGATCGAGCAAGCCTATGTCATAACGGATGAAAGAGTGATAGGTGGCACGTATGTTTTGGAAGGAGGACTCCTCGGAGCTGATGTCAATCTATTTGCTTACCGAATGGGCAGACAAATAGAGGGTTACCTCCCAATGGAAGCAGGGGAAGAAAAAGAGGGAATGAAAAAAGGGATGATGGCTTACGCCGAAGAATTCTTCGAAGGGGCGAATATGCCTACTGACATGAAGCTTTTTGCAGTAACGAATGAACTCTATTCCAAAAATGTAGTGATGGAGCAGCAGCCCACTTACATGCGAGACTTAAATGGAAAAATGGACGGCAAATGGATGAAATACGCCGAGAAGGTTTATTCCAAAAGCATTTTCACCGACAAAGACCGCATGATGGATTTCTTGTCTGACCCTTCGCAAAAGACTTACGACAAAGATCCTGTGAAAGCCATTAGTGCCGATCTCTTCGAAATATACCGAGGTAGAGCAGATCAAAATGCAGAAGCCAATGAAATGCTGGCAAAAGGAAACAGACTATTCATTGCTGGATTGAGAGAAATGAATCCAGACAAAGAATTTTACCCGAATGCCAACTCTACCATGCGTTTCTCTTTTGGAAACGTTGTAGACTACCAACCCAAAGATGGAGTGACCTACAACTACTTCACAACGATAGAAGGAATCATGGAAAAGATGGATCCTGATGACGATGAGTTTAAAGTTCCAGCCAAATTGGTCGAGCTTTACAAAGCCAAAGATTATGGCCAGTATGCCGATGAGAACGGAGATTTGGTTGTCAATTTCATTAGCACCAACGACATTACCGGAGGTAACTCGGGTAGCCCAGTGATCAATGGAAATGGCGAACTAGTAGGACTTGCCTTCGATGGAAACTGGGAAGCGATGAGTGGAGACATCAACTTCGAGAAATCTATTCAGAGAACCATCTCAGTCGATATTCGCTACGTGCTGTTCATGATAGATAAATATGCAGGTGCTACGAACCTCATCAACGAAATGACATTGGTAAAGACGAAAGCTAAGCCAGCAATGGAAGAGGCTCAAGCCCCAATGAATTCAGAAATTGAAAAAGT
>JBLIDT010000026.1:0-41449 GCA_047632755.1 Cryomorphaceae bacterium
ATTATTGACAATGGCTTGAACATTACCTTCCTCAACCACGAGTTGGCAACTCCCCGAGCCAAGTACTCGGTTTTCTTTAAGGTAGACGATGGTTTTGGCCCCGTGACCGATTTGGTGATCGGCGACATTGAAGTGAAGGACAACGACCAAGTCATTGCCTTTGAGAGTGAAAACGAGTTGCTGCCCGATCCGCAGAGTTTCGGGTACCACATAGTCCTGGTGGCAGATTTGAGTGAGAGTATTACTGAAAGCGATGATTTGCCCGAAGTGAAGGAGGCGATGAGTGCTTTCGTCAATTCCATTCTCAATGAGAACAACTCGGAAGTGGGAGAGACCTTTGTTTCGCTGTATTATTTTGATGGCGATCCTACCTTGGTCCAGCTGCAAGACTTCACGACCAACAGCGAACTGCTGCTCAATACTATTGACAATATTAGCGCTGATCTGACCCGCGACAATTCGACCAACCTCTACGGGGCATTCGTGTCTGGTGCTGCCATTATAAAAAATAGGGTGACGGATTCTCCCAAGCTTATTGACGTAGGTGCGATGGTGGTATTTACAGATGGTGAAGACTTTGCGGGTCTCCAAACGTTTGAGGATGCTCAAAACGCCGTAGCCGATTTAGAAGCTGATGAAAACAAGATAGACGTGTACACGATAGGAGCAGGCGAAACCGCCGATGACCAAGTATTGGAAGCGCTGGGCTACAGTGGGTATTTTGCCGCCGAAGATTTTGACAACCTCACCCCGACATTTGAGAGCATAGCCACCGAGTTGAACTCCGAGGTAAACAGCTACTACAAATTGGAATACTGCTCGCCACGCCGTGCTGGTCAAACTCAAATCAGTATTAAAATCACCAAGGGTACTAGCTCAGGACGAATAGAGAGCTGTATCAATTCTGATTGTACGCCAGATCCGTGTTGATTTGAGGGCAATAGTTTGGTAGGCCCCTTGGATTAAGGCCAATGATTTTAGTCAGGTAGAAATTGCCATTCGATTTATCTCTTGCCACGCGATTAATCACGGGACTTTCATAAGCCCAACCTTTATTATCTTGTGCCTGCTTAAAAGCACCACACCTTATGAAAAGAATCCTCCTAGGCTTACTTGCACTTACCCTCACCTTTGCAGTAAAGGCACAAGAAGAAGAAACCCCATCTCCATGGGATGCCAAAAACTTTGAAGGACTGAAGATGCGCAGCGTCGGCCCCGCTTTTATGGCCGGACGTATCGCCGATATAGCCATCCATCCCGATGATGAAAGCACTTGGTACGTGGCCGTAGGATCGGGCGGTGTGTGGAAAACCGAAAATGCGGGAACTACTTGGAGCACCATCTTCGACGATCAGTCCGTTTTCTCAACGGGTTGCATCACCATCGATCCTAACAATCCTTCCACCGTATGGCTGGGCACGGGCGAGAACGTAGGCGGTCGCCACGTAGGCTACGGCGACGGGATCTACCGCAGCGCCGATGGCGGCAAGAAGTGGAATAACATGGGGCTGAAAGCCTCTGAACATATTTCGAAGATCATCGTCCACCCCAGCAATAGCAATGTGGTGATGGTAGCTGTACAAGGCCCCCTCTGGAGCAGCGGTGGCGAGCGAGGCTTTTACAAAACCACCGATGGTGGCGAGTCATGGACCCGCACCCTGGGCAACGATGAGTGGACGGGCGTAACCGACATTGCCATTGATCCACGCAACCCCGATCACCTCTACGCGGCCACTTGGGACAGGCACCGCACCATAGCTGCTTACATGGGCGGCGGACCTGGCACAGGTCTCCACCGCAGCACCGATGGCGGCGATACGTGGGAAGAACTCAAAGAAGGACTTCCTGGAGGCAACATGGGTAAGATCGGTTTGGCCATTTCACCGCAAAATCCCGATGTGCTCTACGCGGCCATCGAGCTCAATCAGCGTGAGGGAGGCGTGTACCAATCTACCGACAAGGGAAGTACCTGGACCAAGCAAAGCGATGCAGTTTCGGGCGCCACGGGGCCTCATTACTACCAAGAACTTTATGCGAGTCCACACAAAGAAGGCCGCATCTACCTGATGGATGTGCGCGTGCAAATATCTGAGGATGGTGGCAAGACCTTTCGGCGAATGAACGAAAAGAGCAAGCACTCTGACAACCATGCCATGGCCTTCAAAATGAGCGATCCCGACTACCTCCTCTTTGGCACCGATGGCGGTATGTATGAGTCGCATGACTTGGGAGAAAACTGGCGCTTCTTTGCCAATATGCCCATCACGCAGTTTTACAAATTGGCGGTAGACGATACCGAACCGTTTTACAACATTTATGGAGGTACGCAGGACAACAATACGCAAGGCGGCCCTTCGCGCACAGATGATTACCAAGGTATCCAAAACAGCGACTGGAAGGTCGTGCTCTTTGCCGATGGTCACCAGCCCGCTACCGAGCCAGGCAATCCCGACATTATCTATGCCCAGTGGCAGGAGGGCGCGCTTACGCGAATAGACATGTCGACCGGAGAGGTCATTGGCATACAGCCCTACGCTGGCGAAGGCGAAAAGCACGAACGCTACAATTGGGATGCACCCATCCTCGTGAGTTCGCACAAGCCTACCCGCATCTACCACGGTTCCTACCGACTGTGGCAGTCAGATGACCGCGGCGACAATTGGGCCTCCATCAGTGGCGACCTTACCCGCGACCAAAACCGACTGGAACTCGACATAATGGGCCGCACTCAGAGCTACGACAATGCGTGGGATCTCTACGCCATGTCTACCTTTAACACCATCACCTCTATAGCGGAGTCGCCGCACGACGAGAATGTGATCTACATCGGCACCGACGATGGCCTCATGCACCGCACCGACGATATGGGCGCCAACTGGACTAAGATGGAAGTGAGCAGCATATCGGGAGTGCCCGCTAACGCTTACGTTAATGACATTAAGGTAGACCTTTACGACCCCAACACAGTCTACGTGGCCCTTGATAACCACAAGCACGGCGACTTGAAGCCCTACCTTTTCAAAAGCACCAACAAAGGGAAGTCATGGACCAGCCTTACGGAAACCCTTCCCGAAAAGACGACCGTCTGGAGAATCGTACAAGACCACAAGCAGGAAAATTTGCTCTTCATCGCCACCGAGTTTGGTATTTACTTTTCAGTAAATGGAGGGACACAATGGACCATGATCAAAGGCGGCGTTCCGACTATTTCCTTCAGAGATCTCACCATCCAACGCAGGGAAGACGACCTTGTAGGCGCCAGCTTCGGCCGTAGCTTTTACGTATTTGATGACATGAGCGTCTTCCGCGAAATCACCGAAGAAGGTCTCGCAGAAGAAGCACAGCTATTCCCCACCCGTAAGGCGTGGTGGTATATCCAGCGTCCCGATCTTTCTTTCGGTAAAGGACAAGGTTCGCAAGGAGCGGGGCACTATCTTTCTGATAATCCACCTTTCGGAGCGGTATTTACTTATCACCTCGCCGAAGGCTACAAGAGCGCCAAAGACGAGCGTGCTGAAACGGAGAAAGAACAAAACAAAGCAGGAGAGGACGTACCCTTTCCTGGTTACGACCAGCTAGATGCCGAAGCCAATGAGATGCCCGCAAGAGTTTGGCTCGAAGTGGCTGATGCCAATGGCAACCTTGTGAGAAGAGTAAATGCCTCCACCGCAAAGGGATTCCACCGAGTAGCTTGGGACTTGAGGCTTCCGCCAATGGAGGTGGTCTCGAAGGGTACCGAGAAGATCAGCGAAAATTCGGGCTTGCTCGTATCGCCAGGTACTTACCAAGTTCGCCTGATGAAAGAAACCGCCAAGGGATTGACCGCTTTGAGCGAATTCCGCAGTTTTGAGGTGGTGCCTTTGCACGAGAAAGGAGCTTTGGAGAATCCGTTGGCCGATCAAACGGAGCAGTTTCACAACAACGTAGAGAAGTTGTCCTTGGAGGCCTCTGTCCTCAGAAAGGACAAGAGTGCCTTGGAAGAGCAGATCAATGCGCTTGGCATCGCCTTGGCCTATGTTCGCAATAGCGAGGGCGATCTCACCGCTGATTACCGCATCCTCCGCGACGACTACTACACCTTTAAGAGCCGCGTGGATGGCAGTCCTGCCAAAAACAAGATAGGAGAGAAGCAGCCACCCACTATTGGCGACCGCATGGGAAATCTGGAAATGGTTCTTTATCAGTCTACCTACGGCCCTACAGGGCAAGCACTCAAAACGATCGCCCTGATCGAAAAAGAGATGGGCGAGTTAAAGACCAATTTAGAAAAGTTAGAAAACCGAGCTGACGCGATGAATAGCAATATCGTGGGTGCAGGTGGGCCACCTGTGGAAGGGTATTAATCATTAGAGGTCAGATAGTCAGAGGCAAGAGATTAGTTTATAAAATCAGAGAATAGTACCTGTCCTCATGAGACGGACGGGTGCTATTAGTTCAATGGCGGCTGTGCCGCCAGAACTGACCAATCGATGTGTTTTAAAACAAAAAAAGAGGTTCCCTAAGGAACCTCTTTCACCATCAACTCGAATCCAAACGGATTCTACAAAGCACTCCAACCTAACAAATCGAAATTGTGCTTAGCTCAGTTAGCCATAGCAATGGCAATTTTATTTTTCAAGGTGCGTGAAACACCTGATTTATTGAAGTATTGATCAAGCGAGTAAGTGTACTCCTTGCAGCGATTTTCCGTTAAGCACTTTCTTTCTATCACTTTTGATCCATCATCGCTTAAGTAAAGCTCTACGACGCTTTTCGAGGTATTTATCGTTTCTATTAATTTCATATGCGTATAAAATTGGTCTCCGAAACTACCCCAATTGAATTCACTGGATCATATTTTTTGATGAGTTTGCAATTAGAATTGAAAGAATTGTAGATTTGGCGTTCGAATCCTATAAATGTTGTAAAACATGTCCAAAAAGATTGATCACATAGATTCAGAGATAATTCTCAAGCTCATCGACAATGCGAGGAAGCCGTTTACCGAGATAGCCAAGGAGCTGATCGTTTCCACGGGTACCGTGCATCAACGGGTTAAGAAGTTGGAAAACAAGGGGATAATTAATGGCTATTCTATTTCAATCAATTACCACAAATTTGGGTACACGCTCACCGTCTATGCAGGAATCTTTGTATCGACGGGCTATAGTGCCATGCAGATCATTGAAGAATTGGACTCCATTCCCGAAGTGACCGTGGCAGATCTGGCAGCAGGTACGTACAGTATTTTTTGCAAATTAAGGTGCAAAGACACTCTTCACGCAAAGGATGTTCTCTTTAAGATGCAAGATATAGAAGGAGTAAAAGGAACGGAAACGATGATTATGCTCGAAGAGCGCCTCAATGACAACAAGCGCTTGCTGCGCTCCATCATTGGCGATATGAAAGATGAGATGCGGTCTTAACCTTCGCCAAGCTTTCCTTTAAGCTCTTCCACTCGATTGATCTCCGTCTGAAGATCTCTCATGAGCTTTGTCTCCTTGTCTCTTGTTTTGCGCTTGTGTTCATCGAAATCTTCCTGCAGCTGACTGAAGTCCTTCTTTGTTCCTTTGGTGGTCTTATTGGCCGATGAAAAACGGAAATACAGAATCAGCACGGTCAGAATCAAAACGAAAATGATCACCCAACTGAATGTAATGTATCCACCTTTCGTCATATCAATTCCCAAAAAGCTCATATGCTCAATCTGGTAGGATTGATCGGAAAGACTGCTGTCTCTGTCTATCAGTTTTGTTTCTAGCGAAGACACGGTCTTTTTTAAGGTGACTACTTCGGTATCGAGACCAGTAATCTGAGCGCTGTTTTCGTTCAACGTGTCCTCCACGGCTGACCAGAATCCATCGAGCTTCGTTTTGTCAACTACCTTATACTGCTGGTAGCTATTTGATTTGTTTTTGAGCTGGAGGTACTGATTTTCGAGCGTATTCGGCTCTTCTGAGTCTCCTTCTTGTGCTATTCCCAAAAAGGGTAAAGCAGCCAATACTGCTATGAATATAAACCGGCGATAAAGCATGTTTTGTTCTTTAGTTCTAAGCGTAGTAAACTTCGCAAAGGTAGCTGACTTTTTGGCTTATACTAGGTTCAAGTCTATGAGTTTTGTTCACAATATGCAATGAGAAGATTCAAGTGCTGAATGGATTGACTTTGTTCGATTATCGAAGCGATATAGAATTTGATTATGTCGCATAGATCAGGCTTTACTGCAATATGCATGTAGGTACATTAAATTTGTAGCGCGATTGAATTAAGCTTGATTAATCCAAAACTTTAAGATCATGAAAACAATTATTCACAAAGCCGATACCAGAGGGCATGCTGACCACGGGTGGCTCAATACGCATCACAGTTTCAGTTTCGCCAGTTACGTCAATCCAGAGCGCGGTAATTTTGGGATGTTAAGAGTCTTGAACGATGACACCGTAACAGGTGGAAGAGGGTTTGGCACCCATCCACATGAGAATATGGAGATCATCAGTATTCCATTAGAGGGAGACTTGGAGCACAACGATAGTATGGGGACAAGTGGTGTAATTCGCAAGAATGATGTCCAGCTGATGTCAGCAGGAACGGGAGTTTACCACAGCGAAAAAAACAGGAACGGGAATGAAGCCGTGAATTTTTTGCAGCTATGGATATTTCCCAAGCACAAGGGTATAGCGCCGCGTTACGATCAAAAGACATTTGAGCCAAGCGAGAGAAAAAACCAATTCCAAGAGGTGGTTTCCCCTTTGGAATCTTCGGGAACAGGAGTCAAGATTAACCAGAGCGCATACTTGCACATGGCTGACATGACCGCTGGTACCGAGTTGACTTACCAAGTAAAAGAAGAAGGAAACGGCGTTTACGTCTTTGTTCTAAAAGGAGATATGACTATTGAGGGTGAATCACTCGGGAAACGTGATGCAATCGGAATCACCGAAACGGATCGCTTTAAACTCGAAGCCGCTGCCAATGCGGAACTTTTATTAATCGAAGTACCAATGAATTAAGAAATGAAGGAATTAAAAAAGATAAACCAGACATTACCTGCTCTTGAAGTAGATATGGGTGGAATGCCCATACTTCAGCCCTTTCCGACAAATGAGTTGGAGCAGATTGATCCGTTTTTATTGCTTCACCACGGCCACATAAAAGTTAGAGAAGGCGAGAACCCGCTTCATGCAGGTGTGGGCCCTCACCCACACCGAGGGTTTATGCCAGTGACTTATGTGATAGACGGAGAGTTGCATCACCGAGATTCATTTGGCAATTCTTCGGTGGTGCGCCCAGGAGGTGCGCAATGGCTAAGTGCTGGAAGAGGAATCATTCATAGCGAGCGACCTTCAGCTAAGCTTGCAGCGACTGGAGGCGCTGCTGAGGTGATCCAACTCTGGATTAATTTGCCTCGAGCCAATAAGATGGATACACCAAGCTATTTAGGCATCCAAGCTGAGGATATGGAGTCCATCTCTATAGCAGATGGATTGACTTTGGAATTGATATCGGGAGAGTATAAGGGTAGTAAGGGAAAAGCCAATCCTCCATTTCCCGTTTTCATGGCCGCCCTGAAGGCAGAGCAGAATCAAAAAGGTAAGCTGTCTCTTCCCGAGGGAATGGATGGTGGGTTCTATATCATACGGGGCAAAGGATCAGTAAAAGGTCACGGGCTGATAGAAGAGAAGAGCTTTTATAGATTGAGTATGGAAGGTCAAGAACTTGAAATTGAATTAGAAGAAGGATCCTTAGCGCTTTTCATTTTGGGTAAACCACTGAATGAACCTTTGGCAACTTACGGGCCTTTTGTAATGAACACACAGACAGAAATAATGGAGACCATTCGAGACTACAACCAAGGAAAGATGGGTATTTTAATAGAAGAATAATATGGAAACAACAGAAAAAGTAACAGGAAGAGAAGTCATAGCGGCAATGAATTGGCGATATGCAACGAAGAAGTTTGATCCAGATCGAAAACTGAACGATGATCAGGTTCATACACTTCTCGAATCGCTTCGAATGAGCGCCTCGAGCATGGGCTTGCAACCATATGAGTTTATCCATGTCAAGGATCCTGAAATCAGAGAACACTTAAAGGAGCAGTCTTACGGACAAGGTCAGATTACCGATGCTTCGGAACTCATCGTATTTGCGGCAAAGACCTCAATTTCCAGAGAGTACGTAGAAGAATATGCTCGTGGAGAAGCTGCTGTGAGAGACCGAAGCGAAGACCAAATTCTTAGAAAAATCGAAAGTACTTTGGCCTATGTGAGCCAATCTGATGCTGCGGAAACATTTAACTGGAATAGCAAGCAGACTTACATCGCAATAGGCAGTTTATTGAGTGCTGCGGCCATGTTGCAGATTGACTCTTGTCCAATTGAGGGTATTAAAGGAGAGGAATATGATAGGATTCTTCAATTAGAACCCCTAAATTTACGATGCCTTGCGGTGGTGACATTGGGCTATAGGAGCAGTGCAGATTCATACGCATCTCAACCAAAGTTTCGTTTTCCCCAAGGTCGAATCATTAAGACCATGTGAGAGTATGTCCGAAACTGAGTATGTGTTTGAACACGATAAAGAGCGCCAAACCTTTGGTGTAAAAGTAAAAAGGGATTGGGTAGAGCTGGAGTATCGTGCCAATCGTGAAGGAAAGTTTTTCATTACAAATCTAGAAGGGCCTCCTGAATTGCTGGAGAATGGTCTTGGCGACAAAATGCTGGAGCATGCCTTGATTTATATAAGAGAAAATGACTACCGCCTCATTCCTTCTTGCAAAGCTATTAAAGACTACTTAAAAAGGTATCCTGAGCACGCCGACCTAGTGGCTACTGGAATTCGATTGGGTTAAGCATTTAAAGTTATGATGATGAAGGAATACCAAAATGGCGATACTACGGTGGTGTGGAAGCCCGATCTCTGTTACCATTCCAAAAACTGTGTAAACAATCTCCCTAAGGTCTTTGATCCGAATCGTAAACCTTGGATCGCTGCAGAAAATGCTTCTGAACAAGAGTTGAGATATGCTATAGATAAATGTCCTTCAGGTGCATTATCTTATAGATTTAAAGGTGAAGAAAAAAATATTGAAACTATGTCAACATCGATAGAACCATTAAAGAATGGACCAGTAATAATCAAAGGCAAATTGAGTTTAAAATCTGCCAATGGAGAACAAGAGCTAGAAAAAGAAATGATCGCCTTGTGCCGATGTGGTGCTTCTACCAAAAAACCTTTCTGTGACGGCAGCCATTCTAAAATTGATTTTGAGGCTGATTGAAGAAACAATATTACCCAAGTCGTGTTATAGGGTAATTAAAAGGAACATTAATAAAGACCAATTGTAGTTGGTGGCCCCAAGTCGAAAAGTATTGGCAGGGCCTGTTGGATCATGGTTGATTAGGTTTTGGTTTAAGTTCCTTCCGGTTTTACTGGAAAAACACAGGTCCTGATAAAAAAGGGAGTCTCGCAAGAGGCTCCCTTTTCTTTCCTTCAATTCACGTCACTTACTCCTCATTCTTAGTTGCTTCGATTTGGAGATCCAAAATCTTCTCCATCACTTCCAGGCTTTCTTTATCGATCTTGGAGTTTGTCTTTGCTTGTCTTTTCATAAAGCGAAACATGGCATTTTTCTTTATTTCATATGCAATGTAGACGGTGTAATCTTTCGTAGTCTCGTTGAAGTATTTTTCCTCACCAATTTTCCTTAAGTCAGCAAGGCCAGTGTTCATGACTTGTCTGGTGAGACTTTGAAATTTGTCGGCAACATCTGCACCTACGGCATTGTCCGTTTGACCTAAGTATTGATCGGTAACGTTGCGCATATTGGTGCTTACCTGTCCTGCCAACTGGTTCTTGGCTTCGATGTCTGCTTTTCCTCGTGCTATGTTAACCTTTATACTCGATCCCTTACCTGTACCCCTGAAAAACCGATCGTTTGACTCGTATTTTGATCCTGTAAAAGGTTCTTTTACTTTCTCGCCCATTGGTGATTGACTTCCACAGGCAACGAGAATTACTGCTGCAAATATTGATATCGGTATTTGAAATCTCATAATTTCTAAGTTTAAACTTTTACACGTAAAATTCATGCCAAAATAGCGTAAATTAGATTTCGAAGGTTCAATAAGAATGACAAAAGCAGCTAAGACAGAATTGAAATGGGGTTTGGCGCTCAGCGGTGGCGGAGCCCGAGGGCTTGCAGAAGTAGGAGTATTGCAGGCTATTGACGAGTGCGGACTGAAGCCATCGTGCATTAGCGGCACGAGCATAGGCGCGGTAATAGGCTCTTTGTATGCCGCAGGCATGAAACCTACGGCCATGCTCGAGCTCCTCTCTGGAAAAGGCTTTTTGAACTTATTTAGACTAAAGCCCAGTCTGTTGGGTTTGTTGGGTATGAAATATCTCCAAGAAGTGTTGGATAAAAACCTTCCTGCCACTTTTGAAGAGCTGCAGATTCCACTTCATGTCTTCGCCACAAACTTAGCTAAGGGCAGTTGTGTTGATTTTCATTCGGGAGAATTGCGACGGCCAATATTGGCATCAGCGAGTATTCCCATTCTATTTGAGCCAGTAGAGATCAATGGAGAAATGTATGTCGACGGGGGAGTCTTAAATAATCTACCTGCTGGAGCTTGTATACCTTCTTGTTCTTATGTTTTAGGTGTTGAGGTGAATAAGGGGAAGTTCACCCAAAACCTAAAGACAATGAAAAACGTCGCTCTTGAGGTTTTTCATTTGGTCGTAAATAGTAGTAGTCAGGAAGGCATGAAAATGTGCGATCATGTTTTGAGACCTGAAATGGAACCGTCGTTCGACCTTCTCGATTTTTCCAAAGCAAAAAGCCTCTTTGAATTAGGATATGAAGAAGGGATAGTATGGGCAGAAAAGTTTAAAGCAGAGCACATAGACCTATTAATTGAAACTGAAATTTCTTAATCATGAAAAAGATTCTTTTAGCCGTAGATAACGAAGCGGGAACGAAAGACTTGCTAGACTACGCAGGTAAGATGGCTTCCCTTTACAATGCCACTCTCTATATCTTGCACATTGCACGACCTGAGCCTGAGTTTGTCGGTTTCGATGTCGGCCCAGAATATATCCGGTTGGATGCAGCTCGTGAATACCGGGATGAGCATCGCTGGGTACAAAACTTGGCGAAGCAATTAGATTCTCGAAGTATTGATGCTCGAGCTTTGCTAATCCAAGGTTATGTTGCCGAAGAGATATTGAAGCAAGCTGATGATATCGAAGCAGAATTGGTTATTTGTGGATCGCACAAAAACGGATTTTTCTACAACCTATTTATGGAAAGTACAGCGATAGAACTTAGCAAGAAATCGAAAAGACCATTGCTGATTTATCCAATGCCCGAATAGGCACTATCAGTGCAGTGATTTGAATTATTTTTTAGCGTTAAGATTTTTAATCAGTCCAAAAGTCACTAAAACAGAGAAGAAGCTGAGTGCATACCAGAGGAAGGTGTACCCTGAGGATTTGATTAAAAAAGTACCAATTGCAGGCGCTGCAATAAAGGCAATGCTGTATCCGACGGAGTACATACCCAGATAGCGGCCCCGCGATTTTTCGTCAGCTCTTTGCACCGTATACGATGTCATAAAAGGCATGGCTAGGATTTCAGAAATGCTCAGGAAGATCACCGAAAGCACCAAGATAACGATGCCTTCGGCAACGTTTAATACAAGTAAGCCCAAGCCCGCAAAAAATACGCCTAGACCTACCACACGTTTTAAAGAAACCTTGTTTCCGAGTTTTGCTACCAAAGGCATTTCTACCATAAATACGATAAGCCCATTGAGTGCCAATAGCCAACCGATCTGATTTTCAGGCAAAAGGTATACTTCTCGATAATAGAGGGGCAGAGTAATAAAGAGTTGGAAAAATATGGTGCCGTACCCCGCAACTAAAAAAATGAAAATCATAAAAGAAAAATCCTTCCAGGGTGGCAAAGGTTTTACTTGGCTTTCATCAATTGCAACCTCTTTTTTCTCCTTGTTCTTTGGAAGTCTTAGAAAATAAAGTGCAAACAAAAGACCCGCCATGATGCATGAAATTCCGTCTACATAGAAAAGTAAGTCGTAATTCTTGGCTGCCAAAAAACCGCCAATAGCAGGGCCAATAGCGAACCCAAGGTTTGTTGCCATTCTATTTAGCGAATACGCTCTTGTGAGATTTTCTTTTTTGGCATACTGAGCCACTGCCGTGGAATTGGCTGGCCGAAGAGAGTCCGTCACTATGGTAGTGAGGAAAAATCCTAGAGCTAGGCCTTCGAAAGTTTCGACTTCCTTCAAAAATAAAAAGCAAATACCCCCACCAATCAAGGATCCTGTTTGCACTGCAAATGATCCTACTCGATCCGTCAACCATCCGCCCAGAAATGAACCTACTAAAGCTCCTGCTCCAAAAAGCGAAAGTATAATTCCGACCTCTTCTAAAGTAAGGCCTCTGGCCTCGCGCAAGTAAATGCTCAAGAAGGGCAGGACCATAGTGCCCGTCCTGTTGATCAATACGACAAAGGCTAGCACCCATGCAGGCTTTGATAAGCCACTGTAAGATTTTGTATAGAGTTTAAGTAGGTGCAATTTGGACGATCAAGAAAGTCCAAAAATAGATTCATTTAGTCGATGATTGATGAAATGATTTTATTGTCATCTTTGGATCCAAAGTGAACAGGGTTTGAAAGATTCTTTTCGGGTAGTTGTTTCAATCGGTTTTCTATTTTTTCTGGATTGCTGCAATGCGCAAGAGATTGAACTGGGAGCAAATCTTGCTACCCAAAAAGCAGATCACGATACCACTTATATCGAAACATTTCCTGACTACGTGACCGGGCGATTTTATCTTTCTCAGAAAAGCACCAGTATAGAATTTTTCGATGACGAGATGGGGGCAAATCTCTTTTATCAACCCAACACAAGTTTGAATTTAGGTGTTGGTGCTACGGTCAATGGGTTTACTCTCAACCTTGCCTATGGGTTTGATTTTCTAAATCCTGATGAAGGCAGAGGTGAAACGAGGTACCTCGACTTACAATCCCACATATACACCCGTCACTCGGTTATCGATTTTTACGGTCAGTTTTACAATGGTCTTTATCTTGACAATACTTCGTCAGCATTGCCCGAGTGGGAAGATCCCTTTTATGTGAGACCTGATATGCGACTGCGGGTATTTGGTGTATCCTATCTCCATCTTTTTAATGGGGAGAAGTTTTCTTACGCAGCTCCATTTGTCCACAATGAAGTTCAAAAGAAAAGTTCAGGTTCGTTTACCCTTGGGGGTGAGGTAACCTTGGTTTATGCCGACGGCGATAGCACCATGATATCCCCGTTGATTGATGATTCTTTGTTTACTCCATTAAGAGGAATAGATCAAGTGGCATTTTTTGACATTGGTCCAAAAGGAGGGTATTCCCATTCCTTTATATTTTTCAAGCATATGTTCGTCACATTGTCGGTGAGCGTTGGCGTCGGTATAGGCCCAACGCGCTACAGCTACGAAGACGGAACCAGGAAGGACGAGTGGTTAATTAACCCTTCCGGTACTTTTAGATTCGGGTTTGGGTACAATTCTCCTGAATGGTACTTAGGACTTACCGCAGTTCAAAGCAGTTTTCAAAATGCGGAATTTGAGACTCGAAACGGGATGGTTTTTGGAGTTGGGAACGTCAGGCTTAATTACGTCAAGCGTTTCCTAATTGGCCCAAAGCTTCAAACGAAGCTCGATAAACTACCTCTTTAATCGAGGGTAGGATTTAAGCGTTCCAGAAGTACACCGTCTTCTATGAATTCATGAAGGCTTAGCTCTTTGTTCAGTGAATTGAGTTTTTCAATTAGAATTCTGTGCGACATTGATCTTTCCTCAGTATCTCGATTTGAGTTCATTAGCATCATCAGTCCGTTCAGATCCACGAGCGAGTGCGGGTGATGAGCTTTGAAGTTTTCTGCATCGAAGCTGGTCTCGCTAGAATCCAGCATTTCTAGTGCCGCCGGGAAGAGCTGTTCTTCTTCATATTTGAAATGACTTATCAGTCCACTTCGAAATTGCCGAAAGAAGTAAAGGCCAAATTCTGAGATCAAAGCTGGGCAATCCTGTTGTTTCGTGAATATGTCCAATTGGCGTTCTATAGAAGGTAGGACGGTTCTTAGATAATGGCGATGAGATATGGTGAGAAAATCGACTATTACTGCTGCATTGAACTTATCAAACCAAGATGGTTTTGCGTGTTCTAAATCATCCATGCAAAGAATGAGTTCAGCCAAGAGTACATTACCCTCCGATTCTTTTTCTAAGATGGCCATGTATCTATGAGCGAATGTTTCTGAGTCGGTAATGCTTAAAACTTCATTAAGGGAATAGCTCATTGTATAATTTTCCCTGAAAGTAGCAGTGTGGAATTGGCTCCGCAATCGCACGAAAGTGGTATTTCAGAAAGAGGATAGCATATATTTCAGAAACACAGATAGTTAGAGGGTTTGTGAATGAGTTCGTATTTATTTACTTTGCTTTGTTAAAGCTGCTCTTGGAAGAAGACTGCATAGCCTTTGTGTTTCTTCAATACCCTATTCGAAAGCTTTTTTGAGCGAATGACTTTTACTTTGCATTTGCTGCTGCAAGCTCTGTCGATCAGGATGATGGGAATTTGAGATTTCGTTACCTCAGTTAAATGAGATGAGTCAATTTCAAATACCGAGAAGCCTTCATCCATATATGTAGGAGCGAAGCCTAGAGAAATAGGCTCGGATTCTTCGAGTGCTTCGATGGCGACAATATGTAAGTTTCCGTCTCCTGAAATGGCGAACCGATGAACGTAGCAAGAATCGTTTTGGTAAAGATCATGTCCGATCCATCCTGCAGGCAATTCTACTTCTTTCCATTTCGATGACGGTTCTTTCAAGCTAACCATCGTTCCTTTAAGAGTGATGTAAAGAATGGGATAACAATGCCGATGAAAAGCTGTTGTGTCTCCCCTGGAAGCGCTAACATTTAGAACCCTTATTTGACCGTTCTCGAAAATTGGCTCGTGAAAATATTCCTTGTGCACAAATGGATAAGGGCTGTCTTGAGAAAATGCTGAATGTTGTAAGACAGTGATAACAAAAAGAAATAAAACAAGTCGTTGTGCAATCATTTCCGGCATGGTTATTACATTTAGACACAACAAATCAAAAAAACATGAAAATTAAACTAATCTTAACAGCCTTTGCCTTTGCCATTGCATCTTTTTCTTTTGCTCAAACCGATCAAGCAATGTCTGCTGATGACCAAATCAAGAAACAATCTACGCAGCTTACCGAACAAATGACTTCTTTCCTCGATTTGGATGAAAATCAAGTGAAGAGAATGGAAGGATTGAATTTGTCGTTAATGAAGAAAAAAGCCGAATTGAAAGGCATGGATCTATCTGAAAGTGAAATGGCTGAAAAAGTCAGCGCTTTTGAAGCCAGACACAACGCCACGATTCAGCAGGTTCTGAGTGAGGAGCAATACAAAAAGTTTCAAGCAAAGTATGCCGACGTCAAGATGACGAAAAAGGATAAAGTCAAGAAATAAGGAACTCAAATTAAAAGGGTGCGAGAGCACCCTTTTTTAGTTTATACCAATGAGAAAATTAATACTCGCCTTTCTTCCATTCATTTTTTTCTCCTGCTCCACGGTAGAGAAGGTAACCGACAATACCACTCTTATAAATATTCTTATAAGCAATGAGTGGGTGCTGGAAAGCCTCAATGGTGGTTCCGTCAATGCGGACGATTATATGAAGGGCCTACCTTCTCTATTATTCAAGAAAGATGGAGGGATGCAAGGGTCGACTGGTTGCAATTCCTTTTCAGGGAAGTTTGCCTTAGGAGATGAGCTGAAGCTCGATCCAGGTGCTATGACCAAAATGAACTGTTCAGGTACTGGCGAATCAGATTTCTTAAACGCCCTTCAAAGTTCCACATCCATCGATGTAGTTGAAGATGATCTCGTTTTGAAAAATGCAGCAGATGAGCTCCTTCGTTTTACTCCTGCCAATGACTAGTTTATGAGCGATATTGAAATTGCAAATTCTGTTCAGCCAAAGCATATTGATGACATAGCCAAGAAGCTAGGAATCAGTCAGACGCACATGGAGCATTACGGAAGGTTCAAGGCGAAAATTCCCGCACATTTGGGTGGCTCGCCAAAAGGTAAATTGATACTGGTGACGGCCATGACACCTACTCCTGCGGGAGAAGGAAAAACAACTGTTTCTATTGGTTTGGCGGATGCCATGAACCTCGTTGGTTCCCAAACTGCTTTAGCTTTGCGCGAGCCTTCTCTAGGCCCTGTCTTTGGTATTAAGGGTGGTGCAACGGGCGGCGGCTACAGCCAAGTGATTCCTATGGAAGACATCAATCTTCACTTCACTGGCGACTTCACTGCGGTAGAAAGAGCGAATAATCTACTGGCTGCTTTGATCGACAACAATCTTCAAAGCAAGAACCGCAATTTGGATATCGACCCGAGAACAGTGCGCTGGAAACGGGTTATGGATATGAACGATCGCAGCCTTCGAAATATCGTGATAGGCCTAGGTGGAAAGACCATGGGCGTGCCGCGCGAAGGCGGTTTCGATATCACAGCGGCCTCTGAAATAATGGCCATTTTATGTTTGGCCGAAGACCTGGAAGATCTGAAAGATCGATTTGCTAGAATATTGGTTGGATTAAACAGAAAAGGAGAACCAGTTTACGCTCGCGACCTCAACGCACAAGGAGCCATGGCAGCACTGATGAAAGATGCCATCAATCCAAATTTAGTTCAAACTCTCGAAGGAACTCCAGCATTAATTCACGGTGGACCTTTTGCAAATATTGCACAAGGAACCAATACATTGATTGCCACCAAAATGGCAATGACATTGAGTGACTATACTGTAACTGAAGCGGGCTTTGGTTCGGATTTAGGTGCTGAGAAATTCTTGGACATCAAGTGCCGATCGGGAAATATCAGTCCATCTGTTATAGTGATGGTTGCTACCATACGCGCCCTCAAATACCACGGCGGGGTGGAGCTGGCTGACCTGCAGAAGCCCGATGTGGAGGCAGTAAAGATGGGGTTTCCCAATCTGGAAAGACACCTGCAAAATGGAAAAGTCTACGGAGTTCCGACTATCGTAGCAGTAAATCGATTTACTTCTGATACCGATGAGGAGGTTCAAGCCGTCATTGACCATTGTAAGTCCATGGGTGTAGATGCCCACGCTGCAGATTACTGGAAAGACGGAGGTAAGGGAGGAACAGGATTGGCTGAAGCAGTTGTCAATCAGGCTCATGAATTTTCAGGCTCCTTCACTCCAGTCTACGATCTCCAGCAATCAGTTGAAGAAAAGATCAATGCCGTTGCCAAGAAAATATACGGTGCCGCAAAAGTTGATTTTGCTGGACCCGCAAAAGCGGACATGAGGCTTATCGAAAAACTCGGTCTATCAAATCTGCCGATTTGTATCGCGAAAACGCAAAGCTCACTTTCTGACGACCCCAAAAGAAGAGGTCGCCCTGAAGGATTTGGAATTGAGGTTCGAGAAATTGAAATAGCTGCGGGAGCTGGATTCTTAATTCCCATCACTGGGAAAATGATGCGTATGCCAGGACTTCCCGAAACACCAGCCTCGGAGAACATCGACATCGATAAAAATGGAAAGATATCTGGACTTTTTTAGAAGTCTTTTTCTGCTATTTGGTACGACCAAAGTTTCTTTCCTGAAGTACTTCGAATTTGGATATCGAGGTTTCGTCCGTTTCTAGGTCCCGAAATATTGATTAAGCCAAAGTTGTGTTCATTGATCAATGAACCTTCAACTCGGTTCTCATTTACTTCATCTCCGGGACTATGTGTTCCCGATGTAAGAGGAGAAACGGTAAGGTCATAAATCTTGATTCCGTCTATTTCCACTTCGCTCATTTCAGTGTGGTGTCTATCACCCGTTAGGAAAATCACTCCCGTAATGCCTTCTTGTGCTATCCTGCTTAGTAAGCTAGCTCGTTCCTCTTCGTAATTGGCGTAGTTTTCATAAACGGCAGCAGTACTCAATATTTGGCTTCCAACGGCTACAAACTTGAACGGAGCGCGGCTGTATTTCAAGAGTTCGATTAGCCAATCAATTTGTGCTTCTCCTAGCATTTGCTCTTCAATGGTCACCATGTTTGCCTCCGACCGGTGCCAGCGATTGTCCAGAAAGAAGAAATGGGCATCGCCATATTCAATGGCTGAGGTAATGCCTCCGAGGTTGTTTACACCGTAAGTATTGTTTCCCCAAAAAAGCTTGAAAGCATCGAGCGTCTCCTCTCGGTATGGAAAAGTACGCGTAGCATCATTTGGCCCAAAATCGTGGTCATCCCATATCGCATAGTGGTTGGCTGTAGCCAAAAGGTTTTGCATCTCGGGCAATGACCGGGTGTGTGTGTATCTTCTCAAGATTCCCGAACGGGAGAACCAGTCCGCCTCTCGCAGATAAATATTGTCTCCCAGCCAAAGCATCATATCTGGATTTTCAGTGGCAATGGTTTCGAAAATCTCATACTTGCTGCCATAAGCATTTCCAGGGCGGTCGTATTTCTCTTCGTTGATGTAAGCGCAACTACCAAGAGCAATTTTCAACTCAGGCGGATCTGTTCTATACTGCCAGAGCGATTGAGTCCTGAAAGTAAGTTCTCGATCAGGTGTTTGATTTTTTCCATTGGCGTAAATGGCATAGCCATAAGTGACCCCAGGCTCTAAGCTGTCGGCAATGAGATGAACCACATTCGCATTTTCGGGTGTTGCGGCTTTTACCAATGAACGAAATTCACTTTCGGGCAAGGTATCTGGCCAGTAGACTAGCTCCACAATGCAAGCTTCTTCCATTTGAACCCAGATGAGAGCTTCGCGCATTTCATTGTACCCTTTCATTGGGCCTGACTTGAGGAGATCCTGGGCCGAAAGAAGGACGGGACACAAGAGAAGTAAAATAGGGATGAGTCTTTTCATGGAGTCAATTTTCTACAAAGAAAAGGTCAATTTCCAAACGAATGGTTAACAGGATGTTTTATTGTACAATGACTTTCTATTTTTTGCTTGAGCAGACTTCATTCCAATAGGAAATCACGTAATTTCAGACTCTTTCCCTGCTGTGGTATTCTCGATTCAAGATAGCGGAGTATATGTTTATGTTTTCTTGGTATCTATCCAGCTGATTTATATGCGATGGAAAAGCGTGCGCCCAAAAAGGAATTAAAGTAAGTAACCGCTTGACATGAAAATATACCATTCCGCATTAATTCTTTCTTCGAGAAATTCCGAGCGGCTATATTAGCTAGAAATTAAGCCACTCATGAAGCTGTCAAAAACCGCAAAAGTCCTTATCGGAATATTCACCATTCTGCAGCTTTTCGCAGCTCTTGGTTTTGTCGTGTGGCTTATTGCGACGGTAGTTCCACAAGCCATTTCTGCGGGTGACAACCCAGGTCCTGAGTTTGCCTTGAGCGTGATAGGAGGAATGTTGGTCTGGATTATTTTCTTGACTATCTACTCGGTGGGATTCATGATTTTCTATTTGATACACGCAGGTACCAATAGAGAAACAAGCGCAGGAGTGAAAATTCTCTGGATCGTTCTATTACTTCTATTTCAGGTATTGGCCCAGGTAGTCTATTACTTTCTGGAAATTCTTCCTGAGCAGTCTCTTACCGCCAAGTTAGAGAATTAATCGGTGTCATGCTATTGAGCTTTGCTCGTCCCTTTCCTCTGTGACCTCTGCGTAAATCGAGAGTGTTTAATCTGTTATATCAAGTCGATCGCACAATAGCGGTTTTAATTAACAAGCCCTAACATAGTTTGTAAACGCACTCAAGTGTCTGATCCAGAGTGTTCATTAGCAAGGCGCACGTAGATTTAAAAATCAAGGAGTTGACCATTGTCAATGACTGTTTTAGAACAAGTGGAAGGAAGCGACCTTTGTAAACAGGGTCTGCCAAGGCACTCAAGTGTCTGATCCAGAGTGTTCATTAGCAAGGCGCACGTAGGTTTAAAAATCAAGGACCCTTGTCAATGACTGTTTTTAGAACAAGTGGAACGCCGATAATGTACTCTATAGACAGACACTAATTATGGTTCGTCGTAATCGACCACCATCTTGACGGAAGTCGGATGAGACTGACAAGTCAAAATATAACCTTCTCCCACCTCTTTTTCTGTTAAGGCGTAGTTGACATCCATCACGGCAGAGCCCTCTATGATCTTAGCTCGGCATGTGCAGCATGAACCACCAGTACAAGCATAAGGTGCGTCCAGACCTGCGTCTAAAGCAGCATCCAAGATATTGTCGGTATCGTTTACGGTTATCTCTGTTTCTTCTCCATCCAAAACAACCATCACCGTCGATAACGCTACTGGCGTATTTCCGCCTGTTTCAGTGGAAATGCTATCAGCCTCTTGCGTTTCTGCAGGAGGAGTGGTGAAGAGCTCAAAATGAATCTTTTCTTTCGCAATTCCCTTAGCTGCGAGACTTTCGTTTAGGCTATTGATCATGTCGAAAGGGCCGCACATGAAAAACTCGTCCGCCGTTTTCGTGTCTGCAAAACGCTCCATTAATTCAGAGCATTTGTCGGCAGACATGCGACCACTGAATAAGGGATCTTCGGTTTCCTCGCGGCTCAAAAGGTGAATCACTTTTAGCCTTTCGGCAAATTTGGCCTCTAAAGAATCAAGTTCTTCTTTGAAAATAATATCCACCGAACTCTTGTTGCCGTAAAATAGCGTGAAGCTGTTTTCAGTATTTACCGCCAAAGCTGTTTTGAGAAGAGATAGGATAGGGGTTATTCCACTTCCTGCGGCAAAGCCTACATAGTGCTGTGGTGATGAAACAGGCATCTCCGTGTAGAAGTTACCCATAGGCTTCATTACTTCCAGCTCTTGGCCTACCTCAATTCCGTTGTTCAAGTAGCGGCTCATGCGCCCGTCTTCAACCTCTTTTACGGCAATGCGAAGACCGCTGTCTGAAACAGGACTGGAACATGCTGAATAGGAGCGTCTCAATTCCTCTCCATCGAAATCTCGGCGAAGAGTGATGTATTGACCTTGCTTGTATTGAAATTCGCTTTTGAGCTCCTCAGGGATTTCGAAAACAATTGAAACGCAGTCTTTGGTCTCTCTGCGAACGTCTTTGATCTTTAAGCTATGAAACTTTGCCATTGGGGGCTTTGAAATTAGCGTGCAAAAATAGGGTTATGTGACCGATCGGCCAAGCGCTATTTCTAACATCAACTGTTAATGAATGTTCACCCTTATTTTTTTAAAAAATCAGAGTGAAAACTAATAGTCTAATAGAAGCGCTAAAGCAGCTTCTACTTTTTCCGCATTTGGAATCATCGTCTCTTCCAAAGTCGAATTTAAAGGAATGGCAGGTAGATCTTCTGAACCGACAACTTTTACGGGGGCATCCAGACTTTCAAAACAGTTTTCTTGGATTGATCCGGCTATGCTTTTGGCGAAGTTGCAGCCCAGAGGTTCTTCAGTCACGATCAGGCATTTGCCGTGAAGGCGTACTCTTTCAAAAACCAATGCTTCATCCCACGGTGATACCGATCTTAAATCTACAATCTCCACTTGGCCATCAAAGTTTTTCGCAGCGGTCTTTGCCCAATATATTCCCATTCCGTAAGTGATTACGACCATGGTTTCATGATTGTCTATCTTTTCTTGATTGGCCTCTTGTGCAATTCTTCCTTTGCCAATAGGCACTACATAATCACGGTCAGGAAGTTTTGACTTGGCTTCTTCTGTTCCTTTTATCTTGCTCCAGTAGAGACCTTTGTGTTCTAAAATCACGACAGGGTTCGGGTCGTAGAAGGCAGATTTCATTAGCCCTTTCATATCCGCTCCATTCGAAGGGTATACCACTTTGATACCTCTGATATTGGTCAAAACGGACTCTATGGAAGAGGAATGATAAGGGCCTCCACTGCCATAAGCTCCTATTGGAACGCGGATTACAGCAGAGGCAGGCCACTTCCCGTTTGATAGGTAGTAGCTGCGACTCACTTCGGTGAATAGCTGGTTGAGCCCTGGCCAGATGTAGTCGGCAAACTGAACCTCTACAATTGGCTTAGCACCAGCAGCGGCCATGCCCACTGTGCTCCCCACGATGAACGCTTCCATGATCGGTGTATTGAATACCCGATCATCACCAAATTTCTTGGCGAGAGTTGCTGCTTCGCGAAAAACACCACCGAGCCGACCACCTACGTCTTGACCATACAGCAAGGCCTCGGGGTGATCTTCTAAAATTTCTTGAACCGCAAAAAGCGCGCAGTCCACCATCAAGGCTTTCTCTGCATTGGCAGGCTCTCGAACGCCTTTCTCTTCAGTAATAGGGGTGGGAGCAAAGTCGTGATCGTAAAGGTCTTCTGGTCTGGGATCCTCAGCTTTAAGTGCTTTTTGATAATCGTCCGCTACTTTTTTTGCGGCAGCACTATATATCTTATCCAAACTTGATTCACTATGGCCTGCTGCAATTAACTCAGCCCTTAATCTATCCCAAGGATCGCGACTCCTGTGCTCATCCAAGTCATCGCGGTACCACTCCATACGCACACCCGAAGTGTGGTGTCCTAGCAGCGGGACTTTGGCGTGAACCAAAAATGGCCTTCGTTCTTCACGAACGGTTTTGAAGACTTCTTGAAGCGTCTTCCAACTTTCGTCCACACTGGCGCCATCGATCGTTCTGGCTTCAATTCCTTTAAAACCTCTGGCGTAAAAGGCTGCGTCATTTGCCCTTACTTCATCGGCACTCGCCGATATATCCCACTCATTGTCTTGCACCAAGAATACGATGGGAAATTGCTTTAGTGCCGCCATTTGAAGGGCTTCACTTATTTCACCTTCGGTCATTGCGGCATCTCCAATGCTGCAAACCACGATGGGCGCTTCTTCTGTTTCTGCGAGAAGCCCCTGTTTTTCCATGTATTGAATACCCATGGCAACCCCCGCAGAAGGAATTGCTTGCATACCCGTAGCGCTTGAGTTGTGAGGGATTTTTGGCATGTCATCTCTCCTCAAGCTTGGATGACAGTAATACGTTCTCCCTCCTGAAAAAGGATCATCTCTTTTGGCCAATAGCTGCAGCATTAGCTCATACGGGCTCATACCAATACCCAGTAGAATACTGTCGTCTCTGTAATAAGGAAAGACAAAATCTTGAGGGTTCAGCTGCATTCCGCAAGCGAGCTGAATGGCTTCGTGGCCGCGCGAAGAGGCGTGAACATATTTTGCCGTTACGGCCTTGTTTTCCTCGTACAATTCGGCCATTGAACGAGAGGTACTCATCAATTCCCAAATTTTTAATAATACCTTTTTGGGAATGCGGGTTTCCTCCTTATTCTCAGTTGCAGCGGTCATCTTGTTAGGTTGAGCGGCAAAGTTAACAACTTAGAGAGTGTTTTGATTGTGAAACGGTGCAGACTCGTTTAGCAAAAATCGTAACCAATCAGCTTTGTGTGAAATTAAACGATCATAAGCCTTTTGTCCCAGCTCTCAAGCCCCGTCTGATTAGTAACAAAAAATCAAATATATTTGATGAAAATCACTTTTATGAAATTTCTACCGATTGCATTTGCCTCAATTCTTTTTTTTTCCATTTCTGACTTAGTAGCTCAAAAAGATTCTGAGAAACCATCTGCGCTCATTTTTACAGCAGGGTGGAGTTATGCTGATCTGAATAAAGGAGATGTCTCCACCGATTCGCGCAATGGACTCTATGTTGGTTTGAGAAAAGACTTTAAGCTGTTTCCAACTTTGCATTTGGAAACAGGCGCGCTTTATGTCCAAAAAGGGGCAACCATCGATATTGGGGAGGGTAGTAAATTGGAGTATGAACTCGATTACATCGATATCCCAGCTGCACTAAAATTTAAGTTTGGCAGCTTGTACGCTCTGGGAGGTGTTTCTGGAAATATAAGAATCAAGTCAGAATTAGAGGGTGAAAAAGAGGATGATATTCAGCCCTTTTCTTTGTCTTCTTCAGTAGGTGCGGGCTTTAAATTCTTAGTGTTTTCGATCGATGCAAGATGGAATCACACATTGAGCGATATTCTAAAAGACAATGATGGCGATGAGATTTACAACTCTTATTTCTTAATTGGGTTGAGCTATAACTTCCGTCGAAAGTAGATTCAGTAAGAACTGATCACTAGTTCTTCATTTCATTTGTACTTCTTCACTACTTTTGCGCCATGATATTTCCAATTGTAGCATACGGTGATCCCGTTTTAAAACGAGAATCCGATGATATTGACAAAGACTACGACGGTCTAGAAGAGTTAATTGATAATATGTTTGAAACCATGTACGGTGCCCAAGGCATAGGTTTAGCTGCTCCTCAAATTGGGGAGTCCATTCGTCTTTTCGTTGTTGATGCTTCGCCTTTCGGCGAAGATGAAGAAGATCCCGAAGCTCAGAAAGTAAAGGATTTTAAGGAGGTATTTATCAATGCCCGTATAGTAGAGGAGAAAGGTGAGCCTTTCGTTTTTGCCGAAGGGTGTTTGAGTATTCCGAATATTCGAGAGGACGTTGTTCGGGAGGATACGATCATTATCGAATACTACGATCGAGAATGGAATTTGCAACGCAAGGAATTGGATGGATACGCTGCTCGAATAGTCCAGCACGAATACGATCATATTGATGGCATTCTGTTCACTGATAAGCTGAACCCCTTAAAAAAGAAACTATTGAAGCGAAAACTTGCAGATATTTCAAAAGGAAATGTAGACGTGAACTACCGCATGCGATTTCCTCAATTAAAACTAAAGAGATGATAAGAACAGTTGTATTTGCACTTTTCTGTGCAGGAGTATTTGTATCGTGTTCAACAGAAGATAACGGATCAAAAGAGCGGGCGAAAAGCAATGCCGAACAAAAAGTGATATTGGTCGCCCATATTGATAGCCTCGAGACTGTGATGGAGGAGAAGAACCTCCTGCCAGGCGATATGATTATGGGCGAGCTGCTAAAAGACTACTTGGAGTTTACTGCAAAGTATCCTGGTGACCAGGAGATGACTCCAGTATACCTTTACAAAGCTGCTGCGCTTTCAAGAGCCGTGAATCTGCCTGTAAAGGCCATTAAACTATACGATGAAATTCTCACCAAATATCCGAACTGGAAGAAAGCACCTGAGGTAGCTTTCTTGCAGGCCTTTACTTACGACGAGGACCTCAACGAACCTGAATTGGCAAAAGAGTCTTATGAAGTGGTAATCGAAAAGTACCCTGGCGACCTGTGGGCTGTTCAGGCGGAACAACGATTGGTTACAATCTCAATGAGTGACGAAGAGCTTCTTGAGTTTTTAATAGAGAAACAATTAGAGGCTTCGCAAAACTAATCCTCACAGCCGTCTACTTTCTCAACTTCTATTTCATCCAACGTAAAGTTGAAACTACTATTGGTCAATTGATCCGAAGTGAAGTTTTCAGGAACGAAGTAGATACCGTTTAGTTTTCCCACTCTGGACTTCAATCCGGGTATGCACTCACCTTCGATTCGGCCTGACTCTCTCAGCATGCCCTCGTAGTATAGGTTCATGTCCATTGCCAAAGTCACCGCCTTGTCCTCGGTGTTTTCTACTTTGAGCAAGAGTGCATCTTTCTTTACTCCATCCGCATCTTTTGCTTGTCCCCATTTGGTAGAAATCTCCAATCCGTTTACTTTTTGGTATTGCGAGTATCCTTTCTGGGCTTGTATGGCTCCACATAGAAAAACGGCGATAAGTAAACCAATGCAATTCTTCATATTTCTTTCTTTTGCACAAAGTTGATAAAAAAAATCATCACTGATTTGAACCCATCTCCACCTTAAGTGTACCGAAGGGAAATCAACAGCAATGAATTTGGTTTCCTCAATAAGTCAAGAGCGCAACGATCCCAGGTATCTTCAACTATTCCTACTCGGATCTTTTCTGACCTACGGGCTTTTGTTTCTTCAATGGTCGGCGAGACTCGATGTTTTCGCCGCAGCCTTTGCTTCATCCATAGCCACTCAGGTCGTTTGGGCCAAATGGAAAGGGCAGCCGCTTAGTTCCGTGAAGAGCGCTTTGATCAGCGCGTTGGGACTCTGCTTGCTTCTGCGCGTAGATTCCGTTTGGGTGATGGCGCTGGCGGGAGTCGCTACCATCTCTTCAAAATTCATCATCCGATACAAGGGCAAGCATGTGTTTAATCCCACCAATTTTGGGATTATACTCGCCATTTTGACGGGGCACGCTTGGATTTCACCTGGGCAATGGGGCCACGGCGAAACGGGCATACTGCTTATCCTATTGGGGGCCACGGGCATCCTGCTTCGAGTAAAGCGTTGGGATCTCTCTTTGACTTTTCTCTTGGTGCTGTTTGGTTTGGAGTCGTTGAGACTTATCGCTTATCTCGCTTGGGATTGGCCCGTGGTTTTTCACCGCTTCAATAGCGGCACCATTCTGCTCTTCGCCTTTTTTATGATTACCGACCCGAAAACAACTCCCAACAGCCGAAAGGGGAGAATCCTCTGGGCTGGAATGATTGCTTTACTCAGCTTTCTTCTTGGTCAGTTTTTCTACCTGTACCAAGCCCCGCTTATTGCATTATTCATCATTTCATTCACCACTCCACTCATCGACAAGGTATTTAGAGCCGAGCGATTTAAGTGGATACCTAAAACCCAAAACATATGAAAAGGAGAATCACCGCCATCTTTATGGCCATGCTGATTATCAGCACCGATGTGTCGGCTTTCTGCGGATTTTACGTCGCAAAGGCATCGACCGATTTATTCAACGAAAAATCAGAAGTCATTCTGGTAAGAGATGGCGATCGCACCGTCATCACCATGAGCAATGATTTTAAAGGAGACGTCAAAGACTTTGCGATGGTCGTGCCCGTGCCGGTCGTTCTCAGAGAAGACCAGATCAAGGTCGTGGAAAGAGAAATATTTGACCGACTCGATGCCTATTCCGCACCGCGACTGGTGGAATACCACGACGCCAATCCGTGTCAGCCGGTGGTCGCTTACCGCAATGAAATGTCTATGAAGAGCATGGCGGTTCCTGACATGGTGATGGAAGAGGAGATGGACGACGATGCATCGGATTACGGTGTGACCATCGAGGCAGAATACACCATTGGGGAATACGACATCCTTTTGCTTAGTGCCGAGGAATCTGATGGGCTAGAGACTTGGCTTACCAAAAATGGATACCAAATTCCTGTCAAGGCAGCTGATGTATTGGAGCCTTATATTCTGAGCGACACGAAATTCTTTGTGGTAAAGGTCAATTTGGATAAGCAGCAGCGTAAAGGATTCGATTACTTGCGCCCCATTCAAATCAGTTTTGAGAGCGACCGATTCATGCTTCCCATTCGATTGGGAATGGCGAATGCCAATGGTCCTCAAGATTTGATCGTTTATGCTTTTACCAGAACGGGCAGAGTTGAGGCCGTCAATTACCGAACGGTGAAAATTCCTACTGCAAATAAAATTCCTTTGTTTGTGAATCGATACTTTGGCGAGTTTTACCAAGACCTCTTTCATCGATCGTATCACAAAGAGGGAAGAAGTGCGGTATTTTTAGAATACGCTTGGAACGTAAGCCCGATGCAAGGAATGAAGTGCGACCCTTGTGTATCTCCACCACCGGTATTCGGCGATTTTGCTACAGCAGGCGTAAACTGGGTGACAGGTATGAATTACGAGAGTCAAGTGTTTTTTACTCGCCTCCACGTGCGCTACACCGAGGATCGCTTTCCGCAAGACTTGCAGTTTCAGGTTACTCCGAATGCAGAACATTTTCAAGCACGATACATTATCACGCATCCTGCCAAAGGCGATCTCAATTGCTCAGAGGGAGATAGATATGTTCGCAATTTGGAAAGCCGAAGAAGTCTTGAAGTGAAGGAATTGGCTGCCCTTGCGGGATGGACCAATCCCAATTACACCGATTATGTTACTGAGTATTCAAAGCAATTTAAGCCAGACAAATATGCTCCTCAAAGAAATTCATTTCTGCCCTCGTCGATTTTACCTGGTGCAGACGGTAATGAAAAATCATGGGCTAAATGGCTATTTCCTCTCGTGGTATTGGCAGGAGTTTTATTGCTCCGTCCTAAGCGAAAAAGAAAAAGGAATTGAAGCAACTTTAAAGCATCTTTCAGCGTCTAAAAGGGTGAGCGACCAATCGTGCACCCTTTTTTCCATTCAGACCGCCTTATAGTTGATGAAATTTCTCTGAGTATAATCACCGAGTTTTCAGTGAATTAGTTATATTACAAGCTATGCGTTATGGTCACAAAAAAAATATTTCTTTTCGTCTTTTTATTCATGTGCACTGCAGCAATCATGAATGCTCAGAAATCATCAGGCGATGACGCGTTGCCCCATAGTCCGCTAGATGTTTTTATCCCCAATGCTTTTACTCCTGATGGAAATGGGTTGAATGACTCGTTTGGGGTGGTCGTAAATGGACCTGAAATAGACTTATACGAGTTTATGGTTTTGGATAGAAACGGAAACGAAGTATTCTTCACAACCAATCCCGATGAAAA
The DNA here is from genome assembly GCA_047632755.1 of Cryomorphaceae bacterium. GTDB lineage: Bacteria > Bacteroidota > Bacteroidia > Flavobacteriales_D > Cryomorphaceae > JAKVAV01. Next base: position 28,572 of record JBLIDT010000026.1, read on the forward strand.
TTGGGACGGGACGATTAAGGAAAGCTCTTACACCTCTAGTACTTCGATGTTCATATACATCTTGAAGATAAAATCGGTAGAAGACAATGGGCCTATGACTCTTAGAGGTCACGTTGTGTTAATCCGCTAGGCAAACACAGGTTTTCTCGTTTCTGTCGCTTTTTGGATCTTCAAGAGAAGATCAACCGATGATTTCCCACTCAGTCTGATCAAGCCAACTCTTCTGGCAGCAGCCATGCAGGCTTCTTTCAAGAAGTTATCGCGGCAGCCTATATTGATCATCGCTTTGTACATGGCCTTTCTTACATGGCGTGGCTCGTCTTTTATGCAACCTGAAATAGCGTTGATGTGGTCAATGAAAAAATCTTCGCCTAATGTATTTTTTTGCTTCGCTACGGAAGCTAGTGTGGAATAGGCATAACAACGCTTATCGTCTTCTTTGCTTTTCTTCCAAACGTCGATAAAGTGCACGGCATGACTGGATTTAGCCACAACATTTTCACAAAACTTATCTGAAAAAGGTGACGGGTAGACTTGTTCAATCCTATCTGACATCTCATCTAAGGTATAGCTCTTAGGCTCGTCGATGTATGTTCCTAGTACTTTAAGGTCGTGATTGACCCCTGCATAGAGTTCATCAGCAAGGACAGGATCAGTTTCGAGACGTTTTGCTACTTTTTGAACGGTCGAGATATTTAATCCGAAGGTGTCATCGCCATTCGTGATCTTTTGGGACCAACCGTTCTTTATGTCAGTAGTAGGGATAGTCTTTAGTTCTGCGGTAAGTATATCTAAAGTCATATGGTCAAATAATGGAGGTTGAGTATCGAAGGTAGGTGAATATTGCAAGGAATAAAAACAGTTCAGCTGGAAAATTCAGCGTACTGCTGTTGAAAAATGACTGAGCAGTGTATTTTTGAAATCAAACAATTTCGTAACAACCAGACTTGTAAGAGCATGATCCATTTCTCCCAAGATTTCAACCAATTCTTTAAAGAACTAGCGGCTAACAACCACAAAGATTGGTTTGACGTCAACCGAGATCGCTACCACAAAACCATCAAAGAACCCTTTGAAGTATTCGTTTCGGACTTGGTAGATGAGTTGAAAAAAGATGACCCCAGGCTTAATATCAATCCGAAATCAGCCATTTTTCGAATCAATCGAGACATACGTTTCAGTAAGGATAAATCTCCTTATAAGCTGAATCGATCGGCTGCCATTGCGCCAAACGGTAAGAAGAGTATCGCCCAAGGTGGGATCTACATAGAAATAGGTCCGGGAAGGATGATGGTGGGAGGTGGAGCATTTCACCCCGATAAAGAAGAGCTGCAAAGCATCAGGGAAGCAATAGCTGATAACCCTAAGAGGTTCAGAAAGGCGATTGAAGATGAGAAGTTTTTGAAGTTCTATGAAGAAATTTATGGAGACGAGAATAAGCGCTTGCCGAGCAAAGAGCTCATGGAAGCTGCCAAAAAAGAACCGCTCATTTTTAAGAAGAATATGTATTATTTCTGTGAATCTTTTCCTGAAATGGTTACTTCAGATAACCTTATTCAAACTATTGTAGAGCAGTACAATGCAGCTAATCTAATAAGGGGGTTCATCTCAAAAGCCGTGGGCTAATCTTCACTTTTTATTTTATTCCAAGTGTCGATGAGATTATCCTGATTGGGACGATTTTCTTCCTCTTCGGCTAAAGCTGGGGTATCCTTAAGCGATTGGCGACATTCTTCTGGTAGAGATTGATACAGAGCGGTTCCCTTTGTTTTCCAAGCTATCATTTCATCAGACACTTGTTTGATTACTTTCCCAGGATTCCCAACCACTAGGCTCCTCGCGGGAATATCTTGTCCTGCTGCGACAAAGCTCAAGGCCCCGACAATCGATTCCTTGCCAATCTTAACATCATCCATAATAACGGCATTCATGCCAATGAGACAATTCTCCCCTAGATGCGCACCGTGAATTACAGCTCCGTGACCTACATGGGCTGAAGACTCCAGAACGACCGTTTTTCCTGGGAACATATGGATGGTACAATTCTCCTGAACGTTGCAGCCATCTCCAATTTCTATTCGGCCCCAGTCTCCGCGTATGGCGGCTCCAGGTCCGATGTAGACATCTTTTCCGATAGTCACATTTCCTGTCACCGTTGCATTCGGATGAATAAATGCTGTTGGGTGCACAACAGGAGTGAAGCCCTTGAAGGAAAAGATATTACTCATAAATTAAACGTTTGGGTTTTCCAGAATCACAGCATAGCCTTGACCTACACCAATACACATGGTGCAGAGGGCGTAGCGCTTGTTCTGAAGGTTGAGTTCTAGAGCCGCAGAATAAGTGATCCTGTTTCCAGACATGCCTAGCGGGTGTCCCAGCGCTATAGCTCCGCCGTTTGGATTTATGCGTGGATCATTGTCCTCAAGTCCAAGCGAACGAGTGACTGCTAAACTCTGTGCAGAGAAGGCCTCATTGATCTCAATAACGTCCATGTCATCTAGGCTAAGTCCCGCTCTTTTAAGCGCCTTTCTGGTGGCGTCAACTGGGCCTATGCCCATAATTCGTGGCTCCACACCAGCTACTCCGCTGCACACGATGCGAGCCAGTGGCTTCAAGTTGTGTGTTTTTAGTCCTTGCTCAGAAGCGATGAGAGTGGCACAGGCTCCGTCATTTAGGCCCGAAGCATTTCCTGCAGTCACGGTGCCTCCTTCTTTGCGAAAAGCAGGTCGTAGTCCAGCTAAAACCTCTGCGGTTGTGCCTTTCCTTACAAATTCATCGTGAGCAAATCGTAGAGGATCTTTCTTCCGCTGAGGAATAAACACGGGTAGAATCTCCTTGTCAAGTCTTCCGTTTTCTTGGGCTCTTGCAGCCTTCTCGTGACTCCAAGCGGCAAAGCGATCTTGGTCTTCACGCGAAATTTTATGAATGTCGACTAGGTTCTCGGCAGTTTGCCCCATGGCATCCGTGCCGTAAATCTCTTCCATTTTTGGGTTGATAAATCTCCATCCAAAACTGGAGTCATAGAGCTTGCTGTCCTGACCAAATGGGGTTGATGCTTTAGACATTACCCAGGGGCCGCGCGTCATGTGTTCCATTCCTGCCGAAATAAACACGTCACCTTCATTTGCTTTGATGGCTCTGTAAGCATGAACGATTGCGCTCATTCCCGAAGCGCAAAGTCTGTTTACTGTTTCACCGGGAACGGTGAAGGGGAGGCCAGCCAAAAGGAGCGCCATTCTAGCGATGTTCCGATTGTCTTCACCTGCCTGATTGGCGCAACCCATAATCACGTCATCGATCGCCGCCCAATCCATATCAGGATGGCGATCCATGAGCCCCTTGAGAGGATATGCTGCGAGATCATCAGCCCTCATAGTGCTCAATGCACCTCTGAATCGGCCTATTGGCGTTCTGATTCCATCTACGATGTATGCTTCTTTCATATTAGATTTCCCAGTCTTTTGAAGTTCTATAAACGCTACCAAAAAAGGATGCTACAACATCTTCATCTTGATTGGTAATGCTAATTTGATAATGTGCTACTTTTTCGCCGAGGTTGGTTTCGCGCGCTTCAGCCGTTAGTATGTCTGCCAATTGCACTTGCCGAAAGTGAGCTATGGATGTTCCCGTTGATACAGCCATTTTTCCATGGCCATTGCTGGCAAAGGCCAATGCGCTATCGGCAAGGCTGTAGGTTACACCACCGTGAGCAATGCCAAACCCGTTCAGCATTTCGTCCTTCACCTTCATTTTGAGCTTGGCGTAGCCTTTATCCACCACTATTACCTCAATGCCCAGCCATCGGCTGAAAGCATCTTTTTTCATCATCTCCTCCACAATCCTCCAAGATGACGGCTTTTTATCGGGCATTAATTTTCAATTAGGTTTTCTGAATAGAAGGACTTTTTTTCCTTCACCATTTTCTTTAGCAATACACTCGGTCTGTAACGGTCTTCACCGTATAACTCTTGCAGCGCTTCCAATTGTTGTAAAACGACATCTATCCCCAATTCATCGGCCCATTGAAATAAACCCTTTGGATAATTTACCCCGCGAGTCATGGCTAGTTCGATTCCTTCTCGGGTAGAAATGTTGAGGTAAAGGGCGTCGGCAGCCTCGTTGATCAACATCACCAGAATTCGGTGAAGCACTTTTTGCCCCAGTTCCCTGTCTTCTTTGGGCTTAGGATTTTGAGCTCCATCGGTGTAATCATAATATCCTCTTCCTGATTTACGACCCAACCAGCCTGCTTCCATCATTCGCTTTTGAGTGAATGATGGTCTGTATCGAGGGTCGTAGAAGAATTCTGTGAAAACCGTTTCCGTAACAACATAGTTGATGTCATTTCCGATGTAGTCCATTAGTTCAAAAGGCCCCATCCTAAAGCCACCCAGCTCTTTTACGGCCCAATCAATGGTGGGAACATCAGCAATGCCTTCTTCTAAAATACGTAGGGCTTCACCGTAAAATGGGCGAGCCACACGGTTTACAATAAAACCAGGTGTGTCTTTCGCGATCACAGTCACTTTCCCCCATGAGTCGATCAGGTTTCTTGCCTCAACCAACGCATCTCCCGATGTTTGAACAGCAGGTATTATTTCTACCAACGGCATTAAAGGCGCAGGATTGAAAAAGTGAATTCCTAGAAGTCGATGAGGTTTAGTGCATGCCGACGCAATTTTGGCAATACTCAAACTTGACGTATTCGTAGCAAGTATCGTAGTGTCGTCAGCTATTAGCTCTAAGTGACTGAATAGGTTTCTTTTAGCATCTAAGTTCTCAACAATAGCTTCAATCATTAAGTCGGCGCCAGCTAGGTCTTCGAGATTATTGCAAAACTCGATTCTTGCATGAATAGCATCAGCTTCTTTGCGCGTTAAGCGCTCTTTTTGCACTTGTCGATCGAGTATTTTTGTCAGCTTTCCCGATGCTATTTCCAATGCTTCCCTGCTGTTATCAAACAAGCAAACGTCATGTCCTGCAGTGGCGGCTACTTGGGCGATACCTGCACCCATTGAGCCACTTCCGATTACCGCAATTTTGGAGTCCTTATCTAGTTTACTCATTTCTTATTCTCCTTTAAAATCAGGTTTTCTCTTTTCCAAAAATGCCGTTACTCCCTCATTGTAATCGTATGTGCTACCCGCCTTCGTTTGGAGCTGTTCTTCCAGGGCAAGTTGGGCGGATAAACTATTTTGCATGGAGTAGTTCAGCGCTTTCTTTGTGAAAGCTAGCCCCTTTGTGGGCATTCCAGCTAGTTTCGTCGCAATTGATTCTGTGACAGAATCTAAGTCGTCATCGGGCACTGCTTTATAGATCATGCCCATCTCTTGGGCTTCTTTTGCAGAAACCTTGTCGCCGAGCATCATCAAAGCCGAAGCTCTTTGAAAACCGATAAGCCTTGGAAGAAAAAACGTTCCTCCACTATCGGGAATGAGTCCGATTTTGCTGAAAGCCTGTATGAAAGAGGCGGATTCACGGGCTATTACCACATCGCAAGCTAGGGCTATGTTTGCTCCAGCGCCTGCTGCAACGCCATTTACCGCAGCAATCACGGGCTTATCGAGGTTTCTGATCTTCTCAATGATAGGATTGTAGTGGTCGCGAACGATACTGCTAAGAGGCGGCCCTTCTGGGTCGGTAACCTCCTGCAAATCTTGTCCTGCACAAAACGCTTTTCCTATTCCTTGAATTACCACTGCTCGCACCGCTTTATCAGCTTGACAATCATCAAGAGCAGCGTGCAATGCATAAGACATTTCCTTGTTAAAACTGTTGAATACTTTGGGTCGATTAAGCTTGAGAAAAGTAATTGCTCCTTGCTTTTCGATTAAAATTGATTCCATGTAGGTGATTGAAATTGATTGAACGAAGTTAAGCGAAAAGATAGAGCCTACAAGACAGTTGAGTCGTGCCGCAGTCCTGATGTTCCGTGAAGGAATTGTGGGCAACTTCTTATTTGTTTTTGTAGCTTTCGACGAAATACATTTAAAACTCCAACTACCATGAAATTTCGTTTTACGCTATTTGCCTTTCTCGTATCCTCTTTAGCCTTTTGCCAAGACATAGAAGGACGTTGGGTGAATTCAAGTTTTTCAGGCGATGAAAATTTGGCCTACGAATTTCTAGAAGGTGAAATAGTTAAGATGTACTACGCAGGCGAGGAAATAACTACAAAAAAGCCTGTCGGATATGATCTTAAAGAAAAAGGAGACTTTTTTGTGATGACCATGGAGTACACCAATGCTATTAATGGATTTAACGCCAATGTTTTCGGTCTAGTCAAAATTATCAGCAAGAATCAAATGAAAATGGAGTTTTGGGATAAAAATAAATTACCCGAAGAGCTGGAATTCAGCACCGAATCATTGATTTATACGAGAGAGTAATCACTTTAAGGGCTTCATCGAATGAGTAAATCCCATTAAAATTGGAGATTTCCTTAGGGAAATTCGAAGGAAAGGCAGCTCTTGATTAAATACAGGCAAACTCTTGAAGAGGCGGTTAAAGCGGCCACGACGGAATGAGCTCCTTGGCAGATCATTCCTGCTGAGGACAAATGAAAGATGAGAGGAGTTGTGTCTTCGATCATGGCAGAAAACATTCTCGGTTTGGATACCCCCTTAAGTAATTGATAGCTGTTAGGATTGATTGAAATATAAAATAGAGTAAGGGAACTAACCCTCTCTTTTTAGTATTTCATTTCTTTATCCTCACTTAACCAAATCATTGCCCGATGAAAACCCCCATATACTTTTTCCTTTTCGCGATTACACTCTTATTTCACTCTTGTGGAACGGGAGAATCAGTAGATTCTGCTCAGGCTAGCGATAGCAATGCGACAGAAGCGCCTCAGATAAATGAAGGTCACAACAGCGAGGGTTCATTGAATTGGATGGGCACGTATGCGGGTATTCTTCCCTGCAGCGATTGCGAAGAACTCCAAGCTGAAGTAACTCTGGGAGAAAATGGGCGCTTCTCCCGCAAATTGATCTACAAAGGAAAATCGAAGACTCCACTGCTCAGCATGGGAATGTTCGAGTGGAACGAGGCAGGTTCTGAAGTTACCCTAAAGAGCTTCAAAGGAAATAACCAAGTCTTCAAAGTGGGAGAGAGCCGACTCATTTATCAACTGCCCGAGGGAGGCTCACGAGAGTTCTTTCTATCGAAAGTTCAAGTAGAGGAAGAAGACGCAGTTTAGCTGCAAACGCTGTTTCATTTAGATTACCGATCGTCCTATCCCAGGACCGAGAATGTTATTTGCTTCAGGACTTTTCAGCCAATCGTGAAGAATGCCAGAATAGATTTCTCGGAAATCGGTAGTGTAAATCAAATCACCTTGATCCAAGCTTTGGAGCGAAGGCATTTCACCTCTTAGACCTGGCTTTTTCAATCCACCACTGAGGAGTATGAGGTTTCCTGCGGTGCCGTGATCGGTTCCGCCACCTGCATTTTGAGCCACCCTGCGTCCGAATTCGCTGAAGACCATTACCAACGTATCATCCCAAAGGTTTGCCTGTTGCAAGTCTTTCCTGAATGCAGTTAAGGAATTCCCAACATTCTTCAGCAATCGTTCCTGCATGCCTCTTTGGTAGGCATGTGTGTCAAATCCAGAGATGGAAGTATAGAAGACCCTCGTTTCAGCACCGGACTTCATGAGATTGGAAACGATGCGAAGATCAGCACCTAAAGCATTCGACGGATAATCGCTCTCTTTTAAATCCGTTTTGATCAAACTCGTCAGGTAATCAGCACCTTCAGTAACGCGAGTCGCCGTTTGGTACAGGTAGGAAGCCATGTCGTGATCGTGCTCCTTGCTATGTGCTATTGCTTGCAAAAGACTATCATCCTTGATCCGTTTGATTCCATTCAGGTTGGCTATCGCCAATGATTTCCCCTCGGAGGCCTTCATTGCCAAACTCAAGTTTTCGTTGATTTCCAGCGATGGAAAGTCACTTTGGCTCTTTTCAGACCAACGTCCAAGCCAGCCTTGATCAGAATATGATTTCCCATCCGTGGCTGTATGCCATATGTCCATACTTCGAAAATGCGACCGATTTGGTTCGGGATATCCGACCCCTTGGAAAATAGCCATCTCTCCTTCATCGAAAAAATTCTTCATAGAACTCAATGATGGATGTAGACCTATTTCATCAGTTAATTGAGCCACATCGGCAGGGCTTATAGCCAACTTGGGTCTACTCTTGTAATAGATGTCATTTCTGAATGGAACCAATGTATTGAGCCAGTCATTTCCGCCTGAAAGCTGCACTACCACCAAGCGTTTCCCCATAAAGGATGAAGGAGTCGAAAACTTGAATAGGTTAGGAATCATCGTTGCGGTGCCTGCGAGCCCGGTTGTCTTTAAGAAATCTCTTCTGTTTTGCATGGCTACTTGAGTTGGTATTCGGGTAAGGATGCAATAAGAGCCAGAGCACCTTTGGTTCCTTGAGAATTGAGAAGTTTAATTTCCTCGATCATTTCGTTTTGCGCGAGGACTGTTTCGGGGATCAACCAATTGGTTATTTGGGTGGTTTGATCGGCGTATGCCAAATGCCCAAATGCGTCTTCAATATTTGAGATATTCGGCTCCACTTGTAGCCCTTTTTTAAACCGTTTCGAGAGATTTTCAGTTAGGTCTTCCCCTTGGGCAAATGACTTATTCGTTTTCAATTCGTAATCATTTTTCAGCAAAATAGCCCTGGCAAGCAAAAGCCTAGTAGGCAGGGTAGAGGCATCAATCCATCCTTTGCCAGAAGGCCATCCTGCCACGTTTGGCGGCTGAAAGAGTATTTGACCTAAACTCTTTTGAATGGCTATTCGATAGAAATTGTTCTCTGCACTGAGGCGAAAGTCTCTCTCTATACGAACCAATAGTTCAACTGGAGATAGAATATCTTGTCCAATGATTTCTTCTGACCAGAATTCTTTCGAATCTTCGATGGCTAGCAGAACAGGGGCTATTTCATAGTCTCCCTCGTAGAAGGTTTTCGTTAAACTTGACTGTAGTTTTTCACTCGGTGGTTTTCCTAAAAAATAACGGGCAATTTTTCTTGATACATATTCTGCTGCATCCTTCTCTTCAAGTATTCTATCAATTATTTCTTCACCACTCCAGTTTTTTGTTTCACCAAAGAACGTTTTGGCTCCTGAGTCATGTTGTCGTTCGTTCAGCTTGAAACTTTTGTCGGCACCTACAGCCCAGCCAGTGAATGCCCGCGCCGACTCCTTGATGTCTTCCTCGGTGTACTTTCCGATTCCTAAGGTGAATAACTCCATTACCTCTCGAGCAAAGTTTTCGTTGGCTTGTCCTTTGCGGTTTTGCTGGTTGTTTAAGTAGAGCAGCATGGCGGGTTCTTTTGCTACTCCGTGCAACAGACTTCTGAAATTCCCCAATGCCTGCTTCCTTAGCAACTCCAGATACGAAGCCGCCATGTGAGAGGTCTTTGGCTTACACGCAAAATGATCGTGCCAGAATAGGCTCATCTTTTCTCGAAGTGGATTAGAGGTACTAGCCATCTCGGCAAGCCACTCGCCATTGATCTCTATCACCACCTTGCGGTCATCCTTAACCATGGCTTTCTGATCGGACTTTTCCATTTCCGCCATTTCTTTGAAGCGAAGTGGAGCAGTGGTTTTTGATATTTTTAGCGGACGGTAGTCACTTACTGAAACCTGCTTATTCAGATGTGCTAAAGCATCAAATGAATTCGACTTTGTGAAAATGAGATAGTCCTCGAGACTCAATCCGAAACCGAAGCGAGAGTGATAATGCTTAATGTTCTGTAGCGAAGTCATGTCGTTCAGGAGATTAAGACCTGCATTTCTGAGAATGGTTTAAAACCAATTTACAAGAATTGCTCCATGAAATGTTTTACACAAACTGCAACGAAAGCGACTGAAAGTTGTTATACGGAAAATAACTTGTGCAAGTTCAAGGAATAATTGATCGAGTTTTCGGAATTCTTCTCTCCGAGGAAACCAAAAAGAAAAGTGAGACGGTGATCATCACCATCGCTATTGTCTGCTTTTTTATTCATCTCATTGGGATTTATCTGAAGAAGTTTGGGTGGATGAGTATAGAGGCCCATCCCGAGCTATTTTCGAGCCCTATTGCCGCCATTTATACTCCTTTTTCATTTATCCTTTTGTACGAGGCGTATTTATTGGTTTACTACTTGCCCAAGTCCACGACATTCTACATTGCGAAGCAGTACGAGATCATTACCCTAATTGTGATTCGAAGAATATTCAAAGATTTATCGAATCTAGAATTCACTGAAGATTGGTTCAACGTGAGCTATGACCTTCAGTTTACTTATGATCTTATTGCAACGATTTTTCTCTTTTTCCTCATTTACCTTTTTTATCGGCTCAATTCTCAAAAAACGATACAGAGGAGCAGCACCGAAAAAAGAGCTGAAACAGAGAAATTCATTTTGAGGAAGAAAATAATTTCCATCTTCTTAGTCCCCATCTTCCTTGTTTTGGCCATTTATAGCGTATTCAATTGGGTATACATAAGTTTCACTCTTTCGGAAATGGTGGACAGCATCAGGGATGTAAATGAAATTTTCTTCGATGAATTTTTTGGGATTCTTATACTCACCGATGTGCTGTTGCTTCTACTCTCTTTTTTCTACGTCGATCGATTTAGCTTAGTGATCAGAAACTCAGGGTTTGTGATCTCTACCATCCTTATTAAGCTCTCATTCGGGACAGAAGGAATTCTCAATTCAGTGCTTATTGTCGTTGCGGTGCTCTTTGGAGTTTTGGTGTTGTGGGCTCAGAACCTCTACGCTAAGATTGAGCCGCAAGGAGATTTTTAATAGCACAAACTAAGCTTATCCAATCAACGCTTTTAATTGCTGCAATGCTTCTTAGGTTTTGGGCTAAGAGCTACTACGCCAAAATTGAGGCGTAAGGATGTTATTCATAAAATGATTTAAGCTTACCGACTCAGCTCTGATTGTCGTTGTTGTGCTCCTTAGGTTTTGGGCTCAAAGCCATTGCGCTAAGATTGAGCTGTAAGAGTTTACTAATATGACGAAGTAAGATTACCGAACATGTTTAAATAAGAAAGAGCCTGTTGTTTCAACAGGCTCTTTCTTATTTAATGATATGTTTTGATTGAAGTGCTCAGTATTAAGCTGCAACGGGGTCAATTCTACCCAAATCTTTTAGCATCTTAAAGTGGCTTTTCACTGCTGCTAAAAGGGTGTCTTGCATGTGGTAAGGAATATTAAACTCTGCCGCCGTTTCTTGAACGATCTTTGAAAGCTTTGGGTAATGGATATGGCAAATATTCGGAAACAAGTGGTGTTCGATTTGGAAATTTAGACCACCAGTAAACCATCCAACAATCTTGCTTTTAGGAGCAAAGTTGCATGTGGTTAAAAGCTGGTGAACCGACCAGTTTTGTTTGATTTCTTCTCCCTCAGCTATTACAAACTCAGAGCTCGGAACAACGTGAGCCAATTGGAACGTGATGCTAAGAGCTACACCAGCCACAGTATGCATGGTGAGAAACATGAGAATGGTCAACCAAGCTGGAATATTTACCAAGAGTAAAGGAAGAACAAGGAATACTGAAAAGTATAGAATCTTACCAAAAATGATTTTCGCTAGTCTTCCATTATATTCTACTTTCGATTTAACAAAACCTTTCTTTTTGTACTGGGCCAGTTTCATAAAGTCTTTTCCCGTAGCCCAGAAGAATGTACTTACAGCATAAAAGAAAACAGCATAAACATGCTGGTATCTATGGTACCAATATCGTGGTTGATTTGGGGAGAATCGGAGTAGATATTTTACTTCAATGTCTTCATCACCATTTTCTACATTAGTATATGTGTGATGAAGTACATTGTGTTGAATTTTCCACATTCGAGCATCGGCGCCTAGTGCGACTGACGAAAATCCGAAAAGACGGTTTATAGGTTTTTTGCCAGACATAGCACCATGCAACGCATCATGCATTACCGAAGTACCCATGAATGCTTTACCTACACCCATCACAATCCAAAGAGCCCAAAGCACAGCTAGTGACTCAAAGCCTGCCAAAAGAATGGCAATGAAAGGTCCGAAATAAAGGAATAAAGCTGAAATTGTTTTCAACTTCATTTTCGTGTTTCCGCTCCTTTCTAAGTCGTTGTCGCTAAAATAAGCATTCACCCTCTTTCTCAATTCTACTGAGAAATCCTTGTTAATTTGTCTTGAAAACTTGTATCGCTTTATCATAATTGTTGTATTACCTTCTACACTCTATCTTCCTTGAATTAGCGCAAAAATGAGAATAATTGATAGCACCTTTTCCGAATAAGCATTTTTTTCTCAACACTTTTAATTGGCAAAGGTACATTTAATAGGTGGTCTTGCATTTAATTCGCTTCTTATCAATTAACTAGAGGAGTACTTTGCAGGATGTTAAAACTTGTTCGATTCAGCATATCCACTCATCAAAAACAAAACATCGAGATGGGAATAAAGTTTTGGGAAGTCTCATTAAACCCTCGACCATAATTCTGGTCAAAGACCAAAATTGTCAATATGAGAAAAGACTACCTATCGTTGATCCTTCTGTTGGGATTGATCTCCATCGCTGCCACCATTGATATTGACGATCTTTTTCTTTACAGTGAATTGGAAGCTCCTAATTATATCGACGCAGATAACACACCAGAGGGAAATCCCATTACAGATGAAGGTGCGACACTTGGAAGAGTGCTTTTTTACGATAAGCAGCTTTCGTTGGATGGAACCATTTCTTGTTCGAGTTGTCACCATCAAGAATTCGCGTTCGGAGATACGGCCACTCAAAGTATAGGTATGAATGGCAATACGGGCCGACATTCCATGCGGTTGGTAAATGCTCG
>JBLIDT010000027.1:0-37912 GCA_047632755.1 Cryomorphaceae bacterium
CATTTCATTTTCTTCTATCCTCTCTTTTATTCGCAAATGCCTCGGATACCCCCATAAGTTTCTGATGGAAGTAACTCCATTTGCCAGATAGAGCCCTAGCTCTTGTTTATCACATACATGGGTATGCATATCAATCAAACCAGTAGGCAAGAATTTATTTTCTCCGTCAATGACTACCATCCCCTCTACCACAATTGAATCATCTATATTTTGAATAATTCCATCTTTTACAAATGCTGTTTTATGCGTCAAAATTGTATCCTTTTACGTAGGCACCACATTGACATTTGTTATTAGGTAGGAATTTCTATTCCAGCTAGGATTACCTTTTACATCCAGATAGTCTGTGTTGCTAGAATCGATAGCAAAAGAACTAAGGCTGCAACAGCTACAATCAAAAGTAAAACGGAAATTATTTTTAAAATCTAAAGAAATAATTCATTTTGTAACTATTCCTAACATGCGCTAAAAAAGATCCCGCTAATGCGTCTATCCCTCTTATGCAGGCTAGCGTTGTTGCTTTCAGTTCTCCTCAAATTTAATCGAATCGCAGCAGCGACAAAAACTACGTTAGCTTTTGCAGGGAAAACAAGATGAAGAACGCGCGCAGCAGATAGTACTTGCTTTGCTGCGAAGGGCAGCTTCACTGAGCAGCAACCCTGCAGCACATCTCCAATCTTTTTGTTCAGACAAATGAATTTCTTGGGCATTTACAAAGCCATTTATTGACCGCAAGCTTCCAAATAACGAAGTGATCTCCCGCAGCAAAGCAAGTAAATCCTTAGGAGCAGCGATGTAAATGAAAACCACTGCATAGCACTGGAGTGATGAATATGAGCATTGCGATGAATCTTTTTATTGGATTCCAAGACCCATGTTGACTATGCAAAGAGTGCCCTCTTTCGTTTTGCCCCTCTCTGTGAACAGATGCATATGGTTCCTTCTCAAATATGGCGGAAACAAAGAAGCTTAGGGAAACGAAGAGCTGCTCTAATGTCTCTACCGCCTTGGTTTACCGCGCTTGCAACTCACTTTCCGTATTCTTGGGAGGGAATATTTTTGAGACGATATACCCTACTATCATTGCCAAAGCAAAAGAAGGCGCTAGGACATCTAGCTCTTTGAGATAGGCGCCTATTCCTTCCATATTGACAAATACAAACTTGAATAATATCACTGATGTAAACCCAGTAATCATGGAGGCAATAGCTCCTTTTTCAGAATAGCCTTTCCAGAAAAGAGATAGGATAATCACTGGACAGAAAGTGGCGGCAATTCCAGACCACCCAAAGATCATAATCCAGAAGACCTGCCTATCGGGATAGAGGTTGTACAGTAAAATGGCAATGCCGAGGGCGGCTATTGCCATCGCAACAGTCACTAGCCTCGAGAACTTGGTTAAGTCCTCATCTTTCAAATCAGGTCTTAATATTTTTTGATAGAAGTCGCGTGTAATAGCGCTAGAAGCAAGAATGAGCAGAGAATCGATGGTAGACATAATTGCTGAAAGCACAATAGCAATGAAGATGGCCACTAGAATGGTGGGCAAAAACTCGTGGGTGATCATGCTCAAAACATCTTCGCCGCCCGTTCCCAATATGGCTTCGGGATCCTGCCCTTCTTGTGTGAAATAAATCCGAGCCAAAATACCGATGGTTACCGCTGCGGCATCCGTCATGAGCGTAAAAAACAGTGCCACCCACTTTCCTTTGTCGATCTCTCTTTCGCTTTTGATGGACATGAAGCGGACATAAACTTGCGGCGACCCTAAGAAGCCCAATCCAATCATGGAGAAACCAAGAACCGTAAATAAGTTCATCCATCCGTCTTCACTCCTCCCCATTATTTGAGTAAGCGTAGGGTCAATGGCGTTCAATCCCTCGGTTATTCCAGCCCCTTGGTCCATGGAGAACCAGACGACAATAGGGAGCAATACCAAGCCGAAAAACATCAAAATTCCTTGGAACATATCTGACCAAACGGCGGCTACGAATCCACCAATGAAAATATAGAGCAGAACAATGCTGAAACCAATGAGCGCGCCAATGCGGTAATCAATATTGAGCATGGACTCGAAGGCAATACCCGTTACATCCATTTGGGATGCAACATATATGACGACAAAAATCACCAGCGCCGAAGCGGAGATGATTCGAAGGGTGTTGGTAGATGATTTAAAATGACTTTGCAGGTAGTCGGGTATTGTAATGGCTTTGTACTCGTCTGACCATCTTTTAAATCGCTTGGCCATAAATTGCCAAGAAATAAAAACCCCGAGTAGCTCTCCAGCCACCACCCAGTATCCTGAGTAGCCTGCCATGGCTCCCATTCCCGTTAGACCTATTAAGAGCCATCCAGACTCGCCTGTTGCTCTGGCAGAAAAGGCCACCGCCCAGAAGCCCATTTTTTTTCCCCCTAAATAATAATCGCTCATACTTTTGACTCTCCGTGAGGCAAGTATTCCGATTAGAAATAGAATGGAGACATAAATTCCTAGAACGATAAATTTTGTAACCATGGTATTTCTTGATTATTTAGATGGTATTCCGCTAACGATAAGATGGGCATCGTTTAAAGCCGTTCGGCAAGCCTGAGCACAATGCGTTATTTCGAAGCACTTTGCCTCCAAAGTACCCCAATTATTTTTGCTTGCAAGAATTTGATGCTTGAATGGTCCGGGCCATTGCCGTGGATGCAATGCTATAAGGAGCTTTTGCTCCACCTCTGACTGGGCCCAAGGTCATTTCCTCTTATTCTTCTTTTTTACATTCTGAATTTTGTCGCCGCGTCTCAGAGGTTTTTTGTACTTCTCTTTTAGTTCTCTGTGGTAGGTTTTCACCTTGGCATTTTCCTTACTGTTCTTCGCTGATTTTTCGTGAAAGGAAGCCCCCGTTTCAATGGTTAAGTTTTTGTGTGAAGGTTCTGGCTGGTCTACTGGCTTAGTTTTTTCCTCGGGGGTAAGCTGCAAAGTAACTGCCACATCTTCTGGAAATTCATTGAATGGAATCGTGTAATTCATCAAGCTTTCAATCGAATCCTTCAATGCGGTTTCTTTCTCGCTGTAAAAGAGAATGGACCTTCCACGTTGATCGGCTCTACCGGTTCGCCCTATTCGGTGGATATAGTTTTCGGGATAGAACGGCGTATCAAAACTGATTACAGTGCTTATTTTTTCAATGTCAATTCCACGGGCAATCACATCGGTTGCTATCAGGATTCTACTGGTACCATCTTCAAACTTTTCTATGGATTTGGTGCGGTGATTTTGTTCCTTCCGTGAATGAATGACTGAGATCTCCGATTCGAAATCCAATACCTCAGATAGCCGGTCGGCATTGACTTTGGTCGCTACAAAAATCAAAACCTTATTGTGTTCTTCTCTATCTTTTAATAAGTGGTTTAATAAATTGGCCTTGGTGTAAAAATTAGGTGCAGCATATGCTTCCTGGCTAATACTCTCCAAAGGTGTACCACTGATCGAGATGGTTTTCTTCACTGGATTAACCAGAAACTCATCTGTCAATTCATCCACATAGTTCGTCATGGTGGCAGAGAAAAGGATGTTCTGACGTTTTGCTGGGAGGTATTCAAAAATGTTTTTTAGCTGCGTCTTGTAGCCAAAATCAAGCATAATATCAACTTCATCGATCACCAGTTTTTTAACTGATTTCAGTCGTAACACATTGGCAAGAGCCAAGTCATATAGTCTTCTCGGAGTACCGACAAGGATATCTACTCCTTCGGCAATGGCTCTTTTTTGTGGGTTAATATTATTTGAGCCCCCATATACGCCAACTACTCTTACAGTGAGGTAGGGAGTTAATTTCTCTATTTCTTCGACTATTTGGATGACGAGCTCTCTGGTGGGAACCAGCACCACCACTCTGGGATTGGGTTGATCTGAAAATTTCAAATCCTGTAAAATAGGCAGCAAGTAGGCAATCGTTTTTCCCGTTCCCGTTTGAGCAATACCCACAAAATCAGTCCCGCCCAGAATAGTCGAATAGGACTCTTGCTGAATGGGTGTTGGCTTTTCAAACCCTAAATCGGCAATGGCATTTTTTAATTGCTTTTTGATTTTAAAATCTTCGAAACTATTCATTGTATAATGTGGTTGGGGAAACCTTTTATCGCGTACCCCTTTTTGATTAAAGTGCTAATAATACTCCTTTGAAAAGAATAATACGAAAAGAATAGCAGTCTACATGAGTAATTTAACTTCAAGTAATGGCTAGGACTTATTTAATCAGGAGCTTGCAGTGAACGATAGTTGAATGATATTGTACACCGTTGAGACTAATTTTTATGTTTACAAACTCCCCACTTTCCCCTGGGCTCATTCTGAGCTTTTGTGAACAAAGTACATCTCCATCTCCCCTTTTCCCTTAGCTTCTATTTTTCCTCTTGAATGAAATCCGAATTCTGGTTTGTGTTTAACCAATTCATAAGTGGCTTGACTGATGTTGACTTTACCAATTTGTCCAGATGATTCCATTCGACTAGCAGTATTCACGGTATCGCCCCATATATCGTATTGAAATTTCTTAACCCCCACGATGCCCGCAACGACAGGGCCAGTATGGATGCCAATGCGAATCTCAAAATAGGGAAGACCTGCTTCAATCTTCCGCATTTTACCCGCTTCCACAAAGTCACGCATTTCGAAGGCGGCTTGAATTATGTGTTCAGTGTGTCGATGATCTGGCAAAGGCAGTCCACCTGCAGCCATGTAGGAGTCGCCAATCGTTTTGATTTTTTCAATTCCATATTTGTCCATTATCAGGTCAAATGCTGAAAAACAAATATTCAGGTCGTGGACCAAATCCTTCGGGCTAAGCTTCTCCGCTATGGCGGTAAACCCTTTGAAATCTGTAAACATAACGGTTACAGGATCAATCAATTGAGCATCGGTCCGGCCCTTTTCCTTAATTTCTTTTACTACTGCGGCAGGCAAAATATTGAGCAAAAGCTCATCGCTCTTGGCTTTTGCTTTTTGCAATTCTCTCTTCAGTTGATGTCGCTCAATGGCATAGAGCATTGAGCGAATAAAAAGCGTTGGGTCGAGCTTGCTTTTAATCAGGTAATCCTGCCCGCCCATATTCATTGTTTTTAGCGCCAGAAACTCATCATTTGTACTTGTCATGATCACGATCGGAATGATATCAGAGAGGCGGGGAATTGCTGAAACAGTATTGTGATGGTCAGAATCGGGAAGATTTAAATCGAGTAGAAGCACATCATAGGATCCCTTTTCTAGAGCGGCAATTCCCGAAGTCAAATCTGTGTAAACATCCCATTGAAATTCAGCAGCAGTCGACGCTTCCATTTGGTCTTGGTACACCATTGTAATTAAGGCATCGTCTTCAATAATCAGAACTTTTAATACTCGGTTTTCCATTTGAATGCTAGGTTAATTCAAGAGCCTGCCTTTGGAGCGTTGTGCTTTTGAAACCTTATAGAGATCTCAAAATAGTATCAATTTTAGTAAAAGTGTCATTGTCCTTTATTATATATTCTATGGCACCTTCGCCAATCGTTTGCAGGGCTTTACCGTATTGTTTTTGAGAAGAATACATAATGACCTGTATGCCTCTATGCTCCTTTTTAACCTGTTTTAAGATCTCGAGTCCATTCATTGCGTTGGGATGTATGGAATCTAAGTTGAAGTCTAGAATAATCGCATCTGGATTTTGGTGCAATTGAGCCAAACATTCTTCTCCGGTGGCAAAGCTTTGAACGGTATATCTGCTCATTTGATTCAAATAATCCTCGAGCATCATGGTGAGCATTTCATCGTCGTCAACAATGAATATTCTCTTCAAGCTTTTAGTCATTTTTTCACTTTTGTTGCCCCTCATTTAAGACTTCTGAAAGTTCGACTTGCGATGTCAAACAATCAGTATGAACGGATTTTATCAAAGCAGGAATCTGGTTTAGGTTTTCGTTTTCTCTCACTAAGCCTTCTATATCCCCAGCTTTTTCAGATGCATCACTCATACCCATATAGGTAAAGTGAGGCCGCATAGCATGAAGTACCTTGACCATCGTTAAATGGTCACTTGAAACCATTGTTTCTTCAATTTTTTCCATATTACCAGGCAAAAGCTTCAAGTACATGCCAATGTATTTCTTGGTCCTGGAATCATCACCTTCCGTAAAATTTTTCAGAAAAGTTAAATCCGTTACACTTTTTGCAAGATGATTTGAGTCATTCTCTGTCCCTGTAGATTCATGGCTGCCTTTGCCCCCTTTTTTCTTTTGGGTAGCTTCCGTTTTATCCGATTTAGCTTCTGAGTTATCATTTTTGTAAAAGGTGGCCATTGTTCCCAGCAATTCATCTCTGGTAAATGGCTTTGGCACAAATCCATTCATTCCTACAAGCAGACATTTATCAATATCGGCTTTGTGCACACTGGCAGTCAAGGCGATTATTGGAATTCCTTTCTTCTTGGAATCATCCAACTTTCGAATCGCTCTGGTAGCATCGAGTCCATCCATAGCTGGCATTTGGGCATCCATCAAAATCACGTCGTAATCATTGGCTTGAAGCATCTCCAAGCAAATCAATCCATTTTCGGCAATGTCGATATGCACATTTTTGATTAAGCTATCTAAGGTGTCGCTTACCACAATTTGGTTGTACTCATTGTCTTCGGCCACCAAAACTCGAATTCCAGATAAGCTGCTGTAATCCACTTTTATCGGGGCTTTAAGAGATTTGACATCCTCTTCACTTCCAACCTCATAAGGAATTGAAACCGTAAATTCAGACCCCTCACCCACTTTGCTTTTTACCGCCACTTTACCCCCTTGCAATTCGATCAAGGTTTTGGAAATAGACAAGCCCAACCCTGTGCCTCCGTATTTTCTAAACGTGCTGGAATCAACTTGCTTAAAATTGCTGAACAGCAAATGCAGTTTATCCTCAGGAATACCGATCCCAGTATCGACTACACGAAAGCGAATAAAATGGCTGTCAGCTGGCTTGTCGACATTTATTGTAATCCTTCCCTTCTCAGTAAACTTGACAGCGTTGGAGCATAAATTGGTGATAATCTGATTTAAACGCGTTGGGTCACCTTTGACTACATCGGGAATGTCCGGGCTCAAATTCACTTCAAAGACAAGGCCTTTTTCCTCCGATTTGTAACGGCTCGTGTCCTGTACATTTTCCATCACATCGCGGATTCGAAATGGTATTTTTTCAATCTCCATCTTCCCCGCTTCGAGTTTGCTCAGGTCGAGAATGTCATTGATGATCACCAATAGGTTTTTTGAAGAAGTACTAATCGCAGATAAATACTTCACTTGCTTTTCTTCAAGTTTCGTATCCAATAACAGATTGGTCATTCCCAAAACTGCATTCATGGGTGTGCGGATCTCGTGGCTCATATTGGCCAAGAATTGCTGTTCGTGCTTCTCACTTTGCTCTGCACGAATCTTCAGCAAATTGACTTGTTCATGGGTAAACGCATTTTGCAGTGCTACCGACAAAAATCCCAAAAGTTGGGTGATACTATTTCTGTGGTATTCGGCAAAGGCATCCTTTCGGAAGCTGGCAACGGTAATCGTTCCCGATACCCGCTGGTGAAAGTGAATGGGAAAGGCCATAATGGATTGAGCCATTTCGCCGTTTTGCATATGCAATGGCTCGTTCACGTAGCGGCCAAAATCATCCTCAGCATTGTTCAAAAACACTTCGCGGTCATTGCTCTTCACCCATTCTGAGACATGGTTGGTATAATCACTTTTCGCTTCAGCTTTCAAGCTTGAATAAATGGTCCAAGTTTCCATGTGCTCATCGTACACTCCTAGCTCAATCACAGCCGCATCCATCATAGAATTTAGTGTGCTGTACATCTGATCAAACGTGTCCTTGAGCACCAGCGAAGAAGTAATGCGCTGCCCCAATTCGTTGATGATAAGCAAGTCGCTTAGCTGTTTTTTGGACTTCTCAGAAGCTTCTGGAGAATTCACCAGGGCTTTTTCCACAGCAGTATCCTCTCGGCGGATAAGCTTATCAAGCTTTTCAGAAATAGCCTGAAATTCATTCGGGATCCCTTCTTGAACAGAATTGTCGTTTGCTGCCAAGCCATCAATGTATGCCAAGAGTCTCTGATTCCAGCTTTGGAACTTACTTCTAAATATCGCATAGCCTATACCTGCTCCTGCAAGTAAAAAGACGACGAATAAAATATATTGAATCATGCTTCAGTATTGTATCAGTGGTAATTTTTATGTAGGGTAAGCATCAAGCGTGAATTATTGATTTTTATCAGGTGATTTGGACCATATCAAAACACTCAGGCTAGCAGGAGCCTTTAGGAGCATCTGAGATCTTAAATAACAGAAGAATGTCAATTTGGTCTTTGAAGATATTTTTATCATAATACGATAATAAGTCCATCCATTCGATTGAACAAGTAAACCTTAACAAGTGGTGGGATTTGATTTACAAGTGGGGAATTCTCATTTTTTTCAGCCGTCACCAAAAAAAGAATGAGTTACCTTACCCTATCCATCGTTTATCAATCCCTTGACATCATTCCAGCTTTCAAGAAAAAAGAAGCCCCCAAAGTGGAGGCTTCTTTTTCAGGTTCCTATTGATATTTGAAAGAGTCTTGACTTCTTATTTATTGACGATAAACTTACTTACGTAATGAGCTGCTGCCCCTTGGATATCCAATACATAGATTCCGTTCTCCAGGTGTGATACATCCAGTCGATTCACCACATTTACTGCATTGTTTGGTTTTAGAACGACACGGCCATTCATATCAAAAATGGACACCTCGGAATTATTTAATTCAATAGAGCTCACATCAATAGTAAGGAAGTTGCTGGTTGGGTTTGGATACACAGAAATTTCTTTTGCTTCTCCCCATTCTATAAGTCCAGTTGTGAAATCAAGATACCCAAGGAAAAAATCATCGGTAAGAAAACCGGTATTTTCAAGCGTTTCGTCACCCATGGTTAAACTGGAACTATTGTAGTTTCCAGCCACCAATAGTTGCCCTGAAGACATCATTCTCAACTGTGAAATAAAATCATCTTCTACATCTCCAATTTGGAAAGCGTAGTTGGCCTCTCCAGTCGCATTGCACTGAATCAATACGGCGTCATTTGTACCTGAGTCATCACCTGCGTTTGTCAAAACATCTGAACCAATCGCAATGGTCGGTGTGCTGAAAGTTCCACCATAAAAGTAGTTGCCATTGCCGTCCGGAATCATTGTGCTTCTAGGCGTTAAATCAGCTATGGATTCAACAGAAGCTAATTCTCCTTCAAAATTATAATTGGTAATCAACAGTCCATTTTCCGTGATTTCTTCTCCACCAATATTGATAGGTTCGTTTACCCGTGAAAGGACCATCGCTCCTCCATTGGGTGCAGGTGCAATAGCGCTTGGGGCCGTCGGCGATTCGAACGAACCACCAACCGCTTCTCGGCTTAATACAATTGCTTCTCCATCCGAATTCAATTTCCCAATCCATCTATCATAATTATCACCCACGATTGGATCATCGTTTACGACAAATAAATCTCCCAAAAAGAGGCTGTCCCCTGACCAAGCTCCGCCGAGAAGTACACCATCATCTGTTGCAACGCTCGTGGTTAAATTCTGCTCATCATTGGCACTTCCAAAACTTTTGGCCCAGAGGGTATTACCGTCTGAATCAAATTTGCCGGCATAATGATCAAACTGACCCCCAGCTGCAGACAAGATTGTTCCATCGAAATCCAATGATCCGGCAAATGAACCGCCAAGAATAAGGTTGTCCTCGCTGTCTATGCCCAGTGTTGGGCGGACGTTAAGAACAAAACCGTTTGGTCCAGCTGCATATTCCTTAATCCAAATCCCATTTCCATCCGCATCAATTTTACAGAAATACATCAGATTCGGCGGGTTTATCGTCAATTCAAAGCCAGCAAATGTTACCATTTGACCTGGAGCGGCCGGCTGCATGATTCCACAGAGGTATACATTGCCTTCCGAATCATTTACCAATCCCGAAAAAGTAGCAACTTGGAAAGTTGTATTACCAAAACTTGTTGACCATAAAGTAGTTCCATCAGGACTTAGTTTTGTTAAGAAAGCGTCTAAACCACCTGGAGTCTCATTTCCAGAATATTCAAATAACTGACCAGCGTAGGAAAAATCACCCGAATAATTTCCAGCGACAAAAACATTTCCTTCTTGGTCTTCAGACAATCGATTGGCGTATTCATTCTCTGCACCTTCAGAATCTGTTGCAGATTGCCAGACAGGTGTTTGCGCTTCTAGCTCTATGGAAATAGCAGTAAGAAACAAAGCACTCAATAGGTAATAGTTGATTTTTCTCATTTTTGTTTTTTATGAATAGATTATTCTACAATTCCTGATTGATTGAGTTTAAATAAAAACGGTTTATTGATTTCGCCAAGCGAATGCTGGGTTGCCGTGACTATATACCCATTTGCGCTTTCAATAATATCAGCCCCAAGCGTCGCAAATTGCATTTGCGGATAGACCATCCATTGTACATTCAATGAAGGATCTGTTTTGAAGATCAACATTCTGTATTGAGACGGTAAGGCCTGATTGGTATTTATCCCACATGTTCCGACCATGATGAATCCGCCATCGCTCGTACTTTTAATTTTCTGAATGATAGCATTGGCAGGAAACCCAGTAACCTGCTTTATTGGTGCTTCTACATCTTGGCTGGTGATGTGCCACAATCCCAACTGCGGCGCACGCATGAAGTAATCTTGTCCTCTTAAATTGAAAATCGGTTCGAAAAGGCTGTCGCTCGGATTGCGCAGAGATGCGACAAAAACGGGAGACCCGCTTGCGTCAATGGCAATATTGGACGCAATCTCGGTACGCGAATTCACCGCTCCCGTTAGAGTGAAACCGAAAGGCGTACTTGCTGATGAGAATCTTTTGGAATCCACAATTTCCAAATTATGATTCAATCTTATGATTCCTACAAAGGGATTGGTAGATCCATTTGGAGTACTATAAATTCGGCCTGATAAAAAAATATCTCCATTTATGGCCTGTTCGATGACCAATTCAAGGAGGGTGTAAGTTACAGGGCCTTCCTGGATTTCATAGTCAATATCCTGTAGGATAGAAAGCTCCTTATCCAGCACAATTATCCGTGGATTCATGTTTCCACTATCAACGATTTGTTGGGGCATAACGAGCAAAATATTCCCTCCTTGTGCTTGAATTGCATCAACAGAACTATATTTCAAAGGCGTTGAAACAGGACCAGATACATTATTGAAAATACTTTCAAGATGCAGCACCTCTCCCGATTCATCGATAATAGCAGCGCCTACATATTGAGAATTAGGTGTATCACCAAGACCAACGGCCAAAATATTTCCATCGTCCAATACAATGCACTTCCAAAGTACATATACTTCTTGGGGCAAATCAATCACCCATTCCAGATCTCCTTGTGGATTGTATTTCGCCATGAGTGAAGGACGAAAACCGTAACCTGCACCGCCATTTTCATCTTCTAAACCTACCGACCCCATGATTACAGAACCATCGGGAAGGCTGACGATGCTTCGTGCCAAATAATCAGTATCCGTATCCAATTGCTTGATTGACGTGGATTGCATTTCCATGTTGGATTCTTTGTCGCAACCCCAGGCACACAATACAAATAAACAGATGGCGAATATTCTCATCAAAGTGCTTTGTTTGTAATAGTTATGAGTTTAATCTCATTGTCAATACTTTGTCGTATTCCAAAAATCACAGTGCTACTGTTCGACAATTTTGCCATGCATGACAGGTTATTGAACAAGGATTGATCTACAAATTTCATTTCTTCAATGGCTCCAAACGCGTTCATAGAAAACGAATAGCCATAGCTTGGCGTTTCATATGTCAATGGAAACTCAAGACCAATGGGCTCATCCCTAATGAATCTTGGATTGGCTAGACCTTCAAATCCGCCACTAGCTCTTTGAACAATGCCTTGCCCAATTGATGGGCTTGCGCTAGCAAGAATATTTGAAGGTGCCAAATCGAGAAAAACAGAGTCAACCAGTGCACCGAGTTCATCAACGACAAAACCTTTTGACCGCTGGTCAGAAAACGCGTTTTCTTGTGGAACCATGAAGTACATCATATTTCCATTTCCCAACTGAATGAGTTCCCTCCCCAATATTTCGTTCTCAAAAGATTGTTCAATTACCGAAGCGACGTCGTGAATTTGCGACCACAAAACATCCCCTTCTGTGGATATTTTCAGAATGTAAAAGGAAGTCTTATTCTCATCATTTACACTTGAATAATATCCACCCAATGTATATACATCTTCGTTCTCAACACCGCTGGTAATCCCCATATTTCCACCAGTATTGATGAAAAATAACTCTGAAAATTCAACCGTCCCTGTCCTTGAATATTTCGAGAAATAAGCTCTAAAACGCGCGGAAACATTTTGCCTAAAACTGCCAGAAACAAAATAACCTCCATCGCTGGTCAAGAATACATCCAATATGCGGGCTTGATTTGCTCCATCGGGAATGCCAGTAATGAATGTTGGATTGTCGTCAACCACATTTCCTTGCACATCTATTCTGATCAACCTTTGCCCTGAGAAAAATGCAAATGTTCCATCGATATCAAACAAAACTTCTTCAATGGTAAGTGTTTCATCCGATGCGGTAAGGCCCAATTCTTGGTTGATATTTTTGGTCCAAAGCTCCACGCCCTCGTTGGACATTAATTTGGTATAATACTGACCGTCAATATTGCTATAGAGCAACAGATAAACCCCATCCCCTGCTACAACAGTAATGGCATTCGCCACATTTGCCACTTCCAAAATTTTAATTTGCGAAATTTCAGAAATCCCTTCGGATGCATCATCGCTCTTCTCACAAGCACTCAAAATGAGGCTTATGAAAAGAAAAATAACGATTTTATGATTAGTGGTCAGCATTGATTGGTAATCAAATAAAAAATAACGTATTACTATTCATGAGGATTGTCATTTGTAGATAACGCTTCCATAAATATATTTCGAAATTATTCCGAGGTCTTGAACCAAAGAAGAAATCTAACTAAAGGCAGCGTTAACTTGAATCATTACGCGATGATAAGAGCATTAGAATAACCAAACAAATATAGCTTTACAAGTGGATGGGTTCGTTTTACAAGTGGGGAATCAGATCGGCAAAAAGGAAAATTAGCTTCATTTCAAAGAAGATGATTAACTGAGATCATTTAGGATCATTAAAGCTTCACAAACTGCTGGCGTGCGATTTGGCCATCTTGATTGAAAACAAATATCACATGAATACCTTGACTCAAAGAAGCTACATCGATTCTAGTCTGCACCGCAGATTGGAAGTTTAAACTTTGACTCATCACCTTTCGGCCGGTGGCATCGTATATTTCTACCAAACTGAAATCTCCATTTTCCAAAAGAATATTGAGTTCACCCTGAACTGGATTTGGAAATAATTGCAATTGTGATGAATAATCAACCTCAGCGATAGAAAGTGACATAAACAGCTGTGAAGCGGTATTTGTACACCCACATTCCATCTCAACTTCTACGGTATACGTTCCATTTTCTGAGGCATCGATGCTATTGCTTGTTGCTTCGTCTATGATTTCTCCATCTAAAAACCACTGGTAGCTTAAATAATCTCCAACACTTAGCGAATTTCCATCGACTGCTATGCTCGGCGGACCTTCCAAATTATCCATATAAGCGATGGTATTGGCCCAAAAAATGTCATTTTGCGAAACAATGTTATCCCCACTGGAAATCCCTCCGAGAGAGGTATATGCGTCGCCATCTGCTATCACTAGATCAAGCGTACTGCAATCTAAAAATACCGTAGGATCGCCATTATCTTCAGCTAGTACTACCACATCTTCAGGTAAAAAATCGAAAAACCCCTGACTGGATCCACCTTGATTTGCTTGGGTTACGATACCGAAAGGGCCATCGAACAATTGTGATTGCCCACCATCTGCCGTTGGGATGATGCTGGTAGGTGCCGACAGTGCAAGGTCAAAACCCCATTTTTCATTGAGAATATCTGGGGTGAAGGAACCGTTGGCAGACCCCGCCCCGATGATAAGTTTCCCTCCTCTTTGCGACCATTCATACAGAGAGTCTAATTCAGCATTTGTAAATTGGTTGAGCGAGGTATTTGAGCTACTGAAAATGCCAAAATAGAATAGGTCAACATTATCGGTGTTGGTGATTGTTTCTAAATCTCCGGATTGCCCATATCCATCAACGATGAAGACTGCTTTTTCATACGTTCCATCGATTCCAAAGTTTTGATCATTCAGGAGCTTGGCACGAGAACCTGTCATGGCACCTCCATCTAAAGTGTAGCCGCTATCTCCTGAGGGCTGCCGATCGGACGTAATAGAATGTATTGTGAAATTTCCCTGATCTTGAGCCATCGAGCTAGCGGTTAACATCCAGCCTAGTGCAATAATTGAAAGTGTTCTTCTCATGATTTCTAGTAATTATTTTAAAAAATGTCGATTTACTCTTAGTGCTTTTTTAGCTTAGACTTATAACCTATGTTGGGCAGAGTATTTCATGCTTCGGCACAATTGTAGTCAATACTCCCGGTCGCTACTAGGAGACCTTTACAAGTGGCGCGATTCGTTTTACAAGTGGCGAATACTCATTTATTCCAATATCATTAAAAGGGTGCGCAGCTTTTCTCAAAGACCATCTTTCGCCCATCTCTTGACTTCATTCTTGCGTTTAAAAGACAAGGAAGTCCCCAAATTGGAGGCTTCATTTTCAGGATCTTAGTGATTTTGAACAATTCATAATCGCCTACCAAACCAGGACCATCTATGCTTTCCAAACCTTCTAGAAAATTGGGAATGGAGTCGATCAATTGGCCATTTGACTGAAACTGCATCCGTCGGCCTTCAGAAGAAAAAAGGGAAACCACATAGCCTCCTTCATACACCATATTCCAATATTTCCCGGTTGGAAACAGTATGTCGGCTATAAATTCACCTGAATTGTTGGCGAAAACCAAGTGGTCCGCTAAGTTGGTCGTTTAGGGATTTCTTCAGTACATAAAAACAGAAAAAATCGTCACCAGCCGTTAAGTATTTTGGTGTTCCTGAATATTCATTCAAAAGTTCAAAATCTCTTTCCTCGGCGTTACTAAGTTCTGTATCGTCCTTTTCACACGATGCCATTGCTATGGCTGTAAAAAGAAAAATGACGATGTGGAAGAGTTTGGAATTCAATGGAAACAAATGCTCTCTAATTGGTTGTTTACATGACAATGCGCTTATAAGACAGTTCGTCGGGTTGAACAAATAAACTTTTATAAGTGGCGGAGTTCATTTGACACGTGGGCCAACAGGCTATAACCTGATAGAGAATAGGAAGAGTAGATAAAACAACGTTATTACTCAGTAACTACATTTTTAAAAAACAAGTTGTACTGAACGCCTAGAGAGAACTGCAGGTTATTCATTGAAAAATCGTTGTCCACGTAGTAGTATTGAAATACGCTCGGCAAATTCTCGTATCGCGTTCCTTCTTTGTTCACGTTTTCATTGATGTAGGTATAACGAATACCTAGGCCAATTGTCAAGTTATTGATGGCGTATGTGAGCCCTACCTCTCCCAACACTCCAAAAAGCCCGTCGTTTCTTTGAATTTTTCTGTCGACGATATCGCTTATGTCATCTCGTGAAAGTTCACCCAAAGCTGTATTTAAAAACGAATACGAAGCGCCCGCTTGGACATAGGGTTTCACATAACCATTTAAAAAGTAGTATTTGGCCGATAGAGACACATCAAAGTAGTTCAAATCTTCATTGTAAAAGATGGTCCGCCCTTCGACGTTGGGAATGTCGATGCTGTAACCGGATTGGCGAAATTGCCCTTCAGCTTGTACCCACAAACTCTTCCATGCTCTGTATTCCCCATAAACACCAACTTGAAATCCCGTTTGGCTCTCGTAATTGTCCAATCCAGGTGTATCGTCATCCGCTACGATTGAATAAGTTTGAGAAGCTTCGATGATAGAAGTGTTTCCCCCTCCTTTAATTCCGACTGTAAATACTGGAGTTGGTCGATACTTTTCAAAAAGTACAACCATCTCACTAGGATCACGCAATTTATCAGAACGATAATTCGGATTAATCTTCATGACAGTGGCAGCTGAAGCGTCGGCCGACTCTAAATCGTCAATGGCCAAAAAAGCCGTTATTAATGCTTTTTGCGCTGTGATTTCATCTTCTTTCGAAAAGGAACAATCGGTAAGTGTGGTAGTCAATATTGATATGGCTTCATCATACCTCCCTTCTTCAATCATTGTTCCAGCATCTTTTAATTGGGTAATGCAGGGATCCGTTTGAGCGTTTACTGAAAATGAAACAGCCATGGCTACTATGAAAACTAGATGCTTTACAAGTGAATGAGTCATAAGTAATTTTACTTGTTCGATTGAATTGAATTGTTGTAGAGAACGTCTTCCCCCATAAATGTGGTCCATTCCTCCTCGGTTAAGCTTCGCGTAACTTTTGATTTCAACTGAGAGATATAGGCGCTCGAACGAACCGCGTATTTATGGAATGTGCGATCAGAGCAACCGATATAAACGTTGAGTGATTGCGGGTCGTATGAAACCGCACTAATGGGACGGTCTAGCTTGACTTCAACCGGTAGCAGGGTCAGATTGCTCAGATTATAAAGGCTCAGTCTTTTGTTTGTCGTGGTTACTGCCAATAAATTTTGTTCAGAATCAACGGCTATGAAATTTACAGCACCAATACCGGGCAACGACTTTATTAACCGTCCATCTTTTGACAATATTTCGGTTAATCCATCTGAATAGCCAATGACTACCCTTCTGCCATCGGCACTTTGTGTGATTACTTCAACACGGACGCCACTTCGTCCACGAAATTTAACTTTTTTATTTTCAGTTAAATTGCAGTTGTATGCATTTCCATCTGCACAGCCTACCAAAACACTATTTGCATTTGATTGCAATGAGATGGTACTAATTCTTGCTCCTAGGTCCATACTCTGTTGAATAGAATTGTTCTTCCAAACAATCAATTGTCCATCCCTATCACCAGTTATTATTTGATCAAAACCATTTTCAAAAGCAACTGCCCTCACGAGGCCTTTAAAACCCGAAAAAGTAGCCGCGGGTTTAGGGTTATTTGCATCAAAACCAAGTGCTTCAAAAGAATTTAACCCTACCACAAACCGATTAGCTCCAGGAGATATGTATGCAGTATTAACCTTTTCAAGAGATAAGCCGGTTTGTGTTTCATCGCTTAACGCGAAACTTGTAGAGTTAAAAGTCTTATAATTTCCAATTTCATCGACCATGGCCAAGACGCCGTTATTTGCCTTGAGCTCAAGTATTTTTTGGTCTGTTCGCATCGCGATTGGACTGTAATTCGGATCCAATTTTGAAAGTGCATTAGTGGCAGAAGCATAAATGGATTGACTGTTTGTATTACCACCGTTTTCATCGGCAAGTTGGTATGATTGAATTGCCAACAAGGCGGCCAATTCCGGGTCTTGTTGGATTTGAGCAGATTCGTAAGCCAAGTTTTGACTCAATGCAACCATTCGAAGACGATAAGCAGCATCTCTGGATGAATCTGCTTTTTGCTTTGCAATCAGTACTTCGGCATTTCGCTCATTTGCTATATTCTCTTGGTTCTCAGCCCGTTTTTGTTCTTCCAGCGCTCTGGCCGCAGCTATCTCGGCTTTGGTGCGTTCGCTTTGTGCAATCTTTGATTGATTCTCTGCAATCAAAGCTTGCTCTTCTGCCAAGTCTCTGGCTTTTTCAGCTTCATCCGATGCTTCTATCGCTTTAAGTTTTTCGCTTTCGGCCCGCTCTTTTTCCGACTCAGCTCTTTCTTTCTCAGCATTGGCCGCTTCACTATTGGCCTGCGCCTCAAGTGATTTTTCAGTTGCGATATTTGTTTGAAACAAAGCCCAACCTGAAAGCATAGAAACAATAATCAAAAAGGCAGTAACACCGCTTCGCAAAAGAACCTTTCTCTTCTTCACTTTACTTTTTTCAATTCCTGCTTGTTTTGCGCTTTCTGCTAAAAACCCAAGCCCAAAATCGTAATTTTGGTCGTACAGCAGTCCCCATTCTTTTGTAGGTTTTTGAGTATTCTGCCAGTCTATGGCTAGCTGAAGCTCAGGGTCTCTCCATAAGGCTGCTTCGCCTCGCTTGTGCAATATGGCAGCATCACAAATGCGGTTGTAGATCGCTGAAGATTCCATTTCCTCATCTGTCCAGTCTCTCAACCTTATCCAACCGCGCATTAGACTCTCATGCGAAATATCAAATATGGTTTGGCTGTTTACCTTCTCATCTAATCCAGGTAAGATAAATGTGCGACCGGCTTTCCGGAAGGGTTCTAAACACTTCAGAATAGCCTCTTCGCTGTTTTGGGTAACGGCTGCTAATGCTTGAAGGGTCATAGGTCTTCTAACTCCTCGGTTGTCAGCCGTTTTTACGGTTAAGCACTTGAGTACTTGTTCAATTCGGCTTCTCCCATCGGGGTCTAGATCATGATACGCTTCATCCGCATGTTTTGAGAGAGCCATTTCCAAACCGCCCACTTCTTTTAAATGCTTTATGTCAATGGGGTCACCAGCTACATTGGCCGCCTTCCAAACATCGTAGGTGCGCATTAATGCATGCTGGAGTATCGGCAAGCGATCAGAATCGTCGCCTATATTTTGTACAATCTCTTGCACTACTCGTGGTGAAATCTTTCCCCCTGCGTATTCGATAGGACCGGTAATTACTTTGCTCACTTGACTTTCCGCCATTCGCGGTACCAAATAGTGGCCGTCATTGATTGATTCGGGCAATCCCTCAAATCGAACACAATCGCCCAAGAAGTCAGACCTTAATGTGAGAATAATGTAAATCGGCACATCGCGCTGACGCATGGTGTCAATTAAAATTCGAACGAAGTGATTGTACACATCCTTGTGCACTTGAGTATCTTCATCGGCAAACCGAAATACTTCTTCGAATTGATCTACCAGAATCAAGAGTCTTTTGCCTTTCGGGATTTTACCCCGAAAGGCTTGCACCAAGCCCAAAGGGTTTTCACTGATTAAAGCAAAAACTCTTTTTTGCTTTGCTTGAATATCATCAGATTCAACTATCGGTGCGATCGCATTGGCCAAGTTTAACAAAGGGTCATTTCCAGGAGTGATGGTAACCAACTCCCATATAGAACTTCCTTCATCAGACTTTTCGGCCAACAGATTGGGCAATACACCGGCTCTAATCAATGAGCTTTTCCCAGTACCCGACGTGCCGACAACTGCGACAAAATGATTGTCTTCCAGTTTTTTGCGAACATCGGCAATGTGTTCTTCTCTACCAAAGAACAAATGACTTTCTGAATCGCGAAAAGCTCGAAGACCTGGGAATGGATTGCCCAATAGGTGATATGCTTGGTTAGCTGGATTCACGTTTTAATTTATTGATGGGAATTGATTAAAGTAGTAATTAATTGGTGATCAGTACGGGCATGTGTTTTTACTAATCCTTGGCTTTGTATTTCCATTGCAAGTATCATTATACACGGGATCGTATCCTAATCAGAATTAATAAGTGGCGTAACCTGATTTACAAGTGGAAGGCAGATGACAAACTCAATGAACAGACTCTAAATAGGGTACGCAACTTTTCCGTTTGACTAAGCCCCTATGGCGCGTAAAAAGTCCTCTTTGCGCCGACGCGACACATTGACAAGTGAGTCATCTGACATCACGGCTTGACCGCCTTCTGCTCGAACATAGTTTTTGAGATGGATCAGATTAATGAGATGCCCATGGTGAACGCGAAAAAAAGCATGTGAGACAAGCTGACTTTCGTAAAACCCTAAGTTTTTACTTGTCATATGCTTCTGACCATTCATTAAATAGAGATGGGTGTATGCACCATCAGATTCAAGTCGAATAATTTCTTCAATATCGATAAGCAACAATCCGTCTTGGCTTGGAATAACCAGCTTGTTGGTCTTCGCTTGAGCAGGCTTTGTTGTGGCTCCCTTTTTGACAATGCGGTTCTCAAATCGCTCTATGGCTTCTCTCAAACCCTTCTTCTCCAACGGTTTCATCAAATAATCAATAGCCGAATGTTTGATGGCTTCCAGCATATATGAGTCATGCATGGTGGTAATAATGACTTCGAAATCGATGGACTTGAGACCTGTCAATAAATCAAATCCAAGCCCATCAGTCAATTGCATGTCCAAGAACACCAAATCAATTTTCAGCCTCAGGAGACCTTCGGTAGCTGCTTTAACAGTGGCGAAATGCGCAACAATTTCTATCTGCTCAAATTCATCCTCGATCAGATCGCTTAGAACTTGAAAAGACAACAAATCATCTTCTACTATAACAGCACGATAGGTCATGTTTTTTTAATGTGCTGTGAAAGTAAAAATATTGATCGAATCATCTTCACCCACAATATAACCAAAACAAAAAAGTCCTCTCTGCCTTCAATAGTGCTTTCCTAAATTGTTGTTTTGAACTTCAATTGCGCAAGCCATTTTGGAAGTAGATCAGTCGCAGGAAAACACCCTATAGTGCTGACATAAAAAAAGCAGCCTACCCCATACAGGTTGAACTTAATTATTGAACCGTCAAATAAGATCCGTTGATTTGTATCCCGCTAAAGCACCTTCTTGAATTTCTATTTGATCCTGTTTTTGCTTTCGGTAAACAGTGTGTTAGGAAAAATCCACTCAGAATTCGAGCAGGAGAAAACCTTCTGATAGATTTCACGTGAGATCCTTGCTGATCGGCAAGTCCAGAGCTACTATCAAATTTTCAACTGAGCCAACACATGCTTGAAGACAATACTAACCAAAGACTTAAGTCGAGGCTCGACCTGTGGTTTTGGCAATGCGCCTACACTTGTGATGTTGGCTTTTCACTTCTTACTTTTCTTGCTGAATTGGAGGGCACTTTTCACTTCCGTAACTGCAGTAAACACAGCAGTCTCCTGGCTTGGGTTTTAATGCATTTTTACAGTTCTCACACGTATAAAAATACTGACAGGCGTCTGTCGGCATTGTTTCTTCTTTTTGATGCCCACAGTCTGGGCAAGTAATCGTAGAATGAGTAATTTGCCTCATCTCTATTGTTTTAAAGTGTTTCGCCTTTCGCCACCTTCAAAGCAAACTGGGATTTGTTGTAGTCGCTCACGGCTTGCAAATAATCCAGCTGGGCCTGCAAAAAGAACTGTTGCGCCTGAAAGACTTCAAAGGGTTTGGCTGTTCCGATTTTCTGTCTTTCGATGCTTTGACCCAGTGCTTCAGTGGTAAAGCCCAGCGCTTCTTTGGCTGTTTCAATTTGTTCCTTACCCAACTGCAAATCAGATTTGGCATAGGCTATTTCTTGATTGATTTGGGCCTTAAACTGTTTGGCTTTGATATCATTAAGTCGAATTTTGCTATCGCATATTTTCTTGTCCCCCTGGTAGGTTAATGCGCCCAAAGGGATTTTCCATAGCAATGAAGCGTTTAAGGCTCCTGTTGGATAAAGCTGCTGTGTTTGGTGGTAGTCAGCTGGTATCATCGGCGAAACATTTCCGCTGATTCGACCAAAATAGGAACCATAAGCACTTATATTCAATTCAGGAATCAACAAGCCCGTCGTGTACTTTTTCCTTTCCATATTCAAAGCTTTCAACTGCAATTCGTTTCCCTTAATTTCGGGACGGTTGAGATAGGCTGAATCCTCTACAGCTTCCAATTCAGCTGTAAAATCCAAGGGCAACAGGAATTCGTCAGCACTTACAAATTTGATATTTTGTTCAATATTGAGTAGCTTTTTCAGCAAGGCCGAAGCATTGTTGTAGGCTTTATTGGCATGAAGCATTTCTATTCGCAAGTGATTTTTGTTGCTCTTTGCCAAGAGCAATTCCGATTCATACAACAAACCACCTTCTACCTGAAATTGAATTTGCTGTACAATGCTGTCGGATTGAGACACCAAATTTTGATAAGCATTGAAATTTAATTGAGCGGTCATCAATTCGTAATAGGCAGTTATCATTGCAAGCAGTTGCTGGTTGTGTTCTGCCTGTGAGAGGTAAATACTCGCCTGACTTTTAAAATGGGCAGATTTTGCATTATATATGCCTTCTGCAAAATCCCAATTTGCATTGAGCCCTATACCACCCCAAAGACTCTGGCGGTTCACATCTAAGAAAAACCGACCATCTGCATTCATCGCTGCACCCCAAAGCTGTTCGGTTTGAGCCCCTGCATATACTTCGGGCAGCCACCATTCTTTGGATTTAGCAATTTCAGCCATTGACAGCTCTTGTCGCTCCTTGTATTCCTTGATAGTTAAATTATCTGCTCCACCCAACTCCAATACCCTCTCTAAGTTGATTGATAAGGCATCTTGTGCCAAGGCTGTATTCGCATTGACTAGCAGTAAAAAGAAGACGAACGCTAAGAGCCCGATTTGATTTAATCTATTGTTTAGTGTCTTCATTACTCTTGTTTTAATACCGATTCAACAATTTGTTCGGGCTTCACCAAACCTTTTCCTTGCACAATAACCTGCATGTCAGAAGTGATTTCATCATTCAAAA
Organism: Cryomorphaceae bacterium; assembly: GCA_047632755.1. Taxonomy (GTDB): domain Bacteria; phylum Bacteroidota; class Bacteroidia; order Flavobacteriales_D; family Cryomorphaceae; genus JAKVAV01. The sequence continues at coordinate 22,639 of JBLIDT010000027.1, forward strand.
TCTCAAAGTACTCTTGGTTTGATAGGCCTATTTTTACTGGCATTCTTTTAACTTTCCCATCCACCACTGCAAGCACGTAATCTTCGTTCTGGTGGCTGACTTTAGCAATGACGGGCAATGACAAGATGTTTTCCCTGCTGCTAATTTGCAGCAAAGCCTTGGCATACATTCCAGAAATAATCTTGCGGTCAGGGTTTTGCAAGTCAATTTCGACTTTCATTGTTTTGGACAATGGGTCGAGTGCATTGGAAGTGCGGCTCACCTCTGCCATAAAGGATGAACCAGATAGTTCAGGTAAGGTCACTTCCACCTTCATTCCTTTTTGAATACCCACAGCATCCGATTCAGGAACTGGAATGGTCAAACGGATCGGATTGATTTCCTGCAATTCAAACAATGCTTGCGGATTGCTTTCATTTAAACCGCTTTGAATCATGGCCCCTTTGTCTACAAAACGTTTGGTGATGATTCCTGAAAACGGAGCTTTCAAGTTTAAGAATCCAATGCGGTTGTTGAGTGCATCCAAATTGGCATTTGCAGAAAGGTACTCGGCTTCGGCATTTTCCACCACCTGAATATTGGTTAATGCAGGCGTTTTTTCATAAACCGCATTTAGCCGCTCATAATTGGCCTTTTTGACTTTCACTTCAACCTGCCATTTTATTTGTTGCTGTTGCAACTCAGGATTCTCCAAAATGGCGATGGTCTCGCCTTGCTCTACTTTATCGCCAATATCCTTTCGCATTTGCTTCAGCATTCCGCCTTCCATTGAGCAGAGCGTGACGATTTGATTGGGAAGAGCGGTTCCTGTTATCAACACTTCTGATTTAAACGAACGTTGCTCGGGTTTTACGACTTCTACTTTCTGGATTTTACCCTGACTAGTTGTTTCTTCAGTTGACTTCTCCTCTTGCTTACAGGAGGTGAGAACTGAGAGTAGCACAGCGAAAACTGCTATTGATTTTATATTTGTCAAAGTCTTCATTATTTTTCGGTTTGTGCAATGAGTGAATAGAAAATAGGGATGATGTAAAGGGTAATGATGGTTGCCATGAACGTTCCCCCTATTACCGCAATGGCCAAAGGAACATTGGTTTCCGAACCTGGACTAGTAGCCAAAGCAGTAGGCAACAATCCCAAAATGGTGGTGGATGCTGTCATCAGTACTGGGCGAAACCTGTCGGTCGATCCTTCAATAATGGCAGCTCGCTTTTGCCTGCCTTCACCCATCAAGGCATTGATTCTGTCCACCAATATATTTCCGTAGGAAACCGAAATACCCACCATCATAATAATTCCCATGATGGATTGAATGCTTAAGTAGGTTCCAGTAATCCACATCAATAATGCTATACCAATCAGTCCGAAAGGGAAGGCCAAAATGATAATGAGCGGTTTTCTGAACGAACGAAACAATGGAGTAATAATCAAGAATGATAAAACCACTGCCAAAGCCAATCCCAAACCGAGCCCGCCGAATGATTTTTTGATGATGGCCACTTCGCCTTCAAAGTTCACCTCATATCCTGGCGGTAGATCCATTCCATCAATGATTTCCTGAATTTCATCAGATACACTACCAATATCTGCGCCTTCAACGTTGGCGTAGACATTAAAAGCTCTTGTCAGATTGTGGTGGTTAATCTCCACAGGATTCGTGCCGTCTGATATTTTAGAGAAATTCCGAAAAGGAACAGTTCGATCTGAAATGGAACTATTCACTCCTACATTCTCTAAGACAAAGCGATTATCAATAGCACTTTCTGGATAGGTCACTCCCACGTAGTAGTGGTTTCCATTTCGTTCATCAATCCAAAATGACTTTTGAAAGGTAACCGATGAATTTAAAGCAGAAACCATGTTTTTAATCGCTTCTACTGGTTCCACACCTAATTCGGCTGCTTTAATTCTATCGATGTCTATATTCTTGGACGGCTGGTCAATGCGCTGCAATACCCGAACATCACGGGTTGCTGAAAGCGTAGAAATCGTATCGCGTATTGTCTCAGAAATTTTCCGCAGAACTTCAAGGTCATTTCCCTTTACCTGCACATCTATAGGCGCTGGCTTTCCTTCATTCAGTGCTGCTGTAATCATTCCACCGGTATTGAAGCTCAATTCAATCCCTGGAAATTTTTCGTGCAATTTTTTCCTGAGTCGGGAGGCATATTCAAAGGTGCTAGTTTTGTGAGATTTCTTTAACTGCACGCCAATAAAGGCATCTTGCGTTCCAGAATTGGGCGTATACGCCGCTGGCAAATCGTAGAAGACACCAATGTTTGCGACAAGCTGTCCCAGATCGTCTCCCGTTTCTGCTCGTATGACCCGTTCCATTTGAGAAATGGTTTCATTGGCATCTTGCAGGCGTGTGCCCGACTCCATCCGAACGGTAATCTCCATTTGCCCGACGTCCGTCTGCGGAAACAACTCATAGCCTGTGTTCTTCAAAAGAAACAAAGAAGCAACCAATAGCAGAATAGCACCCCCTAAAATAGGCCAACGGAATTTCAGTGTTCTTAAAAGACTGGATTGGTATTTAGCACCCAGTCGGTCAATGAACCTCTGAAAGAATCCAAGGGCATTTTTCTTAGGCTTGTTATCAGAATTGGGTAAATGATTTCTAAAGAAGAATGCCGCCATTAAAGGAATCAACGTAAGGGCAAAAATATAGGAGCCAATCATGGAGCCTGCGACGGTGATCGCCAATGGTGAAAACAGAAATTTAGTAATTCCTGTGAGGAAAAAAACGGGAAAAAACACCACCGTTATCACTAAAGTAGAAGCCAAAACAGGATTTGCTACTTCCAGAGCAGCATCTTTTGCAGCAGAGAATGAATCCTTTCCCATTTTAAGATGGCGGTCGATATTCTCTAAGACAACGATGGAGTTATCCACCAAAAGCCCGAGTACCAAAGCCAATCCACCGAGTGTAATGCTGTTAATAGATTGCCCTGTGATCGAGAGCATTATAAAGGAAAAAAGCACCGACAAAGGCAGGCTGACAGCTACAATTAAAGCCGACCTAAAATTTCCTAGAAATAGAATCAGGACAATGACAACCAAAATCAAACCACCCAATCCAGCATTTTGCAAGCCCGAAATGGAGTTGCGTACGTAAGATGACTGGTCGAAAATAACATTGAGCTTTACATCATCTGGCATCCTTTCTTTCAAGCTCGGCAATGCTTTTTTAACGGCTTCTACAGAAGCGATAGTGTTTGCTCCAGCTCGTTTGAATATGGGCAAGTAAACTTGCTCTTTGCCGTCTACTCTGGCAATGTTGGTTTGAATGGCATTGGCATCTTTCGCTTGCCCAATGTCTTTGATGTAAATTGGATTTCCATTTTTGTGAGTAATGACGATATCGTCAAAGTCTTTTATATTAATAATCAACCCTTTGGCGTCCACTCCGTAATTGACTTTCCCAATATTGGCTACCCCAGAAGGAATCATTGTGGTATTTTTCTGAATGGCCTCCATCACCTGCGTTTGGGAAATCCCCAATGCTTCCATCTTGTTGGGGTCAACATAGACATACACCATTCTCAGCGAACCCCCATAAGCAGCAGGAGCAACAATTCCCTCCACACCACTTAACATTTGGCGAAGATTCAGGTAAGCTACATCGTACAGTTCTTTTCCGTTTTTAACATCACTGCTCACTGTAAGCAGCATCAATGGCTTCGAAGCGGTTGGGTCAAATGGCTGAATCATGGGGGGCATCGTTCCCGGTGGCTGATAGTACATATCGCTCACCGCATAAGAGGATGAGTTTGCCATAGCTTCGGCCGGGTCTATGTCTTCGCCATAAAAATTGGTGACGATACTCACTCCCATTATACTTTTGGAAAGTTGTTTTTCAATCCCAGGCGATTGTCCCGTCCACCGTTCCATGCGGCTAGTGATGTCTTTTTCGACCACTTCGGCTGGCATACCGGGATAAAGGGTAATGATCTGCATGGCTGATTTTTTAAATTGAGGAAGGATGTCCACCGGCATCCTTGGAATAAACACTCCCGCTAGCACTGCAACTATAATGGCAAATACAAGCACCAAATACGGATTCTTAAAAGAGGTATTAATCATAATAGGTCTTTGGGTAGTTACTTTTTTTCTGAGCAATGCATGCCGCATTGAAACCTGTTCTCATTTGTCAAAGACCAATGATACAAGCATAAACACGAAAGCCTTTCATTAAAGAAAGGGAATAGAATGCTATTCCAATCTGAAAGAAAGGATATTAAACAATAGGGGGTGCACGAAGCGGACTGTCGGAGAGCAGAGTAGCTGAGCGGCAATTCGGATCAGGGGGATTTAAAAACTGTTGTTCCCTTATTTCAAAGATTACCAAGTTAGAAAAGAGTGCAAAAACAGCATTTAACTCTATGGTCGGCACTGCTCTTTCTGCTTGGGTTTTATTGTAGTCGTCAGTCGCATCTGAAATATGCTCGCAGTCCATAGGAGGCAAAAGATGTTCTCCTGGCAGTTGCACTATTATTCTGCGCATTTCACAAGGACTTGGCCCATCGTGCTCGTGATGGTCGTGTCCGAATGGGTGGGCAACACACATTCCTTGAAGAGGGAGAATAGTCAGCCCAATTACAAAAAGGAGCAATATGGATTTGAGTTGTCTCAAGGTCGACAAACGTACGGTTTTGAAGTGGGAGGGAAAAATAGGCTCTTTGTCTTACTGAAGAGTTGGCTTTGAGTGCAAGGGCAAAGCCAATTGGCCAGCCATCCATCTCCCGAGCTAAAGGACAAGATTTTGGTGGAGGCTCATAAAGCAGAGCCCCGAACCGCAGTAGGCATAAAAAAGAACCAAGTTATCCTCGGTGTTTTTTTTCTCAACGATCCTGATACCGCCGACTATTTTCGAGAAAAAAGTTTTGGCTTTATAGGGACATACCTTCTAATTATGGTGACAGGATTCACCTATCGCTCGCATATATTTTAAAAGCAGCTATAGCATAAAAGTATCTTTTATTGTTTCTGCCAAAATTTGCTTCTCTCTCCTTTTTTGAAGCAAAAAATAAGAATATCTACCGCTTTTTTATGACTTTAGAAGTGAATTTTGACTCATTTTGATCGTATACTCTGACTAAATACATCCCTGGGGTTTCATTAGAAAAACCGACCAGCACTTCATCCGAGGCTACCCTAATTGTCCGCAATACCTGTCCTTGCAGATTACAGATTTCAATTTTTTGAATCTCCCTTCTATTCTGTTTTGCGTCGATCAACATCACCGTACTTTCTAATACCGTTGGGTTAGGATAAATAAACACGTGCAAACGATCTAGGTAATCATTAGGAGTCACGACAATTTCAGCGGTATTGGTCTCGATAAAGTCATTGAAATCAAACTGAATGAGTGCCTGATTTTTTATAAGTGTAAAAGGACTAAGCTGCGAATGAATACCTATGCTAAACTCAATGTAGCCGTTGCTCCCTTCACTATCAGAAGTAGAATCGGGGAGTTCAATATGGTTATTGAAAAAGGCTAGGTGACCGTCTATTATCGAGTATTCGAAATGGTGAGAAGAGCTCCTGAATTTAAAAGAGCCCCAATCCAAGTCTTCTGATAATTGATCAACTATACGCACACGCCTAGCTGCGCAGGTTCCAACATTTTGAAATCTAATTTTGTAAATCAAGGTTTCCTCTTCAGAAACAGTATCCTGCACACCTCTGCCCTCAACAAATACAAGCTTATCGTTTGGATCAATTGAACCGACTACAATATCACTTATAGAAATGAAATTGGTATTCATCGAGCACTCCGAGCCAGCGTAGATTATTGTTCCTTTCACGCTCACCACCTCTCCTAAAAGCGCATCGTTAGCGACTGAATCTGTCAACATCAAAATGGTATCAGATAAGGGCATCATCTGATTCAAATCATAGATATACGTTCTATAACCACTGTTTTCACTAACCGAAGACCAAGAGTCATAAACTAAATAGGTGTTTTCAGAGAATTCTAAAGAAATTTGGACTGGGTCAGTTGTGCTATAAGCAGCTGAATTCTTCACTAAAACCTGAAATTCATTTGTCAATCCTCTTCTAAAGGATGTGGTTCCCAAACTAATTTCTAAATCTGGGGAGATACAAGTATTTGTATTGCCAAAATCAATTCCACAGTACTCGACCGCATCAAACTCAACAACATTGATTGTATGATCTACGAGTGGCGAAAACTGATTCCAACCGCCGGACATCTCTTGACTTAAGGTATAATTTCCATCACTTACAAAAAACGCATAAGCCCCATTTTGATCAGTGTAGACTTGAATATCTCCAGGAATAGCAATTATTTTTTGATTCGGAATACCTGGTTCTGAAGGATCCTGAATGTTGTTTTGATTTTCGTCAAAGTATACGGTTCCGCAAATTTTTGATCCACAAGCTTCGGAAACGGGTAAAAGGGCGTTGATGGTAGGGTCTACAATATAAGAAACAACACCCGATGGCCAAACGACGGTAACGCTATCTACCTCGGTGGCATCTAGCAGTCCGAACAAGAGCTTAGGAGAGTTTTGTCCTCCCATAGCTGATGTTTGTGTTGAAACATGCTTTGTTTGCCATATAGACTGGCCATTTATTGTGGCTTTTAGGCTAACCATTGCTCCTACTCCAACCTTATTTGAATTGCAACCATTCAATTTCACCGTAATATAATTAGTGCATGCCTCTTTTTGATTCACGAAAAAATCATTTGTGTTTGCACCAATATTGGCTACAAAAAGATCGTAGTCCCCGTCATTGTCAAAATCAGACCAAGCTGATCCATAGGATTCATTTAAATCTTGGGTAATGGCATTGTCCAGTTTCTCAAATGTTCCGTCTCCATTATTTGAGAACAAGAAGTTTTCATTGCTCTGATTATTTGCTACCATTAAATCTAAGTCCCCATCATTGTCAAAGTCAATCCAAGACGCTCCATGAGAATTGGATAAATAATTTACAATTTCACTGTCGGTGATTTTCAAGAATGTGCCATCCCCATTGTTCTGGTAGAAGAAATTGGGCTCAACCTCTGTAGAATTGGTAACATAAAGATCTAAATCGCCGTCATTGTCGCAATCTCCCCAAGTACCCCCAACCGAATGACCTGCATCATTGACTACTGACCCTAGGGTTTCTTCAATTAAAACTCCATTGACATTTTTAAATAATTGGTTGTTCTCCCCATTTGTATTTGCAATAAACAAGTCTGCGTCACCATCATTGTCATAGTCGCCCCAAGCAACACCAACAGCAGATGTAGCTGACAATGAAACCTCACTGGAGGCGTCTATTGAGAATCCGCCGAGACCGTCTCCTAAAAACAAGAAATTAAAATCAGTTGGATGAAAATCAGAGACCACAATATCTAGATAGCCATCTTTATTGTAATCTGCCCAGGCTGCTGAATGAGTATAGATTCCCTCATCAACAACAGGGTTTGACGCAATAGATGTAAATGTACCATCTCCATTATTGTGGTACAGTTTGTTAGTCGAATTCTCGCTATACGCCACAAACAAATCGATAAACCCATCATTGTCATAATCTCCCCATGTACCAGAAACAGCAGCGCCAAGATCAGACACGATTGCTCCAGTGGTCGCTTTAGTAAAGGTTCCGTCAGTATTATTATGGTATAAGATACTGGGTTGATTTATTGTTTTTACGGGTACAAATAGATCATCAAAACCATCGTTATCATAATCACCCCACGCCATGCCCCAACAACTAGACACCTCATCAGAAATACCTGCCAATGTGTTTTTAATAAAAGACACTGGGGTTTCGATACTCCATGAACAAGTGGCAGCATCAAACGTCGCGGTTTCACCACAAGAAGTTGCTGGTTCGGGCGGCTGCACGCAACTTACCGATTCCAAAGTCACAAGAGATGAAACACAATTTGTTGGATCCGAAGTATCGCAAATTTGGTAGGTCAAAGTGTGTGTTCCAAACGGTGTGTTTGGAGCAACGTCAATAGAACCGTCGGCATTTAATGTCAAATAGGCACTAGGCGTAACCGTTGTTAAATTAACTTGGGCAATGGTAACCGCGCTTCCATTAAAACTATCGTTTGCCAATACATTTATAACGTTCACTCCACCAGTAGTTCCATTAACTTGACCTACTGTATCAGCGACAGCTGTAATAACCGCCAATGACAAAGACGAAGAAGTAACACACACTGGGTTATTGTAAACCACACCTGAATATGTGTTCACTGCTCCAGCGGTAGAAAGCTGTCTACCAGCAAGGAAAACGCCTCCTCCAGTGTTGCAGGCTCCGCCATGGGAAAGGAAAGTTCCTTTTAAAACAGAAGCAGCCCCTATAGTAATTGCACCCGTAGCTACACCAGCTCCACCAATCCAGAAGACATTACAGCGGCGGGTTCCATTTGTTAAAATTATTTTTGATGATGCAGCCACTGAAAATGCGCCGCCAAACTTAAAAACGAATATCGCATCGGGATCGTTTTGACCATCTAACGTGATCGTTCCACCTAATGACCCTGCTGATGCTATATTATAGACGCCAGGGAATATTGTCTCGCCAGCTCCAAAAATGGCCAGATGTGCTACGGTATTTGTGAGCGCCATGAGCGATGCGTATGCGTTATTTAGATCTATATTCGCTTGTGCTGTTAGCGCATCTGCGCTATTAAAATCGCCGATAACAACGGAAGAATTAAACCCGGTCAACGCGCCTCCGTCAGAACCAATATTACCATCAAATCCAGATGTAGAGGTGTTTCCAACTGCACCAAAGCTAGTATACAGTGCAAAGTCTGAGAGAACTCCCAAAACATCAACAGCTGGAGCAGGCGTGCAATCTGATTCACAAAATATTGGAATAGTACTAATACCGAGCGGTTTACTTGCCTCGGCACCAGACCCGATCGTGATTGCTCCTTCTAGAGTAAACATTCTACCTTCTAGAATGACATTTACACCTAGATCAACCGCTCCTATGTGGGCAAATAAGGTTCCCTTGATATCTGCGCTTGCCGCAACAGTAATCGCTCCTTCGGCAATCCAAAATACATTACACGCTTTTACTCCATTAATTAAAGTAACCGTTGAGCCTGCCCCTATGGTCAAAGCCCCATTGCATTTAATTACGAAGTACGCGTTTGGATCTCCTCCTCCATCAAGAGTAAGAGCACCTATTATTGCTCCTGCTCCAATCGATGAATAAACACCAGGGGAAATAGTTTCGCCCCCTCCAAAAGTTGGCGCATGCGTGCCTGGATATGTTACAAATAGATCGTTTAAGTGGATATAAACCCTAAACAAATCGAATCGACAACTTTCAGTTATAGAGTCCTCATTGTATTCATTGTCAATATACTCTGGATCCATAAATCCAGTTATTATTCCATTATTGGTGCCCACATCACCGGTTACAAGGTCCCCTCCATTTGAGACCGCTCCCGCTCCAGTAAAAGCTTCGAAAGAGGAAAGAATTCCTAATTCAAGTGTTTGAGCATCTGAAGTTTTTCCAAAAAAGACGAAATTTACTATTAATGCGATCAGATAGACTTTTTTCATGATGAGAGTTTAGTGGATTTTTCCTGTAACAAACGAAAGACCAATTCACCAAAAAAAAATTCAAAACGCTACAAACTAGATTATTATGATTTTATTGTTGCTTTATTTATTTGCCACAATTCCAGATATTGGAAAAAATATCCTCATCCCTTTCCAAAAAAGATGAAGATGACCTGAAAACACAACCGTATCGGTTACCATTGCCCATGTATTCGTTCCTACTATTGAAAGAATTTGATTGTGAGGAGTAAAACGGTTTTTAACTAATCTTTTTTTCTGCATTTTGACGAGTGATGATGTGAATTGTTCTTTGGGCCAATGCACTACCAATAAGAATCTGTGAATTCTCCGAAACAGAATAAATAGAAAAATCAGGATACAAAGTATGATGTGCTGGACTGATTTTAGAATTATCCTCTTGAGAATTAAAAACCATCGCGTTGTTTCTGAAAATGCATCCTACATCTGGATGCGGTATAGCCTCCATGTCCACTGAATTAGCCATTTCAACCAACAAACTGTCCCTGTGCGGGATCTTGGACGCAAAGAAAACCAATGACGTATCCAATGACAGATCAAATTTTGGCCTCGAAAAAGAGTTTATTTTGAAAAAACATAGTGACCAAAAGCCCAATAAGGGGCGCAGTGCTATTATTGCTTGAACATCGGTCAAAGCTTGGCCTCGCAAATTGCATATACCAATCTGGGTTGTTTGCTGATCACCGTAAACTTCAACCTCGGTGGCGACCGTCATAGAGAATGCGACAATCTCCGAAAATGCTGGGGCAGAAAGAAATAGAACGATAGCTAGGCAATTAGCTCTCATAGGATACTCTTTTTCCCATAGAGTCTCAAAATTGTTCTAGAAACCAAAAAAGCCAAATTTTCTGGGCTTTTAATTTTACTCTACTGAAATGCTCCCTAAATCAGGACGGCAATTCCCGTTTCTGGAATTGTTTCCTCTTAAATGCGGTGTTTCTGGTTTTGACGAAAGCAAATCATGGCGATTAACCAGGCAGAACTCCCCATCTTCTGCATAAAGTATTCTGGGCTTTGGGCCCTTCCCAGAAACCTCTATTCAATTTTGCTCTTGATTCACAAAGGCCAAATCAACAGTTGTTTTAATGCCGTTTGTTTTATGACAGCCCTCTATTGGAATGGCTCGTTCACTGGGCGTAGAAATCCCCCTCTCATGACATGGGTAATGGATCTCATATTTGAAATATCTGTCGAAGGATCGCTGTCCAGTACAATTAGGTCCCCCATCTTTCCCATTTCAAGTGTTCCAAAATCATTGAGTCTTTCCATGGCCATTGCCCAATTTTTGGTAGCCATTTGAATAATGTCTTCCGCCTCTATCCCTGCTGCTTGCATAGCCTCCATTTCGTCATAAATGGAAATTCCATGAGGGGTTCCTGGATTTCCTGCATCGGTTGAAACGGCAATTGTGATGCCTTCTTCATGCACCCGCTTCAAATTATCAAACATGGTTTTCTGAATGTTATTTACATACCCCTCAAAATTTCCTAAAAAAACTTCAAAGTTCTTGCCATGTGGATTGAATTTAAAAAAACTGCTGGCGGACTGCATCAGCAGTTTAGTATCCGCATCGACTGCGTTATTTGGATCGTTCAGTATAAAATCAGTCTGAAGGGACTCAAAGGCCCTCACATAGCCCTTAAGAACTATTAGTGTAGGGCAATAAATCACATTCATCTCTTTGGCCAAACGAACAAATTCATCGTCAATTGGGTAATCGTCAACACTGTGAACTAGTATTTTCGCATTAAACCGAAGCGCTTGTTTCGCTTGCTCCAAGGCTGTGGCATGAACAATCATTTTATTGTTTGTCTTTGCAATCTCGTCTTGAACAGCCAGCATACTCTTCATAAAGACCGTGTCCTGAAGAAATAGTTGGTGAATTTTGATTCCGATAGCACCTAAACTATCATTGAGTCGCACCGTGCGCCTGCAGATTGCTGAAGCCCCAAAGTCCAGTTGAATCCTCCAACATCGTACACTGCTGTGACTCCTGAGCGCAAATATGCTTCGTAATACCTGTCTGGATCATCTTTTAGACGCGTCTGTAATTGGTTGTAATCAATAGAATCTCTAATGTCCAACTGGTCAGGTCTGGCATCAAAAAAACCTGTTTGCATAAAGTGCACATGGGCATCAATCAGTCCTGGTGCTATATACTTTCCTGTGACATCAATAATATCTGCTCCCTCAGCAATGGTGGTGTTTTCATCACCGATAGCGGTAATTAAACCTTCTTTAATAACAATGGTCCCGTTAGCAATACTACTTCCATTTCCAATAAAAATGGTGGCTCCCTTTAAAACAGAATAGTGCGCTTTTTCTGTTTTATGTTCACATCCTACGAGCAGGATTAAGAGACCAAAAAGGAATAAATTCTTTTTCATATTTCGAGCGCTTAATTTTCTTTAATTTTAGGGTCAGACCAGTAGACATAAAGACTTAGATTCGGTTTTCCCTCGCCAGTGCTATACTTCATGTCGAATGTAATCATCTTCCCTTTTACAGAATCCAGCATGTTTTCTGAGTTATAGATTGCTTCGAATCGAGTCTTACGAAAAGGGTAAATAACCACCTCGATTTTTCTAATAACTGTAAGCTCCGACCTTTATTGACCGCGATATTCTTTCCGTCTTTCTGGTCTACAAATGGAACTTTTGAAATAAGACCGCATGGCTGCAGTAATTGAGCTGAGCTTAAATAATATGAAAAGAGACTTCCAGAGATGATATGAATTGGTCAGTTCAGTTCTTTTTTCAATTGACGCCGACGCCTTGTGCATGAAGCCAGCACCACAGCTGTTTTTTAAAATTCGATTCAGCGAAAAAGCAAAAAGCAGTGACTATTCTCCATCCAATTAGGAATTCCCTATTCCGTTTTGCTGAGAGAAAGGAGTTCTTATGTATTCGAGCTGTGCAGATTCATTGAGCAAAACGCCCATTTACTCGGAATAAACGTTCTTAACAACGGTGATCCTAGCTCCCACTTTTAATTTGAAGCAATGATCACAGCAAAAATGAATTCACTACTTAATTGCCATTAAGCGGCTACTGCCTTTTTCGATTTACGGAACAAATAAGGACCGAAAATTTTTCTTTTGGCAAACCGTACTTGCTTATCTGAATTCATTAATTTCAGGTAGACGTTTCTAGGTACTCCAAAACATTCAAAAGTAGTACCATCTATAAAGGTGATTTCAAGCACTAAACCCTTGTGTTGGATATTTGTAATCCCCCCTTTATCAATTGTTTCTTGGTATTCCTCTTTATTTTTCTCGTGCGTTTCTGGCGCTATACTCACTAAGAAATGATAAGCATCAATGATTGTCGTACTCATCTGTTCCGCCTCAATGGCCTTCTCATCGCCAGCCTGAAACTTATCTGGATGCCATTCTTTTACCAAACTTCTGTATGTAGCTTTTAAAACCTTTAAGTCTAAATCACCTTCAACATTGAATAATTTCTTGTACTCGTTTACTCTCTTCATATCTTAATCTATATAGCCAACAACGCTTTTGAGGACAAATCAAAACTTCCTTAAAAAAGGGTGCAAAAGTATACCTTTTTTTATAACTCTTCAGATGCTTTTAACGTCTTTCCTTTTTGCAATATAAACTTGGCCCATAGAGTTCCAAATTGGAGTTGGAATTTTCCACTACAGCTCTTTTATGTAAGAATAGAAAGATGGGTTTAATCTAGACTGGCCATTCCTAAATTTCAGAATGGAGACGTGCGTTTGCCTATGTTGCCTTTCAATTTGGTTTAGGTTTTATTTCGTTACTTATTCAATCGATTGTACTTCTCAAGAATATCGATAACCTGTTCATGTGGAAGTGCATATGCTCTATTTACGTTTATACCTTCCATAGTTTCAGCAGCGACCACTGCATTTATGATTGCTTCTTCCGCCGCTTGAGTTGTGGCATCAAAGAATGGTAAAATCTTATCGTTTGAAAATACGGCTACAGTTGTTGTTAAATCCCTGTTGAAGGCACCTTCATTTGCGGTGGAAAATGCCATAAAAACATCTCCAGAACAATTGCTACCCCGGCCAACAACAATCCCGATCCCTAACGGTACTCTCTGCGCAATTATTTATAATTGATGTGGTAGAAACGGTGCATCGGTTACCACAATAACGATAATTGATCCATCACCTTACTTATCGCCTAGATTGCGGTGGAGCATTATATTCATAGTCCAAAGTATCTTTTAATTTACTCCAACAGGAACTCCAGCGATTGTCAGATTCCTTTTTGCACCAAAATTGGATTGTACTATAACCCCTACCGTTTAGGTTGAATCTCCAACTTTAACTATCCTTGAAGAAGTTCTGGTTCCTCCTTTACATCCGAGGCACATCATGCCAGTGCCTCCCCCCACATTTCCTTCAGCGATTTCACCACTTGTAGCGTTATCGATGGCCCCCTTCACATGTTCTTCCTTCACATGAAAGCCATAGATGTCATTCAGAAATCCATCATAAGTTTCAGCAACAACTGGATATGTATACCACCAATCTTCTCCTTGGTACCAATTGATGTCAACATACCATTTCAATACTGCGTCTCGAACAACCCCAACACTGTTGGTATTGGTAATCATAATGGGAGTTTCTAGAAAGCCAGACTCAGTTACCCAAGTAGTTCCAGTCATTTCCCATTTCCGTTTAAACTGTACCAATTTGCATAAACTGGTCTGAATTTTTTTCCTCGTCGGAAAATAGCTGTAACACCTGTTCTCACTGGGCCTTCACCCACTTTGTTTTCCCCAGACCCAGAAATGACTGTGCTGTATCCAACTTCAACTCCTGCCATATCAATCATTGCATTCAGCTCTCCCGTTTGGCCTGTGAAAGGAATACCAAGGTCGCGTGCTCTTGGTTTTTGCCCATATACAGATGTACAAATACAAACGACAATTAGTAAAGGGTATATTTTATTCATTCTCAGTTTTTATGATTTAAAGCAGCCAGTGCAACATAAGATTCACTGCATTTTCCCACAGTATTGTACATCGTTTGTTCTTGAAATTTAATTGATTGATAAGGTGGGCTGGTGCATACTAATGCAATGTATTCCGCCACCACCCAAATTGACAGCAAGGGCATCGATCATTACTACTTTTCGATTGGGGAAAACAGACTGCAAAAATTGCGCAGCCTCTGCATCCTTTTCTTTCAGTTCATCAGGCATCCCTTCTCTCCAGCAAGTTTGACCAAGCACCACCTTGCCTGCTATAATGAAGTTGAGATAACTAAGTGCTGCCATAACCTTTACAGGTTCTCCAGCGGGGAAAGTGCTTCCATCGGTGTAATCGAGAGTTTTGATGAAGTCATACACATAATCACCTGGACTCAAAATCGAAAAAATAGTTCCTGGAAGCGGCATTCGAATAATAGTAAATGGGTTGCCATCTTGATCAGTCGCTGCGGATAATAGTTGGTGATTTTCCTCAAGCCGTTGGTGATTTTCAAAAGCAATGGGCTCGTCAAATTCTGAACTATCTATTTGCGCCAAAAGGATGGTGGAATCATTTACAAAACGAGCGAATTCATCAATATGACCATTTGTAGTCACTACCGTATAGGCCTTTGTTCCGTCCTGAGTCTCAACAGGGCCGAGGAAGGTGTGGTTATCTTCAACCATGCCTTGATTCAACCAGATGGTTTTTTTAACACCT
>JBLIDT010000028.1:0-35713 GCA_047632755.1 Cryomorphaceae bacterium
ATAAAACAGCATTTGTAAAAGATGGAATTATTCAAAATATAGATGATTCAATTGTGGTAGAGGGGATGGTAGTCATTGACGGAGAAAATAAATTCTTGCCTACTGGTTTGATTGATATGCATACCCACGTATGTGATAAACAAGAGCTAGGGCTCTATCTGGCAAATGGAGTTACTTCCATCAGAAACTTATGGGGGTATCCGAGGCATTTGCGAATAAAAGAGAGGATAGAAGAAAATGAAATGATTGGCCCAATGTTTTTTACCTCAGGCCCCAAACCTACGAGTGCGCATGATCTTGGTGATGACAAAGTGCAAATCAAGACCCAAGAAGAAACCAAAGAATTGGTGATAGAATACAAAAGAAGGGGTTTTGATTTTGTTAAAACGTATGCAGGCATAGAGGAGGATATATATCAAGCCGTATTAGAACAATCTATAGAATCGAATATATCTATTGTAGCTCATCCCAGTCGCGAACTGCCATATTTAGACCAATTTCATATTCAAATAGCCAGTCTTGAATACATGGAGGAAATCGTTCAACAAGCACTTAATTACCAGCTTGACAGTTTGAAAGTAGAGTCTATAATCGAAAAATATGTGAGCACCAACACATCGTTTTGTCCCACATTAACGGGTTATTATAAAATTTTTGAAATGCTTGAAGGGGGTGAAGGTGTTTTAACCTTTGGGGATGTGAATTATATCAATCCTTTAATTCAACTGGTAGACATTAAAAATCAGGTCAATAGATGGGCTAGTGAAAAGGAGATCAATAGCTCCATCACAAAACGATATGTGGCCAGCACCAATTTCATCTGGATGTCTTAAAAACAATGCACGATGAAGGAGTCAATATTATTTATGGAACAGATGCGGGAATCGGGATTACTGCTGCTGGATAATCTATGCATCAGGAGCTTGCATTTTACCAAGAAGCTGGGATGAATAATTTTGAAGTTCTAAAAACGGCTACCATTAATCCATCTAAAGCACACAAAGAGTTCGAACAAATGGGCTCGATTGAGATTGAGAATTTTGCGAATTTCATACTCACAACAAACAACCCACTTGAGAATTTGGACGAATTTCGTAAGCCTGAATGGGTGATGGTTAATGGTCGAAAAATAAGTGAAGAGACATTAAATGAGTTTGCCGATAATGCCCGAGATCGCAGCAATATGGTTGCAACGGCTTTGAGATATGTTGAATATCTGCTGGTAGAAAAATAACAGCGAAGGAAGTAAACTCAGCGCAGCGCCTATTCTTCCTTACCAATCGTTTAAGTGCGCTAATTTCTCTGGGTCAAAAGCAGTTGTGTAGCGATCCCTCAATGCTTTGAGCTTTGGCGATATGTAGTTTTTGCAAAATGGTCGTTCCGTATCGCTGTGGTAGTAATCGAGTAAGTCTTTTTGGTTCAAGACAAAGCGTTCGTGAAAGAGGACTTGAGTGATGATCGGTTCATCAAACTCTTTTGCCAATGAACTGATCGCGAGGCTTGCAGCTAACTCTTGCTCTGGACTGAACACATAAACTGCCGATCGGTATTTATGCCGCATGCTGTGCCACTTGGTCGAGCTATGCGAGTGCAGATGTATAGAGACCAGGGTCTCCAAGTCAAGGACTTCAGGGTCATATTCGAGTAGAATGGCTTCTGACAATTGCTCATCAGGAGCCCGTGCTTCGATCCATCCTTGCCGTACCCGTGATACGCCGCGTACCGAAGAGAAAATCCCCTCGGTACACCAGTGACAACTTCCGCCGAAGCCAAGTCTTGTCATCGTTTAATCGGTCACTTCTACTCCTTTCCAAAAGGCAAAATGCCCCTCGATGGCTTTTGCCATATCCCTTGTCGAAGGGTAGAACCAGGCGGCATCGGCATTCTCTTTGCCATCCACGGTAAGTGTTTTGTAAGATGCTGTTCCTTTCCATGGACATGCGGACTGAGTGGCACTGTCTTTGAAGAATTCTGACTTGATACTATCTGCAGGGAAATAGTGATTCCCTTCGATAATTACCGTGTCCTTGCTTTGAGCAATGATCTGCCCGTTCCATGTTGCTTTCATAATTATTCTTTGTTTTTTGGTTTTCTTAATTGTGTCAATGACAACCGTGTCGACACATTCATGTTCATCGCGGTAGCTGCAATCTGCGCGATCTCAAAAGTTGAGGAAGGTGTTGATCCAACACCACAGCCGCAGTATATCCGAATGCCCATGCCATGGCTTTTGCCAAGTCGTAAAGGGCAATTGTAGTCTGAGTCAAACCTGTGTTATGGAATTGTACCTCGCTCATCTTCGCCTCATTTCGTTTAAAAAACTCTTCACTTTTTGCTCGGGCATCTCACAGGGCTTGAGCACCGCACCTTCATTGGTGAGGTATAGATTTAGACTGATGAAATCCTTTCCACCTAGCTCTTCAGCATAGACTTTAAAAGACTTTCCATTATTGAAGGCAGACTTGGTTATGCCGTATATTCTGCCTTGATAGTCGCCTTTAGAATATCCTATTGGTAGTTCTGTTGTGATTACTTCAAGCCACTTTACCTTCTCCTTTTCCACCATCTATGAGCTGCAGGATAACATGGAACACCCGACCTTGTGTCTCGCCCATTCTGGACGCTTCACGAACCACTTCTCCATTTCTGATTGCTCACTGTACGGCTTCTTTAAAAGTTTGTAGAGTTCATCGATCAAACCATAGTCTCCGTCGTCGGCGGCATCAATGGCCAGCTGGGACATGTAGTTGCGCAGAACGTACTTTGGGTTAACCTTGTTCATCGCCTCCTTTCGCTGAGCGCCTGTTCGTGACTCCGCCTCTAGTCTGTCGTGGTATGACTTAAACCAAGTTCGCCACCCTTCCAATATGTCTCCTTTGATTTCTCCTGGCTCGTAAAAGGCCTTCATGATCGGTCTCAGAAATTCGTGTCCATCTAGCACCATGGTCTCCCGATCATAGTCTGCCAGATTGCGGAAAAAGATTGTCATATCCGTCTCGCTCTTCTGCAGTGCTTTTTGCAAAGCGTCAATGACTTGATCGTCTTCTGGTCTCGTATGATCTAGCCCTATTTTGCTTTTCATCATGTCCCTGTATTGCGTCAGGTAATTGGCCTTGTAGGCCGCAAGGGCTTCTTCAAATGGCGCAGTATCTTCTAGCAAAGGATAGAGAGCATTTGCTAATTGGAGCAAATTCCAGAACATGATTTCTGGCTGCATGCCATAGCGGTATCGCTTGTTTTGAGCATCGGTGGTGTTTGGTGTCCATCCCTGGTCATATCCTTCTAGCCAGCCGTATGGGCCATAGTCGATTGTGTCCCCAAGAATAGAAATGTTGTCTGTATTCATCACGCCATGCACGAAACCTACGCGCTGCCAGTTGATGACCGTCTCCAAAGAACGCTCGCAGACCTCTTTGAAGAAGTTGGAATAGCTCTCGACATGTTCAGACACCAAGTGTGGATAGTGCTGAGCAATTGTATGATCGACCAAGGCTTTCAAGGTCTTCAGATCTTTGTTGGCGAGGTGGATCTGAAAACTCCCAAAACGCACAAAAGATTTGGAAACGCGGCATACGATGGCTCCTTTTTCAAGCTCGGCATTGCCATTGTAAAGCACATCGCGCATCACTTGGTCTCCTGTTAGCGCGAGGCTCAATGAGCGACTCGTCCGTATTCCTAAATTATGCATCGCCTCGCTACAGAGGTGTTCGCGCACTGACGACCGCAGAACCGCCAAACCATCAGAACCTCGAGAATAGGGTGTAGGGCCAGCACCTTTGAGTTGCAATGTCCAGCGCTGACCATTGCTTTCGACCTCGGCCAGATTGATTGCCCGACCATCGCCGAGCTGACCCGCCCAGTTGCCAAATTGATGACCACCATAACACATCGCATAAGGGTCACTTCCCTCGATGGCCTCAGCGCCGGTGAATACTTTGGTAAAGGTCTCACTCTTCACTTGCGCTGGGCTCAGTCCCAACTCTGTCGCCATCTCTTCAGACACGTGGATTACTTTTGGATTGCCCGGTACTCTGGGTTCCACAAAAGAGTGTGCGGCACCAGTCACGGTGCGGCTGCCACTTTCGCGGCTGGTATCTGCAGGCAGCTCCTTGCTGAAACTGTCGTTGACTGTAAATCCTAAGGTGCTCATTGTTTTTCTCCTTGATTAATTACTGAATCTGAGACCGTGGCGGCCATTAAAGTGTAGCTCATTTCGAGTCCCACGAATAGCTGCCATAGACTGCTAGGTCATTTCACTGCACCAGACTCTCATCGATGAGATGCGCATGCTTGGCTCTGAGCTCGGCGATCTTCGGGTCGATGACTACTCTGCAATATCCTTGACTGGAATTGTTGTTGTAGTAGTCCTGGTGATACTGTTCGGCTGAGAAGAATTTCTCCAAAGGCACTACCTCCGTTACGATGGGGCTGCTAAACAACGCTTGAAGCTCTTTGAGGAGTTCTTCTGCTTGCGTCTTCTGCTCATCATTGTGAACCATGATGGTCGAGCGGTACTGCGTGCCGCGGTCAGCGCCTTGGCGATTCAATTGCGTAGGGTCATGACTGGTCATAAATACCGTGAGTAGATCTTTATAGCTGAGTATACCGCTGTCGAAGGTCGCTTGCACGACTTCCGCATGCCCAGTTGCTCCGCTGCATACCTCTCGGTAGCCGGGGGCAGATGTTTGACCTCCTGCATATCCCGACTCGACTTTCTGGACTCCTTTGAGCCTTTGAATGACTGCTTCTACACACCAGAAACAGCCTCCACCGAATGTTGCTACTTGCTTATTCATTTTCCCTGCTTGTTTGTATTTGTTTCTTAGACTACAAATATAGAGTGAGCTGCAATTGTTCTACTTGCTTTGATTTCCTTGTGGCTTGTCGATTATTCCCTGATTGCTCTCGCCCACTTAGCTTAAAGCTACAATAGCAAGTCATGAGTCTCATGGACGATTGCTTTCCTGCTGATCCTGCTTGTTTACTTTGCTGGTTTGCTTTGCCTAGCAAAGGTACTCGATTGTGCTGCACCTCATTAAATCAGACTTCCCGAGTACTTGTTCATTATTCCCTAGGGTGGGAGGGACTGTTTTTACTTAAACTCAGAAGTAGCCTGTCCAGATTGCTTTTTGAAGAAGTGACTAAAGGTCTGGATATCTGAGAAATTAAGGTCGAAGGCAATCTCTTTGATCGATTTTCGATTTGCCAGAAGTAGGCGCTTGGCCTCGAGCAATCTCCGTTGTTGAATGATCTGCAACGGACTTTGATCGATGTACTTTTTGAATATATTGGAAAGGGTCTTGGGAGATTTGCTCAACATGGAAGCATACTCCTTTACGGTGGTGTACGTTCTAAAATGTTGCTCCACCAAATAATTGAACTCCCGAATGATCCCGACATTGACATTTTTTGCTGTTGCTAAGGCTAAATGGACTTCATGCCGAAAAGCAGTACATTCGAAAATACCTTTAACAGCTTAGCCTTCCACAGGAAAGTAAAATCATAGGAAGTTCGAAGAACTTAAAGTAGTGATCAGCCGATTAAAAATAAATGCCATTATGAAAATAAATATTTTACTTCTGCTAGGCATATTTCTTCTTCAGTCGTGTCAAGAGCCATCTACTGTTGACACTTCAGTTGACCTGATTAAAAAGGTAGAAACAGGTCTCACAACTCGAGTCTTTATTGAAGGAGACTCTACATGGTCTATAGAAGAGCGTATGGAGCACTATGGGGTTCCAGGTGTAAGTATTGCGGTAATAAACAATGGCAAAATAGAATGGGTGAAAGCCTATGGTGTAATGGATAAAGAGAGTAAAGCTCCCGTCACTGAAAAAACACTTTTCCAAGCCGCATCAATCAGTAAACCAGTAACTGCTTATGGCGCACTAAGCCTTGTAGAGCAGAACAAGGTAGACTTAAACGAAAACATTAATTCCCATCTACAATCTTGGCAGGTTGTGGAAAATGAATTTACCAAAGAAAAGAAGGTGACTCTAAAAAATCTACTCAATCATTCTGCAGGAATATCGGTTCACGGTTTTTTGGGTTACCGTCTAGGTTTACCTGTGCCAACGCTTCTTCAAGTATTAAATGGAACATCTCCCGCCAATTCAGCCCCTAGCGTGGTAGATAAAGTTCCAGAAGAAAGTTATCGGTATTCAGGTGGCGGCTATAATATCATACAGCAAATGATGATTGATGTGGAGGGCAGGGCCTTTCCCGAGAGTATGAGTGAACTCGTGCTACAGCCCTTAGGAATGAACAATAGCACCTACAATCAGCCGCTTACAGGCGAACAACTGGGATTGGCTGCTACTGGATATTTGCCTGATGGGTCTATGGTAGAAGGGAAGCGTCACACCTATCCAGAAATGGCTCCAGCGGGATTGTGGACGACTGCAGAAGACCTCGCGAAATTTGCGGTCAACATACAAGAGGCCCTAAAAGGAAACAGTGAAAAAGGACTGTCAAAAGAGATGACTACAAAGATGCTCACCCCTTTTGTCGAAGACTTTATAGGCCTCGGAATTTTCATTACTAAGATGAACGATGAAATCTATTTTGGACACGGAGGTTGGAATGAGGGTTTCTCTAGCGAGTTCATTGCTCACAAGGACAAAGGTTATGGTGTAGTCGTGTTGACAAATGCTAATCAACCAGACTTTATTTCGGAGCTTATTCGATCTGTTGCTCTTGCATATGGTTGGGATGATTTTGTTCCAATACACAAGAAATTGGAAATGGATCCATCTACTATCGCTCAAGTTAATGGTCGATATCAAATAAATAGCGATGAATTGGTCGAGGTTTCCCAAAAGGACAATCAACTCCTTTTTCAACACATCCTTTCCAATGAAGCCATCGAGCTAATCAAAATTTCAGACAGTACATATATTTCGAGAGATGACAGTCGCCCCTATATGTTCGCTCCAGATCTAGAAAATGAAAGGATGAAGATGCTGAGGCTTAATTCGATGGATGGAAAGGTAGTTTCAACCTATGCTCAGATGGATGCGGATAAAAAAATCCCAATGGAATTTCTCCTAGAGGGCAATTTTGAAGGAGCAATGAATGCTTACAGCGCCTTAATGAGTTTAGACCCTACAGATCCTGCCATTAATGAAAGGTATTTGAATGATCTAGGGTACGATCTTTTAAATAGGACTAGAATAAAATTGGCACAGGACATTTTCAAAGTGAACACAATCCTCTACTCAGAAAGTTTCAATGCCTATGATAGTTATGCAGAAGCCTGCATGATAATAGGAGAAATTGACTTGGCAATAAAAAATTATAACAATTCTCTACGTTTAAATCCCCAAAATATTAATGCTGTAGAAATGCTGAAGAAATTGCAAAAGAGTGAGTAAAATATACTTTGGTGAAAACCACCCTATTTGAACGTCTGTCAACCACGGGTTGAATGCATGCGCAACCAACCTAAGTCTTGTAAGACATGCTAGCCAAGCGCCACCATTTAATGAAATCAAAAAATGACCAAAACAGCTTACTTGCTGGTATTCATTGTATTGAGATTTACCACTAATGCGCAAGACACTGACTCCGTTCCCAATCACGATCACTTTTCAATAGAATCACTATTGCTTAGTGAAACAAGGGTGATAAATGTATGGACACCACCAAATTACTCTATCAGCACTGATTCTTTACCCGTGTTGTATATACCAGATGGTGGCATAAAAGAGGATTTCCCACACATCGCAAACACCGTTGCCAAGCTCGTAGAAAGCAAAAGCATTCCTCCACTGATCCTGGTTGGAATTGAAAACACGGAAAGGCGCAGAGACTTAACAGGTCTATCAGAAGTTAAAAAAGATGCCAAATATTGCCCATTGACCAATGGCGCAAAAGATTTTCGCGCTTTCATTGCGCAAGAGTTGGTCAAGGAGATCAATCGGAGATATCGAGCGACCAATGAAAAAGGAATTATGGGAGAATCATTGGCAGGACTCTTCGTTATGGAGACCTTTTTACGCCATCCTGAGGCTTTTGATTTCTACATCGCCATGGATCCTTCACTATGGTGGAACCAACATTATTTAGAGAGAAAAGCAAATGAGCTCTTGGCAGTTTTTCCCGATAAGGAGACCAAGCTTTGGTTTGCTGGCTCCAGTGCCAAGGATATTTCAAAATACACCAAGAGGCTAGCAAAAACGCTCAATACTGACGCGCCTGATGGCTTGATTTGGAAATACGCTGATGAACCAGGCGAAAAACACCAGACCATCTTTCGAGCAACAAAAGAAAAAGCTCTGGTTTGGATATTAAATGCGATGGAAGTTGGGTGACAAAATTATGCCGTGTAAAGCATTCAGCCACCTATTGCACTATCTGCTGGTGGAAATGACCAATGCATCTTCTGAAAACTAAAGCCCTAGCGAAGCAGGCAATCATCAATGATGAAATTCTTCAGAGTGAATAGTTCGAAAGGGCTGGCTCACCCTTTTAGGCATGGCGGCGGCTACGTGGGATTAATAAATACAGAAAGGCTCAAAATTTCACGGAGAACAAAACACAAAAAAAGAGCAATCCCGTCTGGAATTACTCTTTTAATATCAATGCGTGTTTGAATTACATTCCAACTAAGCTCATTGCTTTTTCCAACAATTGAGGGTTGCTCTTCACGTAATCAATTGCCGCAGTGGTCAATGCTTCGTTCTTTAAGATTCCGTCCATGATTCCTTTTTTGGAACCTTTTGTATCCATAGTAAGCGTTGCCATTTCCTTTTGAGTGTCTTCATTCTTTGCCAAGTAGTCAACCGTTTCCTTCTGAAGACTTTTGTCTTTCATCAAAGCATCGGTGATTTGCTTGTCTTGTGTATCTGCTTTAGCGACCACTTCCGTGCTCACGTCTTTTGACATTTTTGTCATTTTCTTAGTAGTCTGCGCCGATACAGAAACTCCGCAAGCAAGCACAAATAAGCCTAGCAGTAATCCTTTCATGATGGATAGATTTTAGTTTTTGACGTGAAGTTACGCAATGTCACTTATTGTCAAGAGCTTGTTCTCTGTCCCTCAGCAAAAGAAGGTCTTGAATTGGCCATCAACAACCGCTTGTTTCGATTCCATTTATTGGCATTTATCTGCGCTGTTAGGTTTTTTTGTGTTGTGTCCAATCCATCAAAAATGAAAGTGGTGACGCATCCACCTCTGTCATAAACCTCGTTCCTTGGTTTTACGCCATCCGCCTCAGGCGGAAGGAGGATAGGAGAGGCCTGACGGAGTTGGACTACATACCAATAGAGCAGCTGAGAACCAGCCCCAAAAAGGGTTCAACCAAAAGCGGAGGCCTTGATTTTGCTTCTAAGTTCTGGCAATAGCTTGCTTAGATTTTATATTTTGGGACACGAATCAAAACTGCTAACCGTGCGCCAAAAAAGATTCATACTCTTACTTTGTATTTTCGCTTTCACCAATTGTTCTTTACACGCTCAAAATGAGAAAGACTCCCTTATACAGGCTTGGGAGGATATAGCTTTAGAAGATACGGGTCGGCTTAACGCCCTTTCCAGTTATGTATGGGGCCTACCCGATAAGCTGGAAGAAGACTTCATGCATTACACGCAACTTGGCTACGACTATGCCAAGAAGAAAGACTTAAAAAAGTACACCACTACATTTTTAACAGGTTATGGAGAATATTATCGAGTTAAGGAAGACTCGCTTAATATGGCAAAGTACTACAGCGAGAGCTTCGCCATCAGAAAAAAAATGGGAGATGAAGAGCGTATGGCTCAGATCCATTTATGGGGATACGCCATTTAGTATAAGGACCGAAAAGAATACCGGAAAGCCATTGAAGAATGCAATATAGCCCTGCAATTTTCTATTAACAAGCCCGCAAAGGCATCCATTTTGGGCTTTAAAAGCTATTTCCAATACCTACTGGGCAACTATAACGAAAGTTGAAACCGATATAGCATCATTAGACTTAGGGCTAGAATTGGAAAATCGAAACCATATTGACTTTCATCTGAGGAGAATTAGGCGAAACTATATTCGAGCCGAGGCTACAGAAAAAGGTATTGATTTTTTTAATGAGCGAATTGACAGTGTGGATGGCCAACACAACCTTCAAAATGATTTGGCCTATAAAATCCACTTATTGCGGCTTTTACTTCAAGCTTAAAAGTATGATTTGTATCAAGAGAATACTGAAAGTTTAATTCGCTTGGCTAAGCAGTTGGGTGATACAAATGTGTTATCCAAATTGTACCAAAATTTGGCAACTTGCTATCAACGGCAAAACGATTTTGTAAACGAGCTCCTTTGCTATACTAAAGCGCTAGAATTGGCAAAGCAAACGCAAGATGATTATTTCTAGTGGGTTTGGTGCCGTTTTAGATTCGATTTCCTGCTAGGCAGGATTTATCCGCGGCGAGCTCTCTCCTTTGTCGCGTCGCTGCAACCCCTGCTTTGCAGGATCTACGATGTGCGGCTCTTAAAGTATGGGTAAACCAATTAAATAGTCACTATTTTAAATGCGAAGCGACTTCGGCAATGATCTCGCTGCCCTTGGCATAGCAAATCCGGTGGAACGATTGGAGACTATCCATTAAGTGGTGGGGCAGGGGACTTAAGCATTTAAAACCGAAAGGCCACATCCATCGCCCTTGGCTTTATTCGTGTTCTATCGATAGATTAAATGAAGAGTATGCAGTCACTGCTATTTTTGATCTCACCGGAGTATGTTTCACGGGATTTTTGTAAAGTCTGGATTGGTATACCCATCAGGTACTTTTTAATGGAGCTAACTCTGGTGGTGAGCAGGCCCATCGAACTGTTGTAGCCTTTTTCTGTTTTTGTTTTTCTCCTAACGCGCAATAGCTTCATATAAATGTGGGTTTTTAGTTTTCTTAAACTTAACTAATTCAAGCTCTTAAGCAAGAAAAAGGTGTTAAGGTTTGTGTTGTCATTATCTCCGTAGCCGTCTTGTTAAGTATATTTTATGCTCATCTTATAATGGACAGTTTGCTAAACCCGACTGCACAGTTGTTATTTCAATCATTTATGTGCTTGGGCATCTAATATTCTTAACTTATTGTAAATGAGTGCTTTAATCAAGCATTGGCGCTTATTGTCGTTGAGATTAGTTAATGTGTGGCCCAACTGGCTTAAGCAAACCATTGCAAAACAATTTCAAAATGAAAACAAAAATCCAATTAGAAAAAGCTATTATTAAGATCACTATGAAAATACGGGTGAAGTATCCTGAATTGTCAAAATACATAGAAGAGATGCCTTTAAAGAGCTCAGAGGACGACACTACTCACATGAATAATAAGAATATGAAAGAGTACTATAGTTCTCTGGTGGAACTATTTGCTGAGTACTCAAAAACGCATGAAGCTGTAAGCTGAATAAGATCTATGGAGAAATGAAGATTTACTGACGATCCTTCTCCGCAAACTAATCAATTGACATCAGAATCAGCTCAAAATAAAAATGAATCCAGCAATTAGAGACGCTAAGTTCAAGGATATCAATATCGCTTTTCAAGTAGTAGTAAAAGGGGAAACTGACCTTGTTTTCGTTCCTGGATGGTTTTCAAATATTGATATGATTGGACCCTAAACTGGGAACGTTTCTAGAACGGCTTTCTAATTTTCAATACTTTTTTTATTTGATAAAAGGGAAACAGGACTATCGGATAGAGTGAGCCCTTTGTGCACACTCAACGAGCGGATGGATGACATCCTAAGTTTGATGAACGCTGCGGGAAGTAAAAAAGCAGTGTTCTTCGGGCATTCTGAAGGAGGTGCAATCGCAAGTCTTTTCGCCAATAAGTACCCCGAACGGACGGTCTCTTTAATAACATTTGGTGCTTTTGCTAAGCGAATGTACTCGGCAGATTACCCATGGGCTCTCGAGCAATAGGAATGAGAGCTCTTTAATAAAACGATTAGAGAAGAATGGGGAAACGTTCGAAAGATGGACTTGGAGACCATTATGCCATCACTGGTCCATGATGCTGAATACTATATTGGTTTGCAAGTTATCTGCGCTCTGCCGCGTCCTGGTGATGCCCTAGCCCTGGCTAAGATGAATACTGACTCGGATATCACTCAGATACTGACGAGCATCCAAGTTCCCACACTTATTCTCCACAGAGCCAATTATCTAGGTGTCAATGTAGAAGAGGGTAAATATTTGGCCAAATATATTCCTAGTTCAAAATTTGCTGAATTAAAGGGGGATGATCATTGCTTTTGGGTAGGGAACTCCTTTTCTGTAAATGAAGAGATTGAGGAATTTGTGACAGGAAGAAGATCGAGTAGAGATGAGGGACTGTATATTAAGACTAGGACAAGCTACACGAGAATTAATATCGAAAAGATGATGATTGACAATTTTCAATACAACCTAGGAATAGAGGAATTCGCGGTGTCATGTGGAAGAATCTTATCAGTTTTTAAGCGCGATTTCAATAAGAAATTTAAGACTACGCCCTATAAATGGCTGAAATCAAAGCGGCTTAAGTACGCCCAAACACTGCTGCTTGAAAGCAATATGAATGTAAATCAAATCTGTTATGAAAGTGGATTCAATAATTACTCTCACTTCATAAAGTCATTTCGAGAAAAGTTCAACTCATCACCAAAACAGTGCCAGTCGAATCATTTGGTTCCTTGATTAACTTCTTTATATCTTAGACCTTAGAGTACATTATTTGAATTTTTAGGAACATAAAAATCAGTCAGTTTAGTTGAATTTTGTTTCTATCAAAAACTTAAACAGGATGAAAAAAATTACCATTTTACTCTTTGGAGTCATCGCCTATTCGATCTTCCTTTTCGTCTTTCTCTATGCCATTGGATTTGTAGGGAATCTCTATGTTCCGAAAACTATTGACTCTGGAACAGCGTCAACACTACTAAGTGCCATTTTAATCAATACCCTCCTCCTAAGTGTCTTTGCTCTCCAGCATAGTATTATGGCTAGACCTAAGTTTAAAGAATTGTTTGCTTCTGTCTTCAGTCAGGCCGCAGAGCGAAGCACGTATGTATTACTGTCAAGTCTAGCTCTCGCTCTGATTTTTTGGCAATGGCAACCCATCACAACCATTGTATGGGAGGCCGAAAGCAGTATGATCATTACTTTGATTACAGGCCTTTATTTTCTAGGTTGGCTTATTGTCGTTCTTTCAACTTTCATGATTAGCCATTTTGAGCTCTTTGGATTGACTCAAATAATCGACAACCTTAAAAACAGACAAACCGCTCACCCTAAATTTCATACCAATTACCTATACAAGGTAGTCAGGCACCCGATTATGCTCGGTTTTCTCATCGCATTTTGGGCAGCACCTACTATGACGGTGGGCCACTTATACTTTACGATAGTAACCACAGTATACGTTTTTGTAGCGGTGAAATATCTAGAAGAGAAAGACCTGAAAAAAATCATCGGAGAAAAGTATGAGGCCTATCAACAAGAAGTTCCGATGATAATCCCATTTACAAAAAGAAGGTCTAAGTTCTAAGCAGAGGGAGCTGGAAAAGGGGCAATTGCCTGGGCTTTGACATCCATCATTTCAATTGATCATGCTGATCATAGCAAGAGCTATCAGGATTCATATAATTCAAAAAGTATGGAAATGATATACACAGAAATTGAATTTGAATCAGTGGGGTCTACCTTTAGAGGGCGGCTATATCTTCCGAATAGGACTACTGAAAAACGACCTGTAGTAATAATGGCACATGGCTTTTCTGCTACCATACATGGCATGGTTGCCGACAAGTATGCAGAGGAGTTTTACAAAGCTGGATATGCTGTCTTGTTATATGATCACCGAAATTTTGGAATAAGTGACGGTACCCCGAGGCAGGAGCTCAACTATTGGGTGCAATGCAGGGGGTATATTGATGCACTAAATTTTGCCAACACCTTGAGCAAGATTGACGAGAATAAAATAACACTTTGGGGGGATAGCATGAGTGCTACCGAAGCCCTAACTGTGGCTGCGGTAGATGATAGAGTAAGCGCGGTTATAGGTCAAGTTCCTGCTTTTGGTGATGCCGAAATATCATTTGAAGACTCAGATGAAATAATGAACAGCATAAAAGAATTGCTATTGAATGAGCATTTGAACTCTACAGACAAAGAGGAATCCGTGGCAATGCCGGTCGTTTCTCCAAATCAAGTGCACATGAGTTCTGCACTCAAGGAAATTTCGGCCTTTCGTCGGTTTTTCGAATATGGAGCTCGATTCAAAACCCAATGGCAGAATAGAGTTTCGATCACCACGTTTAAGCAGGCACCAAAAAATTACCGCAGAGGTATCGCGGCCGCTTCACTTAAGGTTCCGATTTTGCTCGTTGTGGCTAAAGATGATGAAATGGAAGGAGCGAGTGACGTTATTGCAAAAGCTGTCTATGACAAGGTTAGTCAAGCAAAGCAAATTGAACTTCTAGATGGTGGTCACTTTGGAATACTTGAGTATCCCAGTGATTTGTTTAACCAATCAAGTAAGAGTCAAGTAGATTTTATAGAAGCTTTGTGCGGACTTTTTAAGCGATTATGATTCTTTCTTACTCAGAATGAACAAGAATTGCTCAAGCAAGGAACGACAAAAAGAATATTACTTGACTTATCACTTGAACCAATTTCAAAAAGAGAAATTTGTTTTAAATTTGAGGAAGCACAACAAAGCTGATTTTACCACCCAGCTATTTTTAGGGATGAAAAGCAATGGCAATACGCCTGAATTTATTGCTAAAGACAGATTTGATGGACTGCTTTTCATAAAATACAGCGACATTACAAAACTGATTAAAAAGTAATAAAAACGTTTGCCAGCAATGGCTCTGAGTGATTGCTAGTTCTGTGTGTGCTCGGAAAACCCTTCGGATTTTCCTCTGGTTCGTTTTCTTTTACGAATTTAGTTGCTAGTCAAGGCAAAAAGTATGCTCAAACCGCTGTCTACAATTTTCAAGAAATGCTAATTAACCACGACACCCTTAGTTTATACGGTGAAAAAATATTTGAGAAAGCTCAATTCAAACCTCCTTTCAAACGGCCGAATCATTTAAGTAATGAGGCCTGCTACCTTCATGTATTAGAAGGAGGCCATAATCACTACTCAGCAACAGAGCGAATAGAGGCCGAAAAAGACGGTGGAATATTTATGAAATGTGGCAATTTTATATTTGAACCTGTAGCAGATAAAGCGACAGGTGAAGCAAAGCTAATAGCCATTCATTTTTTCCCCGAAGTGCTTAAAAAACTCTTTAAGGATAACCCACCAGAATTCTTGTTTACCGACAATAGAAATATTGAGGCGGATATGACCAATATCAGTAGTAACAAAATAATCAGTCATTATATAGAATCGATTTCACTTTTGTTTGATAACGTTACTCTGGCTGATGAAAGCATTCTAGAACTTAAGCTAAAGGAGATTATTTTAATCCTTTCCAAAATTGATGCTTCTGGAGTTAACCAAATACTCCATAACCTGTTCAATCCAACTACAGTTATCTTTAAAGATGTAATTGAAGCGCATCTTTTTTCTGACTTATCAGTTGAAGATTTAGCCGAACTAACCAATAATAGCTTAACATCCTTCAAACGTAAATTCAATAAAATTTACAATGCAAGTCCAGCTTACTACATTAAAAACAAAAGACTTGAAAAGGCTGCAAAGCTTTTGAAAATTACAAATAAATCCATATCCGATATTTCTTTTGAATGCGCTTTTAATGATTTAGCACATTTTAGTAATTCCTTCAAATCGAAATATAATTTAGCACCCTCCGCGTATCGAATGGACCAAAATTCCAAATCATAAGTCTAAACGTTCAAAAAAAAGCATTCTCATTTCCTGAATTTTGTTGTCAAGGTTTAAAAGGTTCAAGACCTCTTTACAAAACCGAAACGAAACATAAAATCATGGAAAACAAGATACTAGTAACCAGTGCTAATGGACATGTTGGAACACCAACAGTAAAAGAGCTTTTATCGTTGGGGTTAAGAGTGAGAGCATTTGTAAGGAGCAATAACAGTGACGGATCAAAAGCACTGAAGAGATTAGGAGCTGAGCTTTTCGTGGGAGATCAGAATGATATCAATGATTTAAGAAAATCTCTAAAAGGAGTTCAACGCGCTTTTTATTGTTCTCCGACTTCAAACTATCACCTTTCTAAAACCACTTCTTTTGTGCAAGCATCTGAAGATGAGGGAATAGAACATGTAGTGTATTTAACACAGTGGCTTTCATCCGAAAACCATCATTCGCCTCATACTAGAGAGCATTGGCTAGCAGATCAAGTCGTTAAAATGCATCAAAAGGTAAATTACACCATCGTAAATCCAGGTTTATTTGCATTCTTTTATTTTATGACAAAAGAGGCTGTTGCTCATTTTGGAATGTTCCCAACACCTATAAAAAATGCAGCTCAAGGTAAGGTTGGATTAAATGCACCACCTTCAGAGGAGGACCAAGGAAGAGTTATAGCGCAAATATTAAAAAACCCAGCCCCGCATGCTGGTAAAACATATCGACCTACAGGACCAAAACTGATATCCTTTGTAGATGTGGTAAATACCTTCAGTAAAATTTTGGGTAAAGACATACAAGTGAGCGAGGTTTCAAGAGCAAGATTCCTTAAATCATTGAATTCTTTAAACGAACCAACTCCGATGAAAGATTTTATGATCATGAATCTCCCTTATTATCAAGATGAGTTGGAACGAAACACTTTTGCCTTTGGAACATCTGCGGTAACTTCAGTAGTCAAAGATTTAACAGGAAAAGAACCAGAAGATTTTGAGACAATTGCCAGAAGGGAATTTGCAAAGTCTCCTGAAATGGAACCTACTTTAGGCAACAAGATGAAGGCTTTTAAAGGGTTTTTAAAAATCATTTTTGCTAAGGAACCATCGGTTCAAAAATTAAGCAAAAAGTATACTATTCCTTCACCAAAAAGGGGGTATAAATTTGCTCATGAGAATCCTAACTGGGTGAAAGAACATGAGTCGCAAGCAAATTTTGTTTCAATTAAAACAGAACTTTGAATAAAGTATCTTCACAATTAGTGAAAAAGGGATACCACAAAAAATAAACGCCATTATAACAGGCGTTTATTCAAACGCTGTAACCAAATGACGCAAAGATGACGTTCACTTGACGCAACAAGTAAATATGTCTCTGATATACATTTGCTGAAATAACAAATGACATCCAAAATGGAAACAAAAGATTTAGCAAAAAGAGTAAAGGAATTAAGATTGACTAGAGGAATGTCTCAAGAATATTTAGCCGATGAGTCACGAGTAAGCTTGAGAACAATCCAAAGAATTGAAAACAATGAATCGCAACCAACAGGCGAAACGATTAAAAGAATTGCAAATGCGTTAGATGTAGAATTGACCGAATTATTGGATTCAAATTCGGTCACGGAAACAAACGATTTAAAGGCAGCTATAATTTTTCTCAAAAAGCAGCTTTCTAAAACTAAAGAAAAATCGGAAATTAGAATGTTTGAAAAATTCATAACCCTTTTGCAGAAACTAAAAGAGAGGGATTTAAGTCCTGAGCAGATGGAAGGAATTGAAAGTTATATACACTATTTAGAACTTGAAAAAATACCATCCTTTAGCAATGATATGTTTAAGCTGAAACTAGTGAAATTTAAAAAGTACTTGAAAAACAAATTACGTTTTGTCCCAAATAATTATTACACAACTTGGGTAGTTACTTTTGCAGTTCCATTCTCTATTGTATTTACAATACAACCTAAAATAGACCTTAACATTAGAATAGCAGTTATTTCTCTTGCTTTCTTATTCATAGGGATAGCAATTTTTATAGATTTAAAAATGAAAAGACAAGACCGTTCTTTTAGTTTCTGAAAACTAGTGGTTACAACACCTCAATAAATTAATTTCCAGTGCAAGCCTCCTTCTACAATCCGCCGCTATACTAGTTCTGCAACCTTGCGCTACCAGAATTCACCCACCTCACTTCAAAGCCACCTCAATCGCTCTCACCCTTTTCATCAATTCCGCAAATTGCGCGAAGTCCAAAGTCTGCTGGCCGTCGGTGGCGGCTTGCTCTGGTTTCTCGTGAATCTCTACGATGATACCATCGGCTCCTGCCGCCACACCCGCCAGTGCCATAGGGATGACGTGCTTGCGGATGCCTATTCCGTGTGAAGGATCTACGACCACGGGCAGATGCGACTTCTCCTGAAGAATGGGCACCGCGTTGAGATCGAGTGTGTTTCTAGATGCCGTCTCAAACGTTCTGATCCCCCGCTCGCACAAGATTACTTTTTCATTTCCACTCTTAAAGACATACTCGGCAGAGTAAAGCAACTCATCGATGCTACCGCTGATGCCGCGCTTGAGCATGACCGGCTTATCGACCTTACCCAGCTCGTCGAGCAGATTGAAGTTTTGCGAATTGCGTGCACCCACTTGAAAGATGTCTACATAATCGAACATGTCTTCGATCTGTGCGGCCTCCATCACTTCGGTGATAATCTTGATGCCATTGGCACGGCAAATCCGATGGAATGACTTGAGTCCATCTATTCCCAATCCCCGAAAGGAGTAAGGGCTAGTGCGTGGCTTGTAGACGCCACCGCGCATGATCGTTACGCCTTGTGCTACCAACTGTTCCACCACTTTTTCTATCTGGTCTTCGCTCTCGATGCTGCAGGGGCCAGCCATTACGGTTACGCCATTTGCCCCGATCGATTCGCCGCCGCCAATGTCGATGGCGGTGCGTCCCACTTTCCATTTGCTGCTTACCAGCTTGTGGTTGCCGCTAACCCGATGTAAATCTTGGACGCCGGGCATGGCGCCAATGGTGCGCAAGTCAAATTCACTTTTGCAGACACAAATCAGGTACTTGCCCATCTGGGTGTGCACGGGATATGCCTGGATTTTAAGTTTCGACAGTGCAGCGCTGATGGCCGCTTCTTCTGCGGCCGAACTGCTTTTCTTGAGTTGAATGATCATGTGGATACTTGTTTTGCAGTGATGTAGTCGACAAAGTCTTTGCTCGCCTCAGCGACGTCACTCTTGCCTTTTAAGAATTTGATAAATGCCGAGCCAATAATACCTCCATGGGCATGTTCGTGCACAAGGGCCAGGTCTTGAGGTTCAGATATGTTGAAGCCCACCAACAAGGGATGCGTCACGGGAAGTGACTTTAATCCTTCGAGGTAGGCGGCGGCGGAGCTCAGCCCATCGCCCTTTCCCGTGGTGCTCGAAGAACTCACGGCATAGATGAAGGTAGAGCTCAGCGAGTCTATTTTGCGAATCCGTTCCACCGAAGTGTGCGGGGTAATTAGGAAGATATTGCTCAGCCCGTGGGCCTCGAATAGGCCTTTGTACTGCCGCTCATAAATCTCGACGGGAAGGTCGGGAAGGATGAGTCCATCCACGCCTGTTTGGGCGCAGCGCGCGCAGAATTTCTCCACGCCGTATTGCATTACGGGATTGAAATAGCCCATCAATATCTTGGGAATCTCAGGGCGACACTTCTCGAGCTGCTCAAAGATGCGCTCGATCGTGATCCCATTCTCCAAGGCTATTTTATTGCTCTCTTGGATGGTAGGCCCATCGGCAATGGGGTCGGAGTAGGGCATGCCGATCTCCACCATGTCGGCGCCCGCATCGTGCAGCGCATTTACGATGATGGGCATGTCGTCCAATGATGGATATCCCGCCGTGCAGTATATGTTCAGCAAGCCATTTGGCTTAGTGGACAAGATGGTTTTTAACTTTTTCATACGTCCAGAAATTCGATGTAAGTCGCCAAGTCTTTGTCGCCGCGTCCACTGAGATTGATCACGATGCGGTCGCTCGATTTTAGCGTCATTTTCTCAAGGTAGGCGAGCGCATGCGCCGTCTCCAAAGCTGGAATAATGCCTTCCTTTCTGGCCAGCATCAGCGCTGCATCCAGTGCCTCTTGGTCGGTGGCGCTCACGTACTCTACGCGGCCTTCTTTGTGCAAGTGCGCGTGCCAAGGGCCGATACCCGGATAGTCGAGTCCTGCCGATACACTGTGCGGTTCGGTAACTTGCCCGTCGAGCGTCTGCATCACATAAGTCATGCTCGCGTGCAAGACTCCTGGCGTGCCGAGTGCGAGCGTCGCCGCCGACTTGCCCGAGTGGATGCCCTCACCAGCTGCTTCCACCCCGATCAATTTTACATGCTCATCTTGGAGGTAATGGTAAAAAGCACCGATGGCATTCGACCCACCGCCTACACAAGCAATCACATGCGTGGGATCGCCTTCCAATTGCTGCTTGATTTCTTCAGAAATAATGGCTTGCAAGCGAGCCACCAAGTCGGGATAGGGGTGAGGGCCCACCACCGAGCCGATGATATAATGCGTATCAACGGGATTATTGATCCAGTCTCTGATGGCTTCATTCGTGGCATCTTTCAAGGTGCGGCTGCCACTGAGTGCTGGACGGACTTCAGCGCCTAGCATTTTCATTCTCGCTACATTGGGTGCCTGTCGGGCAATGTCTTTTTCGCCCATATACACGATGCATTCAAGGCCTTTCAAAGCACAAGCGGTAGCCGTAGCCACGCCGTGTTGTCCTGCTCCCGTCTCTGCGATAATGCGTTTTTTGCCCAAGCGCTGGGCTAGCAATACTTGCCCCATGGTATTGTTCACCTTGTGCGCGCCCGTGTGGCAAAGGTCTTCGCGTTTCAGCCAGATCTCTGCGCCATAGTGCTCGGTCAGCCTTTCGGCCAAATACAGCGGAGTGGGTCGCCCCACGTAGTCTTTCAAAAGCGCCTCCAGTTCGGCTTTGAAGTCTGCCGAAGCGAGGATCGAGAGGTACTTATCTTTCAATTCCTGCACATTGGGGTGGAGCATTTCGGGGATGAATGCTCCGCCGAATTCCCCGTAAAATCCTTCCTCGTTAATGTTCAATTTCATCTCTTTCGTATTTCGTTTACTAGTGTCGGTCTATAGAGGCCACTATCTGCGTTCCACTTAATTTTAAAACAGTCATTGACAAGGCTCAACTCCTTGGGTTTAAAATCTGCGTGCGCCTTGCTATTGAACTCTCTAGTTCAGACTTAAATAGTTTCATCACTTTTGTCTTTTTCAACTCTTTCGAATTAAATTAATTAATTTAGAAGCTGCCTGAACGTTTTTAAGTCCGGGCTCAATTTCCAGTCGACTATTGGCATCGATACCCGCTAGTCCTGGCAGGTCTGATTGTTTGATGCCTTCCATGTCGGAGTCGCCAATACCGCCACTCAAGAAGTATGGAGTGCTGAATGGGTATGGTGCCAGCAGACTCCAGTCAAATTGCTTTCCGCTTCCCCCGTATCCCGAGGTTTTCGTGTCAAAAAGAAAGAGGTCGACATAGGGCTCATAGGCTTTGAGTGCCTCGAAGTCAATGGCATCAGAAACCGAAAAAGCTTTGATCACTTTTATTCCTGCTTCGCAGATGATTTGGCAATCGGCTGCGGGTTCATTGCCATGCAATTGTGCGTATGCGAAGGCGTACTTCTTACAAATGCGCAACACTTCATCGGTCGTTTCATTCACGAACACAGCCACGGTGGAGATACCACTCGAGACTTTGCTCAGCAATTCGTTCAACGATTGTTCCTCCACAAACCTTGGAGAAGGCGGGTACAGGATAAAACCCATCAAGTCGGGCCTGAGTTGGCTAATCATCTCGGCGTTCTCAGGTTCGCGCATCCCGCATATTTTTACGTGCATGCTCATCGGCTTAAGACTTCTTTAATCAATCGAGCGCAGGCGTCTTCGGGATGGCCATGCTCCATGAAATAGCCTCCGATCAGAAAGCCATCGTAACCGACACTCTTCAACCGCAGGATCGCATCTGCATTGGAGATTCCGCTTTCGCTAATCTTGATAAAGTCGGTTGGGATGTGCTCAGCCAGGGCAATACTCGTTTCGATATCCGTCGTGAAGTCGCGCAGGTCGCGGTTGTTCACCCCGATGATATCGATGTATTCCGAAGCGTGTGAATCGATTTCTTCTTTGCTGTGCACTTCTAGTAGCACTTCCAGACCCAGACCCTTGGCCACTTGAGCCAATTGCTTACAGGTCTTTGCATCAAGTGCCGCAGCGATCAGCAGAATGCAGTCTGCGCCGATGCTCTTGGCTTCGATCACTTGGTATTCCGAGAGCATAAAGTCTTTGCGGAGGATCGGGCAAAAGTTAAATTTTCGCGCGACCTCCACATCTTTATTGCTTCCCGAAAAGAACTTGGTGTCGCTCAAGACACTCAATGCAGATGCACCCGCTTGCATATATCCGATGCTAAGTTGCTCCACATCGATGTGCTCGTGTATCATTCCCTTGCTGGGAGAGGCGCGCTTGATCTCCGCGATGATTCCCACCTTATCGGGCCGCGAGAGGTAGCCACGCATCGACACCGAATCAGTGTCGTAGAAGATGCTTCGCTCGAGCAATTTGATCGGACGCAATTCCTTCGCTTCGGTAACTTCTTTGCGCTTGTGTACCAGTATTTCTTCTAAAATTGTCATAGTGAGAGGAGTGTTGTTAATGCGTTTTTTGCTTTTCCGCTGTGCAAGGATTCTTGCGCCAGCGCGAGGCTTTCTTCTAGGTTGAAGTCTTTTCGATCGCAGGAAATAGCCATAGCGCTGTTGGCACAGACCACGGCATTTTGCGCAGCTGTTCCGTTTCCATCCAATACGCTGATGAATATGTCGGTCGCTTCTTTTACCGTGCTGCCGCCATAGATCGATTCTTGGCTCAGCGCTGCCGTGCCGAATTCGGTTGGACTCAGCATCTCTTCTTTTTCAGGACTCAACACTTTCACATCAGAGGTCAAAGAGATCTCGTCGTATCCATCGAGCGAATGCACGATGCGGTAGTTAATATTAGTCTCCTGATAGATGTAGTTATAGAAGCGCAACAACTCCATGGAAAACACCCCCACCAATTGTTTGTTCGGACGAGAAGGGTTGACCATCGGGCCGAGCATATTGAAAAACGTGCTGACACCCATGCTGCGTCTAATAGGCGCTACAGCTTTCATAGCTGGGTGAAACAAGGGGGCGTGTAAGAAGCAGATGCTAGCCGTATCGATCTGCTTTTTGAGTGTATCGGCGTCATCGGAGAATTGATACCCCAGATGCTCCATCACATTGGAAGAACCACAAGAAGAACTCACGGCGTAGTTGCCGTGCTTGGCCACTTTTACGCCCGCTCCCGCTGTGATAAATGAGGCCAGCGTCGAGATGTTGAAAGAGTCTTTTCCGTCGCCACCAGTGCCACAAAGATCAATGGGGTCAAAGTCACTGAGGTCGATCGGACGAGCCAGTTCGAGAAGGGCTTCTCGAAATCCGCTGAGTTCTTCGACCGTAATCCCACGAACACGAAAAGTGGCAAGAAATGCGGCGACCTGAAAGGGATCGAATTGCTCTTCCGATATCTCCGTCAAAAGCTGCTTTGACTCCTGCCGACTTAAGGTGTTGTGGGCAAACAAGTATTCAAGCGTCTGTTTCATGTTCATAGTTTGCTAAAATTTTCAATCATGAGATTTCCCTGCGGGGTCATCACACTTTCGGGGTGAAATTGGATGCCATACGCCTGAAGTCCTGCTGCGTCAAATGCCATGATGTCGCCCGCCTCGTCTTCGGCAGTCACGGTTATCGTGTTGGGCAAGTTTTGAAGGCTCACCTTCCAAGAGTGGTAGCGACCCGCATCGAAGGTGCTTGGTACTCCTTTAAAAATCAAAGAGTCTGAGCATTGCACGATGGGGGTATTCACACCGTGAAAGACCTTTGGCATATTCTCCAGTTGTGCGCCCAGATGCTCAGCAATGGCCTGGTGTCCCAGACAGATACCCAGCATGGGAATGTGGCTGATATGCTTCGCAATAATGGCGGGCATATTACCAGCCTCGGCTGGTATTCCTGGACCAGGGGAGAATAGAATCCGATCGAATCGTCCTGCTTCGTCCACACTTATTTTATCGTTGCGGTGGACTTCATGCGGCACTTTGAGCTGTCGCAGAATGTGCACCAGGTTGAAAGTAAAGCTGTCGTAATTGTCCAGTACTAGTGTGCTCATATCTCTTCCGCTTTTACGATGGCTCTGCGCATGGCGGCCACCTTATTGTCTACTTCTTCCAATTCGCCTTGTGGCTGACTTGCTACCACCACACCAGCTCCAGCTTGATAGGTGAGGACATTGTTCTTGCTCAATACAGAGCGTATGATGATGGCGTGGTTTACGGAGCCATCAAATCCGAAGAAGCCAATGGCTCCTCCATAGAAATTCCTTGGCTGCTTTTCTTGCTCATCGATGATCTGCATGGCCCGATATTTCGGTGCCCCGGAAAGAGTGCCCGCGGGGAAGGTGTCCGCAAAGATTTGCAGACCACTGCGGTCTTTCATCACCTCTCCGCTCACCTTGCTCACCATGTGGATTACATGCGAGAAATACTGGATTTCCGCACATTCTTCCACTTCCACGTTGTTGGTATTGCGCGACAAATCGTTTCGCGCCAAGTCCACGAGCATGATGTGCTCGGAATATTCTTTTGGGTTTGCTTTAAGTTCCTCCGCGGCAAGTGTATCCTCCTCGGCATCGCCCGTTCTTCGTGCGGTGCCCGCGATAGGGTCGATGAAGGCTCGGCCATCCCTTACCTGCAACTGCGATTCAGGGGAAGACCCGAAGATCTTGAACTTGCCGTAGTCGAAGTAGAAGAGGTATGGGCTGGGGTTGACGTTGCGCAAGCTTCGGTAAACGTTGAAGTCATCTCCTTTGAAAGCTTGATTGAATTCCCGCGACACGACCACTTGAAACACATCACCCCGCTGACAGTGTTCTATGCCTCGCTCGACCATAGACTTAAACTCCTGCGGGCTGTTGGTGCAAGATTCTTCGCCAATGGTTTTAAATGAGAATTGAGCACTGCGGTTGACTTGCAGCAAGGATTTCAACTGAGCAATGTCGCTGTCATTTTCGGCCAATGGGCTCGTGTCGTGTTTCACGATGTAGAGCTCATTCTTAAAATGATCGATCACAATGACGTAGCGAAAGAGCTGGTATTTGAGGTCGGGGTTGGCTTTGTTCTCTGTCGACTTTTCCCTCAGCTCCAGATCTTCGAAGTACTGAAATGCCTCGAATGAAGAGTAACCGAAGAGCCCAGCCGTATCGAACGGAAGGTCGTTTTCTTCGACAGTGAAAGCATTGATGAATGATTGAAAAGCAGGAAGGATAGAGTCCAGACGTTGCGCTTTTTTAGATTCAACATTTCCCTTCGGGAAATGGTAGTTGTAGTCTTTGCCAGTGGCTTCAAATCCAGCGATTGCCTCCAGGCAAATGAAACTCAGACTGTCGGATTTCGAGTGGTAGTCTGAACTCTCCAGCAGGTGGCTACTCGGAAAATGGTCGCGCAGCGCGAGATAGATTCCAACGGGAGTGAGCGTATCCGCGAGGAGACGTTCATAGGTGCGGTATATATTGATTTTCCTCATTTTTGGGCATAAAAAAAGCCTGCAAGAAGCAGGCTATATATTTCGTTGTTGTACAAACGGTCAGCTCTTCTCTTCGAGATTGAAGGAAGTCCACCACCAAATATTTTGTACTGTGTTTGTCATAATTGAATTGCAATATTAGAATAAAGATTCGGAGACGGCAAATTATCTTTTTGTTGAGCTCGGTAAGTTGTTGGTGAGAGGTGTTTGATCGAATGGCTCTATTTTATGCAAAGAAGTCTCATTCCATGAAATCAGCGCACGCACGGCACAAGAAAATAGAAGTGAGCTAAAATATTTTTGAGAAATAGCGACACATTTACTAAAGGATATAGATGGTGATGGCAAGACAGGTGAGTAAAAGCCTGCGTGTTAATTCAAGAACATCAAGAAGAACCCACTTTCTTAAGTTGAATTATTCCTAAGCGGTTTAAGACTTTCATGATGATATAAGTGGGATCAATTTCGTGCCAGCGCACACCACCAAAATTCGGATTGCTACTTCTCTTGTGGTGATTGTTGTGGTAGGCTTCGCCCATCATCAAAAAATCAAATGGAAGAAAATTCTTGGAAGTATCCTTCAATTGGAAATTCATGTACCCATAGATATGGGCAAACCAATTGATGATAGCCCCATGAATGGGAGCCATTAAAAATACAAGAGGCAACAATAGCCACTGCCACCAATCTGTGGTGAAAAAGTAAAAGAAGGCAACATAACCAAAGCCCCAGAGCATCCGAGAGACCAACGAGCTCGCAAAGAGATCAAAGCTTTTCCACTGGGGTACATTGGTCGTAAATTTTTCTTCAACCTTAATTCGACCCTTATTGATGTCCTCATAAATTCTCTTTGTTTTCCACATCATGGCAAACAACGTTTTGTCATATTTAGGAGAGTGGGGATCTTTTTCGGTATCGGTATAGGCATGATGTATTCGATGCATAATTCCATAACCGTAGGCACTCAAATAACTACTTCCTTGAAAAACCCAGGTCAAGACGAACGTAATCTTCTCCATAGTCTTTGACATGGTAAAGGTTTGATGCGCTGCATATCTGTGAAGGAAGAAAGTCTGAAAAAATAGTCCTCCATACCAGAGAACTAAAATAAAAAGAATGATCGCCATTTTCTAAATTGTATGGTGTTTTGAAATATATCTTACGTCAATGAATAGGAGAAAATCAGCTTGTGATTAACTTGCAAAATCTACGACATATCAATAACACAAAAAGTACTAAACTGTTTGAAAATTAAATGCACCCATGCCTCTTAATCTGGATATACTAGACTGAAGTAAAGGCTATATTCGCGCCACAAAAAAAGAACCAATGACACACCATATTTTTACACTTAACGAAGGCACTGAGTTCATCACATTAGATAAACTCTTGAAGCTGATGAGAGTGGTAGGTTCAGGCGGGGAAGCCCACATGGTGATTCAAGAAGGAATGGTAAAAGTAAATGGCGTGGAGGAATTGCAAAAGCGCAAGAAAATGCGCGTCGGCGACAAAGCCGAATTTAATGATCAACTCATAAAAATTACGGCATGAGCGGAACCCAAAGAACA
This sequence comes from Cryomorphaceae bacterium, assembly GCA_047632755.1. Classification (GTDB taxonomy): domain Bacteria; phylum Bacteroidota; class Bacteroidia; order Flavobacteriales_D; family Cryomorphaceae; genus JAKVAV01. The sequence continues at coordinate 27,057 of JBLIDT010000028.1, forward strand.
GCTATTTCGATTGGCGCAGCAGTGGATATCGTGCTTAAAAAAGACCAGAGAACGGGTACTTTGACAGAAGGAGTCGTCAAGAATATTCTCACAAAATCTTCATCGCATTCCCATGGAATCAAAGTGCGATTGGAAGATGGACAAGTGGGAAGGGTGAAAAATGTGCTGTGAGAAAATTGCTTTGGAGGAGCTGAATACAGCCTTAACCAGCTTTCTCTAATTGCAGTGCACATTGCATAGCACTTCACATTCTATTAGATTTGAGGTAAACCTGAAACAACAGAGCACATAAGGAGATGTATCCAATGGCGAGATTGTTTATGTGGTATAGTTGGATGTTGGCAGCCATTAAAAAATGAGACAACTAATTCTATGTCAATCCATTGCCTTCCGTGGTATTTTACACTGCAAGTTAGCAGCGATTAAAAAAATGAAATCTACAGCCCTAACAGTAGTATTTTTTCTAGGAGGACTTCTTTTCAGTTGTAGTTCAATTCCATCTGTGCCTGTTGAACCAAATTTTCAGCAGTACTACGATGATTTTCAGGTAAGTGGTTCTTTTGTGCTACATGGCCTTGATAGCGATGAATACATCAGATTCAATAGAGACCAACTCGATAAAAAATATACCCCTGCTTCGACCTTCAAAATATGCCATTCTCTTATTGGAATCGAAACGAGAGTAATCGAAGACGAAAACTTCATCATTGGATGGGACAGTGTACCACGGCAAAATCCCAACTGGAACAAAGACACCGACCTGAAAGGGGCTCTTCAAAACTCAACGGTATGGTACTACCAGGAATTGGCAACTAGAATAGGAGGGGACACAATGAATTATTGGCTTGACAAATTGGAGTATGGCAATGCAGACATATCTGGAGGTATTGAAAAATTCTGGCTCACTGGAGGTCTGCGAATTACACCGAATCAGCAAATCAGCTTTCTTCAAAAACTCGTTCAGAATAACCTACCCTTAAGCCAAAGGACCATGGACATTGTAAAGGACATACTTTTAATGGAGGAGAATCGAGACTATAAACTTTTCGGGAAAACTGGCTGGGGAATTCAAGACGGCAAAGACATTGGTTGGTTCGTCGGTTTCATTGAAGTCAATCATATGACCTATGTTTTTGCCAATTGCATTCAGACAGATGACCCGAACAATCAAAACTTTGCCAAAGCGAGAACAAGCATCGTTTACAACATACTCACTGAATTAGAGCTTATGTAAAGCTGACGCCAACTGAGTAGGTGATAAGTTCGCGGGATAGAAATATGTAGAAATCTACAAATGAAAACGAAGACAAGGATAGCGTCCATATTAAAATCAGATACTTTAGACTTTTCAATTACAGGTTTGCAAACGTTTCATCTGTCGGAATTGGACTTAGCCACTGATCTGGACTTTCAAATCCCTACCAATGTAAGATTGGGTCATTTGGTAGAAAAAGTTGTTTCTGAATTAATTAAGGCATCTACCAACATTAGAGTGTTGTATGAAAATGTCCAGTTTATTGAGGACAAAAAAACCATTGGTGAAATTGATTTTATTCTTGAAGAGATCGAGACCAAGCGATTGATCCATATGGAATTGGCTTACAAGTTTTATCTATTCGACCCAAGCATTTCTTCGCAACCCTTAAACAACTGGATTGGCCCCAATAGGAATGATTCTTTGATCAAAAAATTGGAAAAACTAAAAGGGAAACAGTTCCCCTTGCTTTACCACGAGGCCGCCAAATCAAGGTTTAGCACTATCGAGGTTGCCGAGGTTTCTCAAGCACTATGCCTATTGGTATCCTTGTTCATTCCTTTTGAATACAAAGCAAGCTTTAGTCCTGTTTATGAAAAAGCGGTAAAAGGCTATTATTTAAGTTTTGAAACGTTTCTTGGCCTCGATCATTCAGGAAAAGCCTATTGCATCCCTAAAAAGAAAGAGTGGGGGATTGACCCTTCTGAAAATGAAAGTTGGACAGACTATACTGGGGTAGAAAAATCCATTAAGACAAGCATCGAAGAAAGACAGGCCCCTCTGTGCTGGCAGAAACACAAAGATTCATACTCAGCTTTCTTTATTGTTTGGTGGTAGGTTTCTTTGATCTTCCATTAGAGGAAACGCTCGATTTGGCTGCAGTATTTGAACAGATCGCAAAAAACAAGATCCATATTTACTGATCCTTCCGATGCATTATAGTAAGACGGTTTGGGTCTCAAATCATCAATAAGACATCACGTTTCTATATTTAATAAAACTGATAGCCTGTCAGTTCGAGTGAATTTCCACAGCGCCTTAGCGATGGGGAAATTTGTACCCCGTCCGTCTCAGGAGGATCGAGAACCGTTAATTAATATTTTTTCCGTTCTTATTGACTTAGAACAACCTTCGGACTTGCCATCTGAGATAAAAATTTTTCTATTAAATCCCCAGAATGACTGGTCGGGAGAACAGGGAAGTCAAACCAATCTTGCACTTCCTTTCCGAACCCAAGCTTGTTCAAGTAACTATCTAAGGCAAGGTTTAACCCTTTGGTGTAGATCGGATGATCTGCCCCAAGAGGATCTTCGTGGTATAAATCGTTTTGGGCAAATCCTTCAAAAACAGGCCCCGTTATAGTTATGCCAAAATCTTGAGGGTTTTGACCAATGGGACTGTGAATCGTGGTAGTAAATAGGTGCCAAAACGCAGACTGAATGCAGTTTCTCTCAAACAATTGCTTCACAACTTCCAGTGCATCAATCGTTTCTTGCTCTGTTTGGGAGGGGAATCCATACATCAGGTACGCATGAACCAATACGCCCTGTTCGGAAAAATTATGAGTGACTCTGGTAACTTGAGCAATATCAACACCCTTCTTCATCTTGGCCAATAGCCTGTCCGAGGCTACTTCCAGACCACCCGTTACGGCGATGCAACCCGACTTTGCCATTAATTGACACAGCTCCGCGTCAAACGTCTTTTCAAATCGAATATTCGTCCACCAAGTGATGCTTAGGTTTCGCTCTATCAATTTCTCTGAAAGAGCCCTGAGCATTTTAGGTGGAGCGGCTTCGTCCACAAAGTGGAAACCAGTGATACCCGTATCGCTGATTATTTTCTCAATTTTATTGACCAAATCATTGGCCGTGGTATTTTGGTAATTTCCAATGTAATCTAAGCTCACATCGCAAAACGAACACTGCTTCCAATAGCAGCCGTGAGAAATAGTCAGTTTGTTCCATCGGTCATCTGTCCACATGCGGTGCATTGGGTTTACGACATCTAGAAAGGACAAGTATTTTTCAAAAGGCAATCCCGCATAATTGGGGGCGGGCAAGTTCTTGTGGTGGAAAATGGTGTTTGGGATTTTATCCTTGTACACCACTCGTTTTTTCTCGAGTACAAAAGTTCTTTCCAGTTCATTGATGTCCACCTTACCTTCGATGTACTTCACTATTTTGAGCAGAGGACCTTCTCCATCATCCAATGAGATGAAATCAATGAATTCAAAAATTCTTGGATCTTCAATAGACCGCAATTCTGTGTTGCAATATCCTCCGCCAAAGGCAACTTTTACTTCGGGAAAAAACTGCTTTATAAATTGAGAACAGCGCAATGCGGCAAACAAGTTTCCTGGAAAGGGAATGGTAAAGCAGACCAAATCAGGAGCGTGTCTCTGAATGCGTTCTTCCAAAATCGCCAACATTTCATCTTCAATCAGCGTGGGCTGATAATTCAAAAACTCCTGTATTCGATTGAAGCTACTGGCCGAAGTGGCAATCTGTTCGGCATATTTAGTGAAGGAGAAAAACTCATCTACATTGGCTTGGATAAAGTCACCTATTTCTTCAATAAATAAGGTAGCATGATGCTTTGCTCTATCGATCACTCCCAGATCGCCAGCGGCCCATTTTATTTCGGGATTGACTTTCGACAATCGATGTCCGACGGGAAGGAAATTAGCGCCCAAGATGGTGTTGGCTGTTTCGATATCCTGTTTTTGGAGAAATCCAATAATGACGTCGACCCTTGAAATGTACTGCTCTTTCATTTTCCGAAGCCGCGGATAATGATTGTTCTGCGAGTCCGCTGCTTCCTGGAAAATAGAGCGTAGAAAATCGCTGGTGAATACGGAGGTGAATAGCTCAATACTCAAATCGAAATGCGAAACGGATACGTCCTTTGATTCTAGAAACCCTTTGATATAAGAAGTAGCCGGGTAAGCCGTGTTCAACTGAGTAAAGGGTGGCGTAACTAAAAGGATTTTTGCTTGCACGCGGCAAAGATAGGGTTCCCTAGAAGGAAATGGATTGAAAATGCGTCTTTTCCAATTTGCCAAATGCAATTGGCACAGCCATGAATATGAGCTACTTATGGCTCGATGGCGGCCAGCACCAGCAATCAAATATAAATGACCGCTCGCTTGCCTCTCCAGTTTTCGTGTAAAACGGGCCAAAGTAGCGAAGCAGGCTTTAAGCAATGGGCAAAGCCACTACCTTTAACGCAAACCATACCACAAATCGAAAAACATGAACCAATCAAAAATCACATTGCTCATAGTAGTGTTAGTCATGGGTTGCCATCACAGTTTTTCCCAATGTGCAGATCCCTCAAATATTTACTCTTTCGTTTACGATGGCCACTCATATGAAGTAGTGAAAGAAAATAAAACTTGGACAGAAGCATCGGCCTGTGCGGTAAGCCGCGATGGATATTTGGCGGAGATGAATGATGAAGAAGAGCAAGCTGTGATTTTTGCGGAGTTAACTGAGAATGCTGGCATCACTATTTCCAGTACTCAGAATCAATTTGGAACGGCATCTATTTGGCTAGGTGGGAGTGATGCTGGCGCCGAAGGGAACTGGATTTGGGATGGGGACAATGACGGCATTGGCCCTCAGTTTTGGAGTGGCGGGCCAAGTGGAACCGTTGTGGGTGGACTTTATAACAATTGGGGAATCAATCCCGCAGAACCTGATAATTCTGGAGGACAAGACTACCTGACCCTCATCATCAAACCAACGGCCGTTAACTTTGGCCTATGGAACGATTTGATAGCAACGAACAGCATCTATTATTTGATCGAGTATAGCGGCGTTCTTTCCGTGGAAGATCTAGAATTGAAAAGCAACCTTAGCATCTATCCCAACCCCTTCAGCAATTATATAGCGATTGACAATACCAACTCCGTAGCAATTGATAAGTTGGAAATTGTGACTCTCTTGGGTCAAAAAATAAAAACCATTGGTGCAGATGGAATGGTGGATAATAAGATAGATGTTTCCGATCTAAACAATGGGGTTTACCTACTCCAAGTGCATTTTGAAAATGGAAAAATCATTGGCCGAAAGATCGTGAAATAGGGCTTATTCCTTTTTGATAAAGTGATAAAGCCAAAGGCCTTGGAGGCCATAAAGAAAAGGCTGTAGCTCGTTTTAATTGGATTTAACCCAATCTGAATCTTGAGATGAGGCGATCCACAATGAGCAAAGCTAAAATACTCAGTACTGCAAACAGGGCCAGTTGAGAGTGAATGATAGATGAATCAAACTGCCAATCTGGACCATGATTTGACACGCTAAATTTTGCCCCTTTACCACCCGTAAGACCTAAGCCGACAGCGCCAATAAAAAGAACACCTATTAACATCCACCCAAGCTTTGAAATGACAGGCACATATTCAGACGCAGGCTGCTCACGCAACGACACCTGCGCATTAATTTTCCCCATAATATTTTTGGTGAAGTCTGGCGATGGAGTAGGCTCATCAAAATTTCCTTTCAGCAGCTCTTTTATCTTTCTATCGTTTTCCTTCATGCTATGCTGTTTTTGCTTGTTTCAGGCGCAGTTGCCATCAGCGAAAATAATATTTTCCGTGCTCGGTGCATTTTAACTCTCACATTGCTCTCAGAGAGATTGGTGATTTTGGCCATCTCAATGGTCGACAGATCCTTATCGTAATACAATTGTAGCAAGAGCTGCTGTGTGCCCTCCAATTTAGCAATAGCAGACCTTAATCTCATTTCACGTTCTTCTGTCGATTCTAAATTTAATCGCTCTATCATCTCTTCTTCCGAAGATGTTTCGCTCATGTAATCCTTTATATCCAATTGCTTCGTCTTATTTTTTCTCTGGCGGGAAATGCTCATGTTGTAGGCAATACGAAATATCCAGGTGGAGAATTTGGCTTCTTTTCTAAAAGTTTTCAGCTTTTCAAACACTTTTAGAAAAGTGTCTTGTGCCACTTCCTCCGCATCTTCCCTGTTGTGCAATACCTTAATACATATATTAAAGACATTATTTTTGTGACGCTCAACCAACACAGCAAATGCAGAGGTATCCCCTGCCAATACTTTATCGATAAAAAACTGGTCTTCTTGTTTGAGCATTCTCGAAGCCTACTGTCTGTTTAATTGAGCGTCTGTCAATACATTTATTAGTCTGAGCTAGAAAGTTTGATAGCAACGCGCACGCAGCTCTAAAAATATGGACTTGACTTTGGCCAATGACTGTTTTTAGAACAAGCGGAAGGACGCTAGCGCACTTTATTGTCAGACTCTAGTCTCCTCTTTTACTAGCGGCCACATAATGGCTAACCACCAAGCCTATACCTGCGAAGAGGAAAATCATAGAAGGAAAAGCGACTTCCTCATCTAGCAATTTAGCAGACACAAAAAGATTGGCAACCACAATACCTATTCCCACTCCAATAGCCATTATGCCAAGCTTCAAGCCCCATTTCCCCTCTTTAATGGGCTTGTTGAATAATTCTGCACTGGCCCCATTTTCAATTAACGCCATACGCTCTTTGTTTCTCGTCATCAGATAGATGTATGCAATTCCAAATACCGCAGCGAATAGCGAAAGGGGGATTAAGATTTCTTCATTCATGATTTTTGTTTTTTTGATATACACTTCTTTGACGCAGTGGCTCTCAATTCATTACACAAAACCTAAAAATGACTTGTGATTTTCTGCTTGGGCACTCCTGCAAAGGGCGGAAATAGCTGCTTCCAAGAGTAGTGACACATAAAGCTAAGAACATTTATCTTTTGATAATTTCATCCTTTACTAGGAAAAGTCGTGGCCATGTAGGATAAAGCGGTTTTCTGGCCGCTATCGCTATAAGCCAATCGGAGTGTGAAAACGGGCAAGAACACCGACATGTCATAATTTCAGTACTTTACAGCGAATCAAACGTTGGCCAAGACCCACAAGGTATTGGAACATCTAGCAGAAGGAAGGCACCTTCTCGCAGTAAACCACACACATTGATATGTTCCAAACCTTCTCCCTGATATTTCTGATCGCTTCGCTTCTAAGTGTCATCAATTACCGCTGGCTCAAGCTACCCTCTACCATCGGGACTATGATCCTGGCTTTAGTAGTTACAGTGCTGCTCACTTTGGCAAAACCTTTGCTGCCAGAGGTATATGAGATGATGTGCAACATGATCATAGGAGCTGATTTTAAAACGCTGCTCTTGGATGTGATGTTGAGCCTCTTGCTTTTTGCAGGTGCCATACATGTAGACATAGCCGATCTCAAAAAGGAAAAGTGGTCCATCATGCTCTTCGCCACGCTAGGCGTAATTATATCCACCTTAATTGTGGGTGGCCTCTTGTTTCTCGTCGCGCCCTTCTTTGGTGTGGAGATTCCTATCGGGTATGCCATGCTTTTCGGCGCGCTCATTTCACCGACAGATCCGATCGCAGTTCTGGCCATTCTCCAGAAGGCAGATATCAGCAAATCCCTAGAATTGAAAATCGAGGGGGAATCCTTATTCAACGATGGTGTAGGTGTGGTAGTTTTCACCTCGGTGCTCTTGATCGTAGGCGGCAACTCTACAGCGGCTGAACTGAGTGGCGAAGTACTTCACGTGTTCCTTTTGGAGGCAGTAGGGGGCATTCTATTTGGTCTACTGCTGGGCTGGCTCTCGCTCAAATTGATGAAAACCGTCAAGGAAAATGGAGAACTAGTCACCATATTGACTCTGGCGACTGTGCTGGGTGGCTATGCCGTGGCTCAACTCATTGGCACTTCGGGGCCATTGGCCATGGTGGTTGCGGGTCTGTATATTGGCAATGGAGTCAATCACAAGGTACTGGGAGAAGAATCACAGAAGACCATCAACGGTTTCTGGAAAATATTGGATGAGAGTCTGAATACGGTACTATTTGTGCTGATAGGATTCAGTGTCCATCTCATCGACCTCCAAATCAATGTAATAGGGCTTGGTTTTGCAGCCATAGTCATCGTTTTGATCGGTCGGATACTCTCCGTAATCTTGCCTTTTTCTCTATTGAATTTCAAAGACCACGACTTCTGGAAGACAAGTTCCGTACTGATCTGGGGTGGCCTGCGTGGCGGAATTTCCATAGCCCTAGCCCTCAGCCTGCCAGAGGAGTACTTTGCGAATGAAATCTTCCTGCTGACCTTCATGGTCGTTTTGTTTTCCATTCTCGCTCAAGGCCTGTCGATCTCGGCTTTGGTAAGGAGGTTGTTTTCGAAGTGATGCCAACATGCGGCACCTAAGGCCTCATTAACCCCATCAGATATTGAGCGTCCAAAAACACCTGCGCAAAATATTCTTTGCAGCTACCGAGCACTACGCGTATCCACACTTTTCTGCAGGGCTATTGGTTTTTGGTTTAATTCGTTGGTTTTGGAATGTACC
>JBLIDT010000029.1:0-28288 GCA_047632755.1 Cryomorphaceae bacterium
CTTGGAAAAGATACCGCTCGACAATTGGGTTTGATAAAAGAAACAGAAAAAATTTATCTCGCTTGTCGCAATGAATTAAAAGCAAAAGCCGCCAAAGCAGATTTGGAAAAAACGACAGGGCGTTCCATTTTTGAGATAATCATAATGGATGTCTCCAATCCCGATTCAGTAAGATTAGCTGTTGCCGAACTAACAGAACCAATAGACGCATTGATCATGAATGCTGGAGGAATGGGTGGAAATAGTCCTATGGATGTAACTTCGGATGGTGTTACAGCTTTGTTTGCTGCTAACCTACTTGGTCATGTGGTTCTAATGGATGCACTTCTCAAAGAAAAAAAACTTACTAAAGTTGCTTTATATGCCGGTTCTGAGGGAGCCAGAGGAGTCGAAGATATGGGAATGAATCGACCTGCTTTGAAAACCTCTTCGGAAGATGAGTTTACTAAAGTAATTGACGGAACTTTCTTTGATAAAAAAACAGATCCAATGGAAGCCTATGGTTATATTAAATATATGGCTGCCTTGTGGATGTCATCAGAAGCTCGCAAGAACCCAAATCTTCGACTTATTACTATGAGCCCAGGATTTACAAGTGGAACTGCTGTCATGAATGATCTTCCCTTTGCTAAAAGGTTAATGTTTAAATACATTATGCTACCAATTGTGGCGCCTCTCAAAGGTTTAGTGCATAAATTAGAAAAAGGTGCAAAACGATTTGTGGATGGAATTGGCGACGACTCTTTCAAAAGTGGTATTTTCTATGCTAGTAAACCTAAGCGACTTACAGGACAAGTAATAGATCAGAGTACTATTTTCCCTGATTTGAATAATTCTTCTTATCAGGACAATGCAAATGGTGCAATTCATAGATTCATCAAATAGAATAAACTGTTGTCAACAATGTATAAAAGCACTAACGGTTCTTGTGCAAACTTGAACCGTTTTGCATTTAATCAATTATCTCACTATCCGAAAGTTAGGTGCATTGAAAACCGCTACTGCTCTTATACTAAACGTTGGCGAAACAACCAGCTCTGCCAAGCTAATAACCCCGCGGAGAAAGAAATTTCTTTGGCTTTAAAGAGTTTTGCCGTCTTTAAACGCACCAATCGTTTCCCTTATTTATTCGCCATTCCCTCAAGCAGATCTTTACGACCGCTGCTGAACCTCTTCCTGGGCCCTTGCCAAACTTGGAGTCTTCTCCACGAATTCTTCCAGCACTTTAAAGAAATTCAAAATATCGTGCTTTTCGTTATTGGCATTGATGGTAACCAAGCGCACAAAGGTATCGTCCCTAAAAGATCCGAATCCCACCACGGTAATCTGATTTTCATACAAAGCAGTACACAGCGTTGTAGGATCTATATCGCGGTAATTGAAGCAGATGGAGATGGAATCATCAAAACTGTATAGCGTATAATCGCTCTGGCTTCTGATGTACTCACGGGCGATATCGGCCAATTCAAACTGTTGATCTACAATCTTCTTCAAGCCATTCGTTCCAACAGATTTCCAAAGCGTCCAGAATTTCAACGCATCATTTCTTCTTCCGCACTGAAACGAAGTTTTACCGAGGTTAAAGTCATCCCCATCCGTTTGGTACAGATAGTCGGCATCATTGCTAAACGAATCGTGCAAGTGTTTTTTATCATTCACCAAAATGATCGAACACGTTAGGGGAGTTCCCAGCATTTTGTGCGCATTGTAGCTAAATGAATTCGATCGTTCTACTCCGTTTACAAGGTGCTTGTATTTATCGCTAAAAATAACGCCTCCGCAATATGCCCCATCTACGTGCAGCCATATTCCATATTTTTCAGTGATGTCTGCAATTTCATCGATTGGATCAAAAGCGCCCAAAACGGTAGTCCCCGCCGTAGCGTTTACGTATGTAGGAATGAACCCATCATTGATGTCGCTTAGGATTTGCTCTTCCAATTTCGCCGCAATCATTCTGCCTGCTGAATCTGCTTGAATGTAGCGAATATGGTCTCTTCCTATTCCAGCAAAACTGGCATTCTTCGCATTTGAATAATGCGATTCTTTGGAAGTGTAAATAATCATTGGCTTGGACATGCCCTTAGTCCTAAAGTTAGGATCCTTGGCATCACGGCCCATAATCAAGGCCATGTAATTGCTCATGGAACCTCCCGTTGGGAAAGTACCATTGCTTTGAGGGCCGTATCCAATTAGGTTGCACGACTGTCTGATAATTTCTTGTTCAATTCCTACTTGAGGGCCAGCCACTTTGTAGGTATACATACTGTTGTTGAGCACTACAGCCAGCAAATCACCCAAAACAGCTTTGCTTTGTCTACCGCCAAAAAGTTGGTTGAAGAACAAGTTTGTGGCCGTTTTTGGAGTGGATATAAGCACGTCTTTCAGTACCGTCTTAAACTCCTCATCCACCATTGCAGCCTCGTTTAGCGAGAGATCAATAGAATCGTAGAGTTTATTCGCTTCGATTCGATCGGCCACCGGGTGCTTATCCTCTTCACTTATTAAGACTTCAACTAACTCATTGAATAGTTCTATATCACTCTTGATATCAGTCATGTAATTTTCTTAGTTTTCTATTTCTTCTAATTCGAAGACTGTGCAGTAGGATAAATCTCTACTCACAAACTTCCCTAAATCTTCATCGTATATATTGCAATTGCGAATGGGCTTTGCATAAAGATGCAGCGACATACTTCTTTTATTGGACAGGTTTTCTAAACGGTGACAGCCCATAAAGTCAATCATGTAGGTCACATCACCCGTTTTTGTAATGATTGATTTGCCCGCATGGAGCTTGCCCGCATCATCCACGTTGTAAATCGTTTCTTTAAATTCTCCTTGGATAATTCTCACCCAACATTCTTCGCCACCATGATCGTGGATAGGGGTCTTTTGGCCTTTCTCCCAGCAGAGCAGAATCAATTCAAATTTTTCGTTTTGAGCAATGCAATTTCGGGTGTATGTTTTGCTAGACCAAGAGCAGCAGTTCTCGAAAGCGCTCCTTGGCATTTTCATTGAACAAATGATGTCTCGAAAGTTGGGACTGTCCTCTTCGGACAGAGTAGCGACTAATTCGCTTAACGGTTGATCTGGTTGTTGATTTTGATGGTTAACATTCAAAACGATTTATCACTTTTTTCTGCTAATTCTATAGGGAGGTTTGGCGTAACTGCCTAAACCAGTGAATTATTTTGGTATGAAACCTCCAAACGCAGTGATTCTACGAATTTAGTGATTTTAGGCTTGTCGGGCTACTTTTTAACAAGGTAATCAAGCTTCTCAGCTTGGTTTATACCGCTTTTCAGCTTGCAATCACTGTTCTAAATAGCCACATAGGTATCATAATTCTGCATCCAGATTCTTTTTAAGAATCCACCTTGGCCTTTCCGCCCCAAAGGCCCAGAATGCCGCTTCCTCTTTGAGAGTTAAGGCACCGCGCCTCTGAGTTTAGCTTCTCTGTTTATCCGCCTTCTTTGGTGGACAAAACGCTACCATACCCAATCAGCATACCCAAAATTCTTACGACCTTCGGCGTTCTTACAACTAGCATCTTTAATGAACTACTTCGTCTACCGATTTACCTGCGATCCCGCAAAACCGACTACCGAGATTCTTATTTCTCAGCTAGCTGGGCTCGACTTTGAGAGTTTCATCGACAATGAGACGGGCACTGATGCATACGTACCCGCAGATGGGGAGTCGGAGGAGAAGGTGCAAGAGCTGATCGATGGGCTAGAAGGAACGGTGAGCTACGAGCGAGAGGAAATACCCGAACAAAACTGGAATGCACAGTGGGAAGCGGATTACGAACCCGTGTGCGTGGAAAAGAAGTTTAGGGTACGCGCGCCATTCCATGAAATTGACGCTTCTTTTGAACACGACATTTTGATTCAACCCCAAATGTCGTTTGGCACCGGTCACCACGAAACGACTTGGCTAATGCTCAACGAGATGGAAACGATCCAGTGGAAAGACAATTCGGTATTGGACGCGGGCAGCGGCACGGCTGTATTGGCTATAGCTGCTCGAAAACTAGGTGCTGACAGAATCCTAGCTTACGACATCGAAGAGTGGGCCTACCAAAATACCTTGACGAACATTGCGTTGAACAATATGGAAATGGAGATCCTAAAGGGGGATGTGTCTGTGATAGGCGATTCTTCTTTTGGCGTGATTTTGGCCAACATCAATAAGAATGTCCTTTTGAACGACATTCCGCATTTTGCAAAAGCATTGAAACCAGGAGGGTATTTATTGCTCAGCGGCTTCTTTATAACTGACGTCGATGATTTGGTGGCTCGCGCCAATGAAAACCATTTATCAAAAGAGTCGGTAAAAACTAAAAACGATTGGGCTTTGCTCAAGCTAAAAAAAGCGTAGGTATGCTGAAGCGCATCTTCTTTCTTGCTCTCTTCTGTATTTTTTCCATTCACGGTTTCTCTCAGCTCAGGGAGTTCACCCGCGAAAAGCAGGTTTTTTACGATGAGCTGACCGAGTTATTGGAAGACGCCGATAAAAAGGAAGGGAAGGAACTGATGGAGGATAACTTCGGGCCTTTCTGGCTGAACTCCGACATTTATGATGACGCGCAGAAAGAAAAGATCTACGATGTAGCCGATTTGATCCTGAAGAAAAGGCTGCGTCCTTTTCCATTCTATAAGTCGTTTGTCATTGCACTCCTTTCTTTTCCTGGCTCAGCGCAAGAGGGAGAAGGATTTGATACATGGGTCGACATTATTAAAGTACTCGAGAGCGGAAGCAATAAAAAGCTCGAGGAGTTCTTGACCATGACTGAAGGCCTCCTCACCGACAATACATTTTACGAATCTCCTTCTACCATTTGGAAAGGTACCAATGCTGGATGGCAGTTTCAGCTCGAAGGGAAAGAGTACCGCATCGTTTTCCCATCTACCGATTTGATCTGTCGCTCAAAAGGAGATAGTTCTGTGATCTACGCTACTAAGGGCGTTTTTGACCAGCAAAAAGACAAGTGGTACGGCGAAGAAGGAAAGCTAACCTGGGAGCGGGCTGCCCTAGACCCCAATGAGACCTACGGTGTTATTCAAAAACCTTATGAGCTGAATATGCGCTCTTCTTTCTTCGTGATTGACTCTGTACGTTTCTACAATGCCTTCTTTCAGAGACCACTGCTGGGAAAGGTAGAAGACAAGATTTTGGCCAATGTGACTCCTGATAAAGCCACGTATCCGCAGTTTTCGTCTTACGACAAGAGACTGTCTATTGAGAACATTGTAGACGAGGTGGATTACAACGGGGGCTTCCGAATGGAAGGCTCCAGCCTTCAGGGATTTGGATCGAAGAGTGAGCCCGCCACGCTTACGTTCAAGAGAGACAACTCTCCCCAAGTAGTTACCTATTCACAATTCTACACCATCAAGCCCGATGCGGTGTCTTCGCGAGATGCCAAAGTCGTTATCATCTTGAACAGGGACTCCATCGTGCACCCCAGCCTACAATTGAGGTTCAAAAATGAAACCCGTCTACTCACCCTTATTCGCAGCAACGAAGGGTTGAGTAAATCCCCTTACTTCGATACCTATCATGACTTGGAGCTGCATTTCGAGGCACTCTATTGGAATATCGATGACCCGATTATTCGAATGGGAAATCTCTTTGGTAGCACTGAAACGCGAGCGGCATTTATCTCTTCCAATTTTTTTAAAAAGCGCCTCTACCGCGAATTGACCGGCTTAGATCGAATCAATCCACTGTACGCCATTCGCCAGTATGCCCGAAAGATAAACGACGAAACCTTCGGAGCCCAAGGTCTTTGTGATGACCTGCGGTTTAGGCTCGAAAGCTATATGCCGCGGTTGATCGAAATGGCCAACAAGGGATTTATCAATTACGATATCCCTTCGCAATCCATTGAGGTGAAGCAAAAACTCTACGACTACATTGCCGCCGAGGCAGGCAATATTGACTACGATGTAATCATGTTCAACTCAGATGTGGCCGACGGTGATAATGCCGAATTGAACCTCATCAATTTCGATTTGGTATTGAAGGGAGTGAATCAAATTCTTCTTTCGGATTCGCAGCAGGTGGTCATTTTTCCTAAAGACGGCCTTGTAAACGTTCGGAAGAACAGAGACTTTAATCTGGGCGGGGTAATCCGTTCGGGGAAGTTTGAATTTTACGGAGAGGAGTTTGCCTTTGACTACGACAAGTTTCAGATTGACTTGATCACCGTCGATTCGTGCCGACTCTATGTAGAAGACTTCAGGCCCGAATACACCAGCCTGCGCCGGGTGAAGAACGTGATTGAAGGAATCACAGGCACACTTCAAATCGACAACCCTTTTAATAAGTCGGGGCTCCAGGAAGAATTCACTGAATTCCCTATACTGACCGCCGACAAGGAATCATTTGTTTACTACGACAATGCCGACATTCAGCAAGGCGTCTACGAAAGATCCGAGGTGTTCTATGAATTGGAGCCATTCACATTGGATAGTTTGGACAACTTTGCCACGGAACAAGTGGCGTTTAGTGGCCGATTCGTATCGGGGGGGATATTCCCCGAGCTAGACCAAAGCCTGAAAATCCAAGAAGATTATTCACTCGGTTTTGTTCGCTCTACGCCCGCAGGCGGTCTCCCGTTGTATGGAGATAAGGCGACATTCAAAAACAACATCATCGTTAACTTCAGCGGAATTCAAGGAGATGGCCAGCTGGAATACCTCACGGCTACGGCCAATTCTGAGCAGTTCACCTTCTTTCCCGACAGCACCCGTGGGGTAACCCATTCCTTTACGAACACATCCGCTTCCACGGGTATTGAAATCCCCGAAGCCAATGCCACCGAAGTTGACTTTACTTACCTGCCACTGGCAGACAAGTTGAGCGCAGAGGTCATGCGAGAGCCCATCAATATGTTCAGCGGGCAGGCTATGGTCAAAGAAGGATCGCTCAATCTAACTCCTAAAGGAATGACGGGTAGGGGGACCCTAGAGTTTTCGGGAGCCGAGTTGGAGTCGAATTCTATACGGTACAATTACCTAACCTTAGATTCCGACACCTCTGATTTCCGACTGATGGCACTTTCGGAAGCAAATTTGGCCTTCAAGACAAACAATGTAAGTGCGCACATTGACTTTGAAAATCGGATAGGAGAGTTTAAATCAAATGATGAGGAAACGACAGTGGAGTTCCCTGTAAACCAATACATCTGTTTCATGGATGAGTTTAAGTGGTTTATGGACAAGAACGACATCTCTCTCGTAACCTCTCGCCAGATGGCTTCTGACTTCGTGATAGACACCGAACTCGATATGAGCCGGTCTAACTTCTTTAGCATCAACGAAAATCAAGACTCGCTCAATTTCATGTCTCCTCAGGCAATTTATGACCTTGATACGTACACCATTACGGCCGATCAGATACCCTGGATCCGAGTCGCAGATGCCAAGATTACGCCAGATAGCGGTCGGGTAGTCATTCGCCGAAGAGCGCAAATGGATGAGTTAGAGAACGCCACTATTTTGGCAAACTACATTACTAAATACCACGTCATACTAGGTGCCAGTGTGAAGATCAATTCTAGATTCGATTACCAAGCATCTGGTGACTACGCCTATGTAGATGAGAACAAGAAGGAACGCCTAATATCCTTGGAATCGATCGGAGTAGACACCTCTTTTCGGACTGTAGGTTCAGGTAAAATCATGTCGATTGACGCGTTTTTCCTAAGTCCTCACTTCGAGTACAAGGGTGCAGTCAACCTTAAAGCGAACGACAAATTCCTCACCTTCGACGGAAGTACCCGGATTATTCACGACTGTGACCGACTGGCTCGAAACTGGATGAAATTCAATTCCATCATCGACCCTGGAAATGTTCTTATTCCAGTGGACACTATGCTTACGGATGACAATGGCAACCCAGTAGAAGTAGGGCTTATGGCCGAAAAAGATCCCTACATCGTTTATGGAACTTTCCTTTCGGATAAAAGGGACGACACAAATGAAAGCATCGTTACGTCGAGGGGATTCTTGAAATTCAACAAAAATGAGCAGGCCTATGAAGTCGCTGGAACAGATAAGTTAAATCAAAACTCCCTTCCGGGGAATTACGTTTCGCTTAAGAAAGGCAGCTGTGCGTTAACGGGTATAGGTCGTCTAGACCTAGCAGACGGTTTGGGTCAATTTGGACTCGATGCTTTGGGAGAGCTCAGATATGACCCCGTCAATGACAAGATAGAAATCAATTCGGCGATTGCGCTCAATTTTCATTTCAGCAGTTCCGCATTGGATGAGATGCTCAAATATTTCTCTACCGTTTCCGATCTCAAACCAGTAGATTTTACCAAGTCAAAGTATGACTACGCGATCAGAGAGCTTATGGGACTTGAAGCGTCTGACAAAGTGATTTCTGAATTGAGTTTGAGCGGAACCATTAAGAAAATTCCCGACGAGCTCAATAAGACCTTTTTTATCTCTGATGTGAAAATGGTTTGGGACCCCATAATGGAGTCATTCATTTCCGAAGGTGATATTGGAATTGCAGGAGTCGGAAAGAATCAATTTTTCCGAAAGGTTCCGGGCAAATTTGTTGTAGAGAAAAAGGCGAGCGGGGATGTGATTCACCTTTATTTAGAGGTGAATGATGCCAATTGGTATTACTTTACTTACAAGAGAGGTGTGCTTCAGACATACTCTAGCAGCAAGGAGTACAACGCGATTTTGCTGGAGGAAAAGGAAGATAAGCGAAAGCAGGATGGCGACAGGAAAGAGGACAATTATATGTACATGTTGGGCTCAAAAAGTAAGCGCAGCATCTTCTTGGATCAATTCGCATTTTAAGATCACCCAAATTATTGGTTTCTTCGTCGTAACATTCGCCCTAAGTAGACGTATAGGCGATACCTTTAAACTATTATTTTGGCTTCAAAAATCAAATACTCCCTGTGTTTGGTGGTGATGAGTCTAATGACTACTATCCACGTAAGTGCGCAGTACAATGAGCAAGAATTCATAGTAGATGCAAATGCCCTTTTTGAAAAAGGAGAATTTGCAGACGCAATGCCGCTCTTCTCTCAGCTCTTAAGTCTCAACCCCACAAACCCTGTATTCAACTACAAGTATGGCGCTACGTCGCTATATGGCGATGCTGAAAAGAAAGAAGAGGCAGTAAAATACCTAAAGTTTTCTGCTGGCAAACCCAATGTAGAAGACCAGAGCTGGTACTATCTAGGTAGGGCTTACCACTTAAATTATCTTTTTCAAGATGCTATCTCTGCTTACGAGAAGTATAAGACGCTAGCTTCCAAAAAAGACATAGAGGAAAAAGAAGTTGACTTAAAAATCTCTATGGCCCGCAGTGGCCAAAACTTGTTGTCGCAAATCAAGGAGATAAAAGTTCTGGATAAGAAACAATCTTCTGTGGAATCGTTTTTTAGGATTTACGATCTGAGCGATATTGGTGGTAAAATTCTCGTCACTCCCGAAGAGCTGCTCTCATCTGAAGACAACAAGCGGAAGCACCGATCTCTCATTCATTATAGAGGCTCGGGTACTACTATTTACTTTTCGAGTTACGGAAAAACGGGGAAAACAGGTCTGGATATCTACCAAGCTGATGTACTTCCCGATGGATCTTATAGTGAGCCCTTACTAGTACGAGGTGCTATAAACACTCCATACGACGAAGACTTTCCATACCTGCACCCAGACAATAAAACATTCTATTTCTCTTCTAAGGGACATGGAAGCATGGGGGGCTACGATGTTTACAAATCAGGTTTCATTAAGGCCAATGGTATTTTCAGCAAACCAGTCAACCTGGATTTTGCCATAAACACTCCCGATGACGATCTATTCTATTTGGCTGATTCATTGAACGAGATGGCTTATTTCGCTTCTGCGAGAGGCAGTAAACAAGGGCAACTTGATGTGTACAAGGTGCTGGTGAAAAGTGCACCACTGGACATTACCTTGATCAAGGGTTCTTTCATCAATCAAATTGATCCAAATAAGCGATTAGCAAAAATCACTACCATCGACGCTACTACCAATGAGGAAATGGATGTTCAATACACTGATCCTACAACTGGAGAATACGTTCTTAGTTTCCCAAAAGGAGGCAGGTACAAGTTTTTAGTAGAAGAGAAGAGCAGTGATAAGATACATGCAGGCTTGGTTGACGTTCCTTCTTCTGCAGGTGTCCAAGCCTATTTGCAAGAAATGGAGCTTATTTCATCAGGAGGAGTGGAGAAGCTTATGATCAATAATTTGTTTGATCAGACCTATGACGGCGACGTGATGGCTCTTGCTCGAAAAATGCTCAGACAACGCGCAGCTCTTGATGTAAACTTTGACCCGAACGATGACGCCATAAAAGATGAGGATACTGATGTAGAAAAAGATCCTGCCCTCGCATACTCAGATGCTGGATTTAGAGCGGGGATGAACAATGAAAAAATACTGGAACAAGCCGAATCCCATGTGGAAGATCTGAAGGATAGGCATGTGTTAGCAGCTCAATTAGCAGATGGTGCAGCACGCTCTTCGAATATATACTTCTCCCTTGCACAAGATAAAAGCACGATAGCTGAGAACCTAGTTGCAGAATCAAATTCTGCCAATGGTGAATCACGCAGTTCATCAATGTATGGTGCAGGTATCGCCAAATTGGAGGCAGAAGGTGCATTGCGCAAAGCTGTTAATTCAAAGAGTCTGAAAGATGATCTTTATCAAAAGGGAATCGAAGCAAGAGAAGGCTATGAAATGGAGAAGGCCCGCGTTGACTCTTTAAGGGAAGCCATTGATTCAAATGACTACGACGGCATATACGCGGGACTTGTAAGTGAAAAAGAAAGGAGAGAAAGTGTTGATCAAATCGAAGATCTATATGATCCTATTCAAGACATTAGAAGAAGCGGTTTAAAGTCCGATTCAGAAGCTCAGAAATTATTGGATAAAGCCCAAAATATTAGGGATCAAGAAGAGCAATTAAGTGTAACGCTCATCACAAAGCGAACGCAGAGCACTAAGATGAAGGGAAAGGCTCTCAAGGAGGTAGAGGAGAATATTGCTGTTTTGGAATCAGACATTGAAAGTGTCAAGCGAAAAAGTGAAAGAGCCTTTAAGCAAGCTGAGGATGCTCAAATTCTTGCGGACAATAAAATGCAACAATTCGAAATTCTCAAGGAAATTACTGACTCCAATGATCCGTCATTGATTCCTCTTGAAACGCTACCTGCTGTGTCATGGTCAGAGTCCCAGGAAAAACTTTTGGCACAAAGCCTGAGAGATTTACCGATCGATAGTGAAGCGATTGCTGTATACACAAGCGAGCATCCAGAAGTATTCGAAGAAATGGGCTCAGAGGCAATGGCTGCGAACTTTCGACGCACTTATGGCTCGGGTATTGAGTCGGCCGAAGAGGTGGCAATGAGTTCGTTTCAAAAAGATGATTCTGAAATGTCTACCAACGATGATTTGCAAACTGACTCGAATCAATTGGAAGAAGAACTGGCTGTTTCGAAAAACCAGCCTGAGAACAATTCAAACAATGACGGCCAAGCGGCTGATAAAAATTCAAATGGAGGCGTCGTTGTGCCAGCGGGAGCTGGAGCGATCGCAGCTGCGGGAATTATAGCAGGAGAAAATTCACCTGAAATAGTGGAGATCAATCAACCAGAAGATTTGGCGATTGAGTTTGATGCAAGCCTTTCCGTTGAACAGCGCATTGAAACCGAAGAGCTAAAAATTCAAGCGGCTGAGGATTGGGTTTCGATTATTGGTGAGTCAATCGAACAGCTGGAGAATGGAGCTGGCGGAGAAGAAGGAGCGGAGGAGCAGCTTGCGGATTACCGACAACTAAGAGACCAAAAAGAGAATGAAATCGATCAGCGGAAAGAACTCATTTCAGTATGGGAGGAAGAGATTTCTGATGTGCCAACTGCCGAGGCTATTAGCCGCGCTCGTGCAGAGATTGATACTTTAAGCCCTTCGCTTATTGCACGACTAGAATCTAAAATCCCTGCTTATTCTACCGAAATTAATTCCATCAGGTCTGTAAGTGCTATAGATCGGGACTATTTACCATCTCTCGCTGAAATAGAAATATCAGGATTGAGTGCGCCCGAAATAGCTGAAAAGCGAATCGAGCTCAATGAGGGTTTTATCGCAGATATTGATCAAATTATCAATGAGGGAATTGATTCAGATGTTTCTGAAGAGGACCTTGTTGAAATGAGAAGAATAAAAACTTTGGAGCTCCAGCAAGATGTGGCTGTGATGGAAGGAAAGGCAGTTTTTGCACCTCGATCTTCGGAAGCTCAAAGTTATGCTGAACTTATAAAAGAGGATATCTCGGAAGAAGCACCTACACCAATTGAATCCGAAACCAACTACACCGAACTTAGCCCAGCAATGGCAAGATCGTTAGAAAGCGAGTACACAAAAGAGTCTATTTTACCCGATTACTTTGCATTGCTTCAAGAGGCTGAGTTAAGCAGCAATTCTAAAGTCGTGTGGGCTGAACGCGTCAAAATAGAAGAGGACTATTTGATTCGACTCCAATCCGAAATATCGATTTACAAGGCTGCCGTTGATGTTGCCAAAAGTCCCAACCCCAAATTGATAAAGCGCTACAGCACGCTACTTCGCGAAAGATCTGAAATGATCGATAAGGTAAATCGTGACAAGGCTCATTTGGAGGCATTAGGTTCAGATAAAGTAGCGAAAAACGAAATTCAGGTTTCCACAGACTCATTGATATTTGCTTTGAGTGCACGAACAATTTTGGTCGATGAAGAGACTGAACAAAGTCCCAATAGCGATGAATTCGAAGTAGCAAATGAATTGGCTGCGGAGCAGATAGAAGCGTATGTGACCATTCTCGACGACCCCCAGTCAGATGCAGACCGCGATGCGGTTCAAGTGGAGATTCAAAAACTACAGGCTTTCCAAGTTGAATTGTCTGCATCCATGAAAGAGCAGGGCTTATTTGACGCAAATGATGTAGATGACTTGACTGCTGAAAATAAATTAGGGCAGGAGGAAGTTGGCGAAAGTCCTTTTCAAGAGTCCATAAAAACGGTTGCAAATAAATCAACAGGAACGGGATCAGAATTGGCTTTGGCTATTCCCACCGTTCTCGTCCCAAAAGGGCAGGGAAGTCCTCGAAATGATCTAAGTCAAACGGCAGAGAATCTTGAACTGAATGAAACAGCACTCACCGAAGGTCAGCGTCGGGAATTTGAGGAAATACTAAGTATCTCCGAAGGTTTTGTCATTGATTTTGATCAGAAGGCTACTGTAGTTATTAAAGAAGCTAATGTTGAAGAAAG
This sequence comes from Cryomorphaceae bacterium, assembly GCA_047632755.1. Classification (GTDB taxonomy): domain Bacteria; phylum Bacteroidota; class Bacteroidia; order Flavobacteriales_D; family Cryomorphaceae; genus JAKVAV01. The sequence continues at coordinate 13,322 of JBLIDT010000029.1, forward strand.
AGAACTTACAGCTCTTGCCGACTTAAACGATTCATTTGTTGCTTCTATTGAAAATAAGATAGACTCTCTAGAGTCTCTTAGGAATGAAGGAGGAGAGGCGTTTCAAAAAGCAATCGATGATGAGGTCTCGGAGCTTCAAGCTTTGAGTGCTGACAAGCAGCAGGAATCTGACCGGCTATTGGCTGAGGTCGAGTTGATATCCATGGCTCAATCGACTGAGTCTTTATCAGGCGGAGAGTCAATCTCTGAAACAACCGAGATTGATAAGGGCCTTTCTGAAATAGAAATTCCTGACCTATCGACTGTTCAATACAAATCGCTGAATGCTTCTATTATTAGAAATGGCCTAAAGTACAAATCCGATACTTTGAGTCAACTTAAAAGTGAATATGTCAATATCACTTCAGATGCTGAACGTTCGTCTTCATTGACCAAAATGGAAAGGATCAATGCAGAAATGAAGGAAGGAATCAACCAATCCAATTTCGCCGAAATAGAATTCTACCAAAACGAAAACGAAAGAATCCTTTCTCAATTGGATCCTAACTCTTCAAGAAATCGAGAGGAAATCAGTACGCTCCAAGCCAGGACTGCTGAATTAAGTGCTAAAGTGACAGCTCTTGAATGGAGTGATAATACAGATGGTCAAATGCAATTGATTGCAGAACTAACAGAGGTTAATACTTCTCTGGGCTCATTCAGTCAACCTGCTTTAGGAGAAGATAATAGCGTTATTTTAAGTGAATTGACTTCGGCACTTTTACAGCCAGAAAGTCACGAGACGATACCAAACATGGCTTATCTCACCGAAATGCAATCGATCACGGCCGATGAGATGCCTGAAGAACGTCGAGAAGAACTAGCCGCACAAGACGAAAATCTGAATGTGAACCTAGATTTTTCAGAATTGAATTCGATTGACAAGAAGAAAGAATTGATGACTGGCAACACCAAAGTTGATCCAATGGGCTTGGGTCTTTTATTGGAATCACCAGCACAACTTGATTATTTGGTAGCGATGGTAAGAGCCGACAGCCTCAAAGTACTGGAGCAGAAAAGCGCATCTTACGCTGAATTGAAGCAGAATCAAGCCATCGAGCGAAGTTCTGAAGCAGATAGATTACTGAAGATGTTGCCCAATCAAGAAACAGCGCGAGATAGGGAAAGTGTGAAAGTGCGAGCTAAAAAGCTCGAGCAGGAAGCCGAAGTTTTGTACGAGAAATCTGCTCTAGCTGCTCAGCAAGCAGAATCAATCAGAGCCAGAAGATCTCAAAACGACCAGGAATTAGTAACGCTCTCAACCAGTCTCTCTTTCAAGCAAAGACGGATATTGGACGACTTACTAGTAAAGCCTGGCTATCATATTATTCCATCTGAAGAGACAGTGGCTGATGTTGCAGAAGAAAGTAGTGTTGATCTCGCTCCAACTTCTTCAAAGCCTAATGTTCTTGAAGCTGAGACAACAACTGTAAGAAAAGAAACAGACTTAGACGCCATAAAAGGAAATTGGCTTAGCATGGTGGAGATCATTGCCGAGAAAGAAGACTTTTCTGACGTAGTGGGATCAATGTTTGTAGAGGCTGAGAATAGTGTTTATAATACTAGTACGCCTATTCCCATTGATCCAGTGATGCCTGCTGGCTTGATATTCCAGGTGCAAGTTGGGGCCTACCGCAATCCTATTCCTCAAGATTTGTTCGGGCCGTATGCTCCGATTATGGGTCAAAAATTGGACAATGGAATTACAAGGTATCGTGCAGGTTTATTCAAAAAGTATGAAGACGCCATCCAGGCGAGAAACGAAATCAGAACGAAAGGATATGGCGATGCTTTCGTCGTGGTATACGTTGATGGAGAAAAGCTCACTGGTGGGCAAGCGCGTGACATTTTGGCCCAAGCCAAGTCCAAAGAGATCATAAGTATTGAGTTAATTTCTGGAGTCCCTACGCTTGAGCCGCTTGCAGATAGCACAGCGAAGGTCGATGACCCTACTGATTCCAATACGGAATACTACAATGACCCTGAGGCTGCTGAGGCGTCTCAAGTTGAGGTTATCATGGGTCTGTTTTATACCGTTCAGGTGGGAGTTTACAGCAAGCCAGTCAAGCTCGATCAACTCTTTAACCTTTCTGAACTCAATAGTGAATTGACCAGCTCGGGAGTCATTAGGTACACGACAGGAAGATTTGATGATCTCACAGCTGCTTCAAACCAGAAAGAACTTGCAAGAGAAAAAGGAGTATCCGATGCTTTCATCACCGCTTATTACAACGGCAAGCGTATATCTCTAACCGAAGCTAAAAAAGCTCTAGAAGCCGAAGGAGAAGCGATACTGTCGACTAGAGTGGCTACAAAAAATACAGGGGCATCTACTTCTCAAGAAGACAGTGTCGAAAAAAATGAAGAAACCTATGTCGTCATTATGGGGACTTTTATAGAAGACGTTCCTCAAGAATTAGCAAATCTTTTTCTAGAGAATAAATCATGGGGGATCCGTAAGATTGATGGACCTGGCAATGGATCCATCTACCTTTCAGAGGGTATTCAAACCATCGAAGAGGCCAAGAAACTGCTCAATGAGTGTAAAAATCTCAATATTCGCTCAGCTACCATTGGAAAGATGAGAAACGGTCAAATCACTTCTGTCCAAATCGATTAAGAATTTCACAGCTTCGGTATTGTATTTCTATCTTTGTGAGAAAGAATAGGTCCATGGTGAACATCGACACCTTAATTGAAGAAGAAGTAGATATCCTTGAGAAGGAGATTATTGAGGAGACGAAGCAGATTGTACTTTACGATGATGACTTCAACACTTTTGATTTTGTAATAGAAAGCCTGATAAAGGTTTGCCAGCATTCGGCTATCCAAGCGGAGCAGTGCACACACATTGTTCACCACAATGGCAAGTGTGGTGTGAAAAAAGGCAATATATCCAAACTTAAGCCCATCTGTTCCGCATTGCTCGAAAGAGGTCTTACCGCCGAAATCATTTAAAATGAAAGGAAATCACCTGATAATTCTTGCTGCGGCACTTATGCTGCATTCTTGTTCTACAGTTCCTGTAACTGGTAGAAAACAACTCAAGCTTTTGCCCAACGCGCAAATGCAATCGATGAGCGCTTCAGAGTATGACAATTTTTTAAGTCAAAATACACCTCTTCCCGATTCAGATCCTCAGGCTCAAAATATCAAAAAGATTGGGGCGGACATCGCTGCTGCAACCGAGAAATACTTGAATGAGAATGGATACGAAGGTCTGGTGGATGATTTCGACTGGACGTTTAATTTAGTGGATGATCAAACACTAAATGCTTGGTGTATGCCAGGAGGAAGAGTGGTTTTTTATACAGGTATTCTTCCCGTTTGCAAGAACAATAATGGAATTGCGGCTGTGATGGGGCACGAAGTGGCACATGCTGTGGCGCGTCATGGAAATGAGCGAATGAGTCAACAATTGGCTATTCAAGGTGCTGGAATGAGTCTTAGCACAGTATTGCAAGAGCAGCCTGAACTCACCCATGATTTAGCGCTCCAAGCATTTGGGATGGGCTCTCAATTTGGAGTTCTTGGCTATTCGAGGAAACACGAAAGCGAAGCTGACAAGATGGGATTAGTTTTTATGGCTATCGCGGGATACGATCCTCGTGAAGCGGTAAAAGTCTGGGAACGGATGGCAGAGTTAGGGGGCGAACAGCCACCTGAATTCATGAGCACACACCCCAGTCATGAAACACGAATAGATGAGCTAAATGCCTTTATGGATGAAGCTATGAAATATTATCAGCCCAATAATTAACGCATAGAGATATAGGAAGATGAAAGATACCCTACTCGATGAGTATTTCAAATTAGGAATATCCGTCACTGTTGTTTTGTACGGTTTTGAATCAGGTAGACTAAAAGTCTACATTCAAAAGATTCGCAGTAATCCATATGCCAATGCTTGGTCATTGCCAGGTAAATTAATTTTGCCCGAAGAAGGCCTGATTGAAGCTTCAGAAGGAATTGTCATGGATGTGATTGGGAACAAGGACATCTATTTAGAACAATTGAATGCCTTTGGAAAAATTTATAGACACCCATTGGGACGTGTGATTGATGTTGCCTTCTACGGATTGATTAATATGGAGGAGGACATTAAGGCGCTTAGAATGGATAAAGAAAATACGTGGGTTCCCGTAAAAGAGGTGCCTCATTTGGCATATGACCACAATGATGTTCTGCTTCTGGCTTCTCAGAGACTGAAACGCCGACTTGTCAATAGGCCAATTGGCTTTAAGCTTCTTCCACAGGAGTTTACCTTAACAGAATTGCAACAACTTTATGAAGAAATTCTAAATCGTCCACTCGACAAAAGGAACTTTAGAAAAAAGCTTACGAAGCTTGGTATCCTAACTGCCGAGGGTCATGAAGACACCACAAGTCCCGGGCGAAAGCCAAGGTTATTCAAATTCGACGAGAAGAAGTACGAGGAGTACATGGAACAGGGCTTCTAGCTCTTCTTATGAGTTTCAGACTTCTCATTCTTAGCAGGCTCCTTTGACGCTTTGGGCAAGTTTGACTTTACCAGAATAAAGAGGGCGACAAAAAAGAGGATGAGAGTTACCCAAAATCCACCGAAGTAGATAAATAGCGCTACAGCACCTGCAGCAGTGAATGCGCCCAACGCTGTCAAGAACCATCCTCCGATAACGTTGACAACGCCCGCAACTCGATAAGGTGCACTTCCTTCTCCCCAAGCACGATCTGCTAGAGATGCGCCCATAGCCACCATAAAGGAAACGTATGTCGTAGACAACGGAAGCTTTAGTGAAGATGCAAAAGCGATCAGAATACTCGCTATCATCAAGTTTACGCTCGCTCTGACCAAATCAAATGCAGGAACATCAACAGAATTTTGGCGGAGAGATCGGAATCTCCAATTCACGAATGTAGTCGTCTTCCGAGGAACCACTCCGTTGAAAAAAGCTGCAAAAGAATTCGCTGATTTAACAATTCCTTTAGAGAGAATATTTGGGCGAAAACGTTCGTCTACCGCTCCTTGAGCACCCAGATTCACCGAAGTCTCAGTTACCTTTTTGGCTTTCGCCGAAAACCACAATGTGAGAACCATAATAATACCAGCTCCATAAAGCATCAAGGGTGGGGCAGAGACTGCCTTTGATAGTGTCGACATCATGAAATCTTCGGCAGCAAGTCCAGAATCAATCCACATGAAGTAAGATTGGTACCCTGTTATTGGAACTCCGATAAAATTGACCAAGTCGTTTCCTGCAAAGGCCATTGCGAGGGAAAAAGTTCCTAGAAGAACAACCACTTTTAATGGGTTGATTTTAAAGATACGTTCCAGTAAGAATACTGCGATTGCAGAAGCGAAAAAGGTGATTAGAACAATAGATAACCCACTGTTGCTAACAGATTCAGCAAATTCAGGGGTGACAAATGCCGCACCCTTTATTCCTTTCACTAGCATGAAATATACAATAATGGCAATTGCAAACCCAGCGAAAAGAGCCCCGTATTTCTTGAGCCTTTCTTCAAATCTAAATGTAAAAAGTAGACGGGTAAAAAACTGAACAATCGCACCAATACTGAACGCTACACCAATACTCAGAAAAATTCCGGCAATGATTTGGGAAGCTTTCTCGTAATTGATCAATTCCCAAATGGAAGAAGCAACATCGGGATTTGCTGAAATGGCTAAAAGACCTGTGACAACCGAAGCCCCTAGAAGTTCGAAGACGATGGAAACCGTTGTACTGGTGGGCATCCCAAGGGTATTGAATAAGTCGAGCAATAAGATATCGGTAATCATAACTGCCATGAAAATGACCATGACATCGGCAAAAGAAAAGTATTCGGGATTGAAAATACCCTTTCGGGCCACCTCCATCATACCACTGCTAAAAGAGGCTCCTACAAATATCCCTGCCGCAGCGATACCAAGAATTACTTTCCGAGAAGCTACTTTGGAACCAACTGCCGAGTTTAAAAAATTTACCGCATCATTGCTGACGCCTACCATAAGGTCGGCGACAGCCAAAATTAACAATGCAATTACCAGAATCGGGTAATAGTCCATTAGTAGAGTGTATTCTAATGCAAAAGTATATTGTGAAACTCGACACAGTCAATTTCTTGACTAAGAAGTGCCTTCCTTATATAATTAGTGCAATTCTAAGGAAAATCACACCGTCAGTACAATGACGCAAGGTTAAGTAATTATTAACTCAAAGCTAATTATTCGTGAGGTGATTTTTTCACACTCAATCTCAGATAGTTCGGTCTCCGAATATGTTAACGTTAAGACTCAGAATTGACTTTCGTTTTAACCTAGTCTACCTTTGGGTAAAGTACGATGCTATGACCATAACTGAATTCAACTCCCTTACTTTTGATGGTAAAGCCTCCTTATTAACTAAATACGGAAGGTATCTGGATGATAGAATTACGCCTGAAGGGGCAAAAATTCTGATCCATGACCTATTCGGATTCTATGTGGAGGTGAGTTATAGATTTGATCGAAAAGTCCAATACATCCGTGCAGTGAAAAATATCTTTGAGTCAGAGACCTACTTAGAGAGTATCAATCTTCTTCACCTTAATTAGCGGCTGCCCATAAGGTTCGGTATCTGCAATATGCGATACCTTCGGCTTGAGTAATGAACTTACTGCCTAGGACAATCGACTCTATTTACAAACTCTAATTGAGATTTGGATTTTTAACGGTATCGTTAATCAATAAGACGATTCTTTTCTCGTACACCCAATGTTCGAGCGACATTTTCGTCATGGATTTAGCATCGAAAATTTCATTTTTCGAATCGATTTCTTTGGGCTCTCCTAAAACTAAACGAAGTTCTGATGAAGACATCCCTTCATAAATCAATGCTTGAGGTTTTATGTCTTTACTGCTTGATTCCCCGCATGAAGTGAAAATTAAAAAAGCTACTCCAATCTTAAAAAAGGAACTAAGCATCTCTCAGAATACTTAGCTGCTCTTTCAGCGATTCGATTTCCTTTCTTGCTCGTTCGACTTTCTTCTCAACTTCCTCTTTCAACTTATCAGCTCCTTTTGATTTGGCAAAGAAGCCCATATTATTCTCAAATTGAATAATGTCGCTATTGAGTTTTGATATCTTATTGCGCACATGATCCTGCTCTCGTCTTATAAGAAGATCGCTTTTATCGGATTCTTTAAGCGTTTCGATCTTCTCTTCAAGTCTGATTTTCTTGCGCTCATTGTTGTCAATATCAAGTGCCCCATACTTTTCATCCATAAGCTCCTTGTATTTGGAGCTTATTTCGTCTTTTTTATCAAATGGAACAAAGCCAATTGCTCTCCATTTCTCACCAAAATCTTTCAGCGCAGCTATGTTTTCATTTCTGTTTCCTTTTTCGGGGCTCCAAGCGTTTAGTTCAGCCAAAAGTTCTTCTTTGCCTTTAAGGCTTTCTTGTTCTCGATCACCTCTGCCAGCTCTGTGCTCGTTTCTTCTTTTGAAAAATTCATCACACGACTCTCTGAACTGGCGCCATAGCTTGTTTTCGTCCCTTTGATGAGCGGGGCCTATTTCTTTCCACTTCTGTTGAAGTTGAATCAATGAATGAGACGCTTCTTTCCAATCTTCACTTTCCTTAAGCTCGTTTGCCTGTTTTAATAAAGCGAGCTTCTTGTCTTTATTATCGTTTTGGGCACCGCGTAAATCATCAAAATGGTTTCGTTTATTGGTGAAGAATAAATCACACAGAACCTTAAACTCTCTCCACAATTCACCTGACTGTGCTTTGGGTACGAATCCGATCATTTTCCATTCTTTTTGAACTTCGATCAGCTCGTGGGATTTATCCTGCCATTTCTTTGCCGATTTCAGCTCTAACGATGTTATGTGCCTTACTTTTTCGAGGAGGAGCTTCTTGGCCTCTAGGTTCTTATCTTGCTCTTCTCTTCTTCCGTCGTAGAATTCTTGAATCTTGCTGTAAACAGAGCGAGTCGTATCCCAAAACTCCCCTTTCATTTTGTTCCAATCCTCCTTGTGCGTGGGACCTATCTCATTCCAACGATCTTGGTTGAGTCTGACCTCTACCTCGAGTAAACGGATGTCATTTTCATCCAAAAGCTTTATCTGGTCAGCCAGTACGGCAGTCTTTTCGTCAAGGTTGCGCTTTAAATCAAGCTCTTTAAGCTCCTTGTAAATATTAATATTGTAGAAAAATTGCTCTACGTATTTGTTGTAGTCAGCATTGAGCTCTCGGTAGTCATCATTGCTTACTTTTGGCAGTGATTTCCAGTGCTGCATTATTTCGTTGAAACGCGCAAAGGCCTTACCGATATCTTCTTCTTCTGCTACCAGCTCTTTCATCTCTATGAGAATCTTCCTGGCTTCATCGACAGTTTCTTTCTCTAGTTTGGCTTTAGTTTCTCTGAGTTGACGTAGCTTTTCTTTGAACTTATCAGTAAGTTCTTGCAGTTCTCCTCTTATTTTCTGCAGATCTTCTGGTTCTGAATCCTTCTCCTGGTGTCCTTTGGATTCAGTCTCATCTAGAGTCTCTGATGCCTTGTTTGAGTCAAGTGGAGTCTGAGAATCTGATTCTGTTTTTTCCAAAGTGGTAACTTCAGGTACTACGACTACTTCTGGAGACTCTTCTTTAGCAGTATCTACAGCAGGTTCAGACTTGGCCAGAGTTGTTGATTCTGATTTAGCGTTTGCAGACACATCTGTTTTGTCGACTGTTCCGATTGCTTCGGAAGTCTCATCCTTGGCTGCATCTGCCGCAGTCTTTACCGATTCTGTTTTGCTGTCCTCAGAAGATTTAGGCTCTTCCTCATGCACCGAAACTATTCCGTGTTCAAGAAGATTTTGAAGTTGTGATTTAAGTTCGTTAAATTCTTTTTTACTGGCTAGCACATCGTCAGAATCAGCTAATTCTTTCAGACGGATAAGGATTTCGGATTTCATGTTGGTTGATCTTTTCGCGAATACCAATTTAGGGAAATAACCAAGAGGTTCAGAAAATTTGATTAAAACCTAAGTTAATCCTCGAGTGGCAATTAGATTGAAAGAGGAGTTTTAATTATTTGGGACTCTAAAACTTGATACCCACAACAGATATATCGTCAATCTGTTCATGAGAACCTTTCCAATCTTCAAATGCCTTTTCATAGATGAATGATTGCGCTTGCATACTGTATTTGTAATTTGAGCTGAGCAATTTTGAAAACCGCTTTTTCAAGAATTTTTTGTCCTCTGGTCCACCAAACTGATCAACGAAACCATCACTTGCAAGGAAAATGGAGTCTCCTTTCGAGATTTTGAAACTCTGATTTTTAAATTTCCTATCAAGGATATGATGCTTTCCGCCAATGGGCTGTCTATCACCTTTGAATGTGTTGAGTTTACCATTCATCCAATAGATGTCTTGATAGGCTCCCGCAAACGTGATTGTCAACCTAGGGATATTGATTTTAATGATGCTCACATCCATTCCATCGCTTGATTCTCCATCTGTTTTTTGTCGGAGTGTCTTGATTACTTCTTTATTCAATTCGTCTAGGATTAGCGCTGGATCAGTAATCTTTCCTCCTTCTACTATTTCGTTTAGCAGACTGTGTCCGATTATTGACATCATTGCCCCTGGCACACCATGTCCAGTGCAATCCGCTAAGGCAAACAGATATTCTTCTTGTGGTTTTAATTCGTGAAGCCAAACAAAATCACCACTTACAATGTCCTTAGGTCGATATATCAAAAAGGAGTCGGTGAAGTACTTTCTTAGATGGTCTTCCCCAGGAATTATGGCATCTTGAATGCGCTTAGCATAATTAATACTGTCTGTGATGTTGAGATTGTGTTTTTCAATCATTGAAGCTCGATCGCGGTACGCTTTTTCAGCGAGCTTCATTTCCGTAATGTCTTCAGCGTATACATTGATATAGTTTTTGTCAGAGACAGGGTGGAAGCGGAGGCTGTATATTCTATTGTTCGACTCGAGATTCAGTTTTTGCTCTTGCTCAAGCTCTGATGCAAGTCTTATTGTCTTAAGGATTGATTGCTTTTCTAGGATGCCGTTTACTTTTGCACCCCAAGCATTTAGAAGGATCTCACCTGGTTCATTTGCAAACAACACTTCTCCGTTCTTTGCAAAGCGTATTAAAGCATTGGAATTTTCTTGAGTGAAATTAGCCAGTTTAGAAATCTCCATCTCTGCCATCTTGAGTTTCGTGATATCAGCATCTACGAATAGAAGACTGTCAACTTCTCCTCCATCGTTTAAAATGGGAGTAACAGTCGTGCTTGACCAAAATTCATTCTTTTGTTGATCGTATGATTTAGCTTGGTAGATATAATTCTTCTTAGTCCGATTTACTATTTCAATAACCTCTTTGATCTTTGAATGGTGACTCACTTCAGCTAATTCACGGCCAATAAAGCTTTCAAGTTCTTCTGCACTGAAGTTGTTTTTGCTTTTTGCTTTTTGATTGAGCCATTCGATCTTTCCATCTTGATCGGTGAGAAGAATGATGTTGTCACTTTTCCCCAACACAAATGAAAGACGCTCAAGTTTTTTATTTCTATCCTGCACTATTGCCGCGTAATCGCTGAGTTTCCTTTTTGCAATTACTTCATGACGAAGTATTCTATTGAGATATCTTTTTCCTAGAAAGCCTAAAAGAGCGATCATTAAAAAAGCAAGTACCAGTCTTCGAAACAAAATTGTTCGTGCTCCAGAAAGATTCTCGCTGATGTTTTCCTCAATAAACAGGTAACCGCGGTAAGCACTGATTTTAGAAAAGGCAATGGGGTATGCATAGAAGAGGCTCTCAGCTTCGTTTGCCTGATCCATACCTTTCTCCAAAGGAGTTAATGGTAGGTCTTCAAGAATTGATCGGACTATTGGATCAGCTTTTTCTAAAGAGGATACTCTACCTGATGAGATGATTTCTGTTTGGTCATCTTGGTTTCTTACTAAGATCAATGAAAGCTCTTCTTGAAGCTCGTTCAATCTATTTGCGTTGGTCAAATAATTCTTGAGCTTTGAACGTAAAACTTGATATTCCTCCTGCCCTGAAACCGCTGAGTCAACCTCAATTTCCATGGACTCTAAGTAAAGGGCTTGAATTTTAACCACTGACTTAAGGTGATTCATCTCTGCTTTTTCAAAGGCATCGATGGTGTCAACGTATGAAACTGTGGCAAAAAAACTGCTGATTACGATCATGACGCCCAGAATGAGCATAAATATTTTGAACGTAATTTTTGCAATCAGGTGCGTCATAAAGGGACTTATCAGACCCTTAATACGTTAGGTTGCTTAAAAGGTTTGTCCTTTGGGAAAACTTAAACCGCTACAGATTGAGCTCTTACCTCTGACCTGTCTTAAATGCAGAGATCGCATTTTTAGTAAACTCACTTAAAACCAATGCACCACTCATAGCGGCGCGTTCTTCAAGTAGATTCTCCCAGTTTTCAGTCCCCAGCCAAAAGTTTTGTTTCAAAGCCTCCATTGCTTGGGAGTTGCTTCTGGCCAGCTTTTTTGCGAGTAGGGCCACGTGTTGGTCCATTTCCTCACCTGTATCAAAAACTTGTGCAAATAACCCTTGATTTTGAGCCCACTCAGCAGTTCTCCAACTGGTAGCATCAATCGCCAACTGAGACATTCCCGATAATCCAACCTTGCGTTGAACAGCAGGGCCGATAACGAAGGGGCCGATGCCTATAGCCAGCTCACTCAATTTGATTGAAGCGTGTTTTGTAGCGAAACAATAATCTACTGATGATGCCAGCCCAACTCCACCACCAACGGTTTTTCCTTGAACGCGGCCTATGATGAACTTAGGCGCCTTTCGCATGGCAAGTATAACGCGGGCAAATCCCATAAAGAATTCTTTCCCAATTTCTTCATCACTAATAAACGTCAATTCGTCAAAACTAGCACCTGCGCAAAAAGCGCGGTCTCCGCTCGACTTTAAGACAATCACACGAATCGCATCATCTTCACCAGCTGCAGTTATGGCTTCTGCGAGCAACTTAAGGACAGCTCTCGGAAGAGAATTGCTGGCGGGGTGAAAGAATTCAATCGTACCAATACCATTTTCTTTCGTCAGAACGACATTTCCGTTTGGGTATTCAGTTGGGTTCATTTGGTTTGGGCTTTTTTGCGGTTATTTTGAGAACGAATGTTCAATGCCTCAACGATGAGTGAGAAGAACAATGCAAAGTATACAAAGCCTCGCTCGATGTGTTGGTGCAATCCGTCCAGAATCAGTACAAACGAAATCAAGATTAGGAACGATAGAGCCAGCATTTGAATGCCAGGATGATTGTTGATGATGCGGCTGATCTTATTGACAAACACAAGCATCACAATCATTGCCAATACCACTGCCGCGACCATAATAGACAATTCTTCTACCATTCCCACGGCTGTTAGGATGGAGTCGAATGAGAACACCATATCAACAAGGATGATCATTCCTATCACACTCAAGAATGTCCGTGGTTTGGCCTTTGGCCCATGACCTTCCTCATCACCTTCTACCTTGTTGTGAATTTCAGATATGGTTTTCACCAAAAGGAAAAAACCTCCTCCTAGCAGAATAAGGTCTCTTCCCGAAAAATCAATCTCAAAGAGGGTGAAAAGCGGCTCAGTGAAATGAACCAACCACGAAATCATGAATAGGAGGGCGAGCCTGAAAATTAAGGCAAGTGCCAAGCCCACAACTCTAGCTCGTGGCTGTTGTTCTTTGGGAAGCTTCTCAGAGATGATTGAGATGAACAAGATATTGTCCACTCCCAGCACAATCTCCAAAACGGTTAATGTTCCGAGTGCTACGAGATTCTCGGGGGCTAAAAGCGCAGCAATGTTAAACTCCATTTATTCTTGGTTCTTCTTTTTTACCATGGTAAGAATAGTCGCAATGGCTACGGTTTCTCCTTCTTCGTCGTAAACGTCAACCAAGAATTTGACTATTCCTTTGGCAATATCCTCTTCGCTCTTCTTCTCCTGTTCTACTTTTTCTTTAACCGTGAGCTTTACGCCAATGGTCATGCCCGGGTAAACGGGTTTTGTAAAGCGGCATTCTTCTATTCCGTAGTTCAATAATACAGGGCCTTTCTTTGGGTCTACGAACAATCCCGCAGCTTTGCTGAGCACGAAGTATCCGTGGGCTACTCTTTGCTCGAAGATGGTTCCGTCGAGAGATGTCGAATCGACATGGGCATAAAAATTATCGCCACTTACGTTGGCAAAGTTGGTGATGTCTGCTTCTGTAACCGTATGCTTTGCGGTAATCACCGTATCGCCGACTACCAAATCCTCAAAGTGCTTTCGGAAAGCGTGGACTTCGGTTTCGGTTTGTTTTCCGCCAACTTGATATTGGTTCGTAATTCTGGTCAGCGTAGTGGGTGAGCCTTGGATGGAAGTTCGTTGCATGTAATGGAATACTCCACGTTTTCCTCCCATTTCTTCACCACCACCTGCGCGTCCTGGGCCACCGTGTGTCAGCATCGGCATTGGCGATCCGTGTCCTGTGCTTTCTTTGGCGCAATCGCGGTTTAAGATCAATATTCTTCCGTGATGACTGGCCGCTCCGAGTACAAACTCCTTCGCAAGATTGTCATCATAGGTAGCTATGGAGCAAACCAAAGAGCCTTTACCCATCTTAGTGATCTCGATGGCTTCGTCGGTGGTCTTGTATGGTAGAAGTGTCGATACAGGGCCAAATGCCTCTACTTCGTGAGATGCTAGATTATTAAATGGATCGTTGTTCAACAGTAGGATAGGAGAGATGAAGGCTCCATTTTCGGTGCCAGCTCCTTGAGCATCCACTTTGTCCATGGATCCATAAACCAATTCCGAACTTTCGAGAAGTTTTTCTATTTGATCGCGGACTTCCTGCACTTGCTCTTGTCCCGCAAGGGCGCCCATTCTCACGCCTTCGATTTGCGGGTCGCCAATGGTGGTCTTCGCCAATCGATTGGCCAAAGCTATCTGCACGTCTTCAATTCGGTCTGCGGGAACGATCACTCTTCGGATCGCAGTACATTTCTGACCGCATTTCACCGTCATTTCGCGCTGAACTTCTTTTACAAAGAGATCGAATTCAGGGCTACCTGGCTCTGCATCAAGTCCCAAAACACTTGAATTCAAAGAGTCGGCTTCCATATTGAAAGGGACGGCTTCGTCTACGATCCGCTTATTTGACTTGAGCATTTTTCCCGTCACTGCCGAACCCGTAAACGTCACGACATCTTGTGATCCGACGTGATCGATTATCCCTCTAGCCGATCCACAGATCAGTTGAAGTGCGCCTTCTGGCAATATTTTCGATGCGATGATTTCACGAACGACAATTTCGGTAAGGTAGGAAGTCACTGTGGCAGGCTTGACTACAGCTGGCATTCCAGCCAAGAAGTTGACGGCCACTTTTTCCAGCATTCCCCAAACAGGAAAGTTGAAAGCATTGATGTGAACGGCCACACCTTCTTTGGGAACCATTATGTGGTGACCGATGAAAGTGCCACCCTTAGACATGGGTGCAGCTTCGCCATCTACATAGAAAGGTTCATTGGGAAACTGTCGTCTAAGGCTCGCATAGGCAAAGAGGTTTCCAATTCCTCCTTCAATGTCGATCCAACTGTCCATTTTCGTCGCCCCCGTGAGGTAGGAGACTTCGTAGAACTTGTCCTTCATTGAGTGAAGGTGGAGTGCTAGCGCTTTGAGCATAAGCCCACGCTGTTGGAAGGTCATCTTGCGCAAAGCAGGATTTCCAACTTTGCGTCCGTAGTGCAGTATATCGCCAAAGTCGAGTCCTGAACTATCTGCAATTGCTACTTCAGTGCCATTGATCGCATTGTAGAGCTGTTTGCCTTCACCGTCGCCGGGAGTCCATTTTCCTAAAACGTAATTTTCGAGTCTCATGTAGGTGGTGATTTGAGGCCACGAAAATAGGGATTTTAAAGAGAG
>JBLIDT010000030.1:0-27913 GCA_047632755.1 Cryomorphaceae bacterium
CTGAGTATAGGAAGATCAAGACTATTCGGTAGGACGACGATATTACTTTGAACGGTTCTCGGGTTTTTCTTTACCGGATTAACTCAAACCCTCTCCTTCACCACCGAAAACTTCTTCGCTGCCTTCTCTATCTCGTCAAGCGAAAAAGCATACTTCAGGGGCTTTCGCGTCAGGTTCTTTCTAAACCGAAGGGTATCGAACAGTCCTTTGATGGGCGGCTCGCCATTAAAGATTAGCAAGACGGGCGTATTGACGTATGCCCCGATATGCACGGCACCTGAATGCTGGGTGACGATGAATTTCGCCTCTGCGCAAAATTTAAGGGTGTCGGCATTGTCGGCCGAGACTTTCACTTCAATATTCCCGTAGCCTTCCACTTGGGCGCTCAGGGATGGATGCCCCACTAAATAAACCTTCTCAAAATGCGGACTCAACCGACGAGCGATTTCCAAATAATCCCAGGGCCCGCCATTGTTTGGTGTGACTTCTCCTCCTTTTTTGCGAGGGAATATAACCACCGAATCAGTGGATTTCTCGTTGTAAGCTTTTGATAGGTCGTATTTATGCTGTCGACCTTCGAGTTGCCAATTTCGCAAACCGTGCCAGTAAAAGTCCGTTCGATCGATGTCTAAAAGAGGCATTTTACTTGCCTTGGCACTTTTCCTCCAAGCAGTGATATCTGCAGCCACATCTTTGGGCACCTCGTTTTGATTGGCATTGGGCTTTATCTCACTAAAAAAATCACGTAGTTCGGTAAAAGTCGAGACGATTGATTCTCCTTTTTCATTGACCATAAATGGCTTGTGGAGACTCATGCCGCAGTAGTGAATCTTCACGCCCTTGCTGTGGAGATGCATCAAGAAAGGCAGATTGTGTAAAAGGAAATGACCAAACTCCCCTTTGAATGGGCCATAATAACACTCTTTCTCTTTGAGGGCTTTTTTGTAAAATCGATCCAGAGCTAGGGCGTACTTCTTATACTCCATTCCAAAACCAACTTTCCCCTTCCAGTTCATGCGGTCTTGGATGAGTTCAATGGCTGTAGCATCAGTTCGACTGATGTACTTCAACTCAGATCTACGAATGCCATACTTTTCTAAAACTGGAATCATTCCTTATACAAGCCTTTCTTCACGGCATCGGGCCCAAAGCGGGATTTGACGTCTTCAACAATTTTTTTGGGATCGTAAATATCGTAATTCAAAACCAATTGGCGGAAAGCCGCCGTCAACCCTTGTTTGCTTCCCTCTTCGAAAACAATTCCGTTGGTAGAGTTGATGATCTCCTTCGTGCCATCAATATTGGACGAAATGGTGGGGATTCCGCGAGCCATGGCTTCAATGACCACCACTCCGAAAGTCTCGGCGCGGGAAGCCAACACGAAGGCATTCGAGCGATCGAGAAGGTCTTTTACCTCATCGCGGTTGAGGTAGCCAGGAATATCGACTTGAGCGGAAACATCGAGCTTCTGGACCAAATCGATGAGCGACTGCTTGAGCTTTCCGTCGCCAGCTATCACCAAGCGGTAATTGTCGTCGCCACCAAAGGCTTCGGCGAAAGCCTCGATAATGAGGTCTTGCCGCTTCCGCGAATCCATAATCGCCACGTTGCAAAAAACAAAAGGTTTCTTGGAGCGCGGCTTAGGATTCGAGACGAAGAAATCGTCGGTAATGACATTTGGCACCAACTCGAATGGAGCTTTAAAAATCCGTTCCATCTTCACGACGTAAGCATTGGTCACGGCAAATCGTCTATCAACGTTCTGCACGAAGTTCTTTCTCTCCTCGTCTGAAGTGAATGGATTGGCGCAGGGGAAAAAATCTTCCTCGATGTTCGGTGAGTTTTCCATGTGCCAGATCGGAATACCGAAAACTTCGGACAGGTGAGCAGAGATGTAAGTGTAGTCGAAAATACCGTGGTGAAAAATCACATCGGGCTTTCCATGGGCAGAAATATAAGTCTTCAGATTCTTAACCGAGGCGTTGAGTATGTTCTCTTTTCTTTCTGCAATGGGATCTTTAGCGAAACGCAACGGCCGTTTATGAAAAGCCAGATTATCGACAAAGGTGATGTCGTCTCTTTTGCGAAAATTTAGCAGCTTTGCTTTGTCAAATCCCGCTTTTACGTAGTTCCCAAAGGTGGTTTCGCCATTGAGCAAGATGGCACATTTACAGCCGCGTGATTGCAAGGCCAGCAGGTGAAGCTCGACAAAAGTGCCTTCTGACGTGGAGGGAGAAGGATACCAGGAACTGATAAACAGAATGTGCGGTTTATCCTTCATGGTCTGCGAGGGTGACTTTGCAATAGGTTTTGCTGGGGTAGAAGATCAAATCGTCGAGGTAGGAGCGATAGAACTTTTCCAAGGCGCGTTGCGCTTGGGGCAGTCGATTCCATTTCATATTGTGCTTAAACCGAATATACTTGACTCCAAGTTTGTAGCGATTTTCATCAACGAGGTTTCGGTCTTTGGCGGCTCGCCAATAATCGAGACCTCGCTGGCGTGCGTCTTTTCCCAACTCGCCAATGTGCCAGCGCATCATTTGGGCGAGATCAAGTAAATACCTCGAGAGCAAAAGTTTTTCTTCCTCACCGAGTTTATTCGCCTTGAGGAGCAACTCGGCATGGCGCAGTACCATCTCAAATCGAAACTGAAAATGCTCAACGTTTTGAGACTGAAGTCTGGGAATACTATGGACTTCCTGACGATAAAAAACATTGGGTTCAACGTGGTGGTAACGGTACGAATAATCAGCAATTAAAGCCCTTATGTGGAGGTCATAATCTTGTTGACTGTGGAGGCTCTCATCGAATCCGCCGAGTTCTTCAAGCACGGTTTTTTTCCAAATAGGGCCTGAAATCAACCATACGATATCCCGATCGAGAAACCGCAGTAGTGGTTTCACCGAGGTTGGAATATTGCAGATGATATCGCTATCGTCTATAACTGTGTGAAAGATCCCCATCGGATACACGGCATAATCCAAGTCGGGATTTGCACGCATTGCTTTTACCCTTCTATCGAGGCAGTCGGGAGTGAGAAGGTCATCGCTATCGAGGAACATGACGTATTCCCCTTTGGCGTAAGCCAGACCTTGATTGCGGCAAGATGATGCCCCTTTCTTCCCCTGATTTTGCTTGAAGATAATTCGCCCGTCAATGACCGAAAGGCTTTTTGCCAGCTCATCGCTGCCATCCGTAGAAAAGTCGTCGATGAAGAGCATCTCCCAATCACGCATGGTTTGACTCATGACAGATCGGATGCAGTCTTCTACAAATTGACCTTTGTTAAAATTGGGGGTAACTAAAGTAATGGTTGGGTTGCTCATCGGTTGGCCGTAAAAATATTAATTCTGCGGCACTTCACTGGTAGTAATCGTAATGCTTTTTTACTGGAAGACCGATTACGGTTTTTAAAAAATAACGAACCTTGGGGATTTTCAAATACTCGGAATTCGTTTTTACCACGAAAAGTACCGCTTTGAAATCGGCGTACTTTCGACTGAGCGATGATTTTTTTGACAGCAGTCTGTTCTCTTCGTAGTGGTATTTGAGGTAGATGTCGAGCAGGATGCGCTGGACGGTTTCGGGTTGATTGGCTGTTTTGGCCCAAGCCATTAGCATGGCCGCCATCAGAACTTTGTCGGTGGCAGCGCGGTAACTTACCGAAGTGGTGTTTCGGCCATCTACCGTTCTTATCGCGACAGGGTGCTCTAAGCTTCCACTATACATATTATGGGTCAGCACCAGCCTGGCGAGCCATTCGGTATCCTCTCCTATTTCGAGTCTTTCGGAGAAGCCACCTGTCTCTCTTGCGACGTGGGCCTTGACGGTAAGCCCACAAACTGAGAAGTGGCCGTTTTTGCCGAAAGGCTCCATCTCTTGAAATACCTCATCGGGATTCACATGGGTTCGGAGCATGGTCACTTGATCGCTCCCCTCCTGACCCAGTGCTTCAAAAACGCCCTCAGCATCGTAGTGCTTGGCAAAAAGTTTTCGGGTGTTTTCAAATCGCTTTGGGAGCATGTAGTCGTCAGCATCCAAGAAAGCGAGAAATGGTTGAGTGGCATTTTTGATTCCAAAATTCCTAGCAGCACCTGCGCCATGCCTGCCTCCTCCTTCACGAACGAGGCACTTTACTCGATCTTCATGCCCGAAAGTTTCCCGCACTAAATTCGCTCCATCATCGTCCGACCCGTCGTCGATCACTATGACTTCTGCGGTCTCGGGTTGGCTCAATGCACTCTCGATGGCTCTCTTCACAAAGCGAGCTTGATTGTACAGTGGGATGATTACCGAAACTTTCAAGATATTTGGGTTTTTACTTCAGACAAATATAGGATGGCTGAGAAACCGAAAGGAAAGGTTTTTTGCATTGGAATGAATAAGACGGGAACCACTTCACTGGAGAAATTCATGGAGCTGCATGGTTATGCCTGTGGTGATCAAGTGAGCGGGGAATTGCTCTTGACTGATTTTGCATCGGGAAACTTCCAGGCTATTATCGATTTTTGCCAAACAGCCGATTTTTTTCAAGACTTGCCGTTCAGTGCTCCGAATTGCTACAAAGTGTTGCGGGTAAACTATCCCGATGCCAAATACATTCTAACAGTTCGAGATAGTGCAGAAACTTGGTATAATTCTTTGGTTCGTTTTCACGAAAAAGTCTTTGGTCATCCACTTACCAAAGAATTGTTGATGAGCGTAAAGTACCGCTACGAGGGGTTTGCGTGGAGAACAAATCGAGCCATGTATCAGAGTCCTGAGGAAGATCCTTACAATCGGGAGAGCCTGATAGGAACGTACAATACCCATCACTCAGATATACTTAATGCCTTTGAAAATCACGGCAATCTTCTCGTGCTGAACGTGGCAGAACCCAATGCCGTTTCGAAGCTTTCAGATTTTTTAGGAATGGAGCCTTTGGTAGATGAAATGCCGTGGCTAAACAAAACAGGGAACGCATGAGAATACCAGTGACCAAGCCATATTTACCTTCAAAAGGACGCTACAAAGAAATGGTGGATGAGATTTGGGAGCGGCAGTGGCTGACCAACAACGGTCCATTTCTTCAGCGATTTGAAAAAGAATTAGAACACTTCCTAGGCTCTCGGAATACTTCCGTGGTGACCAGCGGAACTACTGCGCTTCAATTTGCTCTGAAAACGTTGGAGCCTGCCGGCGAGATTATTACTACACCTTTCTCTTATGTAGCCACAACTTCTGCCATTTTTTGGGAGGGCTTTACGCCAATATTCGCCGACATTGAATCAGCGTCATTGTGCATTGACCCCATAGAAGTCGAAAAGAAAATTACGAGCAAGACCAAAGCCATCGTGGCTACACATGTGTACGGAAACCCATGTGCTATTGAAGCTTTAGAGCGCATTTCAGAGGAATACAGAATTCCTCTTTTCTTCGATGCGGCGCATGCTTTTGGCTCAAATTATAAAGAAAAGTCAATCCTGAATTACGGGGACATCTCTGTCTTGAGCTTTCACGCTACGAAACTTTTCCACTCAGTAAATGGTGGAGCGGTGTTTTGCAAATCAGCAGAAGGAAAACAGCGAATCGATCGATTTCGAAATTTCGGTCACATCGCTGTCAACGAGTTTGACGGAGCTGGAATCAACGGAAAGATGTGTGAATTCCATTCGGCAATGGGGCTTCTAAATCTAGAAGCAGCAGCCGAGCTAATCACGAAAAGAAGAGCGCAATGGGATTTTTACCGAAAGGGAATTGATGGAAGTGAATTGAAAACGATTTCGCTGAGGGACGAGGCAGGATACAATGGATCCTACTTTCCTATTATTTTCTCCGATTCATCGAAAATGCAAAAAGCCATAGATTTGGCTGCAAATAAAGGCATTGAACTGAGGCGGTATTTCAGCCCTTCGCTGAATAAGCTGGACTATGTGACCTATCAGTCTTGCCCAATCAGCGAAGACATTTCTGAACGCATTTGCTGCCTTCCTCAATACCACGATTTGTTTGAGAAAGAACAAAACGAAGTGCTTCAACTAGTCCTTTCTATATGAATCAGCCATTGGTTTCAGTAATTGTTTTGACCTACAACCACCAGCGATTCATCGAGTCGTGCTTAGAAGGACTTGTGCAACAAGACTACGAGAACTTTGAAGTAATCGTTAGCGATGATTTTTCTGAAGATAAAACTTGGGAAGCCATAAAGTCGATTGGCGACGAAAAAGGCCGAATCAGGTCGTTCAGAAATGAGGAGAACTTGGGGCCTTCTAAGAATTTCGTTTTTGCACTGGAACAGTGCAAAGGCGACTTCATCGCACTTTGTGAAGGGGATGATCTTTGGACAGACTCATCCAAACTGAGTCTCCAAATGGAGAGAATCAGCGTTGACCCAAGCATTTCTTTGGTCTATGCAGATTACTCCAAAATAGACGACTCGGGAAAAGAAATAGCTACGAAGGTGCTGGACGAGCAGCCAGAAAAATTTGAGCTGAAGGACATGCTCTCGAAGCATGGCCCGGCCACCAATTCCATTCTCATTCGCAAGAGCGCCTTCCCAAAAAAATTTCCCGTAGCTTTTTTCGAAGTGCTAAATCCCGATGTGTTCATTATCGGTTATGGACTGCATTCGGGGAAACCACATTTTGTGAATGCAGTGCTTTCAGCCCATCGCGAACACGATACAGGCATATGGACTTCCCTCGATCGATTTGAACGCGGCCTTATTCGGTATTCCACTTTGGTCAAATTCTATCAAGCGATTGGAACTCGACCTTTGGAAAAGGAAGCTTTGCAGCTTTTTGAACGCCAAGTCATTCTGGCGAGAGAAAAAGATCAAGAAGTATTTCAGCAATTTTTTGATGAGCTGCCGATGAGTCGACGATGGGTGCTTGGCTTGAAATGGGCTTATGCCAATATTACAGGTTCCGCGAATTAAGCTCCTTCCCCAAATCTAAGAATCCAGTTTTTCGAGGTTTGATCGTTCGACAAGGCGTTCCTCCCGATATGACACCTGCGGGAATATCCCGATTCACCAAAGCCAAAGCTGAGATAGCCGATCCATCTCCGATACTAACTCCTGGTAGTATTACTGTTCCAGCGCCCACGATGACGTGTTTCCCCAACTGCACAGGTTTTGAAATCACATTGCTGTACTCTTCAGGAACAGTGGGGTTGGTCATAAACTCTCCCGAATAATCATCGCTACTGGAGTAGATGGAAACGCGCCCTGACAAGCCTGAAAAATCTTTCATTTTGATCGACGCTCTGCCGATAAGCGAGCAGTGAGTGGCGATGTGAACGAAGTTGCCTATTTCGAAAGACTCATTTGATGGACTGATCACGGCAAAGTCATCAATTCGAACATTGTTTCCTACAGAGATCAAGTGAGGATTGTAAATGGAGCACTTGTTTGAAATAAGCACGTTTTCACCAATATTGGCAAAACCCATTTCGTTCAATTCTGCTTTCGATAGATAGGCCATCAATCTTTCTGTTTGTCATCGCCATAGCCACGACCGTAGCCGTACCCATAACCATAGCCGTAGCCATATCGGTAAGCATATCTGCTGTAGTAGTATCTCCAGCGTTTGGCTTTCACATTGTTCAATACCAAGGCTGTATGACTGAGCTTATTGGCCTCTACAATTTCTTCCAGATGACGCACTCCACCTCTAGTGGCTTTCTCAGTGTTCATCACGAACATACCCACATCCACATGCCTCATCAATACCATGGAATCTGAGATGAGCATCAATGGCGGAGTATCAACGATAATGTAATCGTAGTCGCTTTTCAATTCATTGAGAAGCTCTTCCACTTTTGGACTGAGCACCAATTCCGAAGCGTTTGGTGGAATAGGCCCTGCTGTAATCACATCGAGATTCTCCAATTTCGTTCGTTGGATGATCTCCTCTTTGCTGTGCCTAGCTACAATGTAGCTGGACAATCCTTTCTCATTCAACAACCCCAGTGAACGATGTACTTTGGGTTTATGCATGTCAAAATCAAGCAGTAAGACCCTCTTATGCGCACTGGCAATGATGGCTGCGATATTGACCGAACAGAAGGTCTTTCCTTCACCTGGATGAAGGCTAGTAACGAGCATTAGCCTACTTCCTGGCGCATCGTTGAAATACTGAAGATTCGTTCGAATACTTCTAAAAGCTTCCGCCACACTGGATCGAGAATTGGCAGCAGCAACCACCAATCTTTCATCATCTCCCACTTCAGTTCCTGGAACTCCACCAAGTATAGGAAGGTCTGTAATCTGCTTCAGTTCGCGGGTATTCTGGATTCGGTCAAAGAAGATCATGCGCACAAAAGCAATGATCAATGCAGCGAATAATCCGATTGCTAAGCCGTAGTAAACAATGCGATCCTTCTCGGGGCCAATCACACCTACACCCCTACCTACCTCAATTATGCTGACTTCAGGAACGATAGCCGCTCGGGCTATTACTGTGTTTGCTTTCTTTTCCAAGAGGTAAACGAACATCTTCTCGTTTACATCCAAGTTTCGCTCGATATTGAGCAACTCGCGCTGCGACTCGGGCAATCTGCGTAGGAGATTTTCGTAGTAAATAATTTCCTTTTTCACATCAGCCATTCGATCGGCCATTGCGACGCGCAAATTGTTGATGTAAATCAGAATATTCGACCGAAGGTTTTGCATAGTTTCAGCCGCACGGTCCGAACCGGGGCTACCCTCTTTGTAGTCAAAAGTGGCCTGGGATTTTTGCACCTCTAGGTTGTACAAATCTCGCAAGGATCCTTGAAGGAAATCGTCCTCGGTAATGTACAAGGCAGGTGGAAGTATCTTGGTATTCTCCTTACTGCTAATTAGGTAATTCTCCAGCGATTCAAGAGACTCCAACTTCATATTAATCTGTCGCTTCTCTGACTCAAATCCCAATAGCTTTTCAAAAAATTGAGATTGCTCTCGCGAAAGGTCGAGAATGTCTTGCTGCTCTTTATACGATTCGAGATTGGTCTCAATCGAATCCAAAATCCCCGTAATACCACTTAACTGACGGTCGATGTAATCGAGGGTATTCTTATTGAGATCTATTTGAGATTGGATGGTGTAATCGATGTAAGTCAAAGAGAGCGAATCGAGAAATACCTGTGCTTTCACCTCCAATTCATCGCGCATGGAAATAACTAAAATACTCGTGTTCTCTTCGTTCCCAATCCTCAAGTTGCTCTTGTACTTGTTGATTAAGAAATTCTTGCTGTTGACCACAAAACGATAGTCGTTGTTCTTGAGCTGGTCAAAGGTCTCGTCGCTTAAAAGACTGTTGCGATCGAGACGAAGCAAGTAATCAGGCTCAATGATGTCTTCATTGAACTTGTGCTGACGTTCTATTTGTTCTCCATTCTTCTCGAAATTCAAAACGAATTCATCCTTACTGAGGATCCGCACGTCGAAGGGAACTCCAAATAAAGCTCCATCAGACTCGACCAATTTAATATCTACAACGAAAGCATCAACACTCGGTATCTCCGTCGTTTTTACTCGACCTACGATATAATAAGAGACTTGAAAATCGAGCTTTTCCAGCGTCCTCGAAATCAAATCGTGAGACTGCAGTACTCTGATCTGATTAGTAATTTGATTGACACCTGAACCGTATCCCGTCAGGTTTCGATAGATCTGACTTTGGTATTCAGTGCCCGAACCTGACCCTAGCAAAATCTGGGTTTTTGCTCCGTATTCATTGGGCAAGCGATGCGCATAGATGTAGGCTCCTACCCCCACCAAAATGGGAATAACGAGAATGATCAAGATGTTCTTTGAAAGAAACTTTAGGACAACCAATAGGTCGTCGCTATCAATGATGTTGGTCTTCTTGTCGGCCATGCACCTGTTTGGAGGTAAGCTACAAAGGTAAAATTTAGCCGTTCGTAGAAACCCCTTATGTCCCAGCAAAAGAAATTATATTCGCCCCGATGCTTTTCAACAGCTTTCAATTCATGGTTTTTCTGGTCATCGCGTTCAGCGCATATTGGCTATTCTTCCATCGCCAGCGAGCTTTGCGCAACGTTTTTCTGCTGGCAGCTAGCTATGTATTCTATGGGTGGTGGGACTACCGTTTCCTCGGATTAATCGCTTTTAGTACGGCCGTAGATTTTTTGATTGGCCAGTATATTCACCATTCTGAAAAGTCCTTAAATCGAAAATTACTTTTGGCCACTAGCCTACTGGTAAACCTAGGACTGCTGGCCTATTTCAAATATGCCAACTTCTTTATCGAAAGTTTTGCAGACTTCAGCCAAGGTGTTTTGGGCTTGGAAGCAAACATGTCGAGTCTCGCGATTATTCTGCCTGTTGGAATCAGTTTTTACACTTTTCAAACCCTCAGCTACACCATAGATATTTACCGCAAACGACTCGACCCTACAAACAATATCGTCGAGTTTGCCGCCTTTGTTTCTTTCTTTCCGCAATTGGTGGCTGGCCCTATTGAACGCGCCTCTAATCTGCTGCCTCAATTCAAAGAAAAAAAGAAGTTTCGCTACGAGGACGGAAGCGAGGGCATGCGTCTGATTGTCTGGGGGCTTTTCAAAAAAACCGTAATCGCAGACAATTGCGCACCTTATGTCAACGAGATTTTTTCGAGCTACCAAGATCAGCCAGCGGCCGTGCTATTCATGGGCGCTATTCTTTTCGCGTTTCAGATCTACGGAGATTTCTCGGGTTATTCTGATATTGCAATTGGCACCGCGAGGCTCTTTGGCTTTCGCCTAATGACCAATTTCAATTACCCCTATTTCTCTCGCGATGTTGCTGAGTTTTGGCGAAGGTGGCACATCTCATTGAGCACGTGGTTTCGCGATTACCTCTACATTCCACTTGGCGGAAGCCGAAAGAGCATGAAAAGGACTTTGACGAATGTCCTGATCATTTTTGTTGTCAGTGGATTTTGGCACGGGGCCAATTGGACATTCATCGTTTGGGGCGGACTTCACGCCTTGTACATCATGCCTGTCGTGGCTTTTGGCCTTAACCGAAAACACCTGGATGGAAAGCGCAGTCTGGCGCCAAAAATTTCTGAAATCGCTCAAATCGGTCTGACTTTTTTCTTGGTTTGTGTGGCTTGGATTTTCTTCCGAGCGCCATCCGTGGGAGTAGCTACAGATTATCTTTTTGGAATGGTTCAGCGCCCGGTACTTCCTGAAAACTTCTACTTCTTCCCTCCATGGTTATTGGGTTTAATCGGGTTTATGGTGCTCTCAGAGTGGATCGGAAAGAACCATACTCCCGAAAAGTGGATAGGCATAATTCCCAAATGGGGCAGGTATGGTTTCTACCTTCTCTTGTTTGGCCTGTGGTTTCTCTTCGCTTCTTCTGAAAAACAAGCGTTTATCTACTTCCAGTTTTGAAGCGGTTTCTACTCCATATCGGTATTTGGGGAGCGCTGTTGGCGGTGACTTTTGGTGGAGTGATCGCCTATAATGCGGGACCTCGAACCGATTTCTTCTACAACCGCTTTACCGAGCCAAAAGCGGACAATTTGATCTTAGGTTCTTCAAGAGCAGCGCAGGGCATCAACCCATCTGAATTTGGAGAAGAAAGTTCTGAAAGGTTCTTTAACTATTCATTTACCAATTTCAATTCGCCTTACGGCCAATGCTATTTCGCCGCGGCGAAGAAGAAGTTCACCGAGAAAAAAGGAGCCATCACAATTTTGGAAGTAAACGCTTTCACCCTGAGCAATTATTTAAGAAACATGGAGGGTGATGAAGAGGTGTTTGAAGAATGTGAAACGGCCCCATCAAACATGTGGTCGGTAGATGCCAATCCCAACTTCGAGTACATCATCAGAAATTATTCGGGCGATCTTCGAACACTGACTGGAATCAAGCCTCGGCCTTACTCCATCTACCTTCATGACAATGGCTGGCTGGAAGTAGAAATGCTTTTAGACACGGCATATTTTAGAGAAAACACCGAAGAAAAGGTGAAGCACTACAACGAGCTGGTTCCAAAAATAAAGCCTTCCACCGAGAGATGGAAGGCTTTGGAAGAAACAGTTTCCTATTTCAAAAAATATGGGGAAGTCTATCTGGTCCGTGTCCCTGTCTCTCCTGAAATGGAGGAGATTGAAAAAAACTACTATCCCTCTTTCAATTCAGAGGTTGTGGCTTTCGCCAAAGACAATAGCGTCAAATTCCTCAACTACTTTCACTTGAACGACTCCTTGTATTTCACCGATGGGAATCACCTCCATCGAGAGTCTGCGAGAACGTTCTCAAAAATTCTTGGAGCAGACTTGAAGTGGTTGGGTAAGGACTAGTTCAACTTTTCTAATAGAGAAACTATATAATCCTCCTTGGAAGTGGCAGAACCTTCTACCAACTTGCCCTCTTTAAAAACTGCGAAGAATGGAAGGTTGTCGACACCAGCAGCTTTTCGAGCAGCTTCATTTTGCTCAGCATTTGCTTCCGTAAATGTTATTCCTGTAAATCGATCGTCATCCGATAGTCTCCTGTATTTAGGAGAGATTAGTTTGCAAGATCCGCACCAGTCAGCGTAGTATTTTACCACTACTTTGTTGTTGCTTTTGATTACAGAACTGAAGTCTTCTTGGGTGATATTTTGTACGCTCATATTGTTCTTTTTTTATACCTCACAAAGATAGTAAGGGTAAAGACTATGAAAATATTTTTTCAATCGATAATACTTATGAGCTCTTCTCTAAAACCTTTGCTCGATCCCAGTATACATCCATTTCTGCAAGGGTCATCTCGCCCATCTGCTTTCCATCCTTTGCCGATTCTACTTCCACATACTGAAAACGGCTGATAAATTTCCTGTTGGCTCTTTCCAATGCATCGTCGGGATTTACATCCAAGAAACGTGCATAATTTATGAGAGAAAAAAGTACATCTCCAAATTCACTCTCTATCCGATCTGTTTTTTGATCTACTTCAACCTTCAGCTCAGCGATTTCTTCTTCTACTTTACCCCACACTTGATCTACATTGTCCCAATCAAAACCTACGCCTCTAGCCTTATCTTGAATTCTGCTGGCCTTCACCAGTGAAGGAAGTGATTTCGGAACTCCTCCTAAAACTGATTTATTGCCTTCCTTCAGCTTGAGCTTTTCCCAATTGGCTTTTACCTCTTCTTCGTCTTTTACTTCTACATCGCCGTAGATATGAGGATGACGGTGAATGAGCTTTTCACAAACTCCGTTGAGCACATCAGTCACATCGAAAGCTCCTTTTTCGCTTCCAAGCTTGGAATAAAAAACCAAGTGAAGCATTAGGTCTCCCAACTCCTTTTTAACCTCCTCGAGATCTCCATCAATTATAGCATCAGACAGCTCGTACATCTCCTCAATACTCAGGTGCCTGAGGGTGTCCATCGTCTGCTTTTTATCCCAAGGACATTTCTCTCTTAGCTCGTCCATTATGGTCAGCAAACGCTCAAAGGCTTTCAATTTTTCTTCCATTACGGCTATTTTAATGCAAAAATAGGGATTTCATTGTGGCCAATTTCTGATGAGAAAACTAACTCGAAAGCTTTTACATTTGGGGCCGTGACAAGATTTGCACTCTTTTTTCTATTAATTACGTTTTCGGCGCAAGCACAAGAAACTTCGTGGGACATTGAGGCTGCACCGATGGCTGGCATATTGTTGCCCCATCATGAAGATATGCTCTATTTGAGAGCGGGTCATGTGGTAGGCATGGAAGTGAGCTTAACGAAACGAACGGATGGCAGCAAAGACTGGCATCACCGCTATTTTTTCCCTCGGTGGGGAGTCAGTGTAAACGCATACGACTTAGGCTCTCCATACATGGGAAATGGTTACGGCGGGAGAATTTTCTTCGACCTTCCAATGACCAAGGCCAGAAACTTTTTTCTCAAGGTATCCTTTGGCGCAGGATGGATTGAAAAACCTTTTGACTTAGATGACAACCCAAGAAATTCTGCCATTGGATCTCATCTCAATGCCGCCCTTGGCGTAGAGGCGCACTTTAATTTAAACTTGGGCGAAAAATGGGCTTTCAGACCGGGTATTGGAATTCACCATTATTCAAACGGCGCAATGCAAGCGCCCAATTCGGGAATTAATCTCGCTTTAATCAGAATGGCGTTTATGCACCGATTCGCTCCCCGCCCAT
The DNA here is from genome assembly GCA_047632755.1 of Cryomorphaceae bacterium. GTDB lineage: Bacteria > Bacteroidota > Bacteroidia > Flavobacteriales_D > Cryomorphaceae > JAKVAV01. The sequence goes on from JBLIDT010000030.1 coordinate 14,116, forward strand.
TGCCTGAATTGCGAACACCAACATTTAGTCCTACCAAAGGGAATTTTATAATTGGAGTATCTGGAGGCATGAAAGAGATCAAACCCATCGGTGGAAAGAAATACGGCGTCCTCAACATTTTCGGGATTTACCAGAAGCGGGTATCAGGAAAATCCTCTTTTGGAGGTGAGGTCGGTGTCAATTACAATGAGAGCCTTCAATATGCAAACGATGACGGTGACCAAGACAATCCCAATTCTCAGGACAATTACAGGCCCTACATTGCAGGAATCTATCAACTGCACTTTGATCCTCTCTCGATAAGATTGAGCGTGGGTAGCTATATCGCTCCTCGTTATACCGATGATGGTCTCATCTTCCTCCGGTACCACCTAGTTTATGATCTCAAAAGAATTCAATTTTTCCTTGGATTGAAATCGCATTACGCGAAAGCGGACAATGGAGAAATAGGAATGGCCTACAGACTAAAATGAGAAGAGTACTAGTCATATTTATTTTTCTAATCATCGCCGGATGTGGCAAGGAAAACCGCTGGGATTGCTTCAAACCCTACGGAGATGAAATCACAGAATCGCGATCGATTGGTGATTTCGATTCGGTTTTTCTCGAAAGCAATATTGATGTCGAATACCGGTATGCAGATGATTACAGAGTTGAAGTGGTCTTTGGTGAAAACATCATAGAGCACATAAAAACCAAGGTCGAAAGCAGGGAACTGAAAATCTCTAATGAGGCCACTTGCAATTGGGTGAGGGATTTAAGCAAACGTCCATTGATCAAAATATTCGCTCCAACACTTTCCTACATGGAAAATCGATGCTCGGGTGACATTACCTTTCTCGACACCCTCCATTCAAATGAATTCGTTTACGAACAGTGGGAAAGCAATGGAGTGGCAAATTTTTTGGTCGAAAATGACTTGACTGTCATTACCATGCACGTGGGCTTCAGTGACGTAACGATCAAAGGCATTACGACACGAGCCGAATTGTACTCTGCCTCTACCGGAAGACTGAGAGCTAAGCATTTGATCAGCCCCGTAACACTGAGCAATAATTCTTCTGTTCAGGACATAGAGCTTTATGCCTCTGACTACCTCTATGCCGAGATCAATCTGTCGGGAAACATTAAATACGCCGGAGGCCCTCCAACCATTGATACTCGCCTAATCGGTTCAGGCGAACTGATAGAATTATAATCCCATCCCTTTCATCCTCAATTTAATACCGCTTATACAAGCGCTGCCCAGTTTGGATTTTTTTAACAATCTAACTGCAGCATCAAGGAGTAGATTTACGTCAAACAACTAAATACTTAAATATTATTAAGATGACTAAACTACTAAATTTGACTATCGCGGCGCTAATTTGCGCCAGCACCGTTGCCACCGCACAAACGAGAAATTCAAACATTAACAGCGAAGTTTCAGAACTATCAAACTATTTGACAAACGATGAAAAAATGTCAGCCATTGAGCAAGACATCCTAGCGTTAACAAATGAGTTACTCAATGAAGAAGGTTCAGAGGAACAATTAGCGATTCGCACCCACATCAATAGCAAGCAAGAGTCGTTGATAAAACTAAAAAGAGAAAAGGAAAAGCTCGCTGAGATGAAGGCTGAAAACAGAACCATCGAAATATATAAAGGTGATTTGACTAAAAGTGATTTGCACTTGAAATCCTTCAGAACAAAATACGATTCCGAAACCAATCAGTTAACTATTTCTATACGCACTAAAAACAGCAATGAGGCTATCATCAGGGTATTAACTCCTGGAAAAGAAATCTTACAACAAGAAACTTCTTCAGGTGCAAACGGCCGACACACAATGGCTGTAGACTTAACAAACAATCAGTTGCGTACGCTTTGTATAAATATCGAGGAGAAAGGGAAACTAATCACGAAGGTGGTTTCTCTCTAGCGAGAGAAGTTTTTTAATAAGTGAAGCCGGCATGATTATGCCGGCTTTTTTTTTTCGCAGACAGCGGTAAAAGCCTCCATTTAGAAAATAGTAAATGTGCCAAACAGCGAGAAGAATTTGAGACCAAACATTACACTTCGTATCTTTGAACAAAGATTAGAACATGATCAAGCTCGTATTTCTAACAGTAGGACTTTTGGCTTTGGCTTTTGCAGGAATTGCAATCAAGATTCTCGTTAAAAAGGACGGTCAATTTGCAGGAACTTGCGCCAGCAACAACCCCATGGTTCAGCAAGAAGGAGCTTCATGCGGAGTATGCGGAGCACGCCCCGAAGAGCAGTGCCAAAAGGACTAGAGATTTTCTATCACCCCTCTTAGGCCTTCACTAGTATAGTTTCCTACCACACCGTTTTCATCGTAAATCAAGAATACTTCAAGATTCATTTCGGGATGAGAGGCCAAAAATTCTTTTGTCCCTTCAACACCCATCACCATAAATGCAGTGGCAAATGCGTCGGCGTTCGTGCAATTTGATGCGAGAACCGTTGCGCTAAGCAAATTGTGATTTACTGGTTCACCCGTTGCAGGATCAATAGTGTGAGAATACTTACGTCCGTTCTTTTCGTAAAACTTTCGGTAGCTGCCAGAGGTGGCGAGGGAGGCATCTTTTAAAGTAACGATGGCTTCAAGCTGACGATTCTCTGCGGTAGAACTAGGCTTATCTACACCAATTCGCCAATACTCTTCATTTTCATTCTGGCCTTTTGCCTTAAGCTCACCTCCTATTTCGACCATGTAGTTTTCAATACCTCTCTTTTCCAAAAAATCAGCCACGACATCGACAGAGTAGCCCTGTGCTATGCCATTTACATCCATCTGATATCCTAGGTTTTTTTCAAAAAGTATACTCTCCGAATCCTCATCGGCAATGATTTGAAAATCGTAATTCACAAAATTCTTGAGGGAATCCAGGTTTTCTCCCTCTTTCAATTCACCTCCTTCAGGGCCAAAACCCCAGGCCCTTACCAAGGGCATGATCATAGGATGAAATGCACCATAGGTCATGTCATGTATTTCTTTTCCTCTAAAGAATACAGTGAGAAAATGTTCGTCAGAAATGACAATAGAGTTTTGATTATTAAACTCCGATAGAACTGATTCCTTGACCCAGGCAGACAGAGATAGATCAATCTGATCCAAAACAGAGTCAATCTGGGCTTTTTCTATCAGTGATTTACCCGTGTATTTAATGGAATAGGTAGTGCCTTGCGCCTCGCCTTGGATTAGCTGAACACCCACGTCATCAATCACCTGAGGCACAGAATTATTGCAAGATGAAAACAAGAAAACGACGGCTACAATAAAAAGAATCGAGTATTTCATAGGAATGTTGGCTCTCTTAACCTCAACTAATACCTTAGAGGATTGTTAGAAGCACAAAGGTATATCATATGTCAAACAGCCACGCCAAAACCTTGGCCGAATTAAAAGCCTCGGGATACCAGCCCAAGAAGATCAAAGACGAAATCAGGGATAACCTGATAGAAAAGTTGAAAACAGGAGAGCCTGTTTTCGAAGGAGTTCTTGGTTATGAAAAAACGGTCTTTCCCGAAGTAGAAAGGGCTATCCTCTCAAGACACAACATTAATTTTCTTGGCCTTCGCGGTCAAGCCAAAACGCGCATGGCTCGTCAGCTCGTGCAGCTATTAGATGAGTACATTCCAATCGTAGCTGGCTCGGTAATTTTCGATGATCCAATCCGCCCCATCTCCAAGTATTCAAAGGATATTATTGAAAAGCAAGGAGACGAAACGCTTATTGATTGGGTGCACCGTGACGAACGATACACTGAAAAATTGGCAACACCTGATGTAACGGTGGCCGACCTTATTGGTGATGTGGATCCGATTAAAGCCGCCAATCTCAAATTAGACTATGCCGATGAACGCGTAATCCATTTCGGATTGATTCCTCGCGCGCACCGTGGAATATTCGTGATAAACGAACTCCCTGATTTGCAGCCGAGAATACAAGTCGCACTGTTTAATATTTTGCAAGAAGGCGATATTCAAATCCGAGGATTCAAATTGAGATTGCCTCTAGATGTGATGTTTGTGTTTACTGCCAATCCTGAAGATTACACGAATCGTGGTGCCATTATCACTCCACTGAAAGATAGAATCCAAAGTCAGATTCTGACGCATTACCCAAAAAGCATCGAGATCTCATCTTCCATCACAAAGCAAGAAGCCAAGCTGACCGATGAGCAAAGAAAGACAGTTGAAATCCCTGACTTAGTTGCAAATATCATCGAGCAAATAGCCATTGAAGCGCGAACCAGTGAGTATGTAGATCAAAAAAGTGGTGTTTCTGCGCGACTAACTATTTCGGCTTATGAAAACATGACTAGCGCAGTGGAACGTCGAATATTAATCAATGGCGAGGCAAAAGGCCGCGCTCGTATTGGTGATCTTTTGGGTATTCTACCTGCTATAACTGGAAAGGTTGAATTGGTTTATGAAGGGGAGCAAGAAGGAGCGAAAAACGTAGCCTTCACCTTAATGGGAAAAGCGATGCGCAGTCTCTTTGCGCAATATTTTCCTGATCCTGAACTCGCCAAACGAAGCAAGAACGAACCGAATCCATACGAGAAGGTGATTGCTTGGTTTGGTAAAAATGATTTGGAACTCGAAGCAGATTTTACTGAAAAAGAGTACCGTGCTAAATTGAACGAAATTCCCGATTTAGATAAAATAACAGCTAAGTACAATCCGAATGTGGGTGAGGATGATAAAATCTTACTCATGGAATTCATTTTGCACGGATTGGCAGAGTATTCGATGCTGAGTAAAAACATATTGGAAGAAGGTCTTTCGTTCTCTGACCTTTTTAGCAGTGTTTTCAGCATGGACGATTACGACGAGAAAGACAATAGCTAATGAAAGGCCGATTGACGGGGCTTGCCTGGGTCACACTTTTGGGTTTCCCGTTAATTGGCTGGATTATTCTTTACTTTTTTCGAGATGACCCTCTACAGATCATGTTCAGGAGCTCATCTTCGATACCCATTCAATTGGTCATTGGGGTTGGCTCTGGAACATTGCTTGGCTTAGGAGCGCGGTGGCTTATTACGAGACGCTTTCTGAATGATGTTGGCATCAAATACGCTCGAATTATCCAAAACTTTGGTATTTCAGGAGTGGGTATCTGGTTTGTTTCTTTCTGCGCAGGATTTGGAGAAGAGCTGCTTTTCAGAGGAGCTATTCAGCCATTGGCTGGCATTTGGGTTACAGCCATCGTTTTTGTCGCAATTCATGGATATCTCGACCCTAGAGACTGGAAGATCTCAGCCTATGGGCTTTTTATGACACTGGCTATTGCGGCCTTAGGTTACCTAACCGAGCACTTCGGAATATGGGCTGCTGCCACCGCCCATATGATGATAGATGTAGTGCTGTTTTATTACCTTACTAGGCTGAAGATTAAACCCCATACTATTTATGAAGTCGATTCACATGAAGTATAATTACCTCCTCCTCTTATCTTCCTTTTTAGCACTCAGTTCCTGCGAAGCACAGGTAAACACTTCCCCCGATGACCCTTACCAAGCATCTCATCCAGAAGCTTTCGCAAATTACTGGTATGCTGGCGAAGCAGAGCTAAATAGCTACGAGTTGGATCAAATGCGGTACGGCGAGGTAAGAAAGGGTGAAGCAGTTATGGTCTTCGTCACAGAAGACTTCTTGCTTGATGATCAAGTCAAAAAGGAATTTGGTAATGAAGATGCCACAAGCATTCTGAAACTCAATTTCATGAAAAAATTCATGACAGGCATCTACGATTATTCAATTATGACAAGTGCCTTCACTCCCGTTGAGTTCAGAAAATTTCCTTCTACACTTAAAGTCACATTTTCAGCGCAAGATTGGTGTGGCCAAAGCTTCGGGCAGATGAATTTTAAGGATCGAAAACTGAATTTTCAGACCCGCTCCTATTTTCAAGCCGAAGGAGATGAAGACTTATTAATCGACGCGACTTACCTCGAAGACGATCTTTGGAACAGAATGCGGCTGGAGCCCCAAACACTGCCTTTAGGTAAAATAGAGATGGTACCTTCAATGGAGTTTATGAGGCTAAAGCATAAAGATGTGAAGGCATACCGATGCGAAGCGAACCTATTCCTTCAAGTAAACGATGACAAATCAGGAGACGAATTCTATTCCTACCAATTGACCTATCCTGAACTAGATAGAAAGCTCATTGTGAATTGCGAAAGCCGCTTTCCTTTTCGAATTTTGGGTTGGAAAGAAATCTGGAATGCCACTTCAGGTAATCCACAGATCACTGAGGCAAGACTCACTGAAACAATGAAGAAACCTTATTGGGCGCTAAATTCTGAAAAAGAAAAAGCCCTAAGAGATTCCTTAGGGCTTCAGTATCGGATTGACCGGTAGAAACTTATCCTATCTCAAAAGAAATAGACAATTTCTCCCACATCATGGTCACCATTCCATTTTCGGAAACATTGAACATCAGCCTTTCTTGGCTCTCCTTATTCATCTGTGGCTTCACCGTGAATTGGTGAACATCGTTTGATTTATTGTAATTGTAAGTACCCCATTGGTCCCATTCACTATTCAATACTATTGTCCATTCGTCTTTTCCAGGAATGGTAAATAGGGCATACTTTCCAGCAGGAATAAGCTTTCCGCCCACCTTCATATCTTTCTCCAACATAATGGTAGTGGCCTCGTTAGCACCAGTCCGCCACATTTTGCCGTAAGGCACAAGCTCTCCCCAAACAGCTCTTTCTTTTACTGCGGGAGATGAATAGTCTATTGTCACCTTGCCAGATGCCATCGTGGCTTCTGCCGTTTTCGGTGGACTAGGACGGTCTGCTTTGTCTTGAGCACTCACTGAAGTACCAATAAAAAGGAAGGCTAGAAATAATAGGCTAATTGTTTGAATTCTTTTCATGATTAATTGGTTTAGGGTTTTAGTCTGTGCTTATTCTGTGTACGTCGTTGTTGTCTTGTTCAATAATGTCTTTAACTTCTTCAATTCGCTTGGCAACTATAGCCATTTCGCGATGGCCATTTTTTAAGAGCCAGTGAAATGACTGTTCGTTTCCATCTCCAGTCATTGCAACATGGATCAAAACGTCAAATTTATATTTCTTTAACCATTCGACTGCTTCTTTTTGCCCTTCTGCCCCAGCGATGGTAGCCACGAGGTGCTGATGACCATTTTTCAAAAGCCATTCGCGCGCATCGTCCTTGTTGTTAAGTGCAAAAACAAAAACACTCAACTCAGGGTATCCATTAGCGGCAAGCCATTCCCTTATTTTTTTATTACCTCCAATGGCTTCGGCCCATGCCACTAGAATCTTTGCAGGATAAGTTGTTTTCAATATCGGCTTGATTTTGTCTATTTTTCGGCTCAACTAAAAATGTACAAAATGCAGTATTCGGAGCCGATGTTTAAAGATAAGGTTTTACAGGACAAAACTATTGTGGTAACGGGGGGTGGAACAGGGCTCGGAAAGAGTATGTCAACTTATTTTTCCCAACTCGGTGCCAACATAGTCATCACCAGCAGAAAGCTGGATGTTCTAAAAAAGACCGCTGAAGAAATTGAAACGGAGACAGGGGGACGCGTCCTTGCTGTAGCTTGTGATGTAAGAAAGGAGGATGAGGTCAAAGCCTTATTGGCAGAAACATTAAAAGAATTCGGAGCCGTAAACGGTCTTTTGAATAATGCTGCTGGAAATTTCATTAGTCCTACAGAAAGATTGAGTCCAAAAGCATTCAGTGTCATTCTGGACATAGTTTTAAAAGGAACAATCAACTGCACGTTGACTTTCGGGAAGCACTGGATAGAACAAAAATCTCCGGCCACAGTACTGAATATCGTAACAACTTATGCCTCTACAGGATCAGGCTTCGTAGTTCCCTCGGCTTGTGCCAAAGCAGGAGTACTCGCCATGACCAGAAGCTTAGCAGTTGAATGGGCCAAATACAAGATTCGATTTAATGCCATTGCTCCAGGCCCATTTCCTACAAAGGGCGCATGGGATAGATTGGTTCCAGCTCCACTCAAGGAAAAAATTGCCATGGAAAAACGAATCCCTTTGAGAAGAATGGGTGAGCACCAAGAATTATCAAATTTAGCGGCCTACTTAATGAGTGATTTTGCCAGCTATATGAATGGCGAGGTAGTTACCATTGATGGCGGTGAATGGCTGCAAGGTGCAGGTCAATTCAATCAACTCGAAGCTGTTCCAAATGATATGTGGGACGCAATTGAGCAACATATTCGTTCTCAAAAAGGGAGCTAAGAAAAAAATTTCTTGTTGCCCATTCGATATTGGAGTGTCAAAAAAGGTCGTAACCAAATAGACTAAAAGGCAGTACAATGTCATGAATCCTTCAAATCTGATTCATGACATCAAGACTGCTTTGGACATCCCTTTTTTTATTGATATATAGCATTTTACCCGCACAGAACAGTGCGGGAAATTTGCAGTCTGAAATCGAAAATGTACAGGCACACGAGCAGTGCGCGCACAGCAATATTCATGAGAAACTCATGGATACGAACGATGAATATCGAGAGGAACAGCTGAATAGAGAGGCTTCTCTGGAGCAGCTTATTTTGGATGCTCGGGCAGGCCTGGTTCCAAAGTCTGATGGGAATCTTACCATTCCTGTGGTCATTCACATCATACATGATGGAGACGAGCTAGGAACTGGCTCAAACATTTCAGACGAGCAAGTCTGGAGCGCAATTAACGGACTTAATGAAGATTATCGCAAAATGGCTGGAACCAATGGTGACGGCTCTGGTGCTGATATAGAAGTCGAATTCTGTTTGGCTCAAAGAGACCCCGATGACAATGCCCACTCTGGAATAAATCGAATAAGCGGATGTTCCATCACCGATTATTGTTCAGAAGGTATCACTGCGGGTCAAGGACAAGGCGCAAACGAGCTGGACGTTAAAAACCTCTCTCGATGGCCAAATCAAGATTACTACAATATTTGGGTAGTAACGGAAATCGAGAACAACAACGGAGGATCTGGAATACAGGGCTATGCTTATTTCCCAACTACTTCGCCAGTAGATGGCACAGTATTGCTTTACAATGCGTTTGGCACAACAGGAAATCTAAAATCATACACAAACATGAATCGTACACTAACCCACGAGTTAGGTCACGGTTTTGCCCTTTTTCACACTTTCCAAGGTGGCAGTTGCGATGAATCAAATTGCCAGCTGCAAGGTGATAGAGTGTGTGATACTCCTCCGACTACATTGAATTCTAATTGTTCGAGCGCCGCTTGCAGCGGAAATCAACAAGTAGAAAACTACATGGACTACACCAGCCAGACATGTAAGGACATGTTCACCGAAGGGCAAAAAGAAAGAATGAGGCTTTCCATCGAAAACTCAAGAAGCAACTTATTGAACTCGAATGGTTGTGAACCTATAGTGACCGTAGCAGTTGACGCAGCAATAACAAACATTCTGGAGCCTTCAGGAAGCTCTTGTACTTCTATCATTCAGCCGATCGTGACACTTTCAAACTTAGGTTCTACAATACTTTCCAATGTCACAATCAGATACCGCACAGAAGGCTCATGGCAAAATTTTGCTTGGACAGGACTTCTAGGTCCAGACCAAAACGCAGAGATCATGCTTCCCGAATATGAAGGTGGATGGGGTTCTAAAACATTGGAAGTACAAACACAAAATCCTAACGGAACGACTGATAGCGACCCATCCAACAATGGATCAACTTCAAACTATTTAGCCATCGAATCGGCCAATACGGCGATCGTTAATATCACATTGGATGTGCTTGGCGAACAAACTACTTGGCTGATAAGAGATGCTAGTAGCAACATATTGGCAGAGGGAGGTCCTTACGGGAACTTCCAAAGTGGCCAGATCGAGTCAGAGTCGATATGCCTTCTCGATGGCTGTTATGAGTTCGTAATAATGGATGCTGTTGGCAATGGAATTTGTTGCTTCAATGGAGATGGCTCCTATGAAGTCGTTGATCAAGACGGCAATGTATTAGCCAGCGGAGCGGAATTTGAAGACGAAGAAATTACAGAATTCTGTTTTAGTTCTGGAGGAAGTGCTCCCGTGGCAACCTTCATTGCCTCCGAAACAAACCCCTGTGTTGGAGAATCCGTTTCATTTTCAAACGCTTCATCTGGAAGCATTGACGATTATGAATGGCAATTCTTTGGCGGGGCACCGCTTACATCAACACAAGCCAATCCTGGATCGATCACTTACAATACTGCTGGAGTTTACAATGTAAGTCTCACTGTTTCAAACGCATTTGGCCAGGATATTCAGCTTAGACAAGATTACATCACTGTTTCGGAGAACATCACATGGTATGCTGATTCTGACGGTGATGGACACGGCGATCCCGACAATTCTACTCAAGCATGCACTCAACCCAATGGATATGTAAGTGCTCCAGATGACTGCAATGACGCCAATGGATCAAGCTGGGACGATTGTTATGATTGCTTGGGCATGATGAATGGTAATGCAATATTTGACAATTGCGGCGATTGTGATTCAAACCCAAACAACGACTGCATCCAAGACTGCGCAGGAGTTTGGGGCGGAACTGCTTATTTCGACGAATGCGAAGAATGCGACAACATTGTAGAAAATGACTGTGTTCCTTGCGGTGATGTCCTTATCGAATTAATAAATATTACAAACCCTTCATGTTTCGGATCTGCAGATGGATCTATAGAAATTGAAATCACGGGAAACGGAGGAGCATATGAGCTTCTTTGGAACAACGGCTTTTCAGAAACAACGATTTCCAGCCTTCAAGCTGGCATATATCAAGCTACCCTTACACAAGGTGAGTGTTCAGCATTTATTGAAATTACACTTGAAGAGCCTTTACCGCTAAACATAAGTTTCACGAACATTGTACCAGATGATTGCGAAGCGAATGATATCGGAGCTTGCACGATAGTTGTTGAAGGCGGACAGGCTCCTTATGCCCTGTTCTACGGAAACACTCAACTGAGTGAGGATTCTTTCTCTAATCTATCAGGCGGCTTATATGAGCTATCAGCAGTTGATGCAAATGGTTGTTCAACCGCAGGAGAAGTATTTATTGAGACAATAGGTTGCGACACCTTAACACAATCAAAACTAAGAGATGATTTTTGCGAATCAATAGGTTCAATTGCAACAGCAATTTCCGCAACTATGGTAAGTGGTGCAACAGGATATGAATGGGAGTTTAGCTCAGAAGTGTCCGATCCTATCATTATTTTTAGTCCAAATAACTCCATTGATTTATTGACTCATCCTCAAATTCAGGCGGAAGTTGAGTATGCCGTGCGAGTGAGAGGAATCCATTCAAGCATTCCATCATATTTTGGAGATATATGCACCTATATGGCAATCATAGATCGCCCCATTTTATTAATTGAAAATTGTGACAACACATCATTTCAGTTTGGAGAAGTTCTGAATTCGGAGTTTTATGAATATGCCGAGAACTACGAATTCCGCTTTGAGGACATGGAAACAGGTGAGAGAATTTACCTCTACTCTGAAATAGCACAAGTCACAGTTTCAGAAGACGCTGGTTTGATTTCAGGAAGGAGTTATCTGATTTCGGCACGGATTAATTACAATGACAATTGGGGAGGCTATGGCGATATATGTCAGATTTCAATTCCCTCTTTTGCCCCTTCTACATCACTAACAGAGGAGTTTTGCAACAACTTGGAATTAAATATTTCAAACGTGCACTTAGAACTGCAACCTATTCAAGGAGCCTCCGTATACCAAACCATCTTAGCTAATCTAGAAACAAACTTTATAGATACCCTTGAACACGAAACTCCATTCATTACAGCAATGCAGCTCGAAAATCTTGATAGCAAACTGGTCTACCAAACAACATCTAGAGCGCTTGTATCATATGAATGGACTCCTTGGGGTGCACAGTGTGAATTCGGTTTTAGTAGCGATGCATACAACCTCAACATCATGCTGTACCCAAATCCATTAAAGTCAGGTTCAGAACTGAGTATAGTCACCAAAGGTGATTGGAGAAACTTGACCTTAACGATCAGAGATATGACTGGGAGACCATTGAAGACATTTACTAGAGACTTTGACCATCTCTTACCCACAACGATTGCAATACCTCCAAAAGCTAAAGGAGTCTATATGATAACCGCCACACATGCGAAGCAGGTGGTTTCAAAGAAGTTAATAGTGCACTAAGATATTTTAAGATATAGTTTAAGGGGAGAAGTCGCTGCTCGGTCATTTATGGTCGGCAGCGGCTTTGTTTTTTTATAGCCACCCCGAATGATAGGATAACAATTAGATTCATGTAGTTAACCTACTTCAGATCCTAAAACTTTTCCGACTTGGAGAAGCATCCTTCAACTTTTCATCCCGTCTTTTTTGCAATTCGACTATGTTATGTCGTAAATTGTAACCTAGAATTGAATTAACCATTCATTAACCAAAAATCAAAAGATGAATAAGATGTTTACGCTCTGGCTCAATGCAGTATCTGTATGTGTGCTTCTTTTCGGACTCAGTTTGACTGGATACTCGCAATGCGACCCGGGAGAAACTGCCTATGAAATTACGTTAGCTTCCGGAGGAAGTTTTATTGGAGAGAGAAGTTGGGAAATCGTCCCCGCTGATGGTGGAGACCCGATCATTTCAGTGGATTGTGGCGATTACGCCGGAGGGACGTTTGACTTTTGCCTGACTCCCGGTGTTGAATATACATTCAGTGCCTATGATGACTATGGTGACGGTTGGAACTTTTTTCCTGAGACTGACATTGTATGGTCCATAGCCTACGATAATGGAGCAGTGGTAATTGAAGGCACCAATCCGACTGGATGTACTTCGGGTGATTTCACCACCAACTGTATCGGGCAGTGCGTGGAGTACACCGAGAACTTTTTCGCAACTGATCCCCCTGACTGTACGGCACCTGAAATCTCAATCTTAACTGAGCGCAGTTGTGATGATTTCAATTTTAGCGCAGTTGTAACAATTGATGTGGCTTCACCAGGTGGAGCTCCCCTTCTTGTTGTTACGGCAGAAGCAGATGGTGTTCAGTTGGACGGAGGAACCATTCCGAACTTGGTTGGTCAAACCGTAGATTTGATCGACTTACCATTGGATGCCGAGGTTATTATTTCTGTGAATGTATTGGGCGGAACTTGTCCAATTTCTGAGACAGTTACAATTTCATCTATCGGATGCCCTGTGCCACTTACTTGTGGTGAAGGCTTGGAAGTTAACTATTGCTACACTGATTTGGACGAATCTGTATTCTTATACGAAAGCCCCAATGATGAGCCCGTTATATTGTATTTCGAAGATGGACTTATCGAATCTTGTTGTGATGACATTTTCATCTATGATGGAGTAGACAATACAGGAGAATTACTTTTTGGAGGAAACAACAATGGTAACCTCGCTGGCGTAGCTGTGACAGGGAACTCTGGATCAGTATACATTGAATTGGATACGGACTTTTCTGTTAATTGTGCCAACGGATCTTTTGGAACCAGCGCATGGAACTGGATAGTAGGTTGCGGCGAATTTGATATTCCTGGATGTACTGATCCGGAGGCTTTGAATTTTATCCCCGAAGCCACAATTGACGATGGTTCATGTATTTTTCCTGCGGTTAATGATGAAGCTTGTGGAGCAATTGCACTTGAGTGCAACGCAGCTTCTTTAACTGGAAACTTTGATGCAGCAAGCATCAGTGATATCCTTACCAATTGCGGAAGCACATTTACTCCTCCTACAGGAGATTTATGGTTTCAGTTTGAAG
>JBLIDT010000031.1:0-27728 GCA_047632755.1 Cryomorphaceae bacterium
TAGACGATGGCTCTTCCTAGAGATTCTTTAGAAATGAAAAAGGCCCTGAGGAATCAGGGCCTTTTTGTGGTTGAAATGATTGGTTATCCAAACGATGTTTATGAAGATATTTTTAAAAAATTGAATGATTTTTAATTACTTAAGTATACTAAAATATCGGCGAAGCACAATAAAAAATCTATGAGGGAATTTCATTTTCGGTAATCGAATTGAAATTTTAACTGCGTCTTGGCTTCAAATTTACGGTTTTGAGGTCATTTGCTTTGTCACTACATCTAGTGAAGTTTGAAGCGGTTTTAAACTTCTAGAAAAAGACGATACGGACAAATTTCACCATGATTGATGATCTGTCATTACATGTGTTTTACTTTTCATTCCGATTAAATGTAAGAATCTGAAAACCCTAAAATCCGAGTCGCTGTTTTCGATGATAATGAGGGAAAGCACAAGGGTATCAGGTGCCTAATTCTTTTGTCTACTATCTCGCGATAACTAACTTCTGCATTTTGACTTCTTTACCATTTGAAATCTGATACATATAGATTCCGACTGGTAGATTGTTTCCATCGAATGGAAGCATGTATTTTACTCCCGCTTCTGTATTTTGATCTAGAAGTACTTCTACTCTTTGACCATTTAAGTTATATACAGAGATCGTTGTTTGTGAATCCTGGCTTGAGGAGAATGACACACGCGCCCCACCTTCCGTCGGATTCGGAGCCATTGTAAGATCATATTTCCACGTAACGCTGTTTAGTAATTGATCGCAAGGATTGCGCTCAACTTCAATCGGGTTAGAGAGGTCAAAGCAGTCACCAGCAAGGTCACCAGCATTGGCGCCAACCATAGCTCCTTCGATATCACCACTCCAGCTCAAGTGCCAAATGATGCAAAGTCCTTCGCCAGTTCCTTCCAAATCAAACGAAGGGCCTGCAGGAAGATCGAGGATATTTAGATCAGCATCAGTAATAGCCCATGCCATATTTTGACCTTGATCTGCAACTAGCGTTACGTCAATCAGATCAGGAATTCCATCACCTACACAGATAGTTGTTTCATCAATTGTAGAGATTTCACCTCCATCGGTAAAGTACTCTGTTACAGGAATTGGATTAGATAGCTCAAAGCAATCACCCATAAGGTCATTGGCGTTCAGGCCAACTTCGGCACCGACTATTTCTCCATCCCAACTCAAACTCCAGAATAGGCAGGTTCCGTTTCCGGGAATTCCTTCTAAGTTGACTTCATAATTATCTGTTATCAGTAAGATTTGGCCATTGACCAATGTGGTTACGAATACTTGGTTTTCGCCTTCTGAACCTTCGGTCTGCAGCGCAAAGCTATCATCAATTCCATCGCTCTTGCAAACGGTTGTTGGTCCCTCTAACGTGAGTAAACCACCTTGGACGGTGCACTCACTTCCCGAAGAATTTAGACTTCCAGCTTCTAGTAGTAAAGCGCTATCGAACAAGGCATCGGTCCCGTCAGCAATTACCCATCGAATAGTGTAGGTTTCGCCAGGAGTTACGGCGATCTCACTATCCAAAAAAGTGGAGCGTCCATTGTATTCATAATTCAATACACCATCATTATCTACATACAAAGAGCTATTATCCAGCCCTCCTTCTGGACAACCTTCTTCTTGCCAGATATTGTCTTCGATAGAACCTGAATTGATGGTATTTGATGTAACCAATAATTCAGTTGAAGGAACCAAGGCAATATTTTGATTGGCATATGCGCCACCATTTACAAACACGGCCATGACGTCAGAGAAAGGGGAGCAAATGTATGCGTTGTAGTCCTCAGAAGCGAAGGCGTAGGAAAAACTAATGGTCGATCCTTCAGCAACAAAGTCGGCTGAAAGTGAAATAGCATCGTTGGTTGATTTATCCGCTAAGTCCTCTAAATCGCTATCACCATCTGCAGAAAAGTTGGTTGTGGTAGCGTTAGAATTGTTAGGTCCAGCTGCGTCTACCACTGCGCCAGTAGAGAGAATAACTCCTTCGGTTTCATCAAAGTCTGCACCTGTATAGGTGCCAGCGGCTCCTTCCGCTCCGATTAAGGAAGCGTTGGAGTAAGATAAATTGCCGTTGTCATTTAGAAAGAGTTCAATCAATTCGTTGGCATCCGATGATTCGGTAGCAGCGAGCTGAGCAAACCCAGTGTTCAATAATAGACAACCCAATGTAAGTCCTAAGAATTGGGTAAGTAATTTTTTCATGTCTGGATTTGGTTAAAAGTCAAGAAGATTGATGTCAGAGATGGCGTCGTTCCAATCGGAAACAGTCCATTGCGGTTTCTTACTGACTTGCAAGAATACCATAGCAGTAGTTGCGTCTGTATTGGGTCTGAACATGACCAGGTTAGTGTTTTTCTCCGAGAAGAATTCTATGGCAGTTCCGAAGGATTCAAGATCTAGAGAAGAAATATCGAGTGAATAGACTTCTCTTAGTTCGGTAGATGGAATTTCGAAAGTTCCATTTTCTTTCATGCTTAGTGAGCCCTCCGCTTGACCAATTGAGGTTAGGCTTGAGAAAACCATGCAAGCAATGAACATCGATTTCAGTTTTTTCATGGTAAGGTCGTTAATTAGGTTTTTCGGCATTGCCGATTTTCGGGAATTGTTTATGTAATGTACGGATTTAGCTGATGCATAGATTAGTATAGTCTGTTAGTCGTGAAAAAAAAGGGTGTTGTCGACAGCTTTGCCTCAGCAGTCAATTGATATTTTTATTCTGAAATGGGGGTAGAGTGGATTTAGTGAAAACTGTCCTTGGCAAGATTTAGCCAAGTAAGTGCCGACCCACTTAAGAGTTGCTCCTTTAATTTGTCGTCGTAAGACATGGAGTGGATGAGCTGTCCAGGCTCAAGCTCGCCTAGAGGAAAAGGATAATCTGTTCCCAAAGCGATTCGGTCAGCTCCCATTAACTTCACTACGTAATCCAATACGTTAGGATCATGAACCAATGAATCAATCCAAAACTTGCCAATGTAATCACGTGGGTTAATGGGGTTGTCGACAGCGCAAAGGTCGGGCCGCACGTTGAAGCCATGTTCTACACGACCTACCGTAGCGGGAAAAGAGCCTCCTCCGTGAGCGAAAGCCACTCTTAATTTCGGGAGTTTTTCAAACACGCCACCAAAAATCATTGAGCAAATAGCCAGCGATGTCTCGGCAGGCATTCCTACCAACCAAGGCAGCCAATACTTCTCCATCTTGTTCTTTCCCATCATGTCCCAAGGATGGATAAAAACACTCATATTCAAATCCTGACACGCTTCGAATACAGGGAGAATATTTGGATCATTCAAGTTCCAGTCATTCACGTGAGAGCCTATTTCAACACCGGCTAATCCGATCTCCTTGCACCTTTGCAATTCTTGGATAGCTAGTTCAGGGTCTTGCATGGGTAAGGTTCCTAAGCCTATGAATCGCTTTGGGTAGCGATCGACTATTTCGGCAATGTGGTCATTTAAGAAACGCGAAACTTGCAGGCAATCTTGGGGCTTGGCCCAATAGCTAAACATGACGGGAACCGTGCTGAGCACCTGAACGTCCACGTGGTGTTCATTGCTCTCTTTCATTCTGGCTTCGGCATCCCAGCAGTTGTCTTCCACTTCGCGAAAGAATTTATTGTCCATCATCATCCTTGCGCGGCAAGGAAGGTGGTGATCTAGCTGGATGAATCCACCATATCCAAAGCGCTCCCTAAAAGAGGGGATATCCTTCGGAAGGATGTGGGTGTGGATGTCAATGGTGAATATTTCCATTCAGGAATCTCGTTGCGTAGTCTTTCGCAAAGTAAGTCAAAATAATATCTGCCCCAGAACGCGCTATGCTGAGTAGCATTTCGTCAGCCGCTTTGGCTTCATCGAGCCAGCCTTTTTCGGCCGCAGCTTTTACCATCGCATACTCTCCACTTACGTTGTAAGCCGAGATGGGTAGCGAACTGAACTCCTTTAGTTTGGCAATGATGTCCAAGTAGCAAAGAGCTGGTTTTACCATCAAAAAGTCTGCTCCTTCTTCCTCATCCAATAATGCTTCTCGCAAAGCTTCTTTGGAATTGGCGGGATCCATTTGGTAGGTTTTCTTGTCTCCAAATTTCGGCTTAGAATCCAATGCATCGCGGAAAGGACCGTAATAGGCGCTGGCATACTTGGCGGTGTAAGACATGATGGAAACATCGGTATAACCGTTTTCATCAAGCGCTTCTCTGATTTCGCCAACGCGTCCATCCATCATATCTGATGGCCCGATAATATCAATTCCAGCTTGAGCTTGAGCTACTGACATCTTTGCTAAAATGGGCATAGTCGCGTCATTCACGATCTTTCCATCTTTTACCAATCCGTCGTGTCCGTCTGTGCTATATGGGTCCATAGCGACATCGCTCATCAATACCGCTTCCGGAAACCTCTCTTTAACGGATCTGATTCGGTGTAGGTAGAAATTCTCTTCAGCCCACGAGTAAGAGGCCGTTTCGTCTTTGAGTGTTTCCGCTACTGCGGGAAATAGAACGAATGCGTTGATGCCAATTTTAAGTGATTCCTCAATCTCTTTGAGTAGTTCTTTCTCGCCCAGTTGAGCTTGGCCAGGCAATGAAGCGATTGGGTTGTAAGCTGATTCATCAGCAGTGATGAATAGTGGGTAGATTAATCGATCGGGCGTTAATCGAGTTTCTCTTACCAAGCTGCGTATAGCAGCCGACTTGCGATTTCTTCTAGGGCGATTAACCATTCTGATCGTAACTTTCAATGGTGAGTAACAAGCCGCGAATTTGAGTAGACACTTCTCCTAGCCTCGATCTAAGAGCCCGTTGAAGCGCCAAAATTTCTTTGTCGCTCATACTGGCGGCAATCTCCTCTTTCATGGGGTCGTGACTGTGGTGGTGTTCTCCAGTGTGCTTGTGCTCGAAGCCCGGCACGGCTACTACTGATTCTTCCCACGAACTTAAAGCCCTGAAGCTTTTGTCGATGCTGCGAATCATGGATTCATAGGCAGATTTTTTCTTCTGTCTGGAAATACCAGCTTCCAATTCAGCGCTGATTCTTTTCTTTTCGTTCGTCAAAGCAGTGTAGATCGAATCATGCCTTGTGAGAATTTCTTCGTGAATCGTTGCCGCCTCTTTTATGGTGCGGTTATCCACACGAGCTGAGTCTCCGCAACTTGCCATCACTACCAATCCTAAACTCAAAATGATAATCCAACGCATATTAACTTTCTTTTTTTTCTTTCTTGGGAACCGGGTCATAGCCGTGAGGTCCCCAAGGGTGACATTTTGAAAAACGCTGAATGCCCAACCAAGTTCCTTTAAATGCTCCCCATTCATTGATGGCTTCTATCGTATAACTGGAGCACGTAGGAGTAAACCTACAGCTAGCCCCAAACCAAGGCGAAATAGCGACTTGATAAATACGGACTAATCCAATGAAGAACTTGTTAAGCACTTTCATGCGCCTGCAAAAATACGTATTCTTCGAAGCTTGAAGGGACTAGAACGTGATTTTTAAAGGGTTGTTATTTGCTGAGGCTAGCGCGTCGATTTATTAAATAGCAAGCAGAATGGAAAAAGAAGTAACTGATCAGTTTTACATTAAACTTAGCGATTCCCACTAGATTAGGGTTTGTCTGGCGTGGCATGGGCTCGCGGTCTCGCTTTTTTTCGTCCTATCGATCTTCAAACCTCGATAACGTTTCTAATCTTGATATGCTCCAGAAGAATAAGTCAATTCATAACTGTGGGTGTATATCTCGAATACGATTCCGAAAGGATCTTCGACATACACCATTTTAAACGGCTTTTCATTGGGGTAATACTCGCGTATCGGCATCCTTTGTTTCCCTCCGTATTCGACTATTTTATTGGTCAGCGTTTCAATATTCGGGTCTTGCACACAAAAGTGAAAAAGACCCGTATTGAATGGATTGAATTCAGGAGCCTCCTTAACTCCATGTGGAAAGGAGAATAACTCAATTCCAATTCCATCAGAAGTAGACATGTGGGCGATTTCGAATTCTTCCCAATCCTCTCCAAACACGTCAATGCACATTTGACCGATGGCGGTTTCTCGTTCTTTTTTGACTTTTGAAGGAGTCATGATTACATACCATCCCATCACTTCTTGATAAAACGCTACTGCTTTATGGATGTCGGGCACAGTGATTCCGATATGCGAAAATGATCTAGGATATTTCTGTTCTATCATGATAGTCTGTTTGATTCTTCATATTGGTTAGAAGAATGTCGAATCTGTTGGTCTTGAATGGATTGGATTTTATTTCTCTTCTTATTTTTGATCGGTATATAAGGCAGCCATTGGTAACCGCTACTTTTCAAATAGATCTGTCCGTTCTTTTTACTCTTCTATTTTAGACTAAAGCAAAGCGCAGCCTTACCAGCTAGTTGGCTTATAGTCTTTCAGAAATTTACCGCACCAATGTTTCCCCGTGTTGATTCCATCAAACAATGGATCCATCACTCGGGCAGCCCCGTCTACAATATCCAACGGTGGCTGGAAGTCGTGGATTTCTTCTTTCTTTTTGGCCAGCTCAATAGGATCCTCATCGGTTACCCATCCCGTGTCTACAGCATTGGTATAGATTCCATATTTCGCAAAATCTTCAGATGAAGTAAGCGTCATCATGTTCAATGCAGCTTTGGCCATATTGGTATGCGGGTGACGAGATTCCTTGTGGTATTTATGGAATTTACCCTCCATGGCGGATACGTTGATGATGTGTTTTATACCCGTGTTTTCCTTTTTCATTAGGTGCACCAAACGATTGCAGAGCACAAAAGGAGCAACGGAGTTAACGAGCTGCACTTCCAACATTTCATTGGTATGGATCTCTCCCAGCTTTAATCTCCAGCTATTGGTTTTTCTCAAATCAACTTGCTGCAAGTCAGCATCCATTTTACCCGTCGGGAAAACTTCCTCAGGCGTTAAGGCATGATCAACGGTGTAGGCTATTTGCGATAATTTTGCGGAAGCACTCAAGCCAATACCCACCTGCTTTCCGTGCCAGGAAACGGGAAGGTTTTTGCCTTGTTCTTCTACCAGTGCACTGATGGCACCCAACTCTTGCAAACAAGCCTCGTGATCTGATAAGATATCGCCTACAGCGTATGGCAATTCGGAAATGGGAGACTCCTCCGTTGCGATAAGATGCTGATAGAATCCCGCAGGGCGCCTTACGGTCTGGGCGGCATTGTTGATGAGTACATCGAGCCTGTCGTATTGCTGTTCTATGAAATTGCAAAAGATCTCTACACTGGGTATGTGCCGCAAGTCGAGTCCATGAACTTTAAGGCGGTGCCCCCACGTTTCAAAATCGGCTTCTTTGGCATAGCGCAAAGCAGAATCTACTGGGAATCGTGTGGTGGCAATGACAGTGGCTCCAGCACGCAACATCATTAAGGTAATGTGATAGCCTATTTTGAGGCGAGAGCCCGTGACTAGCGCCACTTGCCCCGTAAGGTCTGTCGTTTGAAAACGCTTGGCATAATTGAAGTCGCCACACGGTCCGCACATCGTATCGTAGAAGTGGTGAAGGGTAGTAAATACGTCCTTACAGACGTAGCAATTGCGCGGAGCCACGGATGTTTCCGCGGGTCTTTCCTCTTCATCTGCTGGTGCAATCATTTTGGGCGCAACAAAAACAGATGCTTCTCGAGCACTTCTTATTCCCGTGTTGTTGCGGGCATGTTTGTCCCTCTCAGCCGCTTTTCTTTTGGCGTTCTTCTTCGCACTTTTCGTACGCTTCTTAAACTCGTCTCTTTGGGGTCTTGACAGTCTTCCAGCTTGTGTAAGTAGCTCAACCCTCCGATCCTTTGGAATCTCAAATATTTGGTCTGTATCTCCATTCAGCGTTTCCAAAATGGCGATACATTGATCAATTTGCTCTTGAGTTAATTGACCTTTCTCTTTGTGGGTTTCCATTTATGTAATTGGTGTCGGGAGTATTGCGATAAAGGGTTCGGTACTAATCTTAGAGGCAGGAAAACTGTTTTATAGTTGCGTGCCTCCAATTTTGTTTAGGGGGCAAATTTACAAATTCTCAAAGCGCACGAGCTGTATTTACAATTCCCTGAATATGCTCCCTGGTTGTGAGATCGATTTGACAAGGTTTTGAAACCACCTGCGACTTGACATCCGACTTTCCTAATCAGAAACTTGACTATATTCAAAGGCTCCAATTGTATTCGAGTTCATATTGCGCTTTTCATGCCGAATTTTGAGGTGAGGCGCTACCATGATTCCTATCAGCACCAGCACCGTCCAATCAATGGGTTAAAATATGACCTAGAAGCTTTATTTCTTTTGCCACCCACAAGCTGATGTGTCTGAAGAATTGGATCATTTCGTGTTTCGCTCTATACGCGATCTGATATCATTGATCTTTGTCAGTGAATTTTCCATCCTCCTCAATTGCCCACCTCTAGTGTCCTTGAATAGATTGAAGAGCACTTTCGTTGTTGGTTTCTCTAAGAAGGCCTGTTGATCCCTTAGCTTGCAGTATTCCCTCCATTTAAATTCGGAAAATTCCTGTTTCACAATCGGGATCCAATCGGCCTTAAATGAATCGGCGACGTCTTCAATGCTTTGGGATAAATTGAAGAGACTTTCGTCGTAATAGGAGATCAAAGCCAACTGAAGTTCCTTGTCGTTTATGTTTTCAATTCCTCTGGCTTTGAGCACTTCAAATGCGCTAGACTGAGACTTGAATCGCTCGAAAGAGATGATCTTTGCCATCCATCTATTTAGGCTGTCACTAAAATGTTTTTGTGCGACATGCTCAAGCAATAGCTCTGTCAGTTCGATGGCTTGTGTGGTCTTCAACATCTCCTCTTTCAGGATCTCCTTGTCTGCCGCGAGGTTCTGGTCGATGAGCTCTAAAATACTGCGTTCGAAGTCCTCATTCTTGCGGTGATCGTTCCAATTGTTGATCTGCAATGCGATCAGTATTCCTATCACCACTAACAAGATCTCGCCCCATGGCATAAAGCGCGTACTTTGAAATTCGGTTTTCTTTTATCCGTCGTTGACGGATGTGTCTGAAGAAATTGATCATGGCTTAAAGCTTGGTCATACTAAAGTGCAAGGTCTCGGCTATATTGTTGCGTCACTGTATGGGTGTTTAGGTATGCGGTTGAGCTCAAGTCTTTATTGGTAGTTCACTTTTGGCCCTCCATTTTTTGCATTGCCAAATCACAAAAAGGACTAAGATTACTATCCAACTTACAGTGGTGAAGGCGCCTTTCATTTGTGTGAATATACTTGCCGAAGCGATCACTCCCGATGACACTTCTGCGGGATTTGTTATTATCACCAATATTAGAATGTTCTCGAAATAGTCAATGAACATGGCAATAAAAGGAAGGATAAATAAATTTGAAAAGATACTTTTCGGGCTTACAGATATTAGATTCGATATCCGAACAATTAGGGTGCTCAGAAAGAGTGCGAGTAGAATGGGATATAAAATATCAAGCAGCAATAGCTGAGGAAAAATATAGAAGTCTGTGGTCGGTTGATCTAAATTTTGGAGAATTAATATGGCCTCTTCCTGTGTATAACCGAATGTCTTTAAATCAAATGCTTGGGTGCCAATTTGGGCGTTAATCTTTGGGAAAGTAAACACCATCATAAGGAGAAGGACTGAGTGAGCCAGCAAAAACAATATGACAATTGCAGATTTGGAAGACATCCGATTTATTACCTCGTATTGATTCCTTAGTATCATGACTATTCGATTTTGAAGTGATGGTTTTTAGTTGCTATTGTTAGTATTTCACTTGGATCTCCTCAATGGATGCCTCGATCTCGTTGGCATTTTTGCAATTAGTCAATTCAATTTAGAATTATTTTTTTCGACAAGTGTTTATCCTGAGCAAGAAATTTAATAAGGCAGTTCTTTGGCTCCTATCATTTTAAAACGTTTGCGCAATCTTCTTCATAGGATGCGCTAGCTTCTTCCAACTTTTGCAGGTATTTGATCCATCGCTCGCTCGGCAATAGCTGTAATTGATAATGATGGATTCACTCCTGGGTTTGCAGAAATCATAGACCCATCAATGATGTAGAGATTCTCGTAGCCAAAGACTTTGTTGTCTTTATCAATAACCCCTTCCGAAGGATTTCCGCCCATGACGGCACCTCCCAGGATATGGGCAGTGGACGGAATACCCGCAATGGTTTCTAGTGCAAATGAGGTGCTGACCCCATTTATGGCCTTGCTGTATTCACTCACCAATTTGCCCGATTCTTTAATAAAGGGAGTTGGCTTTTTGCCAGTACTTATTGTTGAACTCATAAATCCAAAAATGTTTCTTTTGAATCTCAATGTGCTGTCTAGGGTTTGCATAAAGAGGAGTACTACCGTCTTTTTGGCCCAGCTGTTCACGAAATAAGTTTTGAAATATTTGATGGGCGATTTCAGCAGGGACACGACAACTTTTGCCAAACGCGAGAAAACATTCTTGCCCGTGACATAGGGCAGATGCATGAGCTTCCATGCATTGGAGCCCTCGGCGTATCTGCATATTTCCAGGTGGCTATTCTCATCAGTATCTAGGATACTTCCGATCGCCACACCTTTCGAATAATTTTTGTCCTTTTCGAGGCTCGAGACGCTTACCAGAGTTTCATTATTGGTTCTTACATCTTGGCCCAATCTATCGGAGATATTGGGCAATGAGGTAGTCTTCAGCTTGAGCAGCAGTTTGATGGTGCCCAAGACGCCCCCAGAAAACACGACTCCTTTGCTTGTGATTTTCCTCCTCTTGGTAAAAAATCTTGTACTGGATTTGATCGCTACTTCATAACCATTCACGCCAGTTTCTGTCTTGATTGGGCGAACGTCATAGACCTCGTGTTCGGCCAATATTTTAGCGCCATATTTTTGAGCTAAGTACAGGTAGTTTTTATCCAGCGTGTTTTTGGAATTGTTTCTGCACCCCGTCATACAGGCGCCACAAAA
Organism: Cryomorphaceae bacterium; assembly: GCA_047632755.1. Taxonomy (GTDB): domain Bacteria; phylum Bacteroidota; class Bacteroidia; order Flavobacteriales_D; family Cryomorphaceae; genus JAKVAV01. Next base: position 10,985 of record JBLIDT010000031.1, read on the forward strand.
GTTGCAGCCCGTTCTTTCTGGGCCCATGCCTTCAAAATAAGGATCGTCTTTGGTAACGTTTTCCTCTCCGAAATAGACGGCAACATTGGTGGCCTCGAATTTATCTTCCATGCCCATTTTTTGAGCTACTTTTTTTAGTCCGAGATCTCCGTCAAATAATTTGGGGTTTTTGGCAGCACCAAGCATTCTCAAGGCTTCCTGATAATGCGGAGCCAATTCATTCTCCCAATCGCAAAGCTTACTCCAAGTGCCTGTTTTGAAAAATGTCGATTTGGGAATGGGCAACGTGTTGGCGTAAACCAAAGAGCCCCCGCCAACTCCCGTTCCTGAAAGAACGGCGACATGCTTAAAGATGGTCAATTTCATGATGCCAAAGAAGCGTATGCCTGGCATCCACAGCCATTTTCTGAAATTCCAGTTGGTCTTAGGGAAATCTTTGGCCTGGTACCATTTTCCTTTTTCAACCACCAAAACATTGTACCCTTTTTTGGATAACCTTAAGGCACTAACCGAGCCTCCAAAACCACTTCCAACTATAATGTAATCGTATTCCATTTTTATTCGCTAGAATGGTTAGGCTATGATATTTCGATCCGGTAGCGGCAGGTGTATAGCCTCTGTTGTTTGTCTTTCTCTTTTGATTCTATTTTAAAAAAGCGATTTATTCCTTAGCCACATTGAGCTGCGCGTCCCTTCGTACATATAAGAAGTTATCTACTCGAGAAGGCTTCTTCAATAGCTGGGCTAGCTAGACAATTTAAGTTCCTACTTCTTCAAAAATTTATCGGCTACTTTCTGAGCGTCTTGGCAGTACTGGTCATCACCTTTTAGTTTCCATGCGCCCGTTTTGTTCACGTAAAACTGAACTGTTTTCTCTACCACTGCTTCATAACCACCATACGAAGTGAGCATAGTTTGCACGTCTTCCTGGTAGTCATTCTTACTTATCTTATCCTTTTGCAAGAGGTCCCACTGCTTATTAATGCGTTTCAATTGCTCTTTGTAAAAAGGATCATTCGCCTTGTAGGCCATCAAAAAAAGAGAAAGCGCTTTCGCTTCTGGTGATGGTTTTTCTGTGTTTTTGTTCATGCTTTCGCGGTGTTTTTATATCAGAGGCAAAAGGTAATTTAATATGGTCAATCATCTCAATAATAAACAGCACAATCAAAATTGGGTAGGAGTGAGCCGTTGTTTTCTTTCGGTCTTTTTTAGCTAAATCCTAGCGCTCGTCTAAAAACCATTGTGGACATCAGAACCTGTTCGTTCGCAGCAGTTCAAACTGACATGAATAAAATAGAAACGGCTCAGGAATCCCTGAGCCGCTATTGTTTTTTTTGCACTGCAATGTGTGGTCCAGTTCAATGGAGCTACCCGATTAAATGGGCAGACAGCAATTCATGTCCCTTAGCCATGGGAGACTAATTGATTTTGATGACAATTTTACCTTTTGCCCGTCCTGATGCCAGATGTGTAATGGCTTCAATACTCTCTGAGAATGAATAGACCTTATCGATGATTGGTTTGATTTTTTCATCTTCAATCATTGATCTGATTTCACCTAAATCTGCTCCGCTCGGGTGCATGAAGATAAATTTGTAAGAGGCCTCCTTAGCGCTGCAAAGCATAGCCACGTCCGCTGGCAATTTATAGTCAGTCATTCCAAACATTTTAGCGGTCTCCTCATCCAAAGGACCAGCAACGCTCACTACTTTTCCGCCTTGCTTAATGACTTGGAAAGCTTCAGAAGAATACGCTTGTCCAAGCGTATCAAACACGATATCTGCATCTTTCACGATGGTTCTATAGTCCTCTGTTTTGTAATCAATTACTCGGTCGGCTCCCAGCTCTTTAACCCACTCTACATTCGCGGTACTTGTGGTGGTGTATACATAGGCTCCTTTGGCTTTGGCATACTGAATAGCAAAACTTCCTACACCGCCAGATCCTGCGTGTATGAGCACTTTGTCCTTGGCTTTTATGCCAGCATACTCTAAAGATTGCATTGCAGTAAGTCCTGCCAAGGGTATGCTTGCAGCCTCTTCAAAAGTGATGTTTCCAGGTTTTTTTGATACGGCTTTGCTAGTCACGGAAACATACTCTGCAACCGTACCCATTTGCTCTTGCGGTACCCGAGAGTATACCAAGTCTCCGATTTCGAGATCACTCACGTTAGCTCCCTTTTCCACTACAATGCCGCTTACATCATAAGCGATAGTGCTCGGAAATGGAATAGGAATCATACTCTCTAGACCTCCTAAGATGATGCTCTTATCTATCGGATTGATCGCAGCGGCCTTAACTTCAATAAGGACATCATCTGCCTGAACAGATGGCTGGCTCACTTCGTTAAAGGACAAACTGTCTTTAATCTCGCCGTATTTTACTACTTGTAGTGCTTTCATATTGTATCTATTAATCTGTTCTGATTGTGTGATACAAAATTAAGCCTCGGGCTTCAGCTAAAAATTGACCTAGGGTAAGAAACCTATTTCTTTGCTTTTTCAACTCTAATGCGGCTCAAGCTTTCTTGCGTGATTCCTAAATAAGATGCGATGTGGTAATTCCGAGTATACTTTTCTATATCGGAGTATTGCCCTATGAACAAGTCATACCTTTCAGAGGCAGTCAATTGCAGCTGGTTCAAAATGCGTTTGTGTAAACTGACCACATGACGCTCTAGTGTGTGTCTCTGGAAAGGCTCGTATTCAGGGAAACGGGCAAACATGTTGTCAAGGTCTTTGGTGTTAAATTCAATGACGCTGGATTCCTTTAGACTTTCAATGGTCAGCGTTGCTAATTCATTGGTGTGAATAGCGATGTAATCACTGATCCACCAATTTCTAATGGCAAATTGTAGCGTATGCTCCTTTCCGTTTTTGTCTGTGCAGTATGACCGGAGGCATCCGCTTGTCACGAAATATATTTTGCTTACCGTTTGTCCCTGGCGGATTAAGATTGAGCCTTTTGGAACTGCTCTTTTTCTAGAAATAGAAATAAAGTACTCTTCTGCTTCTATGCTAAGAGGTGTGCTGCTTTTTATTTTTTCGATTAATTCTTCCAATTCTTAAAAGCGGGTTAACTGCTTGCCTCGTTTGTAAAGGTTTGCAGCAGATTTTTGCATTTTGTATAATGTTGCAGATAAATGTTCAATGAATATCAGTGGCAATTGCACTCTCTGAAATGGATTCATTGGTGATGTACTGACTTGAATGTGCCGTGCATTCAAATACTTGATCTATAGAATTCAATGCGCCAAGAAATAAGGACTATGTCCAAATTCTTTTCCAATTATTTTGTTCTATTTGTCCAAAAGGACAAATAAGATGTAATTTATTTTAATAATTAGTCAAGGTGGTAGATTTCCATAACATTTTTCAAAATTTTAGAGAAGTCAATATTTAAGTCAATTAACTTTCCTGAGTGAATGTCAAAAACCCAACCGTGAACTGTTAAGCCTCTGTCGCGATAAGCCCTTTGTACTTCTGCTGTCTTTATTACATTGATGCATTGTTCTTGTACATTCAGCTCGACCAATCTTTTGTAGCGTTTATCGTCATCAGTAATTTCACTCAACTCTATTCTGTGTGTGCGGTAAACGTCACGTATGTTTCTTAGCCAAGGGTTGAGTATTCCTAAATCAGCTGATTCCATTGCTGCTTTCACTCCACCACAATAATAATGGCCGCAGACGACTACGTGATTTACTTTTAAATGCAGTACGGCATAATCTATAACCGACATAGCGCTTAAATCAGTATTGGGAACCATATTGGCTATGTTTCTGTGCACAAATGCTTCACCAGGCGACAGTCCCATTAGTTCTTCAGCCGTTACTCGACTATCCGAACAACCGATATATAAAATGTCAGGATTTTGACCTTTAGATAGATCGTTAAAATAATTTGAGTCAGTGTCTAACCTGCCGCGAACCCAGTCTTGGTTATTTTTAAAAATATTTTTTATGTCCATTTTAATAATTTTATTATTTTCTTTTTTATGCTTAAGTGCAATATCCAAGTATGTTCATTAAGGAGGCATGTTATTGCATGCCATCCTCTGATGTACTCCGTTTTTTATTCACTGCTCTTAATCTTTCAGCGAAGTACATGCGCTCGTTTTACGTAGTTGCTTTCCCCCAAAGCTAAAAGAATCGTGCAAGCCACCGAATGGATTTTAGAAAGTTTTGTTGTTGACCTAAGTAGCGAGTGTGTCGATCTCAGTCGACCAAATGTAGGGCTAGTCTGGGAAATGGTAGGGTAAGTTCATGGCACACTCTTTCAGTTGGTTCAGAAATCCATCAGCTGTTGCAGTGTGTATTTTGTACTCCATTGCACGCGCATTGAGATCACATGCGGTGCGGTATCTCAAGCCTAATTTCTCATTAAATGAGACTAATTCTCACCTTCTTCTTTTTGAGTTTGGTATTGTTGGTTTTTTGGATCAGCATTTCAGCTACTTCAGCATGTACGCCTACATACGCGCAATTCTGTTGGATTTCAATAACGCCTATCTGGTCTTTTTGAGCCTCACCTTGCTTTAGAAATAAACCGGCTACATCTCCTTTTGAGATCTTATCGCGTCTGCCGCCTGTTATATACAAGGTTTTCCATTCCACTGGTGCTGAAAGCGTAGCTTCTCGTTGGTCTTCAATATTAAGGCTTTCGGGAGCAAGCTCCTGAATGAAGTTTGGAAGTTCCTCTCCTTTCCACTGCAGAATATAGGCGATGCCGTCGCGGTTCATTCGTGCTGTTCTTCCGTTCCTGTGGGTGAATTCTTTCAGGTGTGGCGGAAGGTGGTAATGAAGAATGAATTTTATTTCGGGAATATCGAGTCCACGAGCAGCCAAATCGGTGGCCAGAAGGAGTTGAGTGGTGCCATTTCTAAACTTGATCAGCGCTTGCTCTCGATCAATTTGTTCCATACCTCCGTGAAAGCACTCATGATGAATGCGGTGCTCAGCTAAGAAATCACTTACCCGCTCTAGTGCATCTTTGAAATTGCAAAAGACAATACCAGGCTGGTGACCAATAAAGGCGAGTGCCTTATCCAGCGTTTTTAACTTATCCTTTTCTGACGAAAGAAGTGTCTTAATAGTTAGTTGAGAAATCCCTTCTGGGACGTGGTTGATAAGAATGGGTTTTTCCAATCCTACAAACGGCGGTATTTCCACCTCGCTGGTCGCTGAGGTCAAAATCCTTTGTCGAACTCTAGGAAGAGCTTCAATAATCTCGGTCATTTCGTTTTCGAAACCGACCTCCAGTGATTTATCGTACTCGTCGAGCACAAGGGTGTGAATAGAATCCAAAGAAAACCGATCCCTTCTGATTCTGTCCGCTACGCGCCCAGGCGTGCCAATGAGAATGGCTGGTTTATGTTTTAAATCAATCTTATCGAGCTGACCAGAACGGCCACCATACACCGAATTTACCTTAAAACCCGATCCCATTTTACGCGTTACCTGTTCAATTTGTTGGGCCAATTCTCGCGAGGGAACGAGGATGAGAATTTGAATCTCGGCGCAGTTCTTATCCAATGTTTCTATCAAAGGCAATAGAAAGGCCAGGGTTTTTCCTGTTCCAGTAGGGGAGAGGAGCACCACATCCGACTTCGATTGTATCGCCTTACAGGCCTCTTCCTGCATCGGATTTAGCGCGGTTATTCCAAACTTACTGAGAATTGAATTTTGCGGCAACTCATCGGAATTCTCTTTTTGATCGGTAGTCATTTTTGACATGAAGTAATTATTCTGTGTATTCGAATGTTGAAATCGCAGGTAAGAGTAAGGTTTTTATGGCCAACTAAATATAGTGCAGCCCTTGCTAATGGCGAAACTGCATTAGCGACGTAACGGAGCCCGCTATCTCTGCCTTTCCGCCTCGGGCAGATTGCAAAGATCGTTCTTGTTTAGAAACGAAACGTACAAATTCTGAATTGCCTCACAGAATTGAAGCATATGGTATAGATTTGAACCAAATAGGCCATCAGTGGAGCATTGGCTTTCAGATTATCGCGGGGACAAACCAGCACATTTTCTGTTCAATGCATTTTTAAAACCCAAGAGCGACTGCTTCTCTTGCGCATGATTTTCGCTTGGGTGACGCTTTTGGGTGGCGCTAAATTTCTTAAAGTACCAAAGACATTATTTGCTATGCATGGCTTTGGATGCTTGATTTTCTTTTTGAATCAAGTCATTAATCGCGTCCCAAAGGGCAATTCTTTTCTCCAATGATTGCTTTGCAACTGTTAACGTGTCATCCCATTTTTGCTCATTGTCGCCGCAAAGTCCCGAAACCATTTCGAGTGATAGTGGTCCGTGTTCGTCACCATCTAATTCAATGTGACGCTGCAAATAATAGGTCAGTTTGTCGTAAGATTTGTTTTCTGAATCAGAGTTTTTCAAGATCTCAATAAACATATCTGGAATAACATCTTCTCGTCCAAATGTAAAAGCAGAAGCAACTAGGTGTGGCTTATTTGTTTCAATAATTGAGAACGAAAACTTCACAAAATCAGCCACTCTTCTATCAATATCTACTTCATTCAATGAGTAGTCAACGGAATTGCCTGATTCTATGAGAGCTATAAATTTATTTATTTCTGTAGTTCGCGCTTGCACTTGGGACATAGCGTCCAAATACATTTCAAAGTGACTTTGAGGGGTGCCTGAGCCATTGAGATCACTTTCTTCACCGTGCACAATTTCATTTATAAATCGTGCAAGCGTCGGGTTTTTTGATGGGATCCAAGGCGTCTTAACGTTGGTAAGATTTATTTGGAGATTCTTTAATAGTGACATGAAATCCCAAACAGCAAAGACGTGGTTTTCCATAAATGTTCTAATGTCATCTACAGTTTTTAAACTTTCATAGAGTTTATGATGCTGCAATTGACTTCTCAATGCGGCAATCTCATTTTCGATATGTGCTATTCTGTTCATTCTGTTTTTATTTTGCTAATCCAAGCCTTAATGACAATGAGTGGTGGTTCTGGAGAGGCACATCTTTTTAATGGCCTTTGTGGTAGGTTTGAGCGCACAGAATATACTTCGGCTCTTGCACCGACTGACCTTTGCCCCACATTTTCTTGCGTTAACTACCTGAGCAATTGCAAACAGTACGCGTAGTTTAGTTCTCATTTTCCGACTCTAATCAACGCCTGAGAAGATGCCTCAAGCGCTTCTTCCTAATAATCGATGGGAGGATACTTTTGTTTTGGCATTCTCACTTTTCTTTTTGGAAAAGACAAACCCATCACCGCTATCTTTTTTGCGAATTTAACCCTTTTCTATTCCTCATCTTCTGAATCGGCAACAAGTGCTGTGCATGGTTTCCGCCGCCGAGTAGAATCTGCGTTGTGGCTGTCGTTTTTAAAGTCTCGCTATGTTTCCCAGCTTCCTTTGAGTGAGGATTTAACTCAATATGAATGGATAAAATCAAACCTCCGTAAGCAAGTTTTGAAGTTTGGCAAAGGCGCTCAGGTCATTTGACCAAGTCTTGTAAATACGATCCGAGTAGATCCTCTAAATTCTCTTGGCCGTGTAACTGGTCGTACCGTATATCCTGAGAGTAAAGTTGCGCCCGTTGCTGTTCTGAGAGCTGAAGTTTGAAAACGAGCTCTTTGTAAAATTCGTCCAAAAGTCCGGTAGGATTTACAACGGGCAACGTGCTAGAAACAATATCGGCAGTAGCTACCGCCTTAATTTCGTTTAGCGCATGAATAATTTCGGGAGCGAAGACCCCAAATGAGGTTTCGTAAAATTCCGCAAACCCTCCATTTGTAACCGATTGATTTAATTTCACGATCACATAAACCATCTTCTCAGGCCCAGTCAAACCTTGAACAACTTGGTACCATTCCGACCAACTTTCCGTATCGAAGTTGGCTTCCAACAACTGTTGATCTGCTGAGCTATAGAGTCGACTAATTAGGGTTCTATTTGATATATTCTCCATGAATAAGGTTATCTCATTATTTACTTCGGCAAGTATAAGCTCAGTGCGGAATTTCGAAGCAATTACTTTCAGTCAATACCACAACGCTCACTTCCAAGCATGGCATTTCCTCTTTCATTGAGCTTACCGACGAACAACCTTTAATAGAGCCCCTATTCTGCTGCTACAGGAAAACCTCTATCTCTCATCAGCGCCTCAATTTTGGCGTCTTGTCCTCTAAATAATCGATAGGCTTCTGCAGGTTCTATTGAGTTTCTAGGTGCGAACAAATACTTCACTAATTTGGCCGCCATTTCTTCATCATAAAAGCCTCCTGGAGCTTCGGCAAACGCTTCGGCAGCATCTGCGGTTAATACATCTGCCCACATATAACCGTAATAGGCCGTTGCATATCCTTCACCTGAAAATACATGGCCAAAGTGAGGTGTTCTATGACGCATGGGCAGTTCATTTGGCATGTTCAGCTCCGCAAGCGTCTCCCGTTCAAACTGGTCTACATCAATGTTTGTAGGGTCGGCCAAGTGGAATTTAATGTCCATAATGGCCGAAGCCAAATACTCGGTGGTGGAGAAACCTTGATTAAAAGTAGAAGCATTTTTAATTTTCGCCACTAGGTCTGCAGGCATCGCTTCACCAGTCTTGTTGTGCTTCAAATAGTTATTGATCACTTCATCTGTCGATAGCCAGCGCTCCAACAATTGCGATTGAAACTCGGTGTAATCTCTTACACCTCCACCCAAGGTTGGATACTTTACATTGGAAGAGAAGAAATGCAATGCATGCCCGAACTCGTGAAAGAAGGTAGTGGCATCGTCCCACGAAACCAGTAAGGCTTCGCCAGGTGCTGGTTTTACAAAGTTGGAATTGTTGGATGCCAGTACATTTTTCACTCCGTCAAAAGTGGAGTAGCTTCTGTACATGGTTGCCCATGCTCCCGAACGTTTTCCTTCTCTTGCATACGGGTCGAGGTACCAAAGGCCAATGTTTTCGGCAGAGGTCTTATCAGTCACTTCCCACACCTTGACGTCTTTGTTAAAAACAGGAACGGATCCTTCGGGAACGGGAGTGAATTCATAGTTGAATAATCTTCCCGCCACATAATGCATCGCATCAGTCAAGTTGTCCAGCTGAAGGTATTGCTTGACTTCGTCAGAGTCTAAATCGTATTTTTCTTTTCTGACTTTTTCAGCGTAAAAACGGTAATCCCATGGTTCGATGGTAATGTTGTCTCCATTTTTATCAGCCGCAGCTTGCATGTCGGTCACTTCCTCGGCCACTCGAGCAATGGCAGCTGGCCATACTGCTTCCATTAAATTAATCGCATTTTCAGGTGTTTTTGCCATGCGGTCTTGGAGACGCCATTCCGCAAAATTGGCATAGCCCAATAATTCCACGCGCTCTCTTCTCAGTTTTAAGATTTCAGCAATAAGTTCGTTGTTGTCGTACTCATCTCCATTGTCGCCTCTTGAGTAGTAATTTGTCCAAACTTCTTGGCGCAATTCACGCTCGGTAGAGTAGGTAAGGAAAGGATCCATGGAAGACCGCGAGTTGGTAATGGCATACTTTCCTTCTTTGCCTTTGTCCGCCGCTATTTTTGCTGCCGACTTAACAAAACCGTCTGACAAACCACCCAATTGCTCCTCGGTTAAGTAGGTCACGTAGTTTTCTTCGTCGTGCAATACATTGTTCGAAAACTCGGTGTATAGGCTCGAAAGCTCCTTGTTGATGGCAGCATAGCGTTCCTTTTTCGCTTTGTCCAATTCTGCACCATCCATTTCAAACTCTTTGTAGGTCAGATCAACTACTCGTTGCTGGTCGGCAGGTAAGGGTGTTATTTGCGAAGCATCATACACCGCCTTGATACGCTGGAATAACTTTTCGTTTTGTGATATTTTTGAACGAAACTCTGAGAACAAGGGGGCCAATTCAGTCTGAATGTCTCTAAACTCAGGGCTAGACTGATTGCTACTTAGAATGCCATAGTATTTCATGCCTCTGTCCAGTTCTTCTCCAGCTCGTTCCATTTCTACGATCGTGTTTTCAAAAGTAGGCGGCTCCGTATTGTTGGCGATGGCATCAATATCCTCGAGGTTTAACTCCATACCTTGAAGCATTGCGGCTTTGACATCAGCTACTTTCATCTGGTCAAAAGCAGGAACTCCACCGTAAGGGCCCGTCCATGGCATTAGCAAGATATTATCGATAAGGGTTTCTTTTGATTCTTCTGGTTCTTGAGTACAACTGGTCATTGCAACGATAGTTAAGGAGAGGAGCAGTAGGTGTTTTGTTCTTGAAAGTAGTGGCATGCGATTCATTTTGAATGCAATGTACCCACAAAAAATGGCCTCACTGTTTGGTCTACAAATCCTACCATCTCCCGGAGTTCCTTGCACTATGCAATGTGGGGAGATTTCGTTATCCTTTGACTTCAGATTCGTTCTTTTCAATCACATCTTCAACATTTTTTTCTAAACATTTCTAGGGACCTCTGATGAGCGTTAAGATTAGCTCTATTTGCGTTAAGAGTGCCTATAAGAGCAACATCTTCCATATCCCAGTCACCACGAGCACAATTTAACCAGGGTGTATTTGAAATACTTTCCAGTCAATGAATTTTACTTCCTTTTACATTCAAGTGTTTTGATTCGAAAGGGAACTCAGTTGAAAGACGCTTATACATAAAACCTAGTGTGAATTGTTCGAATTTATTTCCTTCTTTCTGGGATGTTATTTTAATTATTATGTGTAACATTTTAATTAATTTATATTATTAATGCGGCTATTCCTATTTTTAATTTGACCACTGGAGCGAATAAATAGTCGAGTATGTTTTTGACTTCCACATCAAATTCTAAGACGATTTTTGTTTGATTATTTTTTAGTGGTTTTAATAACCATACTCCACTTGCGCTCTTTGCAATAGATCGTGTTAGAGTCCTTATTTATTCCATATTTAGGTCGTTAATTATTCCTTTCGTCAGAGTCTAAGTCACTATTCGGAGAGGCAAATACACCTACTCCAGCATTCATAACGACGCGCGTCTACTCAATATTCGGTGCCGTGCGCAATACGGTGAGAAGGCGACCTTGAGCTTGGCACTTTCTTTACTTAACGTTGTTCCCTCGTTTTCACAAGAAATTATTTCCTTGCACTTAAAAAATATGATTCTCAGTCGTTCTATTCGCCCTTTGAGTTAAATAATCTTATCAAGCCCTCGACAGCTTTAAAAACGGATGTGCTTGCGAAAAAAAAAAGGGTAGATTGGTAATAATAGATTGGTAATCAATAATGTTAAGTGGCCAATGACCGTTTAGTCGGCCATTGGGAGAATAAGTCTTCATATCGGTTGATTTAGCTCTATCTTCACTTTTTTAACTCACCAAAATATCGAGTTGTGCAATGAGCATACAATGGAACGCCGTGGTAATCAATCCAGATGAACTAATGCGCATTTCAAGGGGTAATAATAAGTTAATGCTGAAGTATTTGCATCAATTTCAGGAGCTTATACCCGGACGAATTCTAAGCTTGAAGACAAGCTTAGAGGCCAATGATAGAATAAGAATACGGCAGTTGCTCCATCAGATGAGCCCTCAACTGCATTTTTTTGGAATCCACGATATCGAGCAGCCAATCCGTAGATTGGAACACGAATATGAATCAATTCCTTATGAGGATTTAGAAAGATTGGTAAATAAAATTTTGGACAAGTTAGGATTGGCTATCAAGGATGTAGACTCTATCCTCAAAAAAAATTCGAACTCCTGAGATTATGAAAACAAAGTTTTTCGTCCTTCTATCGATTCAAGTTAGCTTGTTCATAGGTCTAAAAGCGCAACAACCAGCTGTGGTTTCCCAAAAAGATTCTTTAATGGCGGTTTTGATTGACTTGCCCCAAGATGATGCGATTGGATTAGCGGTTATTCATAAAGTCGCATATAATCACTTCAGTTTTATGAACTCAGATAGCTCGTTTTATTCTGCGCAATTGGAATATGACTTCGCAAAAACAATGGATTATAAAAGGTCGATGGCCTCTGATTTAAATGTCCAAGGTGACGCATGCTTGCTTAAATATTTCCCAAACAGGGTGTTGGAATATTTGAGCCACGGACTTATAATGGCAGAGGAAATGGCCGATCATGAACTTGGGATAAAAACCTTATTGAATATCGCTGGTGTACTCCAATCAAGAGGAGAGATAGAAAAGACATTGGAGTGCAGTCTCCAAACATTAGAGTTAAGCGAAGTTATCGGGGATCAGAAAGGAATAGCTAGCAGCGTTGGATATATCGGTGAAATCTACGTCAGAAAAGGGGACGTTGTATTGGGATTTGAAAACCTCAATCGAGCTCAAACAATATTTAAAGAGTCAAATGATTTTAATTTGTTGCCTAGAATGCCCGCTACAACAGCGCCACTTGAACTTCCTCCCCATAATCTGGGATACTGCAAAACAATGGGAAACAAAACACTTTTGGCAGGTTCTTTATCCAATCTTGCCAGTATTTATAAAGGTATAGGAAATAGCAAAAAAGCATCGGAATATTTAGAGCGAGTTTTGGCGGTGGAGGCATTCAATTCCAACAGCTATTACGACACCCTAAGAGGTGTGCAGATGCCAGTAATGAATGGTCTTGATGCAACTATGGAAATCAGGAGCATTGAAAGGTCTTCTGTCATGGGAACTTGCATTCCGATTATTGCCATGACTGCCCGTCTACTGAAAACAGAAATGGACAAATGTTGTGATACAGGGATGAACAATTGCATTCCTAAACCATATGCCCTCAATGAATTGAATACTCCAATTCATAATGCACTACAATCGTAAGTTATGGATTCAAAAAGAATAGGAAGTCTGATTGTCGATGATGATCCATTTATTATAGAGCTCCTCCAAGATAAGTTGGCTCTACATTTCCCAGAGGTTGAGATATTGGCAACTGCCGAGAATGGAAGTGAAGGGCTGGAGAAAATTGAAGCGTTTCAGCCAGAGCTCGTCTTTCTTGATGTTGAAATGACCGACATGACAGGCTTCGAAATGCTGACTCGGCTCAGAACGATTAATTTCCAAACCATTTTCATTACTTCCTACAGCCATTATGCTATCATGGCGATTCGCTTCAGTGCTTTGGACTATTTATTGAAGCCTATTGATTTGGCAGAATTAAAAAAAGCCATTGCACGTTATAAGGATATTCGAAGTGTTCAACCCCACGAACAGAACTTAGAAATGGCCTTGCAAAATGTGCACACAAAGGATTTACCCGAGCACACGTTGATCTTAAAAACTCAAGAAGGTGATTTAAAGCTTGCTGTAAAGGATATCATACATATTGAGGGCGATAGAAATTACAGCCTCATTTACATGAGGAATAATCTAAAGAAATTGGTCACCAAGACATTAGTAGATTTAGAAGAATTACTGGACTATAAAGGATTCTACAGGTGCCACCGGTCGCACATCTTAAATGCTGACCACATTACATCATACTCCAATGGAATTTTCGCCGTATTGTCCAATCAAAAGAAAATTCCAATTTCCAGAAGAAAAAAGAAGCCATTCAGTGAATGGCTAGAGGTCTACCAGGCGATGAAATAGTTTCCATCACAATAGTTGATTTCCAGCTCCCGCACATTTCGTTATTTCAAAAGGGAGGAGTATTTACCTTTTGATCAACCTTTTGATCAAAGCAATCACCATCCGATAAATAGGGTAGCCGTTGGGTAGATGCATTTATGGATTAGCTTTTTGTCACCATACATTAGGGGTGAAGTGATATTCCTTTGAACGACAAAAAAACTATTCATGATGAAAAAATTACTCTTTCTTATTGCATGCGGTTGCATGCTTAATCTATCGCCACTCCATGCGCAAGTCATTATTAATCCTGTTTCAGCGACAACTACATTAACCGCTGCCTTTGGGACGACTTTAGATAATGCCATTAATGGAGTTGGCTTGAGTGAATACCCCAGTTTAACAGCTGGACATGGAATGTCCGTGTTTGGGAATTCATATGTAGCTACAAACGAGCCGGGTACTATTGATTTTGATCTTGGAGGTTCTTATCTAGTGGACGGACTTTCATTGTGGAATCAAAACTTTTTTGGTCCAGTACCTGGACAAACTGGAATACAGGAAGTAAATATTTATGCTTCTCAAGATGGTTTGACTTATACACTTATTGATGATGCACCTAGTGTATTTGCAATATCTCCGTGCTTTTCAGGATGTGTACCAGAACAAATTTCATTCACTGAAGTGACTGCGTCTTTTATCCGTTTTGAGGTGTTGAACAATTGGGGCGACGCTTCTTATGTGGCCTTTTCTGAAGTTGCCTTTTCTGGAGATTTTGTGTCAGGTGTTGAAGACATCAAACTATCAAATCATATTGTGGTCTATCCAAATCCAACGCTAAGTGCAATAACAATTAGCAACGATGCCAATTACAACTTGAAGGAGGTTTATGTCTATGACGCTTATGGTAGAGTAGTAAGTCATCTGGAGTATTTAGAAACCATAGACAAACTAGAGGTTGACATGTCAACCTTAGCGGCTGGTATCTACACTGTTCTTGTCAATGCAGAAGAAGGCTCCGCCACTAAAAAAGTGATTAAAAAATAGCTTGCCATTGTTGAGCCTAAGACTCTCGCGCAACAAGGCACGAGAGTTTTTTTGAAAAAATAAAATGCGAGAGTTGGATTTCTCAACCGATAGAAATCAATCTTTTTTATCGACTAAAAGATCTACCCAGATGAAGAAAAGTACCCCTGTGTTGTTTTCCGAATTTTTATTAATGCACAGGAAGCTTTAACCACCCAAGGAGTTTCTTGCTCCAAAACCAAATCCAAAAACAGTTAACCAGTTCAAACTCCACTAACATGAAGAAACTACTACTCTCGCTCGTTGCGTTAGCAGCGTTCGCACTAAGCTCATTCGGGCAATCGCCAGAAGGCTTTAAGTACCAAGCCGTCGTCAGAGACGCGATGAATGTAGTTTTAAACAACCAAGCGGTTGGAATTCAGTTAACCATCCAACAAGGCAGCATTGGTGGCACAGCAGTTTATACCGAAACGTTTGCACCCACAACCAATGCGTATGGTTTGGTGAATTTGGAAATTGGTTCAGGAACATCAGCCGATGATTTCACCACCATAGACTGGGCAAATGGACCTTACTTTATGGAAACAGCAGTTGACGTAACAGGTGGCACAAGCTATTCGGTAATGGGCACCAGCCAATTGATGAGTGTGCCGTATGCATTGTATGCAAATACATCGGGCAACGGAGCAGGCCCAGCAGGAGCTGATGGAAATGACGGATCAGATGGTGCTGTTGGAGCAACTGGACCACAAGGCCCCCAGGGCAACATCGGTTCTAGTGGAGATGATGGAGTAGATGGTATTGACGGAACCAACGGTATCGATGGTGCTGTTGGAGCAACAGGACCACAAGGTCCTCAGGGCAACATCGGTTCTAGTGGAGATGATGGAGTAGATGGTATTGACGGAAATAACGGATCAGATGGTGCTGTTGGAGCAACAGGACCACAAGGTCCTCAGGGCAACATCGGTTCTAGTGGAGATGATGGAGTAGATGGTATTGACGGAACCAACGGTATCGATGGTGCTGTTGGAGCAACAGGACCACAAGGCCCCCAGGGCAACATCGGTTCTAGTGGAGATGATGGAGTAGATGGTATTGACGGAAATAACGGGTCAGATGGAAATGACGGTGTTACTGGTCCAGCAGGTTCAGATGGAACAAACGGTTCAGACGGTGCTGATGGTATTGGCATTGCGCAGACCCTACTTATTTCTGGAGACACGTTATTTATAAGTAGTGGAAATTATATTCTTATCCCTGGATTAAGTTTGATAAACTCTTTCATCGTGGAAGGCTGTACAGATTCCACTGCTTTTAACTACAATGCTGCAGCCAATACGGATGATGGTTCTTGTAGTGCAGTAGTGAATGGCTGCACCGATCCCACTGCCTTTAACTATAATGCTTCAGCCAATACGGATGACGGTTCATGTATCGCAGCAGTCAATGGCTGCACCGATCCCACTGCTTTTAACTATGATGCTTCAGCCAATACGGATGATGGTTCTTGTATAATTCCTTTTTCTGGAGCAATAGGTGATACTTATCAGGGAGGTATTGTCTTTTACTTGGATGGCAATGGCGGAGGCTTAATTTCAGCTCTTACAGACCAGTCTACTGGAGTCGAATGGGGTTGTTCTGGAACTTTGATTTCAGGAGCAGACGGAACAGCTATTGGAACAGGTGCTCAAAATACAATTGATATTCAAGCAGGATGTACTACTTCTGGAATTGCTGCTGATATTTGTGCAAATTTAACTCTTGGTGGATACAGTGACTGGTTCCTCCCTTCAAAAGATGAGCTAAATTTGATGTGGACAAATTTAGCAGATTCAGACGGTGATGGATTCATTGCTGGCCCTACAGACCCAAATAATATTGGCGATTTTGCTAATACCTACTATTGGAGTTCTACGGAGCTCGATATCTACGGTGCGTGGCTTCAGGATTACGCCAATGGTTTCCAGACCAACTATGAAAAGAGTTCCACCTTCATCAATCTTAGGGCCATTCGAGCTTTTTCAGCACCTATTTTAGGTTGTACCGATCCACTATATACAGAATATGATGCTTTAGCCAATACAGATGATGGATCTTGTACTACACTTGTAGTCAATGGCTGTACAGATCCCACTGCTTTTAACTATAATGCTTCAGCCAATACGGATGATGGTTCTT
>JBLIDT010000032.1:0-27274 GCA_047632755.1 Cryomorphaceae bacterium
AATCTCGATCCGGGAGAATATACTTTCCGGATACGGGCTGCGAGTGCTGAGGGCGTATGGAATGACGAAGGTAAAAGCATAACCGTGAAAATTCTTCCACCTTGGTGGCGCACTTGGTGGGCCTATACTGCATATGCTTTGCTTTTTGCACTGCTTATCTTTGCCATTGATAGAACGATGCGACAGCGAATAGCCCTGCGCGAAGAGAAGAAGAACCAAGAACGAGAACTTGCTCAAGCCAAAGAAATTGAAAAGGCATATCACAAACTCGAGTTAACACACGAAGAGCTGAAGTCGGCACAGCAGCAACTTGTGCAGCAGGAAAAGCTCGCCAGCCTTGGGCAGCTTACGGCTGGTATTGCCCATGAAATCAAAAACCCGCTCAACTTCGTCAACAACTTTTCAGAGCTCAATATTGAAATGGTAGACGAAGTAATGGAAGAGCTGGTAGGGCTGCCTCCCGAGAAAGCTGACCCCATCAAAGAGTTGCTATCAGACGTAAGAGCCAATCTCCAAAAAATACTCCAACACGGCACCCGCGCCGATGGAATCGTAAAATCAATGCTGCAGCATAGCCGCGGCGGGAGCGGTGAGATGGAACCCACCAACCTCAATGCTTTGCTTCAAGAATTCGTCAACTTGGCTTTCCACGGAATGCGTGCGAGTAAAAATCCGATCAACGTGAAGCTGAACTTCGATCTGGACGAGAATCTGGGAAAGGTCAACCTCATTGGAGAAGACTTTAGCAGGGTTGTGCTCAACTTAGCCAATAACGCCTTCGACGCCATGCGCGATAAAGCCAAAAATGATTCGAGCTACCTGGCTGAACTTTCTGTGGGATCAAAACGCAAAGGTGAGCGGGTAGAAATCTCCATCTCTGATAACGGCCCGGGTATCCCCGACGCTATCAAAGACAAAATCTTGCAACCCTTTTTTACCACGAAAAAGGGAACAGACGGAACGGGGCTTGGCTTGAGCATTACCAATGATATTATCAAGGCGCATGGAGGAGAGATTAACATCGATTCAAGTCAGGGAAAAGGCACCACATTTTCGATTCACTTAGCACCAAAAGGACAATGAGTACTCGAAACATATTGATCGTTTTGGCTTTGGTGTTCAACTGCACCTTAGCCTCAGCACAGCGAGAAACCGTGACACTTTCGTCAGATATGTTTGAAACCCACCAACGCATCTTGCTCGCGCCACTCGATGGCTGGGTGTTTCAGCAAGGGCACGATCCTGCTTGGGCCAAGGAATACCTCAAACTCTCCTACCACGGCCTTCGCGCCAATCTAGGATCAAGCCAAGGTCAGGAGGAAAAGAGTTTCAACGCCGATTTCAAAACAAACTTTGATCCCAACTTACCAAAGATGAATGTTGTGCCACAGGATATCGGAAGAGTCCTACTCAACCTGATCAATAATGCCTTTCAGACATGTGCTCAGGCGGGCGTGGAAAATCCACTAGTCTCCATCAAAACCCAACGAACAACGAGCGACGAAATACGAATATCGATCACAGACAACGGCCCCGGCATCCCCGACAACATCAAAGACAAAATATTCCAACCCTTTTTCACTACTAAGCCCACGGGGCAGGGAGCTGGATTGGGGTTGAGCTATGATATTGTGAAGGCGCACGGAGGAGACTTGAGCATGAAAAGCTCACCAGACGGCCAAACAGGAACCGTATTTACCATTCAACTACCCCTATGAAATCAGTTAGAAATATGAAATGTAGTATACCAATGTTCAAACTGATCATGATCTGTTTGATGCTCTTTTACACTGGTCAAATGGTGGCTCAGCAAAGCAGGGTAGATTCAGTTATCGAGCTACTGAATAAATCGATAGCTGATGGCCAACAAGACACCACCAGTTTTAATGCTGCCATAGGGCTATTGTATCAAACGTCTCTAAGCGATGAAAATATTCGTCAGTTGGAATCTGCTTCACTTCAGTTTGACCCTTACAAAGAGGATGGTTGGGCGTTTAATGTTCAGGCAGCTATCCTTCACGATATCGTCGATGAAGACTTTGAAAGAGCAATCGAGTATGGGAAAACATTAATCGAAGAATTAGACAAGTACAGCACGCCCGAGACGTCTTTAGCAAAATCCTACATTTTATCCACGTTGAGGCTTCCTTACCGCAATTCAGACAAGCTAGAAGATGGGTTGCTCTATTTCTCCGAAAGGCTAAGCAAGTACAAAGCTGAAAATGATTCTTTACCGCTTGCTATATCCTATTATGTATTAGCAGGGTTTTACCAAACATCAGGGCTCACTGATTTGGCCATTTACAATATGAAAAAATCAATCAGTTACATAGATACATCGAGTTATAAATCCCGCTGGGTCAATAACGTGGGAGTATTGGGATATTACTACCTAACCAAAAATAATATCAGCGAGGGCCGAAAATTTTCAAAAATCACCTTACGAGAATATTTAAAAACAGGTCGAAACGGAAGCTTCGTTGCCGGAAACCTGGCAGAAATGATGTTGCAAACTCATCAAACGGACAGTGCCGCTTATTATTTGAGTACGGCAAGGCAGGATATCATTGTGGAAGAAGAGCCTGATAGCTACACGGCCTACTTGCAAACTGAAGCACTGTACTTTATTGAAATCGGAAATTTGGAAGCAGCAGAAGCCAATCTGAATAAATGCTGGGAGCTCATCCGATCCAAAAACATCCCGGTTGCTCCCGGATCGGGAACCATTGCACCCGACTACTACCTTGCTTTATTGAGGATAGCCCAAGACAGACCTGAAGATGCCATCGCTCTATTGATAAGTGATATTGAGCGTCTCAACAATAGGAAGCAGGACATCCTAAGAAATTATAAACTGATGGCTGATTTGTATACCAAAACAGGACAACATGAGTTGGCGGCCGAAACCTACGCTTTCTATATTGCCATGCAAGCCCAAATGCTGCAGGAGCAAGATAGATTGCGCGTCATTAGCTTTGAAGCCGAACAACAAATGAATGAAAAGGAACTTTCCATTGAGAAATTGGAAAGTCAGAATAAGATTTCCTCTCTTTCCAGAAATTTCTCTATCGGCATAGCTTTCTTATTGCTGGTTCTTTCGGCTGGTATTTTCCACCGCTTTCAATCAAAAAATAAAGCCAATGAAGTGTTGAATCAAACGCTAGCCGATCTTAAATCCACCCAAACCCAGCTCATCCAATCCGAGAAAATGGCCAGCCTCGGTGAGCTAACTGCAGGCATTGCTCACGAGATCCAGAACCCGCTCAACTTCGTAAACAATTTCTCGGAGGTATCGTCTGAGCTGGTGGATGAGACGATTGAAGAGGTGGAATCAGTAAAGACAAGGCATGCCTTGTCTCAACAGCAGGACTTGTCTCAACAGCAAGACTTGTCTGAAGACAAAGAAAGTCTATCAGAAATCACCGACTTACTCAGCGACGTAAAATCAAACCTTGAAAAAATCACCCACCACGGCAAGCGCGCTGACGCCATCGTAAAAGGAATGCTCGCCCATAGCAGCAGCAGTAAAGGAGAGAAAACTCCAACCGATCTCAACGCCCTGGCCGAGGAGTACCTCAAACTCTCTTACCATGGTCTTCGAGCAAAAGACAAGTCCTTCAACGCCGATTTCAAAACCGACTTCGATCCTAACTTACCAAAGGTCAATGTGGTTCCGCAGGACATCGGGCGCGTTTTACTCAACTTGATCAATAACGCTTTCCAGGCAGTCAATGGTGTTTCAAATCCTATCGTCACTGTCAAAACTGAACTATCGACTAGCGACCAAGTACTAGTGACTATAAAAGACAACGGCCCCGGAATCCCCGACGACATCAAAGACAAAATCTTCCAACCCTTTTTCACTACCAAGCCCACGGGTGAGGGAACAGGACTGGGATTGAGCCTCAGCTACGATATAGTGAAAGCTCATGGCGGGGAGTTGATATTAAAACCCAATGAAGGTGAAGGCACCGCGTTCATCATTCATTTACCACAGGCATAATTAGACCCTTATGAAAACCTTATCAAGAATTTTCCTTTTGCTCATGTTGCCAGTTCTGGCTTTGGCCCAAGACGACCAACGTTTTCTCGATAGCCTGCAAACTGCTCTGGAGAATGCGGCTAATGATACCGTGCGCTTGGACATCAACCGCCAGCTGGGCTTTTACTACCAGGATTGGGCACCTGATATAGGACTAGGATATCATCAAGAGCAATTGGAACTAGCTAAAAAATTGAATTTGAAACTTTGGGAGGCCGATGCCTATCAGCAAGTTGGCTATTGCTATGCTGCGCTCATGAATTTGACTACTTCCTATGAATCATACATGAACGGATTAAAAATTGCCGAAGACCCATCGAGCTCAGAGAATCCGTGGGGATACCAAAACTTCTCCTATTCAAAAAGTCCGGAAGATGCTAGACAGTCTATAATAGGGATGATTCATTTCGAAATTTCCACCCTCTACGATCTTTCCTTTTCAGATGATGAAGTTCTGTACCACTTGACAGAAGCCTTGAGAATCGGTGAGAAATTACAGAACAAAAAGATTTTATCACTCAGCACTCGAGATATTGGAGTGCTGTATTTCAAAAACAACCAACCCGATTCTGCCCTTACATATTTCATGAGAGCATTGAAGTATTACGATGATTCTCCATACCAAATGCAGTCAGGGGCGATTTACCAATTTATTTCTGACTATTACTTCAACAAACAGAATTATGACTCTGCCATGTATTATAGCAGAAAGGTGATTGAAATAACTTTGAACGAAAACAAGTTAGCATCTCTTTCCTTTTCCCAAATCCAGCTGGGGGCTCAATTTAAACAAATGGGCCAGCTCGATTCTGCGATTTTTTACACGCAGAAAGGGATTGAGACAGCAGAAAAGAGAAATTATTATGCAAATTTAGGTTCGGGTTGGGTTCAGCTCGCTTCTATCTACAAATTACAGGGCGACTATTCACAAGCTTATGACTTTCTGGAAATTGGCAAAACACTTTTAGACAGTCTCAACAACGCTTACATTGCTAAGCTTGTGCAGTTTCAAAATCTGGAGTTTGATAATAAAATTCGACTTCATGAGCTCGAAAAAGAGAATATTCAAACACAATCTGAGGTAAGAACTTATTCCCTTTTGGCGGGAATCGCAGTTGTTTTAATCATTGCCAGTCTCCTACTCCGCAACAATCGGATTCGCAAAAAAGCGAACGTCGTATTGGAAGACCAGAAAAGAAATGTAGAAGAAACATTGGGTAAGCTAAAGGCGACACAATCCCAACTCATCCAAGCCGAAAAGATGGCCAGCCTCGGGGAGCTTACCGCGGGCATTGCACATGAAATCCAAAACCCGCTCAACTTCGTCAATAACTTCTCGGAAGTCAGCAATGAGCTTATAGATGAAACACTTGAAGAAGTCGAGGCAGTAAAGACAAGGCATGCCTTGTCTCAACAGCAGGACTCGTCTCAAGACAAAGAAAGTATGGCTGAAATCACAGATCTACTAAGCGACGTTAAATCTAACCTCGAGAAAATCACCCACCACGGAAGGCGCGCCGACGCCATCGTAAAAAGCATGCTCGCCCATAGCAACAGTGGGAAAGGAGAAAGTGCACCCACCGACATCAATACCTTGGCCGAGGAATACCTCAAACTCTCCTACCACGGACTGCGCACCAAAGACAAAAACTTCAACGCCAATTTCAAAACCGACTTTGATCCCAACTTGCCAAAAGTAAATGTTGTTCCGCAAGACATTGGAAGGGTGCTGCTCAATTTGATCAATAACGCTTTCCAGGCGGTACACGAAAGGAGCAAAAAAGCGGATTCCGATTATCTCCCCACAGTCACCGTCATGACAAAGCTAACGGCTAACGGCCAACAGCTAATAGCTATTTCAGACAACGGCCCCGGCATCCCCGAAGAAATCAAAGACAAGATCTTCCAACCTTTCTTTACCACGAAACCCACAGGTCAAGGAACAGGATTGGGATTGAGCTTGAGTTACGACATTGTAAAAGCGCACGGGGGTGAATTAACCTGTAAATCAGAGTTAACCAAGGGAACCGAATTTATCATTAAATTACCTCAGAATTCATGATAGCAAACTTTCAATTCACCGCTCATTATTTACCGTTGAACCGTAGTTTTGACTGCACATTGACTCACCCTCATTTTTGAAATGACTTCGCAAAAGGATACTACAATTGAATCGGAACTAGATAAGGTCTACGACACTTTTATAAAGGTGACCCTCATGGCAATGGACCTTAAACACTTGGGTGAAGTCGTGTCTCCTGATATCAACGGCTTTGGCACCACCATTGACGAAAAGATCAATAACGCGACAGAATACCGAGACCTCGTCAAAAAGCAAATCAAAGCAAGTGAAAACGCTGATTTTAAGTTTCACCGACAAAGCCCACGCAAGCAAATGCTTGCAGGTGGTCTTGCCGCGCTGTTTGTTGAAGAACTGGAAATCCAGATTGGGCTTCCTGACGGTAGCATTCAGATTCCACTGCGGCTTAGTACTGCACTTGATCAGCTAGATGGCCAATGGAAAGTAATCCATTTCCATGGATCTACACCGGTAATGAGCGAAGACGATACCTTTCACATCAACGACTGGGAGAAAAAGAACCAAGAACTAGAAGCCAAGGTGACCCAAAAAACGGCTGAACTGGAAGCCTCGCTCGAAGAGCTCAAAGCCACCCAGACCCAACTCGTAGTGCAGGAAAAGCTCGCCGCTCTGGGACAACTAGCTGCGGGAATTGCCCACGAGATCAAAAACCCGATGAACTTCGTCAACAATTTCTCTGAGCTCAGCCTGGAGTATATCGACGAAATCAAGGAAGAGGTAGACAAGCTTCCGCAAAATGACACCACTGCAGACATCAAAGACCTGTTGGAGGACGTATCTGACAATCTGAAGAAAATCCACCAACACGGCACGCGTGCCGATAGCATCGTAAAGTCAATGCTGATGCATTCGCGGGGTGGAAGCGGCATATTGGAGCCGACCGACCTCAATGAACTGCTCGGCGAGTACGTCAACCTGGCCTTTCACGGAATGCGCGCAGGGAAGAACCCCATCAACGTCAAGCTCAATTACGACTTGGACGAAAGTGTCGGCAGCGTTCCAGTTTTCCCTGAAGACTTTAGCCGCGTGGTGCTCAATCTTTGTAAGAATGCCTTTGATGCCATGCGCGATAAGTTCAATCTTTCTGAGAATGGAAACTACCTTCCGGAACTGATGGTAAAGTCGGCTAAGGATGGCAATAAAGTATTGGTGACCATTGAAGACAATGGTCCCGGGATAACCGACCAAGTACGCGATAAACTTTTCGAGCCTTTCTTCACCACTAAAAAAGGGACGGAAGGCACGGGGCTCGGCCTCAGTATTACCCACGACATTATTAAAAATCACAAAGGACATATTTCCATTGAATCGAGCCTCGACGATTATACTCGATTCATAATAGAACTACCCATAACCAAACAAACGCAATGAATATGAAAATTCTAATAGTAGACGATGAACACGATGTAGAAATGCTCTTTCGGCAGAAGTTCCGAAAGGAAATAAAAAGCGGAGAGATCGAGATGGTTTTTGCTTTTTCAGGACAGGAAGCTTTGGAAATACTCAGCAAGGAAAAACCACCGGAAGTGATGTATGTATTTTCGGACATCAATATGCCGGGAATGACAGGATTGGAGCTGCTCGATCAAGTAAAGTCGCGCTTCCCAACCATAAACGTGAGCATGATCTCGGCCTATGGCGATGCCGAAAACTACAACAAGGCCAAAGAATCCGGTGCCAAAGAATTTTTCACCAAACCCATCGATTTCAATTCACTCAAGCAAGAAATTGTCGGAATGATAAAGTAATTATATAGCCATGACAAAAATACTCGTTGTAGACGATGAAGAAGATTTAAAAGTGTTGATCAAACAGCGCTTCAGGCAGAAGATACGTCAGAACGAATACGAGTTTGTTTTCGCTGAAAACGGGCGCCATGCCCTCGAGCAGATACTCGCTCATCCCGATGTGGATCTCGTTTTGAGCGATATCAACATGCCTGAGATGGACGGGCTGACATTGCTTACCAAACTCAGCGAACAAAATTCATTGCTGAAATCGGTGATCGTTTCGGCATACGGTGATATGGAAAACATACGTACCGCTATGAATCGCGGCGCATTCGATTTCATTACCAAACCCATCGATTTCAAAGACCTCGAAATTACCATCGAGAAAACCATCGTGCATGTAGCGGCGCTAAAGAAAACACTGCAGGCGGTAAAGGAGAACAATATCCTCCGCATGTATGTAGACGAAACCGTTCTCAACTTTATGGGTGGCAAAGGGGCCGAAACGTCACTCTTTGAAAACGAAACCATCGAGGGCACCGTGGCCTTTATCGACATTTGCGGTTTTACCGCTATCAGCGAAACCGAGCCCGCCGACAAGGTGGTAAACATGCTCAATGCCTATTTCGATATCATCGTGCACGAGATCATCAAAGAAGAAGGAACGGTCGACAAATTTCTCGGAGATGCAGTAATGGCCACTTTTCGTGGTGAGTACCATATCGATCGAGCAATAGACGCCTGTCTGTCCATTCGAACGTCTATCGAAAACGCCGACATAGGCATTGGCGAAGACAGCTTCAAACCTCAGGTATCTATTGGAATCAATAGCGGCGAAATGGTGTGGGGAAACATCGGCTCGGCCGCTCTGCGCAGACTCGACTACACTGTAATCGGCGATGCGGTAAACGTAGCTGCTCGACTCCAAGCCGCTGCCGACAAAGGACAGATCATTATTTCCGAATCAAATTACCTGAAGGTGAAAGAATCCTTTGAATGCAAAGAAGTAGGGGAAATAAGCATGAAAAATAAAAAACTACCTGTGAAGGCCTATGAAGTCTTAAAATAGGGTTCCAACGGCTTGCTTTTTACAACTTTAATTAGCCGATTGTACACATAATGCCTAGTGAAGTTCAGGACATGATTGAGGAATTGGAAAGCTCTGTTTTAGACGGAAACAGAGGATTTAACTTTTTCCGTCTTAATACTCTCTACAAGGTACATATCAACCTCTCCTTTATTCTTGGCGGCTACCTTTCCTCGGTACCTACAATTAAATTTGTCCTTGACAATTTCATGCGTGGCTCCTGATATATTCACCTCGCCAGGTATACCACTGGATTCCATTCTGCTTGCCGTATTGACCGCATCTCCCCAAATATCGTATGCGAATTTATTTTTTCCAACCACTCCGGCAATAACGGCACCGGTATGAATGCCGATACGAAGTTCCCAAAAATCGAGGCCTTTGGCAGTTCGTTCTAAACGTAACTCTTCCATAAAGTCACGGATCTCTAATGCTGCATTAACTGCATCAAACGGATTGTTCTCATTTGACGCGGGTATCCCTCCTGCGCACATGTAGGCATCTCCAATGGTTTTAATTTTTTCGAGATTGTGCTTCTCAATTATTTCATCAAAAGAGATAAAGCAAGTATTGAGCTCTTCAACCAATTCTTGTGGTGTAAGTTTTTCTGCTATTTGAGTAAACCCTTTAAAATCAGTGAAAAGAACCGAGACCAGAGGGTAAAACTTCGGAGTGGCACTTCCCTTCTCCTTCAACTCGTCAGCAGTTTCCTGCGGAAGAATATTCAAGAGCAAACCTTCTGAGCGTTCTTTTTCAGCGGCAATTATTCTGTTCGTTTTTGTGGTGTATTTATATCGATTGAATAGTCCGCCTGCAAGGACCAATAATAGCAACCCAACAACTGCAGTCCCGTTTCGAATTGCCTTTTGTCTTTTTAACTCTGCATCTTTTAACTCCTGATTTTTTTCAAGTAGGGATATCTGGCCTTGTTTTCGATCAATCTCATAACCCAGCGTTTGAGCCTGTAACTTCTTATCCATTTCAGCATTGTACAATGTATCCTTCAAATTCGCGGACATCTTGTAGTTTTCAAAAGCCTGTCTGAAATCAGAAATTTTTGAATAAGTATCAGCTAATCCATTGTAAGCTGTTTGAATCTCGTATAATGCGCCAATCTCTTCTGCCAGATCTTTTGAAGTTGTAAAAGCATCAATGGCCTCTTGAATGTCTCCTTTTTCTTCATATGTGTTTGCAAGTGAAAGAAGTACTTGAGCCATTTCAAGCCTGGCATCCAGGGATTTGGCTAATTGAAATGCTTCAGTTTGATATTGTATGGCTTCGTCATAATCGCCGAGTGCAAAGTAAACTTTGCCTATGCTATTTAGCGCAAAGGCAACATTTCCCGTCGCCGAATTTTGAAAGGCATCCAATGCCATTTCAAAATAATAAAGAGCGGAATCAATGTTTTGAAGAGCAGTCTCAGAATTGAGGGTGTCTCTCAAGTAGATCTCTCCCATATTTACAGCGCAACTTCCAATAGCGTCCTTATCTTCCAATTTTTTGCTCAATGGAAGAGCGCGTTGGTAGTAATCGAATGCCAGGTCACCTGTTTTATCTTTGGTCAAATAGATACTGGCAATATTGATCAAGGCAGTAACAATTCGAAGTGAATCACCATTTTGCTCGGCTACTTCGAGTGATTGCAGGTAAAATCTGAGAGCAGCTTGATCATCACCCCCATTAAAATGAACGGCACCCAAGTTGTTCAATATATTGGATACTCCGTTTAAATCGTTCATAGACTCAAAAACCTTCAGTGCCAGCTCCCATTCGACAAGAGCATCAACCCAATTGTTTTGGAAATAGTAGCTCATTCCCAGCGCTTTATGAGAATAAGCCAGTCCGCTTTGATAATCACTTGCCTGTGCCAACCCCTTAGCCTCGGTAGCGATTTTATTGGCTTCCTCCGGTGCCGTCCTATAGTAATTAGCAGCTAACGCAAGAAGAGTGTTCACCCTTGACGTGTCAGCTTGAGGTTTTTCTAGCATGATCTTCAAGCTATCGACGGCAGATCCTTGGGCTAAGAGACAAATCGTGAAAAGAAGCCCCAGTAGGCATGCGCTATACTTTTTCATTTCTCTAAAGTTATTTATTTCTATCAAAAAACCGGTGCTTGCGGCACCGGTTTTAAAATTCTAGCGGATGGATTAATTATTTAATAGACTAAAATACTTATTGTTTAACCACTTTTTTGACTTCAATTTCATTTCCAATAGAAGCTCTGAGTAGATACAGACCTCTTTTAAAGCTGCTTAAATCCAATTCAAAAACTCCATCACTAGTTGTTGTTTCTAGATTGAGTTCTCGCCCCATACTGTCAAACAACTGCAGTTTCACAGATTCTTTAATCTCTTCGTTGATGTGGATGAACACCAGACCTGAAGATGGGTTGGGATAAACAGTAATGGCCTCGGCAAGATGAAATGGCGTATTGTTGGATTTATTTGCGCCGTTACAAGTACTATTAGAGGTGTTCGCAGGAATAGCACCTTTAATTCCATTTTTCCTTCTACTTGTGATCTGCCACGTAAAGCTTTGACCGTCAAAAGGCATTGTCACCATGCCACCACCAGATAGAAATAAAGTGGGTTGGTCAGAAATGTCCACTGAAGCCGTTCCGAATACTACATTGTCTTGACCGATTGGAATGTAAACATCTTCCTGATTCTGATTTACATAATTGAAATAAGCCACAAAAGAATAGCCATTTTCATCAGGTGTAGACAGCTCTTGGTAACAGAGGAAGTTTGGCTTAATCTGCTTGGTGCCGGGCCCGGACGGATTTACATAGAAGGTCCCATTAACCGCTGTAAATGTATAATTGCCAGCAAAGGCGACGGGCATGACCTCATAAGTACCTGCATCTCCGGCATATTCAGGACTGAGCTCATAGGTAACCGAAGTTACAACAGACTCATTTTCGCCATTTACAAAGCCGCTGTAAGTCACTGAAAAATCAGGAAGATCATCGCCTTCATCTATAAAGTAAATGCCTTCTGAACTAGCTACCGCTTCAGCAGGATTGATAATCATTAGTTCTGACGCAGTACCGACGTAATTTTCGTCCTCTACGCTAACATCAGCAGTATATTCACCTGCATTTACAGGTAGATCAGCTAAACCATTGTATGCAATGGTCACACTTAAATCGGATGGTGAAGTAACAACTGTAATGGATTTAGCTGAGCCATCGTAGGTCTGCACAATGCCGTCGAATGAAATGCCAGCTGTTGCAGGATTTATAATCAATGTTGCGCCCGCATTTCCGAGGTAATTAGTGTCGTCTATACTGGCATCCACCAAGTATGAACCTGTATTCACGGGAAGTGTTGAAGATCCATCATAGGTGAGAATCACGTTGAGTCCCGAAGGCATCGTACTAACCGATACTGACTGACCTGAACCATCATAAATCTGTTCGAGATCAGAGAATTCAATGATCGCCACAGCTTTCTCTACTGTCAAGGTATCCGTTGAAGAGCCGAAATAATTATTGTTTGCAACTTCAGCAATCACTTCATAGGAGCCCGCATTAATAGGTGCTTCCGTAGAGCCATCATAAGTAAAGTTTATGGTGAGATTTTCTGGTTCTGTGGATGCAGATACCGTTTTTGCCGTTCCATCATACCCTTGTGTGAGATTCGTTAAGTTGACTAAGGCTTCTGCCTTTTCTATGGTCAAGGATCCTACTGCCGTGCCAAAGTAATTGGGATCTACTACAACAACCTCTACTGCATATGTTCCGGCATTCACAGGAAGATCAGGAGTCCCGTCATAGGTCACTGAAGTGGCTATATTCTGGGGAACAGTGTTCACCGAAACGGCTTTTTCAGAACCGTCGTACACCTGAATCAAATCTTCTACGGCGATCTCAACACTGGCCTCAGCCTGTAGAATGTTGAGGGTAGCAGCAGCTGAACCTACGTAGTTTGAATCTGTTACCGTTACTTCGATTTCATAAAGTCCTGCATCAAGGGGTAGTGTCTCGACTCCATTGTAAGTAATTGTAAAAACTATTGAGTCGGGAAGTGTGGTGATGTCAATTTGTTTAGCCAGGCCATCATAAACCTGAGTAAGACTCTCCTCATCGATAATAATCGTGGCCGTATCCGGCAGTACAGTCAAATTACCCGGCAGGTAAGAAACATTGAAGTTATTGGATAAGAATGCTCCCGGTAATATAAAATGAGTTCCCACAGTTTCGCCGGTCACTAAATTTATTGACTCCGTGCCTACAAAACCGACCGAATCACCCGATAGAATTGCAATATCACCTTCACCGAGTATTACGATGGTTTCTGCATTGCTTTTTGCATTGAAGGTGCTCGTGCTCAATTCGCCTGAACTATTAGTCAGTGAACTGGAGTTGGTGAGTAAAATTTCTTCAAGTAACTCACCATCTTCATTGAAGGTATTTACCAATGCAGTAGCCCGTACGAGCTTTGAGCCGTTGACTAGTGCAGTCCCTCGGGAAAAACTGGCCGGTTCATTTGGGAGAGTTGCGGCATCGTAAAAAGAGGAGGGGTCTATAAGCCCCCCGTTGACTAGAGCCGTTCCTCTCGAAGCTCTTAAATCAGTCGAGACGACAAAGCTCTTATTCAGTAAAACACCCTCGGTTAGGAGTGGCTCCCCTAAGTCATTTACCAGAGCAGTACCTCGGACTAGCGCTGCACTCCTGTCGCTAACCACCGTCTCATGGCCTGCCAGTAAGGCGTTGGTTAACGCAAAGGTGTTTTCCTCAGAGATGTCGAGAGAATCATTTTGATTAAAAAGATAATCGAAATTAAACCCGATCAGAGAGTCATTGTAAATAAAGGATGTATCTCGAGGATTGATTATAAGATCAAGTGGATCAATAGTCATGAGTCCATTTTTGAAAACGAAATCAAACCGCTCCAGAAGGGCAACGTCCAAAGAATCTATGGCCTCCACAATACTAAGCGGATTCAACGGGTCATTAGGGTCGGGTTCAATTGCCCATAACCCGGCATTGCTAAGCGGGTTAGCAATTGTAGTGAGATTGATTGCCTGAATACGATCGAGCTCTTCCGCGTTTAAGTCGGCAACTTCAATGGGCTCATTTCCGTCGGGGGTGGCGAGAAAATAGTCTGCCGTAAATGAAGGAATGTTCTCCCCATAAATCTTACCGGTGTTTTGAATATCCACAAATATGGTCGACTTGGTAGTGAGGTAAACCGTGTTTGAGAGTCCACCATCCAATCCATTGGTGCCCACTTGAGATGGGTTATAGACTTGTATATCTGGGAATAATATAGAGTCGCCATATGCAGGAATAATAACAGTAATAGCTGTATCTCCCTGCAAGGTAGAAGATGTTTCCAGCGGCTGACCATTGAAATAAACCTCCGACCCCTCGGTTAAATATTCTCCGGTAATGGTAATTGGAATCTCGTCAAAACCCGGAACCAAGGTGGTGTCGTAAGTCAGTACGATCAGGAATGCCGTAGGATTCGCGATGTTGTTGAGCGCAGAGTCGGCCAAAAGGTATCCGGCACCGGATTCCACATCATAACCGGAACCATACATGTCCAAAGCTGTGTTCTGAAGTATTCCCTTTAATTCCGTCGGCGATAGACTGTTTTCATAATACTTCTCCCTTGCCTGCAAAACTAGTGCAGCTACACCCGCGGCATGTGGTGCTGCAGCCGACGTTCCGATAAAGTTGGGGAAACCATCACCTTCAAAATCAAACCCGCCTCCCAGATCAACGGAAGTGTTTACCACATTGGGTGCACAGAATTCAGGTTTTGCTCGCAGTACCCCATTTACCGGTGTACTCCCTCGGGAAGAGAATGAAGCAACCGTTGGTGCGGGCTCTCCAAATTCGGGCGTGTTGGTATAAAGTACGGCTCCTACAGCCATAGCTCCTTCTGCATTGGCCTGACCTGTGATGGTGGACGCGTTTAAACCACCGTATTCGTTGATCTTTAGGGTTCCTCTGAATACAATATATTTTAAAATAACAGGCTGGGATGCGTCGTACCCCTCGGCCGTCTCAGCGCGAATAATTTGAAAATTCGATTCAGTTGAGTCTGCTACTACCGTAAAGGGTAAAACTTCGATGGGTGAGGATCCGATATTTGCGCGGTTAAATCCAAAAAAAGCGATGTCATCATTGTTGGCCAGGTAGATATCAAAGTCGGAACTAGTATTTAGTCCTGGAGTGCCATCGTCCCATTGCAGCACAACAGTGTACTCACCTGCGTATAGCTGAACACTCTGCGATATATCGACAGGGCTGCCATCTGGAGCAAAGTTATGCGCTTCACTAGGCAAGCCATCTGGAGCAGGAACGGATTTAAAATTACTCTCCCAAGAATTTGTTCCGAAATTGCCCGCAGCAGAGAAATAGGCAACACCTTGTTCTGCGGCATCGTCTACTGCCTGAGCTACAATTCCATCTCTGAAAAACGGTTCGTTGATATAGGTAATGTCATCGACTATGACGTCACACCCTGCTTGTTGTAATTCGCTTATACCGATTGCAAAATCCGCCGGACCTGCAAAACCCGTTCTGAAAGCCAGTTCTGCACCAGGAGCAATGTCGTGAACGATCTGCATCATAGCGCGACCTTCATCACTCGCTTCTCCGTAAGGATATTCCATCACAACATCTACCGGCATGGTGTAATTGGGGTTTGCGGCTCCGGGTAAATCACCTTTAATAATATCGTCAGAAGCTGGATCACCTAATTTGGTATTGTAGCTGTCCGAAATTACCCCAACTTTTATTCCAGAACCATCTACTTTAAATACGTCACGAGCTATGGATGAGCGCATTGCTTCATCTCCCTGAGTGGTAACCAGGCCTACATTTCCAAGTGCTGGAAACACGGGACTGGCCGCAACCAAAATATCCGGTCGGTCATTAAGCAGTAATAAATTGTCTATTGGGTAAAGTCCCTGAATGGTATTGGTGTTGGGGTCGCCAATTGGTATGGTTAAATTATATGGTGAAGTCGTCAATTCGCTCAATGCTGTTTCGTACTGGCCCGACTGAGCCAAAACCGAAATGAGCACCGATTCACCAACTACCCGATAAATATCTGCAACGTTTTCTTGAACAAAGGAGCCATCTTCATATGAGACATAAAGCGATGTAAGCTCGTAGCCGATGATATTATTGACCTTTCCGGCACCAAGCGGGTCGTAATAAGGAATGATTTCGGTCGGAGTTGGATTCAGACAATCCAGCACTGCTTCAAAATCTTCAATCGCAAAAGTTGCAATCAGATTAGACGGACCCGCCTTAGCAATAAAACGTTGCTCTTGTAGTCCTCCGGTAAGCGTGTAGGTTACCGAGAAAGAAGCGGCCTGACCATTACCCATACCATTGGTGTTGTTGATCTTAAAACCGGTTAAGCCCCCTCCAATGGACGGCCCCAAATCAATATTTGCGAATGTGAAATCTCCCGACAGGAGCTGTACGTCCACATCCGAATATGTTCCCGGGTCCGCTTCCACAGAAAATCGATTTAATTTTTTACAACCTGAACAACCATCATTTTCCAGAATTACTACGATGGTATAGGTTCCGTCACTATTCTCTGTCACATTAGAAATCGAAGTGGAGTAGCCATTGCTCTGTTCTTCCGAAAGAGCACAATTTTCTTGGGCTGATAATGAAGTGCTGATGCAGGAAATCAAAAAAAGCAATCCAGCTGTTAGGGTAAGGTTTAATCTTCTCATGGTTGATGGTTATGGATGATTAGGTAGTAAAGGTCTTGACGGTGAGTCAAATTGACGCGTCAAGTTAAGCAATTTAGAGGATAAAATCTACATCAATATTTCGGCAAGACATCATTTTGTCCCGATGAATAAGAAGTATTTTCGGATAAGTAGGCCTTTGCCCATTTAGGCAATGGTGTTAAAATATTTTGAAATCAGTGGTTTCAAAAACACCAAAACGTTTATATTGGACTACCTTTTCTGCTCACACATTTCTGAGATTGTTTTCTACCGTTCCCTTTCGATGGACGACTAGTACGATACGCGATCGAAAGAGGGTGACCGATAATTGAGCCTGATAAAAGTTTGACCAAGCTGCTGTCCACAATGTTCAGATTATTGTTTCCGAATCAAATTACCTAAAGGTGAAAGAATCTTTTGACTGCAAAGAGATTGGAGAGATTGGAGAGATTAGAGAGATTAGAGAGATTAGAGAGATTAGAGAGATTAGAGAGATTAGAGAGATTAGAGAGATTAGAGAGATTAACATGAAAAATAAAAAAGATTCAGTCAGAGTGTATGAGGTGCTGAAGTAGTTCATTACTCAGCCTTCTTAAAAAGCTTCTAAGCATTTGCGTTCGGAATGATGTGAAGATTCCCTTTTGGGAAAGGAATAACGATATTTTGATCTCTTAATTTTCGATCAACCATCAAGCGGATTTGACCTTTGATGTTTTTATACTATTCATCTATAATGAATAGTGCATTGGAACGCTGAAAACGTCCAGAGAAAACAGACTGAAAATCAAAAAACTGACTTCCTACCGTTCGAAACTGCAAGTGTTTTATTGAGAAGAAACTAGCCAAATAAGTAGTGCCTGCACAAAGATTAAAGCACTAGTAAATAGTCCGTTAAAATCAGATTTATCTCGATAGCTCGTTCTAAAATAGCAAATGACTAGACATCATTCTGCTAGAAAGCTTCAGTAGAATCAGAAAACAGTGCTACTTTCATCGAAAATAAACGGGAATGCTGAAAACCGTTGAGAGTAGGCTTTTAGAATAGAATCAATCCCCTGATAAAATCATTGTCATTCATCCGACCAGCATTCGCAGTATTTGTGATGTGTATCCTCGCCATTGCATTTCAAAGCTGCGAGCAAAAGACAGAAGAAGTAGAAGAAGAGGTAGTGGAAAAAATGGTTCCAACATTTGATTTGGAAGCAGCTAAGGCCGAAATCGAAGAAGCCAATGTAAACTTTGCAGCCTTTGTTGCCGCAGGCGATTCAGTTGGGTTGGCCAACTCATACACTGTCGATGCACAATTCATGAGCGCAGGAGCACCCGCAGTAAAAGGACGAGCCAGTATTCAATCAGCGATGTCGGGTATCATTCAATCGGGTATAACAGGAGTTGACATCAGAATAGAAGAAGTTTACGGAACGGAAGATTTACTAGCCGAAGTAGGAGAACTCACTCTTTTTGTAGGCGATGATGCCGTAGCCATCGAAAAGTACATTGTACTTTGGAAAAAAGAAGACGGAAGATGGAAACTGTTTAGAGATATATTCAATTCCAATATGCCCGTTGAGTAATTACTCTGGCAGGGCCAATGCCGTATTGATCATTCCCGAAAAGGGAAAGGCATTTCCTGAGGCATCGTATAGAGTACAGGCCACTTGATAGGTCACATTAGCAAAAGGCGTTGCTCCCATATTGGGTTCGGTGTATGATTCTATGGAAAGCAATTCAATCTGAGAATTCTCCTGCTTCGCATTATTAGAAGTGTACAAATTCCCTTGAGAATCTCGGAATTGAATTTCCACAAAGGCTCCAAAAGAAGGAGTGACAATAGTGCTATCTATTAAAACGCTCTCTGTGACGGTCAAGTTTGTCACACAATCGGTACCAAATTGAGGGATGGCAATGCATTCAGTGACGCTGCAACCAAAAGGGTCATCGATCAAAACACAAAGGGAGTCCACATCAGGAGCGAATTGAGCGGTCAATGTCGTATCCTGACTGGAAGCAATTTCTAGGGTATCAGCAAACCAAGTGTAAGTGGTGGTAGCTGGATTGAAGCCTTCGCCAGGATTAGCCACAAAGGTATTTGGGAGATTGCCACCAGGACTAAGCGAGCCATAGCAGGGAATGCTTTCTCCATCAAAATTGATGGAACGTGGGCCTCCGTCTACACAGAAAGCATCGTTATTACCGAACACCAACGAATAATTGCCTTCCTCTACTTCGAAGTCTATGGCATTTGAAGCTATCCCGTTATTGAGCGCTACACCGTTGAGTGACCAAACTCCCTGAGAAAAGGCATTGCCGCAATTCACGCTTAAACCTAACAAAGAGAATGTAATCTCACTGCCGCTTTCCTCCATCTCATACGTCCACGCATCCAACTCATTGATCCAGTCGGTTACAAAAGAGGGAACGACAGAATCGGGAGAATGAATGATCATTCGCAATTCTGGCCCGCATTCAGGACAGGAAGGATTGGTAAAGGCTGAGTTGAAAACAACCGAATCTTCGTAGAGTTCCAATACAGGATCAAGCACAATTCCGTTTTCGCCTGCGGTGAAGTTAAAGTCCTCTCCATTAAAGTTTACCATCGACACAAAGGCAGCCTCACCCGTGCTACTTTCGGGAAGCGGATCCTTGTTGCACGAAGTCAACAAGACAATTACTAGTAATTGAAAAGCGATGAATCCTCTCATCTGATATGGTAGTTTAGTTTTAAGAAAACACCCATTGGTTTCTCATCAGTCGTATTCCAATTTTGATTTGAAAATGAACCACCCACTTGAATTTTATAACGCTCGTTCAAAGCATATCCGTATCCAACTTGCATAAAGTAAATGTAAGAGGGCGTATCTGCGTCGTAAAGGTAACCGTTGTCGACATTGGAGTCATCGCCAAAAGCGGGGAGTCTATTTAATTCTTGCGCAGCATTGATGACGAATGAACTTTCCAAGCCAGCAAAGACACTGTGCACTTCCCCAAACGAATAGTTCAAATGAACGGGGATCTGCAACAACTCCACTCTTTGTGTGGTCAACTTGCTCTCATTTTGGTAGCGATCAAAGCCGTAAAACACTTCTTCGGATTCTTGATGATCCCACCGAAGAGATCCACTACGCATGTAACCTAGCCCCAAGCTTAGACTCAGGTTCTTCATCCAATTCTCAGCGTTAACGAATTGACGTTCCAAACCGATACCGACTCCAATACTCGATGCCAAAACGAGATTCTGCTCCCCTTTAATGTAAATGAAAGGCTCAAAGGATGCCAGAGATTGCGCAGGCACCTCTCTAATCACTCCCCGAATTTCTTGATCTTCTAGATCGAGTTCAATCTGTCCGTTCTTGGATTCCATTTTGGAAAGGGAAAGGATCTCCATCTGCATTACATCTTCCGCCTCTGCTTTTGAAGCGGAATTGCTGCTGGCAGATTTTGCGTTGCTAGCTGATCGACCTGCGGGAGCAAAAGCCATGGCTTTATCCGCTTCGGACTTGCTGTTATTAGCTGCACCATCAGATTCGCGTCTGGTATTTTCTGCAGTCTTCGCTGCACCTGCTGTATAAGCTGCAACGGTCGAATGTTCTTGATCTGCATTGTCTATGCCGTCAACATTCGCGTCACCGTTATTTTCGTTTGAGCTGATTGGAACAGCCGCTGCTGTAGGAATATTGTCATTCGACCCTATTCCAGTTAAACGCTCTCCATCCGCATTGTCATTTCCGTCAACCTTTGCATCGCCGCGAGAATCTTTTGACCCGATTCGAGTACCCGATGCATTCGCTGATATAGCGCTATTGTCATTAGCCTCTTCTCCAGCTGAATTGAATGGAGTTGATTGAGCGTTCTCTGAATCATTCGCACTTTGCACAGATTCGGCAATGCTGGAAGGATCTTTAGAATCAATTGAATTTTTTTCGAATTCTCCCGAAGTAGAAGTAGTATTTTTATTTTGGTTTGAAGCGCGCTCACCGGTTTCTAACCCATCGCTAGCACTTCGTTGCGAATACTTTGTTTCTTCTGAGAAATCGCCTAGGTAATAGGCGCTAGCCAATGTACCGACCAACAAAAGAAGTACTGCCCCGATGACACGAGGAGAAAAGAATCCTCCCCGCTTATCGAGACCTTTCTCAAAAGCTGCCCAGTCCTGCTCAGACGTGGGCTCGACAGTGTTACCCAGCTTTTCGCGAAAGAGCTTATCTATGTCTTCTCCTTTCATTGAGTCAATTTTACGGCCTCGGCCTTCATGATCAATACTTGCAATTTTTTTCGCGCATCGTTCAGATGCCATTTGCTTGTACCTACTGAGATTTTCAATAGCTCTGCAATTTCTGTATGCTTAAAACCTTCAATCGCAAAGAGATTGAAAACTGCTTTAGTTGAAGGGTTTAGCGCATTTATCATTTCGAGTAATTCTTGTTTGCTGATTTGACTTTCAGTCTCCTCAGCCGAAGCTGGATGTAGACTTTCAGATTGGACATCAAAGGCCTCACTAAAAGCCGATTTTTCCTTTCTCATATAGTCTATCGTTTTTCGAATGAGTATAGTCTTCAGCCAGGCTTCAATTTTTTCTTCTCGCGTCGAATCAAATTTTTTCAGATTCTCAAGAGCTGCGAGCAGACTAATATTGACAATGCTCATCGCTTCATTCCTGTCTTTGATATACCTTAAGCAAACGCCCAGCATCCAGCCCGACGAGGAGGTGTAGAATGCCTTGATGGCCTTCCTATCTCCCTTGATGCATTTTCGTATAACCTCAGAACTGAGCTCCATTTTAACTTCAATAAGTGCGATGGACTATATAGCCCACCGCACTTTTGATGCATAATTACTCTTTTTTACTTAGCGACGGATAACCAACTTCTGCGCGCCAACATTCATCGTACCGTTAAATGAAATGACATACACACCATCGGGAAGTTCATTTAGACTAAGGTTGAACACATTCTCACCTTGACTCAATGTTCCTACTTGCTGATGTACCGATCTACCGCTCACGTCATAAACAGTGATTTGACCTGTTTCGGGATAGTCAGTTGCTAAATTAAGCGTGAAATTTCCGTTGCTTGGATTTGGGTAAAGACCCAAGTCAATAGATAAATCAAGAAGAGTAGTACCGAGAGTTCCATTGTTAATAGGCACTACTTTGAATTCAAATCCGGTTGACTTGGCCTCAGAAGAGGTTCCTGAACCTGGTACTTTTACGGTTCCACCAGTCTCT
Source organism: Cryomorphaceae bacterium (assembly GCA_047632755.1). Taxonomy (GTDB): domain Bacteria; phylum Bacteroidota; class Bacteroidia; order Flavobacteriales_D; family Cryomorphaceae; genus JAKVAV01. The sequence goes on from JBLIDT010000032.1 coordinate 21,895, forward strand.
GCCATGATTCCGTTTATTCCTGCTCCATTCCAATCTCCGAATTGTGCTGGAGAAATAGTCATACAAAACGTGTTTTGACAAGAAGTTGTGAATACTGTCAGACACACTTCGTACTCCATAGAATCGGTGAACTGGTATGTAGGATAGGCTTCCTCGCTTGTGCTACCATCTCCAAAATTCCAAAAATATTCTAAGTCATCGCCAAAAGACGCATTTATGAAAACGATCCCTTCTGTGGAATTGCTATCGACAACTGGGTAGAAAAACGCCTCACAAAAAAGTGAGTCTTGAACATACACGTATGTGGAAGCAGTCAGTTCGTTTCCGCTCATCATTTGAGTGGTCAACGTAACATTTTGTCCGCCAGATTGGCTAAAGGCGTGCGTCACGTCTGCTGTCGTGTAAATTTCTCCCTCAATAGACCATGAGTATGATTCCACTTCTCCGAATACACTGGAAGTAAAGAACCATTCTGATCCCGTATCATTGAGTGGAGTCGCTCCGATGTAAAGTTCTTCGAAGCCACTTCCGCTGCTGTCTTGACCACAAGAAAGAACAACGAATAAAGTGTCGCTGGGTCCGTTGCTTTGGCTAAAAATGTAGCTCTCATTTTCAGGGCAAGCAGCGGCACCAACACCAATAATGTCAGTTACATCAAAAGTATTGTAGACGAAGTAAAACTGTCCTGTAGGACCAGTTTGAGTCGTTTGAATGGTATCTCCGGGAGCCGTTCCAGAGGGAGAGTTGAATACATGAACATCGGTATTGGCTATTGGGCCATTTTCTCCCGTTACCAATCCTGTGATGAGTGTCGTTTGTGACATTCCCAAAAATGGTAGTGTCAGGATCATCATTAATGTGAGTAGATTCTTTTTCATTATTTATTTGTTTTGCCTTACCCACGTGGCTCGCCTCGAAAAGGTTGGGTGGTTTTGAGAATTTCTTTGAAACCGTTTATTCCTGCCATTACAAACTGCACTCATCTTATGCTTTCCTAATATTACTCTTCAACCTGATTCTCTATATTTGACTTGAATCAAAACCCTCTGTAGGGTGAGAAAATCTTTTTGGAAAAATTTATTGAGTACTCGAATTCCACATTGCCAGACGGCAAGCTTAATCCTCCTCCTATTTCTCCTCGCTGGTTGCCAGACCTCCAAAATCTATAAACTCATGCAAGAAGGCTCGGTGGAGCAACAACAGTTTATCGCTACGGCACTGGCCACGTCTTGCAATATCCCTACGCGGGTGCCGCCAAGGCTGGAACCTGTGTTGATAGATATGCGCGCATCGGGTTTTATGAGCATACGCTCAGCCAGAGCAGTGCCAAAGAGTATATTCTCACCAGGTGTATCGTGGCGTATTTCCAAAGTGGAGTTTATGGTGTTGTCCCAGCCGAGGAAATCAGTATTAAATATGAAGCTGTTTCCATTGTTCGTACTTGATGATTGGGCAAAAGATGCGGAATATCCAGTGAACATGACAAAAGTAAAAACAGCAAAAAGATAGTTGTGGAGAACCTTTCTATATTTTAATGAATTTTTCATAGTATGTGATTTTGGGGGTTGTATATTTAATAAAATAGACACCTCTTTTTAAGCTAGAGATGTCCAAAATGATTTCTGATTTGGTTGCATAGGATATAATCGGAACGACAACTGAACCAACTGTGTTGTAAATAACTAAATTTGCGTTAGCGTCACTGCCCACTGTCTTTAGAGTAATTTCTTCAACTGCAGGATTGGGAAAGAGACTTAACAATTCTTTCTTTTCTACAATTGTACTATTTACCAAATCAGGAGTAATAGAAACATTATCTATGAGGTAATATCCTGTACTACCATTAGTTGTTTCTGTATTTGTAAATTCATCGGTATAAAAATTTCCAATATGAAAATGAGTATAATTAGAATCAGCCGTAAATCCTGAAGCTACGTATGTCCATGTATCTGAGGCCGTAACAACTGTATCAATAAAATAATGACTATTGTTATCGGGAAACTCTGATAGGCTATAAAACGGGTAAGAAGTGAAATTGAAACCTAAATTACTCGTATAAACAGCATTCACCCCGATGACTTAGATTTTTTTAATGAAGCGCTTGCTAGAGCTATTAGTCCGGGAACTCCATTCGATATTGAGTTGCGGCTTTGCATTCCTGATGCTGAGCAAAAAGTGATTAGATCCATTTGTGAACCTGCACTTGGAGATGCTGGTGAGGTGATTGGTTTAACAGGCTCAACTCAAGACATCACCGCACAAAAACTATTTGAGGAGGTTCAAGTGAAGCACCAAAGACTTAAAGCAATTGGAGAAATGTCTTCCTCAATTGCCCAAGATTTCAATAATTCACTGCAGGAAATGATGGGGAATTTGGAAGTTGTTAAACTTCAAACAGATTTGTCAGACAATACCATTGAACGTATAAATAACATTGGCTCTATCATTGGTGATGTGGCCGGCAGGGTCAGCTCACTACAAAAATTTGGAGATCCCGAAAACGATGATAAAAATGCCAAGCCCATCGATTTTAATCAGCTCATAGAAGAAAGTTTAGAACAATCACGCCCCCTCTGGAAAGACAGCATGGAAAAAGAAGGTTTGAGGATAAGCGTCAAAACTGATTTTGCGGAAATTCCAAAAATCAACTGCAATAGCGGTGAATTAAAATCAGCTGTCCACAATTTAATTAAGAATAGCATTGAAGCAATGCCAGAAGGTGGGGACCTAATGATTCAAACTAGCACAAACGGCGAACGTGTGTTTGCCAGTTTTACTGACACGGGCATAGGCATGAGTGAAGAAACCAAATTGAAAATATTTGAGCCGTTTTTCAGCACAAAGGGATTCAAATTGGGGAGAGGCTTAGGGATGAGTGGCGCTTATACTATTGTAAAAAAATACAGCGGGGAAATCAGAGTCAAATCCTCTGAATGGAACAAAGGGACCACCATCGAAATTGTTTTCCCAGCGAGTCACCAAGAGGAAATAAAAGTCTTGAATAAAGATGAACCGAAAGAGCAAGCTTCTTTAAATGTTTTGTGGGTAGATGATGATTTAATCATCGCAAAATCTGCCCAAATAATGGTAGAATCAATTGGTCACAAATGCAAGTGTGTAAATAGCGCAGAGAAGGCATTGGAATACCTGAACAAAAATACCTGCGATATCGTCTTTACAGATATTGGCATGCCAAAGATGAATGGATGGGAATTGGCCGAAGCCATTAGAAATAAGTTTGGTAATAGAATAACAATTGTCGCCGTAACCGGATGGAATATTGAGAAAAAGGTTGAAGAGGAAAAAAGTACAAATTACTTTCTGAAAAAACCTTTCGCACTCTACGAACTCAAATTAATACTTCTGAATCGCTAAGTTAATTTTTATCTATTTTTTTGATTTACTCACAGCTCACTAGGTGATATTTACTCAGTTAATGCCCCCTCTCAAAATAGAGTGATTCATGATTTGAAACATACCATAGGTTTATCATATGCCGTGTTTTTCGGTCACCTAGGAGTTGAAAAATATATTTTATCAAGATTAAGTGAATTCGCTGACCTTATAGAAGTAAGCAGTAAAGCATTCATGAATAAATTTTAATTGGATGAGCAACACAACTAATCACACGCAACCGTTGCAGTAAATTGAAAAAAAAACTATTTTCGACCTGACATGTCGCTTTGCACTACACATACAACCATCTTCAATAGCTCTAACAGAGTTCACCCATCCCGTGCAATGTTATCAACGACTACAAATACTACCCTCACCCTTAGGGGTTCTATCTAAACTCTCGGACATTTCGCATGTCAATCTAAAAACATAGAAATTCTCATTTCTAGCTCAAACTGCTATTTTCAATTCAAATTTAAGGCGATGATTGTAATGAAATTTGGAGGAACAAGTGTTTCCTCAAAAAAGAACCTCGAACAAATAAAATCTATCCTCAACAAAAAAGAAGACAACTATATTGTGGTTGTATCCGCTTTTTCGCAAGTCACAAACAAACTTGAGGCTATCGCTAGACATGCCTTAAAAAGCGATGTCACTGAATTATTGGAGGAGTTTAAAGCCGTTCACTTTGAGTTGATCAGCGAGCTATTTTCTACCCAACATCAAACCGAAATCATCCTAAGGGTTCAACAAAAATGCAATGAACTAGAGGCCATTTGCAAAAGCATACACATCTTAAAAGAGCTTTCGCCAAGGACACAAGCCAGTGTGTTGAGTTTTGGAGAAAACCTCTCGGCTTACATCCTACACAAATACCTCGAACGCGGTCATATTGAAATAGACTTATTAGACAGCAGTGCCCTGATCAGCGCTGAAGGAGATTACCTGAACGCGACAGTTGATCTGGAGAAAACCACAAAAAACATCTCCGATAGTGTAGCCTACAAAAATTACATCGCTGGAGGGTTTATTGCCTCCAACAAGAGCGATGAGATCGTTACACTCGGAAGGGGTGGGTCAGACTACTCTGCCTCCATTTATGCCCATGCCGTAGATGCCAAGTACTTGGAAATTTGGAGTGATGTAAATGGAATGCATAGCGCCAACCCCAAGATAGTTAACAACACCGTTTCCATTAAGAAAATCAGCTACGAAGAAGCTTTTGAAATGGCTTATTTCGGCGCCAAAGTTTTATACCCTTCTTCTATCCTGCCCTTGATAAAAAAGGACATTCCGCTGTATTTAAAAAACACACTTGTACCAGAACAAGAAGGGACGTTTATCAGCAATCAAAACAAGTCAGACCTCCATAAAATTCATGGGCTTTCTTCTCTCGATAACATTGTCATGATCACTGTTTCGGGTATCGGATTGGCAAAGAAAGAAGGCAGCGCCAGAAAGGTATTTCAAGCTTTGGAAGAAGCGCACATCAACATTGTACTGATTACCCAGAGTTGTTCAGAGCAAAGCATTGGGATGGGCATTGACCAAAGACACATGGCAACCGCGGTGACAGCTATCAACACTACATTTAGGTATGAAATTGAAAAAGGATTAATCAATCCGGTAGAAGCTCATCCCAACAAATGCATCATCGCTCTGATTGGCGATAATATGAGACACAAAGTGGGTCTCTGCGGTAAAGTATTTGGAGCCATCGGCGAGAATGGCATCAACATCACTGCCATAGCTCAAGGAGCTTCCGAGAGAAATATTTCCATCGTGATCGATCAAAAAGACGAAGCAAAAGCCTTGAACGTTATTCACGAAAAGTTCTTTAGTAACGTCGTTAAGGACGTTCACCTATTCATTGCGGGAGTTGGAAATGTGGGTCGTGAATTCTTGAACATCATAGCCGAGCAGAAAGAGAAATTGATCAAAGAATACGAGATCAATCTCAAAGTTATTGGCGTGGCCAACAGCA
>JBLIDT010000033.1:0-27131 GCA_047632755.1 Cryomorphaceae bacterium
ATTCTCAAAATGCTGATTCATTGCATACGCACACCTATGTGAATATGGGGACAGAACTTGAGACGAACACGGTTACTCTAATTGCAACAACTGAATATGGTTGTCAAGACCAACAGTCGATAGAGGTAGAGGTGATTCCTGAAATTACCGCTGATGTTGTTTTTCCGGAAGGAGGATGCTCGCCTTATACAGCTGAGTTTGAAAATAACTCAATAGGAGCATTCACCTACTTGTGGCAATTTGGCGATGGCAACTTTTCGCAAGCCGAAGCACCCACTTATGTTTATGAAAACTTCAATTCACAAGATTCAGTTTACACCGTAACGTTTATTGCGCAATCGCTTTATGGATGCGCGGATACCTTGTCGCTCGACCTTCCTGTTTTGGGACAACCTGAAGCGCAGTTTATTGCTACGCCCGCAGTGCAGCAATTTCCAGAGGCTACTGTTGATTTAGTCAATCTCAGTAATGCCAATGAGGGAGCAAATTATGGTTGGGATTGGGGTGATGGCACCTCAGAATCGTCGACTGATCCAAGTATGCCTCAAGATCATATCTACCAAGCTTGGGGAGAATACCTGATTACACTTGGCGTTGGAAATAGTATTTGCAACGATACCGCCTCTCAGCTCGTGGTTATCGAGCCTCCATTTCCCATTGCCTCGTTTGAAGGCGAAGGCATAGGTTGTCTGCCTTTGGTGGTCGAGTTTACAAATACTTCCATCTATGACGTCAGTTATCTCTGGGATTTTGGTGATGGAACCGTCAGTGAAGAAGAGAATCCAGTACACGTTTATTACGAGTCAGGAACTTTTAATGTCGCCCTCACCGTAACCGGTCCAGGAGGCGATCAGGATACTGAAATTAAACCTGCATTGGTGACGGTTCACCCGAGGGCAGAGGCCTTCTTTACCGTGAACCCGCCTGTCATTACTATTCCTGATCAGGTTTATTTCTTGAATCTCTCGACTGACGCCACTAGTTACTTCTGGGATTTCGGAGACGGAAATACAGCTACAGAGTTTTCGCCATATAATTTTTATGAGACGACAGGGTGGCACCCAGTAACGCTAATTGCAGACAACGAATTTGGCTGCCGAGATACCTTCAGGGTAGATCAAGCAGTAAAAGGAAATGTAGATACACGAATTGTGTTTCCGAACGCATTTACTCCTGGTACCTCAGGGCCAAACGGTGGTTATTGGACCATAGATGATATGTTTAACAACGATATATTCTTCCCTCAATACAAGGGGGTTGAAGCGTTTGAAATGCAGATTTTTAATAAATGGGGAGAACTCTTGTTCGAGTCTGAGGAAATAAGACGTGGATGGGATGGATATTACCGCGGAGAGATTTGTCAGCAAGACGTATATGTCTGGAGCGTTAAAGTCAAATTTGCCGACGGAGGAGAACTTATTGATTCAGGTGACGTAACACTTTTAAGATGAGAAAACTCTACTTATACCTTTTGGCCATAGTATTTATTCTTTCTGCGGGTAGCGAAGCTGTCGCACAAAAGAAGATGGGTAGGTACTACAAAAATTTGCTTTACGAAGCAGATATCTACTACACCCAAGGCGATTATTATTACGCCTCGGAATTGTATTCGGAGATTTCAAAAGTCGCTCCTCGGGATCCTGAAGTGCTTGGTAGATTGGGTATTTGTTATTTCCATTTGCCTCCTTACAAAGATGAGTCAAAAAGATTCCTTGAGCTAGCAGTGAAATATGACGATACCGAGGCTAAGTATTTTTTGGCTAAGGATCGAATCGGCGAGTACAAGTTTTTCGACGCACTTGATTTGATCGTCGATTATGAGAATGATGCTGATCGAATGAAGTCAGTCGCGGAAATCGAACACCTAAAGAGTTCAGCGCAACGAGCCATTGAAATGGTTCAATCGCCGCTTTCGATTACGGTAAAAAACTTAGGGAAAACGGTTAATTCGAAACACCATGATTACGCACCCGTTTGGGATTTTGCAAAGAACACGCTCTATTTCACCTCGAGGAGAAAACTAAATGCAACCAGCGAAAAAGATATCTCAGAGCAATTTGACGAAAATATTTTCATTCTCGATCTGGAGTCGACTGCCAAAGTTATAAAAGCTGCGCCATCTCCACTCAATACAGATCGAAATGATGCCGCTGTCGCTGCCACACCCAATGGTCAAGAATTGATCATATACCGCACCAGTAAAGATGGCTATTCGGGTGATTTGTTTGTAAGTAAAATGGACCATTATGAGTGGTCTGAACCTACAAAGCTAGATCAGTCAATCAATAGTAAGCATCAAGAGGCTAGCGCCTCATACGAAGGGTCTAATGATCAAGTCCTCTATTTCTCTAGCGACCGAGAGGGAGGCTTTGGCGGAAAGGATATTTATGTGAGTCGGAAATTGCCAAATAGGAAATGGGGTAAACCTGAAAATTTGGGACAAGGAATCAACACTCCATATGACGAAGATGCTCCGTTTGTAGATGTCAATGGCGATTTATACTTCGCTTCACAAGGGCATTCAACAATGGGTGGCTATGACATCTTCGTATCAAAAAACGTGGCTGACGGAACAGATGCCCCGCGAAATATGGGTTACCCGATTAACACTCCTGGTGATGATATCTTCTTTACGATAAATGAATCGGGCACGAAAGCATATTTCTCTTCTGAAAGAGTAGGAGGGTATGGTCTACAAGATCTTTACCAAATAGATTTTGACGAAAACCATACGATTATTCTCAAAGGTCAGCTTTCTGCAGAGAAGGATGATATTCATTCAAATGCACTCATCACATTGCTTAACGAAGAGAACGGAAACGTAGAAGGTCTATTTCAAACCCGCAGCGGATCGAGTGAATTCGTTTTGGCATTGAATACCAATCAGAAGTATACCATGTTGGTGGAAGTTTCTGGTTACGAATCTGTAGAGCGCTCTATTTATTACGGCGCCGAATTGGATGGACTTAAGGAGGTAGAAGAGGTAGTTACTCTTTCGAAAAACCCAAAATGAGACGATTAGTATACATATCGCTATTGGGAATTCTTCTGTCCTTTACTTTGGCCGTGAAGGCTCAAGATCAACAATACACGCAGTTTTACGCTGCGCCGATGCTCTTGAACCCAGCTTTCGCTGGAACTTCAATTCAGAGCAGGGTCGCCATGAACTATCGAAACCAATGGCCGTCCTTGCCCAATGCGTTTTTGTCGTACAACTTTTCTTTTGATCACTTTTTTCCTGAAGTGAAAAGTGGAATAGGAATCAATGTGTCGCACGATCGAGCGGGAACGGGCGCATTGACTTATACAAACGTATCGCTTCAGTATGCTTATGAATTCAATCTTACAAGGAAGATAAGCATTCGTCCTGCCCTTACAGTGGGATATGGAAGCAATTACTTGGACATTAATAAGCTCACATTTGGTGACCAATTGGCTAGGCAAGATGATGGATTAACCACTCTTGATCCAGATAGAGCTCGATTTGCGCAAGAGCCTGTGGCGTATCCTGATTTTGGAGCTGGATTTTTAGTCTATGCTGAGAGTTTTTGGCTAGGAGCATCAGTCTTTCATATCAATGAACCCGTTCATTCTTTAGTCGGGCGAGAAAGTGTGTTGCCTCGTCGAGTTTCGGCACATGGGGGAATTCGGCTTAGGATTTCTGAGCTTGGCGCTTTTTCCAAGAGGCAGTTCATAGTGCCTGCATTTAATTATCAGCTTCAGGGAGAGTTTGACCAATTGGATATTGGATTCTACTATGAGTATGATCCTATAGTAATCGGTCTTTGGTATAGAGGTTTGCCAGGGTTTAAGAAAAACGCCAATAGCACGATCAACCAGGATGCAATAGCGGTGTTGCTAGGTTATGAGATTAATAATATGCGGATTGGGTATAGTTACGACTTGACAATATCCTCCCTCACAGCTAATAGTGGTGGAGCTCATGAGATTTCAGTGGTAATGGAATTTGCAAGTAAAAAGAGTAAGAAAAAGAACAAGCGAAGAATTATGCCATGTGCTAAATTCTAAAATGATCTAAATCATTGTTACATGATTAGCAGCCACAAAGCTTTATAATCTTTATATTGGTCGAGCCAAAATCTTTTTAATGAACCTTTCAAGAGATGCTTTGGAACATTTTTACTCCGTGGCGGAATCTTCTTATAAAAACCTAAGCGCAAGTGATGATATCGAGGTAATTATACATTACTCTGGTGATGTCAACTTTGGTTTTGCCAGCGCCTTGACCTCTCGAATGGAAAAGCTTCTCGACGAGAAAATTGAGAAAAAAACTGCTAGGAAGCGATTTTTCACTGTATTCATCGAAGCAATTCAGAACATCCGTCTTCACAGTGAAATTGACGAGAATGAACACGTCCATAGTATGGTAACGGTGCTCCTGCAAAAAGGTAAATTATGTGCTCGCTTTTCTAACATCATTGATAAAAGGAAAGTCCCTGATTTGAAATCGCGCTTTGACTCTATTAATGCAATGGATCCCCCTTCCCTTAAGAAAAAGTACATGGAAGTGATGATGAACGGAGTAAGAAGCAGCAAAGGTGGAGCTGGACTGGGAATCATTACCATGATAATGAGATCTAAGAACTCTAGTCCTTGTGAGATAGCGCCGTTGGATGAGCAGTACAACATTTTTTCTCACACCGTTTGTGTAGATTTAGCTTAAGCCTTTATCTATGATTTTAATTTTCGACTGGGGTCATCAGACCCTCCGCGAAATAGGACCTCTCTCTTAGACTGACTTCAATACTCCTTTAGAGCCAGCAATTGCTTGGCTCGTTGTTCGCCGTAGTTGGTTTAGAGTATTTTTTATCCCAACTATTCCTACGGAAACAGATTATATGCTAATTGATGAAAACGAAATTTTTTTCAAAATTGAAAAAGACACTTTCGAGCGGTACAAGCCTTTAGCAGAGTTGAATGTAGCTATTTCAAAAAGCGAAATTTCGGATTAAGAATATGATATGAAGAGAACTAAAATGGGGTTTTAGCTATGTGCACGGTGACATACTTACCCAAAGCTGGCGGCGGTATTGTAACTGCAAGTCGCGATGAATCGCCTATTCGAAATGCCGATGGACTCTCACTCCATTCTAGCAGCGATCGCAGCGAATTTTTAATCGCAAAAGAACCCCTGCATGGAGGAACAAACCTGGCTATTGGAAAAGATTTTACCACCGTGTTATTGAACGGAGCTTTTCTTCCCCACAAAAGAGAATTGAGGTACCGAAAAAGCAGGGGTATCGTTGTGTTGGATAGTTTGAATTTACAGTCTCTCAATGAGTTTGAAAGGGATGATTTGGAGGGTGTGGAGCCTTTTACTCTCCTTAGATTTGGAAAGAATATTGAAGAGTTGAGGTGGGATGATTCGGTTGTGAATTTTCAAACCCATGATCTAACAAAACCTTTAATCGTAGCGAGCGCTGTGCTCTACAGCGCTGAAGCAAGGGCGAAACGTCAAAAATGGTTTGGTGACTTATTCAGTGCAGGCTCTCCTAATCGCAATGAGATTTGGAGCTTCCACTTAAATGGAGGTGACGGCGATCCCGAGAATGATATGGTTATGAATCGCCACAATATGGTTTGCACCGTTTCAATAAGCCAAGTCTTTACATCAAACGTCAAGAAAGAAGTAAAGCATTTCGACTTGGTTCGAAATAAGACAGAAGAACTTACACTAAAGCCATAACAGTATTCAGGTTCATTTTCATTGCATTCAAGCCGCGCTTTTCGAGAGCCTCTTCTACGAAATCGAATGTGGATAGAATATCTGGAGCACCATTTACCACCGCAATATCGTGTTCGAAATGAGCTGAATATTTCTTATCGGCAGAAACAATCGTCCAATCGTCGTCCAGCATCATTACGTCCTTTGTTCCAAGGTTGATCATGGGCTCTACCGCCAAGACCATTCCGTCTGCAATTCGTTTTCCCTTGCCTCGTCTACCATAGTTTGGCACTTGAGGATCTTCATGCATCGTCTTGCCTAAACCATGTCCCACTAGCTCTCTGACCACACCGTAACCGTTTTGTTCTGCATGGTTTTGGATGGCGAATCCGATGTCTCCGATTCGCTTACCTGTCCGCATTTGATCAATTCCGAGGTAGAGAGATTCTTTTGTTACTCGCAATAATTGCTCGATTTTTTCACTCACCTTCCCTATGGCGAAAGTGTAGGCGTGATCTCCGTAGAAGTTATTTTTAATTGCTCCGCAATCAATCGAGACGATATCGCCTTCTTGAAATGCTCGCTCGTTGGGGATTCCATGCACTACCGCTTCATTAACTGAGATGCAAAGTGTATTTGGAAAGCCACCAAATCCCAAAAACCCGGGAACCGCTCCTTGGTCTGCAATGTATTCGTGCGCGATTTTGTCTAATTCAAGTGGCGTAACTCCAGGGCCAATTTTTTCAGCCATTAGCCCCAGCGTGCGTGACACGATTTGAGCACTTGCTCGCATCAATTCAATTTCTTCGGCGTTTTTTAAGTGAACCATGACTTGATTAGGGATTTAAAACCGCTTTTATTTTGTTTGAGGTTATAGTGAGCTTCGGGGTTTTTTAATTGATGATAAAGCTCTCCATCATTGGGGTGTAGCATTTGATAAACATCTCCCCAGCCAGGAAAACCGCCAATGTTTCGGTCATCAATAAAGATATCTGCGTTGATCTTTCTGCTGATACCTTCCTCTAAGATTTCCTCTGGGTAACTCTTATTAACGGCGTAAAAAGTTATCCCATGACTTTGGCAATAGTGCACTGCCTCGTCCAAATATCTCCCTCCTCTATAAGTCCAAAGGATCAGCTTGTGTCCTTTTTTTTGCAAAGCTCTTAACGTATCAAACGCAAAAAGCATTTCTTCCCCGATTTCGGGATACTTGTGTTCAACGACTGTCCCGTCGAAGTCTACTGCGATTGTTAAAGAGTCTTCAGAAATCATTCCCATTGGGCTGCGAAATTACGGAATTTATAAGGGGTAGAAACCTTATTAATTTTAAACAGGTATAAACAAAAAGGGCTTTTGGCAACTTTATTTATGGAAACTGCAAAGCAAAAGGAGTAGCGAATATGACGAAGAAAAAGCCCATACGAGTTGTTTTAGAATCCCTGACTCACCCAGTCTATAAACTTTACTCAGCTTCTACTAGGTCCTGGGAATACTATGGAATGAACCTGCAGGTAATGCCTGGGATATTTCACCCAGGGTGGTTTGTGACGTCTGTAATGCTTCTGGAACAAGTGGAAAGCCTTTCCTTATCAGGCAGTCGAATCTTAGAAATGGGCTGCGGAGCAGGTGCATTGGCATGCAGAGCTGCTCAATTGGGTGCGCACAGTTTTGCCAGTGATATCACACAGATCGCCTGCCACAATGCAGAAAAAAACGCTTTTAGAAATGATCTTGAAGTTGAAGTAATTCAAAGTGATATATTCGATCAGATAGGCGACGATTATCAATTTGATCACATTTTCGTGAATCCTCCTTTTAATCCATCTTACCCCGAAAGTGAAGACGATTTCGCATTTTGCTGCGGAGAAGATTATGAATACTACATTTCTCTTTTCGGTAAGTTGAAAAATCATCTCTTACCAAATGGGATCCTAACCATGGCTTTGGCTAAAAGCTGTGATATTCATCGCATTTTGGAAATTGCAGATTTTGAAAAGATTCAATACGAGCGAATTCTTACTAAGAGAAAGTGGTCAGAGACGAATTACTTGTATTCGTTTAGTTTCCAATAATTACAAATTCTACCCTTCGGTTCCTTGCGCGTCCTTCGTCGGTGGCGTTTGAAGTAAGGGGCTTCTGTGATCCATAGCCATTGTAATAAAGCCTCACCTCATTCACGTCCTCACCAATCAGAAAGTCTACTACACTTTTTGCTCTTTGTTTGCTAAGTGTTACGTTGTAATCTAGGCTTCCAACGTTATCGGTATGCCCCCCTATTTCTATCTTGAGAAAAGGGTAGTCAGTTAAAATATCTGCGAGTTTGTCCAATTCTGCTTTTGATTCTGGAAGGATTTCTGCCTTGTCGAATTCAAAGAAAATATTTTCTAGAGTTATTCTATCACCAACCTTATAGGCAATACTGTCCAATTTGATACTCTTCGTAGAAACGAACACAGCCTTCTGCAACACCAATTTCGGTTGAGGCGGAATACTTCTTTTTGGTTTTGGAGTTAACTCTTCCCCAGGTAGTGCCCGCCTTACTTTGAAATCGTCGAGGTAATAATAGGCTCCACCCTCACCTTCTTCAAATTCTTGGATTTCTGTTCGATTATCATGGTAAAAGTTGCCGATGATGAGGTAATGTTTTTCTTCATCTACTTCAAACACACCTGAAACTTTTTGCCACGCATTCCACCTTGATTTGATTACTTTTTCAGAATTGATCTGAGGCGTGAAAAACAAGGGCATTCTGTCTCTGGTTACCACAGCTGTGTCGCTGAAGTAAATGCCTAGGTTGTTTGAAGCGAGCTTTGAATTCGCAGCTTTGCTGGTGTAAAACTCTGCGTAGTAGCGCACCCCAGGAACCAATACGGAATCCAGTTCTACACTGAGGTACTCATGCCAGAATGTCTCGGTAGCGCCTTTTCCATAAGTCTTAATACCAGTCATGTTATCACCGTTCCGTGGACCTTGTTTTCCTCTGCTATGCTTTCTTGGATTAGCCCAGCATGTGCTTTTTACCCGCAAACTGAAAAGGTCAGGCGTGGTTTCAGTGGGAGAATCCCATGCATTGATATTCTCCATGTAATTTCTGCCGTTCTGATTCCACCTGCAGTATTCTCTTGTGGTTTCTTCAAACCCTGGATTCGAAACATAATTGTAATATCCTTCATCATTTTCCAAAAGGTCTTTTACTAGCTGACCTTGACTGGCATTTATCATGCCGACAGTAAGAAGAAGTATCGAGAGAATCGTTTTGTATAAAGGCATAAGTTTTCCACAAGGGTTAAGTAAGGTCACTGAGCAAATGTACCGTGATCCTTTATGTCCTGAGGGTTTACGCAAATTATCTTTCTTCAATCCAATGTGGAAAATGACATGAGGTAAAAGGTGCTCTACCTATGGTGGTCATCTATCTTTGTTTGTCTTTGGCTTCTCCCTTATATGCATCAAAAAAGACTGTTTATCTTATTTCTGTTAGTGCTAATCTCCTCACATCTGTATTCGCAGGAAGAGGAAGATAAACCGATGTCTTGTTTAAATGCACAAGAGGTTTTGTTTCCTCTTGTGCAGAATGACTTCTCCAAGAGTGAGATTTTAATGAATGAATCTACTGTCAACGCGCTTTACTACCTCTACGAAGATCGCTACACATTTTGGTATAAATTCATTGCCACCGAAGACCTTACAATTGACTTTTCGGTGAGTCCCACAAATAAGAAGGATCGATATAGAGCAATTCTTTTTAAGTACAGTGGACAGGACTTTTGCGATAAGCTAGTCAATGAAAACCTTCAACCCCGAAGCGCGGAACGCTTTCCTATATTTGGTAAGGAAGGTGAGATCCTCTACAAAAATACGATCGAGGCTAGCAAAGGCGATACTTTCTATGTCTCAATATTAAGCTTGAGTACCGAAGATTGTGGGCATTATCTTTACATTGAGTCGGGTGGAGACCGTTTTTCATTTCATGCCGTTCACCGACCTTGTTATGATTTCACACAACTTCAACAGCCAGATTTCTCGACCAAAAAGCAAGAGCAAGAAGATGTTGATTTACTGCTCACTCTTAACAATGGGGTGGTAGTTGAGGCTGATTCAGTTCTCGAACCCAAAGTTGGCTTTTCTGCCCTCGGAACAATTGAGGTGGAAAGTGAAGACGATGAATTTATTTCCGTGGGAGACCGTTTGATTTTAAATAAAGTCTTTTTCTACAACAATACCTTCGCATTCAAACCTGGCGCTACCAGAGAGCTTGATCAAGTGGTAGACTTTTTAAATATGAATGCTACCGTTGAAGTTGAGATTCAAGGACACACAGCAAACAATACCGAGGACATTCAGCCAGATCCAAATTTTAAAGGACAAGGCAAGGAGTGGAATTTCAATGGTACGGCGTTAAAATTGAGCGAGCGAAGAGCAGAGGCCGTAACGGAGTACCTAATCGGGAAGGACATTTCTAAGAAAAGATTGAGAGCAGAGGGTTATGGTGACAAGCAAAAACGAATCCCCGACGCAAAGACCTTTGATGAGTTTGAGAAAAATATGCGCGTCGAGGTCGTAATTACCAAGCAATGAAAAACCTATTCTACTTACTATCTTTCTTTCTTTTGCCCTCTTGCGTGTCGCACGAGCAAGTGACCTATTTCAATGATTTGCAAGAACTGGAGACAGGGAAGCTAAATATTCCCAATGCACCTTCAGCCGTTCTTAAAAAAGGTGATTTGGTGGAGGTGCAGATATCCAGCATTAGTCTAGAAACGAACGCTTATTTTCAGACAGATCAAAGTTCATCTGACGAAGGATTTGGTGGAAACCTTTATCAAATCGACGAGAGTGGGTTTATCCATCTTCCCCTTCTGGGAAAGGTAAAGATAGCTGGCTTATCAAAAGAGGAAGCGAGATCGACTATTGAAACGGCTCTCTTGGAATATGTCCAAAAACCAAGTGTCAACCTTCGTATAGCTGACTTTAAAATAACAGTGCTGGGCGAAGTCAATACCCCTGGAGTTTATAAGATCCCTGCTGGCGAGGCTTCAGTCCTGGAAGCCCTTGGTTATGCTGGTGACTTAACCGTATTTGGTGTAAGGGAGAATGTGCTTCTCATTCGTGACAACGGGGTAGAGAAGAGTTTTCATCGACTCAATTTAAATGATTCGAGCGTTTTGGAAAGTGAGCACTTCTACCTTCAGAACAACGATGTCATTTATGTTCAGCCTACAAAAGGTCTTACCTCAAAAGATGACAACATTTACCGGATTTTACCCCTGGTAATTAGCTCCCTTACATTTATAGTGGTCATTATTAGCTTGAATCCATAAGTATGGCGGTAGATAATTTGAATAAGCCCGAAAGAGTAGAGAATGATTTCGATTTGAAATCTTTCTTTTTCAGGTACCTCAAGTATTGGTTATGGTTTCCTCTGTGTCTGATTTTGGCCTTAGTCATTGCTCGCTATTACAATTGGTACAAGAATCCAGTATACGCCGTTACGGCCAAGTTGATGGTCAAGGACGAGAACGTAGGCAAGGACCAATTCCTTCGTCAACTGGACGTTGAAACGCCTGCCAAGAATATTGAAAATGAGATTGAAATACTCCGTTCTCATAGCCTTTTGGCGAAGACCCTCAATGAGCTGGAGTTTGACGTATCCTATTATTTAGTAGGTGATGTAAAAGTTTCAGAAGCCTATATGGACAGTCCATTCAGAGCGGATATTACGGGGTTGGAATACTCCGCCTACGGAAGATCTTTCCAAGTCAAGGTATCTAGTGAGTCAGATTTTCTTTTTTCATATGCTCAGGCAGATGAAGAGATTGTAATCGAAGGGAAATTTGGCGAGTCATTCGATTTTGGAATGGGAACCATCACACTTTTTAAAAGAGAGAATTTTCCGACTCAGGACCTTGAAAAACCAGAGTTTGACAAGCGTCTTTATCGAATAAGGTTTAATACAATCACAGCCAACCAAAACAAATATTTGTCCAAGCTGTCGGTAGCTTTGGTCCGTTCTCAAAGCACTATTCTGCAGCTGTATCTCGAAGATGAGGTGCCGCAGAAGGCATTGGATTTCTTGAATGCTTTAATCAGGGTTTACCTACAAAATGACGTTGACCTAAAGAACAAGGCCGCTTCAAAAACCGCCGATTTTCTCGATCTACAATTGGAAGACATTACCGAAGACTTGGAGAGTATCGAGATTAGTCGAGAGAACTACAAAGCTGAGAAGGGAATTATTGATTTAGAATCCGAGTCGCAGATCGTTCTGGGGAGCATCAAAGATTTGGATGCAAAGAGTGCGATCAATACGACCAAAATCGGCTTGATTCAGCAGTTACGCCGATACATTACAGAGAATGTGGATGTGCGAGATCTGGCTCCCTCTGCGTTGGATATTAATGATCCATTGCTCGTGAAGCTTATCAATAAACTGAGTGAGCTTCAAAGTCAGCGAGAAATTGTCATTAATCGAAGTACGGTGAATGATCCCAATTTACTTCCAATCAATGCCGAGATTGAATTGACCCGTTCCTCCTTGTTGGAGAATATTCGAAACATTGAAAAAGGCTTAGAACGTCAGCAAGACGAGATAGAAGCATCGCTGAAGACTTTTGCGAAGAGGATTCAACGAATACCAACTACCGAGAGAGAGCTCCTGGAGATAGAACGACGATTCAGAATTCAAGAGAGTCTGTACCTTTTCCTTTTACAAAAAAGAGCAGAACTATCCATCTCGCTAGCAGCTGCAGATAGCGATACTCGCCTAGTTGATGCCGCTCGTGTGATTCCAGGGCCGATCTCACCAGTTCCTCAACGGGCTTATTCCATTGCCATTCTATTGGGAATCATGATTCCTGTTGTCATTATATTATTGGTCGAAAACCTGAATGACAAAATCACCGATCTCTCTGGATTAAAGCGATTGACATCCATCCCGATAATTGGAGTGGTGCGTTTTAACCGACATAAATCCGCACTAGTAGCGCTGGAAAAACCACGCTCAAGCATATCAGAAGAGTACAGAAGTATTCGAACCAATCTTAATTTCTTCCACTCAGAAGAGGGCGCGGATGTGATTATGGTTACTTCTTCCATAGGAACAGAAGGCAAAACCTTCACGGCAATGAACCTTGCCTCCATTATGGCTTCGACGGGTTCTAAGGTAGTTCTCATCGGGCTCGACCTTCGCAAGCCTCGAATCGTAGAAGATTTTGGGATAGAAAACAAAATTGGCTGCAGCAATTACTTGAGTGGAAATGCGGCTATTGACGAAATATTGGTTCCGTCGGGTTATTCTGAAAATCTGTTTATCGCTCCATCTGGCCCGCCGCCGCCCAATCCATCAGAGCTTATTATTTCTGACCGCATGCCTCAACTGATCAAAGAGCTGAGTGAGCGATTCGACAAAATTGTAATCGACACTCCTCCCGTTGGACTTGTTTCAGACGGATTGCAAATCAGCGAATATGCACATGCAACAGTATTTGTAGTGCGCGAAGGGGTGACGCGAAAAGCACATTTGTCTCAAGCCAATGAAATGTTTGAGAAAGGCAGGTTAAAGCATCCCGCTATAGTATTCAATGCCGTTCAACGCAAGAATAAATCATACGCTTACGGAGGTGCATACGGTTATGGCTACGGTTACGGCTACCAAACCGATTACGGCAATTACTTCGACGAGAAAGAAGTGAAAGGCTCAAAGCCAAAATGGAATCCATTCCGACGCAATGCTTAAAGGGCTTATTGCTCGAATAAAGTCTACCTCTGATCAAAGAGGTAAGAAAATCCTCAAAAATATTCTTTGGTCGGTCGGACTCAAAGGGGTGAATGCTCTGATCAGTTTCATCATCGTTCCGCTCTACCTTAGTTTACTTACCGAACTCGCTTTTGGTATTTGGCTTACGGTAAGCGCTGTGCTCCAATGGTTCAATTTCTTCGATTTGGGTATCGGGAACGGTTTGAGAAACAAACTGGCAGAAGCCCTCGCCCAAAAGAATTATCAGCTTGGAAGGATATACGTCAGTACAACCTATGCATTGGTTTCAGTTATTGCCGTGGGTATGTTCATCCTGTTTTTTGGAGCCAATTTCTTTTTTACTTGGGCCAATGTCTTCGAGGCTCCTGCCGACTTGGCGAGTGATGTGAATGGAATGGTCATCATCCTTTTTTGTCTTTTCATTCCCCAATTTGTAGCGCAACTAATAAAAATGGTCGTAACCGCCGACCAGCGACCAGCCTTGTCCAACTTGATGAACACAATGGTCAATGTGCTTCAGTTGACAGCCGTATTTTTACTGAGCCAATATGGAAGGGGCTCGCTTGAAAATTTGGCTTGGGCTATCGCGGGAATCAATCTGTTTATCCCGATAGTGGCGTCTGTTCACCTTTTTTCTGACCGTTACAGAGAGCTACGCCCTTCCTTTTCGCATGTTGACTTGAAATACTCCAACTCACTTTTAGGTCTGGGTGCTACTTTCTTTCTTCTTCAAGGTGCCGCGCTTGTTGTTTTCATGACTGACAACTTGATCATCACAAAAGTGCTGGGCCCCGAAGAGGTGCCCGCTTACAATATTTCTTATCGGTATTTCAATCTGGCTATGGTATTTTTTAGCTTGGTGACGACTCCATTTTGGTCAGCCTTTACCGATGCGTTTGTCAAAGAAGATTTTCACTGGATCAAAAAAATGCTAAAAAGGTTGCTCCTCCTCTGGCTGGCGATGGCGATAGGAGTTGTGCTATTGATTTTCATGGCCCCTTACGTCTACCATTTTTGGATTGGAGATACCATTGAAATTCCTTCTGCCCTCAATTGGGCCATGGGCGCGTGGGTTATACTTTCAGCTCTTCTCAGCATTTTCGGCACTTTCTTGAGCGGTGTCGGAAAGCTGAAGGTCTCCCTATTTCATGCCGTATTCGTGATAATTATAAATATTCCACTCTCCATTTGGCTGGCGCAATATTCAATGCTCGGGAGTGCAGGAGTCATTTTAGCTAGCGCAATTGGCGCGTCATTCAGATTGTTTTTCCAACCCTATCAAACGCTTCTCATACTGCAAAAACGGGCAAAGGGAGTCTGGAACCGCTAAATCTGATTGGTGTAATATTTCTTGAAATTCTCAGAATCGCATACCTGCGGAATAGCATCTATTAGTGAGGTGTTGTCCTCTCGGAAATGATCTTTGATCTTTTTGCGAAGAGCAGGAGCAAATTGAAACTTCGATTTGCCTCCCAATCGATGCTCAATGGCTTGAATGTTTTTCCTGAAGATTCTTTTTCCCGCACCAGACCTTTCGAAAAACTCTTTAAGGCTATTGGTCTTTCTCAGATACTCGAGCTGACGGGCGCTGAGACTGCTATTGGTGCGTTTGTCAAAATCAATATTGACGGTCAAGGTTACATCGAGCCTATCGCAAAATTGCTCAATAAATGCTACTGGATTCGCTGTGAAATCCTCATAAAGAAAGACGTGTACCTTTTCAAATAGACCTTGATAAACCTTCAAAAGAGTGGAATAAAAGTATTGCTCCGTC
The DNA here is from genome assembly GCA_047632755.1 of Cryomorphaceae bacterium. GTDB lineage: Bacteria > Bacteroidota > Bacteroidia > Flavobacteriales_D > Cryomorphaceae > JAKVAV01. Next base: position 15,217 of record JBLIDT010000033.1, read on the forward strand.
TGCTCGACTGAAGTAAAGGTCGGATACAATGGGTTATTCGTTTCCGATGGTTCGTTGTCAAAACGAATGTACTCTTCCGGCTTTGCATTATGACCGGAATACACTCCGATAGAGTACAGCGATTCAAGTAGGTCAGCCTGATTTCTGAAAAATAAAATAACTTCCGCATCGGGGTAGAGCTGCTTCAGCCTTTGTGCATTCCTCGTTCGATTGGTCGATGCCATAAAAAGGGACTGGCCTACAAAAAGTTCGTTGGAAATAATCAGATTTTCTTTGATGGATGTGCTCAGGCTTTCGCCAATGGCGCTTCCATTATAGCGACTCTCGTCTTGATACATCAATCGCTGAAAGGGCTCGCTGTGATGGGTTTCGTTCACCCCAAGGTGTTTGAAATCTCCCAAATTGGGAAAAACTTCATTCTGAAAAAACGTACTTGCCGTACGCGGCATACCAATATGCAAGAGCCTTCGATTCACACTCAAAACTAAGCATTTCCCTTGGTTAGAAATGTATCTTTGAGCCATGCGGGATGTGACCATTATTCTTACGGGAACGATCGAGCCAAATGTTGACTTCGTGGCTCGTGCCGATGTCGAACAGCGAATCGAAGACTACCGCAAGTGCATTGCGTTCTATTTGGAAAAGACTAAGCATCCCATTGTTTTTGCTGAGAATTCAGGATTCAAGCCGAAGGATTCACTGACTTTCCGTCCATTGCTTGATAATGATCGTTTCAGTTGGGTATCGATCCAGCCCCATCCTGATCTTTCCAAAGGCAAGGGATTTCAAGAATTTTATACGCTTGACCATATAATCAAGAGCGGTCTCTGCGGCGAATTTTTCGTGAAGGTCACCGGCCGATATTTGGTTAGAAATGTTGCTCCGCTTATCGCGAAGATGAAAGCTCCTTTTCATGTGGATCTTCACCAAAAAATGAAAGTGGCCATCACGGGATTTTTTGGCATTGAAACTCAGCTTTACCGAGATCACCTTTTCGGTAAATATGCCGAAGCCAATGATGCCGAAGGACGTTTTATTGAGCACGTCATTTACGATATGATTCACAAAAGTGACTTGTCCAATTCGGTAAAGCTCCTCCCCGAAAATGCTCAATATGAAGGGGTGTCGGGGAGTCACGGAAATAGTATGTCACGCAATCCGTACAAGATGAAATTGCGCTCCGTCGAACGATCCATCAGCCGTTCGCTTGGTATCAATAAATTTCTCATCGAGTATTGATGCGTTGGGTCACTTATTTCCCCAAATTCGAACGGATTCACCTGACCAAAGATGTGGGTCTAATTCCTTTTTACGCCGGCCTTAATGGCTATGAGGCGACTCTTCTTGGTCATGCAGATCAGCCTGTAGAATCTCCAGAAGAGGCAGTTGGTCTGCAGCTGGAATTGCTCGAAGAAAAGGGGAAGCTCTTTTTTTTGGATCGGGCTTTTATGGATTGGCTCAAGGCCAATGCGTCTGAAACCCATGTTCTTCATCTTTTCCACCTGAGTCGCGACAGCATTTTTTATGGCGCTTATTACAAACGGTTGAATCCAAAGGGTAAGCTCTATTTGAAAATGGATGCCTACAATGATCGTCTTTTTTCGCGAAAGCAATATGCCAAAAATCCCATCAAGAATGCGCTGCTGAAGCGAACGGAAAAAGACTTCCTGCGTCACCTCGACCTAGCGACGATAGAGAATCGAAAAGGATTGGAATTGGCTACTAAAACATATCCTGAACTTTTGCAAAAGTTGGAATATTTGCCCAATGGCTGCAACGACATTTTTTTGGATAAACATTTCGTCGAGAAGCCAGCCAAGGAAAAAATAATTCTATCCGTTGGCCGATTGGGAAGCTCTGACAAGAACTATGAATTGTTGCTTGCGGCTTTGCCACAGATAAACTTGCCTGAATGGAAACTCGCAATTGTCGGCCCAATTGGTCCAGACTTTCAGGTCAAGATCGATGAATTTTTCATGTTGCACCCTCAGTGGCGTGATCGGATAACTTTTACTGGAGGTATTTCCGATCGCAAGAAACTCTACGACCTTTATTCAAAGGCTTCGGTTTTTTTCCTCCCATCTCGGTTTGAGTCCTTCGGGATTTCTTTTGTGGAAGCGCTTTACTTTGGCGCTTGTCTCGTAGGTCATCATGGAATGTATGCCTACTGCGACATCTGCGAAGAAGGTGAATACGGTTGCTTTTTTGAAGACAACAAAGCTGATTCATTGGCCAATGCCATCGAGGAGGCAGCCGCTAAATCTTCGGAAACTGATTTTGCAGAAAAGGCCAGTGAGCATGGTCGAAAATCTTTTTCGTGGAGCAAGCTCACAGAGAAATTAATCACTAAACTTAATCATGACTGAGCGTCCCTTTCTTTCTGTCATAACGGTGAGCTATAATTCTGCCAAGACTATTGGTCGCACGCTCGACTCATTAAAGAAACAAACTTCAAAAGATTTTGAATCGGTTGTAATCGACGGCGAAAGCACCGATGGAACGCAAGCCATCATTCAGTCTCTCGGTGATTTGGTCGCGACTTTCGTCTCTGAGAAAGACTCGGGGATTTACGATGCCATGAACAAGGGTATCGAAAAATCTACGGGGAAGTATATTGCATTTCTCAATAGCGACGATGCCTATTTCCCTGAAACGATCAAGTTGGTGCAGGCTTTCGCCAAAAAGGCTGATGCTTCCATTATCTATGGTAATCTCCAAAAGGAAAGAACTCTGGGAAAGGAAGTTTTGACGCGTGTCGAAAGACCCAATTTGGAATTGATGCCCAAAACCATGGGGGTGTTTCATCCAGCTACTTTCGTCAAAAGAGAACTCTTTGAAAAGTTTGGGGCTTACGATCTCCGCTTCAGACAAGCGGCTGATTACCATTGGCTCTTACGGGCGTATATGGAAAAATCAGATTTTCGATACCTCGATAAACCCTTGGCGCGTTTCAGTACTGGTGGGGTAAGTAATTTTTCCTGCGAGACTTATCGCGAAGCCACTATCATTCAGAAAGAACTGGCGACTGGTCACCACGATGAGATGGAGAAACTCCATGAGCTTTGCCTAAAAAAGAGAAAGAGAAACATTGTGGTTTCAAAATTGGCCGAATGGCCTATCCTTCGCGATATTTACCGCCATCAGATTAAAAAACGCTGGAATTGAATCGACTCTTTGAATACACTTTAGCTATCAGGTGCCGACTGAATGGCGCGATCATGAGGCTTTACCTCAGTCTATTGGGTTGTAAAGTGGGCTCGGGACTGAAGTGTCTCAGGATGCCAACCTTTAAAGATATTCCAAAAGGAAATATTCAAATTGGTGAGAAGGTATCTATCGGCAAGGGAGTGATTTTTGAAATTACCCGAACGGGTTCACTGGAAATTGGTGATCGCTGCACCTTAGGAGACTACAGCCGTTATTCGTCCATCGATAAGATTTCTATTGGTAAAGCCGTCGCCATTGCTGAGCATGTGAGCATTCGCGGAAGCTTTCACAAAACTGCTCGCGATCAAAGTATTATTGATCAAGGAGATGAGTGCGCGCCCATATCTATTGGCGATGACGTCCTTCTTGGTGCTCAGACAATTGTCCTCATGGGAGTATCTATTCCAGATGGCACCGTGATTGGTTCTCAATCTTTGGTTCGCAAAAGCGATAAACTGCATTCTTATGGTATTTTTGCGGGTTCGCCGCTGAATCATATTAGCGATCGCCGATGAAAACCGATGAAGTAAAAGCCTTTTTTGAGCGCACTGACGTGTACCTCACTTACAACTACAACTTGCGTATTCGTGCCGAGACGGTGGCGCATTTTATCGGTGATGAGCATTTCCAAAAGGTATTGGACATGCCTTGCGGAACGGGTGATATCTCTGCGCCTTTTCTAGAGAATTTCGGACACATCACCATGATCGATTTTTCCGAAAACATGATCGCCACCTCTAAGTCACGAATTCCCGAGGATGAAAAGGAAAAGGCGACTTTCATTAACGGCGATTTTTATGCCCACGACTTCGGGAGTCAGCAATTCGACCTTGTCATGAACATCGGTATCCTGGCGCATATCGCAGATTCGATGCGTTTCTTGGAGGAATCGATGAATTTGATTAAGCCTGGTGGAACCCTCATTCTTCAAAATACCGACAGCGATCATTGGTTTGCCAAACTCATCCATTCGTATCTCGGCTTGCGCCGAATGATAGGAAAAGACAGGTACAAGCTGAACAAGGTTTCCGAAAAAGATCTCTTGCAAAAAGTCACTGGAAATGGCTTCCATTTGCAACAGAGCTTTCGCTACAATCAGTCATTTCTAGGCCTTTCCAGGCTTTTTAGCAATGATCTAAAATACAAACTCACCAACGACTATTTTGGCAATGCGGCACTTCCTCGCAACCAGAAATCTGGAAGCGATGTGACTTATTTGTTTCGGAAGAATTAGGAATTTATAAATCCATTTCATATTTTTATATCGTAAATACGATTCATAAATATGAAAACTTACACCAGTTCACTGCCCGATGATCTTTTCAATGCTCTTGCCGATAAAGCGGCAGAATATGGGATACCAAAAAATCAGCTAATAGAAAGAGCTGTGCGTGTTTATATGGAGCATCTGGATAAGGCGGCCTACCTAAAATCGTTCAAGCAGATGAAAGACGATGTAGATGTAATCGCGCTTGCTGAAGAAGGAATGACGGATTATTACCAAAAGCTGGAAAGTGAGGCAGGGTGAACTTTGGTGGGCTGAGCTCGACCCCGTAAAAGGGCGAGAACAAGAAGGAAGGCGACCAGTACTCATCATTAGCGGAAATTTATTGAACGAGAATACGGACATCGCAATCATTTGTCCCTTAACTTCCAAATTGAAGCGGTATCATGGGAATTTGATTTTAGAGGTCTCCGATGAAAATGGTTTGCCTGAAACTTCCGAAGTCTTGACTTGGCAGATAAGAACAGTGGCCAAAGCTCGATTAAAAGATAAGATCGGTTTCATCTCAATAAACGAAGTCGAAAAGGTTCATCGAACGCTCGGCGATATCCTAAAGTATTAAGTGAAAATCCTCCTCATCCCCGAAAACTTTCCGACCGACGAGAATCCCGTAGCCGGGATTTTTATGAAGGATTACATCAAAGTCATGCAAGGTTTTGCCGAGGTCACGGTTTTCAATTCCAATCCTTGGTACCGCGGCCAATACGAAGAAGTGGAAGGTGCTCGTTCATTTGATCTGCATTTATTTGTGAAAAAATGGAAGTTCCCTTTCAACATAGCTGCATACACTTATTGGGAAAGGCAGAGCCTTAGGTTCGCTAGGAAACTTTCCAAGCCCGATCTCATTCACCTTCACGGAACGGCGCAGCGAGGAAAGTGGGTGGCAGAGCTCGCTGATTATTGGAAAGTACCATTCGTCATTACGGAACATACAGGGCCTTGGTCGGCCATTTCAAGCCGACCGGCCATTCTCAAGCGGGTAAAGTCAATCATGGAAAAAGCCGATTTGTTGATGCCCGTGAGTCGCCATTTGGAAAAAGAAATTCTTGAAAGTGGTATCCAACCTAAACGAACTGCTGTCTTCGGAAACCCTGTTGATACAGACTTTTTCACCCTTCGTGATAAACCTCTTATCGCGCCCAAACGCATTCTTTTCGTTGGCAGACTCGATCCTTTCAAAGGAGGATTGAGAGCCCTGAAGGCCTTTAATCAAATCAAAAACGATTACCCCAATTACAGACTCACCATAGCGGGAGATGGTCTAGAAGGAGATGTGATTGAAGCATTTATCGAAGAAAACCAACTAGACGATCGAGTCGAATTTCTGCGAAAGCAGTTGACCCGCGATGACATGCTAACGCTCTTTCACGAGTCCACCTTTCTCGTTTTTCCGAGTGAGTTTGAAAGCTTTGGACTGGTTGCTGCTGAGGCTATGGCGACGGGTCTGCCTGCATTGATAACAAATAAAACTGGCCCACTTGATTACAGTGCCTCAATTAATTCAGTTCAAATCGAGCCAGAACAAATTGAAAAGGGATTGCGCGAAATGATCGACAGGATTGAAGACTTCTATCCCGAAGAAGTTAGGTCGAGTATTAAGGAGAATTTCGGCACATCTACTTTTGCAAATAAGTTGAAAGAGGCATATCACTTGTTGCCCAGTCAGGATTGAGGATAGATTGTAAATAAGTGACATACCTCTAAGTCCTAACCACCTTGCTTTTTCATTTATACTTGCACCATGTGTGGCATCTTCGGTGTATGGAATTATAGAGGAGTAAATGGGCATGCTTTGCGCAAAGCTTCTGCTATGCTCCGCCACCGCGGCCCCGATGACGAAGGCTTCCTCTTGGTCAATCAAGGTCAAGCCATTCCCTATTCGGGAGATGACACTGTGGCGAAAGGTTTGGAACAACTTCCCGAAACCCTAGAAGCCCCGAATGCTCTTTTGCACAGAAGACTCTCCATTCTCGATCTATCGCCTAACGGTCATCAGCCAATGCGGCACCAAGACCGAGAAATCTACCTCACCTTCAATGGGGAGATTTACAATTTTCAGGAGCTGCGAGAACAGTACAATCTGTCCACTACAACGGGCACCGATACCGAGGTCATTCTTCAGCTTTATGCCAAAATCGGCGAAGAAGCCTTTTCGAAATTTCGCGGGATGTGGGCATTGGCTATTCTCGATTTGGAAAAGAACAAGCTGGTGCTTTCTCGAGATCGGTTTGGGATAAAGCCGCTTTACTTCACTGAAAAAAATGACGGTTTGGCTTTTTCGAGCGAAGTGAAACCGCTGCTTTCCCTTCCGGGAATGAAGCCTGAATGGGAGCGAGACAAGCTTCTGCAGTTGCTGGTTTATGGAGCTACGGATGATCCTTGTGAGACTTTTTTCAAAGGAATAGAAGCTGTCAAGCCTGGTCATTATTTAAGCTTCCATTTGGATAGCCTCACGAAAACTGAGACCCAATACTACGACCTCCGCAAGCAAATTCGCAAGAGCGAATATGCCTCAGGAACCTTCGAAGATCGTTTCGGAGATAGCATTCGTGAGCACCTGATTTCCGATTTGGAAGTAGGCTCTTGCCTCAGCGGCGGTTTGGACTCTAGTCTAATCGTTGCCACGGCTTGTCCCTCTGTGAAAAAAACGTTCACCTGCTCTTTTCCCAATTCGGACATTGACGAAACCGATTTCGCCAAACGGTTGACTTCTGCTTGCCCCGAATTGAATCAACATTTTACCAGTCCTGGATCGCGAGACTTCTACGAGGCATTCGATGAGATGATCCGAATTCAAGAACGACCCATTGGTTCCGCTTCTGTGTTTGCTCAATACGCTGTAATGCAATCAGCTCGCAAAAATGGGATTACTGTTCTCCTCGATGGGCAGGGTGCCGACGAGGTTTTTGGCGGATACTACCCCTTCGCGGGAGCTTACTTGCTTTCCATTTTGAAGTCGGGAAATCTTAGTCGATTTAATCGAGAGATGAAGGCGCTGAAGCAAAACTTCAATCCCAAAATGGAGCATGCCATGATGCGCTCGCTATTTTACAATTTGCCGAAAGGCTTGAAACTCTTGGCGCGTAAAAAGAAGCGTCTCGGCTATGAATTGATCGCCGAAAAATACCGTGGTCGAGCTTCCGAGCTTTCCGTTCCCGAAAGAGGAGCCTCCGAATTCACCGAGCTGGCTTTGCGAAGTGTCGGTTTTGGATTAATGGAGCTACTTCATTACGAAGACCGCAATTCCATGCGCTTCAGTATCGAAAGTCGCGTGCCTTTTCTCGATCATCGATTAGTGGAATGGACGCTTTCGCAACCGCATGAAAATCTCTTGAATAATGGTTGGACAAAGAATCCTATCCGGGAAGCTTTGGACAAGCGTGGTTTAAAAGACTTGGCCTGGCGACGCGATAAACTCGGGTTCGTAGTTCCTCAAAAAGAGTGGCGAGATGAGCTCTTTCCTGAATTGAAAAAGAACTGGAAAGACCTTGAGCTCGATGAGGTATTTGATTTAAACTCTGTGATGGATTTGCTCAATAATCCCGTGCATTCCAATTCAGCTCAATCGGAGTTTTGGAGAATCTACGGATTGATCCGATGGCTCAAAATTTTCAAAGTCGATTTGGTATGAACATCACCATTGTTTGCGGTCACTTTCTGCCCGCGATGGGTTACATCGAGGTTCACTTGGCGCGGGCTTTCGCCGAAATTGGCCATCAAGTTACCGTGGTCACAACCGACGCTATTCCGCCTTACGTCAGTAATCTACACCAAGAGTTTGGACAGCCCCCTCGGGGTGTTGAAGTAAAACGCCTCAAGCCTATTTTCACCCTTGGCCAAGTCGCAATTGCCAAAGGAGTTAAAGAGGCTGTTTTAAATTCCAAGCCCGATCAGATCATTATTATTGGATTGGGGAAGAATTTTCCAAAACCCGCCTTGGGTCTGGGAATTCATACCACCGCACTCTTTGGAGATAATGCCGCGAGCTATGGTGATTCGCCTTCAGGCAAAACAAAGTTACTCTTCGAAATTTTCAAAAGAGGCACGTATCAAAAAGCCATTTCTACGGCAGATCGGCTCGTTGCCTATACACCCGAAAGCTTCGAAGCCGCGGGGAAAATGCTGGGCGGAAAATGGGCAGATAAACTGCGAGACCAAAAAGAATTCATCAGCTTGGGCTTCGACCCCAAAGAGTTTTACTTCGATGAGAATTTGCGTGATGTCAAAAGGGCAGAACTCGGTTTTTCAGGAGCAGATCGTATCGTCATCACCGCCACCCGAATTCGGCCCGAGAAGAGCTTGGAGTCAGCTATTCCAGCTTTTCAAAAAGCTAGTTCGAATACCAAGTGGTTGCTGCTCGGAGGCGCGGAGGACGAATACGCGAAACAGCTCGAAGAAAGGCTCAAGAAAGATTTGGGTGAAGACCGTTTCATTCTTTTGCCGCATCAAAAAAGGGCAGATATCAATGCGTTGTACAATGCTGCCGATATGGCGCTTTTCACCACACCCGCTATTTCCATTATTGAGGCCATGGGGTCGGGCCTCCCAGCTATTTTGCCTGAAGTAAAAAGCCTTTCTCATCTCATTCGCGACAGCGATCAGGGTCAAGTTGTTTCAGCGTTTTCCTATCTCGATATCCAAAAGATAAGTTTGTCGAATCGAGAAGAACGCGCAAAGAAAAATGCGAATCTATTTTCTTGGCAAAGACAGGCTAAAAGCCTTTTGGTTAAGCGTTAGAAACTTCTATCGACTCGTTGATAAAAAGCTCGAGATTCAGGGCGACTTCGTTGCCTTCTCTCCTTTCTTTGTAGACTATTATGACCTTCAAAGAATGGACAGAATGGCTGCGCGAATTGCCTTGGTTACTCAGGTGGTTTCCACTTTTGGTGGTTCTCCGTCCCTTAGTCGATAGCCTATATTTTCTCAAGGATGTGAGCCCCTTGGCTTCACCGCCTTACCTCGTCGGGGTGGTCACACCGATTTTAGCCATAGCCGCTTTGGTGAAGTTCCGCTTTCCGCCTTTCGGCAAAGTTGACAAAGCCTTCATGCACTGGTCGATCATCGTCTTGCTCAACTGCTTTTTTCTGCTGCTTTACGATCCACTATCACTCCTCTCTATAGAGTTCCTGCTAAAACTTTCCTTGCCCGTCTACCTTTTCTTTTTTCTGAGGTTGCTCATTCGAGATCTCAGAGACTTGCACGGAATTCTTCAGTCTTTCCTTTACGCAGGGATTTTTATCGTGGGCATCTTGCTCTTCGAGGTTTTGGTGAATCCAATTCGAATAGAGGAGAGTCGCGGACTGCAGAGAATTCAGGGAAGCTTTGGAGACGTAGTGAGTTACGGGATGTACATCACGTTTGCTATCTCTGCAGCTACCTATTTTTACTTTGCGCGAAACCATGTCGTAGCTCAAAAAAAAAGAGTGATTCTAGTGGGAGTAGTTGCTTTTTTCGGCATTCTCGGATTGTTGAATATTCACCATACCGCTACCTACACCGTCTTTTTGATTATCACTGCTTTGTTCCTGCTTTTCAATTTCAGGAAAGGAAGTCCCGCTTTGGGTTTTGTCATGATCATCATCGTCGGAATTGGGATTTCTTACTTCGGTAGCAGCATAGTAGATGAAAAGATCGCACCCCTGATCGAGACGGATTTGGCGGTCTACTCGGGAGAGCTAGACACCGATAGATTACTCCACGGAAGAGTGGGGCGGTGGCGAGTGATGCTCGAGAAGTTTTCTTCAGAAAGCGTCCCTGTTCAGTTCTTCGGTTATCCGCTCAAATTCGATTATGTCTTCCAATTTATTGGAATCGGTTCTCACAACGACTTCATCCGAATGCTCTTCGCCACGGGAATTTTGGGATTGATCCTTTACATCCGAATGCTCTTCATGTTTTTTAGAAGAAGTATCTTACTGGGCCCCGCCCAGCGCTTTCTGCTTTACGCTACTTTTGCGGCGCTATTGTTTTATAGCATCAGCGTTACACCCACATTTTACGCCCCTTTTATGTATTTCACCATGGCCGTATTTGCCTACACGGTCCTTCCCGAAAACATGCGCATGCAATGGAAAAACCAAGAATTCTGATCTTAGGCAAGCTTCCGCCACCACTCATGGGCCCCGCCATTGCGACGCGAATCATTCTCGATTCCGACCTGCAAGACGACTTTGATCTCCACCATTTTGATACCCGAATCAATAATGATGTCGCAGATATGGGCACCTTCAAATGGCAAAAGATCAAAACCATTCGCACCCTCTATTCCAAGTTTGATGAAAGTCTTACAGCCGTAAAGCCCGAACTAGTTTTGGTGCCGATCGGTCAAACAACCGCAGGATTTTTGAAGGACGTACCCTTTATCAGAATGGCAGCGAAGGCAGGAGCCAGAGTGTTGATCCAGCTTCGCGGAAGTGAGTTTAGAACCTGGTTTGATGGTCTTGATCCCATTCGTAAAAACATGGTCAAAGGCGCTTTGGCCAAAGTTCACGGAGTGATCGTATTGGGCGAAAACCTTCGCTATCTCTTCGAAGGTTTGGTTCCTTCTGAAAAGATTTTTGTCGTTTCCAATGGAGCCGATTATCAGTTTCCTGAATGCAGAACCAAGTCATTGCGGATTCTCTATTTGGCCAATTACCTTCCTGGTAAAGGAGTCAAAGAACTACTCGAAGCGCTGGTTATCGTGCACGAAAAGTACAAGTTGCGATTTGAGTTTCACGGCTACGGCAGTTGGGACGATGAGTCCTACAAAAACGAATGTGGCAAGATGGTAGACCGTTACGCAAATTTCTTCTTGAACGGCAGCATTTCTGGAGAAGCCAAATGGCAGGCTTTCGCCGATGCCGATATTTTCGTTTTTGCTCCAAAGGCACCCGAAGGTCATCCGTGGAGTTTGGTAGAAGCCTCGGCAGCAGGATTGCCGATTGTCAGCACCGATCGTGGAGCCATTCGGCAAAATGTCATCGATGGTGAAAATGGTTTCTTCCTAGAAAACCCAGAACCCAAAATATTGGCGGAGAAAATCGCCGAGCTGATTAGTGATGAGGCCCTCCGAGAAAGGATGGGTAAAGCATCGGAGCAACTTCACTCAACCCATTTTACTGCAAAGGCTATGAGCAGCCAAATGCGTCAAGTTTTCCAAAACATACTGAGCGAATCATGTGTGGAATAGTCGGCTTCGTAGGTAGAGATTTATCAATGCTGCGATTAGAAGAATCAGTCGAAGCATTGCTTCATCGAGGGCCAGATTTTGGCAATTCTTTCAAAGAATGGGTCGGCAAGAGGTGTCTCTTTTTTGGTCACCGCCGGCTTTCTATCATCGACTTGAGCGACGAAGGGAATCAACCCATGCACGAGGGCGAGGTGAGTCTCGTATTCAACGGGGAGATCTACAATTTCCGTGAGCTGAAAGCCGCGCATCTCG
>JBLIDT010000034.1:0-25633 GCA_047632755.1 Cryomorphaceae bacterium
GACTTCTTAGCCATCTCAAGAGCTTTTACTTTGTCTCTGTCATTTGCCAAATAGTAACTAGCAGCGTCTTCGTAGAAACCAAAAAGACCATCGATCTCTTTCATTTTAGCATCCATGCTAGCAACAACAAGTGCATCCGTATCAACAGTTACAGGAACTGAGAACATCATATTGCTCCACGCGAATACCAAGTCAACTTTGCTGTCCTCCACATTCTCGAAAGAGAAACTCATGCGCTCTACTTTTTGAGCAGATTTCACGAAAGGAACTTCTGTAGTAGCGACATTTAGACTCTCGTCGTATTTTCCCGTTCCACCTTGGTCGGCATTTGAGTTAAGCATTACCTTAATCTTGTCCTTCATAGGAATGGTGAAGATGGCGTATGTACCGGCCTCTACTGCTGTTCCATTAAAGCTAACGTCATTGCTAAAAGTAATTTTAGAAGCGCTGTTAGCACCTGTTCTCCAAAGCTTGTCGAATGCTATGAGGTCGCCGAAGATCACGCGATCTTTTACACCTGGTCGGCTGTATTCTACTTCCATTTCGGTAAGACCTACCATTTGAAACTCACGCGCCAAAGGGCTTGGAGCTGGAAAATCTTGTGCCGCAGAAAATAATGTAGCGATGGCAAATGCCAATACTAAAACTGATTTTTTCATGGTTTAATTGGGTTTGATTTATAAGGAACTATGCTGCCTTCAGACGCGATATTTTCGATTTACTAAATTTCTCTTTGGCGTATTTAGCGGTAATCTTGAAGCTCTTGATATCACTAGAACCTGGAATCTCGTACATCAAATCGGTCATAATGGCCTCGCATATTGAGCGAAGACCTCTAGCGCCGAGTTTGTATTCCATTGCTTTTTCAACGATAAAGTCCAGCGCTTCTTTATCAAAAGTCAACTTGACATCATCCATTTCAAAAAGCTTCACGTACTGCTTCACCAACGCGTTCCGTGGCTCGGTTAAGATTCTCGTAAGCGTTTCGCGGTCTAGCGGATTGAGGTAAGTCAATACTGGAAATCTTCCTATGAGCTCAGGGATCAATCCAAAACTCTTCAAATCTACTGGAGAGACATATTGAAGAACATGATCGGGATCAAAATCAGCATTCTCCGTGCTGGAGCTATAGCCTATAGTTGATGTTTTAATTCTGCGCTCGATCAATTTTTTAATTCCGTCAAAAGCCCCACCGCAAATGAAGAGTACATCTTTCGTGTTGATTTGAATCAATTTTTGCTCAGGGTGTTTTCTACCTCCTTGCGGTGGCACATTCACTTCCGAACCTTCAAGAAGTTTTAGAAGTGCTTGCTGAACACCTTCACCACTTACATCGCGCGTGATGCTGGCATTGTCGCTCTTTCGAGCAATCTTGTCAATCTCATCAATAAAGACGATTCCTCTTTCGGCAGTAGGCACGTCGTAATCGGCCGCTTGAAGCAGACGAGAGAGAATGCTCTCCACATCTTCTCCTACATAACCGGCCTCGGTAAGAATCGTGGCATCAGCTATGCAGAAAGGAACATTTAGCATACGCGCGATGGTCTTAGCCATCAAGGTCTTTCCTGTGCCTGTTTCACCTACGAAAACGATATTCGATTTTTCAATCTCAACTTCGTCTTCACCTCCGTCTCCAGTTTCCTGAAGCAATCTCTTGTAGTGGTTATAAACCGCTACCGAAAGTGTTCGTTTGGCATCATCTTGACCTATTACAAAGTTATCAAGGAAAGCTTTTATTTCGGCTGGCTTTTGCAAGACGAGGCTTGTCTCCAGTTGAACATTAGCTTTTTGCGCAAGCTCTTCCTTTATGATACTCTGAGCCTGAGTGATGCAGTTATCACAGATGTGACCAGTCACCCCCGCGATTAATACATTCACATCGCTCTTATTCCTCCCACAAAAGGAACACTTCACTTCTCGTTTTTCACTACCAGCCATTGCGTCTGTTTTTTAGTGCTTTGGATTCTTTACCAATACTTCGTCAAGCATACCGTACTCTTTTGCCTCATCGGCAGTCATCCAGAAATCTCGATTGCTGTCTTCACTCACTTTTTCGTAAGTCTGACCACTATGAATCGATATGATATCGTAGAGTTCTTTTCGCAGCTTGACAATTTCTTTTGCTGTAATCTCAATATCAGAAGCCTGACCTTGAGCGCCACCAAGAGGTTGATGAATCATCACACGTGAATGCTTTAATGCTGTTCTTTTTCCTTTCTCGCCTGCACAAAGCAATACAGCGCCCATCGATGCGGCCATACCTGTGCAAATAGTGGCAACGTTTGGCGTGATGTACTGCATGGTGTCATAGATTCCCAAACCAGCATAAACCGAACCTCCTGGAGAATTCAGATAAATCTGAATATCCTTCTTTGGATCTACACTTTCCAAGAAAAGTAGTTGGGCTTGAATAATATTGGCCACTTGATCATCGATACCAGTACCTAGAAAAATGATTCGGTCCATCATAAGACGAGAGAAAACGTCCATCTGGGCCACATTCATTTGTCTTTCCTCGATGATGTAAGGCGTTAAGGCCTTTGCATAATCGTGGTAGTACATGCTATCAATGCGGTGGTGTTTCTTAGCGTAATTTTCGAATTCTTTATCTTCTGACATATGGTCTTTCTATATGATTGAAACGTGAAAGTTACCTAAAGGTTGATTAAGCTTCAGATGCCAATTCGACAAACTTATCAAACGACACTTCTTTATCTTTCACACTAGCATTCTCCTTCACGTAAGCGATCAACTTCTCATCGTAGAGCATGTCGTAAATCTTCCGTGCTTCTTCTTGGTTTTCAAGTACTCTTTTGGCAGAATCTTCGAGTTCTTTGTCTTCAGGGGCAGGCATGCCGTATTGTGCGTAGTTTCCTACCAATAGCTCTTTGGTCTTGCCTATCACTTCATCTTGCTTCACTGAAATTGAATCCTGACTAACAAGTTCATTGAAAATCAACTGCCATTGAAGACTCTTGCGGTACTCCGTGTAATCCTTTTCAACTTCCTCGGCTGAAATTGGTTTTTCATTTGAGAGACGAATCCACCTCTTCAAAAATTCGTCAGGAAGATCGGGATTGTACTTGTCAATCATTGCCTTACTGATATCCCTTTTAAAGAGTCTATCACTGTCGCTAACAAAGTGTTTTCCTAAATCAGAAGAAACCTTCTCGCGGAAGTCTTTCTCTGTCTTCACGTCACCGTCTTCGCCAAAGGTCTTACTGAAAAACTCTTCGTTTAGTTCTGCGGGCTTCATTCGCTTTACCTCGCGAACGATGAATTTATAGTTATCACCAGTAGTTGCAAGCGCTTCGCCCGTGAGGCCAAGCATTCTTCCTAGGTCATCATTGTCCTTTGCTAACAAAGAAGGCTGAACCTTAAGATCATCTCCGACTTTCAGCCCATGGAACTTTTTGGTCTGCTCTTTATCTATAAACTCAAGAGAAACGGTGCTTTGATTCATGACACCTCCAGGAACAACTTCGCCGCTATCGTCAAGTTCCACGAAATCTCCAACGAGCATATCGTTCTCTTCCGCTTTCTCCACATCCTCCACTTTACCGTAGCGTCGAGCAATTCGATCCACCTCGTCATCGACGAGTTTCTTATCGATCTTTATGGTGTTGTACTGCAATTTGTTCTTTTTGGAAATTTCGACATCCAACTTTGGTGCAAGTCCCAATTCGTAAACAAATTCGAAATCTCCAGGATTATCCCAGTTCCCAGTGTCAACGTGGTCCTCTTTGGGCATTGGACTACCCAATATTTTTAAATTTTGCTCAGAGATGTAAGACTGAATGCTCTGATTGAGCATTGCATTCATTTCTTCTGCAAGCAATGATTTCCCGTAGCGGCTTTTAATGACGCCCATTGGGATTTTTCCCGGACGAAACCCCGGCATTTGAGTTTGTTTGCGCGTGCGCTTTAGCGCCTCGCTGTACTTATCGTTGTAGTCCGTAGGCTCAACTTTAATTTTGAGAAGAGCATTTTTTTCGTCAATTTTTTCTTGTGTAATCTGCATAATAACAAGGCATTAAATATGATCATCCGGCTAAAAAAGCGGGGTGCAAAGATACTGCAAATCTTAGAGACGACGGTCGCTTGGCCGCCATTTCAATTCAAATAAAAAAGGGAGTCCATATGGACTCCCGAAGTGTAGTGCGGATGAAGGGACTCGAACCCCCAAGCCTCGCGGCACTAGATCCTAAGTCTAGCGTGTCTACCAATTTCACCACATCCGCATTTTGCTGTTTGGCGTCCGCAAAGATAGTTAGAAAGAATTATTCACAAAGCGTTCTGACAAACTCTAGGAGGAAATAAAGTTTTTACTTTTGCCAAAAACGGATTATGCGCAGTTTCATCCCTTCCGATTTAAGTAATGTCGAGCTTCATGGAATCCTTCTGGGATCAATTGGCCCGAGGCCTATTGCTTTTGCTAGCACAGTAAATAGTGAAGGAGTTGCCAATCTTTCTCCCTTTAGCTACTTCAACATTTTTAGCGCCAATCCGCCCATTCTTATTTTTTCTCCTGCCAGAAGGGGACGAGACAATACGACGAAGCATAGCTACGAGAATGCCAAAGCCCACCCAGAAGTGGTGATCAACATTGTGGATTTCTCTATCGTGCAGCAGATGTCACTCTCCAGCACAGAGTATCCTGAAGGTGTCAACGAATTCGAAAAAGCGGGTCTCACAGCAATTCCATCTGACATGGTAAAACCACCAAGGGTTAAAGAAAGCCCAGTGCAATACGAGTGCAAGGTGAATGAAATTGTAGAATTGGGAAAAGAGGGTGGAGCAGGAAATCTAATCATTTGTGAGATCGTGAAGATTCACGTTCGCGAAGACTTAATCAACGAAGAGCTTCAGATAGACCAAACAAAAATTGATACCGTTGGCCGGATGGGAGGCGACTACTACACTCGCGCTCATGGAGCTGCACTGTTTGAAGTGGCAAAGCCGCTAAAAACAATGGGGATTGGAGTAGACCAAATACCCGCTGAAATCAGAAATAGTTCTATCTTAACAGGAAATGACCTCGGCCGTCTAGGCAATGTTGAAGAGCTACCCAACGAGACAGATGTCAATGAATATAGATTAACGGAATTGAGCGATATCTTTGTAGCACTAGAAGATTCTCCGCACAAATTGGAGAAAAGCTTACACGAGAAAGCCCAAGAATTATTAAGTAAAGGAAATATCCATGAAGCTTGGATGACTCTTATGAGTTTTAACAATTAGAAAAATTACGAATTATGTTTGCGATCAACGGAAAATTAGTGGTGAAAAACGGTACTGAACAGGTAACCGAAAAATTTAAAAAACGCGAATTCGTCATTGCCGACGAAGGAAGCCAATACCCACAAGAAATCATCTTTCAACTTGTACAAGACAAAGTTGATCTACTCGACCCTTTCAACGAAGGAGATATGCTGAAAGTAAACTTCAACCTAAGAGGTAGAAGATGGCTAAATCCTAAAACGAATGAAACGCGTTTTTTCAATTCCCTCGATGCTTGGAGATTGGAAAAAGCGGAAACGGAGAAAATCGGATCTGATCTTCCACCGCTTCCACAAAGCGAGCCGGCTAATTTGGATGACGGTACCGACGACCTTCCGTTCTAATTAGTGTCTGTTTAGAAAGTCCGCTACCTGCCTTCCACTTGAGCTTTAACCAGTCACTGACCATTGTCAGCTCCTTAGTTTAAAGCACTGCGTGAGCGTTGTTATCGAACTTCTAACTCAGAAACTAAACATTTGACCTATCCTGCTTAATGTCTTCTTTTGCCAGCCGTTTCGAACGTGCGTTTCACAATCTGCTTCCGTCACCATTTACGCTTGCAGTACTATTAACGTTTTCTGTATTCGGCACGGCTGTCCTTTTCTTTAAGCCCGCGGGCGCCAACTTCTTGACCCATGGTTTAGAGGTTGTGGGTTATTGGTACGACGGCATTTGGAACGCTCCTCTTCTGGTCTTCGCTTACCAGATGATGCTCATACTGGTTTTGGGCCATGTATTGGCGCTGGCTCCACCTGTCGATGATTTCATCAAGCGCGCGACTAAATATTGCGATACCACTGCAAAAGCTGCTGCCATCATTACGGCGGCTTGTGTCATCTTGGGGCTGATCAATTGGGGCCTTGCCCTGATCTTCGGGGCCATCTTTGCCAGAAAGGTGGGCGAGTATGCGGTACAGAAAGGAAATAAGATTAACTACCCTTTAATTGGCGCCTGCGGCTACACTGGTCTCCTTGTATGGCACGGAGGAATTTCGGGGAGCTCTACCATCAAAGCAGCCGAGGAAGGCCATTTAGCATCCCTATTAGAGGGTAGCACTTCAATAGACTTCAGTGCCCTTCCGACATCCGTTGGATTTAGCGAAACGGTTTTCTCGCCGATGAACCTTTCCGTATCGCTTGCGCTGGTTTTGATATTGCCGTTCTGCGCGTATGCGATAGGAAAGAATAGCCTATCGACCCATCACATACTCCATCGTTTCAAGAAGAAAGAGCACAAATCGGAAGCACGGGGGTTCGCCGAGAAACTAGATTTTCACCCTGCATTGTCAATGATTTTGGGACTTTCGGCTCTAATCACCGCCGCGGCTATCGCCACTCATTCCATTCAATCGGGCGATGGAAATTTTGTCAATCCAAATTTCATCAACACCACATTTTTGGGATTGGGACTCATCGCACACGGAAACTTGAGTCGATTCGCTGAAGCAGTGGAGGATGCTATTAGAGGGGCTTCGGGAATTCTAATTCAATTCCCGCTATACTTTGGTATTTTGGGAATGATGAAAGGAACGGGAATAGTAAGCGAAATCTCGGCCTTTTTCGTTTCCATTTCCAATCAAACCACCTACCCTATTTTCTCTTTTATCTCTGCGGGGTTTGTAAATATTCTGGTGCCGAGTGGTGGTGGTCAATGGATGGTCCAGGGGCCGATTATCGTTGAAGCTTCTCAAAAAATGGGACTCGACCTCGGGAAGAGTATCATGGCCATGGCATACGGGGATCAACTCACGAATATGCTCCAACCGTTTTGGGCTCTACCTCTGCTTTCTATTACGGGCCTTAGAGCAAGAGATATTTTGCCTTTCACTGTTTACTTTATGCTGATAGCAGGAGTGATTTACATCGCTGGGCTCCTCATTTTCTAAGCCGATCGTTTATCGAAACTTTCTCGGAGGCCATTG
Organism: Cryomorphaceae bacterium; assembly: GCA_047632755.1. GTDB lineage: Bacteria > Bacteroidota > Bacteroidia > Flavobacteriales_D > Cryomorphaceae > JAKVAV01. The sequence continues at coordinate 7,202 of JBLIDT010000034.1, forward strand.
CCGACGAGCATAAAAGCCAAAACCAATACGACAATGCAAAGCCCAGGAAGAATGGCTAGGTAAGCCAAATCTGTGGTGATGTAAGGGTAGTGATCCTTTATCATTCTTCCCCAAGATGCCATTGGGATTTGAGCCCCGATACCCAAGAAACTCAAACCAGCTTCCAAGAGAATTGCAGAGGCAAAATTCGCTGCAGAAATTACAATAACGGGCCCCATGACATTGGGCACGATGTGATTAAAAATAATGCGAGGGTTCGAGTACCCGAGAACTTTTGCCGCTTCAACAAATTCCAAGTTCTTTACCGAAAGAACTTGCCCTCGGACTACTCTTGCTACTTCGACCCACATGGTGAGCCCAACCGCAATGAAAACTTGAACGAAGCCTTTACCCAAAGCGAATGTGATGGCAATCACCAACAGCAAGGTTGGAATCGACCAAACAACGTTGATCAACCACATGATCAAATCATCTGTCCTGCCTCCAAAATACCCAGCGATTGCTCCCAGAGAAATCCCCAAGAGCAGCGAAATTATAACCGAGATAAGCCCCACAGAAAGTGAAATAACCGTTCCTGCCATGAGCCTACTAAGGAGATCTCTCCCAAACTTATCGGTACCCAAGTAAAAAGTCTTTGTTCCAATCTTGTTCTGGACTTCCGTCAAAATCTGAGATTTCTCGATTTGGACAGACTCTCCCAGTACCGTTTCAAACTCATAAAATTCTCCTCTTGCTACAACTTTACCTTGAAGAGAAAAAACCACATCAACCAAGTGGTATTTGAACGGCTGGCCAATCACATCATCTGCGCCGCCGTAGGTAAATCCTGTAAGGGAATCTCGAAGGATTTCGACACTATGGATCGGAATTATTTGATCAGGAGACTCATGCCCCCCGAAGAAAAGAGAGTTAAAAACTGAAGTCTCGGAGAGGGATTTATTCTTTCTGACCTCAATAACATCTGCAGTGAATCCAATGCCTTTTTTCGCCAGACTCACGTTTTGGCTGTTCGCATCAGGAGAAGAATCAGGACGTATGGTGGCTCCTAAAATCGAAATCATTGCCGCAAGCAGAATCATGACCAACCCAAATACAGCTGTCTTATTTCGCTTGAATTGTTTCCAGCTCCTCCTTAAGGGTGATTCTGACTTATCCTGCTGCATTGAGCTGTGATTTCTTGAAATGAAGCTTTTGATAAACTCCCGAAACGATTAGGGTAAATGTATAGATAGGATAGACTAATTGTGTCAATGGTAGAAATAAAAGTAAGTCTCTACGTTGATAGTTTTTGGCAACAATCCAGAAGAATATCCACTCTCCTAGCCATTTTATAAAAAGCAAGGAAATAGCATCAGGCCAATTCAATCCAAAGAAAAGGGCGACAATAACCCCGAGCGGCACCAAATGAATGAGTCCCATTAAAAATGCGAGAACTTTATACTTCGCATCAGGGACGTCCAATGTTTTTGAAATCCATCTCGATCTTTGATTGAAGAGTGCTTTCAATTTTGATGGAAAAGACACTGATACCAAAGGATCAGCCGAAGCTACTTCGATGGCTTTTGTTCCGAATTGATCGGCAATGGCGAACATCCCAAAAATATCATCGCCTGAAAGAATGTGGTAATCTCGTCTTCTCTTATCCGCTTCTATGAAAGCCTCTTTTTCGAAAAGAAGACAAGCGCCATTGGAGAGAATAGGATTTCCTTTTTGGGCCATACCAATCCCGATGGCTTGCAGCGCGATGAACTCTAAGTCAAAGAAAGCCGAAGCAAACCCAAGGCGGCGCTGCGGACTTAGAGCGAATAAAAACATCTTTGCCCGACTTACATCTATAGGTTCGAGCGATGAAATCAACTCTTGCGTAATTTTCACATCCGCATCCAGCGTAAGAACCCATTTATACTTCGCGTTTTCAATGCCTTTTTGAATGGCGAATTTCTTTCCTTCTTGAATAGATGTAATGATCCGAGCTTGGTCAAAGCTTTCTACAATTAAAACCGATTCGTCTCGCGAGTGATCATCAACAAATATAAATTCAACTGGGAAAGTAAATTTGACTGCTTCCAGGGATGAAATGAATTGAGGCAGATTTTTGGCCTCATCACGAAATGGAATTAAAACCGATAATTCTTCAATTACTCGAGGAGTATCAGAAGAGTCTCGACCGATTGGTGGAGCTAAAGAGTAGAGCAGAAAAACAAAGTAAAGGCTTAGTACTAAAACCAACATATACATAGCTAAGCTTCTAGCTTTTTAACTCCTGAGTAAAGAGACCAACTTAGGATAGGTAAACCAATATTCAAAGACCAGAGGCAAAAAGCGGCCAAGGGAGCCCCGATTGGATTATCAAAAAACGAGGAGAAAAACAAAACGGCCAATACTTCTCTCACTCCAAGTTCAGACAAAAAAGATCCTGGGATATATGACTGAATCACGTAGAGAAGAAAAACACCCGAAAATGCTTCAAGTAGTGTTCCGTTAAACCCAAACGCGCAGAGCAAAATGACGAATTGAGTAGAGAAAATAGCATATCGAAGTATCGCCCAAGCGAAGGCAACGGATATTTGGGACCCACATATTTCAACGTGCTTTCGCCGAAATGCAGCAATTGGCCCACGACGAAACACAACAACTACAGCGAGAGATAGGATCAAACTACCTGCTAGAACTAAATTCAAATCAAGGGGAAAATCAACCTGGAAATCAAAAAAAGCCAAGCCAACACAACCAAACAGAATCGTAACTCCTCCTTGCAAAAGAGACCCAGTAACCGTTGCGCCCATCGACCTTTTCTTTTCCCCATGCGGGGCGTACCTGAGTCTGCCAATAAACTCCCCGACTCGGTTAGGTGTCCAAATACCTATGCTCATACCTCCCAGAACGGAACGGAACGCATTGGCGAAATCAATTCGATTCTTGCCCATCAAACTTTGATACTTCACCGTTTCTGTGGATAGGTTGGCGACAGAAAGAGCCGCTGCTGCTATGAGCGGGGACATAAGACCGACTTCGATCAAGGCGGCGGAAAACTCCAGTCCTTTAAACTTGAACCATGCTAGAGATCCCAGAAGGGTCAGGGTTGCTAGACGAAGCATAATAGAAACCTTCGGGTTCTTAAGGGCTATGGAAAGTCTTTTATACATTTGGCCTTTAAAGGTAATATTTTGAAGAAGGAGCGCATCATCTTGGGCATGGATCCAGGGACATCGATAATGGGATACGGCATCATCCGCGTGGAAGGAAAGCGCTTTGAAATGTTGGGCTATGGAGTCATTAAACTTGGCAAATATCCAGACCATGCGGTACGGATGAAAAAGATTTTTGATCGCGTCGTTTCATTGATTGATGAGTTTCATCCCGACGAGCTATCGATCGAAGCCCCATTTTTCGGGAAAAATGTACAGTCAATGCTTAAGCTTGGCAGAGCTCAAGGAGTGGCTATAGCAGCGGCATTGAGTCGCGATATGCCCTATTGCGAATACGCTCCTAGAAAAATTAAGCAGTCAGTTACTGGAAATGGCAATGCGTCAAAAGAACAAGTTGCAAAAATGCTTCAAACCGTTCTTCAACTCAAAGAGATCCCCGACAGTTTAGATGCATCAGATGCCTTGGCTGCGGCTGTTTGCCATGCTTTTCAAGGTGGCAATAAAGAAAAAGAGTCATTCTCCTCTTGGAAGGCCTTTCTCTCTGCTAACCCTGGAAGGAAAAAAGGATGAATTAAGCTTGTCGGATTTTTTCTGCCAAGTCCGCCATGTAATCTGAATCCAATTCGAGTTTTGGCTTAGCAAAATTCATATCCGAAACTGAATTCATCGGAATAAGATGAACATGGGCGTGCGGCACTTCTAGACCAATGACCGAAACCCCGATTCTCTCGCATTCTATAACCGCTTCAATCTTTCGGGCTACCTCTTTTGAGAAAACCAATATCTCGTTTAGCAAGTCATTGGGCAAATCGAAGATATAATCTATCTCCACTTTTGGCACAACTAAAGTGTGGCCCGCTTTGAGGGGACTGATATCAAGAAATGCGAAGAATTTCTCATTCTCATGCACCTTGTAAGAAGGAATCTCACCACTAATGATTTTGGTAAAAATCGAAGCCATTAACGAGTTATATCCAATATTTCAAACTTGGCCACACCAGAAGGAATAAGAATTTCAGCAATATCTCCTATTTCTTTGCCGAGTAGACCCTTTCCCATAGGAGATTCAATAGAGATTTTCTTAAGCTTCAGATCAGCTTCATTTTCCGCCACCAATGTGTAGGACATTTCTGATTTGTTGGCCATGTTTCGGATCTTCACAGTGCTCAAAATAAATGCTTTCGAATTGTCGATTTGTGACTCGTCTATGATCCGTGCATTCGCATAAATATCTTCGAGTTTAGAAATCTTGGCTTCGAGGTGCCCTTGAGCCTCTTTTGCAGCATCGTATTCCGCATTTTCCGAGAGATCTCCCTTATCTCTTGCTTCGCCGATTTGTACTGAGATAGCAGGCCTTTCAACCCTTTTAAGGTGATGAAGCTCATCTTTCAGCTTCTTCATTCCTTCTTTAGTATAGTAACTTAATTGTGACATGTCAGTGTGGTATATATCAAAAAAGAGAAAACCCATACAGGGCTTTCTCAATGATGCAAAGATATAAAGTTTATCTGTAATCTACTCAGGGCGACCTAAGTGGATTCTTGCTCCAATAGAATGTGAACCATCAAAAGGCATCGTAGCCCTGTAAGCGTAATCTACGCTTACACGTGATCCTTTATCGCCGAATTCAAACTCCAGCCCAGCTCCTGCTGAAAGGCCTGTGTATACAACCCTGCGGTCTTGATCATTCCAAATATTCTCCTCATAGTGATAGCCACCACGTAGATAAAACTTTTGCAGGAAGCTATACTCCAAACCAAAAAGGTAATTGTCGTTATTGAAGGAATTCGCAATGAAAGTACCGTGAGCAGTCAAAAAGTGATCCTCAGGCAAGAGGAAATCATAACTAAAACCGATGGACACAAGAGACGGAAGTTCATACTCCGCGCTTCTCAATTCAGCTGTAAAGGCATACAAATCGTCAGGAGCTTCCGTTTCAAAACTCAAGCCATCTCCTTCAAAAGAAAGCGCTGGCCCAACATTTTTGAGTGTGATACCAAATTTAATCTGGTCCCTGTCTCCTGTTACATATTTTATACCAGCATCAATTGCCACCCCAGAAGCATTAAGATCTGCTACACTTTCAGAAATAATCTTAAGTGTAATACCTCCATAAATACTATTTGAGAAAGCCTTCGCATAAGACAGGCCTAGATTCACCATATTAACATTGAAGAAGGTACCGTCCCCATCAGGCGTTTCAGTAGTGGTGCGTCTAATATCACCAAAGTCCATCGCGCTGATTGAAATACCCAAAACGCCAGTCTCACCAACCCTCTGAGCTATTCCAACAGAATTTATTGCAACATCTGCACCTGAGAGGTAGTTTGTATGTGTAAATGAAATCTCCGTTGACTCGACGAAAGCTAGACCAGCAACATTCAAGAACATTGACTCCACAGGCGTAGCGTCAGCCATGTTGGCTCCAGAAAAAGCTCCACTGCGTGCCCAAGGATTAATTAATAGCTGCAACCCTCCTGCAGAACCCGCTCTGTCGGGATTACCTGCAAATACAGATGATGCAAATAAAACTCCTGAAAGAACAGTTAAAGTCAGGATTGTATTTTTATATCGATTCATCATAATCGTTTAATTGTAACAAATAGATTATTAGAGGTTTCTTAAGTCAGCAGGTCTAGTCGCCATGAAGAACTTCAGTACTCGCTCACCAACACCTGGTACGGAAACATGAATTAAGTAAATACCTCCAGCTACTGGTATAAAAGCTTCGTTCCTGAGGTCCCATTCCAAGAATGTATTGGGATTATCCTTTTCAAGAACTCGGACTAACGTACCGTTCACTGTAAATACTTGAATCTTACATTCAGGCGGCAGGTTAACGAATTTCACCCTGTTGTCCACTCTGCTTTGCTCATAAGAGCTATAAGCGTAGTATGGATTAGGAACAATATCTATAAGGTTGAGAGCTTCTTCAGCTACTTCTTGCTGATTGACCATAACTTCTGATCCACTTGTACTAAACTCGTACATCGGGTACCATTGATTGTCACTTAACTCGAATGACTCATCAACAGGCACAAAAGGCAGTGATGCGTCTCCCAATTCCTCGACAGCAGTTGCGTATGGCTGATAAGGTTGAGCAACACTTGCAGAAATAATCACCTCACCAGGCACCAATCCTTCTTGAGGACTTAAGTATTCAAACCCGCGAGACAAAAGTGGGAAACCTACCCATTCCAGTGCTTTGTATGTATCACGACGATCTCCTGAGCTCCCAGTTGTAAAAGCATCGAATGCAAATTTACCAGAGTCATACATTGGGAATTCATCTTCGTCATTGTTATACAGCGCATTGTTATCAAACACGTAGTAATAATGTTCTCCTCCCAGGAATAACTGTTGACCAAGTGGAGAAGAGATGCGTGTAGAAGGATTCCACAACATATCTCTACCGTTATCGGAACCAAAGAACGAATTCTCAGCAAAGCCCATATTCAATCTTTCTCCTGTTTCAATATTGATGGCGTAACCAGGGAACCATCCCATTCCGAATGAAAGACCTTCCAATCGATAAGGGAAAAACGCTGATTCCGAGCCAACTCCTTCTACGACATTCAAAGTAGGATATTCGTTGTCAATTGCGATCAATAAAGCATTTAGTTCATCTTCATCAAGATCGGAAATCAAGTCATCGACATATTCAGTGGTGTAAACTTGCTCTCCGAAGTAGGATGCCTCATCTAGATTAACTCCTTCTTCTGCTTGATTAATACCGTTTTTATCCACAGAGAGAGCTCCTCTCAAAAGCATTTTCTCAGCTCCCAATTGAGAAAAAGCAGGATCGTGTTGCATTTCAAATACAGGAGCGCGGCTCCAAAGATTCTTGTCTGGGGTAATAAAAATTTGAATTGAACTCAAATCTGTCATATCCCTGTTAGAAGTATTGGTTCTGGATTGAGACTCAGCGATACTATTGAATGGTCCCAAGCCGCAATTGTTTTGATAAACCAAGTGAGCAGGCGCCAAGGCACCATCAACTACGTCTTCATAAACTTGTCTGTCATCAAGACCCAATTTATCGTCCCAAAACGCATCAAGCGGAAACGGGAATGGGTTTGTAGGATCTACCACTTCAGGCAAATAACAAGGCTCTTCTCCTTCCGGAGTTTCTGTAGTAACTGTTCCCGATCTAATCCAATTGAGGTATGAAAACCCTTCTTGATCATTCACTGCTGACAACCATTCTCCTCCTTGAGAACTGTAGGTTATGGAGGAATTTAAAAGAGCTGGACTAAACTTGATGCTCGCACCCTGAGGGTTTGCAACTTCGTACTGGTATTGACCAATCTCTACACTGATTCCATACTCAGGAATTATTTGCTCATTCGCTACGCGAATGCTGTTCTCACTGAAAATCGTATCGTTTGGATTCGATTTATCGATCAAGAACCACCTCGAATCATTAAACTCTCCTGTGTAATTCCCCTCTTCATCTACATCGTTGTAGAATTTCAAGACGAAGTCCGCAGATCTCACATTCAGAGGATCCACAATTTTAGCGTTCAAAGGACCGAAACCAGTCTCATAAACGAGCGTATCAGCCTTGTAGGGTGCACTATCCATTATATTATCGATAGTAGCTTGTGTCAACCTCAATTCATTTCCACCATTACCTGTCCCTTCTATTCTGGTAATTGGTAAACCATCACCATAGCTTGAATTTGCAACAGTCCCGAAAGTTCTAGGTGCGGGTTTAGACGGAATAGCAACTACAGGACTGATCGCCCCAGTAGCGGAAGATCTACCAACCAAATAAGGAGCTGCCTGCCCCGTAGGATTGTTAGGATCTGGATTGTAAGGCTCGTACTCGTTGTAACCATAAGCAACAGCAAGGAAATAGTACTTCTTGAAATTGATAAGTCTATTATCTCCTTGAGCAAAAAGGTCCGTAGTAACCTGAAATGAATGACTGATACCTTCGTTCTGTCCATTCACTTTTTCAGTAGGAACGGATAAGCCTATTTGCTCATCGAATTCAAAATTAATGATCTGACCAATTGGCTCACCACTCGCATCGGTATCTTCTATATCAAATTGGATAAGCAATCGAGCCAATTCTGGTTTTTCCAAATCACCAGTCGCTACTTCTGAATCACGCAATTGATAAATCTGGTACCCTTGGAAATCGTATGTGCGATCATACGCGTTTCCTTCGGTGTCAAACTCAGGAATGGTAGGATCGATCTCCGTATACAATTCTCCCAAATTGTTGCTTAGAGCATTGGTATTTCTCAAGTAGAATATCAAGGTTTTATCCAATTCCTGTATTGTCATATCAGGCGCATCAGGTCCACTTAATAATCGGAAGCAATTCTCAAACAATGCCTGAGCCTTGTCATCTGCGATAAACACGCTATTCACTGAGGCAAAAGGACCACCAGTCGTCGCTCTGGCAAAAACAGCACCTACGGTAATGTTATTGAACTCTCCTGGATCGAGTGTAAATGGTCCTGCAGATTGAAGGAATCTTCTGTCCTCTGCAGCGTTACCCTCGTTCTCTTCAGTCCAACCTCCAGCGGTGGAATAATTTGGATCAACTCCACCAGTACCCCAATTGAGAGGATCTGTATCTCCAGGGAACATAAAGTCAGCTGTGAGTGCACTTCCACCTGGCGCATACCCTTGGCCTCCAAAAGTCATTGGGGTTTGGTCTCTCCAAATACCTCTCATCATTTGGTAATACTGAACTGCAATAGAAGGACCTTGCGTAGCAACAGGGCCTCCTGAATTTTGATGGTAGATGAATCTGCGCATTCCAAAACGCTCGTTATCTATAATAGAATCCACTCCGTTTGAGGTGAGACTATCTGCGGGATTTCTATAGCCGATACCATTGAGAGCTTCTCCCTCTCCAATACCATATGCGTTATTAATCCCATCAGGATCTTGATAAGGTCCTTCGAAAAAATCAATACCAATCGCAGGCGGTTGATTTCCATATCCAGGTCCACTGGATGAGCTCCCGTCAAAATTTTCTCCATTGTAGGAATACCCCAATCCTCTTCCAACATCACAACCAACATAGTCATCTGCTGGGTTCCCTAAATCAGTATCTACCCATTGCGCAAAGAAAGTTTCCTCAAGTGTTAAGGAACCCCTGTTGATTAATACATAATTACAGAACGTCATGTTGTTGATCTCATCGTTGGTATTGAATCCAAACATTTGTGCTTGAATTTCCATTCCGATTGGATCTCCTTGAGATTCAGTGTGGATATTTCCTTTGTCGTTGAATATCCAAAACATAGAAAAATCACCAAAAAGTGGAACTGGATCTGTAACCAATCTTGTTCTACAATCGATTTCAGAATCCAAATCATACAACGGATAATCTCCTTGCAGTGGCTCATACAAACCAGGCGTGGTAAGAATATCTCCAGTTTCAGGATCTCTTAAATCTGCAAAAGGTGCCAAATTAAAACTCTGACCTAAACCCGTATTTCCATGAGCTGGCCATTCGAGAATTTCTAATGGAATCGAGTACCCATCTTCAAACAAAGGATCTGTACTTGGGTCAATTCCCTGATTAATCAATGTATAGAAATAACGGTGCGTCTCTACAATTTGACGTGACATATTAAAAAACTTGTCATACGCCTCGCATGTCTCGTCATCAATCGTGGCAGCGCCGTCATCAGTAAGAGGGCCTGGCCAAAAGTCATTTCCATTCTGACGAAATCTAACTGCAGCTAGTTTTAAGTTACCAGCAGGATCAGTTCCTCCCATCCAAAGTGCACCCGCAAAGATGGCATGGTTCCCACCGCCTTCTGGCACCTCATAGAATGGCAAACCGTTACCCCGATCGTACCAAGTGTTTCCACCTGTTTCCGCTGCGGTTCGAACGTTATTGACAAAAAATTCATTCTGCGTTTGTGCAGGAGAACAGGTTGCCGCTTTAGCCTTTACACCCGATTGTGATGAATTAGACTTAGGACCTAAATATTCTCGCGCTGATACGCTGGTAGTTAAGCCCAAGAGCAGAGCAGTAAAAATCACGACGATTTTGGACACTCTCATAGTATTTGATTTAATATTCATTCTTAATTAAAAGTCAAGTCTCACACCCACTTGGATCGTCCTGGGAACTGAAAAGTTAAAAGGGTTATTTACCTTCAAAGCATACATTTGACGGAATGCTTCTGGATCGATTTGCGCCTCGATATTGGGCTGGAATCTTGGTGATTCTAAGTAACCGTCATTGTCAGCGTTTCCTGTAAATCGGTAAACGTTGACAATATTCAAAGTGTTCAAGACATTGTTAACAAGCAAGTAAGCATTCAAGAAGGCCTTCTTCTTCTCTTCGCCTTTTCCAAGCTTCAATTCCCACGACTTGTCGATTTGTGCGTTAACATTAAATTGCCATGGAAGTCTGGAACCGTTTACCAAACCTTCTAGCTGCGGAGAACCTCCTCCACCGATAAGTTGGGTGCCAGTAACCAATCTTTGCTGAGAATACGGGGTTCCCGAACCAAGTGTACTTACTAAATTCAAACCTGAATTTGCCAGGATTTGTTTACCGCCAACTGTAGGTCCATTGTAATCCGCACCAGATCCGTATCGGTAATCAAAAGTTGTAATCAACAAGTGTCTCTGATCTCTAGTTGTCGGGAAGATCACACGAAGGTTAGGTTCCCCTGAATTAACCAAGTTGATCGCAGACCCAGCATTTGAGCCGGTAGCAGAAGCAAACTGCAGGGTATAAGCAACGCGAAGCGTCACATTACCTGTTCTTCGCAGGTCATATGTCAAAGTAAGACCCTTCACTGTTCCGAAATCGAAATTGTCAAACGAGTTGTAAGAGACTGGGTATGCCTCAAGCAAATTACGAACTTGAATCTCATCACGTGTTTCGCGGTAGAATGCCGCAATCTTCAACGACGAAGTTCTCGATAACACTTGCTGGAAACCCAACTCGTAATCGATGGTTGTCGTAGGACGTAAGTTAGGATTTGCGATAGCCGTTTGACCAATATTCTGAATAAAGAGGTAGTTGATAGGGTTATTGATATTCTGCCCTGTTGGTCTTTGCGTCAACACATCGTAGTGAGCAAAGAAAACTGCCTCATCTGATATTGGAAACGAGAAAGAGATACGAGGCATTATATTCCATTGTGGATCATAATCTTCGAAAGCACCTGAATTCAAGTCCTCACCTACCGCATCAGGATCAGCAAGAAGAGGTGCGATACCAGAGCGCGTTCTAATGGCACGTGGATCAGGGATTTCAACACCTTGAGCATTGTACCATGTATTTCCGTCGCGGTATCCGTTAATCGAAGTTGGATTTTGAAGATCGTTCACATAAACTACCCAATCGTCTCCAACTACTGAAGGATGTTGACGAATCTCATCAGGCAATACTCTGCCTCCTTCACCACCACCTTGAGTATCCTGAACAGTCAATGCTTCTCCGATCACAAACTGATCTTTAAGAACTGACTGGTTGGCATCGTAACGGTCAACTCTCAAACCAACGTTAAAGATGATATCGTCGAAAGTGAACTTATCCATGATATAACCCGCTATATAAATAGGCTCGAAAGCAGCAATTGGTCGAGTCAAATCGCCATTGGCATCTCTTTCTGTAAAGAAATCATCGATGGTAGGTCGACCACCCGAAAGACGATCTCCTTTATAATCATAACCGTAGTAAGAAACCAGATTATTTCCTTGGTTTAATAATTCATCAGCACTAAACATGTCAAGTTCGAATAGCTCAGGATCCAGCGCGTCCACGTAGATGATGTCATCTCCATTTGGGTTAAGACCTAAAGATGTTCTTAGGTTTCTGTCAAAAGTCTGTTGGTCATTCAAACTGATGATTCTATCGTAAGTGAAGAAAGGATAGATACCAAGACCTGTTATTGTGTCAGAAGGTGAACTAGTGTCAAACTGTTGCAAGTGCGCATTGGTGTATTGGCGGGCTAAATTCCAAAGTCCTATCGGAGCAGCACTGAAGTTTCTTTCTGTGTATTGCTCAAATTCAAAACCAAGAGTTATTGCGTGGTTCCCAATATCAGCAGAACCAGAACCTGTAATCCTGAATTGATTGATATCAAATGTTTGGTACGTTCCAAAAGGAGTACCGATGGGATTGTACAAGCTAAAGATAGATGCAGGTGTTCTTCCGTTTCTCAAACCACCTGAAGCATCAATTTGATCTTCCGTTACTACTGGAATACCACTCTCATTAAAGAATTGGTATAGATCAGAAGTGTAAGAGGCCAAGTCAGAATTCACATCGCTTGGGGTAAACAGAATTTCTCTGGGAACAAATCCGTTTTGGTAGAAACCAGCTGTCTGGATGGTGTCATTTGCCTCTAAAAAACTATAGAAAGGCTGCTCGTTTGTTTCAAACTTGCCCACGTAACCGTAGTTAAAGAGGTTGTCCTGATGTCTTGGATCTTCCGTGCGACCATTGATCTGGCTGTAATCTACCATGAGCGAGTAAAAAGCATTCTTTACCAAACCGCCTTCTTCCTCCTGACTATTCGCAAATCGTTGGGTAAAACGTCCAAAAACCCTGAAGGTCTGATTTGTGGATTCACCGTTATTCGCAGAATTGAATAAGCTATTGTTGTAGCTCCACGCTCTGTTTTTAGAATAGTCATACGTACCTCCAAAAGACAAATCAATATTCGGAGTCGTTGCCACATCTAACTTAGTCGTAAGAGATATAGCTTGAAGCCTATCGTTCTGTCGAGCAGGAATCTCTTCCCAATCACTTGACCTTAAAAATTCTGAATTGCTATTTACCTGTACTTGAGGAGCGAATTGGGTAGCAGGAGTAGGATTTCCGTCTTCACCAATAAAAACACCTCCAAGCCCAGTCAAAGTTCCACCTTCTTGTAAGGTGAAGTTTAAAGGATCAGCAACCAAACGATCGCGTGTTTCGTCGGTAATTCTAAAAGACCCTGTCGACAAAGGACGGTTGTCCATAAAATTTCTGTAGTTGGCAGAAAGAAAAAAGCCGAGTAAAGGTCTATCCTTATTGCCTTCAGCATCTTTTTTCCAAAGAAGAGGACCTGAAAGAACACCTTCAATTTGAGTTTGAGAATAGCGGTCAAGACCGATACCGTCTCCATCTTCATTTGCAAAACCTGAGGTTAAAACGTCGATGCCCCCAAACCATTGGCTGCTGGCACCACGTGTGGTGATGGCAATAATACCACCTGTAGCGTCACCGTAATTTGCGGGTATACCACCTGTCATTACCTGAACTTCCTCAATAGCGGCTTTTGGCAAGTTTGTGTTTCCACGAATCTTTATTCCATCGATGTAATAGAAAGTATTCCCTTCACGTGCTCCCCGAATAGAAGTACCATTGGCATTCTCCTGAACACCCCCTACCGTAGCGGCAATTGAGTTCGCACTTCGTCCAGGCATTTTCTTAATGTCTTCACGACTAACCGTACCTCCCGAAGATCCTCCATCTTTATCTATAAGAGGAACGGTGTACTCGATAATTTCGAATTCCTCTAATCGGACACCGGCATCAAGTTCGATATCAACGAAAGTGATTTTACCGTTATTGATTTGAACTCCCTCAATTTTTTTCGCGTTGTAACCAACGTATGAAATGAGCACGTCGTAGACACCGGGTTGAATTGGTTTAATGGTATACTTTCCATCAAAATCCGTGGCACTCCCGGTGACTTGTCGGTCCCCTTTTTGAAGTACAATGTTTACAAAAGGAAGGGGTTCGCCCGTTTCCGAATCTTTTAACGTTCCTTTCAAAGTACCCGATCCAACTTGGGCAAACAATGAATTAGAGAATATAAGGAATATAAATCCCAGTAAGTAGAGGTTACGCACCATAAATCTCGGTTTACAATTTTTAACTTTTTCGCAACAAGGCCGTAAATATATATAATTTTGATTCACTTCAACAAAGCGCCAAACACGGCATAACAATCAATACTTATTTTTACAAACCAAGCTTCTGACAGCTAATGGTTAAGGGCTGAAATTAACCCTGAACAGAGAACGATAGTTTCTCTGTCGAAAGCCTAAAGATAAGGTGAGAAACTGGTTCTGGACAAGGAAAACCCAAAAACGAATTCACAAATCTTTACATCTCAGGGGAATCCTAAATGAGATTTACCGAGGCTTTTTGGTGAAAAGCCGAGTGAAGAAGCCATCTTCATTCTTATCCCGTTTCACACGTCTCATTCGGCGTTCGCTCTTTTTCATCTGCTTCTTCGTTTGCTTGGTCTGAATTTCTTGGTGCTTTTCCCGCATCTTCTCCATAGCCTCAGCATCTTGCTCCCCTCTGTCTTCTTGTAGCTTTTTAAACTCTTTGTATTGCTTCTTGGTCTTAACAGGTTTCTCTTTCTGAGCTGAAGCACTTATGGAGATAAGCATCCCTGCGACGAGGATAATTAAAATGCGAAGTCTATTTTTGCGTTGTACCATGATGAGTGAAAAATATAGAAGTTTGAAACGTCTCCTTACTATTGGAAGTCTTCCATTGATATTCGTATTTATCTTAACGACGAGTTGTCGGAATGACGACGAAGACGAAAGGGTTCCAAGAATTCAGACTGATATTACTCTAAACTTAAACCTGCCCGAATATAATATTCTCTTGAATCCTGGAGGTTGGCTTTATTTAACGGGCGGCTCCAGAGGCATTATTGTTTACCGGGTCAATAATGATGAATTTTCGGCATTCGATAGGCATTGTACCTTTAACGTTCCAGAAGCATGTCGGGTATTTGTAGATGAGAATTCAGGTCTGACGGCGGGCGACACTTTGTGCTGCGGATCTATTTTTGAAATTATTACAGGAAATGTGGTGCAAGGTCCCGCCCAATTTCAGTTGCAGCCATTCCAGACTCAGTTCAATCAGAATTCAGACATCCTAAGGATTTTTAATTGAGAACTGGCGCTGCCTATTTGGAACAGAGTATTGAGACTAAGCGCAGACTTACTGAAAAAATTTCGTAAAAAAAAGGCCGCTTCAAATGAAGCGGCCTTTTGATTTTTTTTTCAGAATAGTATCGATTAGTATCGGTACTCATCATTTTTGAAGGGACCATCAACTGTCACGCCGATATAGTCTGCTTGGTCTTTACTCAAGGTCTCAAGCACAACACCTATTTTACTTAAGTGAAGCCTAGCCACTTTTTCATCCAAGTGCTTTGGCAAAGTGTATACTTTATTCTCGTACTGATCTGTATTGTTCCACAATTCCAATTGAGCCAACGTTTGGTTCGTGAAGGAATTTGACATTACAAATGAAGGATGTCCAGTTGCACAACCCAAGTTTACCAATCGACCTTCGGCCAAAAGGATAAGATCCTTGTTATTGTGTCGGTACATATCTACTTGGGGCTTGATGTTGGTGTGCTCCCAATTCTTCTTCAAGTAAGCCACGTCAATCTCATTGTCAAAGTGACCAATGTTGCAAACGATCGCTTTGTCCTTCATTGCTTTGAAGTGCTCTTCGTTGATGATGTCCTTGTTTCCTGTAGCGGTCACAACGATATCAGATTCAGCCACAGCGTCGATCATTCTCTTTACCTCAAAACCATCCATTGCGGCCTGAAGTGCACAAATAGGGTCAACTTCGGTAACGATAACTCTGGCACCTGCACCTTTCAACGAAGCAGCAGAACCTTTCCCAACATCTCCGTATCCAGCAACGACAGCAACTTTTCCAGCCATCATTACATCAGTGGCACGACGTATGGCGTCTACCAACGATTCTTTACAACCGTATTTGTTGTCAAATTTAGATTTGGTAACAGAGTCATTCACGTTGATCGCTGGCATTGGAAGTGTTCCGTTGCGCATGCGCTCGTATAAACGGTGCACACCTGTAGTCGTTTCTTCAGAAAGACCTTTAATGGCATCTATCAACTCAGGATAGTTGTCCAATACCATATTAGTAAGGTCACCTCCGTCGTCTAGAATCATGTTCAAAGGCTGTCCATCAGGGAAAATGATTGTCTGCTCAATGCACCAGTCAAATTCTTCATCGGTCATTCCTTTCCATGCGTAAACAGGAACCCCTGTTTCTGCGATTGCCGCAGCTGCGTGGTCTTGTGTAGAGAAAATGTTGCAGCTTGACCAAGTCACATCTGCTCCCAATTCTACCAATGTCTCAATCAACACTGCAGTCTGCACGGTCATGTGCAGGCAACCCGCAATGCGCGCACCTTTTAAAGGCTTATCCTTTCCGTACTCTTCTCTCAATGCCATTAGTCCTGGCATTTCAGCTTCTGCAAGCTGAATTTCCTTCCTTCCCCAGTCGGCTAGGGTGATGTCCTTAACTTTATAAGGTAATTTTTGTGTTTGGGCAGAATTACTCATTCTTATGCGATCTTTTTAATTTCGAGGCGCAAAGATACGAAGAACCTTCAAAGTGTGCATATCGACACGTTAATATTAGATATTTGCACCATGCCCCTCTCCTACTATAGATCACATTTAAATTGCGAAGTCACTCTTTGGGAAATCACTGAAGAATCGTCTTTCTTTAGGGAAAGATTAATCCAAGAAGGTTTCCCGACAGAACTAGGCGACGCTATAGCCCGTCCCGAAAAGGCTCTTCAATGGTATGCCTCGCGCTTTCTCCTCATCACTTCACACCCCGCGGCTATCGACTTTTACAAAGAGCGAAAACCTCATCTTTTCAACGGACCAAAAATATCATTCTCGCATTCTGATAAAATAGTTGGAGTCATGCTTTCGCAAAAAAATGCGGGACTCGATGTGCAGGTATTTAACGAGAAATTGAAACGCATCAAGGAAAAGTTCACCAACTCTCAGGAGTTGTCTCGCATAAAGGCTCCGACTGAATTGGCCGCACTTTCCCTTACCTGGTCTATCAAAGAAGCCGTATTTAAATATTACGGAACAGGAGTGCCTTTCAAGTCAATAATTATTGAAAACCATAACCCCATTACCAATACCGTAAGAGTAAGCTTGCAACGGCAAGGAAAAACGATAATCCACAAACTTTTCGGAGATTTTCTCGACGATCTGAGTTTGGCGTATGTGCTTGAATAGATACATTTGAACGAAATGGTTAAAATTCTCGATTCCATAATTCAAGCGAAAGCCGAAGGCAAGAAATTACTGGCTCTTCTGATCGACCCTGACTCTATTCAAAATGAGGATCAGGTGATGGATGTCGTGAACAAAGCTGAAAGCACATCTATTGACTATATTCTATTCGGCGGAAGCCTTATTACGAAAACCGAGGAATTCGACTCGCTAAAGATGATCAAGGAGATCACAAAAATTCCGGTAGTCTTATTCCCGTCAAGTCCAGCTCAAATCCGCACAGAAGCCGATGCCATTCTTTTTTTAAGTCTCCTTAGCGGCAGAAACCCTGAGTACCTCATTGGTCATCACGTTGCCGCGGCACCGATATTGAAAAATTCAAACCTTGAAATTCTCCCTACGGGATACCTATTAATAGGTTGTGGAAGACCTACCACCGCGGAATATGTGAGCGGGACTCAGCCCATCCCCTATCACAAACCCGATATTGCCGCAGCCACAGCCATGGCAGGCGAAATGCTTGGCCTTAAGCTGATCTATCTCGATGGTGGAAGCGGAGCCGACAAAGCAGTGAGTGCTGAAATGATTGCGCAAGTAAGGAAGTCTACTGATTTGCCCCTAATAGTAGGTGGAGGAATCAGAAGCGGGAAGGCTGCTACCAAAGCCTTTGAGGCAGGAGCAGACATGATAGTTGTGGGCAACGCAGCAGAAGACAACCCCGATTTAATTCAAGAATTGAGTCTAACAAAAGGCCAGCCAAAATGAAAATAGTTGTCGTATCCAGCCCGAAAGATCATCCCAACGAAATCGTTGAGGTCATTAGAATGTTTGAGGCAGGATTGGAGCATTTTCACATCAGAAAACCAAGGTTTAGCAGAAAGGAATTGACGGATTATATCAAGTTGTTTCCTGAAAAATACCGCAAGCGTCTGGTCATCCATAGCTACCACGGTCTTGCTTCCAGTTTAAAGTTGGGAGGAATTCACCTGAGCAGAAAACACCGCAAGCGAGGGAGATTTTATCGATTTCAGCTTTTCTTAAAAATGAAACTTGATAAAAAACTTTTGGTAACTCGGACCTTTCATAAGCTCACCGATATCACGGACGAAAAGCGAAAATACTCGTACACATTTTTGAGCCCTGTCTTCGATAGTATCACCCATAGCACCCTTTCTGGAGGCTTCAGCAAAAGGGCCTTGCTCATAATGATTCCACAAGCCAAGCAGCCCGTATATGCCTTAGGAGGTGT
>JBLIDT010000035.1:0-24938 GCA_047632755.1 Cryomorphaceae bacterium
CTGAAATCTTAGGAAACAACGGATCACAAATGAATGCAATCATTCGTTTGCCCGAACTCGCTTCTGGAATTTACACAGTGAATGTTGTGGTAAATGAGGAAAGAGTTGGAGCTAAGAAGCTAGTAGTAAGGTAATAGTTTAAACTACCTTCGATTGAAACCCGCCGAGTTCGCTCGGCGGGTTTTTTTTATCCAGACAATTAGAGAAAAGTTCCCTCTGAAGGTAAATCCCACATTCTATTGATTAGTGTCGGTCATTATACTCAAGAGTCTGAACCAGAAAGTTCATTTAAAAGCATCTAGACCAAGCCGACGGCAGGCGAGTAACTGGTTTTGAAAACCAAAGTTCCAATAGCTATCGGGATGAGATGCACTGAGTCCCTCAGAAGGGACCGATTTCAAAACAAGTGTAACGCAGAGAATGCGCCATATGGACAAACTCTAGTTAATGCTGAAATAGTACTTTGGTTTTCCCCGCATGGATTAGATCACTTTGAATTTCCTTTCCAATGGTATAATGAACTATGTGAGTCTGATCAGAAAACATGCTGAAGAGAATGTCGTTTTTTACACTTAATGAGGGGTATGGATCGACTTCATCGCTCTCAAGATAAATCCAGGTCACGTCGTATTCCCGTTCACTTCCTATGTAATTGAGATCGATTTCAGTTTTAGAAAAAAGTTGAAAGTGATCATTTGTATAGCGTGAGATCAGGCTATCTATTTTTGACGTTATCTCTGAATCGACGATGTCAAGACTTAAGCCTGAGAATTTTTCAAGCCCCTTTTCCAAATCGTCGGTGAAGAGTTTAATACTTACCTGATAACTCTTTGAATCTGAGTTGTAGTTGATATCGGTTAAGCCGACATGAAAAGGATGCAGCATAAACCACATTACTAAGTAAGTTGCCATAGCCAACAAAGGTAATTCTATCACCCAGACCTCAGTTTTTAGATTTGCATGTGCTCTGGTTAGGTTCCCGATGACACTTTTCCTTTCAACCATCAAAACGTTAAAACTTCTAGACTTCAGGGAGAATAGGGAGGGGAAGTTTTAAATCTTTGATGCTTTAATATTTGAGCATTTATGTTGAGCACTTATTTTGAATTGGGAATCCGACATATAGCAGATATCAACGCCTACGATCATATAGTGTTTTTACTTGCTTTGATTGCCGTATATCAGTTGATAGATCTTAAAAGGATCGTCTTGCTGGTTACAGCTTTCACTATAGGGCACAGTATAACTTTGGTTTTGGCCACTTTAGAACTAGTGAAAATAGAGTCGAGATACATCGAATTCTTGATACCAATCACTATTCTCATCACTGCAATTACAAACTTAGCTCAAGGAAGAAGTGCAAGCAAGAGTGCAATGGGCTGGAAATATTTCCTGGCCACATTTTTCGGACTCATCCATGGGTTGGGATTCAGTAATTATTTGAATGCACTACTCAGCAGAGAACAAGATGTCTTCATTCCTATGCTAGGATTCAATTTGGGAGTCGAGATCGGCCAGCTGGTTATAGTACTCATTATTCTTGCGATTGGAACCCTTAGTTTTCAGGTATTCAGGTTTAAACATAGAGACTGGATCTTGGTTATATCTGGAGTTTGTGCAGGCATTGCACTTATCTTAGCAAAGGACACCGTCTTTTGGTAGCTTCGCACCTTTCTAAAAAGCTTATGAAATATACGTTTGCGATCATTTTGATCTTCGTCACTGGTGTTCTTTTTTCACAAGAAAACTCCGAACCAAACAAATTCAAGCAATTATACGATGAACTCCCGACTCCCAATGTCTATCGAACGGCTTCGGGAGCGCCCGGGCATATGTATTGGCAGCAAAGAGCAGACTATGAAATCAATGTAAGACTGGATGAAGAGAATCAAGTTATCTATGGAGAGGAGACCATCACCTATTTCAATAATTCACCTGATGCTCTCGATTACCTCTGGGTTCAGTTAGATCAAAATAGAAGAGCAATCGATAGCGACGGATACAAAGTGCGTCAGAGTGAGTTGAAAGACAAATATAGCTTGGAGAGTTTTCAGAATTTGACACCTTGGTTTGATGGTGGATTCAAAATTGAATACGTTCAAGATACCAAGGGAAACGAGATTCCATTTACCATCAATCAAACGATGATGAGAGTTGATCTTCCCGAAACCCTTCTGCCAGAGGGGGCTGTTAGCTTTAAAATCAAGTGGCATTACAATCTTAATGATCGGCTGAAAATAGGAGGTCGATCTGGATACGAGTTTTTTGAAGAAGAGAACAATTCCATATATACGATTGCTCAATTCTATCCCAGAATGGCCGTCTATTCTGATAATGAAGGCTGGCAACATAAGCAGTTTTTAGGTAGTGGAGAGTTTGCAGTTCCATTCGGAAATTACGACGTTAAAATTACCGTGCCTGCTGACCATATTGTGGCCTCAACTGGCGAAATTCAAAATGCCAAAGAGATACTTGGAGCCAATCGGTTAAATAGGTTTGAAATGGCTAAAAGCTCCGATCAACCTGTTGAAATAGTTACTCAAAGCGAGGCAGAGGAAACGGAAAAAGGCCGTTCCACGGAGATGAAGACGTGGCATTACAAAGCAGAGAATGTGCGCGATTTCGGATGGGCTTCATCTCGAAAGTTCATATGGGATGCTCAAGGTGTGAAGCTCGGCGAACGAACGATCATGGCAATGAGCTATTACCCGAAAGAGGCGAATCCACTTTGGGGTATCTACTCAACCAAAGCCGTTAAACACACGGTAGAGACCTATAGCAAGTACACATTTGATTATCCTTATCCCGTGGCCATTTCTGTAAATGCAGCTAGCATAGGTATGGAGTATCCGATGATTTGCTTCAACTACGGAAGAAGCGAAGCTGATGGCACATACACCGAACGCATGAAGTATGGAGTAATCTCGGTGATCATTCACGAGGTGGGTCACAATTGGTTTCCAATGATTATCAATTCAGATGAACGACAGTGGACTTGGATGGATGAAGGATTGAATACTTACTTGCAGTATCTCACAGAGCAGGAATTCCAAAAGGAGTATCCAAGCAGGAGAGGAGAGCCTCGAAAAATCGTGGACTATATGAAAGGGGATAAGAGCAACATTAGTCCCATTATGACGAACAGCGAGTCGGTGCATCAATTGGGCAACAATGCCTACGGTAAACCTGCCACTGCGCTGAATATACTACGCGAGACCGTTGTAGGCCGCGACCTTTTTGATTTTGCCTTTAAGACTTATGCGAACCGTTGGAAGTTTAAGCATCCTTCGCCCGCAGACTTTTTTCGCACCATCGAAGACGCTACAGCTGTGGATCTGGATTGGTTTTGGAGGGGTTGGTTCTTTTCCACCGATCATGTCGACATTGGAATCGATCAAGTGAAGTACGCCACCCTTAATTCTTTTGAAGCTGGCGGCGAGAAGAATAGCGTCAAGGCAGCGGAAGAAAACCAGCCAGAAAGCTTGTCTAGTATGCGCAATCGAGAGCAAATCAAGGAAACTTATGCCGATAGAGATTCTACTTTGAAAGATTTCTATTATGACTACGATGAAAATGCCCTCACGGAAGATGATCTGACAGCTTTTGAAAAAATGACTGAGAATCTATCCGATGAGGAAAAAGCACTTTTTTCAGACGACCGCCATTTCTATGAAATTTCGTTTACCAATCATGGTGGACTAGTGATGCCTTTGATCGTTGAGTTTACATTTGAGAGTGGCGAAAAGAAAATAGAGCATATTCCCGCAGAGATTTGGAGGAAGGGCGATGTGACCGTGACCAAAGTTTTTGTGATGGATGAGAAAGCGACCAATGTTGTTCTTGATCCCTATTTGCAAACGGCCGATGTGGACTTGAATAATAATGCTTGGCCTGCGGTGGGAGTACCGACAAGGTTCGAACTTTTCAAGGAGAACAAGAGGGTTTCTTCCCCGAATCCGATGCAGAGAGCCAATGAGCTGAAGAGATAGCTCTCTATTGTCAAACCACCGAAATTTCGGATGGATGGTTTTGGCATTCAGACTAAGTTGATTGCTAAAAAGTAGGTCCTTGGTTGATTATGTGGAAACGCATCAAAAAATACAGTACCACTGAGTATAAAATAAGAGGCTGGGCGTTAATCGGCCAGCCTCTTATTAATTTAAGGACAAAGGACAAAGGACTAGTAGTAGTGCTTTCGTCTAACCTTAGCTACATACTTAGCCAAGCGTATTACTTGTTTCGTGTATCCGTATTCATTGTCGTACCAAACGTACAGGACCACGTTTTTCTTGTCAGGATGGACTAGAGTAGCTCTACTATCGTAAACAGAGCAACATGTATCTCCAACAATATCGCTTGAAACCAATTCTGGCTCGATGCTATAGTGAATCTGGTTTACCAAATCTCCCTCTAGAGCAGCTTTTTTTACCAAAGCGTTTACTTCCTCTTTACTTGTTTCCTTGTTGATCGAAAGATTCATAATCGCCAAAGATCCATTGGGTACCGGAACTCGAACCGCATTTGCAGTCAACTTGTCCTTTAGCTCAGGGATAACTTTCGTCACCGCAGAACCAGCTCCTGTTTCGGTAATTACCATATTCAACGCTGCTGAACGACCTCTTCTTTCTTTCTTGTGGAAGTTGTCTAGAAGATTCTGATCGTTTGTGTATGCGTGAACGGTTTCGATGTGTCCTTTCTCAATGCCGTATTCTTTCTGAATAACGCTTAACACAGTGCTTATCGCATTGGTCGTGCATGATGCAGCAGAATATATATTCTCATTGTCTAGGTCGAGCGATTGGTGGTTGATTCCGTAAACGATATTCGGAATCCCTTTGCCTGGAGCGGTAAGAATCACTTTCGCTACTCCTTTGCTCTTAAGGTGCAATGAAAGTGCTTCACGATCTCGGAAAGCTCCTGTATTGTCCAAGACAATTGCATCAGAAATCCCATAATCCTCGTAATTGACTTGATCGGGCCCTGGGGCTTGGATCATCTTTACGATTTGGCCATTAATAATGATGGCTTGTCTTTTCAAGTCAGGGACTACCGTACCAGAAAATGGACCATGGACTGAATCCAATCGAAGCAAGTCGGCTCTTTTGATGATTTCTTCGTCGGTCACTTTGCGGGTCACGATAGCTTTCAATCGCAATTGCTGGCCTTTCCCGAATTGCTGGATCAGCTCTCTGGCTGCTAGGCGGCCAATACGGCCAAATCCATACAGTACCACATCGCGCGGACCTTTTCCTGTTTCGTCAAAAGAAGTAAATCCCTTTAGCTTAAAGCTGAGGAACGAATCGATCGAGTCGAAGTCGTTTTTTACTTCCATCCATTCTGCTGTGAGGAGTCCCACATCGATTTTTGATGGTGCCAAGTCCATTTTTACAAGTGCCTGGGCTACTGCAGTAGTCTCGTGTACGGAAATTGGTTTTCCGACCACGTCTGCGGCATACTTATGAAGCAACAATACTTCACTCACGCTGGTGTCTACCAGGTGGTTTCTAAAAAGAACAAGCTCCACGGAATTATCGTAGAGCAAGTTACCAACGGCATTGATCAATTTGACCGTGGCCTTTTTTTTACTGATCCAGGAATCGAGCTCCTCATTATAGGTAGCTCTCCCTGCACTCAATAGGTCAGTGGACATTTGTTAGTAGGTGGTTATTATGTTGATGGTTTAATTAATTCAATTATCCCAAATAAGCCTTCAAATGCTTACTTCTAGAAGAATGACGAAGTCTTCTGATTGCTTTCTCTTTGATCTGTCGCACACGTTCTCGTGTCAATCCAAATCTGTCACCAATCTCCTCCAAAGTCAATCCGTGCTTCATTCCAATTCCGTAAAACAGGCGAATTACTTCTCTTTCTTTCTCTGTAAGAGTAGAAAGAGATCGCTCGATTTCTTGGACAAGAGACTCAGTCAATAGACCGAAATCTGCGGTTGGAGAATCGTTATTCACCATTACGTCAAGCAATGATGAGCTGTCATCTTCAGTGAAAGGAGCATCAACAGACACGTGTCTTCCACTTACTTTCAGTGAGTCAGCAACTTTCTCGGCAGGAATGTCGAGTGCAGTGGCAATTTCTTCAACAGTAGGAGGGCGGTCGTATTCTTGCTCCAACTTTGCGAACATCTTGTTGATTTTGTTCAAACTTCCCACTTGATTCAGTGGCAAACGAACTATACGCGATTGCTCAGCTAATGCTTGTAGGATTGACTGGCGAATCCACCATACAGCGTAAGAAATGAACTTAAAACCTCTCGTCTCATCAAACCTCTGTGCTGCCTTGATCAAACCAAGATTTCCTTCATTGATCAAATCAGGAAGAGAAAGCCCTTGGTTTTGGTATTGCTTTGAAACCGATACTACAAATCGCAGGTTAGCGCGTGTTAGTTTTTCCAAAGCAAGTTGATCACCTTTCTTAATTCTCTGCGCCAGTTCTACCTCTTCCTCAGCCGTAATAAGATCTTCACGTCCAATTTCCTGAAGGTACTTATCAAGAGATTGACTCTCGCGATTCGTTATGCTTTTGGTGATTTTAAGCTGTCTCATATATCTTTTGCTTTAAAGTTGTTAAAATCGGACGTGGAAATAAGCGGCAAAGATAAACCAATGCTTCCTAATTCCAAATCTCATAATATTCTGTGCGTTCTTTAAAAAGTATAAAAGCGACCTACGCTCGTTTGCGGGGGTCGCTTTATTAAATTCAAAATAAATTGAGATATCGATAGAATTGAGATGAATCGATGTTTGCGGTTTCTTCTGAGTATCTCGCAGGTTTTATTTTGAATCTTACAATTATTTTAAACGCCAAATCCGTAATAATCTGGCATCCCGTTCTGGTGAAACCCTTCCACCAAAACCCCGCCACTTTTGGCGTTGAGAATTCGTTTTACATCTTCAGGAGATTCAACAGGTTGTTTGTCGATATGGGTAATTATAAACCCCTCTTTTATCCCAGCTCTTCTGAACTTGCCTTCCTCAATATCCGTTATTTTTACACCACTTACAACTTTGAAGGCTGATTTTTCTTGTATGCTTATCACCTCAAATTTGGCTCCAAAAATCATATTCAATTCTTCCTCAGAACGTTTCTTCAATTCTGTGTTTCCGTTTCGGTCGCGTAAAAGAACTTCCAAAGTCTGTTTTTGGTTTCCCCGAAGTATGCTCACCGCTATTTTATCGCCTGGTCTATATTTCCCCACTTGCTCCTGAAGCTCGGTGACACTTCGCACAAGAAAGTCTTCTGCTGAGATGATGATATCTCCTTGGGCGATGCCCGCTTGCTCTGCAGCCCCACCTTCAAGAAGTCCTCTCACGTAGGCTCCTTCGCTGACATCAAGGCCTTCAGCCAGCCTTAGCTCAGGATCAATATTGCTAATGCTCACCCCTATGTATGCTCGTTGAACTTTGCCGAATTCGAGAAGGTCAGCAGTTACTTTTTTAACAATGCTAACCGGAACGGCAAAGCTATATCCGCTGTAGGATCCAGTTCTCGATGCAATCGCGGTGTTGATCCCGATTAATTCTCCTCTTCCATTTACCAATGCGCCTCCGCTATTTCCCGGATTTACTGCAGCATCCGTTTGAATGAAAGACTCTAACGGAAAAGTTTCTGAGCTTGGATCGTAGTCTAGAATATTGATATTTCTAGCTTTTGCACTTACAATCCCCGCTGTGACCGTGGATGTGAGGTTGAATGGATTTCCAACCGCTAATACCCATTCGCCAATTTGAAGTGCATCGCTATCGCCCAAGGTAATAGAAGGCATGCTTTCGGCTTTTATTTTTAAGAGTGCGATGTCCGTCCCTGGATCTCGTCCTATTAAGCTTGCTTCAAAAGTTTGATTGTCATTGGTCGTGATTTCTATCGTTTCGGCATTTTCGATCACGTGATTATTAGTTACAATGTAGCCATTGGCGCTAATAATCACACCTGAACCCGAAGCTCTTTGCTGTTTTGCAGGATAGGGTTCTCCACCAAAATAGCGACTCAAAGGATTGTAAGATTGCCCTCCTGTTGAAACTGTCTTAACATGCACAACAGCGTCTATCGATTTATTGGCCGCCTTTACAAAGTCAATCCTCTCCAATGGCATAGACGGGGAGGTCGCATAATTAGAGAGTTTAAACTCTGCTTTCGGTTCAATAAGTGTCGGTTGATTTCCGCCGTCAAAAAACGCAACGTAAGTTCCCAGAGCAATGAAACCTCCGAACAATGCTGCCGCTGCTGTCTTGATGAATTGTTTCATGAGTATCATTTAGTGTTTCGTCTGTATAAACAACTCAATTCTCTATTTTCTTTTGTCTGCCTTGTTAATTCGTGTTAAGCTGCATTCCTGAATTCATTCAGCACATTTTCATTTTGTGTGTCAAAAGAAGGTTCCTCGCAAATTATGTGTCCCATCTTGACCAATCTGGCATTTTTTCTTGAAGAGGCCGTTTATATCGATTGCAATTAACTGCTACTTTTGTCAAGTGATTACGCGAGTACATTTTGTGAAATACAGTGGGACTGGAAACGATTTTATTCTAATAGATGATCGCGACAGAACTTTCCCAGAAAAAGAGGAGTCTCTTATTCAAGCCATGTGTGACCGTCACTTTGGAATAGGATCGGATGGTTTGATGCTTTTGCGCAACCATGCTGATTGCGATTTTGAGATGCTCTTCTTTAATCCCGATGCTTCTCAAAGTTTGTGTGGAAATGGGAGTCGTTGCGCAGTGCACTTTGCCCAAAAGTTGGGTCTAGCGAATGACAAAGGTGGCTTTACGACAACAGATGGCTTGCATGATTATCGATTTGTAGACGCTGATCAAGTTCAGATAAGCATGAAAGCCGTGGGCTTTGTGCAAGAGATGAATGGGTTGGATTTCGTGAATACAGGGTCTCCTCATCTCATCATAAGCAAAGAGAATATTGACTCAATTGATATCTTACAAGAAGGAAGGAAATGGAGATACGATGAAAGCTTTGCTAAATCAGGAGGAACCAATGTAAATTTTGTCCAAGAAGTAGATTCCGATACAGTGCGCGTTCGTACTTACGAAAGAGGCGTAGAGGCCGAAACGCTCAGCTGCGGAACGGGAGTCACAGCCGTGGCTCTAGCAAAAAAGAAAAACGAAAAGGGAAAACATCACGTTAACGTAATTACTGAAGGAGGAATTCTTAGTGTTACGTTTGTTCGAAATGAAAATGGTTTTTCGAACATCATGTTAACTGGCCCTGTACTTGAAATATTTGAAGGAGTTTACTATGCTTGAGAATGAACGAATATTATTGAGAGCTCTCGAAACAACTGATGTAGATAAGCTATTCATTTGGGAGAATAACCGCGTCAATTGGCGTGTTTCACAAACTGTCACGCCTTATTCACGGCACATATTAATCGATTACGTCAATGCTATTTCAGACGTTTTCACCGATAAGCAGCTGAGACTTATAATCGAAGAAAAGGACTCTCAAGCAGCCATTGGAACAGTGGATATTTTTGATTGCGATTTTAAGAATAAGCGAGCGGGCATTGGAATACTTGTGGCCGAACCTGAAAAAAGAGGAAAAGGATTCGCTTCAGAAGTGATGGAAATTTTACTGCCTTATTGTTTTCAAACCCTTTCGATGCATCAGGTCTATTGCAGCATTCTAACTGACAATACGGAGAGCATCAAACTCTTCAAGAAATTTGGATTCGAGAAAGTGGGAGTGAAGAAGGATTGGACTTTTTACGAGGGAGAATTCTATGACGAAGTGTTGATGCAGAAATTCAGAAGCAATGATTAAGAAAATTGTGCTCGCTCTGGTTGTGCTATGCTTAATGGTCGGAGCAGCCATCGGATACTATTCTTATCGAATGCTCTACTGGCCTGCGCTGGATCTTGAAACCGAGAGTATCGTATTTTACGTCAAGAGTGATTGGGATGAACAAGCTGTTCTCAAATCTCTAACTGGTTTGGCAGGCCTGCGCAATCCTGCTTTTGCCGAAAGGCTAATGGAAAAGAAAAATTACCGAGGAGGCTTGGTGATTTCAGGAAAATACACGCTGACAGGTGGGATGGGACTCAATGAACTGATAGACCACCTGAGGGCAGGAAACGGAGAAGAAGAAGTTCAAGTGACTTTTAATGTGGCTCGAAGACTTTCCGAATTAGCTGGCAGCGTGGCTTTAAACATCGAGGCAGACTCGGCCCAGATAGCACATAAACTCACAGATCCCGAAATGGCTAAGAAGTATGGTTTTAGTTCTGCCACTTTCATCGCCATGTTTTTTCCCGATACATATAAGATGGAGTGGGACACTGACGCTGACGAATTCATTGGGCGAATGGCGCAAGAGTACAAGCGTTTTTGGTCGGAAGACCGAATTCAAAAAGCACGACAGTACGGCCTCTCCCAGAGCGAAGTCAGCACTTTGGCGAGTATAGTCCAAGCTGAGCAGCAAGTGCATCCCGATGAGCGGAAAGTGATAGCGGGATTGTATCTGAACCGATTGAAAAAGGGGATGCGTTTGCAAAGTGATCCTACAGTGGTTTACGCAGTTGGTGATTTCTCGATCAATAGAGTCTTGACCAAGCACCTCTCAACCCCAAGTCCTTACAATACATATATAAATGCAGGGCTTCCTCCAGGGCCGATAAATTTACCTTCTAAACAAACCATTGATGCGGTGCTGAATGCGGACAAGAACAATTATATTTTCATGTGCGCAAAAGCTGATTTTTCAGGGTACCATGCCTTTGCGACAAATTTGAGTGAACACAACCGGAATGCCAGGGCTTTTCAAAAGGCCTTGAACCACAGGAAGATTTATAAGTGAGGAGTTCATATGATCTCAACTTTTTGAATTGTTCACTGTTCTCGTAATTGAAACCAAGCCAAATGAGATTTACCTTAACCTTCGCAGCGTTCATGGCTGCGATTTCTGTTTTTAGTCAATCTGGTACCATCAAAGGTCGCGTGATTGATAATCTAACGAACGAACCCGTTCCTTTTTCCAATGTCGCCCTCCAAGAAACAACCTACGGTGCTGTTTCTGATATTGACGGGAACTACGAGATTACTGGAATCGAACCAGGACTTTACAATGTTCAAGCGAGCTTTGTCGGGTATAAGACCAAAACCATTTTTGAAGTGGAAGTATTCGCTTCGAATCCTACCGTGTTGGAAATTCCTCTGGAAGGGGGTGCAACGAACCTTGCCGCCGTTGAGATCACAACAGAAGTTTTCGAACGCAACGCCGAAAGTCCTGTTTCCCTCCAGCAAATCGGCGCCAACGAAATTCAACGAAATCCAGGAGGGAATAGAGACATCTCTCGTGCACTGCAAATATTACCTGGTGTGGCTTCCTCTCTTTCTTTCAGGAATGACATTATCATTCGTGGAGGAGCGCCCAACGAAAACCGTTTTTTTCTCGATGGTATTGAAGTACCCGTGATTAACCACTTTGCCACTCAAGGTTCCTCGGGTGGGCCAGTAGGTATCTTGAATGTGAACTTCATTCAAAACGTCGACTTCTATTCAGGAGCCTTTCCTGCCAACCGCGGTAATGCCCTAAGCGCCGTCTTGGAGTTCACCCAAAAAGATGGGAATACAGAGGGGTTGAAAGGGAATTTTACCTTGAGCGCCACTGACGTAGGACTCACGCTCGACGGTCCGCTGGGCGAAAAAACCACTTTCATAGCATCTGTGAGAAGGTCTTATTTGCAATTTCTTTTCGGAGTGATAGGATTGCCATTTTTACCGACATACAACGATGCCCAGTTTAAGGTGAAACACCGCATCAATGAAAAAAATGAAATCACCTTTATCGGTCTCGGTGCTTATGATCAATTCGAATTAAATAAGGGCGCGGCAGAAGACGCTGAAACCCCAGAGGAGAAGCAAGAGATCGACTATGTTTTGGCAAACCTTCCAGTAAATAATCAGTGGAATTATACCGTTGGAGCCAATTACAAGCATTTTTCGAACAAAGGATTTCAGAACTTAATCTTAAGTCGGAGTCACCTGAATAACCAAGCTGAGAAATACGAGCAGAATATTGAAATTCCCCAAAACCTTATTCTCAACTACGAGTCTGAAGAAATCGAAAACAAGTTCAGACTGGAGCATACACAGCGCACAAATGGTTGGAAACTGAATGCTGGTTTTAACTTGGAGGATGTGACCTATACCAATAGCACGTTCAATCAAATTAGCGTTGATACAGCGTTACGGACGATCGATTTCAACTCTGAAATCAATTTCCAACGCTTTGGGTTTTTCGGCTCAATCAACCGAAGTTTCCTCGAAGAGCGCTTGCTGCTTTCGTTTGGTTTGAGAACCGACTGGAACAATTGGGCTGAGAGTATGTCCAATCCAATCGACCAGCTTTCACCACGATTCTCACTTTCTTATTCCATCACGCCCGAGCTTTCCTTTCAAGCAAACGTAGGTCGTTACTATCAACTTCCGCCATACACAGTGTTGGGTTTTAGAGACAATGAGGGCGATCTGGTGAATAAAGACAACGGTGTCTCTTACATTCAAAGTGACCACTTTGTTGCTGGTTTAAAGTACATTTTCCCGAGTAACACAAAAGTTTCAGTCGAAGGATTTTACAAGATTTACGACAACTATCCCTTCGCAACTCGCGACAGTATTAATCTAGCCAATTTGGGTGCTGATTTCGGAGTGGTTGGAAACGAAGAAGTTGTATCCATTGGCCAAGGACGGGCTTACGGAGTTGAATTCTTAATTCAGCGCAAGCTATACAATGGACTTTTCGGGATAGCTGCTTTGACTTTAGTTCGGAGCGAATTCACAGACAAAAACGGCGATTTTGTTCCTTCTTCTTGGGACAACCAGTTTATTCTGAGCCTCACCGCAGGAAAGAAATTTGGAAAAAACTGGGAAGCAGGTACACGCGTTCAAGTATTGGGAGGGCCACCCTTCACCCCTGTTGATGCCGAAACCTCTTCTTTGATTCCTGTTTGGAATGTGAACAATAGAGGGCTTCCCGATAACAATCGACTCAATCAAGAGCGCGCACCTGTGAGCTATCAGGTAGATTTTAGAATTGATAAGAAATACTTCTTCGACAAGTGGTCGCTCAATCTTTACCTCGACATAGAAAACATTACGAACGCAGTGGTGGAATTGGAGCCGTTTATAGATGTAGTGCGCAATGAAAGTGGACAACCTGAAGTTGATCCAAGTGATTCCTCTAGGTATCTTTTGACCACCATCCCGAATACAAGCGGAACACTTTTACCCAGCATCGGTGTAGTCGTTGAATTCTAAGTAGTGTCTGTCTATAGAGTCCATTATCGGCGTTCCACTTGTTTTAAAAACAGTCATTGAAAAGGGTCAACTCATTGGTTTTTAAAACTACGTGCGCCTTGCTAATGAACTCTTTGGTTCAGACACTTGAGTCTATTGATAAGCTCGAATTAATTACGGTTAGTCATAGAGTCCATTATTCTGACTTGTTTCAATAAAACTCTGTGTCCTCAACGCCTTCTCCACGCCTCTGTGAGAAACTGAACCGAGCTAAATGGAAAGACTTAAATTAGATTCTGGCTATGCAATTTAGAGGACTCCAGGCTTGGTATGGTAATTCTTACCACCAGTTTCAAGTAAATCTGTATAGAATTCGGCCATTTCTTCGATCGTCTTGTCTGTGTTTAACTTCTCAGCTATTCTGCGTTGGGCTAGAACTCCTAGCTTTTTCGTCCAGTCTTTTTTGTCGTAGGCAGCCCACATCGCACCTGCCAGAGCTTTAGGGTTTTTAGAAGGAACCATAAATCCGCTATGAGCATGCTCGATTAGGTATTTATTTCCAGGAATATCAGTTATCAATGGTGTCGTGCCCAATGACATGGCCTCAATGGCTGATTTGGTAATGGATTCACCATAAATAGAAGCCAGTAGGAAAACGTCACTGGCTTTGTCAATCTCTAGTGCATTCGGCTGAAAGCCAGTAAATATGACCCGATCCCCATAGCCACTCTCATCTGCAACTCTTCGGTATTCATCGGTTTCCAAACCATTGCCCACCATCAACAGATAAAAATCCATATCCTTCGGTAAAAGGTGCAATGCGTTCATGATGTATTTCACGCCTTTCATAGGCCGGGTGTTTGCCACACAAGTAAAGACAAAGCTTCCAGGCTTGACGCCAAAAACAGAAAGGTCAGCGGGCTTTACATCTTCATACCATTCCAGTCGATGCCCCTTGTTAATGGTCACCACCTTTTTCCGTGCATTCGAAAAGGTTTGTTTTCTAAACTCCTCTTCCACACCAATGGAATTGCAAATGATCTTATCGACCCGAGGGTGGTAGTACTTGGTATAAAGCGAAGGATCATACCAGTGAAGATTTCCTTGGTATCCTCTGTACAAAACGATCTTAACGTCGAGTCCTTTTGTAGCTTTGATACCATTGCTCGAAGCTTTGCTATTGTAGAGTTGAAGGATGTCAATTTTTTCGTCAATCAGGTGCTTTCGAATTTTCTCAACGGCTTTCGGGTCGAATTTCTTTTCTGGATGAAAATCAATCACATTGACTCCCGCTTCTTTGAAGTTCTTGACATAAGGCGAATCACCGTATGTCATGACATCAATTTCCCACCCCTTCTTGGCTAATCCTATGAAAATCTCTGCTTCAGGCCTTACGGTAACGGTACTACGGTAATTGCTGATGACTAAAATTTTTGGAGGCATACCGCGAAATTAAGGTTTCTCAACTTGGTACAAAACCAAGGTGTTTTGAGTCCATTTGTCTTTAAATTCAAAGTAGATTTTACCACTGTGATTCAGCGCGTATTGCTTTTCGCCAAGTAGCCATGTTTCTTCTTTTGGCTGAGCCAAATACAGTAACCTGCTGTCTGTAGTTAAGGTGAAATAATATGGGATTTGAAAGGCTAGAAGAGGAGGAGTTGAGATGCTGTCTGTCATGAAGCTCTTGCCAGCCAATGACAATTCAGGTTTAAAAGTGTAAAGATCTCCTGTCCAATAGACCTCCTCGTTATCGGCGATTTCTATGAATTGCTCCACTTGATTTGCGTAATAGGTGGCCTTGCTTTCTGCCGCTTGAACTGGGAGGATGCACACATTGTAAGAGACTCTCAAGAAAGCCAGGATGAGTGCAATATGTAGAAATCCATTTTGCGAAAAGCGAAACTGAAATGCAGATACTGCGAGAAATAGAGCTCCGCACACGAAGAATCGAATACTAGAAACCTGCTCCACTGGCAGAACCTCTATAAAGGGCAAGACTATAAACACCACTCCAATGATAGCAGCCAAAACTGCCCCGATTCGCGAAAGCTTGAAATCAAATCTTTCCGTTTGTGTAAGCTTGGAAATGATTTGAGAAATAAGGATGGCAAGAAAAGGGAAGAAGGCATAGAGGTAGCGGTTGCGCAGTTCAGGTGATATCCAGTAGAGCCAAATATTTGCGGTGATAAACACCAACGAGAAGACTGCCAGGGGTGATTGATTCCACTTTGCTCGTTTTGACCAAATGAAAAAGATGCTCCAGGGCAGAGTAATCTGAATAAGCTGCAGTGGGAACGAGTAAATAGCTTTGAAAATGCTCTCCATTCCTGCGTTATTTGCAGACTTCGAGGAACTTTCGGACCAAAGGTTTAGCGCAAAGGCCAATGCATCTTCGTACTCTGAATATGCCAAGAAATAGCCTCCGACAATTCCTGTGAAAAGTAAAATTCCCGCCAAGTGTTTCCAGGATAGCAAGCTTTTCCAATCGCGAAGCCAAGCGAGATAAGCAAAGAGAGTGAGACCTTGAAAAGCTACTGACGGCAAGCCTTTGGTGAGTGCGCCGATTGCCACGAGTAAATAGGATACCAAGAATAGAAGTAAGATATTCCTTTTTTGGTGAAAATGAAAGATGGCAATTGCCTGCAGGAAGACAATCAAGGAGTAAAACAAGTCTATTTCTCCTGCATTGACGGCACCGTAAAAAACCAAGTCACCAAAAGTCAAGAAAATAATTGCCGCATAAAGAGCAGACCTCTTTC
Organism: Cryomorphaceae bacterium; assembly: GCA_047632755.1. Classification (GTDB taxonomy): domain Bacteria; phylum Bacteroidota; class Bacteroidia; order Flavobacteriales_D; family Cryomorphaceae; genus JAKVAV01. The sequence continues at coordinate 16,020 of JBLIDT010000035.1, forward strand.
CGTCGTACTTTCTGGCAATGCAGAAAAGAAGAGCGGCAATAACCCATAGAGAAAGAACACCCGGAAATCGGACAGCCGAAGGAGAGAAGGAGTCATGAATGATAAAGGAAGCAGCCAAAACCCAATTGTAGACGGGCGGTTTGTTGTAGTAGGGATCTCCATGGATAGCAGGAACTAGGGCATTGTCGCCAAGGAGCGTTTCAATGCCTACAACGGCTCTTCTAGGTTCCTCCGCTCTAAGTCCAATAACGTGATTGAAAAAGAAATATCCCGCGATCAAAAGAACCAATAACAGAATGACTTCAATCTTACCAGCTTTGTTCATTGCGTCAAAAGTTCAAAAATTTTCTGAGTGAGCACCAATTAAATTTGAGAAGTGCCACAGTCTTCTAATTGGGTATCAAAACTTAATGAGTATTGCCCACGCAATTTGCATCGGAAAAGCCATTCTTATACAACTTGCACATCTTCTGTTCGTCAGTTTAGAATACCAAGAGTAGTGCAGGAATCCAAAGCGCATCCTCCTTATAAATGATGTACCTTTTGGCCATAATTGTGAAATCCATATGTTGAAGAAGAATTTCTTCCTTTTTGTTATGCTAACTATAGCATTCGTTTCTTGCAAGGAAGAAGAGGAGCCACCGGTGGAGCCAAAACCTAAGCCGCCGATCAGCGCGTTACCAGTCAATGTTGAATTGGACTCTTTGCCTTACGCGACACTTGCTGAATACAATTTTTTTATAGGTGATAATATGGCGGACTTAGCTCCGAATGAAGGTCTTTTGCTCTATGAGCCTATTACCCAACTTTTTACCGACTACGCCAAGAAAACACGCTATGTTTGGATGCCCGAAGGAGTATCTGCAAATTATGTTTCGGACTTCGAATCTTTCGATTTTCCTGACGGAGCGATATTGATCAAGAATTTCTTTTACGAGAATGTTTTGCCAAACAATGACCGAAGAGTTATGGAGACAAGGCTCTTATATAAACGAGATGGTGTTTGGGAGTTTGCTGATTATGTTTGGAATGACGAGCAAACTGAGGCATTGTTTGACTTAGGGGGCTCAAATAAACCCATCGATGTAGTCCTCGATAATGGCGAAAGTTTGTCCATCAACTACCGAGTCCCCAGTGAATCTCAGTGTATCACTTGTCACAAGATTAGCGAGATCGCTTCGCCGAATGGGCCGAAGCCTCAAAACTTGAATGCCGATTTGGAATACCAAGAAGGCGTTATGAATCAATTGATGAAGTGGGCCGAATTGGGATATTTGGAGCCAACATATCCTTCAGAGATCGAAACGATGGTCGACTGGGAAGACGAGACTCAGCTTTTGCAAGACCGCGTTAGAGCATACCTCGACGCAAATTGCGGCCACTGCCATAAGAATGAAGCGCACTGCGCATACCGTAATATTCGCCTGTCATTTGAAGACAACGATCGCGACAATAATCTAGGGATTTGTGTTCCATTCGATGAATTTGTCCCTGGCCAACCTATGATGGAATATATCATAGAAGCTGGTGATGCTGACAGGAGCATGTTGGTTTACCGCATGCTCGCTGAAGAAGAAAATGTTCAAATGCCTCTTATTGGAAAAAGCGTGATTCACCACGAAGGCATAGAGCTTTTAACCACTTACATTAATTCACTTGAAGAAATCTGTAATTAAACTACAAACCATGAGAAAAGTCTACCTGTCATTTTTAACCATAGTTTTTGCCAGCGCTCTACAGGCCCAAAATTCTTGTGCGGAAGCACTCGAGATTACAACTGGTCTGCATACAGTCGACACTGTTGATGGAGTAGAAATTCCAGATCCAATTTGCGCTGGGAACGGAACAGGTGCAACTAACGGTGAATGGTACATTTACCAACCCACCGACACTTTTAATTTGACGATCACCACTTCTCTTGACCAAAATGCTGGAATTGATACCCGTGTTCATCTTTATATCGGAGAATGTGGAGATCTAATATGTGTTGAAGGAGATGATGATGGAGGATCAGTTTACCTCTCTATCTTGGAAGCAGTTGTTTACCCTGAGAATGTCTACTTCATTGCTTTTGATGATAGGTGGGATTCTGAAGGATTTGATTTTGAGATTATTGAGGAAGAATTTGTTACACCACCACCTCCCGTGCCATCTGTATTCTCCTTTACTCCTCAGTCCTTGGGGCTAGAAGGTAGTTTAAGAGGAGCTGTTGATATGGATGGAGATCATCTGGATGATGTTATCGCTATCGAGGATAATGCCGTGAATGTTTCAGTCCAAACGACGATTGGTATGAGTACCATCTCTATTCCTACGCCAAACGCTGTGTACTCACCGTCTTGGAGTCTTGCTGCGGGAGATGTTGATGGAAATGGATGGAATGATTTGGTTTATGGCGGTGGCTCAGGCGCTAGCATTATGCTTCGTGCAGATGATGGTGAGTCTTTCGACGAACAAATCACCAGTGACTTTTACCTCTTTTCGCAAAGATCAAACATGGTTGATATTAACAATGATGGAGATCTTGACGTTTTCGTATGTCACGATGTTGAGCCGAATACTTTCTTCATAAACCAAGGTGATGGCACTATGGACTTTATTCAAGGAGGCCTTGGAGATGATGAGAATGGTGGAAACTACGGTTCTATCTGGACTGATTACGACAATGATGGAGACATTGACATGTTCATTGCTAAATGTCGCGGTGGCAACAACGAGATCAAGATTAATGAAATGCACCGGAACAATGGAGATGGAACTTACACTGAAGTAGGTGAAGAGATTGGTCTTGCTGATCCTGTTCAAACCTGGTCTTCCGCTTGGGGAGATTATGACAACGACGGCGACATGGATGTGTTTGTTGGTGCGAGTTCTTTTTCTGACGGATCACATAAAATGATGGTTAACAACGGTGATGGAACTTTTTCTGACATGACTGTTGGTACAGGTTTGGAAAGTTTAGGTGGTACAAGTATCGAATGGGTAACGCATGACTTTGACAATGACGGTTACCTAGACATTATGGGCGGGGCTGGAAATATCCTCAAAAACAATGGAGATATGTCCTTTGCCATAACCAATGTGGATTTCTTCAATGGTCCCGTTGGCGATCTGAACAATGATGGTTTCCTCGACGTAGTTTCGAATAGCCAAATTCAGTACAACGATGCCAACGAAAACAACTACCTCGTAGTTAATACAATTGGTACGGAAAGTAATCTTAACGGAATTGGCTCGCGAATTACCGTTTATACTGAATCGTTCAGTCAAATCCGCGAAATTAGAAGTGGAGATGGATTCCGCTACATGAGTTCACTCAACGCTTATTTTGGCCTAGGTCAGGATGCCGAAATTGATAGTGTTGTAGTTAATTGGCCTTCAGGAAATACTGACGTGATATACAACCCAGAGATCAACACTTCACTTTCAATCACGGAAGGTTCAAATCCACTTTCCATCGAAAACGAAATTGAGGCATCGCTTAAGGTTTATCCCAATCCTGCCATCAACGAACTTTTCATCGACGCTTCTGAAAACCTAATCGGCAGCAAAGTTGACATTTATGATGTTCAAGGAAAAAGAGTTCAATCAGGAATTTTGAATTCCAACAGAGTTGACGTTTCAAGCTTGGAAACGGGCAATTACATTCTCCAAATTGTACTTGGTGAGGTAGCGGTTGAATCTAAGTTTTACAAGAAATAATCACATCGCTTTTAATTGGAACCCCGATCGTATGATCGGGGTTTTTTATTTTAGACATTTTTCTTTTCACATTATTGAATCACACGTATTCAAGTGGCTGAGGCAATACTTAACTTTACGCTGTGCTAGCAAAAGAAACGATAGTTTTAGTGGGACCCGCTTATCCGCTTAGGGGCGGAATAGCTCACTTTAATGAGTCTTTTGCAAATACTTTGGCAGCGGATGGATACGACTTAAAAATCGTTAGTTTTTACTTGCAGTACCCTTCGTTTCTGTTTCCAGGAAAAACACAAACGGCAGAAGTTGATCCACCCCGTGATTTGGAAATATATCCCTTGATCAGCAGCATTAACCCACTTTCGTGGAAAAAGGCAGCCAAGGTTATCTCTTCCTGGAAGCCTACTGTCGTTGTCATACGTTTCTGGATTCCGTTCATGGGTCCTGCTCTCGGCACAATTGCACGAATATTACGCAAGAGAGGAGTGATGGTAATTGGATTGGTTGATAACGCTCTGCCACACGAGGCGAGACCAGCCGATAAAATCCTCTCACGCTATTTCTTCAAAAATTGCGATGCTTTTTTTACGCTCTCAAAAAGTGTTGGAGAGGATATAAACCGATTGGCTCCAGGTAGACCAGTTGCCACTAGCCCGCATCCACTCTATGACTTTTTTGGCGAGAAAGTCTCAAAAATTCAGGCAATAAAGGAATTGAATCTGGATCCTGACTTTCGATACATCCTGTTCTTTGGATTTGTGAGGAAATACAAAGGGCTCGACCTATTGATGGAGGGATTTGCCAAGTCAGGTCTGAAAAGCAAAAAAGTCAAACTCATTGTAGCAGGAGAGTTTTACGATGACAGTTCCACTTATTTCGAGCTGGCCAAATCTTTGCAAATTGAGGAATCAATGGTGTTCCGAAATGAGTATATCCCCGAAGCTGAGGTGAAAAATTACTTCTGTGCTGCTGCTCTTGTTGCTCAGACCTATAGGTCGGCAACACAAAGTGGGGTAACACAAATAGCCTATCATTTTGAGCGTCCAATGCTCGTGACTGACGTCGGCGGCCTCTCAGAAATCGTTCCTAACGGCAAAGCGGGATTCGTCGTAGATCCACAGCCTGATGCAATAGCTGAATCTTTGGCCCGTTTTTTTCAAAATGACTTGGAAGAAGAGTTCGAAAAGAACGTCGCAGTTGAGAAAGAACGGTTTTCATGGAGTCATTTCAAACATGAGTTTTTATCTTTTGTTAATCAAATCAGGAACTAGTCTGGCTATGAATAGGGTTATCTTTTTGTTCTTTTTTACGTGTTTGTTTCAGCCTTTGATCGGTCAAATCAATCAAACCGATAGTGATGGCAAGAACCATGGCCCTTGGGAGAAACGATACGAAAACGGAGAGATCCAATACCGAGGTGAATTCAGTCATGGAGAACCCATAGGAACGTTTGAGCGCTTTTACGACGATGGCATTTTGCAAGCCGTAATTGAATACAGGAATTCGAGTGAGAATTACGCGACTTTGTATTATCCTGAAATCGAAGTTAGGATGGCTGAAGGGAGATACATCGATCAAGAACGAGATAGTGTCTGGACATTCTATTCTGAAGAGGGCAACCTCACCTCAAAGGAGTCTTATCAGAATGGCGAAAAGGAAGGGTCTACTGAAATATACTACGAAGATGGGAGTATCTCAGAACGAATCATGTTCAAGGGTGATGTAAAAAACGGAGCATGGGAACAGTATTTTAACAATGGAAATCCGAAGCTAAAAGCGAGCGTGATAAACGGAGTGAAATACGATGGACAGTACACCACTTACAATCTCGATGGGATAAAACTAAAAGAGGGGAAATACAGCGATGGTAAGAAAGAAAGCTCTTGGTATATTTTCAATGAAGACGGTTCGGTGCACATTATATACGTTTACCGCGATGATGAGATAGAAGAAGAATTTCCCAAGAATGGAACCTTCGAGCTGTTTTGGCCCAATGACATAAAAAGGTCGGAATACACTTACCGAAATGGAAAGCGTCAAGGAGCCTTTAAAGAGTGGTTTGACAAAGGCGAGTGGAAAAATGAAGAGCGGATCGATGAAGCTGGAAATCGGTATCCGATTCAGAAGCTTCATGGCACTCAGCTTCGTCGCGAGGGAATTTTCAAGGAGGGAAAGCTACATGGTGAGATAATTACCTACGGCGAGGATGGATCAGTAAAGAAGAAAGCCACCTACGAAATGGGGGAAATAGTTGATTAACTTGTATTTATCCCAGAAACAATGAGGAAACTTTTCTACATCATTTTCGCTTCTTTTATTTTCGGTGCATGCAGTGAGGACGAAACGGACGAATTGACCCTGAATTTGGGTTATGATTACTTCCCCATTGAAGTTGGAACTTTTGTGGAGTACCGTGCCGACAGCATTTGGCATGACCAACCCAACCCAAACATTGAAGGCATTCACGATACCACCTCTTATTTTATCCGCGAAGAAATAGAGTCAGAGATTTTGGATGCGCAGGACGAGCCGTCTCTGAGAATTGTTAGATATAAAAGGAATACATTGTCGGAAGACTGGAATTTGGTAGACGTCTGGTTCGCTAAAAGGACTGCGCAAAATGCAGAAAAAGTAGAGGAGAATGTGCGGTACATTAAATTGGCTTTTCCCGTAAGGGAATCAGCAATGTGGAATTTGAATGCGTTGAATGCAAATGATGAGTGGCCTGCATTTTACGACAGCCTTTTTGTAGAAAGGGAAACGGAAGACTTCCTATTTCCGAAAACAATAAAGGTTTTGCAGCGGGACAATAAGAATTTGATTGACGATGAATTGGCTTTTGAAATATACGCGGAGGGTGTTGGGTTGATCAAGCGCTACGAGCGGGATTTAACAACGCAACTCAATTTTGTCAACGAACCCATTGCGGAGAACATTCGCTTGGGACATGAATTTAAATGGGAAATAATAGATTATGGTGTCAATTAGGTTATTCATTCTCGGTGTTTTGTGTTGTCTGGTATCCAATGCTTTTTCTCAGGTTGGGGAAAACAGATACTTAGTATTTTTCGGAGATAAAATAGGTACACCGTATTCTATAGAACAACCAGAGGCTTTTCTGTCTCAGAGAGCCATCATGCGACGCATGAATCAAAGTATACTGATTACAGAAGAAGACCTTCCCGTAAATCCCGAGTACATAAATGAAGTAAGAGACCTAGGAGATTTGGAAGTTATTTATTCCTTGAAATGGTTCAATGCCATTCTCATTGAGACCGAAGATCCTGAAGTGATTGATTTGATTCTTGAACTGGACGAAGTGATTGGCACCCAAATCAGTCAAGTCATAAAAGATGATCAGTCCATTGAATTTCCGACGGATGAGGTTATTTCTTTTCCCAAAAACAATTATTCCTACGGCCCTTCCTTCAATCAAATCAACATGATCAATGGAATTCCATTGCACGAAGCTGGATACGCTGGAGAGGGAGTTTGGATTGGTGTTTTTGATGGAGGGTTTTCATTTGCACTCCAAGATTTATCACTTCAGAATCTCATGAACAGTGATCGAGTATTAGGCACGAAAAATTTTGTTGATGGAAATGATGATGTTTATCAAAGAAGCACCCACGGATCTTACGTTTTGTCCACCATGGCGGGCTTTCTCGAGGACAGCTTGATTGGAACAGCACCAGATGCTTCGTACTTGCTTTGCATCACCGAAGACGTTGACGTAGAGCGAAGAATAGAGGAGGCCAATTGGGCAGTTGCAGCTGAATATGCCGATAGTGTGGGAATAGATGTGATCAATACGAGCCTCGGTTACACGCTTTTTGATTTGGAAAACGAAAATCACTCCTATGAAGAACTCGATGGCAATTCAACTCTAATCACACGCGCATCTAACATTGCCGCTAGCAAGGGAATGCTCATTGTTACTTCGGCGGGGAATTCAGGAAATTCACCTTGGTACTACATCAGTGCTCCTGCCGACGGAGATAATGTTTTGGCAGTTGGAGCAGTGCGACCAGATGAAACAATAGCCTCTTTCAGTTCTAGAGGTCCTCGCGCTGATGGTGCTGTGAAGCCCAATATTGTAGCTCAAGGCCAAGCGACTGTTTTGGCCAATCTCGGTGATGGAATCAGGACTGCCAATGGGACTTCTTTTTCTTCACCTGTTATTGCAGGAATGTCGGCTAGCCTCTGGCAAGCTGTTCCGCAGGCCACGGCGCAAGAAGTATTTGAAGCGATCGAACAAAGTGCCCATCTCTACCTAAATCCAAATGATAGCCTCGGTTACGGAATTCCCGATTTTGAATTGGCTTTACAGGAATTGCAAGGTATTACTAGCACTAGAGATTTAGCATTTGGAAAGAATGATTTAAAAATTTATCCCAATCCGTGGATGGATGGCGAAATGCTCAATCTTATCGTTCCCGAAGAATTTGGCGCACAGGTCACATTAGAAGTCTACGATATCACTGGAAAACGTGTGATGAACCACATCCTTAGCGCATATGATGGTAGGGCTAGACTTCAGTCAATGCCTGTTCTCAACAATGGACTTTACCTGTTGAGCATAAGCGGAGAAGACCAGCAGCTTGCTACCTCTAAGCTCTTAATTCAGTAAATCAACAATCCAAGTCTTGAAACTCTGCTGATTTCACGAAACGCGAAATGATCTTTTGGCGTTATTTGACCACATGTCGCCAACCAGCATCATTCTACTCATAGCGGGTTATTTTCTCGTACTCATCCTCATTGCCAGAATTACCGGCAAGAAGGCGGATAACGACGGTTTCTTTGTGGGAAACCGAGACTCGCCATGGTATGTAGTGGCTTTCGGTATGATTGGAGCTTCCTTGAGTGGAGTGACTTTCATCTCAGTTCCTGGTTGGGTAGGGGATTCGCAGTTTTCTTACATGCAAATGGTTCTTGGCTATGTACCCGGATACTTTGTAATTGCCTTTGTACTCCTTCCACTTTATTACCGACTCCAGCTCACGAGTATCTATACCTACCTGCGCGATCGCTTTGGTAGATATTCCTATAAAACGGGGGCTTCGTATTTCCTGCTTTCGCGAATTATTGGAGCAGCATTTCGGCTTTACCTCGTGGCAATGGTTTTGCAATTGGCCGTTTTCGACCGAATTGGTATGGAAGTGCCATTCGCTGTGACGGTCTTTATTACCGTATTTCTCATTTGGCTTTACACATTCA
>JBLIDT010000036.1:0-24726 GCA_047632755.1 Cryomorphaceae bacterium
CCGCAGTCAACTCCTAGAGTCTTATAACTACTCGAACATTGCTATCGAACTTTCTATATTAGACTTTCGATTGCATTGTCAGATTCCAAATAGTGTCAGCTCCTGATCTAAGGCATCGGAACCCTGCTCTAAGGCATCGGAACCCTGCGTAAGGATAAGAATAATTCAATCTTTCTAATTATCTCATCCTAACTCGTATTTCAGAGTCTTGCCTTCTAGAATATAGAAAGCAGTGAAGAATTAGAATTCTAATTTACTTCCTCTGATGGTGTCTACAATTATACCCTTAAATTCAATGGCCCTCTAAGGCCTCTTCAATGCCCACAAGAGTTTACTGGAACCATTACAGTAGTTGGCTAATTGATTACACAAACAAATATGAAGCGACTGTTTATATTCCTTGCCCTTTTCCTATCTATAAATCTCTTGGCAGTGCCATTCACGCTGAGGGATAATTCTTTCAAATCCATTCCTTTCAAAATTTGTGGTGTGATGAATCCCAACCAGTCACCCATATCGAATAGTGGTGTAGACGAAAAATAGGGGAGAAAGGCTTCTGTAAAATAGACGTCAAAAAAGTACTGCTCTCTAAGGAAACTGATGATCTGAGCGATCAAAATTTAACAGTGGATGAACTAATTCGCGAAAAGAGACAAGAGTTGAAGGCTGCTAAAAGTAAACTATAACTTCAACGATTTGTGTGTGGCAGTTAGCCACAGTTCATTTTAGAAAACGCAAGTGAACCCCAATCCGTTTGGGGTTAAATCGAGTTTCATCGAGGCCGAGGATTTTCTTCTGCTTCTGACTTCTTTGTTGTAAAACGCAGCTCCTTCCCGCGCATTTTTTTTAAAAATCGAGTTGGATGGAATACTCACTACGAATAATCCAGCAGCTAAGAAGATCGGACGAAACCCGACGATATCAACCAGAGTTTCTCCTTCGAGAAAAAAGTATGCTACTACGGGAGAGATCAGTGCGGCTGCACTGGTGTGCTTTATCCCATTCGAAATCCGCTTGAACACGACGGCTTTTTTCATTTTCTGATGGGCAGAAGGCACGTTTTCAGTAACAATCGCCAGTTGAGCTGTGCGTATTCTATTGTCATTGTGGAGATACCGTGTCAAGAACTTGTTCGAATCTAGGTAGAGCGTATCACCTGTATCCTGAGCAATACAGGTGATTAATGACAAGAAAGCGCATATTAGAAAAAGTGATTTTTTCATCGATTCAAATTGAATATCGATCATATATATCCTTTCGCCTGCAAACTAAATAGAGAGGCATACTTCCCGTCCTTTTCCATCAATTCTTCGTGGGTGCCAAGTTCCAGACGCTTACCGTTTTCCAAAAAGAGAATACGATCGGCCATGCGCACTGTGCTAAAGCGGTGGCTGATCAATACGGCGCTTTTGCCCTTCATCAATTCGGCAAAGCGGATGAACACTTCATTCTCGGCGCGGGCGTCGAGGGCGCTGGTAGGCTCATCGAGAATCATCAATTGAGCATTGCCCATGTAGGCTCTGGCCAAAGCTATCTTTTGCCATTCGCCACCGCTAAGTTCCACTCCACCTTTAAATCGCTTGCCCAACATCTGCTCATATTTTTTTGGCAGTTTATTGATGACGGTATCCGCCAAACTCTTCAAAGCACTGTTTTCAATGGTGGCTTGATCGTCTTTTCCTTCAATGTTTCCAACGGCAATGTTCTCGCCCGCGGCGAGCTGAAACTTCATATAGTCCTGAAAGATGATACTCACATTCTTTCGTAGATCATTCAGATCGTATTCACGTAGATCGTGACCTTCGAGCAAGATGCGCCCCTCTGTGGGTTCGTAAAGCCTAGAAAGTAGTTTGACCAAGGTGGTTTTCCCCGCACCGTTTTCGCCTACCAAGGCTAGCTTTTCACCGGGCTCTAACTTGAAGCTCAAGTTTCTCAGGGAATAATTCTTTGCCCCAGGATATTGGAAGCTCACGTTGTCGAAGGCAAAGCCCTTTTTAATGCTTTCGGGAAATGGGCGCAGTGTTGCCGTATTGTGGATGTTCGGTTTGATTTTAAAAAAGTCGAATAGGTCTTGCAGGTATAGTGCGCTCTCGGCTATTTGACTGAAGCGGTTCATAATGCTCTGGAGCATATTTCGCATTTGCAAAAATGATCCCGCCAAGAAGGTGAGTTGTCCGACAGTAATATCTCCGTTTACGGTATCCATGGCAATGAAGATATAAGCTCCGTAATAAGCTGCAGTTCCGATGACCGAAAGAGCCGAGCCCCAAAATGCTCGTGACAAAGACAGTTTTCGATTTGCTTTGTAGTATTCGTCCGCGAGCGTCTTGAATCGATCTGAGATGAAGCCCGCTAAGCCAAATACTTTTATCTCTTTGGCCGTTTGATCACTCGCACCGATGTATCGCAAGTAGTCGAGTTCCCGTCGCTGGGGAGTCCAACTTTGTGTTAGGCTGTAACTGTCGGCGCTAAACTTTGTCTCGCCCAAGAAGGAGGGCAATATGGCCACGACAAGGATGAGTATCAAAATCGGTTTGAAAGCAATGAGCCCTGCCGAGAAGAATGCAATGGTTATGATATTTTGAACCTGAGTGAGCACTTGGCTCATTAGCACGGTTCGACTATTTGTTTGCCGTCGAGCACGCTCCAGCTTATCGTAAAATTCGCTGTCCTCAAATTGGTAGAGGTCTAAAGTAGCAGCGTGGTGAATGAGTTTGACGGAAGTCTTATTGCTAAACAAATCCCCGAGGAGCCCGTCCAGAAGGGTAATGGCGCGGTTTGTCACATCGCTTAAAATTGCAAGACCGAATTCTAAGCCCAGGTAAAGCCATATGTTCCCGTAGAAAGCCTCTGGCTCATCCATTTGGAAAATAATCTCATCGATGATGAGTTTCCCAATCCAAAGCATCACCACAGGAATGGCAGCTTTGATGATTCGCATCACCACATTCCCGATGGTCATCGAGGGACTCGTTTCCCAAATCATCTTGAAGAAACGCGGAAGATTTTTGAATGCGTCGAGGCGATCTCGAAAGGAGGGCTTCTCAGATTTATTTGCCATCAGACAAAGTTATGAAGCCCTTATGGTAAATAGAGTATCCTTTCAATGATGCGCTATAGAGGAATGTTATATTAGCCAACAACCAACTACTTTAGATCTTCCCACCAACCTTTATACTCCGTACTCGGTTCATTCACCGAAACGAACTCACCGATTTGTGGAATTACCACGGGGATATTTAATTCCGCGGCAGCGGGCACTACGCGCTTGATTGGGTCATCCCACTGGTGAAGCGACAAGGTGAAGGCTCCCCAATGGATGGGCATCATAACTTTGGCACCGACTTCTTGCGAAGCTTTCGCTGTTTCTTCGGGCAACATGTGGATGGCGGCCCAGCGCTTGTTGTATTGTCCGCATTCCATCAAGGCAAAATCGAATGGGCCGTATTTCTCGCCGATCTCCTTGAAGTGTGGGCCATAGCCACTGTCGCCACTAAAGAAAAGCTTCGAGACCGAACTCTTGATAACCCAAGAACCCCAGAGGGTAGCGCTTTGATCGGTCACGCCGCGACCTGAAAAGTGACGAGAAGGCGTAAAGGCTATTTCTATTCCTCCGATGTTTCCTTCATCCCACCAGTTGAATTCGGTGATTTGCTCTTCGGGAACCCCCCATTCACGGAAGTGTGCACCCACGCCAAGTGGCAAGTAGAAGTGTTTTGTCTTTGATATCAAGGATTTTATGGATCCATAGTCCAAGTGGTCGTAGTGATCGTGTGAGATAATAATGGCATCAATGCTTGGAAGGTTTTCGATGGAAATCGGCATTTCGCTATTGAAGCGATTGGATCCTAACCAAGGATGAGGAGCAGCAACTTGACCAAACATGGGGTCGATTAGAATATTTTTGCCTTCCATTTGGAGCAAGAAGGTCGAATGGCCATACCACATCAATCTGGCTGGACCCTGGTAACCGCTAATGTCAGTTGACTCACGGTAGATCACTGGAAAGGGTGCGGCGGGTTGGCGTCGTTCGCCTCCTAACATAAATTCCCACATAGTTTTCGCCATACCTTTGGCGTCCATGTCCATGGATGTTTCGATAAGGTTTTGGAATTTTTCTTCTTCATAATGACCAGAAGCAGCGTAGCGGTTTTTGTCCTCATCGCTATGGCTTCCGCCAAATTCAGGATTGAAATTGACAAACAGCATTGCCACGATAGCGATAAGCGCTACGATGGATAGAATAATGTAGAGGGTCATTAGTAGGAATTTCTTCAAGGATTCAGATTTTGATCGGCGAAGGTAAGTCCTTTATAAAATGTTGAAGCTATGATTTGATAATTCAGGCGGTTTGACTGACCTACTCGAATTTACTTTGCCATTTTCTTATTCGATGTAAAGAAGAGGTACTGCTCCACGGCTGCTTCGGCTGTGATGTTCTTAGAAATATTGGCGATGGACTGATTCACAGAAGTGAAGATAAACGGCAAATCTGTTGACGCTAAAAATGCCGCCTTGATTTGGATATCCTCAATGGGGTCTGCATACCACTGCATGCGGATTTCATTGATTTCTGCACGATCTGAATCAGATGTCTTCGCAATCCAAAAGGCATTGCTCATACTATCGGGTAGCAGCGGGTGGCGGTATTGGCAAGCCGAATATATTTCAAATCGACCCATTTCAGAATCGTTTTGAAGTTTGAGATAAAGAATGGCCAACTCAGGATCGATGCGTCCTTTGTGCACGGCAACTCTTAAAACGGTCTCTAAGTCTGTTATTGATTTGTCGCCATTCCTTTTTTGCGCTGTATGCTCTAGAACGATGTGGTGAGGTTGCTTTACAAGACTATCCGAATAGCCAATTTCGAGATGAGATGGAAACCCGCTCGCTGCGGTAAGTTCCATCAGTCGATTTAGATTGAGGTCCCTGAGTGCATTGATGGTATCGCCGCAATTGGCATGATCGGGGCGGAAGAGTTGTTCTCGATTTCGAATCTCTGCCATCTCGGTTCGCATAGTAGCATCGTAGTCTAGCTTCCTATTGCTTTCAAGAATATCCCACTCTGGAGCTTTCATAAAATTTGAGAGGAAGGTTTTTTTTATAAAACCGAGCTCTTCCGAGCCATCGATCAATTGCTGTAAATATTGATCTCTTTCTTTGTGGTATTCTGAAGCCTCAGCAGCCAAGGCAGCATTGTAAACATCTTTTCCGAACGGTCTTTTTATTTGCCGAAAGGCTAGCCCATAATTCTCAAGTGCGGTGCGAAAATCTGTATCACAAATAGCCAATTCGGCCTTGTCAATGAGCTGGTGGTAATTCTCCGCATCGTTTTGACGCTCGTATTCACAGTTGTAAATGACTATAAGCAACGACAGAAGCGAAAGGAGTTTTAGAACGTTTGGGTTGAACTGATTCATAATGCGGGGATCTGTGCTTTAAGGTGTTCGTTGGTCAACACCCGCTTCTGCGAAAATGGCTAGAATTTGAGGGTCAATTGGAAAGGGCTTTTGTGGCGGGACATCAGCTCCCCCAGGATTGCCTATTGGCACTCTCCCTAAGAATGATTTGACTCCACCAAAAATGAGCCTTGGAATCTGACCAAAAATTTCTCTTGTGCAATTGATGCGAAAGCCAAATTGAAGCATTTTCCAATGCACATATGAGTGCTCGTAGGGATACCGCTGGCCAAGGATGTGCGCTCGCTCCAAGTGCTCCCAAGCAATGTGGAGTTGCTCTTCAGCGTATGCTTGGCGAAATTGAGCCAGTTCAGTTTCGAAAAAAGGCTTGAGGCGAGACGGTAACTTGGTGTAAAGTTTCATGAGATAGCATTAATTCATGGCTCTGCGTTTTTGAAAAGGATACAAACGCAGTCCTTTGGAACTATTCTACGTAAGCAAGCCAGCTTGGTTATAAAGTGTTCTAAACCATCTTTTGGAGAGATTGAGTAAGCGCTCTTGTCTGAGATCAAAGTCATCCATTCCCTTATTTCTTTCGGCACATGGCGAAGCCCATGAACATTGGCTTTTGAGTGAAGTGGTGTGTGTAGTTTGCGGCGATCGGCTGCCAGCTAGTTATCGGTTTGTGGGGGATTTCTTTTAAAGAAGCTTGATGTATAGTTTGCTTTTCGGTTCTGGAGTTTTCTTTTTAGGCATTCGTGATTTGGTCGTATGGCAATTTCAGCTATGAGTTTAATGGATTTTTCAATCATCGGGGTTGGGAAGAAAACCCTGATTTGCGGAAATCTGGCAGCCCACGGCAAATTTGAACCTCATTTTTCCTACCATGATAATTCAAGAATAAAATCGAACTTTTCAAAAAGCGAGTCGACCAAAGCCAAAATCAAAATCACTCCTTCCCCTCAAAAGGTATCGTGCTTAAAACATGATTAATCGCTTCCAGTCTCGCACCCGATTTCTGATTGGCATCAATTATTTTCCAAGGCGAATGGGCGGTATTTGTTTTATCGAACATGACTTGCTTATACTTGGTATACTGATCCCAAAGCTCTTGGGCTTTCTCATCTACAGCGGTCATTTTCCAACGTTTCAGCGGATTTTCTTTAATGTCTTCAAACCTTCGCGCTTGTTCTTCCTTATTGATGGAAAAGTAAAATTTGATGAGGTAAGTATCTGAATCGATCAACATTTTCTCGAATTCATTGACCTGCGACATGAAAATGTCGTATTCTTTATCGGTGCAGAATCCATTTACGGGTTCTACCACTGCGCGATTGTACCACGATCTGTCGAAGAGCACAATTTCGCCAGGCTTAGGAAGCTGGATGATGTACCGCTGGAAAAACCATTGATGGCGTTCATCATCGGTGGGTTTATTGAGGGCTACAATTCTGAAATGACGGGGGTTGATGTACTCCGTAATTCTTCTGATGGCACCGCCTTTTCCTGCCGCATCGCGCCCTTCGAATATCAAGACGACTTTCTTGTCATTTTCTATTACCCAATTCTGCATTTTGATGAGTTCTTCCTGTCGCTTTCGAAACTCTACCGCATACTTCGTTTCCTTGAGTGCTTTTGGCACATTCACTTTTTTCGTTCGCAGAAGTGAATGTAGTCCGAGCTTTGAATTCAAAAGCTCAAGATCTTCAGGACTTATGTTTTGATTGCTCATATTACTTTGATTATAGTCTGATAATATTGTGAGATGGCTGATCAAAAAATTTCGCTATCATGGCTTTCGCAGTTTTATAAATAGGGAGTTGACAATTGTCAGTGACGGGTTATAAGACAAGAGTAACGCCGAGAGTGGGCTTTATAGACAGACATTAGTTGTCGATTTGAATGGCGCCTCTGTGATAGCGCATAATCACATTGGGGTCGGGGAGGAGAGTCACCTTTTCTTCGCCTTTTCCTTCATAATCAAATTGGGAAAGGATGTAGCGCATGCTCTCTAGTCGGGCTTGCTTTTTATTGTTTGTTTTCACGATAATCCATGGGCTGAAAGGCGTGTGAGATTTGCTGAACATCTGTTCCTTATAATGTGTGTATTTGTCCCAAAGCTCTTGTCCCTTCATGTCGACAGGGCTGAATTTCCAACGCTTTAGTGGGTTGTTCAGTCGATCGGTAAATCGTTTTTTCTGTTCTTCTTTCGAAATGGAAAACCAGAACTTGATGATCTTCAAATTGTCCTCGTAGAGTAAGTGCTCAAATTCGGGTACTTGAACGATAAATTTATTGTACTGCTCTTTCGTGCAAAAATCCATTACGGGTTCCACCACGGCGCGGTTGTACCAACTTCGGTCGAAGAATACCACCTCACCTGGATTTGGAAGAGCTTTGACGTAACGGCGAAAGTACCACTGCCCTTTTTCGACCTCGGTAGGTTTCGTAAGAGCCACCACTCTGGAGGTACGCGGATTAAGGTGCTCTTTGAAACGTTTGATTGAGCCTCCCTTTCCCGCGGCGTCTCTTCCTTCGAAGATGATGGCCACGCGAATCTTGTTGTCGGCAATGTGTTTTTGCAGCTTCACAAATTCCGCTTGGAGTTTCTCCAGTTCTGCGAGATAGGCGATTTTCTTTAAGGTCTTCCGAATCGGAATGTTCTTGGCCGTTGCAACGGAAATGAGGTCATTCCTGGTTCGGCCTTTCAGTAGGTCTTCAGCACTGTATTTCATAGATTGTAGTTGAAGTAGTATTAAATTTACGAAGTAGGCGGCTTTTATGCCTCTTTCTCAAGGAGACTTTTGGCGTGTGCTGCACATTTAAAATGATTCTAATTAGTGTCTGCTTAGTTCATAATTTGTGCTGGCCCGCTTCGAGACACTTTCCCCCATTACATAAGCCGCTATTCCTTTTCAAGCACAGCAGATGTATTTAGTTTATAAATGCAGTAATCTTCATTTTCTAAAACCACCTCGTACTTTGCCAGTTGCATTTCAGAGCCGAAACTTCTTTTCAGTATAACAATGAATTCGAGGCCCCTTTTTTTGAGTTCTTCAATGTATTGTTCGTCTTCAATTTTTTCATTGCTATTTACCCATCCTTTTCGATGGGAAAAGTACATTGGCGTTGGATTATAGCCACTGTTGATTAGGATCAAATCACTTCGCTGCGATACCGTATCCAGGTCTTTTTCAAGGTTTAATATTTTCTCACTCTTTTCTTTTATTCTAAAGTCATGGTGTTGGTTTGCAATGCCTTCAATGGATATGGCAACCAAAAGGATGAGCGCTATTTTTTGGCTTTTAATTTTGGATAATCCATAACCAGCCACCAATGCCATTACAGGTACGAAGGGGATGATGTAGTAATTATGATGTGCGAACGTAAACCCAGCTTTAAACACCAATATGAGGAAGCACATAAATGTCAATGCGAACAGAGCATATATTTTCCACTCTTTTTTAATAATGGAAATGATGAGTCCAAAAACAAAGGCGGCAAATCCGATATACTTTAATGCCGTGTTGTAAAACCTGCCCAGCGTTTGACCACTATTTTCAATGATCTCATTGAATCCTTGACCAATACTATTCCCCATAAAGAAGTGCCAAAACCCATATTCCACGACAAGATGAGGAACCCAATAGAAATACCAGGCAGCCACTGGAATTAGGCCTACCAATGTAACGAGGGAAAAGATGATTTTTTTCAGAATGGAGATCTCCTTATTCAGGAAAAAGATCCCGAACACAATAAGGAGGTATCCCGCTGGGAGTTTCGACAACAAGCCCAACACCATGATGGCTAAGTAGCCCAGTAAATGTAAGTATTGATTTTTCCGAAACTCTAAATAGTTTGATCCATAATAGATGCAAGCAATGACCATTGACATGGAAAAGGTGTCGGGCATTATTTTGCGCGAAAAATGGAACCAAACGGAGACCGCTAAAATCACAGTCGAATAGAAAGAAGTTTGCTCAGAGAAATACTTTCTGACGAGTTTGTAAAAGAACCAAAGTCCCAGACTAGATATGATCAGATTGATCAATCGACCATACCAATGTTGGTAGCCAAATATCTCGGATACTGAATAAATCAAGTAGTTCAGTAGCGGAAACTCCATTCCCGTAATTCCCGTTTTTTCGCCAGCTATGTCTATTCTTGGATAGAGAATATGATTATCGACTTCAAGAAAATTTCGAGCGACCATAGCGACCGTGGTTTGCCTCCAATTGTGCCCAACCTCAAGAGGTGGATTTGTGATTCCGAAAAGTCTGATCACAAAAAGGAAGACGATCCAAAACCTTATGTCGAGTAGAAATTTATTGCGATTCATTCTATATTTCCACCAATTATAATCACCTTTTTCTAACTCTAAAATACTGCTGCAACCTTATTCCCCACTTTTTTCAGCCAATTCTTTAAGATTAATCAAAGAGCTGCCAATGTTCTTTGCCAATTTCTTTTCAAAAAGCAGTTTCATGATTATCTTTTTAATTGCCGATTTTGCTATCCAGTAGACTTCTGCGGTTACTTTGCAACTATCTTTAGACAAGGGCTTAACGATGTAAAATTGATATATTAAATCGAGAATTGGTGAACTATCAGTTAATTCTCCGTAGACCATTTCATCGCTGTTGCCCATCTTTGTTACGGTCGTGAAGTTGAGATGATTTCCGTTAATCACACAGAGATGCTCAGTTCCAATGCGCGTTACCTCGGACTCGTTGTATTGAAAATCATCAATTCCTTTCACCCAACTTTGCCTGTATTTGTAATTGGTTATTAATTCCAAAAGATCATGCGCCTTGACTTGAACCTCTGCATCAAAACTGAGATTGGGTTTCCTTTCAAATGTTACAACCTTGGGGCTAGCATAAGGCAATGTTTTGAGAAGTGAATTATCAATTTCAGAGTAACTGAATTTCAATTCCTTATTGTCGTAATGCTCGGAGCTTTCAACAAAATTGAAGAGTCTACTCGAATAAGTTAAGGGCATTTTTAATTCTTCTGCAAGTTGATTGCTGATGATCACATAATTATCACTCTCCACGCTGTTCTTCAATAAGCGGTGTGCTTCGATGACTGCCTGACCAAAAGGTTTTCTCTTTCCTTGCACTTCCAAGTTTTGAACTATGCCGCAGTGCGCCACGATCTTCAGCTCTAGGTTTGGCGCCATTGAACAAGCATTGCAAGGACAAATCCTATTCTTTTCAAGGAGTTTAAGGTGCCCGTAAAAAGCGGTGTACATGGTTTCAATCTGGGCCAGTAGTTTTTCTTGTGACGGCAGGTTGTCTTCTTTAAAAAAGAATAAGGCGTCACCTTCTACTTCTGCCAACTTAAGGTTTTGAGTGTTTGAGGCGATCAGTATTTCCAGCAGTTCTGCAATGACATGCTGACTGTGTTCTACTTCTGTAGTCTGAACAAAATTTGTGAATCCCGATATGTCGGGAATAAAGAGTAGGGTTTTGGACATTTCTTCTTTTACCTCCACTAAAGGTAAACTTCTTAGGATAGCTTGGGCTATCTCACAAAACGCTGAATTCAATGGTTCGCATCATTCCTATGTTTATATCAGTTTTGGCCTTATTGCCAATGCAAAAAAAACCTATCGGAAAGAGATTACTTACGCCAATGAATTTTTACCGCTGAAATCTCGGGGAGCTCTAGCCTGATATCACAGTGTACCTCAAAGCCCTGCTTTTTGTAAAACTCCAAAGGAGATTGGTAGACTTGTCCATCCTTTCGCTGGGAGTTTTGGTGATCGATTACCCATCCATTGAGTTCTGGTTCTTTCGACTTGGCGTAGTTTAACAATGACCTTCCAAGACCTTTTCCGTGAAATGAAGACTCAACGATTATCCCAAACCATTTTTCACTGTCTCTATTAAAGTCGAAATACCAACCTTTTATGTTTCCTTCATTGTCTGCCATGAAATGATGCGATGGACTCTCTAAGTTGTTGAGGTAATTCTCAAAATCAGACAATGATTTATAACCCAGCTCAACGGGGTATCCGTTGTTCCATAATTCCAAAAGTTGGGGCTTATGCGTTGAAGTGAGTTCTATGAAAGAATGAATATTCATTTAACCATTTCTCCTACTTCCACAAAGTTCTCCCCATCGAAGACAAACTCGCAGTGGCATTCAAGGTCGTATTCAGGTTCTTCGTCCTGAGAGTAGTCGTAGTTGCCATTTTCAAAATCACTTCGCACTTCGCAGCCACAGTTCGCGGTCAAATCATCGGTTAGGTAATCGGCTTTGATCGTCTTGTTTTCCAAATCGAATACCACCTCGGTTTCCCAAGAGCGAGATTCTACGGAATAGTAGAATTCGTTCACGAACTGCCCATTTTCGAATTTCACCATTTCGACGTAAGTCAAAAAGCAGGCATTGCAACCTAGAACCGAACCCGTCAGGACATATTTGATTTGATCTCCTGAATGCAGCGTGTCTATTCTGTGGTATCCGTCGGTCTCGAAAGTATAATAAGGCGATTCAGGGGATGATTCTCCATCATTCAAAGTCAAGTCAAGGGTGTCCGTCTCCAGCTCTGTGTAGTGCATCCAGGATAGTCTACTTCGGTATGCCCCCCCTGTTTTTTCGTCAAGCGAAAAGTTGTAGAGCTTGCCATCGGTAGAGCGCACTATGCCGATTTGATAGTCTTTGAAAATCTCAACCAAATCGCACTGGTTTAGATCTGCTCGGCGCACTATTCTCCTAATTTGCAGTTCAATGCGGGATTGGATGTATGATATGATTTCAAAGCTTTCTATCGAGTCATTTCCGATGTATTCGTATTCCTCGCTGTCCAGTCTTAAGGTGGCAATGTCGCGCTCGGGAAGCCCGATATCTGTGTACGCTTCGACTTCTCCGAAAGGCGAGAGTGAGGAGTAAATTTCTAAATAAACTTTTGTTTCTGCGATCAAGCTATCAACTTCGGGATTTTGCTGAGCCGAGCATAGCATGGCACTGCATAAAACTGAAGCTAACAAGTAGAGCATCAATCTAATTTTTCTCATCGACTTCAATAACGCGAATGTTGTGAGAATTCAGGGATGAATTGGCATAGATTATAACAATTGCGTGAGGCTTTAATCGGTTAGACGTGTAGCGGTGAAATAGCCCGAAATATCCGAATAAGGTCAAATCAGCAGCGTTGGAGTATATTCTAACGTCTCCCATTTCTGCGTCTGACTCATCAATCGCACCACTGTTAGCGATATAGGTAAGGGTGGTTACTTCGTTTTGATTACCACAAGAGAAAAGAAGTAGAGTTAATTTCAGCAATGAGTATTTAATGATGCGAAGGAATTAAATCACCCGCATATTTGGTAAAAAGTGGAGATTTATGATTTTATACAGTGGCTTATCGGTCTGATTTTCTCTACCTTGGTTATAAGATAAATAACCATGAAGAAAATATTCTTTTTGTTGGCTGGCATTTTTTTTCTCTCTCATGGCAACTCTGTTTTTGCTCAATCTGAATCTACTGCTAGAAGTTGGAATGAACAGGTATTGTTTGCGATCAGTGCTGATTTTGCCCGACCGACCATTCATGCTAGGAATTTGTTTCACACTTCTATCGCGATGTACGATTCTTGGACTGTGTATGAACCTGGAGGAAACACTTACCTTTTGGATAAGACCATTGGCTCATACACGAGCGATTTTTCAGGGATCTCTATTCCCGAAAACATGGACCCTGCCAGAGAAATGACCATGAGCTATGCGGTCTATCGGATCATTGAACACCGTTATGCGCAGTCACCAGGAATTGTTGCTATTTCGGATTCCATTGATGCTTTGATGAATGATTTTGGGTATGATCCTTCCATTGAATCCACTGATTACGTAAACGGAGGACCTGCCGAGCTTGGGAATTACATTGCCTCCCAAATCATTGAATTCGGAATGCAAGATGGCGCCAATGAATCAGGTGATTATGCCAATCTGTATTATGAACCTTTAAATCCGCCAATAGCAGTCGAAGAACCTGGAAACCCAGATATTATTTACCCGAACAGATGGCAGCAAATTACGCTCACTGAATCCATTGATCAATCGGGTGAAATAGTCGCTAGTACCCCTGATTTTTTAAGTCCTGAATGGGGCGATGTTATACCTTTCGCGATGACCGATGAGGACATAACCATTCAAAACAGAGATGGATTTGATTACAAGATATATCACGATCCTGGCGCGCCACCACTTATCGATACTACCGAAGCCTCAGGTATTGAATCATTCTATAAATGGAATTTTTTACTTGTTCCAATTTGGCAATCTCATCTAGACATTGATGACGCGACCGTTTGGGATATTTCTCCAGCATCAATAGGAAACATTCTAGCTTACCCAGAGCTCGATGAGGAATATGACGAATTTTATGATCTGATGAACGGTGGAGATGCAAGTACAGGCTACGATACCAATCCGGTGACTGGACTGCCATATACTCCACTATTAATTAAACGTGCTGACTACGCTCGGGTTTTGGCCGAATTTTGGGCTGATGGACCCAATTCGGTAACGCCTCCAGGACATTGGTTTGAAATCTACAATGAAGTCAGCGACCATGAATTATTCGAAAAAACATGGATGGGAATTGGGCCTGAGTTGAGTGATCTAGAATATGATGTGCGCGCATACTTTGCGCTTGGTGGTGCCATGCATGATGCGGCCATAGCTTCTTGGAGCATAAAGGGTTACTACGATTACCTCAGACCCGTTTCTGCCGTCAGATTTATGGCCGATAAAGGACAATCTTCTATTGCATCTGATCCGAATTATCACCCTGCAGGAATACCTTTAATTCCCGATTATATTGAATCAGTGGCAATGGCAGATCCTCTTGCTGGCCCCAACGGTGAACACGTGGGGAAGATAAAACTCTTCACATGGCGAGGACCTGATTACATCGATGACCCAGAGGTAGATCAAGCGGGTGTTGGTTGGATTCTAGCCGAGAACTGGTGGCCTTATCAAAGACCCAGTTTCGTCACTCCACCCTTTGCAGGTTATGTATCTGGTCATTCTACATACTCTCGTACTGCTGCTGAACTAATGGAGTTAATGACGGGCTCTGCATTTTTTCCTGGCGGGATGAGTGGCTTTGAAGTCGAACAGAATGATTTTCTCGTTTTTGAAGAAGGACCATCTCAGGGTTTTGAACTCCAATGGGCAACCTACAAAGATGCTTCTGATCAATGCAGCCTTTCGAGAATCTGGGGTGGAATCCACCCTCCCGCAGATGATATACCCGGAAGAAAAATAGGGATAGAACTGGGTCCTGAGACTTTTAATTATGCCAATCAGATCATTCAGGAAGAAAAACCGTACGTGACGCAGTTTACAACGGACAGCGATGAGTTGAATGCTGACTTTATCGGAAGTAATTTGATCATCACGGTGCTTTATGATCAAGATATGGATCAAGACTTTTTGCCTGAACTAAATTTCTTGCAATCCGAAATTGCGAGTGCACTCGCTGAAGTGAATGCCTCGTGGAGCAGTCCAAATCAATATGATTATACCTTTCAGTTGGAAGATGTTCTAATTGAGGGCATACCCGCAACTTGTTCAATCAAAGGTGCAAAAGACCTAAGCGGAGTGGAGCAGAACCCTTTCCTAATAGCCAATCCTTTCCAATTGGACACCAAAAAACCGGAGCTACTGAATGTTCAGTTGACCGACATGCTCATTAACGATCAGGTAATTGATGAGGACCAATTTTCAATTGCACTTATTTTCAACGAGCCATGCAATGAAAATGCTAGCATCAATATTGAGTTCCAGTCTGCAAATGACATGGGCACTACCTTCAACTTAAATATGGCAAATAGCGGTTGGATAGATAGCCAAACCTATATCGCCGCCTATGATCTGACAGATGCAAATACAAGCGCCCAGAATATAGATCTATCCATTTCATTTTGTGAAGATCTGCTGGGAAATGTCATGGATGTAACGGTTCAGGAAAACATCGTTGTTCTCGATACAAAGAACCCAGTCGCCGCTATTATTTCCGTCAATGACGACCTGCTGACCATTCAAGATTATGGCAACACAAATCTTATGGTTACCATCGAATTTGACGAACCCATGAATCAAGAAGTGGTTCCCGAATTGTTATTTACAGACCAAGACCTTCTCGAAACAAGCCTTACTTATAATGCGGTAATCAGTGCTTGGATTTCAGAAAACACCTGTGAAATTCATTACCTTTTTGAATCTGCTGAGGCGGAATTTGTAGACGTCAATGTTTCACTGGCGAATTTTCAGGATCTTAACGGCAATGGACTAAACGAACCCGATATTCCAAGCTTATTTTCCATAGATACCAAGAGGCCGAACGTGGAAGTCGTGAATACGCAGAGCCCGATCGTATCAGACCAAAATGTGGATGAGGGGCAATTTTCAATCGATGTAGAATTTTCTGAATTCATGGATATGAATCAGCCCGCATTGGTCCTTCTGACTGGCGACGAAATAGCAGGCTCCTTCGACATCAATTTTATCAATAGCACTTGGATAAACGATACGGTTTTCAGAGCAGTATATGATGTGATTGATCAGAATATTGAAATCGAAAATATCGGAGTCACGGTTGAGTTTGCATTGGATGAGAGTGGGAATTCACAAAATGCCTATGAACAGGCCGAGGTTTTTGATTTGGACACGAAAAACCCAGAACTTGTCTCTTTTTCTTCTTCTGATTACTTTATAGATCAATCGGATATTGGAAGTGAATCATTCAATTTTGTGCTGATATTTGATGAAGAGATGGATCCCAATGCTGCCGTTGATTTATCCTTTTCTCCCCAAGATCCGGTCAGTTCAATCTTAGTGGTAAATCAAGAGGCATCCGAATTGCTGAATCCTTTTACTTACAACATTGTCTTTGACGTAGTAGAATCTACTGAATCCGTTCCCTTCGTGGATGTTGCCGCAAGTAATGGACAAGATCTGGCTGGAAATGCCATGACCTCATTCATTTTTGAAAATATGCTTTCCATTGACATGGGGGCGCTCGGTGTGAGTGACCGATCAGAGGATGGTAATGTGTCGGTTTACCCGACCCTGATTAAATCGGGTGACCCGCTAACTCTGAAGCTCGCCCGCAACGAGGTGAAAGTTCATTTCAAAATCCGTGACATGAATGGCAGAATTCTTCAAGAAATTGACTTTAGAGACCTTTCCAGCGGTCTGCACACGATCAATTTGTCAAGCTTAAGTAGAGGTGTTTACGCATACCAATTGGCCTTAGAGGACAAGTATTATTCAGGTAAATTGATAATCCAATGATGAAACCAGGAGATACTTTCACAGGCATCATAATCTCGGTTCTTCTGTTTTCCTTTCTCATCTTGATGAAAAGTTCAACAAGTGCTCAGATATTCGTGGAGGAAGGACTAGAAAGAGGGGTAGATGCCATAATCGCCACCTCAGGTCTAGGAGGCCCAGGAGTTTCATCGATCGACTTTGACCAGGATGGTGATGACGATCTTACTCTGGGGAACAATGGAACTGTATTTTTTTATCAGAATAATGAAGGGCAATTCCAACTGATTGACCTGGATATAGAAACTCCTCCTGGCGAAATTAGAGGGGTGATGTGGACGGATATAAACAACGATGGAAATCTTGATCTGCTTATTAGCTCATACAATGGTGAAATCAGGTTGTATAAGAATATCGGGGAATTGGAATTTGAAGATATTACAGAGTCTTGCGGGATTTCAAACGATGTCGCGAGTAATTGGGGAATCAGCTTCTCAGACATTAACAGAGATGGTTATGTCGATTTGCAGTTGTGCCGATACCGAGACTGGTTTACCATTCCTGACAATCCTTCCATACAGCCCGAGTTATGGACCCGATTGTATTTGAACAACGGCGACGAAACATTTACTGATTTCACCACAGAGGGTGGATTGGTAATCGACCCAGGCCCTGTTTTTTTAGGAGCATTTTTTGATTTCAACAATGATTTGTGGCCCGATAATCACACCATTGTGGACCGATTTCCAGGCAATCGATTGTTCGTTAATAACGAGGGCAGCTTCACAGATATTACTGAAGAGTACGGGTTTTCTTTTCCCGAAAATGACATTATGTCTAACTCTATCTCTGATTATGATAATGACGGCTATCTCGATATTTTTATGACCAACAATGGAGCTGCAAATACATCAACTCACCTCCTAAAAAATAACCAGGGAGAATCCTTTTCCGATGTCACATCGATTGCAGGCGTGGAGGTTTTTGAATTTGGTTGGGGAGCAATATGGATAGATGCAAACAATGACGGCTGGCAAGACCTCTACTTTGGCACTCGATACGATGATCCCAATTTTTTCTTCTTGAATGATCAGGGAATCTTTACGCTTGAGTCAGATGAAATGCAATTGGGTAATGATGTTCCCTCTTACAGCGCAGCAAAAGGAGATTATAACAATGACGGCTATTACGATATGATCGTTCAAAGCAGAGCCCCTGATCGGTCGCTGCTTCTAATGAACCAGGCAGATGAAAATAGCTACATTAAAATCACCCCACACGGCACCGTTTCCAACAGCATGGCCATTGGTTCTTGGGTAAAAGTATATGCCAACGGCAGTCAATATGTGCATTATACATTGTGCGGTGAAGGCTACATTGCACAAAACTCACAACACCTCATTTTCGGTTTGGGAGAGGGGACTTCCGTGGTTGACTCCCTTACAATTTGGTATCCATCAGGACACAAAGACATCTATTTTAACCTGCCTGCAGACTCAGCCTACCACTTTTATGAAGGCGAAACTTACCTGATTGATATCATTACTGATGACACGCTTGCATGTGAAGGGGAGCAAGTTCTTTTAGATGCAGGCGATCACCTGAGTTATTTATGGAATACTGGAGAAACGACTCGTTTTATTGAGGTAGATACTGCCGGATGCTATTCCGTTACGGCAACGAATGCGTTCGGAATTTCAGCTTCGAGTAATTTGGATATTGAAATTATTCCGAATCCAATCATCACGGAGACTATCTCTCCAAATGCCTGTCTCGGTGATTCTTCCGCGATAATTAGTTTGCAAAATCTACTCGATACGGCAGCTGATTCGGTTAGTTGGGACAATGGAATGACGGGAGAAACAATCGACTCACTCTTTTCAGGCGACTATGCGTACACATACACCGATGTGCATGGATGTGTAAGTTCGGGCACCGTTTCGGTTATAGATCCCACGGAGTTATTGGTTTTTACTAACGGCAATCCTGCGGATGTCAATCAGTCCAATGGATCGATCGATTTGACAATTTTCGGTGGAGGTGCACCTTATGTGATTATTTTCGAAGGAGATACGGTTGGTGCGAACATTACAGATGTGGCGGCAGGAGAATATACACTCTCAGTCACTGATGCGTATGGTTGCATAGTGTTGATTGAAGTCATTGTGGAGAGCACTCTTAGCACCACAAGAAGTAGATTGTTGGACAGTATTTCTATTTACCCGAACCTAATTAATTCAGGTGATGAAGTAACTCTGAAACTAGACCATAATGTAGCCAAGCTTACTTTCAGAATTCGGGATATAAATGGAAAAATTCTGCAGGAAAATGAATATAGAGACTTGGCGACTGGTCAGTATACTATCACTTTGTCAAGCTTCAGCGGAGGAGTTTATTTATACGAGTTGGCTTTGGAAGAAAAAGTTTATTCAGGTAAATTGATAATTCAATGATCAAGCCACAATATACCTTGACAGCTCAGGTAATCTTGGGTTTTCTGTTTTCCTTTCTCCTCTTGATACAAAGTTCAACAAGTGCTCAGATATTCGTTGAGGAAGGACTGGAATGGGGATTGAACGCTATAATTTCCACCCAAACTCTGGGTGGTTCAGGGGTCTCATCGATCGATTTTGATCAGGATGGTGATGACGATCTTACCCTAGGAAACAATGGCGGCACCCTTTTTTATGAAAACATTGAAGACCAATTTCAATTGATTGATTTGGGTATTGAAACTCCGCTAGGTGAAGTGCGAAGTGTGATTTGGGTGGATATAAATAATAATGGAAATCTTGATCTTCTAATAAGCGCCCAATTAGGTGGGGTTAGATTGTATAAGAATAAGGGAGAATTGCAATTTAAGGATATCACCGAGACCTGCGGTATTTCCACTGATATCGCGTCTAATTGGGGAGTGAGCTTCTCAGATATCAATAGAGATGGTTATGTTGATTTGCAATTGTGCCGATATGCCACTGCGATTAATATTCCGGATAACCCTTCCATTGAGCCCCACCTTTGGACTCGGTTGTATTTGAACAATGGCGATGAAACTTTTACCGATATCACCACAGACAGTGGATTGGTCATAGATCCTTCTCCTGCTTTTCTCGGAGTATTTCTTGATTTCAACAATGACTTATGGCCTGACAATTACACGATAATCGATCGGGCGCCAGGGAATCGCTTATTTGTGAATAACGATGGGGTTTTTAGTGACGTTACTGAAGATCACGGTCTTTCTTATCCTAATAATGACTTCATGTCAAACACCGTTGCTGATTTCAATAACGATGGATATCTCGATATTTTTATGACCAACAGCGGGGCCCTAAGCAGAACGACGCACCTTTTCGAAAACAACCAGGGAGAATCCTTTTCCAATGCAACCATGAGCGCAGGGGTTGGATTTTCAGAGTTCTGCTGGGGAGCCTTATGGATAGATGCGAATAATGACGGTTGGCAGGATCTTTTCTTTGCCACCCAGCTCGATATTCCCAATTACTTTCTTTTAAATGATCAGGGAATCTTTACGCTTGAGTCAGATGAAATGCAATTGGGTAATGATGTTCCCTCTTACAGCGCAGCAAAAGGAGATTATAACAATGACGGCTATTACGATATGATCGTTCAAAGCAGAGCCCCTGATCGGTCGCTGCTTCTAATGAACCAGGCAGATGAAAATAGCTACATTAAAATCACCCCACACGGCACCGTTTCCAACAGCATGGCCATTGGTTCTTGGGTAAAAGTATATGCCAACGGCAGTCAATATGTGCATTATACATTGTGCGGTGAAGGCTACATTGCACAAAACTCACAACACCTCATTTTCGGTTTGGGAGAGGGGACTTCCGTGGTTGACTCCCTTACAATTTGGTATCCATCAGGACACAAAGACATCTATTTTAACCTGCCTGCAGACTCAGCCTACCACTTTTATGAAGGCGAAACTTACCTGATTGATATCATTACTGATGACACGCTTGCATGTGAAGGGGAGCAAGTTCTTTTAGATGCAGGCGATCACCTGAGTTATTTATGGAATACTGGAGAAACGACTCGTTTTATTGAGGTAGATACTGCCGGATGCTATTCCGTTACGGCAACGAATGCGTTCGGAATTTCAGCTTCGAGTAATTTGGATATTGAAATTATTCCGAATCCAATCATCACGGAGACTATCTCTCCAAATGCCTGTCTCGGTGATTCTTCCGCGATAATTAGTTTGCAAAATCTACTCGATACGGCAGCTGATTCGGTTAGTTGGGACAATGGAATGACGGGAGAAACAATCGACTCACTCTTTTCAGGCGACTATGCGTACACATACACCGATGTGCATGGATGTGTAAGTTCGGGCACCGTTTCGGTTATAGATCCCACGGAGTTATTGGTTTTTACTAACGGCAATCCTGCGGATGTCAATCAGTCCAATGGATCGATCGATTTGACAATTTTCGGTGGAGGTGCACCTTATGTGATTATTTTCGAAGGAGATACGGTTGGTGCGAACATTACAGATGTGGCGGCAGGAGAATATACACTCTCAGTCACTGATGCGTATGGTTGCATAGTGTTGATTGAAGTCATTGTGGAGAGCACTCTTAGCACCACAAGAAGTAGATTGTTGGACAGTATTTCTATTTACCCGAACCTAATTAATTCAGGTGATGAAGTAACTCTGAAACTAGACCATAATGTAGCCAAGCTTACTTTCAGAATTCGGGATATAAATGGAAAAATTCTGCAGGAAAATGAATATAGAGACTTGGCGACTGGTCAGTATACTATCACTTTGTCAAGCTTCAGCGGAGGAGTTTATTTATACGAGTTGGCTTTGGAAGAAAAAGTTTATTCAGGTAAATTGATGGTCCGATGATTAAATCGATCGCTACTTTTCTTGATTTCATTATTGCGGTTCCTCTACTTTCTTTTCTCATCTTACTGCAAATCCCTGCGAGCGGTCAGGTATTCGTTGATGAAGGAATAGAAAGAGGAGTAGACGCCATAATCACTGCCCAAGGTTTCAGTGCCCCAGGAGTTTCATCGATTGATTTTGACCAGGATGGTGACGATGACCTGAGCATAGGAAGTGATGGAAATGTCCTTTTTTATCAGAACAATGACGGCGAGTTTCAGCTGATAGACTTGGGGATAGAAAGTCCTTTTGGAGAACTCCAATCTGTGATGTGGACAGACATAAACAATGATGGTAATCTTGATTTATTTCTATCCTCGTATTTCAGTGATTTCAGGTTGTACAAAAATACGGGAGATATGGAATTTGAGGATATCACAGAGACTTGCGGTATTTCCACTGATGTCGCGGCCAATTTGGGAGTCAGCTTCTCAGACATTAATCGAGATGGTTACGTCGATGTACAGTTGTGTCGATATCAAGTCGAGGCCGACATTCCAGATTCCCCATCTATACAGCCCGAATTATGGACCCGATTGTACTTAAACAACGGCGATGAAACATTCACTGATTATACCATAGAGGGCGGATTGGTAATAGATCCTGCTCCCGCTTTTCTCGGTGTATTTCTTGATTTCAATAATGATTTATGGCCCGACAATTACACCATAATCGATCGGGCTCCAGGCAATCGATTGTTCGTTAATTGCGAGGGCAGCTTTACCGATGTTACTGAGGAGCACGGTGTTTCTTATTCTGAAAATGACATCATGTCAAACACCGTTGCAGATTACAATAACGACGGCTACCTCGATGTTTTCATGACCAATGATGCCGTTTCAACTTTTCTCTTGAAAAACAATCAAGGGCAATCCTTTAATAATGTTGCGCCCAGCGCAGGTGTCGATATAGATGTTTTTGCTTGGGGAGCGATCTGGATAGATGCTGATAATGACGGCTGGCAAGATCTTTTCTTTGGCACACCTTCTTACGAGGCCAATTATTTTTTCTTGAATGACCAAGGCAACTTCACACAGCAGGGATTTGCCATGCAATTGGACGAAGAGGTGCCCTCTTTTAGCGCTTCAAAAGGAGATTTTGACAATGATGGTTTTTACGATATGATCATACAAAGTAAAGCCCCTGACCGATCACCGCTTTTGATGAATCAAGGCAATGAAAATAAATTTATAAAAGTTACGCCGCATGGCACCGTGTCAAATACCATGGCCATCGGTTCTTGGGTTAAAGTATTCGCCAATGAAAATGAATACGTGCACTTCACTTTGTCTGGTGAAGGGTACATTTCACAAAATTCTCAGCACCTCATTTTCGGCTTGGGCGCTGAATCTTCCCAAGTCGACTCTGTGACAATATGGTATCCGTCTGGGCATTCAGATTCTTATTTCAACCTCGCGGTTGATTCATCTTATCACTTTTACGAAGGCGAAACATTCCAATTCAACATCGCTTCCGAAAACACACAAGTCTGTCTAGGAGATCAAGTTCTCCTGGACGCTGGTGAGCATGAAAGTTATTTATGGAATACTGGAGAAACGACCCGTTTTATTGAGGTAGATACCACTGGAAATTATTCCGTTGCTGTCACCAATCAATATGGCATTTCTGCGTCGAATGGCTTAGATGTGGACTTCCATCCTTACCCAATCATTGCAGAGGCCATTTCTCCAAATGCCTGTCGCGGTGATTCTACGGCGACAATCAGCCTGGAAAACCTCTTAGACAATGCAGCTGATTCGGTGATATGGCAGAATGGGATGACGGGTGAAATGATCGGCTCACTCTTTGCTGGCGACTACACGTATGTGTTTACAGATGTCAATGGGTGTGCAAGTTCGGGGACTACCTCGGTTATAGACCCCACGGAGCTATTGGTTTTTGCAAACGGTAATCCTGCAGATGTCGGTCAGTCCAATGGATCGGTCGCCGTAACCATCTTCGGTGGAGTTTCCCCTTATTTTATAATTTTTGAAGGAGATACTGTGGGCTCGAGTATTTCTGATTTAGCTGCGGGAGAATATACAATCTCGGTCACCGATACATATGGCTGCACAGTCACGGTTGATGTAACAGTAGACAGCACCCTAGGCGCGGCAAGAAATAAATTGTCGGACACCATTTCAATTTATCCGAATCCGACACGCGGTCGGGTGGAGATAAAATCGGAGTCTAAAATTGCCAGGATTTTTATTTATGGCTCTACCAGTATTCTGGAAAAGGAGGTGGCACTTTCGGGTAATTCGATTAATCTTGAAAACCTGGCATCGGGCCTTTACCTGCTCAAAGTAGAGCTAATCAATACTGATGTGAGCTATTTCAGAATTGTGAAGGAGTAAACCCCATTCTTCTAGAATTTAGTTCGGCGGCTCACACACTGCAAAATCCAGTCAACTTCTTGAAGTTTCACTTAGGCAAGTATCTTCAGCTGAAAATTGAATAAAATCCCCAATAGAAAAAGCAAACTGTCAACACCAGATAAGTGCCGCCATTAAACAGAAGGAAACCTTTTGACCAGGCAGATCCTTTGGGCAATTTCATGAACCGTGCAGTGTAAACCGTCAGTGGGACTAGAGCTATCAACAAAAGAAACGGGACATAAGCCGAGGCTGTAATCAGGGCAGAGCTGTAATGCTGATACGGTGCACTGAAGTAGTAAATATTTATTTCCGTAGCGAGAACAAACAGAAATCCTACGACGAAAATGTTGAGAACTGAATAGAACAGTTTTAGGCCATTTATGGAATTGGAACGCTTGCGGAGGAAGTAGCTCATTAATAGGAATAGACTTACGAGCATTAAAAGTCCTCCCGTAAGGGCTATACCGATTCTTAGAATGGGAGTATTGAAAGGTGTGGTGTATTCTACGAGTCGCTCAAATTCTGCATTGGCTGGAAACAGCTCGGGAATCGATAGGGAATGATCGCCTTGGGCCAACTTTTTTTCTAGGTTGAAACGGATGGATTGCTCAAAAGCGTGGTAGAAAAACAGGTTGACATTTCCGTTTTGGGTATCCCAAATAGAAGTGAGTAAGGTGCCGTCGCCATTGCGTGATCGGCAAACGTGCATCGTGTCGGATAAGGCCGTGGCGTATTCTATCGA
>JBLIDT010000037.1:0-24278 GCA_047632755.1 Cryomorphaceae bacterium
CACCGCAGCGCAGCGGAGGTGAATCCCTTTGAACAATGATTCTAAATTTCCCAAGGCCGAGCTTGCTCGAAGTCTTTCTGAAATGAAAAAAGCCTAATCCGCTGTAGGCGGATTGCTTTTGTTGAAATCCCCACCCCTCGGGATCACCGCAGCGCAGCGGAGGTGAATCCCTTTGAACAATGATTCTAGATGAACAATGATTCTAGATTTCCCAAGGCCGAGCTTGCTCGAAGTCTTCCTGAAATGAAAAAAGCCTAATCCGCTGTAGGCGGATTGCTTTTGTTGAAATCCCCACTCCTTTGATCACTGCAGCGAAGCGAAGGCCAATCCCTTTGAACAATGATTCTAAATTTCCCAAGACCGAGCTTGCTCGAAGTCTTCCTGAAATGAAAAAAGCCTAATCCGCTGTAGGCGGATTGCTTTTGTTGAAAGCCCCACCCCTCGGGATCACCGCAGCGCAGCGGAGGTGAATCCCTTTGAACAACGATCCTAAATTTCCCCAAGGCCGAGCTTGCTCGAAGTCTTCCTGAAATGAAAACAGCCTAATCCGCTGTAGGCGGATTGCTTTTGTTGAAAGCCCCACCCCTCGGGATCACCGCAGCGCAGCGGAGGTGAATCCCTTTGAACAATGATTCTAAATTTCCCAAGACCGAGCCTGCTCGAAGTCTTCCTGAAATGAAAAAAGCCTAATCCTCTGCAGGCGGATTGCTTTTGTTGAAATCCCCACCCCTTGGATCACTGCAGCGAAGCGAAGGCCAATACCTGAATAATACAAATGTTGAAAACTGCCGCGCAGTAGCCGTAATGCATGCTATTGGGCCACGTTTAATCTTTTTTCCAATCCTCTTGCTAAGCCACCAAAAATTTTAACTTTGCCGTCCCAATTCGCCCGGATGGTGGAATTGGTAGACACGCCGGACTTAAAATCCTGTGACCCTTGCGGTCGTGCGGGTTCAAGTCCCGCTCCGGGTACTAAAACAGAGTGAGAAACAAAGCGAAAGCCAAGTTTCGAACTCTGTTTTTTTTATTCCAACACCTCCCTTACCTCCTTCGTCCAAGCCCCAAGCTCAAAATCACTCTCTTCGTACATCACCCCTAGGCGAACGATCACCATCTCATCTTCGGGGTGGATGGAGACGATCTGACCTTGAAATCCGTCCATGGCATAGTCAGTCGGTCGATAGCCTTCTTGGCCTCGCGCATGGGGGAACCAAAACTGACCGCCGTAAATACTATCGCTTTCGGAAACAGGCGTGCGGCAGAATTCTACCCAACTCGAATCGATGATTTGTTCTCCATACATATTCCCTTCATTGAGGAATAGCTGTCCGAGCTTGGCCCAGTCGCGGGCCGAGGCGTAGCCATAAGAAGAGCCGACAAAATGCCCCGAGGCATCAGTTTCGAGCACAAAAGTCTCAGCGCCGATCGGTTTAAAAATTCGTTCGTAAGGGAATTCCAGGTATTCCTGCTCAGACTCGAAAACTTGAGCCATCGCATAAGAAAGGATATTCGTTGTTCCTGAAGAGTATTCCCAAAACTCGCCTGGTTCATACTCTAAGGGATAGCTTGCCGCCGATTCTCCCATATTGTTCGAGCCATAGAGCATTTTGGTAGCAGGTGTCACGGAGCCATATTCTTCTAGCCACTCCAGGCCTGCGGTCATATTGAGCGCCTGTCTTAGTTGTATTTTTTCTCGCGGACTCCCTTTCCATTCTTCGATCGGCAATGGTGAATCCAAGTCCCAATAACCATCTTTAGCAAGAACTCCTGCCATAGCTGCAGTGAGGCTCTTTGCCATGCTCCAGCCTAATAGTGGCGTTGTCGGAGTGATTCCATCGGCGTAAGCTTCGCCCGCGATCATTCCATTTTTCAAAACCAATACCGCTCGGGTATTGAGTTTATTCTCCCCAGGAGCATCAAAGGCTTTTTGCAAAATGGCCTGCAAAACAGCTTCACCGGGAAAAGCCTGTATCGGCCAATCCGTTTTGTCCCTTATTCCCATATCGGGCAATTTCCCTTCGGGTTTTTCTCGATCGTGAATTAAGGTGCAGCCTAGCCCCTCTCTATAAATAGCCACCTTCGGGTGGAGTCCCAAAACCGAAGTCCTGATTACTTTATTTTCATAGTCGACATTGTTAGAGGCAAGCCATAGCGGCCCGAATCCAAGGTCGATTTCTTCGGCTCTATCTTGATCCAATTCAGAAACAAAGAGGCAAGAGCAGAGAATCTTGGCATTGTAGCCCGACATGATTTCCAGCTTGGGATAAAGCAAGAAGTAAAAGGCGATAAAGACTACAACAAGCAATGAAAGACCAATAGTTCCTGTTTTTTTCATAACCACATTTGTTTCTACGGGCGAAGAGTTGATTAACTTAGTGAACTCCTCCAAAGAAAACAATTTGATACTTAAATCGTAATCTTTATTAGAAGAGCCCAAACATATGAGAACCGCCTACACCTATAACATCATCAAACGAGCGACCTTTATTTTTGCGGTCTTCGTGCTTATTCTAGTCAATGCACTTTCAAATATTATCCCGTTTGGGGGCCAGACCAATGCAGCCATTAGCGCTAAGTACCCAACGCTGATCACTCCCGAAGGTTACGCTTTTAGCATCTGGGGAATCATCTACTTAACGTTGGCGATCTTTGCCGTTTTTCAGTTTTTCAAAGGCAAAGAGGTGCGATTTTATAAAATGATTTGGCCTTATTTTATGATCAATGTCGCAGCAAATTGTTTGTGGTTGGTTGCCTTTCAAAACGATTGGCTGATTCTTTCTTTGGCTTTAATGGCGGTAATTTTGATCAGTCTTGTTGCGATTTTCAAGATTTTCTATCGGCTCAAGAGAGCTATTGGTACCACGCAACGTTACTTTTTTCACCTGCCTTTCGGTCTTTACTTCGGATGGGTGAGTCTAGCCGCGGTCGTAAATGCCGCTGTCGTTTTGACTTCTTTCGATCTTCCTTTTTTCGCAAATAACGAGGGGCTCTTTGCGCTCATTGCTATTGCAGTAGCAACTTCTCTGGGGCTCATCATGCTGGTGAGTCAAAAAGACTTCATCTTCACTTTTGCAATTCTTTGGGGGCTTGTGGCCATTTATGTGAAACAGGTGGATGAGCCAATGGCGATGAATGCCGCCAAGTTTGGTGCGATAGCTTTGATCGCTGCCATGTTGGTCACCTTCATTGGCGATCGAATCAAAGTCGCCAAATACGGTCGCTCGGCCTAGTTTAAAATTTCTTTTAGAATCTTTTCAGTAGCTCCAGCATGGGTGTCTACATACCTTTTGGCAGTCTCTCCTGCCTTTCGGCGAAAGGAATCATCGTTCAGAAGCTGAATCATGATAGATTCAAAATCGACTTGGTTCTCGACCGAAAAAGCAGCTCCGAGACTTTTTAAACCCACAGCCTCTCTGAATTTTTCGTGCTTCGGGCCGAATACCACTGGAATGCCATAAACCGCTGCCTCTAGGGTATTGTGGATTCCCGAGCCAAACCCGCCTCCGATAAATGCCACTTCTCCGTAATGATAAAGTCGACCGAGAAGTCCAATGGTATCTATAATCAATACTCGAGATGGTCTATCATTCGGATGGTAGGTAGTGTATTGATCAGCTCTAGAGAAACTCTTTTTAAGTCTGTCAATTTTTTCCGAATTAATTTCGTGTGGAGCTATCAGAAATGCCACGTCTTCGGGCGCTTTGTCGATAATTTCAGCAATGAGATTTTCATCTTCGGGCCACGTGCTTCCAGCCACGATGGCTCTTCTCCTATTTAACCATTTTTCTACTTTTTCGACAGGAGTAAATGAGTCGGCCAGTTTTTTCACGCGATCGAAGCGAGTATCCCCAGCCACTGAAACTTGATTGATTCCTCTTGAATTCAGTAGCTTCTCTGAGTTCTCATCTTGTGAAAAAATATGATTCACTCCTTTCAACGTTTTGAGAAACCAGCCGCCGTAGGACTTAAAATAAATCTGATTTTTTCTAAAAATGGCGGAGATCATAAAGTTGGGGATGCTTCGTTTTTGCATTTCTCGAAAGAAGTGATGCCACACCTCGTACTTCACAAAGATGGCGGTCGAAGGTTTGAAATGATCCAGGAACTTGCGGGCATTTACCTTGGTGTCTAGCGGAAGATAGACCACCGCATCAACTTCTTGGTAGTCTTTTCTGATCTCGTAACCCGATGGACTAAAGAACGTCAGCAAGATCTTTTGCGAAGTTTTCTTTTTCAAGGATTCGATGATTGGGCGGCCTTGTTCAAATTCGCCCAAAGAGGCGCAATGAATCCAAATGCACCCTTCCATGTCTTGGGGGAGGTTTTGGAAATAATTTTTTCTGCCTGATTTCCACTTCGAAGCCTTCTCTTGGAAAAGAGCCGCTATGGATATCGCTAGCCCGTATAGTCTGATGCCCAGGGAATATAGTCCCTCCATTATTCCACGTAAAATTTATTGGCGTATCGCTTGTAAACAGGAAGAGCCCAGCCCATCTTAATTCCGATCAGCATGTCGAAATAGTCACCATTGGTTTCTTCCATCTGATCGACATTGTAAGAGCGATAGTCCGTCGTAAAACCTTGATAGAAGTCTAATCCAATAAAGAAGTTAGCATACCGATTATTGCTGAAATGTCGGTAACCAATGAACTGGTTGGTAGCTATTCCAGCTCGTTTTCTATCATACCCTTTGCGGTACTCTCCTTCAAGTGGCGGGTATTCATCCTGGCGAAGTTCGATCCATGTGCGGTGTTCCAAGTATTGAACCCCAAAACGTATTTCCAGGCCTGAATTGGGGTTGGGTCCGAAAATCGGGAAAATCTTTCCCACATAAAATCCTCCTGTAAAGCCTCTTTGCTGCACAATAGGAAGTATGAATTCTCCTGTGATACCTATTATTTGCCCTGAGCTAGTCCTCAAGCCTTGAGCGATACTCTGCTGATTCTTGACATTATCTCCGAAGAGGAAGAGGAAGTCAGTTCCAAAAAGGAAATTCCTTTTGGTCTTGTACGCATAAGAAAAACCAATGTTGAAATTCGCGCCGTAAAGTTCAGCCATATCTCCAGATGGCTGTTGAAAACCAACCTGGATTTGAAATAAAGACATAGCAATGGTATCCTTCGAAACATCGGACTGGCTCTTCGCGTCAATTGTGCAGAAAAGGCAGAGAGCCACAAAGATGAGGTAACGAAAATTCCATGAAAAAACAGAGGTGGGACGAGGTATCAAAGGGCTTGATTTATGCATTTATACGTATATTCGCCCTCCAAATTTAAGCCTTTCAAT
The DNA here is from genome assembly GCA_047632755.1 of Cryomorphaceae bacterium. Taxonomy (GTDB): domain Bacteria; phylum Bacteroidota; class Bacteroidia; order Flavobacteriales_D; family Cryomorphaceae; genus JAKVAV01. Next base: position 5,287 of record JBLIDT010000037.1, read on the forward strand.
GAAGAAAATTCAAATGGTCGATCTCATCTCTCAATACGAGAAGATGCAAGTGGAAATCGACAAGGCAGTAATTGACGTTATTCGATCATCAGCCTTTATCAACGGACCTGAGGTTAAGGCGTTTCAAAGTGAAATGGAACAATACCTCGATGTAAAACACGTCATTCCTTGTGCCAACGGCACCGACGCTCTTCAAATTGCAATGATGGGTTTGGGTTTGCAGCCTGGCGATGAAGTGATCACGGCCAATTTCACCTATGTAGCTACCGCTGAAGTCATAGCGCTTTTGCAATTGACCCCCGTTCTGGTAGACGTGAACCCGGCAACGTTTAATATCGATGTAGAGTCCATCAAAAAAGCCATTACACCCAAAACGAAAGCCATTGTGCCTGTCCATCTTTTCGGTCAGGCTGCTCCCATGGAGGAGATTATGAAGTTGGCTAAGGAACACGATCTCTTCGTAATAGAAGATACAGCGCAGGCCATTGGTGCAGACTACTCATTCATTGACGGCACGAAGCAGAAGGCGGGTACCATCGGCCATGTTGGTGCGACTTCTTTCTTTCCTTCAAAAAATCTTGGATGCTTTGGCGACGGAGGTGCTATTTTCACCAATGACGATGATTTAGCTCACCGAATTCGATCGATTGCAAACCATGGTCAGGCTGAAAGATATTACCACGATAGAGTAGGAGTGAATTCCCGATTGGATTCAATCCAAGCCGCAGTCTTGAGAATCAAGTTGCGCCAATTGGATTCATACGCTGCCAGCAGAAACGCTGCGGCAACCCATTACGACGAAGAATTTAAGGAGCTTGATGAAATAACTACACCAGCTCGTTGTGTCAATTCTACTCACGTTTTTCACCAATATACTATGGTGATCGACGGCTTAGACCGCAATGAGATGAAAGAATATCTCGAGTCAAAAGGTGTCCCCGCGATGATTTATTATCCAGTACCTCTTCACTTACAGAAGGCGTATCGCGATGACCGTTACAACGAAGGCGACTTCCCCGTAACCGAACAGCTTTGCAAAACCGTTCTCTCATTGCCAATGCAAACCGAGCTCGAAGAGGAACAACTTTTTTATATCACCGATGCGGTGAAAACCTTTGTAAAGGAAAAACGATCATGAATATTGCAGTCGTTGGAACTGGCTACGTAGGCCTTGTTACCGGAACTTGCTTCGCCGACACGGGAAATGACGTGATCTGCGTAGATATCGACGAGAAGAAAGTCGAAAGAATGCAAAACGGCGAGGTGCCGATTTACGAACCTTACCTCGACACGGTTTTCGAAAGAAACATCCGCCAGGAGCGATTGCGTTTTACCACCGATCTAAAAGATGCCGTCTCGAAATGCAACATCATTTTCTTGGCATTGCCGACTCCTCCTGGAGAAGATGGATCTGCCGATCTTTCCTACGTCCTTGGCGTAGCCGAAGAGCTGGGTAAGATCATTGATGAATACAAAGTTATTATCGATAAGAGCACAGTGCCCGTGGGCACGGCTGAGTTGGTTCATGCGGCTATAGCCAAAAATGCCAAGGTAGATTTCGACGTGGTTTCAAATCCCGAATTTCTTCGCGAGGGCTTTGCCGTTGAAGATTTCATGAAGCCCGACCGTGTAGTCATCGGAACTTCTTCTGAGCGCGCTGCCAAGGTGATGACTGATCTGTACAAGCCTTTTGTTCGTCAAGGAAATCCATTGATTGTGATGGATGAAAAGTCAGCCGAGCTAACGAAATATGCTGCAAATGCTTTCTTGGCCACTAAAATCACTTTCATGAACGAGATTGCCAACTTTTGTGAGTTGGTAGGTGCTGATGTGGACAAAGTCCGCGCGGGTATTGGAACAGACGACAGAATCGGAAAACGCTTCCTATTCCCCGGGATCGGGTATGGCGGAAGTTGTTTCCCAAAAGATGTTCAGGCATTGGTTCGAAGTGGGAAAGAGTCTGGTTATCGTTTTGAGATCTTGGAGTCTGTCCTTAAGGTAAATGACCGCCAGAAATTGTCATTGATTCACAAAGTGAAGGAGTATTTCGGAGATAATCTGGAAGGCAAAACTTTTGCGCTTTGGGGCTTGGCTTTCAAACCTGATACAGATGACATTCGCGAAGCTCCTGCCCTTTACATGATTAGGGAATTGCTTTTAGCGAAAGCCAAAATTGTAGCATTTGATCCCGAAGCAATGGACAATGTGAAGACTGTGCACGGAGACACCATTGAGTACTCGGAGAATATGTATTCAGCACTTGAAAATGCCGATGCTTTACTGATAGCAACTGAGTGGGGCGTTTTCAGAAGTCCCGATTTTAAAAAGGTGATTGATAGACTCAAGGCACCAGTTATTTTCGATGGAAGGAATCTTTATGAGCCCAGTCAAATGAAAGAGCTAGGCTTCCACTACGAGAGCATCGGTAGAGAAAAAATTACGTCATGAAAAAGAGGGTATTAATAACCGGCGCTGCTGGATTTTTGGGTTCTCACCTTTGCGATCGCTTTATGGCCGAGGGCTATGAAGTAATGGCGATGGATAACCTGATTACAGGAGACCTCAGAAATATCGAGCATCTTTTTCCCGAAAAGGATTTTACCTTTTATAACCACGACGTTAGCAATTTCGTCCATGTGCCGGGGAAGCTGGATTATATCCTCCACTTTGCCTCGCCCGCTAGCCCGATAGATTATTTAAAGATTCCTATTCAAACGTTGAAGGTGGGCTCTTTAGGAACCCACAACCTTTTGGGTTTGGCGAAAGCCAAAGGAGCCCGAATCTTGGTAGCCAGCACAAGTGAAGTCTATGGTGACCCTGAAGTTCACCCGCAGAAAGAGACGTATTGGGGTAACGTAAACCCGATAGGCCCTCGCGGTGTCTACGATGAAGCGAAACGTTTTCAAGAGGCCATCACTATGGCGTATCACCGTTTTCACGGATTGGAAACACGGATCATTAGAATATTTAATACCTACGGCCCCAGAATGAGATTGAATGATGGTCGGGTATTGCCGGCTTTTATCGGCCAAGCATTGAGAGGTGAAGATTTCACTGTCTTTGGAGATGGATCGCAAACCCGAGCGTTTTGCTACGTTGATGATTTGGTAGAAGGAATTTATCGATTGCTTCTCTCAGATTATGTGGAACCAGTCAATATTGGAAATCCCGATGAGATTACGATCAAATCTTTTGCAGAAGAAATTGTAGAGTTGACAGGAGCTAAAACCAAGATCATCTACAAATCACTCCCCCACGACGATCCCAAGAAACGCCGGCCAGATATTTCGGTGGCTAAAGCATTGCTAGATTGGGAACCAAAGGTCGAGCGTTACGATGGCTTGAAACGAACATTGGCCTATTTCAAAACACTGAGCGAAGAGGATTTATACAAAAAAGATCACAAGCATTTCGATAATTACATCAGGCGTTAATGGGTTTTCAGGCACACGAAACGACAGTAATCGACGAGGGTTGCGAAATAGGTGAAGGCACCAAGATTTGGCACTTTTCTCACATCATGCCCAATTGCAAGATTGGAGAAAACTGCAACATTGGCCAGAACGTGGTCATCTCTCCTGAAGTTGTTTTGGGTAGAAATGTGAAAGTGCAAAACAACGTTTCCATCTACACAGGTGTTATCTGTGAAGACGACGTGTTCCTGGGGCCTTCGATGGTATTTACCAATGTAATGAATCCCAGAAGTGCCATTGTTAGAAGAGATCAATACTCTAAGACTGTAGTAAAAAAAGGTGCCAGCATTGGTGCGAATGCTACGATAGTATGTGGGAATGATATTGGCGAATACGCCTTCATTGGCGCAGGAGCGGTTGTTACTAAAACAGTGCTTCCATTTGCAATGGTTATTGGAAATCCTGCGAAGCAACTGGGTTGGATAAGTGAATTTGGTCATCGATTAAAATTTGATGATGGAGGTCAAGCCGCTTGCCCTGAAAGTGGCGATAAGTATATTCTTGAGGACGGAAAGGTCAGAAAGCAATGAGTCAACAAAAAGTAAAGTTTGCCATCGTCGGATACGGCCATATAGGAAAGCGCCATGCTGAAATGATTCGCCGAAATGATGAGGCTGAATTAGTCGCTGTGGTTGATTCTTTGGCTCCTACGGGTTGTGGTGCCGACGAAATTGAGGAGTCTTTTTTCTCCACTATGGAGGAGATGTTTGAAGCCCATCCCGAGATAGATGTGGTGAATATTTGCACCCCAAATGGCCTGCATGCATCGCAGGCTATCATGGCATTGAATCAAAAAAAACACGTCGTTTGCGAGAAGCCAATGGGCTTGACGAAGGCGAATTGTGAAGAGGTTATCTTCAAGGCACTTCAGGTGAGTAGACACGTTTTTTGCGTAATGCAAAACCGCTATTCTCCTCCATCTGCTTGGCTTAAGGACATGATTGAGAACAAGAGATTGGGTGAGGTCTTCTTGGTAGATATTGACTGCTACTGGAACCGCGATGAGCGTTACTACAAGAATGACGGTTGGAAAGGGAAAGCTGATTTGGATGGCGGGACCCTTTTTACTCAGTTCTCTCACTTCATCGATATCATGTATTGGCTCTTTGGGGACATCGAAAATATTGAAGGTCGTTTTGCCGACTTCAACCATGCCGACCTCACCGATTTTGAAGACAGCGGTTTGGTGACTTTCGACTTTATCAATGGAGGTAAGTGTTCTTTGAATTACTCGACCTCAGTCTGGGGGAAAAATCTAGGCAGTAGCATTACCGTAATTGGTAGCAAAGGCAGCGTCAAAGTCGGCGGACAATACATGAATGAAGTAGAAGTCTGCAATGTAGAAGGCTACGAAATGCCTGAGCTCAATGCGTCAAACCCTGCCAATGATTATGGTGCTTACAAAGGAAGCGCTGCCAATCACCACTTCGTCATCGAAAATGTCATTGACACTATTTTGAATAGAAATGTGGCTACTACCAATGCTCTTGAAGGGCTGAAGGTGGTGGACATCATCGAAAGAATCTACAAAGTAAGAGACAAGAATAATTCCTGATATGTACAATTCCCTCTTAAACAAGGAGAAGAAAATGGCCATAATTGGCCTTGGTTACGTTGGGCTCCCAATAGCCCTTGAGTTTGCCAAAAAAGTTTCTGTGATTGGTTTTGATATCAACCCTGACCGGGTTGAATTGATGAAGAAAGGCATCGATCCAAGCAATGAATTGGAGTCATCAGATTTTGAAGGTTGTGACATTAAATTCACTGCAAATGCGGATGATTTGAAGGAGGCTTCCTTTTTTATCGTAGCTGTGCCTACGCCGATTGATATCGGAAACAAGCCCGATCTAACCCCCGTTCTGGCTGCCTCTAAAACAGTAGGGAACGCCATTTCAAAAGGTGATTACGTCGTCTTTGAAAGTACGGTTTACCCCGGTTGTACCGAGGAAGATTGCGTACCTGTAATTGAGCAGATCGCAGGACTCACCTCTGTTGTAGACTTCAAAGTTGGGTACAGTCCCGAGCGAATTAATCCAGGAGACAAAGAGCATACGCTTCGCAGTATCGTGAAGGTATCTGCGGGTTGCGATGAGGAGTCGGCCGAGATCATTGCCAAAGTATATGAATTGGTGGTTGATGCTGGAGTTCACCGTGCCAGCTCTATTCGCGTAGCTGAAGCCGCTAAAATTATTGAGAATACCCAGCGCGATGTCAACATCGCCTTGATCAATGAGCTTTCAATTATTTTTAATCGAATGGGGATCAATACCTATGAGGTACTTGAAGCTGCGGGAACCAAGTGGAATTTCTTGAATTTCCGACCTGGTTTAGTTGGTGGTCACTGCATTGGAGTCGACCCCTACTACCTCACGCACAAGGCAGAGAAGCTCGGATATCACGCGCAAATCATCAACTCAGGTCGATTTGTGAATGACTCTATGGGTGGCTATGTAGCTAAGCAAACCGTTAAGAAGATCATCTCACAAGGCAAGCACATTCAAAATGCGAAGGTGCTAGTTATGGGTGCTACCTTTAAAGAGAACGTGAGCGACATTCGCAATTCCAAAGTTGTGGATACAGTGCGAGAATTGGAGTCTTTTGGTATTCTAGTGGATGTTATAGATCCTCATGCCTCTCCAGAAGAAGTCAAGCACGAATATGGTTATGATTTGGCTTCTAAGCCGAACCCCAAATACGACGCGGTGATTGTGGCAGTGAATCACTCCGAATACGAAAATCTCCCCGAGAGTTACTTCGAGGAGATTATCGCTGAGGATGGAGTTTTTGTTGATTTAAAAGGAATCTACCGAGGGAAGATCAGTAAGTTTCTTTACTGGAGCTTATAGTTTGTGTCTTTTTGTAGAGTCCATTATCTGCGTTCCACTTGTTTTAAAAACAGTCATTAACAAGAGTCAACTCCTTGGATTTTAAAATTACGTGCGCCTTGCTAATGAACCCTCTATTTCGGATACTTGGCTAGATGGACAGCTTCTAATTGAAGGCTGACTGTATAATCCACTACCATGCTTTCGGCTTGATCTTCTATCTGCGTTCCACTTGTTTTAAAATAGTCCCTTCGACGGAACTAAGGACATCGCATTGACATTAGTCAACTTCCTGATTACGCCCTTTTGTCGTGAGACCTCTATCGCTAAGTGTTAAAAAATAAACGCCTTATTAATGAACTTTCTTGATCAGACTCTTGAGTGTATAAACTGACTTTATTTAGAGCTCTGCCGAAGAGGTGTCAAACCCTCGGTCTACTTTCTTGAACAATCCTTGAAGAACCTTTCCAGGCCCTACTTCGACTACAGCAGTAGCTCCGTTGGCGATCATATTTTGCATCGTCTGCGTCCAACGAACGGGAGCAGTAAGTTGAGCTACCAAATTTGATTTGATGGTAGCTGGATCAGTTACTGGTTCTGCCGAAACGTTTTGATAAACGGGGCAAGACGGTACTTTTATCTCTGTTGATTCAATGGCCGATGCCAAATCAGCTCTTGCTGGTTCCATCAATGGTGAGTGAAATGCTCCACCAACGGGTAGGATCATTGCGCGTCGTGCTCCCGCAGCTGAAAGAGAGTCACATGCTTTTTGAACAGCATCTAGTTCTCCACTGATCACCAATTGGCCGGGGCAATTGTAATTGGCTGGTACGACAATGCCTTCCGTATCTGCACAATGCTTTTCTACGACTTCGTCATCCAGAGCCAGAATTGCGGCCATGGTACCTTTTGTTTGTTCGGTAGCTTTCTGCATCGCATTGGCGCGTTGCGCTACCAATTTTAATCCTGCCTCAAAGCTCAGTGCTCCTGCCGCAGTTAAAGCTGAAAACTCCCCGAGGCTATGGCCCGCAACCATATCGGGCTGAAATTTATCGCCGAGCATTTTGGCTAAAATAACGCTGTGCAAGAAGATAGCAGGTTGAGTTACTCGCGTTTCTTTTAAATCGTCTTGCGTACCATTGAACATGATATCGGTGATCCGAAATCCGAGTATATCGTTTGCTTGTTCAAAAAGCGCTTTGGCTTCCGCTGATTGTTCGTAGAGTTCTTTGGCCATTCCTGGAAACTGTGCTCCTTGCCCTGGAAATACATATGCTTTCATAACGGTGATTGGTTTTGAGTCGTTTACAAATAAAAAAATCCGACGATAGTCGGATTCTCAGTTTTTTAAATGATTAATCTCTGTTCCCCAAAAAGCGAAGCAGGAATAAAAAGAGGTTGACGAAATCGAGGTAAAGGGTCAAAGCTCCCATGAGGGCATGCTTGTTTCCTTCATCAGTAGTCGAGTCCACTTGCATTCCAATTCGCTTGAGTTTCTGCATGTCGTAAGCTGTAAGTCCTGTAAATATCAAAACGCCTAAACCACTGATGACATAATCCATCGTGGCACTTTGCATAAACCAGTTTACCACCATAGCAATGACAATTCCGATTAATCCCATCATCAGGAGGGAACCAAATTTGGTTAAATCAGTGGTAGTGGTGTACCCCAAAACCGCCATAATTCCGAAAGTGGCCGAAGTAATCAAAAAGGTAGTAGTGATACTACTCGCCGTATAAACAGCAAAGACTGAACTGAGGCTGATGCCCATCAGAAGACTGAAGACAACCATAGCTGCGAGCATTCCGCTGCTCGACATTTTTTGAAAGCGGAACCCCATCAATAGAACAAGACCGAATGGAGCGAGCATGGCAATCCATCCTAGCATCGACATGCCTCCTTCTGCATTTCTGAGAAGATTGGAAAGATCGTCATTGGTTCCAAACCAATAAGCCATGACACCCGAAATTGCCAGTGCTGCGGTCATGTACGTCATTACATTACTAACGAAGTTTTTGGCTAGAGCGCCCGCATCAACTTGTGCTGAATGCTGTCCGCCATCGCGTCCGAACATTATATTTTTGTTCTGTTCCATATCTGTTTAGTGCAGCTTTGCTGATATTAAATTTACAAATTCCTGACGAGTTGTCTCCTTCAAAAATTCTCCATGAAATGCTGAAGTCGTGGTAACGGAGTTTTGCTTTTGCACTCCGCGCATTTGCATGCACATGTGCTGAGCTTCTATCACTACTGCTACCCCAACAGGGTTTAGCGTTTCTTGGATGCAATCCTTAATTTGATTTGTCAGTCGTTCTTGCACTTGCAATCTTCGTGCAAATACATCTACTATTCGAGGAATTTTACTGAGTCCTACGATTCGACCATTGGGAATGTAGGCCACATGTGCTTTGCCAAAGAATGGCAACATATGGTGCTCGCAAAGGCTATAAACTTCAATGTCTTTTACCAAGACCATTTGGCTATACTCCTCGTCAAACATGGCCGATCGAATAATGGCACAAGGATCTTCATCGTAACCTTGAGTTAAGAACTGCATGGATTTCGCTACTCGCAATGGGGTGTTTTCCAAGCCTTGACGATCTCTTTCGCCCCCTAAGTTATCCAGCACTTTATCAAAAAGGGATTCTAGATTTTCGAGCTCTTTTTCCTTCTGAATATGTTTTGAATCTTCCTTTTCCATCACTCCGTTATTCGCCGAAGTACTCTGCGAAATTGTTCTCCGTTTCGTGCAAACGAACCGAGTGCAATAGGCAGCCTTGACTTTCAACTTTAGTTTGAATTTCTCCCCAAATGGCAACTGCCAAATTTTCAGTAGAGGACATTTTGCCATTCATAAAAGGCACATCCAAATTCAGATTGCGGTGATCGAGTTTGTCAATCACTGCTTCTTTTAAAACCTGACTTAGATCTTTTAGGTCAATGACACATCCAGTGTCAGGATGAGGCTGGCCTTTTACAGTCACAAAAAGATCGTAATTGTGGCCGTGCCAGTTCTTATTGGCGCATTTGCCGAAGACTTCCATGTTCTCCTGCTCAGACCATTTCTCGTTCCAGAGTTTATGGGCTGCGTTAAAACGTTCTCGTCTTGTAATGTAAACCAGTGGCATGCTTGAATTTTGAGGTGCAAATATACAACCTATTTCAACTGGACATCCTTATACAGTCCAATGCCTATCTTTGCCCAAAATCTCAATTCTTATGATAGTTGTAACAGGTGCTGCGGGTTTTATCGGGAGCTGTTTGGTTAGTGCGCTCAACGAAAAGGGCTACTACGATTTAATTTTAGTGGACGACTTTTCTAAAGTTGAAAAAACCGTCAACTACAAAGAAAAGAGATTTTCAAAATTGGTCGAACGAAGGAATTTTCATGGTTGGCTAGAAGAGAACCATAAGCTGGTTTACTTTATTTTTCACATCGGTGCCCGCACTGATACCACTGAGTTTGACAAGTCAATATTTGATGACTTGAATGTCGATTACTCACAAAAAGTTTGGAAGTCTTGTGTTGATTTTGGAATACCATTGGTCTACGCCAGTTCGGCAGCTACATACGGACTTGGTGAGCATGGATATGAGGATAATCATGAAGTGATTGAAAAGCTCGAGCCGCTTAATCCTTACGGTGAATCGAAGAACGAATTTGACAAATGGGCACTGGCCCAAGACCAAAAGCCTTATTTCTGGGCTGGTCTAAAGTTCTTCAACGTTTATGGCCCCAATGAATACCACAAGGGACGAATGGCCTCGGTTATTTTTCACGCCTTCAATCAGATTAAGAAAAATGGCGAGGTAAAGCTGTTTCGATCTCACAACCCCGAGTATAAGGATGGCGAGCAACTGCGTGATTTCATTTATGTCAAAGACTTGATCAATGTTTGTCTGTTTTTAATGGACAACAGGAAGCACTCGGGACTCTATAACCTCGGGACAGGTAAGGCAAGAACTTTCTTGGATTTGGCGAAAGCCACTTTTAAGGCGCTGAACATAGAGCCAAACATTTCATTCATTGATACACCTTCTGATATAAGAGATAAGTACCAGTATTTCACTGAAGCCAATATGGCTAAACTCAAAGGTATTGGTTACGATAAGGATTTTACTTCGCTAGAAGATGGGGTGAAAGACTACGTGCAGAGTTATTTAGAAAAGGAATCACACTACTAGCCTACAGACTCTTTTTTAGCTCGAGCAAAAAGGCTTTTACATTTTCTAGACGCTTGACCATTTCAACGGTATCGGCCACATCATCTTTGTTGTCTTTCAGCTTATCTTTTGCGCCTTGTAGCGTATAGCCACGCTCTTTTACCAAATGAAAGATGATTCGAAAATTCTCCAAATCCTGCTTGGTAAAGAGGCGGTTTCCTTTCTTATTCTTCTTGGGCTTGATGATGTCAAATTCCTTTTCCCAAAATCGGATTAAGGATGTATTGACATCAAACATCTTTGATACCTCTCCGATGCTGTAGTAAAGCTTTTCAATTTCTTTTTCACGGTATGGCATCAGTCGAAGGATTGGTTTACACTCGAAGAAAGTTCAATCATTAAATCGTACTCTTCAGGCGTTAGGTCGTTAAAGTAATAGTTAGCGGGATTGATTTTCTTGCCATCCTTAATTACTTCGTAATGAAGGTGCGGACCATTGCTGGTTCCAGTGTTACCGACCAAACCGATCACATCTCCTCTTTTCACTTTCTGGCCGCGTTTCACATCAATATTACTCATGTGCGCATAAAGCGTTTTGTATCCATAACCGTGGTCAATGATGACGTGCTTACCGTAGCCTCGGCGGCTGTTTACCACTTTTGAAATTAGGCCGTCACCTGTAGCGAATATCTCGGTGCCTGTAGGAGCTGAGAAATCCATGCCCCAGTGCATTTTGCGAACCTTATAGATTGGGTGAACGCGATACCCATAACCACTTGCTACCCTCTTCAAGTTCTTGTTTGGAACGGGTTGAACGGCAGGGATTGCCGCTAGCATTTTTTCCTTATTCTTTGCTAGATCGACTACTTCATCAAAAGATTTTGACTGAACATAAAGGCGTTTCTTCAGTTTGTCAAGTCTTTTTTTGGTGTTAATCACTAGGTCAGAATTGCTATATCCTTCCAGATAAGTGTACCGATTCACACCACCAACCCCGGCTACTCTCACTGATTGAGTGATAGGCTCAGACTCTAAAATCTGTCGGTAAATGTTGTCGTCTCTACTCTCAATATCAGAAAGTACGGCTTCCGCATTGTCCAGATCTTTATTGAGTAAGTCATATTGAGCCTGCATTTGCGAGAGTTCTCGCCTTAATGTGAGCTCTTTTGGAGAATCAATGAAAGTGTAGGCAAAAAACACAATGATCAACGCAAAAAATAATCCAACTAGGAAGTAGGTTGCGCCCTTCTTAAGCCGATCTTTGAAGGTCAGCTGAATTTTTTCGTAGTTGAGTGTACTTGGATTGTACTTGTATTTTATTTTTGCCATCCTTTACAGGGAAAATTAAACCATAAAAGTAGGAAATCGACTGAACGGCGCAAACCATCATTCATTCTGTATTTCGCTTAAGTTGTTAAACTTTGTTTCCAATGAAATCATCTCAAATTCGTCGGGTTTTTCTCGACTTTTTCAAGGGTAAGAATCACAAAATTGTCGATTCAGCGCCTATTGTCATTAAGAATGATCCCACCCTTATGTTTACGAACGCGGGGATGAATCAGTTCAAAGATGTCTTTCTGGGCAACGAAGAGACAAAATCAGCACGTATTGCCAATACACAAAAATGCTTGCGCGTAAGTGGAAAACACAACGACCTGGAAGAAGTAGGGGTGGACACTTACCACCATACGATGTTCGAAATGTTGGGCAATTGGTCATTCGGGGCTTACTACAAGAAAGAAGCTATCGAATGGGCATGGGAACTTCTCACGGAGGTATTTGGTGTAGAGAAAGACAGAATGTACGTGACCGTTTTTGAAGGCGATAAGAAGGATGGACTTGAATTTGACCAAGAAGCTTATGACTACTGGAAGAATCTGGTTGAGGAAGACCGAATCTTAAAAGGAAATAAAAAGGACAATTTCTGGGAAATGGGCGATGTGGGACCTTGCGGTCCTTGTTCTGAGATTCACGTAGACATACGTTCAGATGAAGAACGAAAACTAAAACCAGGCAGTGAGTTGGTCAATATGGATCATCCGCAAGTTGTAGAGATCTGGAATTTGGTTTTTATGGAACTTAGCCGAAAGGCAGACGGAAATCTTATTCCTTTAAAAGAGAAGCACATTGATACGGGAATGGGTTTTGAGCGTTTGGCAATGGTGCTGCAAGGCAAACAGTCCAATTACGACACTGACGTTTTTACTCCGCTAATCTCTTTTCTCGAAAAGGAAACGGGAGTCAAATATGGAAGAACCGACTCGAAGCAAGATGTGGCTTTTCGTGTTTTGGCCGATCATGTGCGTGCGGTCTCCTTCGCGATTGCCGATGGTCAAATGCCGAGCAATACAGGAGCAGGCTACGTCATTCGCAGAATACTAAGGCGCGCTGTGCGATATGCCTATAGTTTCTTGGATAGACGAGAACCCATTTTAGCCCTCTTGGCTGGCGAGTTGGAACAGCAAGTAGGAGAGTTCTTTCCCGAGTTGACGCATAACCAGACATTGATTTCTCAAGTTATTCGAGAAGAAGAAGAATCATTCTTGCGCACTTTGGCGAAGGGAATTGATCGCATTTCTGAAATCATCCAAAAGACAGAAGGAAAAGAGATTGATGGTGAGACCGTTTTTGAACTTTATGACACATTCGGTTTCCCAGCTGACTTGACTGGTTTGATTTTGTCCGAACAAGGAAAATTCTACGATGAGGTAGCCTTTGAAAAAGCACTGGAGCGGCAGAAAAGTCGCTCGCGAAAAGATTCAGTTGTAGCAGCAGGAGACTGGGTAGTACTGTCAGACTCGCCGTCAACGGAGTTTGTGGGATACGATACCTTGGAAGACACTATTGAGTTGGTGCGTTACCGTGAGGTGGAACAAAAAGGCAAAAAGCTATTTCATCTCGTTTTTGATAAAACACCGTTTTATCCCGAGGGCGGAGGCCAAGTAGGAGATAAGGGGTACATCGAAAGCGATGGCAAGATATTGTCAATTGACAATACTTACCGCGAGAACACGCTCATTATTCATGTTTCAAAGGATTCTCCGAAAGAAATTGGCCCTCAATTTGAAGCAGTTGTAGTCTCTAAGGTTCGCAAAAGTACCGAGAAGAACCACTCTGCGACACACCTTCTACACCATGTATTGCGCGACATTCTCGGAACTCATGTAGAGCAAAAAGGGTCTTTGGTAGAGGAGAATTATCTGCGATTTGATTTTTCACATTTCGCAAAGATGAGTGATGAGCAGGTTCGTAAGGTCGAAATCCAAGTGAATGCATTGATTCGAGAGAATCTTGCTCTGGGAGAATCTAGAAAAGTCCCTATGAGCAAAGCCCAGGAGATGGGTGCAATGGCTCTTTTCGGCGAGAAGTATGGCGATGAAGTGAGGGTTATCAAATTCGGAGATTCAGTGGAGCTATGCGGAGGGACACATGTCGACGCAACTGGTGAAATAGGGTTTTTTAAGATTCTAAGCGAGGGTTCTGTAGCCGCCGGTATTCGAAGAATAGAAGCATTAACAGGAGAAGCTGCTGAGGGAGAAGTGTTCAGTGAAATCGATGAATTGCAAGTCATCAAGGAAAAGCTCAAAGCCCCAAAATCTCCTGCGAAGGCGGTGGAGTCACTCTTGTTGAAGCAGGCAGAGCTAGAAAAAGAAATTGCTGCCCTAAAAGCTGATAAGGCTCAAAGTATAAAGAGCGAGCTTATCAGCAAGGCACGAGAGATTAACGGTGTTTCATTTATTGCCGAACAGGTTGATCTCGACCCTTCTTCAGTGAAGGATATATCGTTTCAACTAAGAAAAGAGTTGAGTCCTTTATTTTTGGTTTTGGCAACAGCCCAAAACAACAAAGCCACGGTATCCGTGGCCTTGTCTGATGAATTGGTTACTGATAGAAGCTTTAATTCTGGGAAGATTGTAAAAGAACTGGCAAGCTTTATTCAAGGAGGCGGGGGGGGGCAGCCTTTCTTCGCGACTGCAGGAGGCAAGAATCCTGATGGAATTCCCCAAGCATTAAAGCGTGCTGAGGAAATTTTAAGCGTAAGCTGATCTAGACTCACCTTTCATCTTCGCTTTAATCTGACTCACATCTTTACCGTGAGCAGGCCCAAGGTATTCAGTCTCGTATGACAGACCGAGATTTAGAATATAAAAAGCATTGAACAAAATGATCATTATGTAATCTACGATGCTTGTCTTTCCAAAGCTATTGCACAATTCTATGTACACTTTAGGTACAAGGTAGAGTTGGCCATAAATGGGAATGAAGAATAGAAACATGTGGCTCGCTGGTCTTCCCACTATGCGAAGAAAGACTATGAAATTCCAGATTGGAACAATACAAGCAACACCAGGTTGATTTGCTTTTTCGTAAAGTTTCCATTGAGCTACGATCCCAAAGAAAGCGAGCACTCCACCAAGAAGGAGCAAGCCATCCCCGAATGTTCCGTAGAGTCCTAGGAAGAATTCTTGAATAAAATTGAATATGCCGTCCATAACGTGTAATTTTTTTATTTGAAACCTTTTTAATTTCTCCCCGTAGGCAGCTGGTTCTAATCTAAAGACGACCTTCTTCTATTAGGGTTGCCAGTACACTATTCAATTTATTTTTGATTTAATACCTTCATTATCAGATGCGTGAATTTTCTCTTATCTGATTGAAGTTCCAATAATGTCGTAGGAAGGCGTTTGCTGAAGTGGTGACTTTTCCAGACAGGAGCTCATTTTAGGTTATTCTGTTCATAAGGTTTTGGAACATATAGTGGACTTTGGGTAAGGTTTTGTCGAAATTTGACGATGAAATCCATCAGTTGGTGGGGTGCTTCTACTTTGGTGCTTACAAAATTATTAACGACCACATTCTGTTGCGCAGCATTCGCCTTGTCTGCGCAAAATGTTACCGTGATAAATCGCTTTCACGGGGAGCCTATCAATGACGTGCCTGAGAATTACGTTTTGAGCGGTTTCAAGGAACAGACAATTATTATCAATGATTATGAGCCTTCACTTAACTCAAGGGAGTCTCTATTGAATCAGATGATTAGTTACGGGTTAAAATCTTTTGTCGACAACAATTACTTGGTGAAAGACAGTCAAATACGGGTTTATCCTTCGGTTTTGGATTTTGATGAAAGCATCAGTGCTTTAATCAAGAATGCCATTTGGATCAATGACCTACCCTTCTCAGAATTATTTCCTGGTTTTTCTGACGCTGTTCTAGACCAAGCATCATATTTGGCTGAACTTAACGGCCATCAAATCCCAGAATCTACAGATCAAGACTATAATGAAGCAAATGGCGTCAGTCTCTATGGGTTTCAGAGTTTAGTTTTTAGGCTTAAAGAAACTGCCCTTGCCGAGGCTGTTAGTTTTGTTGGAGGGTTTTTGCCAATGGAAGGCCCTCAAATGATAGCTTCTCAAACCCCCTATTTAGTTGCGGAAGAGTTTGAATTAATGTCGAGTTCGGGTTATGAAGACGGGCTAGGAGATCTCAGCCTCAATCCCGATTTATTTTCTTCCGATAAAAGATCTTCTAGGAAAAACAGAAGAGGGCAGAAGGGCTTTTCTCAGGAGGTGGTAACGCTTTTAGAGGCGAACAATAGAATTCTGTCTGATTATTCCGAGATGTTCCAGAATCTTCAAAGTCAAATTGATGATATCAATAGAAAGGATAACAGCGACCTGAGAGAGGATATGGCCGAAATGAGGCAGATGATTTCTGAGTTGAAGGACGAACCTTCGCGAAGATCAATTGATGCAGAGCCAGAATACTTGATTTTTGAAAAGAACAAGTATGTTTTGACGGAAGTGCAAAAAGCGCGGCTCAACAGAATCATAGTACTGCTGGTGAAGAATCCTTCAAAAAAGGCACTGGTAACAGGATATGCTGATATGTCAGGGGATTCGGAATACAATGCTTGGATCTCTCAACAGCGCGCCAAATCGGTGCAACTATTTTTGGAGAACATGGGAATTGAAAGTGACAAAATAATAGTGACCTATTTAGGAGATACCGAAAGCACCACTTCCAGTTCTGCCGACAGAAGGGTGGAGGTACTCTTAATTAATTGAGCGCTTTCTTAAGCGCTTCTTTTAAATCGTGTTTCTTATTTCGATCCATATCCATATGAGTCACTAAGCGGATTCTCTTTTTGCCGAAAGCTACTCCTCTTATTCCCTGCTCTTCTAGTTTAGCCAAGTAGATTTCTGAGATTGCATCTACATCGAAAATGAGAATGTTGGTTTCGGGTTCAATGACGTTCACCACAGAGCCGCATTGTTTTATTGTAGCGGCAAGCTCTGTGGCTAAATCATGGTCTTCTTTCAGTCGCTCCAAGTTATTTTCCAAAGCATAGATTCCCGCCATGGCTAAGTAACCAGCTTGGCGCATTCCCCCGCCCATTCCTTTCCTTCTTCTTCTGGCTTCTTTTATAAAGGATGAGCTGCCCAATAGCAAGGAGCCAACTGGCGCGCCTAGTCCCTTTGACAGGCAAATGGATATAGAATCAAACAATTGACCATAGGAAGCCATGTCATGATTTTTCTTGACGATGGCATTGAATGCTCTTGCACCATCGAGGTGAAAGGCTAGTCCGTTTTTACCGCAAGTATCTTTTAGAACTTCAAGTTGTTCAAATTCGTAGCACTTGCCTCCTCCACGATTAGATGTGTCTTCCGCTACCACTAATGATGTGCGAGCTAGCCAGTCATAGTCAGCATGAATGGAATTTGTAACATCCTCAGGAGTAACGATTGCGTCATCATTAAATACGAGCTTAACCGAACTCAGGGAATTTCTTGCGATACCTCCCGCCTCATATTGGTATATATGGGACATTTCGTGGCAGATCACTTCATCTCCTGGTTTGGTGTGAAGAGAGATGGCGATCTGGTTGGTCATCGTTCCCGAAGGGCAAAACAAGCCAGCTTCATGGCCCATCATTTCTGCGCCCATAGCTTCCAATCGATTGATGCTTGGATCTTCACCAAAAACATCATCACCTACTTCGGCATTAAACATGGCCTTGAGCATTTCCTTGCTCGGTTTAGTAACCGTATCACTTCTTAGATCAAACATCACTTTATTTTTTGATAACTAACATCAGGCCATCGCGGACAGGCAAGAGCACATTGTCTACCCGCTCATCTGCCGTTACTGCTTTATTAAATTTATCGAGTGCGCCCGTATCAGGATCATTCTTTAATTCCTTTTCGTCTAGCACTTTCCCACTCCAAAGCACATTATCAGCAATGATGCAACCGCCCGATTTCATCTTTGGCAATACTGCCTCATAGTAATTGAGGTAGTTTGTCTTGTCCGCGTCGATAAAGACTAAATCAAAGGTGGCGTCCATTGAT
Organism: Cryomorphaceae bacterium; assembly: GCA_047632755.1. Taxonomy (GTDB): domain Bacteria; phylum Bacteroidota; class Bacteroidia; order Flavobacteriales_D; family Cryomorphaceae; genus JAKVAV01. The sequence goes on from JBLIDT010000037.1 coordinate 23,105, forward strand.
TCTATTATCGGTAATGCATTACCGATATGAAGCTTGATTTTATCACTCAAACCAGCACGCTCAACATATCGATTGATAATAGGCAGGAGCTCTTCGTTTTTTTCAATGGTATCAAGGGTGCCTCCATCAGTTAAACCTTCTGCTAGGCAAATGGCTGAATATCCAGTGTATGTGCCAATTTCCAAAATGCGCTCTGGTCGAATCAATTTGGAGTACATACTTAAGATTCTGCCCTGAACGTGTCCCGATAGCATTCTTGGCTGGAGCACTTTTAAATAAGTCTCTCGGTTCAACTCGTTCAGAAGGTCACTTTCCGCTTCACTGTGGCGATGAACATATTGGTCCAGTTCTGGGTCGATAAATTCCATGGTTACTTATATATCAGAGTGCTTAATTTTTTTGGATCAAAAGTGTAGTTCGCTGCTTCCAATAATTCTTCTGCAGTTATGTTCTCAATTTGACGTAAAATGGTTTCCGAGTCCACTACTTTATCAAGCATCAGCACGCTTTTACCAATAGATTGCATCATGCCAGCTCCACTTTCTTTTGCCAGGGCATACTGCCCTTTCAATTGCTGTTTGGCGCGGTGAAGACCAGTCGTGGTTAGCTTTTGCTCCCTCAAATTCTTTAGTTCTTTGAGAATCAATTGCTCACTTTTATTGAGCCATTTTTTATCTGTGCCCAAGTAAGTGCTAAAGACTCCGCAATCAGAATAAGCTGTGTAAGATGACTCAAGATTGTACGCAATGCCGTACTTCTCTCGTATGTTCATGCTCAGCCTGCTGTTCATCGCTGGGCCTCCCAGCAGATTGTTAAGCAAGATCATAGGAATGCGCTGCTTGTGATGAAAGTCATAGGTTTCACCACCGATGATGAGGTGTGCTTGGTAAGTGTCCATATCGACTTCTTTCCGTTCGATATTGGCTGCGCCCGGCGATGTCAGTTTAGAAGATGAACTCGTAGATGGGACAGAACCAAAATACTTGTCCATGATTCGCTGAGCTTTGGCTTCTCTAATTTCACCCACTAGGCTCACAGCCATCCTGTCCGTATGGTATTGTCTTTTGACGAAATGAGAAAGATCCTTTTGGCGGAAGCCCGAAACTGATTTCTCTGTGCCCAGAATATTTCTGCCCATAGGATGACCCGGATAAAGAAGTTCTTCAAAATCATC
>JBLIDT010000038.1:0-23826 GCA_047632755.1 Cryomorphaceae bacterium
ACCTGGAGCTTCAGAATTCAAAACAGCATCTCCTTACCTTGGGGCGTGAAAATGGACGTGACGTATATGAACTACAGCGACTGGATCTGGCGTGGTTCTATCGATGTGGAAGGAAACCAGCGATTGGATTTCGGCTTTCGCAAAACCTTTCTCGATGGCCAATTGGAGGTGCGGATTACTGGAAGCGATGTGTTTAAAACCGATAGTGATTACTTCTATAAGGGTAATTATGGCGGAATTCAAACCGACGGTGTGCGGTCTTTCGACAACCAACGATTCGGAGCAGGTGTCACTTGGAATTTTGGAAACCAGAAGCTTAATACAATGCGTAAGTCAAGAGGTGGTATGGATGACGAGTTGAAACGGATTTCGAATTAGATAAATCACGTTTCCTTATTTCTTTTGCAGTTGGGAAAGTTCTTCGAGCTTCACTTTCGCACCCTCATTTTCAGGATTCAGAGTCAATGACTGCTCATAGGCTAGCTTTGATTTTTCGTAATCCTCATTGGTGAAATAGGCCTCGCCCAGGCTGTCAAAAAGATTGGCATTGTTCGGCATAAGTTCCGTCCCAAATTTGAATATTTCTACCGCACCTTCGGAATCTTCCTTATCCGAAAGCCACTCGTAGCCAATGGTATTGACCATCCATGAAAACCCCATTTCTTCAAACTCTTCCTCCGTCAGGGATTCCTCTCCGATTAGATTTTTCAGAAAACCCGTCGGATTTTTAGGGTCGTTATAGTTCAGGTAGTTCGCGTAACCCGGTGAATCTTTTGGAAAAAGGTCGGCTATCATAACCTGATGATTGCCTTCTTGGATTTTTTCATCCAGTGTGAACTCAACGAAATTCGTGTAGTCGTGAAAAAGGTAGACTCTAACCTTTAGTTCTTGTAAGTCATAAACGGTCGTATACTGAGTGAGGTCTTCCTGGCTCATCATGCTTTCCATCACGTCGCTGGTGTAATCAATTGAAGCATTCCCATCACTTTCCGAAAGGTATTTCATGCCATTTTTGAAATTGGCAAGTTCTACTTCGTCGGTAGACTCAATTTGAGAATAGTAAAAATTGGAAAAGCACTGTTCAGATTCCGAACCCAAGATGAGCTCTTCGCCTTCCACGATGAGGTAATCACCCGTTTTGTCAACGAAGACAATCATTCCCGTAACCAGAAACCCGAGGTCGATGGTAGCCAAATAGTCTCTTACTTCTTACACATTGCTCATGGTCCGCATGATGTTTCTGACGGCTTCACCAATTGGGGTGGATAGTTTTCCTTCGCTATTGTTGACTGCTAGATAGTCATTGGCAAAACCATCAAATACAAGCCCTTGGCTATTCATGGCGCCTTGCGCGAATTCGTTAAGTTGCCCCATGTAAACTACATCATGTTGATCTTTTCCTCCTTGTTCAAACCAGAATTTTGAATTTGGACTAATCCAGTCTTCGTTGTTGCCAACGATGGTTTTTCCATCCTTGGTGATTTTGTACATGCTGCATGCATGACTAAAATCAGGGATTAGAAAGAGAATAGAAATTGCGAAAACGAGGGATTTCATAGCTGAGATTTCTTGGTTCAATTGCGAATCTCTCATTTATGATGGAAAATGAAAACCCATTTCCCAACTATTAACAAAAGGAATGTGCTCTCTGCTAATCATCCCAGATCAACGACTTAATCACAATCTCTTCAAATCCAGGTAGGGTTCGGTAAGCGAAATCCACTTTCCAATCAGAGGTGTACTCATGGTCTGCCTCCAAGTAGTGCTTCTCGTCCGAGCGCATACGTCCCATAGTTGCATCGTTTTTTCTATAGTTGATGACTACGGGCATTTTCTCGTGAACGAGAAAATACTGCGGGTGGGTCAAATAGCCCAAAGGCGTGGTGTCATAAGGGATGAATCCGGGTATGCCGAACATGTTTCGAGCCCGCTCTTGCCAAGGAACCATAAAGGCGTTAAGCCATTGATCGTTGTTGCTTCCGCTGGCTAGAAAGTCGGTATCAGTGCGGCTGAGTAGCAAATACTCGCTGCACTGAAAACCGCTCAGCACAACCTTAACTCCCGAATTTAAGACCACCCGAAAAGACTCCACATCTTTCTCGAAGTTGTAATCGTGAACGGTGTTTTGACGCAATCCAGGTTGAAAGGCATATCCCGTCGTTCGGCCCGCGCAGAAAACGATTTCGGTGATTTGATCGGCCAGCTCGGGGTGGTTCATTAAAACTGTGGCCACGTTGGTTGCGGGACCCAAGGCCAGAATGGTCATCTTTTCTTTTCTTAAGGCTTCCGCCAATGCTTTTGACGCGTCTGTTTCGGTTCCCAAATCGTCGGCATCGGGAGAGCCCTTGTAAACGGGGATGGATCTTTCGGGAGCATATCGTTCCAAAATCTCATTGGTGATCTTCTCGCCATAATCCACTTCGGTGATCAAGGTAATTCCTACGATTTCGATATTGTCTTGCGCCAACGCCATGACCAAAGTTACTCCATCGTCGATCTCTCTCGGTGCCCTTTCGGGAAGGCCCATCATGATGTCGGTATCAAACCAAATTCTCTTTGGGGTCTCTTGTGAAAGCAATGTTTGGCTGAATGATAAAACCAAAAGGACAAGTGCTAAAATTCTCATAGATTCAATAAGTTCAAGGCCGTGAGGCTAAGATTTTCTTTTTCTGAAATAGTACGGGACAAAGGCAATTGTGCCACTCCGTAAAGTCGGCGTAAGATCTCAATTCCCGCAAATTGATCAGTAAGGTTTTGGTCAAAATCGCGGTAAGGCCTCAATGAGGATTCAATTCGATCAATACTCATTCCGCAAAAGTGCAGGTGCGCTTGGAAGACACCCAGCTCAAACTCGACTGGCCCTGTGAAGCAAAACTCAGGGTCGATGATCTTGATTCCATCAGCGCTATCCAGCCAACTGCCAGGGAAGAAATCGCCGTGAAGCAATGAAGGCCCTTTTGTCGAAAGGTAAGTTTTACCGAGATCGGCTGCGATCTTTCGCAACTCGGGATTATTTAAAACCAACTTATTCGCTAAGGCCTGAAGACCTTCCTGAATATCGTCAAGATTAAATCCGCTCTCGGGATTAAAAGGAAAGTCGAAAATATGCGTGTGGTTCAATTCACGCATTTTTCGGTTTTCAACAACCTCACCTCCGCGGGTTGATTCGTGGAGTAATTTGAGAAATCCCGTTAGTTCGGAGATGACCTCCGTGGGTAAGTCAAGTTCTGTTTTATAAAACCTTGAATAGTCTCCTTGTGTGCCTAAATCTTCTATCACCTGTAGGTGGTTTTCTTCGTCGTGAAAAATAGGCGCAGGCAAGTACTGGGAAATCTGCTCAATGGCGTTGGCTCTTTCAAAAAAAGCGAACTCCATTTCGGCGCGCTCAACTGGAGCGGCGATCGATGGATACTTCTGAACAAATGGATTGGCCTGTTTTACAATGAGGCTTTTGCCATCTAGTTCGGCACGCAGGGTGAGGTTCATATTGCCTTCCCCCGCTTTTGCTAAACGACTAATTTTTTCATCCGCTTTTATTACCCCTTTAGCTTTGAGATAATTCTCAAGACCTGAGCTATCTGTTTCGTTTAATTCAAATTTCATCATCATTAGAAAATATATCGAGCTCCAAATTGAAATTGACGTGGAGGTGAGGCCGAGATTCTTTGAAAATTTGAGCCTGGAGGTCCAACTTGGGCTTGGTTGCTTACCGATCGGGTCGTGTTGTATCCCGACCAATTCTGTTCATTGAGGATATTAAAGACATCAGCACTGAATTCGATTCCTTGGTTGTTTTTGCCAAAACTCCAGAGGTATTTTATTGAAATATCAAATGTAGTGGCCCATGGCAGTCGGTCTGTGTTTTCATCAATTCCTGGCCATCTGTCAGCGGGTAGTCCAAAGTTCTCCCCATCTCCGTTCAGGTCGCCCGTCCCGAAAACCGTAGCATCGGTAATGTAGGTCACGGGTTGCCCGCTTTGGATAAGGGCGGTTGGGGCAATGCTGAGTCCCTTGATTGGTTGGTAGAGAACAACCGCACTCATCACATGTCGGCGGTCGTTTTCGTCCCATGTAAATTCCGCATCAAAATCGTTGTTGTCCTGCGCTCGGGTGTTGATACTACTCGTATTGCTCTTTGTCCAGCTCAAGGTATAAAGCAATCGAAAACCAAGTTTTCCGTCATTCACTTCTTTTTGAAGCATGAAGTTCAAGGCCGTGTATTCGGCTCTACCGTCAGATGTAGTCATAAACACATTTCTCGTGCCGCCTCTTAAAGTGTCGCCTTGCACTACGCTATAGAATCCCGCATCATCGCTTGCGACAGCAACGGGTCGACTAGCATCGGCCTCTTCTCTCGTTCGTGCAACGACGTCATCTGGATCTATTCCCTCTTCAAAAAGATAAGGTGATGCGACATTCAGGTTTTTAACAACATAAAGATTCTCCGTACGGGTATGAACCGCGTCGAATTTGAAGAGCGTCTTGTTGTTGGGCTTGTATTGGTAGCCAATCGAGAATTGATGGCTATACGGATTGTCCCAGCCATTCGGATTGAGAATTCGGGTGTTGTTTCTAAAGATAGCTTCGCGTTCATCGCTCAGGTCGTCGGCTGTAGGTCCTTCCAAATACGCCACATCAGGAGATGTGGCTGCCAGGTTTCCCTCGAAAGTAATATGGTCAAGATCGGCGTTGGCATCAAGTATTCCGAGTCGCTGAAGTTCGGCGAGCTGCGCTTTGAAGTCACTAGAATTATTGCTGAACTGAAGGGCATCGCTGTAGACAGAGTATTTAATCTTGTCGTAGAATATCCCGTAGCCACCTCGAATAACGCTGTTTTCAGTGAGCTGAAAGTTCAAGCTTAGCCGTGGTGCAATGTTGTCCCAGTCTCCTTCAGTTCCACCAGATTTTGAGAGGTTGTCGTAATCCCAACGCAGTCCAATATTTGCCGTAAGGCGATTGTTTATAGACCATCTGTCTTCGAGATATACGCTGGTTACATTTTGCGTTCTCCCGAGCGATCTTGGACGCAATTCCACATCGTATTGAAACACGGAGGCATCAGCGGGAACATCGTCTACATTCAAGTCTGCTCCCACACCGCTATTGCGAATTTCGGCAAGTTGCTCTTCGTTCAAATCGATCAGGTAACTCCCGTTTGGATTGCCACCACCTGTCAGGTTGAAGTCAGAAGTAATAAACTCGATACCTGCCTTGATGTAGTGATTTCCCGCATCGTAAAACCACTTGTTTTGGAATTGATGCGTGTATTCTTTGTCGTCAAAGATCGAACCTGCTTGACCGATAACCGCCACCGTCTGTTGGAATGGATCTCGAAGTGTAACGGATGGATTTTCAGGATTCACTGGTTGCCGATAATTCCATCGAAAATAGCTGTGCAAGTAGTTCACTTCGGTGCTCAGCTTGCTATTTATTACGCCAGTATTTTTGAAGGCGACGAGGTAAGTTTCGTTGTCTTGAGCCGAAGCAGCAGATGGGAAAGTCACTCCACCTTCTAGGCCACCACCTTGTCGATCAATGTAGATGCTGCCGATTTGACCGCGCAAGGAGGAGCGCCATTTATTCGACCAGATGTGGTCTACTTTTGCATTCACGAAAGTGAAATAATTGTTTCCTCTGACCGTCTCATTTACATCGAGCTCAGGAGAATTCAAGAGGTTGTCTTTGATGTCGATGGTTTGCTCTGCGTTGACGAAAATAAAGGTTTTGTCTTTTTTGATTGGCGTACCAACTGAGAATCCAAATTGATGCCGCTGGAATCCATCTTTGACCTCATTTCCCGAAAGGTCGCGAGTGGCGAAATCGGAAGGAGAATCAATCACCGAGCCCGGTCTGGTTAAGTAGAAGACTTCTCCCGTCGTTTCATTCGTCCCCGATCGGCTTAGTACATTGACGATTCCATTGCTGGAATTACCCCATTCAGCCGAGTAGTTGTTGGTGAGAACCGTGACGTTTTCTACAAAACCAACGGGCGTGTTGATTTTCATGTTTCCCAAGAAACGCTCGTTGTTGTCCATTCCGTCCACGAGGTAATTGGTAAAGATTCCATTCAATCCATTGATGCTAATATTGGGTCCTTCGGCGTAACCCAAAACGGCTTGAGTTACGTTCGGAAGGCGATACAAGCTTCTGGTCACATCGCGTCCTTCGATGGGCATTTTCATGATCTCTTCTTTTTTGAGCTGGCCCGAAACGGTAGCATCTTGTCTATTCATTTTAGCCATCGGCGAGCTTGAGATCAATACTTCTCCAAGGCTTGTAGACATGCGGTCGGGCACCTGCAGCAGGTATTTTTTAGCACCCTCAACGATGAGTGCGGGTGAGGCGGCATACTGGTATTTAATGTTGTCTTCTACAAATACACGGTACTTGGCAGCAGGGTCTAAATTATTGAAAATCACCTCTCCTTTTTGATTGGTAAAGGAGGATTTGATGTCACTTGGCCCTACCAAAAATACCTCGATACTGTCGATGGGAGTGGATTGGGTGAGAGAAATGGCATTAACTGTAAAGGTTTGTGCTTGAGCGAAAAAAGGCAATATAGCCAATGCGCACAGGGCGAATAGCTTCTTCATTTAATTGGGGTAATTAGTCAGAAAATCGGATGAACTCTTGGTGAAAACTTAGGCGATGAATGCCAATGGTGGTCCTCGGTAAGAAATTTCTGAGATACGCGATCGATGGGTGAGCGCTTGAAAGTATTCTCTATCCGTTGAAGAATTGGAAATGGTGCTCTTTACTTCTTTTCGAAAAAGGATTTTCTCAAACTCATTAGAAAACGACTGAAGCCAAGCATTCAATGATTTCTCATCATCAATGTCGGCAAGAGTCGCGAGCTCTAAATGACTTCCCAAAAGCTGATTGAGTCTTGAGTTTGTCTCGTCGTTATTTTCTAGCGCTTGGCAAAACGTAGCTTCGTTAAAATCTTGTTTTCTTAATCCGATAAGGTAGTTGCCCCCGTCTAGAGACGGGCCAAGTACAGGACTTCCTGCAGCCATCTCATCGGCGGCTTGCATCAGAAGCTTTGCGTCTAGATCAGGAGTGTCATTTCCTACGGCAATGGCATTTTTATAGCCTTCAGCGAAAGCTTGGGAAAACGCATTGGCAAGTCTTTGGGCTAAGTTATCTCCCGTTTGATTGTCTTCAGTAAAAGTGAGAATTGGCAATTCTGAAGACCGCAGTGTTTTAAGCGTATGCCGATGAAGTCGATGGATTAATCTTCGGTGTAAACCTCTCCGCGAAAATCGATTTTGTTTGAGGTCTTCGTTCGCACTGCGAGCAAAGTAGATAATCACGGTTTCAGGCTTTCGACTCATAATATTCTTCGATTCAAATCACTTACGCATCAAAAAACGGTTTGGATTTGAGACTGTAAGATGAATATAATAAGCTCAGAATTTCCGAGATGTTGTTCATTTATGAACCTATGTCGTGAGCACGGCAGAGATATGCCTTATTGGCTTACTTTGATGAAGGTTTTAGAAAGTTCTTTTCCATCTTTCCAAATGAAGTTTGCTATGTAGCCTCCCGTGGTCAGTGCTACCAGACTTTGCCGCAAATTCACCTGATTCTTAATTTGTGAAGAATCGACAATCCTTCCATGAGTGTCGTAAATATCAATCCGCTCTGGAGATTCTCCCTCCCACGCAAAGAAGATGTAGTCGCTGGCAGGATTTGGGTAAACCTTGACATCGCTCACCAGTAGGGGTAAATCAAAGCGGTACATTTCATTCAACCGTAAATTTTCGGAGGTTATCCCTGTTCCTATATAGGCTGAACTTCCAATCGAAAAGGCAAATGCTCCTTTGAAAGGGGCGGATGGTAGGGGAGTTGTCTCAGTCCAGCTATCGCTAAAAGAGCTGTATTCATAAACTCGGTTGAGGTAACCGAGATGCTGATCCTGTCCTGCCGCAATGAACCCTCTGCCACCAAGCCCAAACTCTATGGCGTAAAATCTGGTTTCCCCTGCAAAGTCAGTCTTCCTAGTCCATTGACCAGTAGTAGGAATAAATTGCCACCAATCATTGGCAAATGAATGGTCTTGCAATCGACCAAGGCCTGCATATCCGAAAGAACCCAAAGTCAATCCCATCGCTTCGAAGCGTCTCCCTCCTGGAAAATTATTGATCTGGGTCCATGAGTCCAATTCGGCATTGTACTCCCAGAAGTCTTCAAAATAATCGTCGCCGTTTCTGCCAGTTCCTACATAGGCTTTTCCGCCAATGGAGAATGCAATAGGAGAGGAGCGTGGCTCCCCAGGAAAGGGGGATTTTTGAGTCCAAGTATCTGTTCCAGGATGATAAGCCCAAAGCTCGTTGAGGTAACCTGTTTGGCCGAAGCCGCAAACTACATAGCCCGTATTGGCTATGGTGAAACGCCCACAATACTGACGTGGCTGAGATGGGAGAGAAGCAACCTGAGCCCAACTGTCTTGAGCTGGATCGTAAGTGAAAAAATCGTTGGTGAGTACAAATCCAGTGGCAAAACCAGTACCTGCATAAGCCTTGCCGTCGATGGAAAAAGCAATGCCGTCATCTCTCTCCAATCCAAGGAAAGGGCCTATTTCAGTCCACGATTGGCACAAGGCCGAAAAGCAAAAAAATGAAAAAATGATGAGGTTGATCAAGCGAAGCATCGCTAAAAGAACGAATGAAAACCGCATATCTTATGGATACTCGAAGCGATTGATTTTTTCATTGAATGTTTTAGCTTCACTGTTACTAGAAAAAAACCATTCCGCTTGGATTAGAATTTTACCTCAGGTCAGTTTGACACTACAAATATTTACTCTTCGCCAAGTTTAGATCTTGGAATGGAAACCAAGTGATGGAGAAGTAAAATACTTGGGCATTAAAGTCCTCGTAAGGCTTATTCACTTTATCCACATCGGCGCCGTCTTCGCGGATCGTTTCACTAAATTCTTCATTGAAGAAATTGGTCAAATAGTATTTTGCCTTTAGTGAAAACCCACCGGGTGTCTGAATTCCCACAAATACAGATTGTTGAAAGTCTTCAGTTCTGTCAGAGAACCAGTCGGTTCTTTTTCTCAACTTATCTCCACCATCAAATTGCTTCTCTTTGTATGCGAAAGGAAATTCAATCTCGTATCCAGCGAATAAGAACAAAGGGTTTTCTTGATCTAATCTTCCCGCTTTAAATCCGATTGGTATACCCAAGTTGTAGGTACGGTACTTTTTCCGATCAATATCTGAATCCTCAATATCAATACTGTCAGCTTTGGCAATAAAACCAACATTTCGAAATCCCAAACCAAGGTTCAAACCAAAGTAGTCGTTCACATCGTAATTATAGTGCCAAGCCAAGTTGAAAACAGGCGAAAAGCGCATGTTTTGTTCAATGTCAGAATCTTCGGGAGCGTCAAATTCGGCAAACGAGAATATCATCTCTCCTTCAAAGGAAACGTAGGTATTGCTGGGTGTGTATACTTTTGAGCTGTCTTGTGCAGTTACGTTTATGGCTAGGCCAAGGACGAAAAAAAGAGATAAAAATTTAAGAGGTTTCATACGGTTCAAGTAATTCGGTTGAGGCCGAAAATAATAAAATAGATTATTATCATAACTATAAACAATAGCCAGATTCTTTTGTAGTGAGGTTTTATTCGGGCTAAGTCCTTTCGGTATGCGATAATCGTTATGGTAGCGAAGGCTACAATGAACATTACCGCGAAAACCCAATGACCCGTTGTGATGTTTTCCATTTATACTTATTGGACAAAAATAGACTTAAATTGTTCGGCGGAAGCCCTAATTTCACACCATGGAAGAAACTTGGAAAAATCAAGAAGTTGATAGCACAGAGCTGCCTCTGGTCGAGGAGGTATCTTTTCAAAAGCATCCCATTCGGTATATGACTTACAAAAGGTTGCTCGCTATTATTTTTTGGATCTTTCCGATAATCGGTTTGGCAATTCCCGCTTTTTTATCGCCAGGATTATGGATCGCCTATGTAGGAAGTGGACTTACTATTTTGATCGCAATCAGCTTTATCGCTATTCCAATTAGCTATCGAAAAAGGTCTTACGCTTTGCGCGAAAGAGATCTAACCTACAAGAAGGGGTGGATTTTTTCATCGATGATCACCATTCCTTTCAACCGCATTCAGCACACAGAGATTTCTCGAGGGCCGATTGAAAGAAGGTACGAGCTCAGCACACTGAAAATATACACCGCGGGTGGAAGCACTTCTGACCTTTCCATTCCAGGCCTAGAAGCTGAAGAGGCAGAGCAGCTCAAAGAATTTGTAGCCAAGAAAGCCGCAATTTATGAGTGAAGAAAATAAGGACTGGGACATCCACGAACCCACGCGTCAGAGCTACCTCGGCGTGATTGTATACTTGCTCAGGAACTTGCGTGGCCTAGCTACGGTGTTTATTTCGCTGATAGCCGTGGCCGCTGCTGCGCCTATTTTTTGGACTATAGCAGGAATCGCAGTCGTTCCCTTATTCGTCGTTTTTTCACTTTTCGCCTATTGGCAATACCGAAACTTTACCTTCCATATAGAAGGAGATAACCTCATCATTCATCAAGGAGTTCTAGTAAAGGATCGGAAATCGGTTCCCATTGACCGAATCCAATCCATTCAGGTTACCAAGAATGTCATTCAACGACTCTTGGGATTGGTAGCCCTCAAAGTCGATACTGCAGGTTCGCGTGGCAATGAATTGGAAATTCCCGCTTTGGAAAAAGACCGAGCGGATGCTCTGCGCGATTTGCTTTACGAAAAGAAAGAGGCGCTTCTCGTCACTAATTCTTATGAGACGGATGAAGAATTAGATCTTGGCAAAGCGGATACGCCAAAAACTAAAACACGCGATGAGGAAGAAAGGGTATTGGTGAAGCTTGGCTTATTTGATTTGCTCAAAGTCGGTCTGACCGAAAACCATTTAAAAACAGGATTAATAGCTTTTGCCTTTGTGTTTGGTTATGCCAGCCAGTACCAAGAGCTCTTGCAAGAATACTTGGAAGGATATGTAGATACCTATGCTTCTCAAGTCGCTGATGCGGGCATTGCGCTAGTTATCATTTTGTTAGTTCTTTATGCTGTTATTTCGGTCATCATTAGTTTGGTGAGAACGCTATTGCGTTTTTTCGATCTGAAAGCAGTCTTAAAAAGCGAAGCGGTAGAAATCTCGACGGGTCTTTTGCAGAGAAACGAGTACCGCATCCCGAAAAATAAGATCCAGTACATCCAGTGGGAAACCAATCCATTGCGCAAGCTTGCAGGATATGAATCTGCTACGATCAAGCCTTCTAATTCGGTAGGGGAAGTAGCTAACAAGCAAGCTATCGAGATTCCTGCCTTGCGGATTACCGAAAGCAATTACTTGGCAACAGGCGTTTTCCCTGGTGCTCGAAAACCCGAAAAATTTATCGAGGCAGATCCTTGGGCATACACTCGATTGTATGCCATAATTGGAACAATAATTTTCGCTCCGTTAGCAGGTATTCTTTATTGGCAGTATTCTTATCCAGGCATCGCGACGCTTTTATTGGTTGGGATATTTGCTGCATATGGCTACCGCTACGGAACAACAGTTCGCGTTCACTTCGATGACAACTATGTTTATATTTTGAGTGGTTGGTTGTTTCCCAAGAGGGTAATTCTTCCCTCGTTCAAGGCTCAATCGCTGCAGCTTTCGCAGAACATAATTTTGAGAAAAAGGAAATTGGCACACTTGACTTTTTTCACCGCGGCAGGTAGCAAAACCGTCAGATTCTTGAAAGAGAAGGATGCTCTTGAAGTCTATAACTCATTGCTCTATTCCGTTGAGAAATACGAGGGTAGCTGGATGTAGTGATGCGGGTAATTTTTTGAATTACTTACATTCGCCTCAGCCAATTAGCCGACCAGTGAGATTTACACTAACCATTGCTTGTGCCTTTTTCTGCACATTATTCGCCTCAGTTCAAATGGAAAACGCTGCCTTTACTGAAACAGGTAGGGGTGCTTCATTTGCTTTTTTATCAGACTATCAAGCTTTGGGCATCAATCCTGCTAACTTGGGTATCGGTAATCGGTACAATAAAAAATACACCCTTGGTATCTTGCGGGCAGGAGCTTCTTTGTAAAGCGAAGGATTCACCAAAGAGCAACTTTGGCAAGGAATTACCGATATTGAAGGCGATCTTATCCTAGAAGAAAAACGACAAGCTGGTTTGGACTTTGCCAGTAGCGATTATTCTCTCAATTTTTTTGTAAACTCTCTAGGGTTTTCCCTAAACACAGAAAATGCTGAGAACTTTGCATTCGCAGTATACGTCCGAGGCTCATATTTTTCTACATTTTAATTCGACTGGAGCAAGCCAATTATTCAATGGCTATTTCGATCCTTATTTTGATTAATTGCAAGTTCAGGATGTCGATGGTAATACTTCTGTTATTCCAAATTGTGGGCCAAATTCTGATCGAATAAACGATGTGATTTTGGGATTTTCTTCTGCGTATAGCCTTAGATTGGTATCCGACCTTTATCGAGATTCGAGGGTAAAAGCTATGACATTTACTGAGTTTAATTTTGGCTACGGAAGACACGTTTATGAAACAGATGAGATCTCTATTTATGCAGGAGTTGGATTGAAATTTTCACAAGGCTTATTTGTTGCTGATATAAATACAGAAGGAGGAAGAGTAGTCGATGCCTACACAGCGGCTTCACCAGGCCTGGGAAAAGATCTAGGAAATGAACAAGAAAACAACCCTTCTTTTCAAGACGGTTCTGGATACTCTCCTGTGGGCACTGGATTCGGTTTTGATTTGGGTCTCACCGCCGAAATTGCAGATCAATTTAGAGTGTCAGCGTGCATAACAGACATTGGTTCTAGAACCTTCGATGGCAATGTTTACCAATCGGCAGATGCCTCTGTTTTTGACATTGAAACACAAGGGATTGATAGTTATAACGTATTCAACAATTTTGACTCATTTGCTTGAGATGACGCTGCATTCCTTTGCGTTGGTAAGCGTGAACAAAAAGTTCAACTCCCTACTCAATTCAGAACTGGTCTTGGCTACTTCCATGATGAAAAACTCAGAATAGGTTTGGACCTGGCCTTTCCTCACAATGAAGAACCTGGAAATATTGAGAAAATGGCTTTCGCCTTTGGAGCTGAATACTTGGTGGCTTCTTCGGTTAGTTTGTCCGCTGGAATTGGGGCAGGAGATAACTTCGGACTCAGAGTGCCATTCGGTGTCAACTTTATTATTGGTAAGGGCAGCTGGGAATTTGGTGTTGCCACTCGCGATATGATGTACTTTTTCCGCGATGATCGTCCAATCCTTTCGTTTGTCCTGGGCCTTCTTCGTTTCCGTTTTTGACATATGGAAGATGGTTCTCCCTCAAGGATGAACTAGCCCAGGATATTTTGTTCCTTTAAGCAAACAAATTTGAGCCAATCACTATGAGTTCCGAATCCGACTTAGATTTTCTGACTTATCTATTGTTGTTCGCTACCCACGCCGATTTTCATTTCGACGAGGAAGAACGAGATCATATTCTTTCAAAAGTTGATCAATCTACTTTTGAAAGAGTGAATCGAATTTTTCAGATGCAAAATGATATCCAGAGAATTGACAGGATCAGGGCCTATTTGAAAGCAGGTAATTATTCGGAGAGTCAATTAGAGGGACTCGTTGCTGAGGTTGGAAATGCTTTTTATGCCGATGGGGATTACTCGACGCTCGAACAAAACCTGATGATTGGGTTGAAACGGATCTTACAAAGCTAACTCCTTACTTTTTCTCACCGTATCTATTAGCCAGCTGAGCCATCAGCCTTGGCCATCCCACACCACCTGTTTTTTTTCCTAGCCTTACGGCAACGATATTCAGGTCGGGATTCACATATATGTATTGTCCCAAAATGCCATTGGCATAAAAGTCATTCTCGCCAGAGCCCTTCCACCATTGGTATTGGTAAAAGTCCACGCTTCCGTTTGAAGTATCAACACGGGTTGAGCGCTCCACCCATTCCTCGGGCACCACTTGTTTTCCATTCCAGTTTCCTTTGTTGAGGTAGAGACGACCTATCTTGGCGAAGTCTCTCGCTCGTGCATTCAAGCAACAAAAACCTTTTTCCAGACCCTCTTTCTTATCGAGGCTCCATGAGGCATCGTATTCCATGCCCAGGGGTTTCCATATTTTTTCTTGGAGATAGCCGCTCACGGTTTGATTTCCCAGTGCATTTGATAGCACATTGGTGAGGATTTGTGTGTCGCCACTAACGTAGCTGAACCGCTCGCCAGGTTCCGTTTCCAGTTTTACTTTATCCACAGATTTGATCAAATTTCGACCGTAGTAAAATGTTGCCGCATCTCCGAATGGATTCACATAGCTTTCATTAAAATCCAAACCCGAAGTCATTTGCAGCAAATGCTCCAACGTAACTTTGTCAAAGCCTGCTTCCTTCAACTCGGGAAGGTATTTGCTTACGGGATCCTGAACGCTACCAATGTATCCTTCGTCGATGGCTATTCCTATCAAAATAGAAACCACCGATTTGGCCATGGAAAAAGAGGGGACTATGGAAGCTTCGTCGTAATCATAGAGGTAATCTTCCACTAGAATCGTATCGTTTCGGATCAATAAGAATGCTACGGACTTGTGCTCTTCGAGAAAATCACGCCAGGCCATTTCTTCGCCGCTTGCCGTAATTTTTTTCGGGGGCACCAGCGTGTCTCGTCGCTCAAAGGTCCAAGAGTCCTTCGAAGTTTCAATCGTTCGATTCTGAAACTTCTTGTGGTCATTGATATCGGCGAAATTGTAAAAAACGAATCGGCCTATGGTGCAGGAGCCAAGAAGCATGAGTAATGCCGCTAAAATGAGTATCCTTCTGTTCATTCAGGAAAAGTAGAGAATTCTTTGAATTTTAAGAAATGAAACTTAAGTGCACCTTGGTAAGATTCACGGTATTGAATAACATGAATTGACAGCTTGACAACATATCGACCGAGGATTCCTCTTTCAAGGGCAGTTAATCCTTCCGTTTTCACCACAGGTCTTTACATTTAGCGAATACAAAAACCTGATCATGAAAAACTTCTTGCTACTCGTTCTACTATTGTTGCCGTCTGTCGGCACTTCGCAATCGCTCCAAAACATTGAAAGTGTGGAATACGATCACGAAAACAGCCGTTTCTTGGTTTCGAATTCCAGCTCCATTATTGCCATTGATAGTGAGAATCAGGAATTATCATTCTTTGGCGATGGTGAAGCAGGCTATGGAATGGAAGTGATGAACAGCACGCTCTTCGTTATTGGCGATGGCATAAAAGGCTACGATCTAACCACTGAAGAAGAAGTGATGAGCCTAAACATATCGGGTTCTGGATTTCTGAATGGAATGGCCAGTGATGGAGTCAGCCGCCTTTGGGTTACCGACTTCTCGAACCAGAGAATTTATGAGATTGATGTCACTGATCCTAACAACCCAACATTAGAAATGGTAGTAGCGAACACAGGGAGCACACCCAATGGAATCGTTTACGACGAGACCAACGACCGACTCATCTTCGTAAATTGGGGCGGGAGCGCCGACATTAAAACCGTTAATCTCGATACATACTCAGTAGCCACCCTCACGGGAACTTCACTAGGAAACTGTGATGGAATTGACAACGATAATGATGATAATTACTTTGTGAGTTCTTGGAGTCCACTGCGTATTTCAAGGTTCGATCCCGATTTTTCAGAAACACCAGAAACGATCGAAGCACCAGGTATTTCTAATCCCGCCGACATTTGCTACGCCAAAGAAATTGACACTCTCGCTATTCCAAATAGCGGAAACAATACGGTGACGTTTATTGGTTTTGAGAATCCTCTTTCCGTTCGAGATGACCAGGACAATCCGTTTCATTTCGGAATCGTTGGGAATCCCGTTACCATCCAATCTTATTTCCAGTTTACGGCGACTGCCAATTCGCGTGTTACCCTTTCGATTCTTGATGAAACGGGAAAAACCGTTGCAACACTTATCGATGGATCGAGAAGTCCTGGCGAGTACAAGGTATTGTTGAATGGAATTGACTTGGCCAGTGGGATTTATTTAGCTCAGCTTAGAGTCGGAGATATGGCAGCAGCAAAGAAGATATTGGTGCCCTAAATATTCTATATCCATTCTAACGAAGTAGATTTTTCGTCGGTTTTATACCTCCGAAAAGTCAGATTAATCCTCCCGTCACTCACCTTTTTGCTCTTCCTTAAGGTATGCAACCAATTCTCTTGAGTTGGTGGTTTCATTAATAAGAGACTCCCATTTTCTAAAAAGGTCGAAACCGTTTCCTTCGAGCGTTTGTGCTTAAATGAAAATTTTCTTTCGGCTCCCAAGCTCACGGAGGCAATGGAAGCATTTGGGTCCAATTCGGGTTCATCGTCGCTGTGCCAGCCCATAGAATCCGCACCATCGTGGTAGAAGTTGAGGAGACAAGAGTTGAACGTCTCTCCCGAAATCTTCTCCACTTGAGATTTTATTTCTGCAATGGTTTCAGTCCAAGGGAGAGCTTGTCGGCTGACTTTCGAGTACGTGTACTCGAAAGGTTCATCGCCATACCAAGCGCTAAGCCTTCGCAGGGTGAGTCGCTTGCCAAACATCACCACCTCGTCTTGCTTCCAATCGACTTCTTCGAATAAACTTCGGAAGAACTCCTCTTTTTTCAAATTCAATAAATGGCTAAAGAGGTAGGCAGATCCATCTGCTGGAAGAAGATTCTCGGAGGATGTCATTGCGGTATAACAACAATTAAGTGCTTCGGTTTAGCTATGCGAATTGAGTCACTCATGCTGCACTCGACACGATTTAATTTTACAAAAAACCACCATAACCAGGTATTCTCGATTTCTTTCTCTGTTTTTGTCTTCGGGACGTCCATACTTTTCGGGCAGTCCTTGCTTGAAGTTCGTTTGACTCCTGCAGAGATATTTGGTCATGGGAATCTTGTCGACTAAGAACAATAACGACTCAATCACCAAGGGATTGGCACTTTGGGTTTACCCAAATCCCTCTAAAGGAGAATAGACTTTTCCATTTAATCTTAAGGAGTTGACTCCAGTAGAAATTAAAATGATCGACGGAAAGGGAGCGACATTTTTTCCAAAAATTACCCAAGAATGAAACGGGCCGTTGGAGAAAACCATCCTTTTATTGATACCGATTTACCTTCGGTGACGTATGCCGTTCGCTTTGCGGCAGGAGACCACACGGAAAGCCAAAAAGTGATTCTGGTAAAGTAGTTTTTAGACCGTTTCTCCTTCGCGTTTGATTACGATGGGATCGATGTAAAGCGGTCCACCTGGAAGGATGGAAGCCAAAGCCAAAAGTAAGAAACTGGTCCACTTCCACTTGCGTTCAAATCCGTTGAACAAAGCTGAACCCACGTACGCCACGAATAGCACTCCGTGAAGCATGCCAACCATACTCACGGCTTCGGCCATTCCGAAGATGTACTTCAGCGGCATCGCTACAAAAAATAGAAGCAGAGAAGAGATTCCCTCCGCTTTTCCGATCAATAAAAACTGTTTCAAATTCATACTATTCCAATAAGGCGCCTGCTTCGTAAAGTAAACCGAGTTCGGCCACTTTTGTTATAATGTTCTGACGAACTATGGCCGTTTGCGCATCGCTGAGATTGAGCTGTGCATTCCGCAATTCGATACCGGTAATTTGACCAGTGGCGAATGCATCCTCGCTTCTCGAGAAGTTCGTTCGAGCCAATTCTACGTTGCGTTCGCTGATATCGAGGAGCTCCAAGTTGGTGAGGTAAGTGTCGTAGGCATTGTTGACCAATTGCACCACTTGATTTCGAGATCGATCCATCTCAACTTCTGCTATTTCGCGGTTCAGCTTGGCATTGGCAATATTTCGTTGCACCCGATTTCCATCGAAAATATTGAATCGAAAAGTCAGTCCAGCGTTCCACCCCAAATTCTCTTGCGTGTTTAGGAAGTTGGCTTCAAAATCGCTGTACTGATATTGGTAGGCCGCATTTGCGGCAAGCGTTGGCCAAATATCCGATTGGGCGACGTCGAGATTTTCATCGGCAGAAAACACGTTGTTCCTTGCCCGCAAATAAATCGTATTGGCTTCGAGCGCTTTGTCCAAGAGCACTTGCTTGTCGAGAAGTGCCGAAAACTCATAATCGCTGCTGAGTGTCAAACTCGTATCGGCAGGAATTCCCATCGTGAGGTAGAGATTTCGCAAACTGCGCGCATAGTTCAAATCTGTTTGAGCTAGCGCGACGCTGTCTCTTCTCAAATCTACTTCGGCGTTTAAAACCTCTAGTTTCGTTGAGTTTCCGTAGTTGTAACCTTGCTCGGCGCGTTCCATTCGCTTTTGCGAAAGCTCGATGGTTTCTTGTAAAATGTCTACCTCTTCTTTGAGTCTGAGAGATTCCAAAAAGCGACTGGATACCAGAAGAGTCGTGTTCTCCATTGATAATCTTTGACGTAGCCGGGCATCTTCGCTGAAACTTTGAAGCTGATTGAGGAAATGAACGCGTCTACCACCGTTGAAAAGAACGTACTCCAAATTGGCACTGGCTCCGTAAGAAATGGTCGATGCTCCGTCTTGACTAATCGTAGGCTGCTCTGGATTTGGGAAAGTCACCTCGGTATTTTGACTGCTGTAGTTGCCATTGGCCTGTAGAAATACCGAAGGCATGAATCCCGCATTTCCAATCTCCGAATTGTTCTGTTCGATTTCATAGGAATAACTCGCTACCAGCACATCGTAGTTTTGCACCAGCGCAATCGCAATTGCTCCGTTTAGATCGATTTCCTGCGCTGAGGCTAATCGCCCCATCAGGATAAGCGCTATGAAAAGTTGAATGGCTATTCTCATGATTCGCTGAAAGTTATTTTTTCTTGATTCGCTCTTTTCACGGCTTGCTCCACCGATTCTCTGCTTGGTTTTTCTCCCATCCAAAGCCATTTTGCCATCACCTTCACCTTGTTGGTAAGGGTGAGTGTGATTGGTAAAAAGATCAGCATGAGCAATGAGCCGACGATCATTCCATAAGCAATGGATATCGCCATTGGGATAAGGAACTGCGCTTGGAAGCTCTTCTCAAAAATGAGAGGCCCGAGACCTGCCGACGTGGTAATTGTGGTTAGGAAAATGGGTCTGAAACGAGAAAGCGTTGTTTTTTTCAAGGCGTCGTTGAACTTGATTCCCTCGCCCAGATAGCCATTGAAGGCATTGATGTAAACGAGACCGTCATTGAGCAAGACTCCGATCAGAGCAATCAATCCCAAGAAACTCAGGATGCTCATCGGTTGATCGTGAATGTAATGGCCCCATGCCGCTCCGATCAATCCGAAAGGGATGAGCATCAGCAATGCAAATGACTGGCTGTATGACCTGAAGCTGATAACGAGTATGGCTAAAATTAAAATCAAAATAATAGGCCCAACGGTGGACATCGATTTTTGAAGCTTTGCCGTGTCTCGTTGCTGTCCTTCAAAACTCACATTGATACCCGGATATTTGGCAAGAATGGGAGGGAGGAGTTCTGATTGAACACGACCTAAGAGTTGGACCACATTTGTTTCCAATGACGCGATTTCACCTTCGAGGGTGATCTCTCTGCGGCCGTCTCGGTGATTGATGCCAATCAATCCGTTTTTGCGTTCTAAGGTGGCAATGTCTTTCACGGCTACCAATGAGCCATTCGGCGCACGCACCTGCATATTTTCAAGCTGATTGAGACTTTGACGATCTTCTCGTGCGTAGCGCACCCATACTTTCGTCTCGTCATCTCCGCGTTGCAAGCGTTGCGCTTCGTATCCGAAAAAGCCGTTTCTGATCTGACTAATCAAAGCAAGTTCGGTGAAACCCATAGCGCGTCCCGCATCGTTTAGCGATATGTTTAGTTCGGGCTGATCGACCTTGTCATTGGTGATTAGATCCTTGGCCTCGCCCGTGGAGAGAATCGCGACTTTGAGCTCTTCGATGGCCGATCTCAACTTGCCGTAGTCATTCCCCGAAAGGGAAATATTAATCGGTTTTCCGAAAGGGCTCTGCGTCGCGTAACTCAGCTTTTCAGCGCGTGGAATGGGCCCAACCGCTTTTCTCAGATCATTCGAAATATCGAAACTTCGTATGGTTCGCTCTTCAGATCCCAACAAATAAATGGTGGCAAAAGCTTCATTGCTTTGAGGCCCGTATTTCACTTCGTAGTCCACAAAGAGTTCCTTTCCGACATCTTCTCGGTCAGCATAATCTTGGTTAAGACCAATTACGCGTTCCATGATGTAATCCATGGTTTCTACGGTTACTCCTTCCGAAGTTCCCGAGGGCAACTCCAATGACACGTTGACGGTGTTTTGCTCGATGTTTGGGAAAAACACCCCTTGAATCAACCCGCCTTCGAAAGCGCCAATAGTGAGAATAAATGCGGCCGCAACTACGAAGGATGTGAAGAGTTTATTGTGAATGGTGAAGTTCATGATTGGTTGGAAAACCACATCCCGAAACTTGATCAATAATTGCTCTACTTGCTCCTTGAACTTGTTTGGTTTTGCTTCATCCGAAAGGTCTTTAATATGCGCCAAGTGAGCTGGTAGGAATAGCAGCACCTCGATAAGCGAAAAGGCTAATGCGGCAATTACGACTATCGCCACATCGCCAAAGAACTCTCCCAATGTCCCATCAATGAAAAGGAAGAATGAGAAGGCTACGCAAGTGGTGAGGATAGCCGATAGCACCGAAGGAAAGACTTCCGCTGTTCCATCGATTACAGACCGCAGTCGGCCTTTTCCACGTTCGTAATGCTGGAAGATATTTTCTCCCACCACAATTCCGTCATCTACGAGAATACCAATCACCAAGATCATCCCGAATAGCGAGAGGACGTTGATGGTAATACCAACCAAATTGGCAATGATAAACATCCCTAAAAAGGAAATCGGGATGCCCACGGCGACCCAGAAAGCTAGTCTAATTCTTAAGAAAAGTGCGAGTAAGACAAATACCAAGAAGGCTCCGAGAATCCCATTTTCTTGAAGCAATGCTATCCTTTCTTTGAGTGTTACAGTTCCGTCTTGTACAAGGACGAGTTCTACCGCTCCACCGCGCTTATTGAATTCTACGAGGTATTCGTCAACTGCATCGGCTGCATCCAGAATGTTTTCTTCGTTCAGGGTGTTTACCGTAATGATGATGGCCTGCTGACCGTTGAAGAAAGCTGAGTTGGTGGTTTCGGCCCGATCTTCTCGAATGTCAGCCACGTCACGGAGATCTATTTTTCGCCCGTCGGGCAGTACTTTGATTGTAAGATCCAGCAGTTCATTGGCCGAATATTTCTTGTGGTCAGAGCGGATGATCGTCTCCGTATCCGCCATAATTCGTCCACCAGTTACCTCGATATTCTGCTGCCCTATGGCATTGGCAATGTCTTGAAAGCTTAAGCCAAATGAGCGGAGATCGTTCTCGCGAACCGCCACCTCAACTTCTTCATCTGAATAACCATAGACGTTAACCTGAGAAATATTGGGCAAAGACCGAAGTTCGTCTTCCACCAGATCGGCGGTCTCTTCTAAGGTGTTAATTGAGACATCACCTACGAGTGCCAATTTTGAAGTGAAGTTGACTACCTCTTGCACGAAGACCACGATTTGCTCCATCCCTTCTGGGAAATTGGAAATCTGGTCAACCGCGTTCTTCACGTCTTGCAAAACCAAATTTGCATCGGCTTTCGTTTCAATCTCGACTAAGATATTCGCGGCGTTTTCGCTGCTGGTCGAAGTCACACGATCTATTCCCGTGACTCCTTTTAAGTTCTCCTCGATTTTCAGCGTGATGCCTTCTTCAATTTCACTCGGAGAGGCTCCAGGATAGATGGCATTGATTTGAATAAACTTTTCCTGTTGAGCTGGAAAAAACGAGGTGTTCATTCGTTTTGCCGAGATGACTCCACCGATGATCACGAGGAACATGGCCAAGTAAACCAGCAATTGGTTTTGAACACAAAATGCTATGATCTTCTTCATTCAGCCAAATTTATGGGTGCTACTTTTGAGCCATTTAATGCTTCGTTGTGCTCGTCTATCACGACATCCATCGAACCCTTCATTCCTGATACGATCGCCTCTTCACCATTCTTATAGGCTACCTCAACTTCTTGGAGAGTGGCTATTGAATCCTTGATGAAATAGACTTTGTTTTCACCTACCAATGCTTCGAGCGGAATCGATATGGCATTTTCTACTTCATCCGCAGGAATTTTCCCCTGAAGGTAAATTCCGCTCTTCGCTTCTGGATCTGAAATGGCAGCGTAGACCTTTACTTGTTGGGTTTGAGGATCAACCGAATCGTTGATGCGAACCACCTTGGCCAGGTATTTCTTACCGGTATTGATGTCCTCCATGGTAAAACTGGTGCCGACTTTCATGTAATCTACTTCGGTGTAGCTCACACCTGCTTCGATTTCGTATTGACCAGCGCTGATTATGGTTCCCAATGGCTGACCTGTCCTTACTAGAGATGATTCGTCGAGTTCGACATTGGTAAGCGACCCACGAAAAGGAGCCCGAATAGTGTGTTTATTAAAACGCGTTTCCATTTCAATGACGCTGTAGTATTCTGAGAATACCTTCCGACCGCTCAAGAATAATTTGAGCTTTCTGTCTTCCACTTCGGGAAGTGGCGGTAGTTTTTGATCCGTGTCAATTTTGAAAAGGTATTCCTCCCATTCCTGAGCAGCGTCTACAAAGTCGAGCTTAAGATCTGGAATAACAGAGGCTAGCAGACTTTGAAAATTGCTTCGCTTAGCACTCAAGCTACTTTGCAATTCGTCGCTATTGATGCTCAAGAGAATTTCACCCTTATTGAAACTGACCCCTTCTTTGAACGGCTTTGAGCCAAACGCGGCGCGTCCACCCACCTCGGCATATAACATTACCGATTGCTTTGGAATAAGCCTTCCGGTAATAGGGATGGTGCGCACGATGGTTGTCGGAGTCATTTTTTTGAGCTGAACGGGGGTAAGCATTTCAAACTCTTTGGGTTTTTTCTGACCTTCCTTAGTAAGCATTCCCGAAAGGAGAATGGATGCGGCCAGAATTCCCACTCCAGCGAGGACGATAATGATTTTTCTTTTATTCATTGGGTTGAATGGAATTTATAAATCTTGTCATCGCTTCCGCTAATGCTTCTTCGGGGCTTTTGGTTCCAAAAAAGTGACTCTTGCAGAGCTCGGTCGGAAGTTCAGTAGCGAAAAATGTATATCCCTTTATCAGGGAAATGAAGTTGGTTACTAAATCTAGGCACTCATCCTCTCTCCCCGAAATTTCTTGAATCAGAGTAGTCAAGATCTCGCGGGTCTGACACATTCCCGAGAAAACGGTTTCGCGAAACCAATTGGGGGAATCAGTTTTAAACATGAGCGAATGCAGCGAGGCGTGTTCTATTGCAAATCGAAACCGTGCTTTGGCCATCGCAAGCAGTTTTGATTCAGGATCGTTTTGACTTGATCTGGCCTCCATTAAAGAAGTGGTTAATGTTTCAAAACCATTTTCCAAAATGGTTTGAATCAGGTGATCTTTGTTGTCAAAAAATTGGTAAAGCACTGGTGGCTGGTAACCCAACCTCGAAGAGATGGCACGAACGGTTACCTTTTTCCAGCCTTCTTCTTTCGCCAAATCAATGGCTTCGGAAATGATGCTTTCTCGGGTAGCAGACTCTCTATGAGGGGAAATCGGTTTCAATTGAGGTGCAAAAGTGAGAAATCTAACTTAGTTAGATGGCATATTTTCCAGATTTTTTTTAATCTAGTCCCTAGTCCCTAGTCCCTAGTC
>JBLIDT010000039.1:0-23624 GCA_047632755.1 Cryomorphaceae bacterium
TCTTATTTTTCCATTGTGAATAGAGGAAGTTTTTGATTGAAGAATACCCTTCTCCTTCTTCTCGCCTTCTGATTGCGTAGGCTTCTATATCTGCTATTGACTTAAGTACCACCATTACTTTATCGTTATGTCCTAAACAAAACTAACATAAAGATCGACAATGTTGTACATATTACACATATATTTTCCTTCAGAGTTTGACTTCCTAACATAAAAAGACTACGAGATATAGAAAAACTCGACCCTATTCTACTCAATGATGTCGTAGAGATATCTAGGGCAACACTCCTTCTTTCGATTCCGCAGTTATCCTACTTTTTCTATTGACCTATTCACGCTGAAGTCCTTACTGAATAAGAATTAGATGGATTCACGGAAAAAACAGACAAACGCAACCCTGCCAATTTGCACCAGCAATTAAGGTTGGCTTTTAATTTCTGAAAAATTTGATTTTGCATGTAGAAATACCAAACCAATCTCTTCCATGCGGCGTTTCTCACAATTGGAGTCAATCTCAGCATTAAGAAAATAGCTACTTAAGATTCACTTCTTTGTCTGTAAAACCCTTCCATAACAATGGAATGCGGAAGGGTAAGCACGGATATGAGAATAAAAACCAAAAGTAAATTGGAGATAGGAAGCCACTCCATGTATGAAACAGCCAGCAAAAAGGCCGACCCAACAAGACTCAAAACCGTGTAGGGCAAAAGCAACTTTAGAAAGAGACCAATGGAGAATTTATTTCTGAGATTGAACATGAAATCATATTCGTCAGAAAGGACCTTGAGGGAGTGGATGACGACGAAAAAGAGGGTGAATGATGTCAAAATAGGGAATACCATAAAGCTAAACAGGATCAGTCCCATCAAAAAGACTTCGATCGCTGCTCGCTCGGCAGAAACAATTTTTTTGACCAGTCCGTAGGACAAAATGCTTGCGACTATAACTCCTGATACAATCAGGAATACGAAGTATGTCTGAGGATCCATTACCGCCGTTAAGTTGGCCATTTCTTCGTTCTTACTAGATATTTCCGCAATTTCTGCTCGATTGAAATAAATCAGGCCTGACAAAACGGTACTTCCCCATGCGAAATACAACAGTGGTTTCAGCGTCCTGGAAAACTTCACGTCCGTAAACTGCGATTGCCCAAAATGATATGCAGAAAGAGCCAGAAACAGAGCCATACTCAGCGCAGGAGCGACGAGCCACAAAGCGACATAAAGGCCAATGAGCCCCAGGTAAAATAAATAAAAAACCCATGGCGACCACGATGATTTTTCTAAAAACAGAATGTGATCGATGGCTCCATGTGGGATTCCCAAAAGCGCAATAAATACGATTGCTGGAATAACCTGAGCGGTGGTATTGAATTCGCTAACACCCGAATAGAGAGCCAGCAAGATGAAAAAACAAGCAATGAAAATGAAGGTGATCTTGCTCATGGATGATGGATAGGTAGGACTATAAACCGAAATAAAGTGAATTTGTTGGAATCTTATCCCCTTTAATCTCAAATTGAAGCTTCACACCTATCATCCTGCGGAGAACAGGTTTGTCAGTTCGAGTGAATTTTCACAGCGCCATAGCGATGAGGGAATTTGTACCAAGCCCGGCGCAGGAGGACAGAGTGAAATTTACCCTCGTTCCCTCGGGTAAATCACTCGAAGTGACAGTAAGTTATTTCTATTCTAAGGAAATAGCTCTTAGCTCAAAGGACGCCCTGACGATGAAGGCGGGTTGCAGCTTGCCCGCAAGGAGGATATGGAATACACCCAACCTAAACAAGTGTCTAACTTGGTGGTTTCGGTATCCTCATCTATCATTCAACACAGCAACTTAATCCCCAAAATGAACACTCTTCTTAAATCGCCCATTCGTTTCACCTCCGGTCACACCATGAAAAACCGATTCATGCTGGCCCCGATGACCAATACCCAAAGCCACGAGGACGGCACCCTTTCCGACGAAGAGTACCGTTGGCTCACGATGAGGGCTGAGGGTGGTTTTGGCCTGACCATGACCTGCGCCTCCCACGTGCAAGCCATTGGTAAAGGGTTTCCAGGGCAGCTGGGAATCTTCGCTGACGAGCAAATAGAAGGTCACCGAAGACTGAGCGCAGGCATCAAAGCACACGGGAGTCTAGCCGTGATTCAATTGCACCACGCGGGTATGCGCTCTCCAGAAGAGCTCATTGGCGAAAAGCCAATATGCCCATCCGACAACGAGAAAACAGGCGCTCGCGCCATGACGCTAGCCGAAATTGAGCAATTGCGAGAAGATTTTATCGCCGCTGCATTGCGTTCGAAAGAATGCGGCTACGATGGTGTGGAAGTCCACGGAGCGCATGGCTATATCCTCACGCAGTTTCTCAGCAGCGACATCAACCACCGCACCGACCATTATGGCGGCAGTTTAGAGAACCGGTCTCGTCTTATGTTTGAGATTGTGAATGCCATCAGGAAAAAATGCGGTTCTGATTTCCTTTTGGGAGTGCGGCTTTCGCCCGAAAAATTCGGCATGAAGCTCGGAGAAGTGAAGGAAGTTACTCAGCGGTTTATCGACGAAGGTCAAATCGACTTCTTGGATATTTCGCTTTGGGATGTTTTCAAGCTTCCCGAAGAGGAAGAACACCAAGATAAATCGCTCATGGAGCACTTTTCTGGCCTCGAAAGAGGAGAAGTGATGTTGACCATCGCGGGACAAATCCGAACGGGAGAAGACGTGCAGAAGGTCCTCGACGCTGGGATTGACTTTGCGACCATTGGCCGCACCGCCATTCTACACCATGACTTTCCTGAACTGGTGTTGAAAAATGCTCACTTCACCCCCATCGATACGCCCGTCTCTAAAAAGTATTTAAGAAAAGAAGGTCTGAGTGAAAAGATGGTGATTTATATGCAGCGATGGCCCGATTTTGTGGCAGAGTAATTGCAAAAATAAATCACCGAATAATAGGCGGTAAAATTTATACTTATTCTACCGAAGCTTGGCAGTAAAATAGTGCTGAGTTCCACATGATGAATGAAGTATTCTGACCTTTTCTTGAATTAAATATTGGTGACCTGTCAGTTCGAGTGGGTTTTCACAGCGCCTCAGCGATGGGGAAATCTGCATCGAGAACCTTGTTTTCTACTTGAAACTTTTATGCCTTTTCGATAAAATTTCCGACTCCTTTGTCATCGAAAATCACTCGAAGTGACACATTGCATTTTACTTTAAACATGTGCTAAGCATAGTTATAAACTTGTTTGACTACACAAATGTATGCCTATGCGATAATATAGTGAGATTAAAAATTTAGTCCTACGAGCGAACAAAGTATATTTCGGCCATGAAATTTCTTACCAAATCTTTAAAGATTCTCCTGATCGGCTTTGGAACATTGGCACTACTGGTCTCGATCTTTTTCGGCTATGCCGACATTCCTCTAACAGATTTAAAAGAAAAATATGCACCACCACCATCGGCGTTTATCTCCGTTGATGGCATGGAAGTTCACTTTAGGGATGAAGGCAGTTCCAGCGACTCCATTCCCATTGTGCTCATCCATGGTACTGGAGCCAGCCTTCAGACGTTTGATGGATGGACATCCACATTGTCGAAAGACCGTCGGGTCATCCGAATGGACTTACCAGGATATGGACTTACTGGGCCTTTTCCCGATCGAGATTATTCGATTGAAAATTACGTCAGCTTCCTCAGGCAATTCTTGGATTCAATGGGAATCGAAACATGCGTGCTCGCAGGGAATTCATTGGGTGGCGGCATCGCTTGGAGGTTTACCTCCAAATATCCCGAAACAGTTAAGCGGCTCATTTTGATCGATTCAACCGGTTATCCCGACGAGGCGGAGAGTCTTCCAATTGCGTTTGAGGTAGCCAAAATACCCATAGTTAAAAACCTCTTCAAGTTCATCACCCCTCGGCTAGTTGCGCGATCTAGCCTCGAAAATGTGTACTCCGATAAAACCAAAGTAACCGACGAACTAGTGGATCGTTATTTTGACCTCACGCTGCGCGAAGGAAATCGAGAAGCATTTGTAGATCGTTTTGAAGCCAAGAAAGACACCACAGCTTATCGGAAAATAAGAGAAATAACCCAGCCCACACTAATTCTTTGGGGAGAAGATGACCGACTGAAGCCAATCGAATCGGCCTATCGTTTTCACAGTGATTTGCCCAACGACACCTTGGTGATTCTTCCCAATCTGGGACATGTACCCATGGAAGAAGATCCCGAAGAAAGTTTGAAGCCTGTTCTTACTTTTGTGAAGTACTGAGTTTGAAATAAGCCAAACCGATATGCAAATGACGTGATCACATTCTCCTGAAAACCGAGCGTGTGAAACTGTCTGGTAGATTTTTTTTTTAGCGATTGGGCCAGATTGCCGCAGGACTTAATTTGGCTTTAGACTTCGATTCAAAATAAACAGCCCTGCAATTGCCGAGATAAACGAGGCAATCAAGATGCTTAATTTAGCCCCATCCAAAGTCTCACCTTCAAATGCTGAACCTGCCACAACGATGGACATGGTAAAACCAACTCCTGCCAAACACGCTGCGCCGAGTAGCTGAGACCAATTAAACTCAGGAGATAACGAAGCCCATTTCACTTTGGAAGCTATCCAGCAGAAGCTCATAATACCCAGCGGTTTTCCAATGCAGAGGCCGACGATAATACCAAGGTTGATTGGGGTGAAAACGTCGAAGTAAGTGCCCACCACCAAAATACCTGTATTGAAAAACGCAAAGAGCGGAAGGATGAAATAATTCACTGGATTTTCTAAAAAATGCTCTAACTTTTCTCCTGGACCCGTAAGCCGATTAATGGCTTTGTCGATTACCCGAAGTGCCCCATGACGAATGTTCTCCTGAGTATTATTTGCATCTTGGATTCGCTCTATTTCATGATCGAAAATAACCCTGGCTTGGGTGGCAATTCCTACAATATTACCTCTGCGCCGTGCCGGAATTAAAACGGCTGTTAGAACCCCAGCCAGTGTAGCATGCAAACCGCTTTTGTAAATAAAGAACCAAAGGAGAATCCCCAGAAGAATGTAGGAGGTCTTTGAATAGACTTTGAAGTAATTCAAAAGTCCCATAATTGCTATAATCACGAGGCTTACAATAAATGAGTCAAGATGAAATCCATGGCCATAAAAAAGGGCAATAACGATAATGGCACCCAAATCGTCAGAGACAGCCAAGGCAGAAATAAATACTTTTAATGAACCAGGAACCCTACTGCCCAATAAGGCCATCAATCCCAAGGTGAAAGCGATATCAGTGGCCATTGGCACTCCCCAACCATACGCTTCTTCTCCATTCCAATTAATGGCCAGATACAAAAGTACGGGAACCACCATGCCTCCTATTGCCCCAACGATGGGCATAGCTGCTTTTTTCATTTCAGACAATTCTCCTGAAATGATTTCGCGCTTTATCTCTAGTCCTATTAATAGAAAGAATACAGCCATAAGGCCATCGTTGATCCAAACTTCAAGCGGAAGGATAAAATCGGCATCACCTGCATTGAGTCCGAGTTTGAAATGGCGTAGGAATTCATAGTCTTCAAGGAAGCCTAAGTTGACAAATACCAATGCAGCAATCGCAGCCACGAGCAATGCAATCGCAGCCGAAGCTCCCCAATGGATAAAGCCCACCACGGCTTGTTCAACAGGCTTGGCCTTCGCCCCATTGATGGCTTCCATTAAGGCTTCTTCGTCCCAAGCGTCTTTGTACATATAGCCGTTAATGGTCAAAGAAGGTGCGAAATTGACGTCTCGTTCTTTTGCATGACTCTTGTCCTCTTCGAGCCTTACTGAAACATATTCGGACTCAAAATCCTCTCGGAACCGTTCCATATCCAAATCGATACTTTCGGCCAAAGTGAAAACAGCATCTTCAGTGAAAGTCTCTTTGTAATGAATGAGCAACTCGTGCAAGTCATCCATTCTACCTTGAAGCTCTGCCGCTAATGCTGCTTTAGATGAAATCACGAACTCGGAATTACTCGGACTTGTTGAATAAAACTTCGTTTTCATCTCGATTCTATCGCCAAAATGATCGAGAACACTCAGAAGAAAAGGGCGAGTGCGAATGGCCACCTTCTTCGTGTAATCCACGAAGCTTGTCAGTTCTATTTTAGAATTGTCTTTCATTTGAAATTTCTCGCATTTGAAATTAGATTTCTTAGGTAATCACACCAAGCTGTTTTTTTTGATTGATTGCTCTACAATTGCGGTGGTTTTTTCACTTACATATGCTCCATATAATTTATCGCAAACAATTCAAAGGTTGCATAGTTTTATTCTTCCAGGAGACTTTCGTCAAAAGTGTAATCTGAATAATCTATTTTATATAAAATCCCATAAAATGTTGGAATAAAAAACAAGGTGATTATGGTGCCGAAAAGCAATCCCACCATAATTCCAATCGCCATTCCTTCCCACATTTCACCACCCGTTAAATAGAGAGGGGTCAATCCCAAAACGGTGGTAAATGTCGCGAGCAAGATAGGCCTGAAACGTTGCAGGCAAGCTGTAATTACAGCGTCTATTTCCTTTCTATTCAAATCATTCTGTTCGACCTCCATCCGATCAATCAAAACAATCGCATTGTTTATGATAATTCCCGCCAAGGCAATAACTCCCAAGAATGGCATAAAACCAAATGGCTGCTGGAAAGAGAGTAATCCTACAGACACACCGATCAGCGATAGTGGAATGGTGCAATACACCATGATCATTTTGCGGAATGAATTAAATTGGATAACCAAGAGTAGTAAAATAATAAATCCGCAAAGAGGTAGCCAACTGATTACCGCTCCCATATTTTCAGCGGTGCTTTCAGCATCACCACCAAATTTATACGTGTATCCTTCGCTCCAATTTTTAGACTCTTCTTCCAGCCAAGGTGTAATGGCTGCGGTGACTTCAGAAGCATTACCTCCAGCGCGCAATTGACTTGTGATGGCAATGGTTCGATCAATGTCCACTCGTTTTATCTTGGCATATTGCCAAACAGGCCTGATGCTCGCTACTTGCAACAAGGGCACGTTTCTTCCTGTATTCTGCGAAAAGATATTTAAGGTTTCGATTGATTCTAAGGTCTGTTCTTGACTTTTGTCGCTGCGCATCAAGATAGGTATCGACTTATCGTCCTCGCGGTATTCACCTGTTGGAAATCCATCGAGAACCGTCTGCAATGAAATGGCAATATCCTGACTGGACACCCCTGCCGACTGCGCTCTTACCTGATCGATATCGATGATGAATTTTTTGGATTTTGGTCCCCAATCATCTTTGATGTTTTTCGTTCCTTGAATAGAGTTCAGCTTCAGTTTAATCTGCTCAGAGATGGACGAGAGTTGATCGGGATCATCTCCCGTGACCTTTATCTCGATGGGGTCTCCCGTAGGCCCAGACCCAAGGAATGCCACCTTAATGTCGGCATTCGGGAAATTATTGAAGCAAAAGGCATCCAATCGGCTCACCATTTCTTGGTTCACCTCATAGCTGGAGGTATTCACCAGAATGTGTCCGTAGCTCGAATTGGCCTCATCGAGCTGATAACCCTGATCGTAAGACGAAGGACCTTCACCGATGTACGATGACCAGTCGGAAATACCGTCTACCTTCATTTCTGAAGTTTCTAGTGAATCGGCTATGAAGACTTCAATATCATTTACCACCTGCGTAGTCCGCTCAATCTTCGTTCCTTCTGGCATATTGATGTCTACCGTAATCATGTTCCTATCGCTGTCGGGAAAGAATACGAAGTCGATCTTAGTAAAGCCAAACATCGCTAGAACAAACATGCCGACGAGCAACACCATCGTTTTAGTCTTGTGCTTTAAGGCAACCAAAATGTACTTGTTGTAGTAGGTCTTTAACCAATCTATCGATCTATCTACAAGGCTCTTTTTAGCGTCTTTGGGCTTTACTTTCATAAACTGATACGAAAGCAAGGTGATAACCGTAAGTGAGATGATCCAAGAAGAAATGAGCGCAATGGTAATCACCAAAAAAATAGGCCCTACGATATCTCCCATGACCGATTGCGCCAAATAGAAGGAAAGGAAAGCTGCCGAAGTTGTTAGCGTTGAAATCAAGAGCGGGGTGAATAGTTCAGAGCAAGCCTGTATTGCCGCGTCTTTTCTATTGATACCCGATTCGAGCTTTACTACGATGGTCTCTGCCACCACAATTCCATTGTCTACCATCATTCCCAAAGCCATGATCAAGGCGGCGAGTGACACCTTATTGATACCAATATTCATGATGCCCATCATCATGAAAGTGGTCACGATAACCAAGGGAATTAAAGCGGTGATGATTATACCCGTTCTCATGCCGAGAAAGACCAGCATTACCAAGAATACGATCACGACAGATTGCAAAAGGTTGACCATAAAACTGCTCACCTGGTCGTCTACATATTTATCCAAAGATGAAAGCGTATGCAGCTCCAAGCCCACGGGCAAGAGCCTTTCCCATTTCTTTTTGATGGCGTCTACCTCTAAACCTAGGTCTATGATATTGGCATCGTCTTTTAAGGACACGTGCATGGTTATCGCATCATTTCCATTCACACTCACTTTTTGTGTGGGTGGTGAAATGTATCCTTTTTTAACGGTGGTAATATCCTTGAGATAAACCAGTTGACTTCCGTCGCCAACGGGGATGAGCATATCGCTGATATCAGATAAGGCATTAAAGTTTCCCGTGGGTTCAAGAACGATGCGTTCATCTTCCAAATTGATTTGCCCACCTGTGCTGAGAATGTTTTGCGAAGCAATAATCGAACTCAGTATTTGAGAAGAAAGACCGTACTCCTTCAATCTGGACTCATCAAACTCTACAAAAACACGCTCGTCCTGATCTCCGCCCAGCTCCACCTCGGCAGCATTGTCCAGTTTTATAAGGTCATCTTTAATATCGTCGACGTATTCCTTCATTTCCGCATAGGAGAATCCATCGCTCGTTACACCAAGTACAATTCCATATACATCGCCAATGGTTTCGTCGTCCATTATGGGAACTACACCTTCTGGCAAGCTTTGAATTCCGTCGAGTTTTCGGCGCAGCCTGTCCCAAACAGTCTGCAAGTCTTTTTCAGGCACATCGTCTTTAAGTTCTACCTGAACCACCGAAAGACCCGTCCGAGAGGTACTGCTCACCTCTTTTAACTCGGGCAATTCTTGAACTACCTTTTCAATTTTATCAGTCACCAACTCCTCCACCCGCTCTGGTGCTGCCCCAGGAAAAACGGAGACCACCGTTGCAATTCGGATGGTCATCGGTGGCATGCTATCTCTGGGCAATGATTGATAGAGCGCAATTCCCATCACGATGATGGTAGCCACCAATGTGTAGGTGATTCTATTTTTTTCTATTGAAAACTGCGTAAGATTCATAGGAATTGTCTTTGGAATAGAAAGGAGGCTGTAAATGAGGTTTCCACAATGTAAAGGCCGAATTAAATCCGAACGAACACCGTTAATGCAACCTTACTTCTTGCCCATCAAGTAGTGTTTGTAATCCTGCGATTGCGATCTTATTACCTACCGACAAACCTTTGGTGACTTCAAAGCCTTTCGACGTTAATTCCCCCACGGTGATGGCTTGTTTTTTCACGAATATCTTCTCGCCTGAGTCGTCTATTAAAAAGACGAAATTCCCTTTGGCATCCTCTCCCACTGAAGCTGCTGGGATAATCAAAGACTCCTTCGAGGTAGCTGCTTCGCTGAACTGAAAAGTAACATTGGCAGCCATTCCCGATTTGATTCCCTCAGAGACATCAATAATTTTTACACTCACAGGATAAGTAGAATTTAGCGGGTCAATGGAAGGAGAGACCTCGGTTATTTGACCCTCAAATTTCTCATCCTTAATCGACGAGATATCAATCATCACTTTCATGTCTTTTTTTACTCGATTGATCACGTTTTCGGGCAAACCCAAAGCGATTTTCATATCATCACCTACATTCAAAACTGCGATGATTTGTCCAGCAGTCACGTTTTCATCAATTTCAGAATTGACTTGCGCAATGACGCCGCTTTCTGGCGCATAGACGTAACCATAGCGCACTTGCTCTTCCTGAATTGACACTCCACGGACGGCAGATTCATAACCAGCCTGCGCCGAACGGTAGGAATTTTTCGCAGCCTCATACTCACTCAATGAGGTGCTGCCTTTCTCGAAAAGCGAACGCACCCGGTCTAAATTCAATTTAGATGTATTCATTTGAGATTGCGCGCTGTTGAGGGAGGACAATGAGTTTTCGTAATTGAGTCTCGCCTGCACGTTATCGAGCTTGGCCAAAAGGTCTCCCTTCTTCACGATTTGCCCCAGTTTCAAATTAAATTCTGTGATGATACCGTTGTTTCTGAAGCTCAGATTCACGACTATCTCGGTAGTTGCGGTTCCGCTAAAGGTTCGGGCAAAATCGCTTCCTGAAAGACCAACTTCCAAGTAAGCAACAGGACGCAGCGCTACCACTTCTTCCGCTTGCCTCTCGCCACAAGAAGCCAGGAAAATTGTCGCTAAAAGCGCACCGCATTTGAGTAAATTATATTTCATAATGAACGATTGTAATGGTCTTAGTTTCTATTTTGAACGTATGCGTAAAAGCCTTCTAAAAAAGCTTGATTCTCTTCGGGAGTATGAAGCAAGAAAAAATAGCTCAGGTACCTTTCTAACTCTATTGAGCTCGCCAAAAAGCTATAGACAGCAGTAATCTTTGCTTGCTGCGCAAAGAGAAAATTATTTTGAGCATCTAAGAGTTGAACGATATTAACAGCCCCATTCGAGTAGGATTCTCGCACCAGCTCGAGGGATTCTTTTGCCGCTTCTTCCGAGATTTTAGAAATCTCAATATTGGCGATCTGATTGTTCAAATTCAAAATCGCAAAATTCACATTGGCATGGATGTTCAGTTCAATATTCTCCCTGTTTATTCTTAGCTGGTCTTGCTGTATTATTCCAATCTGCCTGTTTATATTGGTTTGATTTCTATTCACGATCGGAATGGACAAATTGATGCCGATGATGTATGAATCGTTTACTTGTCCAATGCCCAACCCTTCTGGCGGTGAACTTCCTGCGCCCGATCTATTGAAAGTATGGTTGTATTGGCCTTGAATTGCTGCTCTTGGAATAAAACGACCTGAACTGTTCAACTGAATGTTCCGCTCATTGGCATTCAAGTTGTAATCCAAAGATTTAATGTCGGGTGAATTCGCAATGGCAAAATCTACCAAATATTCAACGAAAGGCTCACGAAGTGCAGGGTTGTCTATGAAATTCTTAAACTCTTCGTAATTGTAATTTGACAAGACCCCCCTACCCAATTCAGCATCGTCAACATCGATCTCCATGTTGATCGGATTATTGAGAAGTTGATTTAGAGAGAAAAAAGCTTGTTCCAATTGGTTTACCGCTTCTACCAAAGCCTGTTTGTTTTGCGCCTTTTCACTTGTGAAACGGAGCACATCTGACTTACCCGTTTGACCCGCTTCAAAATTTTGATTGGCAATCTCTAGGTTCTTGCGGGTCAGATTCAAATTCTCATTCTGGATCGACAAATTGGCCTTTATAATCAACGCATTGAAATACGCGTTTGATGCATTGAAAATAGCATCCAATTCATTTGCATTGTAAAACTCACGCTGCGCTTCTAAAAGATCTTTTTGTATGGCAATGCTCGCATTCGCCGCTGGAGAATACACCACTTGATCCAACGATATATTTCCTGCGGTAGAATACTCGGGACTGCTACCCAAGGATATTTCAGCCAATCTAGGGTCTACGTAATTGAAATTGGCATTTCCCGTTATGCTCGGGTAATAGTTGCTCTTGGCCGTTCTTACATCTTGCTCACTGAGCTCAACATCCTTTAAAGTTGATTTGAGATTGAGGTTCTCTCCAACCACAGTATTCATTACATCCAATAGATTGTATTGTTTCTCGGAAATGGCATTTTGCATATCCCCTACAATATTTGTGCTTCCGATGAGGCTAAATTTAAAGGGCATGCCGACAATTTGAGCGGTATTCATATTTACGGTGAGGCGGTTGTTAAATTCGAGTAATAATGGCAATTCAGAAAAGTTCGTTCCATTTATATACGATTCTATATTTAATGCAATACGCCTGAAAAAGAGACTGGTACTTTCGAGTGAGCGATTGGTTGCCATAAACCCATTTTCAACATCTGCTATGCTGGTGCTGGTAAATGATGGTATTTTTTCTTCGATGAGCTTATTGGCGATACTGAAAATATCTGCTTCACTCAGAGCGAATCCCGAGGCCAAGTAGAAGGCATCTATCTCAGAGTCAATCCTGTTCACGATCTCTTCAGCATTGCTGTAGGGAATGAGTTCATAGCTAACGCCCATCTCTTCAGATATGCTGTCAAACACCTTGTCGAAGGCCAATACCTCGTAAATGCCCTGCTCTACGGCGATCCCAACATTCGTAAATCCAGTAAGCTCCTGCAACTGGCTTAAATCACTTGAATATGAAAGTGGGGCGAGCAAGTAGGTGAAGTTGTTGATGCCCGAATTTTTCTTAGCGCTATTCAGATCGTAAAAGTCATTTGTGACGGCTCCAAATAAGATTGATGGCTTTTTGTGCTCTTCTACTTTAGAAAAAACTTGGTTGTTTATTGCCCCAAAGGCAATAATGATGTCGGTGCCATTATTGAGTAAGGCAGTGTAGTTGGCTAAGGCCTTATCCAAATTGTATTCATTGACTAAAATGTTTTCATTAGAAAATTTGACAATCGCATCTTCTCCTACGATTGATATCACCTCAGTCTGCAAAGCAGAAATAAGAGGCTCTATTTCGGGCGTTCTAAAATCGAGCAAAACACCAATATTGTAAGTCTCTTTTGTCTGCGAAAATGCAGCGGCAGTGATGAAGAGGAATAATGCCGTGATGTACTTTTTCATTGATTACCTATTAGGGTTGCTGCTCTATTGGTTCAATCTTTCGTTGCGAATAATCTTAAACGAAATGTCATTGTCCTGGTCTCCAAAATTCTATTGGGTAAAGAAAAGAATTAAATCGGCTGAAAAAGGTTATCCAGTCCAAAGGAGATCGCTTTGTTTCATAAGGTTTTACACAGCAATCGGAAAGACTAAATTTATTCTACGAATAAATTCAAAAAGACGCACAAAAAAATAGTCTCAAATTTCTCGATCATAATATTTTTTCTGGGCGACTTCTCTTTTTTACCACAACCAATTCCCTCTTGGGAAACAAGCTACATTTGTTTTCTGAAAAATCGGTGCCGCTCCATTCATTGTGTAGGTAAACCGATTAATTCAAAATTTAAACAACGTTATAGGTTTACTCAGTGCTAATTACAGTAGACTTTTTTCATTTTTAATCGTGTAATAACTATAAGTGGTTCCGATGACAAACAAGTCCATTTTCTTCCTCCTACTTTGGTTACTTCCATATACAGCTTGGTGTCAGCCCATTGATCATTGGGAGGCAGTAGTCTTAGCAGAAGAGGAATGGGCTTACCGAATTGGAGATTCAGAACCTCCAGCCTCCTGGAATCAACCGGGCTTTAACGATGATGTTTGGAATGTGGGAGAAGGAGGATTTGGCTATGATGACGGTGATGACAATACGATAATTAGTCCTACTATATCTCTCTACTTACGAAAGGAATTTGAGATAATAGACACCTCAATAATCAGCGCAGTTTCCTTTTATGCTGACTTTGACGATGCCTTTGTAGCTTACCTAAATGGCGTTGAAATAGCTCGATCAAATATCGGTACAAACGGGATTGCTCCTGCATACAATGAAACAGCGACTACTTTCCTGGAAGCACAGCTATACCAAGGCGGACTCCCTAGTCAGTTTACGGTTTCGCAGGAAGATCTGGACGATCTTTGGAATAACGGCACGAATACGCTGGCTATACAGGTGCATAATGTAGGCTTGAATTCCTCAGATTTTTCGGCTTTGTTCTTTTTAATAGTCGGCATTAATGACAACTCCAACTCTTATCAGCCAGTGCCCGATTGGTTCATTGAACCCTTTACCTCTTCAAACTTACCCTTGATCTTTATCAATACAGGCGGAGCTGATATTCCCGATGAACCAAAAATCGATGCTCAAATGGGTATCATAGACAATGGTCCCAACGAGATTAATTCTTTGACTGATCCTTTCACTGATTATAACGGTGACATCGGTATTGAAATCAGAGGCTCATCCTCCATTCTTTTTGAGAAAAAAAGTTTTGGGTTTGAAACCCGACTTCCAGATGGTGAGAATAACAATGTTTCGCTTCTGGGAATGCCAGAAGAAAATGACTGGATCTTGAATGGACCCTACAGTGATAAAAGCCTCCTTAGAAATGTGCTCTCCTTCCATATTGGGAATTCCATGGG
Source organism: Cryomorphaceae bacterium (assembly GCA_047632755.1). Taxonomy (GTDB): domain Bacteria; phylum Bacteroidota; class Bacteroidia; order Flavobacteriales_D; family Cryomorphaceae; genus JAKVAV01. The sequence goes on from JBLIDT010000039.1 coordinate 14,422, forward strand.
TCGATATGCGCCCCGCACCCGATGGTGTGAGGTTTTTATCAATGATCAATATGTTGGAGTATACGTCCTGATGGAGAAAATTAAAAGAGATAACAACCGAGTAGATATTGCCAATGTAACACCTGAAGATATTTCAGGAGACGAACTCACTGGTGGATACATCTTTAGTGTTGACCGCGAGGATGAAGGACCTGAGAGCGGCTGGAGTTCGCCCTTTACCGAAGCCGTTTTTTACAAATATCAAGACCCCGATTTTGACGAACTAGCACCTCAACAAAAAAATTATTTGAGGAACTACGTTACGAATTTCGAGGAAGATATGGATGCCTCGCCCACTGCTGATACCTATGAAGAATATATAGACATACCCTCCTGGATAGACTATTGGATTGCGACTGAAATTTTCAAGCACATTGATAATTTCAAGTTCAGTTTTTACATGTACAAAAAGAAGGAAAGCAATGGAGGTAAAATCCACTTTGGCCCGCTATGGGATTTGAATTTAGGGTATGGTAATTTTGACTTTGCTCAGGATCCTGGACCTGAAGGGTGGTCATACATCTGGACAGAATCTGGTTTCCTACGCCCTTTCTGGGTCTTGGATCTATCGGAAGATCCTGCTATACAAAATGAAATTAACTGCCGCTGGAATGAACTTCGCATTGGAAGCTTACACACCGACAGTTTGTTGCAGTTTATAGAAGATAATGAAGCCTTTTTGGAAGAGGCTCAGAGTCGGAATTTTGACCGTTGGCCTATACTCGGAACTTATGTATGGCCCAATAGTTTCGTCGGTGAAACCTACCAAGATGAAATCAACTTCTTAGAAGACTGGCTCACCGAAAGGCTAAATTGGATGGATGAAAATATGCTAGGCGATGACTGCCCTTTCGTTTCATCCACTGCTACGAAAATAGTAGCTTCAAACATTGAGGTTTTCCCGAATCCCTTCCAAGACGAAGTCACTTTCAAGCTAAAAATTGATTCTCCAGAAGCAGCTCATCTAACGCTTTATGATCCCCTCGGGAAAAGGCTGATGGAAAAAAAACTGGAAAACAATACTGCTCAATCATTTTCACTTCAGTATTTGTCTTCCGGACTCTATTTTTACCAGTTGAAGATTGGTGAGCAAGTCTTAGCGTCAGGAAAAGTTGTGAAGGAGTAAACATTGGACGCTTGTTTCATTTTCAGCCATTGCCTTGAGTTTCTTGGGCTATTTCAAATTGAAATTAAAGGGCCTTTTTAAACCTTTCTACAATGGACGAGTCTAAGCGTTCTCAACACTAACTCCATTGGCCTTTAAACCCACCTGTTTTAATCCGATTCACCTGGCTCAGTAACTTATCCCAGGATAAAAACTTTAATTCGCGGCTTTAAATTGAGCCCATTAAGATCGATCAATATGAAAAGAATCGTTGCACTGCTTGCACTTACCTCACTTTCGGTTGGTGGCTTTTCTCAAACGTTTTACGACCAAAACACCATTCAGACCATCGAGCTCACATTCGAGCAATCGAATTGGGACGCATTGCTCGACGCCGAAAAAGCCGGTGATGGAAATTACATCATGGCGCAGAGCGTGTTGATAAATGGATTGGAGTATGACAGCGTCGGCGTGAAGTACAAGGGAAATAGCACCTACAATGTCAATCAAGTCAAGAATCCATTCCATATTGAACTGGATACCTACAAGGATCACGAGCACGATGGCTATACCGATATCAAGTTGAGTAATGTGGCCAAGGATCCATCCTTTCTTCGTGAGGTCCTCTCCTACCAAATTCTGAGAGACTACATGGATGCTCCGCTCTCCAATTATGCCAATGTGCATGTAAATGGAGATTTGATCGGGCTTTACAGCAATTCAGAATCGGTGTCAAAGAAATTTGCAAATAGCCGATTTGGCTCAAATGACAATGTCTTCATCAAATGCAATCCTGTGGATGGCGCCGGGCCTGGAAGCAACGAATTACCCGATCTGGTATATTTGGGTCAAGACAGCGGAGACTACGATGAAGCTTATGAGCTCAAGTCTGACTTCGGTTGGGAAGACTTAATCAACCTTTGCGATACATTGGAAAATCACGTGGATGCCATTGAAGAAATTCTGGATGTAGATCGTGCGCTCTGGATGTTGGCTTTCGACAATATCTTGGTCAATCTAGACAGCTACATTGGCGGCTTCAAGCAGAACTACTACCTCTACCGCGATGATAACGATCGATTCGTTCCCGTGGTTTGGGATCTCAATGAATCATTCGGAACCTTCTCTATGACAGGATCGGGCAACCTGAATGGCACAACTGCAAAGCAGCAGATGAGCCATCTTTTGCATGAAAATGACGCCGACTTTCCATTGATTAGTGAGCTACTCAGCAATCCATCCTACAAGAAGATGTACCTCGCTCATTGCAAGACCATATTGGAAGATCACTTTTCTAATGACGATCAATACGTCGCAGCGGCTGAAGCACTGCAAGCGATTATCGCCAACGATGTCCAAGCTGATGACAACAAGTTTTTCAGCTACAACGAATTCCTATCCAATCTCAATTCGGATGTGGGCGGCGGCGGTGGCGGCCCGGGTGGAATGAGTGCTCCTGGAATTACCAATCTAATGGATGGTCGCTACACCTACTTAATGAATCAGGCCGACTTTACTGCCACACAGCCGAGTATCGATAATATAGAACTGTCGAACGAAAGTCCATTTGTAGGGGATGTGCTCATGGTTACGGCTACCATACTGAACGAAAACACGGCCTTTTTGGGTTACCGATCAGAACCCAATACCCCATTCCAAAAGACGGACCTATTTGACGACGGCCTACATAACGATGGAGCGGCAAATGACGGTTTCTTCGGCGCAGAAATGCCAATTTCAAGCAACTTGGTGGAATACTACCTCTACGCAGAAAACGATGACATCGGCGCCTTTTCACCAACCAATGCCGAGCACGAGTTCTATTCAGTGTCGGCGACAAATGTGGTGATTGGTGATATCGTGATCAACGAGTTTATGGCTTCCAACGACGCTACGGCCATCGATCAAGACGGCGAATACGACGACTGGGTTGAGCTTTACAACAGAGGCAGCGAAACGATAGATCTCGAAGGCTACCACTTAAGCGATACTGAAACGGACTTGGGCATTTTCGCTTTTCCCGAAGGCGTATCACTAGCACCCGATGATTACATAGTTGTTTGGGCCGATAAGGATCTCGACCAAACAGGATTTCACGCCGATTTCAAACTCTCCGCCAGCGGCGAGTCTATTTACCTTTCAGACGCAGAATTTACTCTACTCGATGCCATCACTTTCAACGAGCAAACAACCGATATCTCCTTCGGGCGTTCGCCAAACGGGACTGGGACATTCCAATTTATGGCACCAACATTCGGTGCCGAAAACGATGTGCCATTGGGTATTGAAGAAGCGGTAAGCCAAGATGGAGCGATGAAGCTCTTCCCAAATCCAACGCAAGAAAACTTCACCATCGAACTCTCGGGCTTCAAAGCCGCCGTGCAGGAAGTGCTCGTTTACGGCCTCCAAGGAAAAACCGTATTTCAAGGAACCATGCGAGATAAAATCACCATTGACGCGAGCGATTGGACTGCGGGTTTCTACGTGGTAACTGCGGGTAACTTGAGAACGAAATTGGTGGTTTACTAGCCAAGTAGAGCAGAAATAATCAAGAAGGGGAAATTTCGGCTGCCCCTAATAAAACTAACTCAAGACCTGCCCGACAAATTCACGATAAGCCATTTGGGTGGAATCAATTACCACTGACCTTTCTAAATCTCTTTCGTCGTAAGGGTTCATACTAGCGTGATGGGCTCTCACATGTTTATCGCTCCAGAGAACGATTTCCAAAATCAATGGAGCCAGGTCAATTCCCTTGTTGGTGAGGAGGTAGATGTTTTCCTTCTTGTTGTTCGGAAGTTTCTGTTTGGTAATGATGCCAAGGGTCTCCAGCATTTTCAGTCGGTTGGATAGCAAGTTGGTTGCAACTCCCTCGTCTGAGGTGCTGAGCTGTTTAAAAGTCGTCTTTTGATAAAGCAGCATATCGCGCACGATCAACAGAGACCATTTGTCTCCGATTAAGTCGAGTGCCGAGGCAATAAGGCAAGAAGAACGAAAGGGCTTCACCATGTTAGGGAATCTTTTTTACTTTAAATTCTAAAGTTATTTTACTTTTGCTTTAATTAGTAAAGTAAAATTAAGGAAAATAACTGATCATGCTAGCAGGACATTACGCCACGGCTTTAGTGGCACATCAAAAATATCCCAAAGGAACCCTACTCTACTTCCTCATCATCTCTCAATTGCAAGATTTAATGTGGTTTACCCTGCACTACTTCGGCATAGAACCTACGGAGCCCTCAGATGTATTGGATACTTCGATTAGTAATATGACGGTAGACATGCTATACAGTCATGACCTGCTGCCCCAAGTGTTCTGGTGGATCGTTGCTTTCATCATCGGAAAGGTGCTTTTCAAAAGCACTCGAATTGGCTTGATTGGAGTGGCGCTTGTTGCCGGACATTTCGTGTTGGACTTTTTCTCAGGCCACCCACATCATATTTTCGGTGCCGATAGCGTGGATGCGGGTTTAGGTCTCTACGCCTCCAATGTCTACCTGGCCATTGCCATCGAAGCCATATTTTGCACGGGTGCTCTTTGGTATTTTTTCAAGGAAGAGGCAAAAAGCGGAATCACGCGCACGACCAAGAATAGATTCGCCATCATTGGGATGTTTGTATTTGGCATCGTCTTTATGCTGAGCATCGCTACCACTCCTTTTCGCGATTTATTCGGCATTCCCGAATTTGATCTCGGCTTTAACTCCAGCGTTCCTACTTTAATCATGACTTATATTGCCATGATTATTTACCTAAACCATTTTGTACCAAAATTCAAGGTGGATAAGCAGTAAGCTTAAAGAATTATACTAGACAAACGGTCATGTTCGCGTTTATAAGAGAATTAAAATTCAGAAATGAGTACTTGTTTTACTTTGGTTTGCTGTGCCTGGTTTTGGCTATCCTATTTCTGGTTTTAACCAAATTAACCACGACACAAATACAAGGAGTAAATGCTTGGTACAAGCCTTTCAAATTTGCCTTTTCCGTATTTTCATTCTCATGGGCAATGGGCTGGTATTGCTACTACTTAGTAGATTTCAATACCACACCATTCAATTGGACCATCATTCTCTTACTGGGTTTTGAAGTCCTCTACATTGCTTTCCAAGCAGGAAAAGGACAATTGTCACATTTCAACATCTCTACATCGCTCTATTCAGTGCTGTATTCTCTCATGGGAATCGCGGCAGCGCTTGTAACATTCTACACAGCTTATGTCGGTTTGTTGTTTTTTACGCATTCCTTCCCCAGTTTGCCAATGCATTATGTCTGGGCGATTCGCCTCGGAATTGTGATTTTTGTGATCTTTTCTTTTGAAGGATTTTTAATGGGTTCGCGAATGAATCACAGCGTAGGTGCACTCAATGATAATTCGAATTGGTTTATCGTTGGGTGGAGCAAAACCGTGGGTGACCTGCGCATTGCACACTTTATCGGAATGCACGCTTTACAAGTATTGCCATTGCTTTCATTTTATATTTTTAAAAGCACGAGAGCAACCCTAATTATTTCCCTGTTGTATGGCCTTCTCGCCACTGCTACGCTCGTTCAAGCCTTAAAAGGTAAACCAATATGGGCTTCTAAACAGGCAAAAAGTGAAGCCTTAAAATAAAATGGGGCTAATACTCCACTTAGCAGATTTCAGTGCTTTTGCTCGATATCAAGAGCAACACTCTGAGGCTCCGAATACCCTTTCACTAAATACCAGATGACAATCCCAGGGGTAACAATGGCCTGCCAAACAAAGAATAGCAAAGTTGGCCATCCGCCGTGTTCAACTTTTTCTCCTGTGGGAATGAACCATTGATTTCCAAGAGGCCCTTCTGAAAAGACGACAATGCTCATCAGAATCCAACCAAAATGCAGGCCTATTGACACATAGAGTGATTTAGTTTTAGCAAAAGCAAAGGCAAACATCCATCCTGCCGCACCGGTCAATAGAAATACATAAATCATTGGAATAATCCGACCACCAATTAAGCCGTAGCTAAACCAATGATAAATACCAAAGGCAATGGCACTGATCAAACAAGCCCAGAACACACCTATTTTTTTATCAATATGTACAGAATCGCTCCACGAAAAATTAGCTCTTCCAATAGCACTGCTTTCAAAGTCCACCAAAATCCATTTAAAGCCTCTAAAATTCCGTAATCACTATTTTCCTCGTAGCTCATTTCATTGAAATAGCTCTGACCTAAGAGGTTTATCGAACAGAAAATCGCCATGAGTACAAACCCCGCCGAAAACTCTTTCAATCGTCTGCGAGAGGGAATGATGCCCAAGACTGCTATATGCTCTTTTGAGAACAACCAAAGAATCAACCAGGAGAGAATAAATACGATTAAAACACCTATCACGACTGTCAGTACTATTTATGAACCTGCTCAATTTACTACTTATCCTTGAACCTGTTAGCGACACCACAAACAGTCTAAATGTTTCAAAAAAGAGATAACTATGATCTGTTTTAGGGTTTTTCACCTCCTGTATTGGTCGACCTGAATATGTGCGCATGCTTACTTGATTAAGACCAAGAAACATTTTTGTGGAATCAAATTCAAATCAGACAAGAAGGCAATGTTCTAAAAAAAGTCTGCATCATTCAATGGCTCATTGGAAGAAACAAAAAACCCAGAACAGCCATCGCCGTTCTGGGTTTTTCTATTTTACTCGTATCTTATTTAAAGAAACGACTTCACCGATGCTGCGGTGTCCAAAACCGTTTTTTCTAGTGGAATTGGTTTCCAATTAAATGTCTTCATCGTTTCGCTCACATCTCCATTAAAAGTGTTGCCGATAAAAGGGCGCATTCCTTTCAAATCACTATTGAAATTGGACATGAACTTCAGTAAGAAATTCGGAGCCAGCTTGTCGCTTACTTTATCGTAGCCATTGGTTTTTAGAATCTGAGCCATCTCCTGAAAAGCATGCGCTTTCTCTGTGGTAACGATGAATCGCTTGCCATTGGCCTTTTCATTTTCTAAGGCTTGAACGTGAATAGCAGCAACGTCTCTTACGTCCGACATATTGATAGCCGCTTTCGGAAGCATTGGCATTTTACCCGTGATCATAGTCTTGAACATAGTCATCGACTCACCAGAGAGGTTAGCAGAAAGTGTTGGGCCATACACCGGACCTGGATTTATTACAACCAACTCCAGTTTGTACTCTCCTTCTTGGGCATTGATGAAATCCCAAGCGCTTTTTTCAGCGAGTGTCTTACTCTTTAGATAAGCCGTCGCGTGTTTTGCATTTACATTCGTCCAACTGTCTTGATTCACATCAACGGAGCCATTGGCATCGCCCAACATGGCTACCATGGAAGAAGTGAGAACCACTCGCTTGATACCTGCTTTCTTCGCAGCTTTTAAGGCGCGTTGGGTTCCTTCAACAGCTGGCTTGATCAATTCATTCTCGTCTTTTGGTTCTCTAGAAACATAAGGAGAAGCCACGTGCAAGACATAATCACAGCCCTCCATCGCTTTGTCCCATCCTTCATCTTTCAAGAGGTTTAGCTCGCAATATTCTAGGTTGCCTTTCGGGTCAACAACCGTTTTGACAGCATTTGTTATGGCATCTGTTTTGGCCAAACTTCTTACAGAACCTCTTACTGCATAGCCCTGCTTCAATAGTTCAGCTGCACAATGCTGGCCAATGTATCCTGATACTCCCGTTACTAGTACTTTCTTCATTTTATGCGAATTCGATTTATTGCTTTTCTTGAGCAATCAAAAGTAATCAATTCGGCTTTGAACCAAAGCCAGCGGGAACAAACGGAAAGCTCAATACCTTCATGAACTATTTGGATTTACTTTGGATGAATTCCCTCACAAAAGGAAGGCTGAACTTCCCCATGCTGAAGAAGAGCTCAACCGACGCAACAAGTGTAAATAAGCTTCTGGAAGCAAAGGAGCAGTTTTTAAAAATTAAGAATTTCTGGAAAGAAGATAAGATCGGCAATCTCTTTTCAGGCTTCATACTCGTGACGATTGCGTTCAATCCCTGACTTTTCAAATTCGTTCCCCTTAACGGAAAAAACGTGTGTACCCTGTTATTTTTCAAAGATCAAAAACACGAAGGCACATAATGGAATCTGCTATTAATGTGCGTTATTTGGTTTATCCGACTGCTGCATCAACCTAAACACCAACACCTGAATGACAACCAAACGAGAAAACTCCATTGAAATGAGCAAGGCCGAATTTCAAAAGATCGGTTACGAACTCATCGATACCATCTCTGAATTTTTTGATGTCATTTCTGAAAAGCCTGTTACCACAACCAATTCTCCACTGGAATTGAAAAAAGAGCTGGGGAATTCCTCTTTACCAGAAAACGGACGGCCCGCAAAAGAGTTGATCTCTTCTGCTACTAAATTATTATTCGACAATTCGCTATTCAATGGCCACCCCAAGTTTTTTGGTTTCATCACCTCTTCCGCAGCGCCAATCGGAGCTTTGGCAGATTTGCTGGCGGCTTCGATCAATCCGAACGTGGGCGGACAAATACTTAGTCCGATGGCCACCGAGATCGAAAAGCAAACGATTCAATGGTTGGCCGAATTTATTGGGGTCTCCCCCACTTATGGCGGCGTATTGGTAAGCGGTGGCAACATGGCAAACTTTACTGCTTTCCTTGCCGCGAGAACCGCCAAAGCACCCAAGAACATCAAAGAAGACGGTCTTTCAAACACGACAAACCAACTGATCACCTACTGCCCGAAATCTACCCATACGTGGATTGACAAAGCGGCCATATTGTTTGGGCATGGCTCCAAGTCCGTGCGTTGGATACCAACCGACGAATCCAATAAAATGGACAATACTATTTTGGAGAAAACCATAAAAGAGGATCTAGCCCTGGGACACCAACCATTTATGGTGGTGGGCACCGCAGGAGATGTGAGCACTGGGGTTGTCGATGATCTCGAAGCCATCGCCGCTATTTGCAAAACCTACGATTTGTGGTTTCACATAGATGGCGCATACGGCGTTCCCGCTGCTGTCATTCCCGAGTTAAGGGAATTATTCGTCGGAATAAAAGAAGCGGACTC
>JBLIDT010000040.1:0-23300 GCA_047632755.1 Cryomorphaceae bacterium
GTCAAAACGAATAAATTATGAAGCAAGGAAGCATTAATGTTCAAACGGAGAACATATTCCCGATCATTAAGAAATTTCTTTACTCAGACCACGAGATTTTCCTGAGAGAGTTGGTGTCCAATGCAGTCGATGCGACTCAAAAACTGAAGACCCTCTCAAGCTTGGGCGAGCTTAAAGCCAAAACGGAAAATCTAAGAGTTGAGGTCATTCTAGATAAAGAGAAAAAACAACTCATCATTCGCGACAACGGAATAGGAATGACGGCAGAAGAGGTTGATAAGTACATCAACCAAATTGCCTTTTCTGGAGCGGAGGAGTTCGTAGAGAAATACAAAGACGCCGACACTAAAAATGCCATAATCGGACATTTCGGACTTGGTTTCTATAGCGCATTCATGGTGGCTGAGCATGTTGAGATTATTTCAAAATCACAAAAGCCAAATAGTGTAGCTGTCAAATGGTCTTGCGACGGTAGCCCAGACTACACGATGGAGGAAACCAAAAAGAAAACGAAAGGAACCGATATCATTCTTCATATAGCCGAAGATTCTACTGAGTTTCTGGACGAAGCTAGAATTGGCGGAATTCTGAACAAGTACTGTAAATTCCTTCCCGTAGAAATCAAATTTGGTACAAACGAGCGCACCGAAAAGGAACGCGACGAGGAAGGGAAAGAAGTAGAAGGCGGAAAAGAAGAGAAAATTGTCGAAGACAATATCGTCAACAATACGGATCCTGCTTGGACTAAAACCCCATCAGAACTCAGTGAAGAAGACTACAAGAGCTTCTACCGAGAGTTGTATCCGATGACGTTTGAAGATCCCCTCTTCCACATTCACTTGAATGTAGATTTCCCTTTCAACTTGACGGGTGTATTGTACTTCCCGAAGCTTAAAAATAACCTTGAGCTCCAGAAAAACAAGATCAGCCTTTACAGCAATCAGGTATTCATTACTGACAATGTAGAAAACATTGTTCCTGAATTCCTCACATTACTGCACGGGGTAATCGACTCACCAGATATTCCATTGAATGTTTCTAGGTCATACCTACAAGAAGATGCGGCTGTCAAGAAAATTTCATCTCATATTACCAAAAAGGTAGCGGACAAGTTGAACTCGATGTTCAAAAACGACCGCGAAGATTTTGAGAAGAAATGGGAAGACATCAAGGTGTTCATCGAGTTTGGAATGCTTACCGACGAGAAGTTTTACGATAAGGCTTCTAATTTCTACCTCTTCAAATCGGTAGATGGCAAGTACCACACCATCGAAGAGTACAAGGAGAAAATCAAGGACACCCAGACGGACAAGAACGACAAAACCATCGTACTCTATACCCAAGACGAAAAAGAGCAATATAGCTTTATTCAGACAGCGGTAGATCGCTCGTATGACGTGGTGATCATGAACACCCCAATCTCGAGTCACTTAATCGGTAAGCTCGAGCAAAAAGAGGACAAGCTATCATTCACAAGAGTAGATGCGGATATCATCGATAAGCTTATTCAGAAGGACGAGGAGATTCCTTCTAAGCTAACTGATGAGGAGAAAGAAAAACTCAAGCCTGTCATTGAAGGCTCTGTTCAAAAGGAAAAGTTCAGTGTTCAATTTGAGAACATGAGCGAAAACGATCGTCCAATCATCATCACCCAAAGCGAGTTTATGCGCCGAATGAAGGAGCAGCAAATGTCTGGTGGTGGAGTTAACATGTTTGGTGCGATGCCCGAAATGTACAATATGGTGGTAAATGCAAACCATCCGCTTATTACAGAGCTAAAAGATCAAGAAGAAACAAAGCAGAAAAAAACCGTAGGTCAATTGATTGACTTGGCGCTGCTTTCGCAGAACATGCTCAAAGGAGAAGCCATGAGCAAGTTTATTCAACGCAGTGTTGATTTAATGAAATCCTAATTCACAGAAAATGAAAAGATTATTTTTCGTGCTCCTAGCAGCACTCACATTAAGCTCATGCGGTTACAACACCTTGGTCGAGCAAGAGGAGCAAGTAGCTCAAGCTTGGGCCAAGGTTGAAACGCAATACCAAAGACGAAGTGACTTGATTCCAAATCTGGTAAATACCGTAAAAGGCTACGCTGATTTTGAACAAGAAACGCTGACTGCAGTGATAGAGGCCAGAGCAGGCGCTACTGGAATCACTGTCGATGCTGATAACTTGTCTCCGGAAGCCATCGCACAATTTCAACAAGCTCAGGGCAAGCTTTCAGGCGCGCTTTCTAAACTGCTTGTCACTGTGGAGCGTTATCCTGATCTCAAAGCCAGTCAGCAATTTAGTCAACTACAAGCTCAGCTTGAAGGGACCGAGAACCGCATCAGCGTTTCTCGCGACCGCTTCAACGAAGCCGTGGGAACCTACAACACTTCGACCAAGACATTCCCAAAGAACTTAACGGCGGGTATGTTTGACTTTGAAAAGAAAGGCTATTTCGAAAGCGATGCTGGAACTGAAAACGCACCTCAAGTAGAGTTTTAAGGATGGCTAAAGACTTTTTTACCGAGGCAGAAAAAACGAAAATTGTTGATGCCATAACTGCCGCTGAGAATAAAACCAGTGGTGAGATTCGACTTCACATCGAAAGAAAATGCCCCGAAGAAGTTTTGGACAGGGCTGCATTTCTTTTTGAAAAGTTAGAAATGCACAAAACAGAGCTTCGAAACGGAGTTTTGTTTTACGTCAGCTTTGAGGATCACAAATTGGCCATTTTGGGCGATGGTGGAATCAACGCTGTCGTTTCTGATACTTTCTGGAATGACATAAAAGAGCACCTCCTTGCAGCATTTAAAGGAGATGATTATGCCAATGGCCTTGCCGAAGGTATAAAAATAGCCGGCGAGCAATTAAAGGCTCATTTCCCTGTAGCGAGTGATGATGTAGATGAATTGAGCAACGAAATTTCCTTCGGAAAAGACAATTGATGAGAAAACTCACAACAGTACTATTTCTATTTTCTGCCATAGCTGTCTTCGGACAAGCTGAAGATTGCTATCCAAAAAAGCCGAGAGGTTTGGTGGCAGACCAAGTAGACATCTTCAGCCCATCAGAGGAGCAAGCATTAGAGGCCAAACTTCAACAATTCAGCAACGAAACGAGCAATCAAATAGTGGTAGTCACTATCGCTGAACTCTGCGAAGGTGATGCGGCGATGACTGCCTTCAAAATTGGTGAGACTTGGGGCGTTGGCAATAAGGAATTTGACAACGGACTGGTCATTCTGATCAAGCCTACTGGAGGTTCAGGCCAACGGAGAACTTTTATAGCAACAGGCTATGGACTCGAAGGCGCCATTCCCGATGCGACAGCCAAATTGATCGTCGATCAGGAGATGATACCCTCTTTTAAGAACGGGGATTATTTTGGAGGAACCTCAAAAGCCATAACCGTTATAACGGGATTGGCTCAAGGCGAATACGATTTTGCGACTTACCAAAAGCAAAGCCGTGGCAATCCCCTAGCGGCCATCATCCCTATCCTTTTTGTGATAGGTATGTGGTTCTTTTTAATGTACCGCAAGACCAGTGTCTATGCCACTAGAAACGATATGGGATTTTGGGCAGCGCTTATGTTAATGAGCGCCGCGAGCAGGAGCCATGGAGGATCATACGGCAACTTTTCTGGCGGATCAGGTGGATTCGGCGGAGGTGGCGGAGGTGGATTCGGAGGCTTCGGTGGCGGAGGCTTCGGTGGCGGAGGCGCTGGAGGGAGTTGGTAATTAATCGTCAGTTGCTTGTCGAGAACAGCTAGGCGTTTATATTCAAAATCGACATAAATTAAAATGCTGGCTGCAAAATTTCAGTTATTAGAAACTAGCTTCTAGCTACCATAGACTAACAAATGAAAAAATACGCACGGTGGGTTGGCGGAGGATTGGGATGGGCATTTGGAGGACCGCTTGGGGCTATCCTTGGTTTTGCCTTGGGATCGATGATTGACAACTCTTCTGGAGTAGTTACCCAAGACGAAGCAACAGGGTCGAGAAGAAGATCGAGCTTCGGCTACACCACAGCCAATGATTTTGTCCTTTCTCTATTGGTATTAACGGCGGCTGTTATGAAGGCCGACGGAAAAGTGCTAAAGTCTGAATTAGACTACGTCAAGGACTTTCTGGAAAAGCAGTTTGGCAAAGGAAAAGCACAAGATCAAATCTTGCTTTTGCGCGATCTCCTCAATCAACCACTGGATGTGAAAGCAGTATGCCTGCAAATAAAGCAGAACATGCAGCATCCACTCCGCCTTCAATTGCTTCACTACATTTTTGGTTTGGCCAATGCAGATGGAAGTATAGATATAGCTGAGCTCAGGGTAATCGAAAATATTGCTTCTTATCTCGGTATTAGTCAAAAAGACTACCAGTCAATCAGGGCTATGTTTGGCCAAGACACTGAAAGCGCGTATAAGATTCTAGAGATTGACGAAAAGGCTGATGAAGCCGCAGTGAAGAAAGCCTATCGGAAAATGGCGGTAAAATACCATCCAGACAAAGTGGGACAATTGGGCGCTGAGTTTCAAAATGCGGCCAAAGAGAAATTCCAGAAAGTTCAAGAAGCATACGAAACCATTAAGAAACAAAGGAGCTTTAAGTAGTGAAGGAAAAGAGGCAACTTATCGCAGCAGTTCTCATCCCTTTGCTATTTGTAATGGTCTTATGGATTATTCATTTCACAGCAGAAGAGACGGGGTTTGATCTAACCTCCTATGGACTCTATCCAAGAAAAGCCAGCGGGCTTTTCGGAATTGTTACCATTCCCTTTATACACGGAAGTTGGTCACACCTCATCAATAACTCGATTCCACTGCTCGTCTTAGGGTGGGCACTTTTCCACTTTTATCCTACCCTATCTTGGAAAACAATTTTTTGGATTTGGATTTCGAGCGGTATTTGGCTCTGGATATCGGGAAGGCCATCATACCATATCGGTGCGAGTGGAATCGTTTACGGCCTAGCCTCTTTTCTATTTCTAAGTGGATGGATTCGCAGAGAAAAACGCGTAGCATCGCTTTCGATGCTCATAGCATTTCTGTATGGAGGTATGTGGTGGGGTATATTACCAGTAGATCCTACCATTAGCTGGGAAGGCCACTTATGGGGTGCTTTGGCAGGCTTTGCCTTAGCGTGGGTATACCGAAAGGAAGGTCCTCAAAGAAAGGATTTCAGATGGGACGAGGAAGAAGATCCCGACGACCTGCTAACAAAAATCGCCCTAGGCGAAATCGAACCCCCGAAGGAGGTTCAACAGCCAAGGCGAATTGTATATGTGTATCAAAAAAATGATGAGAATGATAAAAATCAACCCCAAAACGAGAAATCTAGTTGATCTCTACAACCTCGATGTCAAAAGTGAGCTCCTTTCCAGCTAGAGGGTGGTTGGCATCAATGGTGACTTCTGCTTCGGTAATTTCAGATACGGTTACTATGATTTGCTCTCCCGAAGGAAGTTGTGAAGCAAGTTGTTGACCGACTTCGGGCTTCAAATCTGGTGGCAACTGATCTTTAGAGATTGTCTGCACCATATCAGGCCTTACTTCCCCGTAAGCTTCAGTGGCAGGTATAGTTACGGATTTTTTCTCCTTAACTTCCATTCCTACTACTGCACTATCAAATCCAGGGATCATTTGACCTGCTCCTACTGTAAAAGACAAAGGTTCGCGATCAACAGATGAGTCGAACACTTCACCATCTGAAAGTGTTCCTGTGTAATGAACGCTTACTGTGTCTTTTTCTTTAACTTTTTCCATAGTTATTGAATTTTTCCGCGAAGATAATGAACTTAATTCCTAAGACCAGAAAGAACAATAGAAACCCTTAATTTCACACCAAATAAAAAACAAATGGAACCAAATCAAAGAAAACTAATTATAATCTTAGCAGTAACTGCATTTCTACTTCTCGTAATGTGGCAATCGTCAACAGTAACGATACAATCAGGAGAAGCAGGAGTACTTTACAAACAATTTGGCGGAGGTACTGTAACGGATGTTACTTACCCCGAAGGCTTTCACGTACTTGCTCCGTGGAACAAGATGTACATCTACAACGTGCGAAACCTGGAAGAAAAGGAGAATATGACGGCCCTTTCAAAAAATGGTTTGACCATTCAAATGGAAATGTCCATTCGATTTAGACCTATTGAAGAGGAAATTGGTGTCATTCATAAAACGTTGGGACAAAACTACCGCGATGTAATAGTAATGCCAGAAGTGCGATCGTCAGCCAGAAAGGTAATAGGTCGTTATGACCCTGAAGAGCTTTACTCATCTAAGAGAGATGTTATCCAAGAGGAGATTTTTACCGATGTAAAAAACAGACTGAAGGATAAAAATATTTATCTCGATGCAATCCTTATCAGGGGAATTGAGCTTCCTCCAAACATCAAGATGGCTATTGAAAAGAAACTCAAACAAGAGCAAGAAAGCCAAGAGTATGAGTTCAAAATTGAAAAAGAGAAAAAAGAAGCGGAACGAAAGAGAATTGAGGCTCAGGGAATCAAGGATTTCCAGGATATTGTGTCTGAAGGAATCTCTGACAAGCTACTAAGATGGAAAGGGATCGAGGCTACTCTAAGCCTTGCCCAGTCACCGAATAGTAAGGTTGTTGTAATCGGACAAGGAGATGACGGACTTCCTCTTATCCTAGGTGGCAATTCTGATTAGAGTCTGTTTGTGAAGTCCGCTGTCATGCCTTCGGCTTGGCCCAAGGACTTAATATAGAACTCACATGATCAGACACTTGACTCTATTGACAAACACTACTTAATGTTCCGATACTTTGTCATTTACAAACCTTTCGGCATGTTAAGTCAATTTTCACCCGAGGGCGATCGCCAAACACTGGCAGCCCTCGGTGATTTTGACAAAGACATATACCCAGTCGGCAGACTGGATGCTGACAGCGAAGGGCTTCTCGTTTTAACGAACGACAAGCGTATGAATGCCGCTTTGCTCGATCCGATCGAAAAGCACTTCAGAGTCTACTACGCGCAGGTAGAGGGTGAGATAGGAGATGAGGCACTCAGCAAATTAAAGTCGGGAATCGAAATAAAAATAAAAGGCAAGAGGCATTTCACAGCTCCCGCGAAGGCCATAAAAATAGTCGAACCTGCACTACCCTTAAGGGATCCTCCTATTCGATTTCGGAAAAATATACCAACTTCATGGCTTGAACTAAGGATTACAGAAGGCAAAAATAGGCAAGTCAGAAGAATGACAGCAGCTGCAGGATTGCCAACACTTCGCTTGGTTCGTTGGGCCATTGAAGATTTAACTTTAGCTTCTTTTGATGCTGGTGAAGTCAAAGAGTTCCAACAAAACGAGATTGTAAACCTGCTTAAACTCTAATTGCTTTGGAGACAATTATTCGCTGGATTCGTACAGTTTTGATTTGTCTGATTACCGCGATATCTGGCACGGCAAGCATACTCTTTGGTTGGTGGAGGCCAGCCTATTACGGAATAAGTCGATTTCTTTGGTCGCCAGGCCTTTTGTCCGTGAGTAACATTTGGGTCAAAAAGGACTTTCAGGTAAACATGAAAGAACTTCCCCCTTGCATTTTTTACGCGAATCATCGGTCTCATTTCGACATTCCTGTCATGATGTACTCACTCCCTAGACCTTTGTACTTTATGGCCAAGAAAGAGCTGAAGAGTATTCCCTTCTTGGGATGGGGAATGACCTCAATCGGAATGGTATTCATCGACAGAAAAGATAGAGCCTCTGCCGTGAGATCAATGGAGAAAGCTGGTGAACAAATTAAGAAAGGTAAAAGCATTGTCACTTTTCCAGAAGGTACCAGATCTACTACTCAAGATTTATTAACCTTTAAAAAAGGAGCTTTCCACTTGGCGAAGTCTCAAGGGATTCCATTGGTGCCTGTCGCCATTTCAGGAACAGATAGAATATTACCCAAACACGGGAAACTAAAGTCGGGAAATGTGATTATCACGGTTGGAAAACCGATTACGCCTGAAGAAATGAAAGAGATGAGCATTGAAGAGATCAGAACAGGAGCAAAAGAACGTTTGCTCGTTTTGCTCGATCCAATTGAAAACGAAGTAGGCGCAACTAATCTATAAACTGTTTAACTTCGCTAAAAATCCAGAATTTCCATGGGAAGAGCTTTTGAATTCAGAAAGGAGCGCAAAATGAAGCGCTGGGCCAAAATGAGCAAAGTGTTTACTCGTATAGGTAAAGACATTGTGATTGCGGCAAAAGAGGGAGGCCCAGACCCCGATACGAATTCAAAACTCCGTGCGGCGATCCAAAATGCCAAGTCGGAGAATATGCCCAAGGACAATATCGATAGGGCCATTAAAAGGGCAATCAGCAAGGATCAGGAAGACTACAAGGAAGTCATCTTTGAAGGCTACGCTCCGCATGGTATAGCCATACTTATAGAAACTGCTACTGACAATAACACCAGAACGGTAGCCAACGTTAGGAATCATTTCAATAAATGCAACGGAAACCTTAGCGTTTCGGGATCAGTCGATTTTATGTTCGAACGCAAGTGCTTTTTCAAAATTGCCAAAGGCGATAATGATCTGGAAGAATTGGAACTCGAACTCATAGACTTCGGAGCAGACGAAATCTTTGAAGAAGACGAGTCCATTATGATTTACGCCCCGTTTACGGACTTTGGTGCGCTACAGAAGGCCATCGAAGAAAAAGAATTGGAGGTCATCAACTCTGGTTTCGACCGAATTCCGATGGACTCCAAGAAACTCAGCGAAGAAGAAGAGGCCGATGTGGACAAACTTCTCGAAAGACTAGAAGAAGACGACGACGTTCAAAACGTCTTTCACAACATGTCTTAAGATAGCTCCAAACAAAACTTTTATTTATCGATTATAATTAGGGTTTTATCGATCCAATTTGTATATTAAGCTATGGATTTTGCTTAAACGTGGATGGCTTTATTGCGCATCCGCATGTTTTTGTTGAAAAAACAGATTGACCAATATTCCGATAACCGTCATGAAACGCTTGCTATGATTAAATTAATTCGCACCACACTAACCTTTGCTTTGGGGTTGACGGTAATCATTGCTTTTGGGCAGCGAGGGCCAGGGGGGGTGACAGATGATTCGAATAATGACAAGAATTGCAGACTTTGGCTGGATGCAGGAGATTTGAATTTGTCAGATGGATCACCTGTATATGTATGGTATGATAAGTCTATATCGTCTATACAAGATTCAGCATTTTGGGACGAGGGTGATATAAATCTTTACTTGCAGCCACTTTTCAGGAATAATGCTTCGGCAAGTATTAACGGAAAACCAGTGATTTCCTTTCAAAATGGAGGAATGCTCTCCATTGGAAAGTGGGATGGTAATAACTCTGTGGCACCATCAGCCGATTTGAATTCAAATGCAGGCCAAGGAACAACTTACGAGCAAACGATGTTTTTTGCTTTTAGAACATCAAATGATGTTGAAAGCCGACAAACTATTTGGGAAGAAGGTGGAAGCGCAAGGGGTATAAAAGTCTTCATCTTCGAGAGTGAAATTTACATAGCCGCATATGACGACATTTTAGATAATGATCCTGGCGGTGAAGTGCCGCGGTTTGGTTTTACCTATAGAAGAGAAGCCCTAACATCAAATACAACATACGTCCTTTCTCTGGTATTTAATGTGCCCACTGACGGTTCTCTTGTTACAGCAAATACGTCTACAGGGCAATACACAGGTTTGACGGGAACATTGAACGGAAATAAAATTGGCGAATTTAATTTAGAGTCAGGATGTTGCCAAGCAGCAGGTGTTGGTGGTATCGATACGCATCCCGACCCAATCGGTATTGGAGGTTTAAACCGAACATCTCACGACGAAAATGGCAAACTCAATGCGTCTAACGCTGGAACCCGGCTCTTTACAGGAAGGTTAGCAGAAATCTGTTACTATGCTTATGCCGTAAACGAAGCTGAGAGAATAATTATTGAAAACTATTTGTCCGCCAAATACTACGCCAACTTTTTTATTAATGACAAATATGAGTATCAAGTTGAATATGGTGACGGCGTAATAGGCATAGGTCAACATAATAATGTTGGAATAGAACACAATGTGAGCCAAGGTGATAATCTATTTGAAATAAGTGTTAGCTCTATGGACGGAACATTTAACGGTTCTGGTCCACAATATATTCATACAGGCCACAACAATAGCTCGATTGCATGGACTTCACAAAATACTCCTGATTCAGCATCCATTCAACGGCTTCAAAGAGTTTGGAGATGGGATTTAAACAGTTTGACGGGCACCCGCACTGTCGATTTAAAAATGAGCACCTATGATTTAGATAAGCTCCCCCCCTTGCCTACAGGATATTCCAAATATGGTATTTTGGTAGAAAGTCAGAGTAATTTTGTTCCGAATTTCAACTCTACAAATTCGGAAGTTATTGAAATTAGAGGCTTCGGTCCAGTCCCCACAGATACCTTGGCACCTTATTATGAAGCGACCGTTCAAATCGAAAAAGGAACATTTCTCACGCTTTGCGCAATTAAACCCACTATCAATTTCGAAAATTTAGCGCAAAACTTTATCGAACTGGATTCACCACCTACATCTTCTCTTGAAACTCGAGTCTTACTAAATTACTCCCCAAGTGCCATATCAAGCATTAACGTTGGTTACAAGTTCGTAGATCTAGAGGGGGTGGGAGGAATAGATTACAACGGAATCGATGGGACAGTTCCTTTCGACATCAACAATAGTGAGGCAGTAATCAATTTCGAGGCTATCAATAATACTACTATAGAAGCCTCACCTGTTAAGGACTTTATGATAATCTTGGATCCATTAACTACTTCGATAGATATTGGCGCGAATGATACTCTATTTTTCAACATTTTTGATAATGATCCATTACCGAAGGTAAGTTTTAGTTCTGCTGCTAATACTGTCGCCGAAGACGCAGGATTGGCTCAGGTTAATATCACAGTGTTTGGTATGACAACTAATTCAACAACAGTTGGACTTATACGCCCAAATACAACTACGGGTAATGCTGGATCTGCGGAATATGGTTTTGACTATACTCTTATAAGTGCTCAGGGTTGGGTGAACATTTCGGGCGGACGAAGAGCCTTATCCGTAACCATTCCTCCGGGCGAAAATATGGAACAAGCTGTTTTTTTCCCCATAACCGATGATTTTAGCGACGAGCCTGATCAAAATATTATTTTTGAAATACAACCTCTTACAGGTGTAGGTGCAGGAAACGGGAGTATTTTGACCCACAACTTAACCATAACGGACAATGATGCAGAGCCGACTATAAAATTTCAATCCACTGCTTCTGAAGGTTTTGAGTCGATCTCTGACCCTAGGATTTACGTTGTGTTTGATGAAGGAAGTGCCCCCAGTGAAAAGGAGGTAGTAGCTTACTACTCCATAGATTTAGGAGCATCAACGGCTATCGCTGATCCACTTGCGGACAGTGACTATTCACATCCTGAAACAGGGCAGCTCGTTTTTCTACCTGGAGAGATAGAAAAGTGGTTTTCAATTACAGTCTATGGTGGTGATGCACCTAATGAAGGAAACGAAGAAATAGTCTTTGACCTATCAAATACACCTACCAATGCAGGAATTGGATCTACTAATAATGAACACGTATACACAATAAAAGAGTATTCAGAATTTGAATGGCAAGGTTTGGCAGGCGTTGGAAAACTTCCAGATAATACAATGTGGGTGGTTCCAGACGCCACCGCTTCGCAAAATAATATTCAGAGCATTCCAAATCTTGCTCCCCGCCCCATTGAAATCATTCAAGATGTGGCCAACGCTGGTCCAAATCTCACAACTCCCGCTGCTGGTCTTAACAATCATAAACTCCTCGATTTTGATGGTGCAGATTACATGAAGGTCAGTGAAACTGGATCGCTGGAAGGACAAAGTAATTTAATCAATACGGGAGGTCAATACGATAATAAATCAATGTTTTTTGTCTTTTCACCTGATGTGGTCGATTCTAACACACCACAAATTATCTATGAACAAGGTGGTGGAACCAGAGGAATGTCAGTTTATATTCTTCAAAACAAACTTTATTTCTATGCATGGAATGGGAGTAATGACGGTGCTCATAGCCCATGGGGTTTCGTAGGAAACACAACAAGTACCAGTAGTTTGGGCGCGGCTTATGTCCAATCCACTACAGATCTCGTGACGGGCGAGTTTTATGTGGTTAGTTGTCACTATTCAAGAGAATATGACAACCCTGTCAGTCCTGGATTTACACCATCTGATATTTCGGGATTAAGTATGTACATCAATGGAATTCTGCAAGGTAGTTACGACGGAAGAGTGGGGAGACTATACACCCATGGAGGTAGAACTGCAATCGGAGCATGCTGGAATCAAACAAAAATTCATGATAGGCCAGATAAAGAAGGGTCTACCGACCCAGGGTGGTTTTTTAATGGAAAAATGGGTGAGTTTCTCTACCTCAACGAACCCATTATGAATGTGGCAAGAATTCAAATTCTGCACAACTACTTTTCAGCTCTGTACAATATACCTTTGAACGCGAGCGTGCAAAGCTTTGACCTTGATTACGCTAATCGTGTTAGTTCAGCGTTGCCAGATTATAATAATGGCGTTGCTGGAATTGCAAGCATAGGCACTGCGCTGCACGGAGATTCACAAGGTTTCTCTGAATTGAGGGTGAGAAATCCAGTTTTCAGCTCATCAGCAGATGCCATATTGACTTGGGGACATAATGAAGAAGAGCTAACTAATACGTGGCCATTTGTAAATTCGGGTTTACCAAATAGTGTTATCGAGAGATCAGGAAGAATATGGCGATTCTCGAGCCAGGATGATGTCATTTCAGCAGTAGATGTGAGAATTGATTTTAGTAATTCTTCCAACTCGCATGAGCTTTCTTCTGATCCATCTCTATTAAAACTATTGGTTCACAGTAATGGAGCAACCCCCCAAGATTTCTCCTCTGCTTTAATTCTTAGCGGTTCGATTCTTTCGGGAAATATTGCGTTTTTTGAAAATGTACCCGTGAGTAATGGTGTATACATTGCCCTAGGAAATATAAGCAGCGCTATACCCCTCCCCATCGAACTCCTCGCCTTCAACGCCGAACTTAAAGGGAGTTTTGTAGACCTCAATTGGTCTACGGCCACTGAAATTAACAACGATTATTTTGTAATAGAGCGAGCGAGCGATGAATTAGATTGGAAACCGATTTCAACAGTAACAGGCGCAGGCAACTCAAATAGTTTATTGACTTATAGCGATGAAGACCGTGCTCCATTAATAGGCCTTTCCTATTACAGATTAAAACAAGTAGATTTTAATGGTGCCTTCTCATACAGCGAAACCGTTTCTGTTTTCAACAACACAATTGTCGATAGCGATGATGTATTTATGTATCCAAATCCGTCTGCCAATGGTAGCGTATTTCTGCGCCTGCCATTTGTAACCCGAGACTTTGAGACTGTTGTTAGACTTTTTGATATGTCTGGCAAACAGATTTACACTGAACAATTCGATACGAACCCAGATATTTTCGAATTTAAGTATGGCGAACTAAAGCCAGGAATTTATCTCATAAGCATTTTTTCAGATGCTATTAGCGCGACTAAGAAATTGGTAGTCCCTTAGATCAACCCCTATTGCCCATCCACGAAAGCCTTATTGTAAACGATGAGGATCTTATTTTTAGTCGAGTTATGTAACTCTGAGGTGCACAATTGAGTAAAGAGTGCATCAAATTGCTGATTATGAGTTCCCCAAAATTATCTTCATTTATATATGCGGTTTCTCTGATCACTATTTCTGTGCTGTTCTGCTCGGGAAATATCTTTGCCCAACAAGGTCCCGGAGGGGTGAGTGTGGAAACGGGATCACTCACAGGTTGTGGAGGCACAGCAGTAAGTACTTGCGGCGTATGGCTAGATGCTAGCACCTTATCAGCATTAGCCGATGGTGATGACGTAAGTACCTGGACAGATGTCAGTTATTCAACTGATTGTGACAATGCGACTGTTCCAGCCAATATTTTACCGCCCACCTTCCGTAATGATCCTGCGTTTACTATTAATGGTTTGCCAACGCTCACTTTTGAGGACGACAGGTATTTTATTCTTGCATCATCTGACGATCTGAATACGGAAAAGGTGACTTATGATAAAATGGTCTTTCTGGCATTCAGAACCTCAGAAGAGATCATTGAAAAGCAGATGATTTATGAGGAAGGCGGCACCGTTAGGGGGTTTAACATCATGATTGATGATGGGCTACTCATTATTGGAGCTTACGATAGGGCTGTTGATAATGACGGGCAAGTGTCAGGGAACGCTGACAATACTCCCGCATGGGGTTATTCATACGTTTCAAATCCGATTCAACCCAATACGACCTACATTCTCTCCGCACAATTTAAAGCGACAACTCCAGGTGTATTGGGAAATAATGCCAATAATTTCTTGAGAGGATGGCTAAATGGGACTCCTTTCGGAGGACCAGGAGCCTTGACTGGTGGAAATAACTTCAGCGGATTTAATAATCAAGGGCTACTAGGCACATTGTATAATCACCCAAATCCATGTGGACTCGGAGCAGTGAACGATGATACTGTGGATAGAGAGCAGATTATCAATGGCAACGCCAATACCGTTGGAACTTGGTCATTTAAAGGCAAGCTCGCAGAAATGTGTTATTACAAGGATATGGTAACCGAAACTCAAAGATTAATTGTCCAAAACTATTTGGCAGCAAAGTACTTAGCAGTTCTAAGTACACAAGATTGGTATAGTTATGAATTTGCTTACGGTAAAGATGTCATCGGTCTCGGCCAGCACATAGATAACTCGGATTTGCACAATCTTAGTCAAGGTCGAAATCCATTTCGTATCAGTACAGATGGTTCTGTGGATAGCGATCCTAACCAATATTACTTCACGGGTCATAATGGGTTGAACATGAATTGGACAAGTGTGGGTGTTCCAGATAACTCAACCAATATTGAAAGGCTTAATAGAGTGTGGCGTGTCGATCGAACTAATTTCGTCTACGATATTTTGCATGAAATTGACGTAGAAATCCTTCCAGATCGGCCTTCAGGATATACAGTCGTAAATTCCAAATTGGTTTTACTAATTGATGAGACCAGCGCTAATATCCCTGACTTTACTCTTTCCACCACTATTGTCCGCGAAATTGAACAGACTGGAACTACTCCTTTTGATTATGAAATTGAAGCCAACATTCCCGATGGTGCGTTTTATACGTTGGCTTGGTTAAAGCCAGAAATAAATTTTGTGCTTGAAACTGATTTGGGATTGGAATCTGATCCTTCTCCTGATTTTTCAATTGTTAATGTTGAGCTTAATCTCAATTATACTCCAATTCCAGGAGCAGGTAATTTTGACGTTGATTTCATCTTAATCCCAGGAGCTGCCGTGCTTGGACCGGGTCCATCAGGGGGCGCCGATTTTTATTATAATTCGACAACTCTTGGTCTAGCTAGCGCAACAGCTTCTTTTTTTGGTGGAAATGCGACTACGTTTATTCAGCTAAGAATAATTAACGATGTTGTGGCTGAGGACCCATCAACTGAAGACTTTGTAATTCAGCTTACGGGTACAACTTCACCTATCGGAGAACCAACCCTTTTGATTGGTCCTAATTTTGAGCTGGACTATTCCATTTTTGACGATGACCCCCCACCAAAAATTAGTTTCCCTTCATGGGCTACTAATATTCAAGTCAATGAAACTGCAGGTACTGTTGATGTCTCGGTGGTGCGAGATGGGACGGCAACAGGAGTTGTTACATGCGGTATAACGGTAAGAAACGTGGGGACCACTGCGAGGTCGAGCGCTTCGGGGTTAGACCCTCAAGATTACGACAACACATTTATGAGCAGTTTGAGTTTCCCTGCTGGTCCGCCTTCTACGCAAACGTTAACCATACCGATTTTAGATGACAATGTGGATGAGGCCCTCGAAACTCTCGAAATCAGAATCGCAAATGTTGAGGGAGGAGCAGGAGCCATATCAGTAATGTCACTCCGTCAAACTATAGATATTATAGACGATGATATTCCAGTAGCAACCTTTGCTGCACCGTCACAATCAGGTTTTGAATCAAACGGTGCTCCTTCACTTTTGATAACCCTTGACCCGATTTCAACTAGAGATGTCGTTGTGAATTTCGATATGACACCGGGAAGTGCCACTTATAGTCAAGATTATGCAGGAGCCGAGACAGGCACTGTGCTATTCCCTCCATTTACAAATGAGGCTTTTATTGGACCATTCTTTGTTTATCCCGATGGCTTAGCTGAAAGTCTCGAAACGGTTGAATTTAATCTTACAGGTACCACACCTAACGGAGAAACTACAATTGTGCAACCCGATCAATTGGTGTACAACATTCTCGATTACGAACCTTTTGAATGGACGGGAGCAGCTGGTATTGGGAAAAATTCAGATAATGCGGTGTGGATAGATGCGACGTTAGAGACCACAGGAATTAAAATTTCATTGGCAAATAGGTCTCCTTTCAGTATCGCAATTAATGACCAAAGTGGTCCTGCCACTAACACTGCTAGTTCTATCAACGGTCAAAACGCACTTGACTTTAATGGGAATTCCATGCCAGGCTCTGCTGATTTTTATGAAATTGAAAATGACCAAAGAGTTAATACTTCAGGAACTGTTGACAAGCTAGCCTATTTCTTTGTCTTTAGCCCAGATGTACTCCCTACCGCTACTACTTCCGCTGATGATCCTACGACGGAAAATGCGCGCTTGCTATATGAACAGGGCGGAGGAGCAAGAGGTGTCTCGATATACTTACATCGCAGACGTCTCTATTTTCATGCATGGAACAATAGTGACAATGATGGGGAGGACAACAGTGCCACAACAGATACTATTGAAGGAAATCAAGCTCCCTGGGGAAACAATGGAAACAAATCAAATAGTGTTCATGCTTTTTCCCAGGAACTCACAGAAGGACAGAATTATGTGGTTTCATGCATCTATGACAATTTTTCAAGTGAGCCATTGACTATTTATGTCAATGGAGAAAAAGGTACACCAAGCAGCACATCTGCAGGGTACAATCAATTCGGAGTTGGACGACTTTGGGGTCATCCTGGTCGAATAGGTCTTGGAGCAGTAAATGACAATACGCGATTCCATTTCGCCAACGGTACAAGTTCGGATGGAAGATGTGCATTTGACGGAAAGATTGCTGAATTTATCTCCTTCCATGAGCCTGAAATGACCCAAGCTCGAAGAGTTATCTTGGAAAACTATCTCTCGGGAAAATACAATATAACTCTAACAGGAAGTGGCACGCCACAAATATGGGATTTATCGGATCCCGAGCAAGATCTTTTCAGCAATCAAATTGCAGGACTGGGTCAAGCTGGTGACGGATCTGCCCATACGGACGCTTCTGGACCGTCTGCCATTTTTAGAGTGAACAATCCGACATTCAACTCTGCCAACAGCTATATAATGTGGGGGCACAATAATGAAACGTTTACGAATACATGGCCATACAGCAATACCTCCAATCCATTCAGTGTTTTACCCGACCCTATTCAAGAACGATCTGGTCAAGTATGGAAGATTTACGAAAGTGGGGATGTGGCTACCGCCAACATTCAGGTAAATTTCAGTGCTTCGGATAGTGCTAGTCAAATCTCTCAAGATTTCAACCTATTGAAATTATTGACGCATTCGAATGCAGATCCGCAAGATTTTAGCAATGCTAATATCTATAATCTCAACTCTCCAAGTGCAGGGCTTCCTGGTGGGAATGTGGCGAAATTTCAAAACGTTCCCATTACCAACGGCATGTATGTTACCCTAGGCAATACCAGTAATTACTTCTTAGCTCCTCTGCCCATTGAGCTTATTTCCTTCGATGCAGAACTCAAAGGAACTTTTGTAGACCTTGATTGGAAAACTGCCACGGAATTAAACAACGATTATTTTGTAGTAGAAAGAGCTAACGAAAATTTGGACTGGAAACCCATCTTGACAGTCACGGGCGCGGGAAACTCAAATAGTTTATTGAGCTACAGTGAGAGAGATAGAGATCCTTTGGATGGATTATCTTATTACAGACTGAAGCAAGTTGATTTTGACGGACAGTTTGCCTTCAGTGACCCTGTATCGATTTTCAACAACCATATTCAGAATTCTGATGATGTCTTCATGTATCCAAATCCATCAAGCGATGGATCTGTTTTCTTAAGGATACCCGAAAGCATGAATAGTCTTAGAACAGAACTTAGACTCTTCAACATATCGGCTAAATTATTGCAGACAGATCTTTACACTGTAAACGCGGATATTTATCAATTGAACTACGGAAATTTAGCGCCAGGAATTTACTTCATTCAGATCTCTTCTGAGACGCTGAATGAAACTAAAAAACTCATCGTAGAGTAGGCTGAAATTAATGTGAAAATCACTCAATAATTATTATCAAAATTGAAAGAGGGGGGCCATTTTGACTCCCCTCTTTCAATTTTGATAATTAGAGGGCGAAGTTTTTTAGTATTTTTGCTCTACACCCATCTACTTTTAATGATCAAACAGGATAGATTTTCTGAATTGGTTTCTATTTATTCCGCTTTAAATCGGAATGAAAAAGAAACTATCTCAATATATACCAAGGCCTTCCAGAATAGGTCGCACAAGGACTTCAAAGAAATTGGAGGCTTAATTGATTTGATTGAGTCTGATCCCAATATTACCAGATTACAAGCCACTAAGGCTCTCAAAATCGATAAGAAGCCAAAACTTCAACAAAATTTATTCATTCTTAGGACAAAGGATATCGTACTGGAATGCTTGACGTTGACGCAGAACATTGATCGTCCTGGTGAGTACAGCAATCAATTTCGAAATAGGTCAATCAATCAGAAACGAATTGAACAGTCCAAAATTTTTCTATCCAGAGGAGAGCGCGACATAGCCGAAAAATTGCTCAATGAAGTAGAAAATAGAGCGGAAAAATATGAACTATTCGATCAACTACTAGAGGCTAAAGAACTGCTGAAAGTCTCTTACGCTACTTATCGAGCATATAGAACTATCAGTCGCTATGAGGCTGAAATAGATCATGCCAATGAATTAAACCTCTACCTCCACCAAGCTAGAAATATCTACTCAGAATTCTTGTTTCACCTCAAACGAGAAGACGATAAAATCGAGAGTCAGCAAGAGCGCATGACAAAACTTAAAGAGTTGGAGACCAAATCAAGATCTGCAACCATTGGGTTTCTAAGAGCGATGGCAGAAGTATCTTTTTTGCTCAATAACGAAAAGTATCAAGCTGCAATTGAGCTCATGAACGCACTTGTAGAAAACAGACTTTATAGTCCTCCTCTACAATCAAACCAAGGTGTAAGCGAGCTGAAAACTGAAATAGGAAAAACTCAGGTCATGTTAAGAGATTTTCAAGCAGCTCGTATTAGTTTTAGTTTAGCGGATAAGCTCGTCAAGAATGACACTTATGAAAGCTACACCAATCGGAAAAATTTAGTTTTACTCGACTTTTATGAATCAAACCTCGATTCGTTGGAGGAAGAAATCGAAAAACGGATTTCCTCATTCTATACATCCAGAGTTCCTTATGCATCTGCATTTTATCACTTTACAAAAGCCATTTGGCTTATCTCAAAAAATCAATCTGCCAAAGCTGCCGAGGTTTTAATAGCTGAGATTGAAGCCATTGGAGACACTTCAGAAAGGGAACGGTTTCACAGAAATGTCTATCTGTTTATTGCGGGTTGTGATATTCAAGAATCGAAAAAAAGAACAGGTAAGAATTACTGCAACAAAGCTCTCGAGAATTTGTCAAAAATGAAAAAGAATAACATGACGGAGAGAGAGAGGCTAATAATTACCGTCTTCAATCAAATTAAATCAACTGGTTACGATTTTCAAAGATTTTTGACTTTGAACGGAAAGCAACTAGAAAAGCTAGAAAGCGATAGCCCGTCACTTAGATGGACCCCACTTTCAGACGAAATTATTCCAATTCAGAATTGGATCCATAACCAAATTGATAAGCGGCGAAAGCTCAATAAGATTTCCTAAAAGGTCAGTCTTTCACTTTTACATTCCGAAGAACGTATACCAACTCGTCGACGTTGGTATCATTCAACTCTAAGATTCCGCTTAGAGTAATTCTTTGGTCAGTTTTAAAGGATTGATCAGGCGAAGCAAAATAAATAGCCATTACTGATTCAGGGCCTGCGTTTCCGCAAAAGAAACACGCGCTGAAGGGAAATGCAGACAGAACGTATTGGTTTAACTCGACATCCACTGGTATAATATAACCAGTGATGGCTACCTCTTGACCGTCCAGAGATTTTTGTTTCTCCTTGAAAAGTGGATAGTACACATACATATCATCTGACTCCAGGTAGACATCTTTAAAAGTGATGTCCATCAAATTTGTCCATGACAATTCTGTTTGTGCGCTCATCGAAAGCATAGAAAACAGGCAAACAATAACGACTAGAGTCTTATTTAACATGAGATGAAAGTACTTTTGAAACATCAATTTTAACAGTCCTTAAGGCTGGCAACAATGCTGCCAAAAGAGAGAGCAATAAGGTAATACCTATAATAATCCACTCGGCCGAAGACACCTTCAAGAACGAAATGGAAATTCCGAATTGATCACTCGCGTAATCGTTCAAAGCCAAAATTCCCGTGTGAGAAACTACCAGACCAAAAACGATCCCGACAACACTCAACAGCAGGGCTTCTATCATAATCATTAGGAATACTTGGGTTCGGGTCGCACCCATTGAGCGGATGAGGGCCAGCTCAAAAACTCGATCCTTCAATGAATTAACCATTGACACGAAAATGCTGATCGCTCCCAACAGAAGAACCGAAAGAGCTACAATTCGCAGCGTCGATATTCCAATGGCAAATAATTCAAACAATCGGTTGACCTCAATGGCTGGAAGAGCGGCTTGCATGGAGGTTTTTTGATTCACCATTCGCGGCAAGCTAATCATGCCCATTTTGTTTTTGAACTTTACCAGCATGGCGGTAATTTCCTTTTTGGAAGAATCTCCTTCGTGGGAATGAACTTCCCAAATGCTCTCTGGCTGGGTAAGGATCAATTTATCCAAAACAGAACCAGATGGCTTGAGAACCCCTTTGATTAGAAAGGGATGATCTTCATGGGTTTCGGCTCCCTCATCTGCGCCATGAGCACTGTAAAACTCATCGCCCACTTCTAAGCTATTCTCACTGGCTACGATGGATCCAACTACTGCCTCAAAAGGCGCTTCATAAAGCTGACCCGCCAAGAGTTCAGCATCGTATAGCTCAATGTAGTCATGGGATGTTCCGATTATTCTTCTCCCTTTGTAGCTATCGCCATAAGAAAGCTGGATCGTCGACTCTACCAGCCGATTATTGGCCAATTGCTCCGCCTCTTCCAAAGGAATATTTCCAGTAGGATTATCAATTTGATAAACCGCCGATAGAATAAGTTGAAGCGGACTGCCTTTTGCCCCCACTACCATATCCACTCCGCGAATATTTTTCTTGAACCCTTCATCTAAAGCACCGCCCACTAGCACCAACAACGAAGCTAGAGCCACTCCCATCGTGAGCATGATTAGCGTTAGAATAGCCGGGTGGGGCTTACTTGTGATATTCTTTAAGCTGATCTTGACCAAATTCATAGCTCTACTTGGTTTTCAAATTTGGACTTCAATCGATTGTCATGGGTCACGATAACCAATGTAGCATCGTTTTTCTCCGCCTCACTCACCAATAGATGCAGAACTTTTAGAGCATTCTCATCATCCAGGCTTGAAGTAGGTTCATCAGCTAAAACCAAGTCGGGAGATGTGGACAGGGCTCTAGCAATTGCCAAGCGTTGACGCTCTCCCCCACTTAGCTCGTTTGTTTTCCTTTTGGCAAATCTTTCAATCCCCAATTCTGCTAAGAGCCTCATGGCAAAGTCAACGTCTACCTTTTTCGCACCGAAATACTGCGATGCCAAAACATTGTCCAACACATTTAGTGCTTGAATAAATGAAGCTTGCTGAAAGATGAACCCGATGTGCCTTCCTCTAAAGGCGTCCCTTTCGCTTTTGGACATGGCCGACATCTCTTGTTCTTCAATCCAAATTTTACCAGATTGAATGGAACTGAGACCACCCAGCAGATGCAATAAAGTGGTTTTACCCACACCCGATTTCCCAGAAATTAAAAGGTGCTGACCTTTCGTGCAAGCAAGGTCTGGAAAGGACAATTTTTCCTCGGAAGAGTAGCGATGTGAAAGCTGTGAAGTTCTTAAGACAATCCTTTTTTCTCCCATAAATGCGTAGGCTACCGCAAAGTTAACGATAAGAAAATGGTTCAATTCGACAATTATATAAATCACCCATCAAAGAATTGTTAATGGGATCGTAAAGACAAGTTACCCCTTGCAGTCACGAAAAATCAAGAATTAAAATCAAATAAGTTCACTAACCGCAAGTGATGGCTTTTTCTTTTCCTGGGGAAATGAATTTATTCACCCAAGTACCCTTTTCCGATGCCAGAAAACTGATCGATTATGAATCGAAATTGATTTTTATTGGGCGTTGCTCTACAGAAGAAATTGGCGGGTGGCTGAATGATCTCAAGTTCATGAGTTACGTCAATCCTTTTGGCATCACTTATAATCCTTTCTGCATAGCCGATCAAATCACGGATTCACTCGAAAAAAGGGAATTGAACGAAGAGCACATCCTAGAAAGTAATGGATCATTCTTTCACCCTGATTTTCACAGCTCATTGAATAAGTCGTCTACCCAGGAATTTTTGAATGACGCGAATGGCAAAAGAAGGCTGCTGCAAAAGGAACTGAAATCAGCCGATTTCCTATTTCTCACCTTCGGGACATCCATCGCCTTCGAGTGGCATAAAACGAAAAAAGTGGTGAATAACTGCCACCGCCTGCCCTCTGCCGATTTTAGCAAAGTGATGCTTTCTGAGGAGAGGATGACAGCAAAAATGGCCGCTGCTATCGAGAAAATTAAGTCAGTCAACCCGCATATTGAAATCATTCTAACCGTATCGCCCATTCGGCACCTCAGACATGGAGCTGTGCAAAACCAACGCTCGAAGGCACGTCTTATAAAACTGTGTGAAAATCTTGAAGCCGCCTTCCCTAATTGCACTTATCTCCCAATCTACGAGCTGGTGATGGACGAGTTAAGGGACTACCGATTTTACCGTCAGGATGATTTGATTCACCTGAATATGG
>JBLIDT010000041.1:0-22769 GCA_047632755.1 Cryomorphaceae bacterium
TGATCTGCCCGTGACAGAAAATGCGTTTCTCGCGATATCCGGGGTGGGAATGAACAAAATGGAAAAGTACGGCGAGGAGTTTATGGAGGTGATCAGGAAGTTTAAAACTTTGGCAAAACCAAAAAAAGTTCCAATTACCTTGGACACTTTTGTATTGTACAAAGAAGGACTGAACCCCGAAGAGATTGCCGCAAAAAGAGATTTGCAAATCACCACAATTTATTCGCACCTATCTCAATTATATACCGAAGGAAAGGAAGTGGCCTTAGAGAAAATGGTAGAGAAAGAGGTGGTGAATAAAGTACGTATTGCGTTCAACGACTTGAATCGAGAAACAGAGTTGAAGCCCATTTTTGAAAACCTGGACGAAGTTGTTTCTTATGGTGAAATAAGAATGAGTTTGACTATAATTCTTAAAAATGAAAAAACTGACTGGGATAAGGCCACAACGCTGCTTTAGCAATCTCACCCATTCTGCTGCCTCCACCTCATCGGGAAATGGCATCCGTTTTAGTATTTCGCGGTTGATGCTGGGAATAAAATTAGGCTCTGCTCCTTACTTTAGTTCACTGATTTTAAAATGAAACTCTCTACTGGTTTATATTTTGGATACCCAAGGAACCAAAAGCTCCTCAAAGCATAAATACCACAATAGGTTTTAGGGCTCGATTGACTAGTCCTTGACCATTCAATTTACTAGAAAAGCTAAATAATCACTATCCTTCCGATCCCTTATTCACACCAAAGAGCTTGCCGAACTGCGGTAAGTTGACTTTACCAGAAAGCTGGCTTACCAATCCAGAGAAACTCGCAACTACACCAATAGCTCCTGCTAAGGCATTGAACATGTTTGGCATCAATTCATAAATAAAGAGAAGCATAGCAAGAATAAGCAGAAGCAGTGCCAAACGAATTTGACCCCATCTACCATTCTTTTTTGAGTATCGCTCTATGTTCATGATCTCTTCGGTGGAGACCCCGTTTTTTTTTTTACAAAGAGGTTGAAGCTTCGGTGAAATAGCTCCATGCGATAGGTATTGCGGTTGTAGCTAAGAATTCCTTTTCGCTTCAACTTCATCAATAGAAAACTGTCGCGTGCAATCATTAATCAATCTTCGGCTAGATCGTAAACGATGAAACGCTCTTTTACCGAAAGGGAATGCCAGATGCTGAAATAAATCGGTGAGTAATAACTCTTGTTCAAGTAATCATCGTAGGCATCATTAAAACCAATTTGTCCATTGATGGCGGCACTGTCGCCAAACCGTTCCTTCTCTATGGGCAGTATGAATTCGCGGTAGCTTCTAAACCATTCCTTCGGGTAAATCATCACTTCTTTAGCGGCCAATGTCGATTGGGCATTCGAATTCATCTCGTACCACTTATCCTCAATCTGGGTAATGGTGAGATCCAAAAGAATAACACTCCCTTTGGAGAACAATTCGGGTTCTTCCATGTAGCGTTAGTTTTCTAAGGCGATTCAGGTATTCGTACGAAACGGCTTCGGGAAACCAAAAGCGAATAACAATGGCTTTGGCTAGAGTCAGTTCCTGAGAAATGTTCGCAGTGCTTTACTCCTCATCTAGGAAGGAGGTGTTTCTACCAAAGTCAACAAATCCAAGATCCGTTCTTTCTAGCTTAAGTTTCGAAAGAATCATGGTTCGCTTCGAACGCGGTATTCCCACCAAAAATAAACGAAGCGGCAAATTCGTCTCAATTTTATGCGCTTGATATTTTTCCAAACTATCAGTAACGCTGTAAGCGCGCACTCTCCCACCCTGCAACTCATCCGAAATATTGAAGACAATTCGATTTAAAAAGAGACGCACCAAACCATAAAGCAGTAAGAGGCTAAAAAGGAAAAAGTAAATTAGAATCAAACCTTGACGAAGAATCGTCTGGTTTCGTATTTTCTATTTCTTCAGCTTCTTTAAGTAGAGATTTGTCAACATGAGCTGAATCCAAATTAGACAGCGTAGAATCCATTTCCACTTCTTCGATTTCAGACGGCGCAGTGGTTGAATCGGAGATCATCTCCTTTTTTCTCTTCCCTGGCACCTTCTGCACTTCTTTTTCAATGGACGAGGGCTCCTCATCAACTGAGGCTGTAGGATTGTCATTCTCGAGATTTTTCAACTCATCTATGTTCTTTTCCTGAAAAATTCCATTGTATTCGGTCGACAATTTCTCTTCCTTTTTTAGTTTTATTTTCCGTTGAAAATATTAATACCAAATCTGGTGGTTATGGAATCACCCTTTTCGCATTCAAACTTTCGGATCGGACTGATCAAGCGTGGCTCGCTGCTGTAAAAGAGACTGTTGGTATCTGCTGAATGGACAACCACACATTGGGAAATCTCATTCTCCATCACATCCTGCAGCAATTTATCCAAAGCGATTGTGGCAACCACCTTCTCTTCCACTACAACATCTTTTGTTTCAAAAAATTGGTCTTCAGTATTTCGATCTTTCCTTTTCGGTTTAGATGTCGAAGAAAAATTTGGGGGATAGCCATATCCCTCTCCTCCCATTACAAAAAATGTCTCCTTCGCTTTTTTCAGTAAGGATTTCAATGCTTTTCCCTTCTGTTTTATCTCTTGTTCGGTCTGGTCATACTCCAGTTGATTCTGAATTTACAAGGCCTTCGATAATGAATCACTTACTTGTGATCGAACGTTTTTAATTGCGAGAAAGGGCTTTTCAGAATAAACCCCTGGCTCAAAAACTACCCTCGGAATCGGATCTATCCAGTTTGCCGCATGAATCTTCATAGGCTTTAGGTGATTGGTTATAATTGCTTTCTGCGCATCATACTCTAGTGAGTCAATCTCTCGACAACTCACTTTTTTTCATCTATCCAAATATAGCTGGGCCTAGCAAGTGCACTCTGTTTGTCTTGGAGGGCAATCACCTTTAGGAAATCATCTGCGCTTAAACGTTGGTCCATAAAAGACTCTAGAAAATCTTCTTTACTGGAAATTCCTTCTTGTATACTTGCCATGGTTCTCACACCCTTATTGATCAGAATAGCTTCTTTGTGAGGGATATAATATTGTGAATAGTAAAGGTACCTCCCGACCACCAAGGCCAAGATGACATAAATCACCATTGCTGGGGCAGATACCTTCTTCATTGCATTTGATTTAATTCACTTCTTTTAATCTCAATTGGTTTCTGATTAACCCTCAGTCGACTTCCATCAGGAGGTCTACATAGGCATCTAAGGTGTGTGCGTCTACTGATGGTTCATTGGCAGATTTAATAGTGGTGAACCCACTTGCCACGAGTTTCTCAATATTACCCCTATCGGCATTGGACATATCAGAGTCGTAAGGAGGTTTTTGGCCTTCGGGCAATTTGGGGAAATCTATTCGCTTAAAATTCTTGCGGTCATTTTCACTACTGAGCGAATCAAATAAAAGTGCTACTTGGTGATTCACCATATCCAGGCCACCATCCATCATGATTTCGGGTGTCTTTTTTGCCCAGTCCAGCAATCCCCATTTGTGGGCATCAGAGGTCAAACCGAGTTCGGGTCGACCACCACCCGTGCCAAGCGATAGCAAGAACATATTCTTTGCCGTTGGAAATTTCTTTGTGGGATCTTCTTTGTCCTCCCAATCTGAAAAGTGCGTTTTTCGACCTTCAGCGTAAGCGCACATAGAAGGATTATTGGCAAAGACTCCACCGTCGACATTTACCATCTTATCATTGCTCTTGCCTCCTATTGAATAGATGTGAGCTGGATCAAAATAAGTGGGCGCTGCAGAAGTAGATCTGAGAACATCTTTCACATAATAGTCTCCCTCTTCAGGTTTTTTCTCCCTGCTATTGAAAAATAGAGCCGAGCGATACGTGAGGTTGTAAGAGGTGATAATACAAGGCTTCATCAATTCACTCAGCCTTACCAAACCCAATTTCTGTATAAACAGATTCTCGAGGTTTTCCGCACTGAATTTTGAAGCTTTAAACATTCGCGAGAGCATTGACTTTCGCTTGATCGACTTGTTGAAAATAGTCTCTCCATGTTTCACGTAGAAATCCATGGCATCCTGTGCGGTGTATTTTGGTCTGCCATTTTCTCCAGGCACCAAGAGGATGGCACCCAGAATAGCTCCTGTGCTGGTGCCGACGATCATATCAATGTAGTCTACCAGACGAGCTTCAGGGCCTTTCACTGCTTGGATTCTTTGCTCCATATAAACGAGCACCTGCGCGGGGATCACCCCTCTTATTCCTCCACCATCGATGGATAATATTCTTACTTTATCGCGCTTTGCCATAATACTATTTTAAATTTTTCCATGATTCAAATTGAACTTCATCGGGTCTGTTCAGGGCCATTAGTGATCTCATCTCCGTAATGCGGCCGTCCACATATTTGTGATTGACACCCGAATACCAGCCTTTTTTCAGTAAGCCCTTGAATTTTTTTCGCTTCGCCATGTTGTGCACTATTAAGTGAAATACCACTTCCACTGTTCTGTGCTCCTGCACGTGTATATTGAAAACCTCGGCCATGGCGGCTTTCTTTCGCACCAACTCTCCTTCCAAATCACCCTCATTTAAGGCGATGAGCGGCGGCGGTCCATAGTGACCTGAAAATAGAATAGTCGGATGAACCACTCCATATTTTTTAACAATACCTGGATACTTCTGTCGATAGCTCTCGCGCCAGTCTCTGTACAATAAGCGTGTTCTTTTCTTGCCTGCAAGTCCGTAGTTGAGCAGGCCCATTGCCTTTTGGTATCGATCAAACTGATCTTCGGGAACAAAAAGTGGCGACCGAATGGGGAGACCGAAATCCTTAGCCACCTTGAGGTAAACCTCAAAGTAATCTTCAAACCACGATAGTGTATTGTTGTGGCAAGTCAGATGACTCACTTCGGTGATGCTTTGCAGAGCCTTAATTTGGGCTTCAAGCTCCAAGTACAGGCTCTCTAATTCCTTCGGCTTTTCTTCGAGGCTAGATCGTCGCACCCTATTGTAAGGCTTGAAAACTTTACCGTCCACAAAGTTCTTGGTTACTTTCGTTAAAGGGCTTCCCGAGCAAGTTGTAAGGTGGCAACCAACCTCCAAATTCACGCCCCCTCTTTTGGCGGCAGCTTCCAATCTTTCGATTTTTTTCTTCAATCCGAATCCATTCGCGAAAACGGCCACGCTGTTTATTTTTCCTGCTTCAACGGCAGTTATTACCGCATTGTCGATTTGATCGTATACACCAAAATCGTCAGCTGTAAAGATGACTTTCATAATCTCAGAGGTTTAGAAATTCCAAAATTGCAAGCACCAAATCAAACAGATAAAATCAATCAACTGGATGATTGATTCTCAATAGAAGTATTTTTCTGGCTTGTTCAAGCTGCTCTCCTAAAAGTGCTAGATGCGCAGAAATCGATTAGGTTTGGAAGGGCATGGTTAGAGAGAGTTTTGGTTAAAGGGAGTTGATTGATAACACAATGTAACCAATATTCAACAAAGTCTTTGAGGGTTTTTCCGCAAATCGAGGGGGTGATTCCTTTAGAATTTCAGGAAAACACCTATAAATACAAAAGAGATGTGCTGAGAGAGAAAAAAGTTTATTACTTAGTCTTCAACTTCAAAACAACCACACTATGGCGAACACAAATGCACACAGTATTCCATATACCGATGCGAAACAGATGATCAATGAATACCGCCGTTTTCCTAGACCTATTGTTGGTACGGAGGATAGCCAAGGACAACTGATCCAAATGGATGAACTAAGCTTTTCAAAGTCCGCCCTTCAGGTTTTCGTTGGGGTACCATGCGATTCGATTCGACTCTTTTTTGCGATTAACGCGACAGGTAGAGATGCCGGTGGCAATTTGACCTTTCCGTCAGATCCCGCAAAACAGACTTACACAGTGGTAATGGCAGGTGTGAAAGATGACGCAATCATTCACAGTACCATTTTAGATAATTTTCCAAAAAGTCCGCCCGCTCCAGTTATCACCCCCTAAGCAAAGAACACAAATCAACTATTGAATAAACGAGCTGGGTATCATGACAAGGCGAGGAAAGTGCTAATCGATGCAAGCGATTAATGAGAAAAATAACTCAAATTTTATCTTTACGACTTACCTTATTTGCTCCGCATTTTCGTTCCTATAATACAGGTAGACAATGAGCGTTCCTTTTAATCTGATAAGTTCCGATGATTTTTTATCGTATTTCGTTTATCGCGGAATTGGGGCTTATTACCTCATACTCATTTCAGGGTTCGTCTTCGGTCTTTGGAACGTCAAGAAGCTTTCACCTGCCGGTAGAGGAATTTGGTTGATTGTCTCGATCAGCCTGTTCTTTGAATTGCTTGGGAGTTGCTTGGCAATTGCCATTGAAACAGGTGCTCCCGGAACTCACTTTGTAAACTTGCTGCACTTTGTTGCTTATGGATATACCTTTTCAAAATTCATTGTGAACAAGAGAGTTGCGAACGGATTTCTGTGGACAGGCATTATACTTGCAGGCTATGCGTTAGCCAACCTTATTTGGTTTCAAGACATACGCGAAAACCCATCAAATACCTCATCGGTAGGAGCAGTGGCATTTGTTTTTGGTTCGCTCGTCACGTTTTA
Source organism: Cryomorphaceae bacterium (assembly GCA_047632755.1). Lineage (GTDB taxonomy): Bacteria > Bacteroidota > Bacteroidia > Flavobacteriales_D > Cryomorphaceae > JAKVAV01. Next base: position 6,600 of record JBLIDT010000041.1, read on the forward strand.
CAATATGATGAGACGACCTAGCCCAACACCACTGTTAAAGCAAGGCTTGTTCTGGTTTAATACATCAACCCTTTTCTTTTATGCCAGTACTTTTTTCTCCTTTGCTTTGCAAGATCACTACTTGGCCCAATGGCATGAAACGGGAGTCTATATGCCGACCTGGGCCGTAAATCTCATCAGGGGAATGAACTATTATTTATACGTTTCACTCTTTATTGCTATGTGGCTCAATATGAAACGACCCACGGATTAAGAGTGAATGAATATGATTTGGCTTTTTCCAAACACAAAAGTATTCCACAAGAAGAACCCCTTCAATGAATCGAAGGGGTTCTTAGAACTTGGTCTCACAAGTCCTGGTCTCATAGCCCTAGGTAAAAGTTGTGGTTAGCTAGCAATTCCGTTGGGTAATTCTCTTGTCTTAAAGATAATCTCGATGATTCGGATAGGCTACAGGTAAAACCCTATGATTTCTAAGGAAAAACCCTATTCGTTTTAAGGGAAAACCCTATTTTTTCTAAGGGAATCACCCCTTACATCAAAGGAGTCGTTTTCCAATTTAGTTTTCTACGACTTTTGAGATTCCCTATAAATCAAACCTCTCATCTGCTCAGACTTCTTATATTCGACGAACCGCAGTTCACTTAAGGAGGAATGCAGAGCGAAGAGTTTATACTGGTATTTGGAACATTGCTGTTTCTATTCTTAGCGGGATTCATCGTGTTATTCGCTGTACAGTACCGCAAAGCACAGCTCAAGTTCACCATCGAAAAACAACGCTTCAGGCAGGAAATCCTTCAGGCCGAAGTAGAGATAAGGGAAAAGACATTGCAAGACGTAGGAAAGGAGTTGCACGACAACCTGGGCCAAATAGCTTCTTTAACCAGAATCAACTTGGCGGGTATAAGATCGGGACATAGCAAACCTGAGAAAGTCGATCAATCCATTGTACTGATGGACAAGCTGATTGATGAAATGCGAAACCTCTCGCATGAATTGAATGAAGGCATTCAGTTGCGGCAAAGTCTCTCTGACCAGATCAAACAAGACGTGCGCAGACTGAATAACTTAGAAGGTCTCGAAGTAAAATTCTCCATGAATGCTCCCATACTGGACATCACAGGCGATAAGGCCATTTTACTTTACCGTATCTTCCAAGAGGCACTGAGCAATGTGCTCAAGCATTCACAAGCAAGCGAGCTCATCATCCAAGTGAAAGAGGAATTGGATCGTGTAATGCTCACCGTCGAAGACAATGGCATTGGCTTACCAGATGTAAATAAGAAAAAGGACGGGATAGGATTGAAAAATATACAGTCACGAGCATCCCTTTTGGGCGCTGATTTTTCCATCTCTAATCGAATACCAAAAGGAACCATTCTATCAATAGAACTTCTCAAATCAAAACTAAATGACGACGATTAAGATTGGCGTAGTAGACGACCACCGCCTTTTTAGGGAAGGCATAGTGAGTATGATTAAGGAATGGGGATCGCCTTACAAGGTTATTTTCGAAGCTGATAATGGGGTGGATTTGATGAAAAAGCTACAAGAGCACGAAAACCCTCACATCATAATCATGGATTCGGAGATGCCTCTAATGAATGGAGCGGCAGCAACGATGAGGGTGAAGGACAAATATCCTGAAATTATGATCCTCGCCTTAACAATGCTTGATGGAAGAACGGATTTTATGCGTTTGGTTAAATCGGGAATTGATGGCTTTTTGAATAAAAATACTAGCCCAGAGGAGGTGCAGAATGCAATAGATAAATTGATCCACTCAGGCCATTATTTCAAGGAAGGACAAATGGAACAAATGCTTCTCATTTTACGTGGAACGGATTCTGGTTTTAAGGATGTTCAATCCTTAAACGATAAAGAATTGGAGTTCATTCAACACGCCACTTCAGAATTGCCTTACAAAGCAGTCGCTACCAAAATGGGAGTAAGCGAAAAAACCATTGACGGATACCGAGCGAAGGTCTTCGAAAAGCTCGATGTGAATACGAGAGTCGGCATGGTAATTCGAGCGTTGAAAGAAGGAATAGTTAAACTCTGAATCCTTAAGAATAGGACGAGACTATCATCCTGATATAGAAACTACTGATTCTTATTTCTTATCAAAATAATTCAGAAGTATGGACTCTATGTCAGCTTCTCCCTTGCAAATGGCACTTACTTTATTCCAAATTTCATCGGCCAAAATGGGACGCAATGGTTGATCGATTCCGATAATTCGATTAAACACTTTCTGAATCTTTTTATCCCAAACTTTGTGGTACTTGACCAAATCATCGGGGTACACCACTTTTCGTTTGGTCCCTTCATCGATGCCTCGAAAGGGTAATGCAATGTTGAGATAGCCGTAATCATCGGTTAGTTGCTCTCCAGGCTGAATGTCGCGAATGGCTACTTCAAAGTCATATGCTGTAGTGAGACAATTCGAATTGAAACTATGATTCACAAATCTCCCATTATCCCAGCACAAGATCAAATTCCCTTTGCAATTGCGAAAGGTGTATGTGTCGAGAATGTTTTGGTAAAGCGGCTCTAACGATTCGAAATCCATCGGGCTGAATTCACGGTCCAGTTTATCGAGTACCCAAGTAATGGTACCCGCTGGAATTAATGAAGTAGCGACTACCCCATATCCTACCTCGTTGCTAATGAACTTAAGTTCTGTATCAGGATGAATCATCTCAATAATTTCATAGGATCTTTGCTTTAATAAGCACGCCAATACTACATCGCAAAGGGATTCGTTTAACCATTTTGAATAACTTTTTAACCGCTCATCTACAGTTATTTATGAGAAGATTTCACCATTCGACTCTTTGTCACTTACCGCGCCAAGCAATAATCCATCCCAAACCGCCACTGCGCCTTATCGAGCATGGGTAGCCTCCTGCCTTGAGTGGCTTCGAAGTAGGACAACCTAGGGTTGATTCGATCCTTCACCAAGACTCCTGCTTCCAGTCGAATGCCTTGCGGTTTAATGCGGTGATAGAAAAGAGTTTTCTCGGCAACCGAAGTATGTGCAGTGAGCATGTAATGGATAGGAAATCGACCACGCCACTATCCGTTGAACGAATGCCTTTTGGCATATGACCAGTTTATTTGAGGAGCGGTGAAAACTGAATCCAGCATTGGCACGAAGCGCTTATTGCGGAATTTTCTCCAACCTCATCCCTCTTCTGCTCTCATCAAACTCTCCCTCATCATAAACCATATGGCCATTGACCCATGTGTTTGTTACCGCTGAGTGGAAGGTGGTTCCTTCCAAAGGAGACCAACCGCATTTGTAAAGGATGTTTTCTGGGCTTACCGTCCATGGGCGATTGATATCGACCAAGGTGAGATCGGCGTAATAACCTTCGCGAATGAAACCTCGCTTTTTGATGCTGTATAGAATGGCGGGATTGTGACACATCTTCTCGGCCAACAGTTCATACGAAAGTTTGCCTTGATGCACAAACTCGAGCATTGCGACCAAAGCATGTTGGACCAAAGGCGCACCCGACATCGATTGAAAATAGGGCTTGTCTTTTTCTTCCCAAGTGTGGGGGGCATGATCGGTAGTGATCAAGTCAATGCGCCCATCGATTAAGGCTTCGAGCAAACCTTCTCGATTTTCTTTGGATTTAATCGCAGGATTCCACTTGATTTTCTTTCCCAGTCGCTCGTAGTCTTCATCGCAAAACCAGAGGTGGTGCACACATACCTCTGTGGTAATATTCTTTTCCGCTAGGGGAATATCGTTGCGAAATAGATCGGTCTCTTTGGCTGTGCTCAAGTGCAAGATGTGAAGGCGAGTATTGTACTTCTTGGCAATTTCCAAGGCGCGCACTGTGCTGGAATAACACGCTTCCACGCTGCGAATGATCGGGTGAAACTTTACGGGCACGTCATCGCCGTATTCGGCGCGGTACTTCTCTTCGTTCTTCTCGATAATCTCTTCACGCTCTGAGTGAATAGTGATGATGGCTGGACAATTGGCAAACAGCTTCTCCATAATTTCAGGGCTATCGGCTAAAAGGTTTCCCTTCTTGGTAAAGTAGAGTCCGTCGTCAGAAACGGCCAACAAACCCGAAACATCGGTGTCCAAAACCAAATCGAGGTTATCGGCATTCACGCCGAGCCAAAAACCGTAATTAGCCAAAGATTTTCCTTTGGCGATCTCATATTTCTCTTCGAGCAATTCCATGTTCAACACATTTGGAACCGTGTTGGGCATATCGATAAACGAAGTGGTTCCTCCAGCTACTGCCGCTCGGCTCTCGGTATAAAGATCAGCCTTGTGGGTAAGTCCAGGATCGCGAAAATGTACCTGTCCGTCGATCACACCAGGGAAGAGCAATTTGCCACGGGCATCGATTTCCTTGGCACCAGCCACTTCTCCCACGTCACTAATTTTGGCGATCAGCTCGCCTTCAATCAAAATATCAGTCTGAGTTAGGTGTCCTTCGTTTACGATAACTGCATTGCGGATGATGGTCTTTGACATGGGGTTTATCTTTAGCATTAGAGGATGCCAAAGATAAAGCTTGAGCGGACTTGTCCCATTTTTCATAGATGAGAACTTATCGACCATGACTTCAACAGAAAAAGAACTTCGCTACTTTTTGAAAGGCTGGGACATCTTCCACCATACCCGCTTGTGAAGGGGAGCCTTTTTGACAGTCACAGAGTAAGCAATCATATTGTCATCCGTGACGGTATCGAAGTTCACATTGCTTGACTCTCGGTTGGGTACGACTATTTCCTGCCTTGTCATACCGACATAATTAAAGACCAAGGTGATGTCATTTAGAGAATCGGGTACGGCAGAAATATCGAGGGTATAGTTGCCGTCAAAATCGGTAGTGGTGCCTATTTCAGTTCCTTTCACCAAAATGGTCGCAAACGGGACGGACTCTCCGACACCTTTCTCACTTAGATAAGTGGCTCTTCCGCTGATAATAATAGAATCGCGCTGAGCGGGTATCTGAATGGAGGAATCCTCAAGCTCTTTGGATTCGTCACTTTGAGCTATCGGGGCTTGCTCCACCGGAGTTTTAACTTCAGCATTTTGGCCATACCCATCATTTGGCGATAGCAGAGCAAACAAACTCACAAAGGAAGCGACGGGAATCAAAGACCTTTTGGTGGTTCTTGAAGTGGTCAAGCTCAATTGATCGGGACTGTACAATCCGCATACTGCCGCTTCGCTTTGGGCGTGAGTCATTGCTATCTCATGACTCGACATTTTCCGAAAATCGGTGATATGCTTCTCGCATTTCTCGCAAAGGCGCTTCTCTCCCACTGGCTTCATTGCCGCCCATTGCTGATCGCATGCCTGGAGTTTGGAAAGATTGACTTTGTGGAGATCTTGCATAAACGATATTCTATACCTAGTGCAATCTATTAAAAGGAAGTTGTGTTGCCTAGCGGCTTAACAAAGTTTCGAAAGTTGATCTCAGGAAAGGATAAGTCAGCTAAGGAAGGGCAGCCATGGACAAGAACTTGATCCGTTACATCCCCAATAACGGCAAGTGCTTCACCTTGTGGTAAGTCAAGGCCACTTTGATGCAATGCTTTAAAGCCTCAGCGGGAAGTTCTTCTTCAAGTGAGAAAACCAGCGCTCGATTACCCTCATAGGTGAATTCGGTTGGGTAGATTTCGCGAAAGGTGGGAACGAGCTTACTAGTGCATTTAAAGTAAATGGCGTATTGATCAGGTGTTTTCTTTTTCCAGTCCATACGAACCGTGCTGCCGTCTTTGATCAAGTAACTCGGTTCGCCCCATTTGAGGGTTTCTTCTGTGTTTTGGAGGCCTTCGATTTCGTCTGCGGCTTCTAGGACTGGTTGACGAAGTTGTTTCATCTGCTTCTTTACCGGCTCAGGATAATTATTTAAAATTGAATCTACTTCAGGATTTGACTGGAGATTAAGTGTATTCGGTTTCATTTACCGGTCGCCTGAAGTTTGGAAATCATTTCAGCATTTATCGGATCAGAATAGGCGCCATAAGCGTCAACCATAGTCCCCTTTATGCTAGCGTCTATTGCAGAGATGGCATACAAGATGGAAGAGTCATCGGGATTGCTATCCCCTTCAAATCTAAAGACGTGGTCAATTTTAAAATCCTTTGGTGACAATACTATATTGTCCGCAACACAGTGGACACAATCGGGCTTTAAATTAAAGTCCTTGGTGTAGCCCATCTCGGCTAAACCATTTAAAGCTTCGGAAAGAGTGTCAAAGGATAAATGCATGTTTTAGAGCTTTTGGAAAATGCTGATATCTAAAATAAGAATAATCTCATTTCAACTCTGAAATTTAGCAAACCTTAGTCCTATATTAACTTCACATCCGCAGCTACCTCCATCAATCCTGGCCCGTTGTGAGCAAACAAGCGCTTCATAGCACCTTCGAGATCTGCCTTCCTTTGAACGCTGATTCCCAGCCCACCGCAACTTTCTGCGTAAGCAGCAAAATCGGGATTGACTAAATCGGTGGCCCACTTGTCCCAGCCTCCTGCTCTTTGTTCTTTGGATATTTTCCCCAATTCGTTGTTGTTGATCACGATCAGCTTTACGGGAATATCGTATTTCACGAGTGTGGTGAATTCAGCGAGGTATTGACAGAAACCTCCATCACCAGCAACGGCAATGACAGGTCTGGAATCGCCTACCGCTGCCCAAGCGCCAATAGAAGCTGGCAGAGCAAAACCAATGGAGCCCAAGTATCCCGACATCAAGAAACTATGGTTCTTGGCTTCGAAATAACGCCCAAATGAGTAAGCATTGTTACCCACATCCACACACATCACGGCATTTTCTGGAGCCAAGTGGTTCATGGCATCAAAGACAGCTATTGAGCTGATCCCTTCGCCACGGTCGTCAGCCAATCTCTTCTGCTTTTCGTCTCTCCAGATTTTCCAACGATCGGCAATTTCAGATCCTTGGTTTACCTTTTCACCAATAGGGTTTGAATCGGAGCTCAGCAAACTCATCGTCCGCGAAATTTCTCCGTAAACGCCAATTTCCACCTTGTGAAATTTGGCAATAGCCAAGGGATCAAAATCGATTTGGATAATGGGTTTCTTGGGCGTAATTCCTGTGTGATTGCTAAAGGATGCACCGATGACAATCAATAGATCTGCCTCATTCATAAAATAAGAAGCAATGGGTGTTCCACTTCTTCCCAAAACCCCACAACCCAATGGATGGGTATCTGAAATGAGTCCCTTTCCTTTGAAGGTGGTCATAATTGGGCAATTGAGTTTCTCTGCAAACACTGTAACCGCTTCCATGTGGAATCGCGCGCCGTGGCCCACGATAATGGCAGGTCGTTTTGATCCAGTGATCTTAGCGGTGGCAGCATTCAAGCTCTCCTCAGGCGGAGCGATCGTAAGTGGAGTCATTCTGCCTTCTGGAGTCTGAGCCGCTGCTCCAGCCGCAGGTAGCACTTGCACCTGATCTGGAAAAGTGAGGTGAGACACATCTCTTTTCAGGATGGCGTGTTTGATAGCCAAAGCCATCAATTCAGAGTGACGGCTGTGGTGTTCCACTCTTTGGTTAAACTCCGCCACCGACTGGAAGGCTCTCACCAAATCAACTTCTTGAAAATTTCCTGTCCCTACTACTTGAGTAGCGACTTGTCCAGTCAGGGCCAAGATGGGCGCTCGGTCTACTTTTGCGTCCCAAAGTCCCGTAAACATATTGGTACTTCCAGGGCCAGCAATGGCAAAGCAAGCGGCAGGTTTGCCCGTAAGCTTTCCATAAGCTGATGCGGCAAAAGCGGCGGCACCTTCATGTCGTATCCCAATGAATTTCAAATTTCCTTTTTCCTCTTGTCTTCGCAAGGCATCTGCTAAGCCAAGGTTGGAGTGACCTACCATTCCGAATACACGATTCACGCCCCAATTGACCATGGTTTGCGCCATCACATCAGTTACGGTGTCTTCGTGCGGAGGCTCAGCTTCCATTCCCACATAAAGCGCATTGCCTTCTACCTTGACCGGAAAAGTCTCCAAGCCATCGTCAAAATCACCAGAGCTACCACCGTGCGGACAAAAATCCCAACCGTGCCATGGGCAGCGCAAGAGACCGTTTTCAATACTGCCCTCTCCCAGCGGCCCACCTTGATGCGGACATTTGTTGTCCATGGCTGTAAGCTTCCCTTTCCAATTCGTGAGGCAAAGATCAGAATGACCCGCCACGACGGTCATCACGCGTCCGTCTTTTAGTTCGTCCTTGTTATCGAGAACTTTGTACCACTTTATATTGTCGCTCATGTCTTTAGGTGTTTTATCTGATTGTGTCACTTTAGATTTTCTACAATCTATCCCACTTTAGTTAAAGCTGTACATCAATCCAAAAGTTGCAAACTGATCTTCAATTCCAAATTCCACTCGAGAGTATTCCGCAAAGACGGTAAATCCTTTAATGTTTCGGTGAATCCCTCCACCGAAGACCATTCCTAGCTCGGCGATTGTTTCAGTTTCTATATGCTCTTCGGTTTCTACCGTGTAGTTCCCACCTACCAAAGGATAAAGGCCGAACCATTTGGTCTCGAAGATGTAGTGCCCTACAATGTCAAAATCCACAACTTCCACATCGCCATTTTTGAAATAGGAGTACTCAGGGCCAAAGCAGATCTGTTCGCCCAAGTTGTAGTACATTCTCAAATTGACTCCTGCACTTGATAATTCAAGAGAGAATGGAGCTCCTAAACCAAAAGTGAGTGAGCTTTTCTCGAATTTACAGTGGTGGTCAAACTCTTCTTTTTTATGCACTTGAGCTGAAGCCACAGAGACATTAAAACAGAAGATTGAAACAAAGAGGGAACGCATCATTGCTTTATAAACCACGAAAACGTCTCTATCAGAAAGCGCCGCACCATTAGCTTTTGATCGTCGATTGACTTTCCATCGAGAAGGTTGAGAGGCAAAATCGCTCCCTTCCAATCTTCGCCTAGTTCCCATTTCCAATCTGCACAGTTCGGAGCCTTTTCATAATTGATGGTGCCCGATTTGGGATATCCCGTCATGTAGAAATATGGGCAGCTAGCTATATCGTTTTGCATGGCCAATCCAAAGCCAATACTCACAGACTCGGAGGCATCGATGTAAATTCCCGTATCGAAGTGATGAGGCCAGATCCTGATCTCAGCTTGAGTTTGGGAATATCCGAGAAGGATACGGCAAACCTCGTTGGCTATCTGCCGGTAATTGGCCCATTCGAGCAAATCACTCTGATCCATAACTGGAATGACCTTGTCAGAAAAATCATAATCGGGCATATCGTAATGCATGCTGTCCGAGTATCCCTTGGGATTTAATCCCAATTTGACCAAATGCTGCTCAATCTTCTTCTCCACCTCACTCATGGTAAATGAAGCCGTGGGAATAGATGCAAGCGTTTCTTGGCGGTGGTCGATAATCTCAATTGATTGATTCGCAAAGTTCAGGGTGAAAAGAATTTCGCGATTGGCAGCTTCTATCCACCTTCCCGCAATGCGATGACCAAGTGTATCGAAGTAAAGATTGGTGTGACTATCGTCTTCTTTTTTGGGCAGAAAGATTCTATTGGCCTTGGCCACTAGCTGAGAGAGCCAATGCAGTTGCCGATCAGTTTTCGCGTAGTTTTCTAGAGGAGATGTCAAAGAGGATGTGTGCTTATACAAGTTGGGCATTCAAAACCATTGTTGCCCTTCTTGAGGTGAATGCCCGCCACTCTTTCCACCACAAATTCTTGGATAAAGGCGTGGTTGGCTGAGTGGTTATTGACGTCTATTTGCTTATCGCGGCAGAGTTCGCGAATGGTGTGATCGTATTCCTGCTTTCCCCAGCAATTGGGACAGAGACCTTCAGGTGTTTGTTCCTTCGTCTCAGCTGCAGATTTTTTGAAAAAATTGATGAGCTTTTCTAACATGGTTATTGCATTATACCCGCAAATGGAATTCCCGTAAATCGGTGCATATCATAGTTGAGGGTGGATAGATCGTTGAAGTTGAATTTTGAAACATGATCGTGCCCGCATGAACGTGCCACAACCTTCATCAAGTCGGTGCTTGCTCCAAAGAAGTTGTTGAGCTGCTTGGCCGATTGATCGATGATGATGCGCTGTCTCAGACTTTCTTTTTGAGTGGCAATTCCCACTGGGCAATTGTTGGAGCTGCAAGCGCGCATTCCCAAGCAGCCAATGGCTTGAAGCGCCGAATTGGCAACGGCTATGGCATCTGCTCCCAGCATCATTGCCTTGGCAAAGTCCTCAGCTACGCGAAGGCCACCCGTAATAATGAGGGTCACATCTGTTGCTCCCACTTTATCCAAATGCTTCCTGGCTCTGGCCAATGCAGGAATCGTAGGCACGTTAATATTGTTTCTCAAGATGGTAGGCGCTGACCCCGTTCCGCCGCCGCGTCCATCGAGAATGATGTAGTCGACTCCTACTGCTAGGGCAAAATCAATATCTGCTTCGATATGGCTGGATGCGATCTTGAAACCTATGGGAATTCCGCCTGTCTTTTCGCGCACCTCTTCCGCAACACGTTTAAAGTCGTCAGCAGTTTTTAAGTCTGGAAATGCTGCTGGCGAAATGGCATTTTCTCCCTCCTTCAAGCCTCTTACTTCGGCGATCTCTTTGGTGACTTTATGTCCAGGCAAGTGTCCACCTGTTCCCGTTTTTGCTCCTTGGCCTCCCTTGAAGTGGAATGCTTGCGCTTTCTTCACCTTGTCCCAAGAGAAACCGAATTTCCCCGAAGCCAATTCGTAAAAGTATCGGGAGTTGTTTGCCTGTTCTTCGGGTAGCATACCACCCTCTCCACTGCAAATTCCCGTACCCGCCATTTCAGCTCCTTTTGAAAGGGAGATCTTGGCTTCTCGCGAAATGGCTCCAAAACTCATATCCGAAACAAACATGGGAATACCGAGCTTCAAGGGCTTCTTAGCCCGAGGGCCAATCACTACTCCAGTCTCTACCGACTCTTCATCGAGAAGAGGACGACTTGCCAGTTGAGCTGGAAGAAACTGAATATCCTCCCATTTTGGCAATGTATTGCGGTCTACGCCCATTGCCTCAGAAGGCCCGTGGTGTCCGAATTTCTTCAAACCATTCTTGGCCAGCTCTTGAATAAAACCCGTGTAAGGCTCGGTGCTTTCGGGATGAGTGTCGGCATACTGCCCGAGGTATTCATCCCGATTAAAGGGTTGTGGATGTTCCACCAAGTATGCATTGACTTCATCTTCATCTACCCAGACATAGCCGTCCTTGGTTTCTGATTTGAACTTGTGGAGCACCTCGCTGTCGTTGTATTCTGATACACCGGTATCGTAGCGGTAATCCCATCCGTGAACACCACAAATCAGGTTGTGGCCTTCCACATGACCATCTGACATTAGCGCCCCTCGGTGTAGACATCTGCCGTAGAGTACGGAAACATTATCGTCGTATTTGAGCAGAACCAAATCCAAGCCATTGATTAGGGCATGGTGTGGTTCGCGGTCTTTCAATTGGTCTAAGGCAAGTGCTTTGATCATCTTCACTATCGTTTTTTATGTGTGGTAATAAATGAGTCAATTCAGAAAAAATGACTCCGCATTAAAGAATTCTAATTCGAAGCTCAAGGGTTGCTATGCAAGCTAATATTTATTTGGGCAAGTCCTTGACAAAATACTTTTCAAATCTCATCCATACTTAGCCTTAGTCGTAATGGGGACATATTGCGATTATATAATAATCTTCAAGAAAAAGTACTGAGAACCTTTCTATTCCAAATGTATCGTTGCGGTTAAAAGAAAATATGACAGGTCTTGAATATGTGGACGGAGAGAATTATTCCCACCGCGAAACACCGTAAGAAATGTGAATCCGATCACAACACTTATTGAGTTCTCGGCCGAGATGGTGAAAAACTTTTTTGATCCCTTGCCCATTGATTTGACGGTTGATGCAGAAAGAAGATTTTTGTCATTGTTAATTGAAGCTTCACTTGTGTCTCGGTTGACATCCCCCTCAATTTAATTGTAATTTGCGTCAATGTTTTACAAAATGAAAAACCCTTTACTCGCTTTATTTACCGCAACGCTTTTAACAGGACAGATGGCAAGTGCTCAATCTTGTCCCGATGTATGCCCTGCCATAGGCGTTTCATCAGCTTTTGAATGGATTCAAGGTCTTCAATTGGGCCCATTGACAAATATCTCAGGTGACAATGGAGGATATGCTGACTTTGGAGATTCATTCTCGGCGACGTACACCGCTGGTTCAACTTATTCCTTTACAGGAGTTGTAGGGTTTCCCCAAGGTCCTTTTTCTGAAACATGGGTGGCCTGGATGGATTTTAACCAAGATGGAGACTTTGACGATGCTGGAGAAGAACTTTTTAGCATTTTCGGACAGACTCAAGTCAACGGTTCATTTTCCATTCCCACCAATGCGATCAATGGATCTATTAAACTGCGCGTAGCAATGGGCTTTTCAGTAGCAGATATTTGCGAAAACTTATCGGAAGGTGAGATTGAAGACTATTGTGTAGACATTGTGGGTGGTATTTCCCCATGCAATCCCGCTTCGGCGCCTACCTCCCTTTTTAATGATGTTTTGCCGACTGGCGTAGTACTTGCTTGGACACCTGTGCCTAGCTCGTCCGTATGTCGCCTCAGCGGTGGACTCGCAGGTAATTTCAACAGAAAAATAACTGTCACTGCTTCGGAGCCCCAATTTGTGCAAATTCCTATCAGTCAATTTACTCCAGGAGATTACAACTGGAAGGTGGTTTGTGCTTGCGAAACAGATCCTTTGGTTATTACCCAAGAATCTGTGGTGAGTTTCTTCACTGTACCTGGAGGAATAAACGCAATTGGAAGTCAATCGCATTCTCTGGAAATGAGCCTCAGCCCCAACCCTAGCAGCGGTGCTTTGAATTTGGCGGTTACTTCTGAAAGCAATGCCAGCGAGCAGATTATTGTAACCGATCTACTCGGTAGAACGGTAATGCAAGAAAACGTAAACGTAGTAAAAGGATTGAACACCATCAATTTGGATGTGAATTCACTGAGCACGGGAACGTACATTTTGATTCTTCGCGATGGAAACTACATGATGACTTCCATGCGATTTATCAAGGAGTAGAAAAGAAGAAGAATTTTGGTTTAAATGAAAATCCCCCAGCTGAGAAGTTGGGGGATTTTTTTTGATTATTTTTTTATAGACTCAAGTCCAGCGGATTAGGTGCTAATCCGAGTCAGAAATTCGATCGGCCACGTACTCCACTTGTGTTTTTCCGTGAGGTGTAGGTTTTCCATCCGGCCCCAAATTGACCATGATGATTCGGTCAATCTCCAGAACCTTCTCTCGAGTCATCTTATTGCGCACCTCACAGCGGAGTGTAAGCGATGATCTTCCGAATGCCACAACGGCAATTCCCATTTCAATGATATCCCCTTTTACAGGAGCTTGGATAAAATTGATCTCCGATATGAACTTGGTTACAATGTGCCTGTTCTCCAATTGCACAATGGTGTAGAGGGCAGCCTCTTCATCAATCCATTCTAACAGACGGCCGCCAAACAGCGTTCCGTTCGGATTTAAATCACCGGGCTTCACCCATTTCCTTGTATGAAAGTTCATTGTTCTTTTGCTTTACTATTCAAGAATCTAAAGCTAGGTAACCAATTGGTAATAATAGATTGGCACATCCTATTAAAGCATAGAGCTTCTCATTTTTGAGGAACACATTTTAAATGACTGTCAACGTTTCATGCGGAACGCTCTAGCTATCACCACAGCGCTCCGCACTATACATTTGTTGAAATCGTATTTTTATTATTCTCCGCACCCAGCAATCAATCCTTTATTAAGATTAAAGGCATAGATATTCAAGGATTATTCACTTGCTGCTTTAAACGGATTCCAAGCTGCATCCACTTCCATGATGTTATTCTTGGCGGCATATGCCATATACAAAGCCTTCATAGACTCAAACTTTTCAGCCATCTCACCTTCTAAAGGATTCGTTTCTGATGGATCAGCTACTACATTGAATAAGTGCCACTCACCATCGCCGAACATACCTGTGCGTACTTTAATCGCTTTGAATTCGCCTTGCATGATATATCCATTTCCGAACAATTCAAATGCATACCAATCCTTATCTGTTCTAACATGATCAGATGTACCTTCTAGAAATGGCCGGGCCGTAATTCCAGATGGTGTAGAAATTTTTCGGCCTTTGTACTCTGTTTGTGGATGCTCCACTCCTGCATAATCCAATATTGTCATTGGGAGATCTTTAACGGAGATTACTGCATTAGATATCTCGCCTGAACGACTTGTTTTTTCAGCGAAAGCTCCAGGAGGAACGACCATCATCGGCACCCGAATACCGCCTTCTCCGATAAACCATTTCCACCATTGCAGTCCACCCGTTGCAGCATTTGCCCATGACACGCCAATAGTATGCTCTGACTCAGCAGTACCTACCGCTTCCAAGCTTTGATCGAATTGAGTTTCAATCCATTTCGCCATTTCTGGATTTCCAGTTTTAGGATGCGTTGGCTCAAACCCTTCAGGACCATTGTCAGTCAAGTAAATCACCAAAGTATTGTCAAGTTGTCCAGACTCTTTCAAGTAATCTAGTATCTGGCCTGTTCTATTGTCTTGATCTTCGATCATGGCAGCATAAGTTGCCATCACACGTGCCTGAATTTCTTTTTCTTCTTGCGATAAACTTTCCCATTTATGGGTAATATCATTGAAAAGTGGTTCTGTAGCAGTTTCAGTAATGAGTCCATTGACTTTCATACTTTCGTATCTCGACTTTTTGAGACCAGCATATCCCAGATCCAAATACTTTTGAAAATGCTTCTCTACCAATTCAGGTGGGGCTTGGATAGGAAAGTGCGCTGTGGTAAATGCCATGTAGGCAAACCAGGGCTTATTTGTTGCAGTTCCTTCTTTGATGAAGTTCAGCATATGATCGGTATACAACTCACCAGAATACACGCCTTCTGGTCTGTCGAAATGCTCGCCATTTAAGCTGAAATGCTCTTTTCGTTTTACATTTAATCCATTTGGATCACTAAAGTCAGGAGTCATAGCCAAGTCATTCCAGTGGTTAGAACCTCCAGATAGAATACCAAACTCTTTGGTAAAGCCCCAGCTCATTGGACCTTCACCTCCAGCAGCCTCTCCTCCTAAATGCCATTTTCCAGATTTGTATACTTCATAGCCAGCATCGCCAAGAAGTTCTGAAATAGTAACAGCCGTTTTTGTTAAGTAACCTTCATAGCCTGATACCCCTTTTGTAGGAGGATAAAAAGAGTAGTCAAAAGAACCTAGACCAACCTCGATATTGTTGCAACCCGTCAAGAGCATCGATCGAGTGACACTGCATACTGGCGAAGCGTGAAAGTTTGAAAACCGCACACCTGCATCTGCAATTCGATTCATGTTGGGTGTAGGAATTTCAGATCCATAGGCACCCAAGTCTCCAAAGGCGATATCGTCGCCTACGAGAAGTAAAATGTTGGGTCTTTGGTCTTCAGACTTTTCTGAAGCGGTCGATTGTTCTCCCGTATTTTGACTGCAACTTGACAAAAGCAAAACTGCACCAAATGCGATAAATAAGTTTTTCATAATCTGTAAAATAGGTTGTTTTTTAGGTCTAACTAAGTCATGATGTCGGCGGCAATAGATACTCCAACTTCTTCAATACCAAGTCTTATATTTTGGTATGAAAGTAACAATTTCTTTCGATTGACACAGCTGCATAAAAGCATGCCATGCGCTGATTCTCAATCTGTAGCCTATTTATCCCTTCCCCTAGAACCTCGCTAGGGAACTTCAACTTTTCTCAGGAAACAAACTCAACTTTAATTTTTAGCCAATTGACCTCCACGCAATTTCTGCGAGAGAGGATATAAGATTTGTTATAGATTAGAATGCCAAACTAGTACGTGGGAGCTATTTTATCGGATAGTGCCGCAGCTGAGTCTAATTAACGGTTACCCTGCAAAAACCAATGCACGTATCCACAATTGTCGCAGATGTAATGCCAATTGTGTTTCGATATCCGTCCTCGCCGACTTATCTGCGGTGGCAGTCAATGCCATAAACGGAACATCCGGCAAGGAGTTTCTAAATGCTCTTAGCTGCGTGTATTCGGGTCTGAAATCGTGCCC
>JBLIDT010000042.1:0-19026 GCA_047632755.1 Cryomorphaceae bacterium
ATCATTACGAAGAAATAAATTTATCTGAGCTAGAACCTTTAATTGCACTTCCCAGCAGCCCGGGAAAAGTTGTCCCAGTAAGAGAGGTTAGCGGATTAAAAGTAGCCCAAGTCGTTATTGGCTCTTCGGCCAATCCTGGTCTACGTGATTTTTGGATTGTATCTCAAATTGTAAAAGGAAATGTGATGGCACCTCATATTTCATTCGATGTCAACCCATCTTCTCGTCAGGTCTTAGAAAATTTAATGGAAATGAAAGCCTTAGGGCCTTTGATTGCTGCGGGTGCAAGACTTCATCAATCCGGTTGTATGGGATGTATTGGTATGGGACAGGCACCTGCTACCAATACGATTAGTCTCCGAACCATGCCCCGCAATTTTCCCGGACGTTCAGGAACACTCGAAGATCAGGTCTATCTCTGTAGTCCGGAAACCGCTGCGGCTGCAGCACTAATGGGCGAAATTACCGATCCGAGAGAACTCGAAACACGCAAGAATATTTCATATCCTAAATGGGAAGAACCCACCCATATTAAGATCAACAACAATATGCTCATTGCCCCTAATGGGGAGTCTACTGAATTAATCAAAGGGCCCAATATTAAAACACTTCCCGATTTTGAAGAGCTTCCCGATGAAATGGAAATTCCTATTCTATTGAAAATGGATGACAATATTTCAACCGATGGAATACTGAAAGCGGGGGCCGATGTGCTGCCTTTGCGCTCAAATATTCCAGAGATTAGCAAGTTTGCTTATTATGCCATTGATCAAAGCTTTTATAATCGCGCCATTGAAAATCAAAAAGACTATAATGGTTTTTGTGTTATAGCAGGTGATAATTATGCCCAAGGCTCAAGCAGAGAACATGCAGCTTTGGCCCCCAAGTATTTGGGGCAAAAGTTTACTATCGCCAAATCCTATGCACGTATTGGCTGGCAAAACCTAATCAATTTTGGCATTGTTCCTTTTGAGTTTAAAAACACAGATGATTGGGGTAAACTGGAACAAGGGGATGTTTTAAGGATAGAAAATATTAGGGAAACGATCAAAAACAGTGATTCAATAACTGCCACTGTAGTTGGAAAAGGAACAGAAATCCAGCTAGCATTCAACATCAGTAACAGACAAGTTGAAATCATTTTAAAAGGAGGTATTATTAATTATATAAAGCAAAGGTGATTTACATTTTTGTTGTTGCCCCGCTCCGCTGGGTTTACAGCCCAGCGGCACTAACATAAATACCGCAGGGTGGCTAAATAGCGCAGCGATCTCACGCAGCGAAACAAGTAAACCCAGCGGAGCAAGTTAACTCCATAGACGCACAAGCACCACGCCAAGCAGCTATGCCAAAAAGGACTTGTAGAATAGGGAGCCAGTCAGCCATAGCTCTAAGTTAGGCAGGCATTGGTCAGGGTAGAAGGGGAGTTTCAAGGATTATCAAAAAGGGGGCGGAATGGATTGGGGGATTTTTATCTTGTGGGGGAAACAAAGGATTAACCAAAATGGAGAGACTTCGGGCACGGTGAAGCGCAATCGCCCACTCCAGTCGGCGCCTTGCTCTTCCGTTTCCATCACATTGTAATAGCAGCTGCTGGCGCGGTCTCCATTGTAAAGAAAGTTCGCTTGTTCTCCACTGTTGCGGTAGCCACTCACGGTAAGCCTTACTCTTAAGTCTGAGTTGAGATGCTTTTCGTAACCCACTTTTCCTTAGAAGGAAAGCGTTTCTTTGTTGTCTTTAGAAGCTACCGCTAAGCTTTGGTTCAATTTACCATTAGAAATGGCCACCATGGCTATCCATCCGTTTTCGCGGAAGTAGATTTCGCCAAAAGCCTCGGTCGTAAATCCATCGATAATGTAGTTTCCTACAAAGCGATTGTTGATGGCCAAGGCATTGTCGGTTTTTCTGAAGTGCCAGTCGCTGTAGTTAATTTCATCGAGACCCACGCGAATGGTCACCTTTTTCATCACACCTTCCAGGAAGCCTTCTTTGATAAAGTTGAGCTTATCGATCTGCAAGTGCCCTCCTTTTACCCAAGCCTCAGGGTGGTGACGAGAAGAGAGGTAGGTGCGCAAATGCAAGCGTACTCCATCTGCCAAGGCAGCATCTATGTTCAGGTTGGCCGTGCTCAAGTTGAAGTTTGATCCCAAGGGAATCAAGGTATCAGCCATAGAGGTATTGGAATGATCCTATTCCTGAAACTGCATGGCAAAATCTGCTCCGATTCGAACCCTTATCTTATTGAAAGGGATGGTATCTTTTTTGGGCGCTTCAAATTGGTTTATCCCAGCGAACCCAGGTTGCCTAAAGTTGTCTATCGGAGGTTGGTTAAATGATTGTCTGAATACTGTCTGAAAAGACAGCGATACAAATATTGAAATTAGAATTTTTGAAATTTTCATAAAAGGTAGTTTTAGTTGGTCAATTTTAAAGTGAAGAGTATGTTGACATCTTTGCCTACTTGTATGGCACCAAACATGGCGCTCGGCGGCTCTATATCAAATTCGGTCATGTCTATTTTTTTAGCACCTGTTACAGTTATTGTATTTCCTTCGGACTCTACAATTCCCTGAACCGAAACGTTTCGCTTCACTCCAGAAATCATCAGGTCTCCCGCTACTATGACTTTATTGCCGGTAATCTGCTTTAATTCGGAGAACTCAAAAAGTATGTTGGGGAATTCTTTTGTTTTAAAGACTCGTAGGTGATACTGTTCATCTTGGATTTTCCACTTTCTATAGATTCCGCTTTGATGGCAATGGCCATTTGTGGAATTGAAATCACCATTCCGTTTTCTAGTTCAAAAGTGGCCGAGCCTTTTACATTTTCCACTTCGCTTTTCCAATCATGGATGGTAGAAGTGCCCACTACAGAAACTTTTGAGACAGGACTGACTGTGTATTATTGTGCACTGATTGCAAAGCCTATAAGGAGGGGTAAACTAACTAGTAGCGTTTTTTTTATGAGCTGTTTCTTTGATTTCTGATCCAAAATTAAGTCCGATGATTTTCTTAGATCATGACATAAATCAGTTTTCTGGTAAGTTGATATAAATCAGTTTTAGAACCGTTCACCTTTTTTTTCAATATAATATGCGTGTTGCCGCAGTTGGGTCGACCTAGATCTGAGGTTGCTCATGTGCAGTAGATCTCATTTTTGCCTTTATGGAAATGTTTGATGGGACTCTCGGAGATACTTCGGAGCCTTGAATTTCCTCGGATAAATTAATCCTCTAAAGATTTCACTTTTTTAGTGCCAAGATCTGGGCATTGTACTTAGCAATAGCAGTTTTAAAACCCAATTTATTAGTTGAGATATTTCAAAAGAGAAATATTTGTGGTCAATTTCAGGTCAGGGGAGTTAATCGTCTTTTAGGGTTCCCAAATAAATGAGATATTAGCAATCTTAAATTCATATTGTCAGATTAACACTAATACAGAAATTCGATGTCGATTACGATTGAAGAGATAAACGAAGAGTCTTGGTTTAAAATACCAAATCACGATTCGTTAAGGCCATTTTTTATGAGCATTGTGAGTGATTCCAATCACTGGATGTTCATCTCTAGCAATGGTGGCCTTACTGCGGGAAGAAAGAATGCCGAGCATGCGCTGTTTCCATATTACTCGGACGATAAGATTACGGAGTTGGCTCACAATACGGGAACCAAAACCATTTTTCAAGTTGTTGTTGATGGCGAGATGGAAACATGGGAGCCATTCTCAAACTTGAGTTCCAAAGAATTTAAGATTACACGCAATCTCTACAAGAATCGACACGGCAACAAAGTCATGTTTGAAGAGGTCAATCACGATTTGGAATTGACCTTTTGGTACGAGTGGTGTTCGAGCAATATCTATGGATTTGCGCGGAACGCGGCAATCGTTAATAAGTCTGATCGAGCGCAGTCGGTAAATGTGTTGGATGGACTCCAAAACATCCTGCCTTACGGTGTTGATTCAGATTTGCAAAAGCGACAGAGTAACTTAATTGATGCCTACAAGCGAACTGAGCTAGTCAAAGAATCTGGATTGGGAATCTTTGCTCTAAGCGCCATCATAGTTGATAGAGCGGAGCCGAGTGAAGCCTTAAAGGCAAACACGGTATGGTCTCTTGGATTAGAGAAAGCCAAACACCTTCTTTCATCTTTTCAATTGGATGGTTTCCGAAAAGGGGAGGCTATTGTTGAGGAGACAGATATGAAAGGGGAGAAGGGCGCCTATTTTGTTTCTGCCGAAGTGCATCTCGCACCTAATGCAAAACAAGATTGGACAATCGTTGCCAATGTCAATCAAACGCAGGCTGATGCAATAGGGCTGAGCCGAGAGATTGTGACCAATCAAAATCTACGAGAGCAGGTATGGGCAAATGTAGAGGAGGGCACCGCAAACCTTAAGTTAATCGTTGGTGCAGCTGATGGGTTGGAGTTAACCTCCGATAGCCTTCGCGATACGCGTCATTTTTCCAACGTACTTTTCAACGTGATGCGGGGTGGAATCTTCGATCATGACTACCAAATAGAGAAAAGAGATTTTAGCGCTTACCTTCAAAATGCCAATGGCGAAGTCTTTGAAAAGCACCATTCCTTCTTGGATGGACTCAAAGAGACCTTTGATAAATCGGAGCTGAGCGCGGCTATTTCGGAAATTGAAGACTTCGATCTTTTAAGGCTTTGCGAGGAGTACCTGCCCTTGCGATTCAGTCGCCGCCATGGTGACCCTAGCCGGCCTTGGAACAAATTCTCTATCAATACCAATAGCGAAATTGACGGATCAAAAATCCTTGACTACGAAGGAAATTGGAGAGACATTTTCCAAAACTGGGAAGCGCTGGTTCAATCTTATCCCGACTTTATTGAAGGGATGATCTCCAAGTTTTTGAATGCCTCCACCTTCGATGGCTACAACCCTTACCGCGTCACCAAAGGTGGTTTCGACTGGGAAATCAGTGAACCAGATGATCCGTGGTCATACATCGGTTATTGGGGAGATCACCAGATTATTTACCTCCTTAAATTCTTGGAGTTTCACCGCAATTACAAGCCCAAGGGTTTCAGTGAGCTTTTTGCAAAGAATTGCTTTGTCTACGCCAATGTGCCTTACCGAATCAAGCCTTACAGCGAGATTGTAAAGGATCCAAAGGACACCATTGAATTCGACGAAGAAGCGGATAGGGCCATTCGCGAAAGCGAGGCAGATCGTGGCGCTGACGGTGCTTTGCGAAGCAGTAGAAAAGAGTCTATCCACCGGGTGAACTTCTTCGAGAAGATTCTTGCAACGGTATTGGCCAAGGTTTCCAATCTTATTCCCGAAGCGGGAATATGGTTAAATACCCAGCGTCCGGAGTGGAATGATGCCAACAATGCCCTAGTAGGAAATGGAGTTTCCATGGTAACGCTTTACTACCTCCGCCGTTTCTTGAAATTCATGGACCAATCTCTCGAGAGCATTGACTCAGAATACGTAGAGATTTCCGAAGAAATGTCGACCATGTTTACCCACATTCTTGGGGTTTTGAAAACCAATGCAGATGCCTTGGATAAGCCCATGAATGACCAGGTTCGTAAATCCATTACCGAAGGCTTAGGTCAAGCGGGTAGCGCTTTTCGTGAAAAAATCTATGACCATGGTTTTAGCGGAGACAAAATCGGCATAAAGCTCAGCGACGTTCGAGATTTCGTATCAATTGCTCTGGACTATATGGAGCATTCCATCAAAGCCAATCAACGAGAAGACAAGCTTTTTCACGCCTACAACCTCATGAGTATTGACGAGTCGAGTATTTCCATTTCTTATTTGGACGAGATGCTCGAGGGACAAGTGGCCGCTTTGAGTTCTGGAAGTTTGAGTCCCAAAGAAGTACTCGAAGTGCTAGACGGTCTTCGTGATAGCGCGCTTTACCGCAAAGATCAAAACAGCTATATTCTCTATCCGAATAAGCAATTGCCAGGATTCTTAGAGAAGAACAATGTGGCAAAATATTCGATCGATAAGTCGAAACTCTTGCAAGAGATGGTCGCTAATGCAGATTCACAAATCATTGTAAAAGATGTAGATGGTGGGTTTCACTTCAATGGTAACTTTAGAAATGCCAATGACCTAAAAGATGGCTTGAGTGGATTGGCATCAACTGAATATTCTTGTTTGGCAGAGGCCGAAGAAGGCTTGATCTTAGAAATATTTGAAGAAGTATTTAACCACAAGGCTTTCACTGGTCGTTCGGGTACATTCTTCGGTTACGAAGGCTTGGGTTCGATATACTGGCACATGGTTTCAAAACTGCACTTGGCCGTTTATGAGGTCTGCCAGCAAGCGCACAAAGAAGGCGCTGACAAAGCCACTAGAGATGCGCTGGCAGTGCATTTCGATGAAATTGGATTGGGAATAGGTCTTTACAAAGAGCCTAAGCTATACGGCGCTTTCCCAACTGATCCTTACTCGCATACTCCGTGGCATCGAGGGGCGCAACAGCCTGGCATGACAGGGCAGGTCAAGGAAGATGTCTTGGTGCGCTTTGGTGAATTGGGTGTTACGATGAATGAGGGTAGATTAAAATTTGAACCTTTCCTACTCAAGAAGAAAGAGTTCTTGACAGAGCCTGAGAGTTTCGAATACAGCTCAATATCTCAAGATCTTACCCATGTCGATCTTCCCGCAAACTCGCTGGGATTCACCTGTTGCCAAGTTCCAGTGACCTATCACCTCGCGAGCGAAGCTGGATTGAAGTTGGAACTGAAAGACGGTAGCTCATTGGATTTAATTGGAAACGAGTTGGATAGCGAAAACTCTGCGGCTATTTTCCTTAGAAAGGGAAATGTGAAATCCATCTCGGTTTCCATACCCGAAGAGCAATTGAGGTAGGGTTTTTTGATTGAGAAGCGAGATGAAAAGGATTAAGATTGAGCCTTTATTTCAGCGCCAAAATAGATTACCTTAAGTGTCTGAGATTATCAAATGAAAACCGAACTACATCCGCTCATCACAGCAGCCGAATTGGAAGCCATACTTGGCTCAGCCAATCTTATTGTAGTGGATGCAGGTAGCGGCGGGCCTGCCAAAGAAGCTTATGCCAAAAAGCACATTACGGGAGCGCTCTACGTCGATTTAAACATCGATTTATCCGACACCAAAGAAGATGCTGCCGATGGTGGGAGACATCCTTTGCCTTCCGTTCAGGCTTTTGGCCAAACCCTTTCTAATCTTGGAATAAGTTCCGAAAGTCACGTAGTTGTTTACGATGACAAAAGCGGAGCCAATGCTGCCGCTCGCTTTTGGTGGATGCTTCGCTCTGTCGGGCACCAAAAAGTTCAAGTGCTAAATGGCGGACTCCAAGCTGCCGAGAAACATGGATTTCAGATCAATAACATCGAGGTGAAGCCCGAAGCGTTAGGGCCATATCCTGCAAGTGACTGGCAATTTCCCATCTCAACCATCGATGAGGTAGAAGGTGCTGCTCGTCATCGAAAATCAGTAGTCATCGATGTGCGCGAAGCCTTCCGGTATAAAGGGGTTTCGGAGCCAATCGATTTGATAGCGGGACACATTCCCGGAGCCGTGAATATTCCACTGCAAGAGAATTTGGACAAGAATGGCTTGTTCTTGTCGCCACTGGCACTCCAAGAGAAATACGCTGCTATCATGCGCGAATACAAAGCCACCATCCATTGCGGATCGGGCGTAACGGCTTGCCACACTATACTCGCTCTTGCTTCGGCGGGATTTGAAATACCCAAACTCTACGTGGGCAGTTGGAGTGAATGGAGCCGAAACGATAAGCCGATCGCAAAAGCGGTTTAGAATAAGAAAAAGCCCTAACGGGACTCAACACAATAACCAAGGGTGAACAGCAAAGCTGTGAAACCTTTGGTCTATAAAAAACACGCGCTAGGTTTGGGAGTGACTTTTTGCCTTGGGGCAAAAATCATGACGAAACCGGCTTACCTTACCTCCCAAATCATTTGCCATTGAATCCCATTATCAAAAACCTTATGGAGGCCGAGCGTAAAGCTGAGATCCTCTTCCAAGCCATTGAAGACCGCCAATTGGTAAAGCCTGGAAAAACCGAGCACCAGCTCAACCAAGAAGTATTCGATTTAGCCGACGAAATCCTCGGCATCAAAAAGTTCTGGCACAAACGCATCGTTCGTGCTGGAAAGAATACCCTGCTTCCTTATCACGATAATCCTCCCGACCATACTCTGCAAGACGATGATATTCTCTTTTTCGATTTTGGGCCCATATTCGAAGACTGGGAGGCTGACTTGGGCAAAACCTATGTCATAGGAAACGATGCCCGCAAGCACAAGCTAAAGCGCGATGTCGAACTATCTTGGTTTGAGGGAAAGGCGTATTACCAAGAGCACAAGAATGAACTTACGGGGGCCGAATTCTACCAATACACCGCAGAGCTGGCCAAGAAGTACGGATGGGATTACGGCAATATCCATTGCGGGCACCTGATCGGGAAGTTCCCACACGAGAAGATAGTGGGAGAGGACGAGATCAATTACATCCACCCCAACAACCACAAAAAGATGAGTGCCCCCGATCAAAATGGCAACGAGCGGTTTTGGATTTACGAGATTCATCTGATCGATCGGGAGCAGGAGATCGGTGGATTCTTTGAGCAATTGTTGTCTTAGAGATTACCGAGTTCAATCTCAAGTCCAAAACGCTCTTAGCATTTCACTCATTTTGGTGATTATTGCGCGAACCTCAAAAAGGAAATCATCGGTTAATTCCACCTATTTTCTATAATTGTACCGAACATTTAACGAGCTTTAGATTCAAATCTAAAGAGTCAATCATGCCCACCACCATCGAAACGAAACACCTCCCGAAAGTAATCGCCTATCACTCTCAAGACATGACAGGAAAGGTCGTGGTCATAACGGGAACCACCAGCGGAACAGGTTATATCTGTGCCAGAGAAGTTGCTAAGAAAGGGGCGAAGGTTGTCCTACTCAACCGCAAAAGTCAACGAGCTGAAAAGGCATTTAAAGCACTACAGACAGATGTGCCCAATGCGCATTTTGAGTCGATTGAATGCGACTTGCAGAGCTTGGCCAACGTGGAGGATGCCATAGCTTGGATCAAGTCAAAATACGAAGTCGTGGATGTCTTGGTAAACAACGCCGGTGTCATGGCTTTGGAAGATAGAGCTACCGAAGATGGCTATGATGTGCAGATGCAAACCAATGTGCTCTCTCACTTCTTACTAACTCGGGAACTCCTTCCGCTGATCGTGAAAAGTGCGGATGGACGGATTGTAAACCATAGTTCAGGTGCGCGACTGGGAGGCCCGCTAAAAAGTGAATACTTCGGGAAGAACGGAGGCAATCTAGGCGGAGATGGAACGAAGGAAGAGAACTTTCAATTCCAAGGGCCACGATGGGAGCGGTACCATCAAACTAAATTGGCAAATGCCGTATTTAACTATGTCCTCAAGGAGAAGTTGGAAAAGGCTGGGATCACCCATGTCATGCCGCTACTCGCTCATCCAGGGTTGGCACTCACCCAGCTGCAGGTCACTTCCGCATCGACGGGCGGCATGGATATAGAAGCTGAATTTATGAATCAAGCCCAGTCGGCAGAAGACGGCGCCACGGGTATCATTAGAGCCGCGATGGATCCCGAGGCGGCGTCGGGAAATTTCTATGGCCCAGCTGCAGGTTGGAGCGGCTTCCCTGAGGTGTTGGCTCCTGAAAAGCTGCTCTATGATGCGGAGAACATTCGCCTATTTTGGGAAGGTTGCGAAAAAGCAGTGGGGGCTTTTGAGATTTAAAGCCATTCTTGGCGGTTAGAATGTGCGTAGAACAGCAATGAACAGAACCTTAATCTTCCTTTTCCTTTGTGCCGTTTTTTGCCTTTCGGCAATGGCACATCTATCAGCACAAACCGATACCAGAGACTATTTGATTCCAAATGTCGGAGATACCCTCTATGGAAAAGTAGAACACATTGACCGCCGCGGAGCGAGTCCTGAGTACTATAAAAAGATTAGAGTGACCAATGCCAAGGGCAAGCGAAAGAAGTACAAGAGGGTGGACCTCGAATCCTTCAGAGTGGACAATGTCCGTTACGAGGGATTTTGGCTCAGCCAATTTTCCAATAAGATCGTCTTGTTCAACCCCAAGTACAGTATCGACCGAGAAAACGGCGAGAGGTATTTCCTCCGCGTCATGAGCACGGGCCACCTCAGCCATTACCTTATGGAGTGGTACGAACAAGGAGATTCCATGCGCATGAAGATGGACTTGCTGAAGAAGCAGGAGGATGAATTTTTTATTCGAGCAACTCAAGGGGTGTTGGGATTGAAAAAGAAGGCCCTCATCAAGTATTTTCAAGAGTGCCCCGAACTGTCGAAAAAGATAGAACAGAAGGAATTGAAACAAGTCGTCGAGGTGATTGACTTTTACAACTCGCACTGCGCAGATTAGCCTGCCATTGGCGCCGAGTCGACAGAGAAATGAAATGATCACTAGCGTGTTGTTCTCGAAAACGCAGGGAATGGCAGTTGCGTTAGAAGAGATGCTCCAGGATATACCTAACTAGGGAGCTGAAATGGAGCAACAGCTGAAAGGTGCGCAGGGACAATGGCCACAGACCCGCCGTTGGGTGCTATTCAACAAAACACCCTTCAATTACCTTACTATAAATCTAATTAATGTATGTTACTGGCCTGCCTAAATGTTTAAGTAATGGAAGACAATAAAATGCTGGATTATATCAAAGATGTATTGGATAATATGCCAACGGACTGGATGAGTCTAACGACCCATCGATTAGATATTTATGATGAGAAAAGAGCCAAAGTTCAGTTCTTAGATCAGTTTCAAAGCTTATACAACGACAACAACTCTGCTTCATCGGCACTCGCTGAATTGCCCACCGCTTACGACTACATCCGCTTGGGTCACCCTTTATCTTCGGTATTGGAATGGGGTATTGCCAATCTGAATAAGCTAAACTCAGAAAGCGTAATCAGTTTTTCTTCAAAGACGGTTCCCATTTTGGCGGTGTTAAGAAAGAATTTGCTGGATCATAAAAACACCCAAATCGCTTATGCAGGTCAACTACCCGATTCTTTTGACGCTGAAATACTGCAACGTGTTTATGGCTTCAAATTTGAATTAAAAAAGGTGGAGAGCGCTTCGGCAATTGCCGAGTTCAACGGCAGCACCATATTCATTGCACAGCAAGAGAAAATTTCTAGAACGGAACCCGCACCAAATGTTGACTTCTTCATCAATATTCACGCAAACTTGGGGAGCGTATTGCTAGTGAACGGAGAGTCAAACGAACACTACATCTCAGAAATTCAGCATGTAAGAAGGAGAGAGACCATTGCCATGACACCGATTAACTGTCTTGCTGCCTTAAAGTCGCTAGTAGACCAAGCTTCTATCGAGCCCCCGAAAAACGATGTCGAGGCGAACAAAACACTGGTCTTGGATTCTATTGTGGCCATTACGGGCACCACCGCAAAGCCATTGGTTGCTTCTAGTGGGCTATCTATTCAATATGCGATAATGATGGGGCTCATACACGATGCCCTCGAAAACCACAAAGGAAAGGCTATCAAATTTATTGTTCCGCCAAATTGCTATGGTGGAACAAATGACCAAGCAAGGAGAGTCGCAGCCTGCGTTGACAACGTGGAAGTGGTGGATTTGCCCGTTGATGGTGACAACGACATGGTTCAAAGCATTGATACCATTTTAGCTCAAATCGCCAACGAAGATGGGGTTCCTTATATCATCGCAGAAATTCCTACGAACCCTAGAGTTGAAGTTCCTGACCTGATCGAGTTAAAGACCGTTTTAAGTGCAGCCCGCAAAACGGCTAGTGGCGAATTGGCGATCGAATCCGTTTTTATTTTAGACCAAACATTCTGTCCCAATGTGCTCTTTCTAGGTGAAGGCGAAATACTTTCAACGGTGCGAGCTATATCGTATGCGAGTGGATCCAAATTTCCAAGTGGCGGTAAATGCACTGCTGGCTATTGTGTTGCAAATAGTAAAGCAGAATCTTTGATGGGCAATATAGAAACGCACCTAATGCTTTGTGATAATGAAGCTACGGATCTACAAATGGAAATATTGGCCAAACAACTGCCCTCAATGAACCAAAGGATTCATGATGCCTATACCAATACACGTGAATTTGTAAACTTCATCAAGGATACTTTACCAGCAGCGAAAATCAATTTCGTTTCGGCAGCATTGGCAAAGCAAGGATTTACCCCATCTGTGTTTTCACTAGACCTTCCTACAAAAGGGAATACGGATGAAGAAAGAGAATCTTACAAAAGAGCTTTAAATCATAAATTGATCAACTTAATGATCAGTGAAATTCCCAATGAAAGCAAGCACTGTGTAAGTTATGGACAGTTAAATGGCTGTTATTGGACGATACCCGCAACATCCACCCAAGGAACGACCAAAGAAGGTGACAAAGATTATATTGCCCGTGTAGCACTTTCCCCAAATATGGATATGGAACTTCATAAAAAGGTTTTTTTAAATTTTGTTGAAAACAGTTGATTCTATAAATTGTAGAGGAGACAGCCAAATGGAAAAATGAGCCGAACAGTATCTATGGAGTATTATTCCTCCAATGGATAGCTCAGGTATCAGGCGTCCAATGCTTCCCGAAGTCCAATCCAAAAGCAATGATTTAGGCGTATCTTTGCATTTATTTAAATTGGTATATCCCACAATACAGTATTCTATGACCTTAGATGTCCAAATTACCAGAAGAGCATAAGTTTATTGATCTTTCAGACTATGGAAGACCAGTAGCTAAAGTTATTGCCAACTCCCTAAAGAATACTTCTTTCACGCCTATTCACGTTACCATTGGATTTATAATATCTGGCCTCATCGCGATCTATTGTATCGTTCAAGGGTATTATTGGCTAGCTGCATTCTTTTTGATTTTCAAATCGATTCTAGATGCCGCCGATGGTGAATTGGCTCGCGTAAAACAAAAGCCATCGTATACGGGTCGCTATTTAGATTCTGTAGCAGACATCGTCTTAAATGCCTTGTTTTTTATTTCCATCTGGTACGTCACTGATACAGCAGTTTGGATTTGCTTTGTAGCCTTCTTGGGCCTGCAACTGCAAGGCACACTCTACAATTACTACTACGTCATTTTGAGAAATAAATTTGATGGCGACACGACTAGCCGAGTGTTTGAAGACAAGACACCAACCGCATTAAAAGGCGAAGCGCAAAAGCACGTGAATATTCTTTTTGCCCTGTATAAAGCACTTTATGGTGCTTTTGATAAAACCATTTATGCCTTAGATAGAGATGCAGATAAGGGTGAGGTATTGCCCAATTGGTTGATGACGAGTGTATCTACTTTCGGTCTGGGTTTCCAATTGCTCATTATCGCCATTCTGCTTGTATTGGGTTTAAAAGACGTTATTCTACCTTTCTTTTTGGCGTACACCGTCATGGTGTTTGTATTTATTGGAATCCGTAAGTTTTTCTTTTAAATCGCATTAAGCATTTGGAATAGTAGACTTGGCTCAATTGGAAAACCAAGACTATTAATAGCTGAACAAATGCATCGATAACAGAGTTTAAAAATCGAGACCAATTATTCAAAATTCCATACCATGTATAAGCTTGATAAAGAGTTTGTTATTAAACAAAAAGTCTGAATTTATTTTCTCGGACGAGACATGTTTAATTATTTCATAAGCCATTTAACATCAATTGTAAATATGACAAAGTATTCATCATTCCTCTTATTGATTTTCGCGTTTCTCATTACGAATTTAAACGCGCAATCTACTTTAGATTCACTTCAATTAAACAAAGAGTACACTAGTCTAGACGAAGCGCTAAAGAACCCCGAGAAAGTCTACAGGCTTGACTTGAGCAATCAAAAATTGCAATTTTCAGATTCTATTTGGTCGCAATTTACCAACCTTCAGTATTTAAGTTTTAAGAACGACCACCTTAAAGAAATACCAGAAGGTGTTGGTTTTTTGAAAAGCCTTAAAGTGCTTGATTTGAGTGGAAATGATTTTGAAGTATTGCCCTCAACTTTTGGGAACCTAACCAATCTGGAAGAGCTATTTTTAAATGATGACAAATACCTCAAGCTTGAAAAGAATATCCCTGTTCTGAGCACATTGCCAAATCTAAAATCGCTTCACATTGAAAACGATCGCTTGAAATCATTGCCCAAAGACATCTATAAACTAAGTCATTTGGAGTCCTTGTACCTGAACAACAACCAATTCAAACAAATACCAATAGAGATAGAAGGCTTAGAAAAATTGGAGTTCATCGATTTTCACGATAATGAGTACAGGCTGCCAGCACAAAATCTGCAAAACGAAAATCGAGGATATAAAATTCGGTTCTAAATTCTAAGTTGGTTTATGTCACTGTTTTGTGTTTGAACAGCAGTGGGTAAGGCGCTATTCAAAATACAACTGAACAGAGAAGCTTCCTATTTTGAATAGAGGGATGTTCACTATTGAGGCCAATTTTCGTTTATTGGATTAAGTTAAATTTGATGAGAAGTTAAAACATTTGGATCCATTAAAGGGATAGCATGAATCAATGTCTGCATTATTCAGTATATCCATAAGTTGTGTTTTTGTAAAACTCATCCATTGACCAATGATAAACCCTTTCGCCGAATGCATCTGTCACTATTAACCCCAAGGACCAACATGAGAACGCTACAACTGCTTTTTATTTGCATGCTAATGCTGCCAATAACGACCAATGCCCAAAAAGGTAAAAAGACATCTTCAGAACCTGTCATAACCATAACAGACTCTTTATTTCATGGCTTGAAGTGGCGTAATATTGGTCCATTTAGAGGGGGGAGAAGCGTGACGTCTACTGGAGTAATAGGCCAGCCTCATACCTACTATATGGGTTCTACTGGCGGTGGTGTTTTTAAAACGACTGATGATGGAATAACATGGGGAAATACCTCTGACAAGTTTTTCAAAACAGGCTCTGTCGGTGCTATTGCAGTATCTGAGAGCAATACAAACGTTGTAATAGTGGGCATGGGCGAACATGCCGCACGTGGCGTAATGACTTCTATGGGAGATGGGGTATATAAATCTATGGATGCTGGGGAAACATGGACGCATTTAGGATTGGAAGAAACCCGTCACATTTCAGACGTGGTGATACACCCAACAAACCCTGATATCATTTATATAACTGCGCAAGGAGCACAATACGCTCCTTCAAAAGAACGCGGTATATATAGAACGCTAGATGGCGGCGATACGTGGGAGAATATATTGTCAGTAAATGACAGTACAGGAGCTTCATCTCTATCTATGGACATGACCAATCCTACTATCCTTTATGCCTCTATGTGGCAGCACCAGAGGTACCCTTGGTTTATGGAATCTGGCGGCGAAGGTTCAGGATTGTACAAGTCTAACGATGGTGGAGATACTTGGAAGAAAATGAAAGAAGGATTGCCAAAAGCATTTGGTAAATCGGGTATTTCTGTTTCTCGAGCCAATTCAGACCGCGTATTTGCAGTGATTGAAGCCGAAGGGGAAAGAGGAGGAGTATACCGATCAGATGACGCGGGAATAACATGGAAACAAGTAAATAGCGACCGCGTCAACATAGCTCGGTCGTGGTATTATATGGAGATTTTTGCCGATCCGCAAAATGAGAACGTGGTGTATGTTCTAAATGCACCCGTTATGAAATCTATTGATGGGGGCAGTAGCTTTTCCGATATTCCTGTTCCTCATGGCGACAACCATCATTTGTGGATCAATCCAAACGACAACACCAATTTGATTAATTCCAATGACGGAGGCGCCAATATTTCCTTCAATGGAGGAAAGAGCTGGAGCACCCAGCAAAACCAATCTACCGCTCAATTTTACCGTGTTATAACCGATAATTTGGTGCCGTATAACGTGTATGGTGGGCAGCAAGACAACTCTGCAATTGGTATTGCCAGCCGAACAAATGATGGGGGAATAGGCTGGAAGGACTGGTATTCTGTGGCGGGTGGTGAAAGTGCTTTTATTGCTTTTGACCCTGATAATCCCGAAACAATATATGGGGGAACCATCCAAGGCATGATTAGCAAATGGACAAAAACATCTCGAGAACAGAAATCAATTAAAGAATACCCAGAACTGGGATTGGGCATTGCACCAAAAGACACGAGGTATCGCTATAATTGGAATGCACCTATCATAAGTTCACCGCACGACAGAGCCACTATTTACCATGCTGCCAATGTTGTACTGAAGACAACGGATGGTGGAACAAGTTGGGCGGCAATAAGTCCAGACCTTACAAAAAATGAAACCGAGAAACATGGCAATGGTGGTGGCCCATATACCAATGAAGCCGCGGGTGGAGAGAATTTCAATACGCTTACCGCATTGGTAGAATCAGAACACGAAGAAGGCGTGCTTTACGCAGGGAGTGATGACGGTTTACTACATATCACCAAAAATGGTGGTCAAACGTGGGTGAATATTACACCAAAAGGAATTGAAGATGGTATTGTAAATAGTATCGAAGTTTCTACACATAATCCTGCAATGGCTTATGTAGTCATCATGCGCTACAAATCCATGGACTTGAGCTCCTACATATATATGACAAGCGACTATGGCCAAACCTGGACTAAAATTGTAAACGGTTTAGATGATCCAAACGGATTTGCCAGAGTCGTAAGAGCAGATAAGAAAATAGAAGGATTATTGTACGCGGGCACCGAGACCGGCTTATACGTTTCTTATGATGATGGTGCGCATTGGCAACGGTTAAAATTGAACTTGCCAATGTTGCCAATTAATGACTTAACCATTCAAGACAATGACTTGATTGCCGCGACCTCAGGTCGTGGATTCTGGATTTTAGATGATTTAGGTATGCTACAAATGATGGGTTCCGAAAATGAATCTGTTCAACTATTCCAACCCAAAGCAAGCTACCGTATTTTTGGTGGCAGCTCAAAAGCTACCGGGCAAGGTCAAAACCCAGAGAGAGGAGTGACTTTTGATTATTACCTGAATGAGGCGGCAGATACCTTCGATTTAAAATTGGAAGTTCTGCAAAACTCAGAAGTCATCAGAAGCTACACGAACAAAGCGAAAAGGGACTTTAAGTCGTGGCCGAGCGGACCAGCTAAACCAGAACTTTTGCCTTCAAAAAAAGGGTTTAACCGCTTTACTTGGGATTTTAATAGAGAGGAATTGCCAGCTATAAATGAAGTTTTCGTGTTAGGCGGGCTCTCTGGCTCTAGCGTGGCTCCTGGCAGTTATACGTTGCGACTAATACTGGAAGGAGATACCGTTGAAACAAGCATAACTATTCTTCCAAACCCCGCTGTTCATTCAAATCCTCAAGATTTTGCAGAGCAACAAGAAATGCTAGCAACTATTGAAAATACGATCAGAGATATGCACGAGTCTGTCAACCAGATGCGGTCTGCCAAAACTCAACTTGACACGTATGCGAAGCTTTTAAAAGAGGATGAAAATGCCACGACTTTGATAGAAAAAGGAGAAGCCTTGACGAAGCGAATCAATAGTTGGGAAGAAAATTTAATTCAAGCTGATCAGAAAACATTTCAGGACATTATTAATTTCAATAGCAAGCTAAACGCCCAACTAATCTGGCTTAAAGGTTATGTAGACCAAGCAGACCCTAAAATGACCAAAGGTTCTAAAGAGCGGTTTAATGATTTGATGAAAGACTGGCAAGTGTATAAAGAGGAACGCGATGCCATAATAGATACGGAAATGAATGCCTACAATACATTGTACAAATCACTGGATATACCAGCACTTATTATGGAGGGTAAAAAACAGGATCGCTGATTAAACACTTTTGTGAAAGCTGTCGAAGGCACATTTTTATAACCTTTGCGAAAGAGAAATTGAGCGAAACCATACACCCGCAGGTGTCTAAGAAGCTTGATGGCTATTGAATAACTACAACACCATCTGCTGAGGCTCTCCTCTTTGAACCTAGATGACTTATTAAATGAAAGGAAACGTGACTTGTATGATTGGAATGGTACCGATATAGGTGCATTTGTCAATCAGTTAAACATAAATGGGAGCAAGAATGCCGAGGTAATAATTACTCAGAATAGGGGGGGCAATTGAATGGAGCCAAACATCCACATTTTTGATCCATAATGGATACAGATGATACAATGGAATAGATTTCAAATTTGATTGAATAGAAGTGCCGTTGGGATGAGGCCGAGGAAATAAATTTGACGTAAATGGGATAGGGCATACTTGAGATTGAGTGCTTGCCAAACAGTTGCCATATAGGGTTTTATAAGTTGATCCACGGTTGAGGTCCATCTTGATTTAATGGACTCAGTTTAACTTGACGATAACCTAAAATACTTGCGTCCGTACAAAGTGATTAATGCAATAAACATTTTCTCTATTGGGCTTATTTATGTGAAGATCGCCATATCTCCAATGCCCTACTAATTATTTCAAATTGCAGGTTACTAGTATTATGAAGAAACTAAAGAATCTAATAATTTCTTTCACGGTGTTTGTAATTCCAACTGTTATGGTTGCTCAAACTCCACCACCTCTTGGTGTAGCTGCAGACTTTGTGCTCTTTACTTCAAACGGAGCAGTATCAAATGAAGGTTTATCAAATGTTATTGGAGATGCGGGAACAAACGCAGGAGCCTTTAGTGGTTTCGGTAATATAAATGGGAGTGCTCATATCGCTAATGGGGTATCAGCACAAGCCGCAGCTGATTTGAATACTGCCTATTCTCATATAAATGCCCAAGGGCCAGACTCGGCAATTGGTGTTTTGCTTGGTTCTGATCAGGTATTATTCCCTAATATTTATTTAGCACCTGGAGCTGCAACGCTCACAGGCGCTCTTACCTTAGATGGAGGAAATGACCCCAACGCTTGTTTTGTAATTAAAATTAATGGAGCCTTTGCAACTGCTGCAGGCTCTAACATTATTTTAACAAACGGAACAAAAGCTTGCAATGTGTTTTG
>JBLIDT010000043.1:0-18338 GCA_047632755.1 Cryomorphaceae bacterium
AGCGTTTCCTGAGCAAGGCCCTCTTCTCCATGAGAGAAAACAGTACCCTCCAAATTCATACCGTAGAGTAAATTCTCGGTTGCCGCTTCCATGAAGACGTTTAGTTCATCTCCTTCAACAGCCATTTCAAGCTCTAGGTCCACCTGAAAATAATTCACGTTTCCCAATCCATGGATGCTGAACTCCTGCTCAGTACTTAGAATATCTCCTTCTACCGCTACGAATCTATAACCTGATATCCACCCCCAATGCATGGACGGGTTCTTTGGTGCCAATGGTGCGCCGGGAGGCCAGCTAGCGGGATCGGCATTGTTATTTGGCTGATCCACTCCTACGCTAAAAGAAATCATTTCGATGTTATCGGCATTTATCTCTCCCAGGTTTATAGTCGGTGTTTCATCTCCTTGCACCAAGGCATAAACCTCATCGAAAGAGGTTACAAGGCCTCCGTCATGCGTTACGCTAAAGCCAGATAGATAGTATTCGAGGCGCGTAAATAAAAGATCAGTGTCTAAATTATTCGTCGCAACAGTCGACCAATCGAATGGCTCGCCATTGATCTGGTGGTCTATGGTAAGACTGACGTTCGTCTGAGCAAAGCAAGAGGCGCTTGCAAAAACAACGAGAATGAGTAAAATTTTCTTCATGAGTACAATACATTAACATCAGAAGATATTGAAATGTTCTTTAGATGATTCAACGAAAATACAACTCTATTGCATTGAAAGCACTTTTTTGTTCTCTGCTGATACTTTGGCTAGAGTTTGAAGCAAATTCAAGAAGGTACTCCCATTCTCTTCTTAAAAGCAGCACCTGGCTAGAGCCGAAAAAGGCTATTCCTTTTCTACCAATTCTCTAGCTCTCTCCACATTTTTCACTAACAATTCGTGGTAGTAATTAAAATTAAATTCGTCCATTTCGTCCTTGCGGGAATTGATTAGATCGAGCGCTTCTTGATAGGCCGTCAAGGCTTGAGAAAATTCACCTAGGTTCTCCAATGCCTCTCCCCTGCTGTCTCGAATATTTGAATCTTCGGGGAATACGGTGATCCCATATTCAAATATCTCGAGCGCCTCGCGGTATTTTTCTTCCCCCATGGCGATATACCCAAAGTTATTCATCTCATCAACCGAGGGCATTAAATGGAAGCCGAGCCAATCAGACAAGT
Organism: Cryomorphaceae bacterium; assembly: GCA_047632755.1. Lineage (GTDB taxonomy): Bacteria > Bacteroidota > Bacteroidia > Flavobacteriales_D > Cryomorphaceae > JAKVAV01. The sequence goes on from JBLIDT010000043.1 coordinate 1,169, forward strand.
CGCTGTAGTGTTGTTTGATCTGATCGAGATAAGTCCCTTCGGGATTTGACAGGTAAGCTTCGGCGGTTGGCTCGTCCAAAACCAGCAAATCGCCAAAGGCCGAAAGTGCTTCGCCTATAGATCGCATTGGCGTATCGCTGTGGCCCAATCCTTCGTAAGTCACATAGTGCCATTTCAAATCGCTGGACGGTCGCGCAGTGTATACGCTATCCAAAAGATCAGATGCGCTGCGAAAAGAGTTTTCCATGTTTCCAGTCGTTCCTGCAGTCATGTAATGAAAGGCTCTGGGAGCCTTATTCTCCTTGAGCAAAGAATCCATTTTCGATACCAATTGCATATTGTCATATTTGGTATTGGGGCTGATGGAAAGCACTCCTTTAAAGAGGGTATTGGTCATCATGGCATTGGTCACGTAAGTGCCACCGAGGGAATGCCCCACGGCAAAATTAAGCGGTTTCACCCGGTAATTTTCTTCAATAAATGGCATCACTTCATTTTGCAGTTGCCGATCGAGCAGCGCCGAATTTCCCACATCGCTGTCTTCTCCCCAACCGTCTTTGGTTTCGCGGTCGTTGGGCGCGGGCGTAAATTCTCTGGGACGGTTTTCGGTATGAATTCCTACCGCTATAAACAGCGGAAACTCCCCTACCGCATAGAGATAGTCGGCCGTGGCAGAGGCCATATCGAAAAGGGCATCAAACTGTCCGTCAAAAACATAAATCACGATGGCGCTATCGCTGGCTAATTCATTGTAGGCAAAAGGGGTATAAACATCTATGGTCCTCTCCTTCCCAAAAGCATCGGAAACCATTTTATGGGAAGTGGTTGTTCCTGAATAGTCTTGAGCAGAAACGCTCAGACAAGCAAAGAGCATCCACACTGGCGCTAGTAATTTCATATCCTTAGATTTTGGTCAAAACTAGCGTTTGCTATTTATCAAACATTGGTCAAACACGACAATCACAACAATCACGCTTTTGTCCAAAACGTGTCTTCGCTCCCGTACTGTTGAATGTGGTTAAAAAAGTCGCGAGGGCTCTTGCCCGCTATCTGCTTAAAGTGCTTGATAAAGGCAGGCTGGTCGTAATAATTGTGCTCGAGCGCCAGTTGGGTAAATGAGGTTTGCCTTTCGGCAAATTGATAGGTATTTACGGCACTTCTAAAGCGAATCAATCGACGGTACTCGCGGGGCGAGCACATCAAGTGATCCTTAAACTTGCGCTGGAGAGAGCGAAGAGAGAGACCATATTCGCGGGCCAGTTCTTCGAGAGGCGAATGCTCCTTTTCAGCAAACAAGTGCGCCACAATTCTCCCCATTTTAGCAGCCTTATTGGGCTGAAGATTTTCCAAAAAGAATCTATCCAAATGAGAGGTAGGATCTTCCATCGGACAGCTTAATACCATTTGGGCCAATTCATCAAATCCTTCCCCAAGCTCGGCAAACCTAACAGAGGTTTGAACAGCCACCTCAGAAAACTTGCGATTCAAGAATCGCTGCACTCCAAGCGGCTCAAAAGCAACACCCAGCTTGGTAAAGGGTGCTTTGATCGAGACCAATATGCGCTCGTTGTAATTTCTACTGAAGAGAGTTGTCAAGCCTGCAGAAGCATCTGGTTTCACATTTGCCAATCCTATTTTTAGGTCGACATCTGAATGGAGGTAGCACGTTATGGCATTTCTATAATGCGGGTAGTAAACATATCTATGCTCGGCATCCACCTCATCACAAACATGCAGGTAGTAATAGGCAATGATTCCAGACAGCTCCGGAGCTTTTGGCTTATAAGTGATAAAATGATCAGTAGAAGTCACGAGCCGCGAAGTTATAAAGCGGACAGAATAAAAGCTGATTAAACATCAGAAAGTAGCGGTGAGTAAATGACTAGGGCAATCTTCTATTCCCTTCTCAATAAAAATAAGATCAGAATAGTGTTTCGCTTTTTCTAGAACCACGCTTTTAGCCAGTACTTGCTCTCTCGAAATGATTTCGTTTAGTCAGAGTCGGGTTGACTGAGCGTAGAGGGTTTGATCAGACAGAAAAAAGTCTTCCTGCACATCCTCCGCTTCAAGGAGTGCTGTGCTTCAAAACGGTTCTTTATTTTTCTAAACTTTACGTTGATCATTGCATCACACTGGGCTTAATCTCACTTCTAGATAAAGTCAAAATTGCAGACACTTCCGCTACGAACCCTTGATTCACGGTCAGTTGTGAATAAAATGGGAGTTTCGAGAAGAGCATTATATTGGCGAGCCAAACCACTCAACAATTTACAGACCCACCAATCGCCATGATCAAAAACGATCCCAAACTCAATACTGCCCTCGACTACTCTGTAGAAATCGCCATTCGATTGGGACTACTCGTCCTAATGGTCATGTGGTGTTTTGACATCGTTTCTCCATTCTCATCAATTATGCTCTGGGGCCTTATCCTGGCCATGGCCTTTGCTCCACTTTTTAATAAACTCTCCAAACGTTTGGGCGACAAACCAAAAGCAGCCGCAGGTATTTTAGTCGTCGGCTGCCTATTGCTGATCATTCTTCCATCTTTACTCATTTTCAACTCCCTCTTTGAAAGTATAGGTGAAATTCGCCCTTACTTTGAAGCAGAGACCATCCTTCTTCCGCCGCCGTCAGAACAAATAGCGGAGTGGCCCCTGATAGGAGATCAGCTCTATTCAGCTTGGGCACAAGCCTCAGGGAATTTAGAAGGATTTGTCATGGGACACCAAGACGAACTTATTTCAGCAGCAAAAACCATCGCCTCAGGCATCGCAGGAATTGGCGGAGCACTGCTTGTATTGATCGTTTCCTTGATTGTGGCAGGTGTAATTTTGGCCACTCCTGGTTCCGAAAATTTTGGCCGCCTATTCTTCAGGCGACTAGTCGGTGCAAGAGGCAATGAATTTGCCGAGACAGTGGCAGGAACCGTGCGCAGTGTGGTAAAGGGCGTCATTGGCGTAGCCATCATTCAGTCCATACTCATTGGCTTGGGGATGGTCATTGCTGGAGTGCCTTATGCTGGTTTGTGGACAATACTGGTATTGGTTTTCGCTATTCTTCAGCTCCCCGTTACTATCGTGGTGCTGGGTGTGGTTCTTTGGATGTTCTCTTCTTTTGAAACGCTGCCAGCCGTGCTCTGGACCATCTACCTCTTTGCTGCGGGCATCTCAGACAATGTGCTGAAGCCCATATTGCTAGGGAAAGGTTCAAAGGTGCCTATGCTTGTGATCTTTTTCGGAGTAATCGGAGGCTTCATTGCTTCGGGATTTATAGGGCTCTTTACGGGAGCCATTGTGGTGTCTTTGGGATACATGCTCTTTATCTCCTGGGTGAAAGGAGACGATGCAAGCCCATCAGCATCAAAGCTTAGTGCGAATAATTGAAGCTGAATCCATAGGAGAAGTGAATTTGCATTACTCGAGGACTTCCTGCTATCGAACAAAATAAGCCCCAGTAAAACACGTTCTTTCACAGACACTTAAGCAAACCTTATGAAAACCTTCAAAATTTTAACCACCGTTCTGTGCTTTACCTTTCTTTCTTTTGGGGCCTTCGCCCAAGAAGAGGTACCAAAGGAATTGCCACCAATAAAGGATCTACCCAAAGTAGGTGAAGTCAAAAACTACTTCGAATTTGACAAAGTGGAATCTTACAAGCTGTACGATAGCGAAGGCACCCTACTCAAACAAGGAAACGAGAAAATGGTAGACGTGACCGAACTATCAAAAGGCACCTACTTCTTTTCATACGGCGATACAAAAGCAGTCTACGAGAAGAAGTAAACTCCACCTTTTAGACGCCCGCCCGAGTCACAAAGAATTTACATCAACGTCTTCGACCTCCGCCGCCGCTTCTTGCTGGCGCCGAACGATTCATTGATGGCGATGAACGCTGCATATTGCTGCGCTGGTAATTTTGTGTTCCCCGAGCTCTGTTTTGAGAAGCTCTATTTAGGTCTGCATTGTTGCTTGAACGATTGTAGGAACTGTTCGTAGAGGGCTGTCTGTTTGTATTTACTGGTCCTGTAGTGGGTCGAGTTTGCGTTTGTGTTCTCGAAGGAGTTTTGGCTGTTGAAGTAGATCTATCCCTCGATGATGGCTGAGTGCTGGGAGTTTTCGCAGTTGGCTTGGTGCGATCACTAGTCGATGGTCTATTTGTTGCTTTATTGGTCGCATCCTTTTGTCGGGTGCTCGAACCAGCTCGGTCTCTTGAATTCGTTTTTTCTTGCCAATTTCCACCCTTGTCTTTTTGGAATACATTACCACCTTTATCCGCGTAGTGGTCATTCTTCCCTTTTGCGACACGTGATCGGTCGACGTTTCCACGGTCTTTTAAATTGGTAGTTACCCCTCGTTGGTTGCGGTATGCATTGTTCTGGCCAGCTCTATAGCCGTTTGCATATCCATTTGCCATTCCGCGGTTGTAACCATTGTGATAGCCGTGATTGTATCCATGACCATACCCGCCGCGGTATCCGTATCGGTATCCACATGGACCCCAATACGGACTGTAGTGTGGATGATAACCCCACCCTATCCAGCCTCCTGCCGAAATACCAACACTGAAGCCCCAGCCAGTGTATGGATTGTAGTGAACACTGTATCCATAAGTAACGGGTCTTGGATAGTAAACGCTGCCGTACCAATAGGGGTAGTAATAACCTGAGCCATAAACCACGACTCCATTGTACACATAAGCATGGGTATATCCAGGGGTATATCCCACGTAGACTGTGGTAGGTGTAGCATCGTAGATGTAGACATATTTGGTATTGTAAACGGGTGAATCAGCGGGTAGATCATCTACCTCTTCTGGTCGAGTATCGCTAACAATATATGGCCCTTCGGGGTAGTCGGCAACGAACCAGATTCCATTGTCGACGGCATAAAACTTTTGCCCGATTTTCATCACTTGCTTATCGCTGTTCTCAGCGTATGAAACTTCGGTATTGGGTACTTGCTTGAACTTGGGCTGGCCATCAAAGCTCACTTCGATCTTGGTATCGCTTCGAGACACTTCGGCCGTTTGCGGAATACTTTGCTCGAGCAGTGCATCGCGTGATTCATCCGTACCAGGAACGTTGGTTCTCACAGAAGCCAAATCACTATCGGCAGGAATATTGGCAAAGTCATCGGGAAGAGATTCAGGCTCAGTAAAGGACCATTTATCGCCCGTTAGTTTATTTGCGGTATACCATCTACCTGCAAGTAAAACATAATGTTGTTGTGCGTCTATATCGAGAATAATATCACTTTCGCTATTGGCCACATACAGAAGACTCGTTCCTTCCACGGCCTGATAATCAGGCTCACCATTGGTAACGATTAGTTCAGAAGGTTTTGTTACCACCACTATTTTTGGAGGAGCAAGGGGTTCCTTACTCTCCTCTGTTTCTTCCTCGTCTTGCGTTTCTCTTTTCGGAGCATTTTCTTCGGCGAATTTCTTCACATTCGAAGGAATCTTTTCGGTTACAGTCCAATCTGAACTTGTAGCCTTGGCTGAGGAATACCAATACTCCCCACCATTGATGAAGTACTGTTTTGACTTGTCGTCTTGAACGATGAAGAATGGACTGTTAACAACAGCCTTCAAGTTATTCTGGTCCATCTCTTTCCAGATCGGATCACCGTCGATAGTAATTAAGACGGTTGGCTCATTCTTGTAATAAATATCGGGAGGAGTGTTACTGAGATTTGCTGAAGAATTTGATTCCAGTACTGCATCATCAAGAGATGCGATCAGCCTATCGAGAGACATAACGATGTCCATTGATTCCAGTACTGATGCTAACTTAGTTTTGACAGACTCGACTTGAAGGCTGTCTTCCAATCCTGGAAATTTGATACTTAATACATCGACTTGATCCAAAACGGCTGTTCTAGCCTCGCGATCCGTTTGAAGAAATGCTCTGAACCAATATGCTCCGAATAGCATCTCGCCATCTGTCGCTTTGTAACTAATCGCAGAGCGGCCTTCGAGTATGTTCGCTTCGAACGATTCTAGCTGAGGTTGGTAAAAGGTCACAACGCCTTTGTCCAAATCCACCTCACGCGGCCAAGCCAGTTCGGTGACGGTTTGTGCGCCTGATGTGAAAAGAAGAAAAAACAAGGCCAAGGATCCGAAACCTCTGGTTAGCATAGTCATATGGTTAGATTTGATACTGCAAATATGTAGAAACCATCTTCAAATTGAATGAAAGCTAGAAGAAAGATGGGGAGTTCTTGACTCCCTAAATAGAGAATTGGTGATACAATTGGCTGAATAAATCACTTAGCCAATTGATGTTCCAAGTGCTTCACAAGTATGTCGGCCATATTAGTGAGCAACTCGAAAGAAGGGTCTTTGTGGTGTTTCCCGAGCTCTTTCTTCAAGATCTCCACATTCTCGCGCGTAGATATTCTGTCTTTCCTCATTCTACTTATTAAACTTCGAAAACGCACGTGATTGGCTGAATACCTCTTTCGCATGGCATCATGCTCTTCTCTGGTATATTGCTCTGCCACATCGAGGGACAACATTTCGGTAGCCAAATCAACTAGTGCGACGTTGTCTTTAAAATACTGGGGGAGGTAAATGCTTTTTCTTCCTTCATAGCTCTGTTGGTCGAAATCTATAGCTCGAATTCTGTATTGAACGGTATCGAAATCTTGAGTGATCTCCACCACAAAATTGTAAGCACGCATATCGCCAAGCAATCTGGTAAAACATCTTTCATTAAACTTCACAAACTCCTTGGCAAACCTAAGTCGATTTTCAATTTTTATTCCCTTGTTCTTTTTGATAAACTCATCACAGGGAATACCTACGATATGCTCTTCAATCAACGTATTTCCGCTGACTAAGAAAGACACTTTATCAGGAGAAAAGATCTCTTCCAATTCAAGACCGTAAATTCGCGAAGCATCTGCCCTCTTTACGTAGTAGTAATCGTGGTTGTCATTTATTTCATTGACTACTTTAATGCGAAAAGGCTTTGAGTTACCAAAGGAGCAATACTGGATACTCTCGACTCTCAAGTGTTTGGTAATGTCTCCGCTGCCCAGCAATAACTGATAACCTTTCAATAGGTCATTTCGAATACTGTCATTCTCATCAGGACTATACAAAACAGAATACCACAATGTATCTTTTCCCTCGGCGTCGAGAATAGGCAAGAGGTCATTGTATCTAGTCAGGTCCTCATACGTAAATGATAAATCAGCTTGTCGCGAAAACCTTTTCAGGTGCTGCCGCAAAGAACTCTTTACAGGATAAAATGGCTTTTTATATTGTATATTATTGAAGGCCATTAGCTTCTCTTAGATTCAATATTATGAATAGCGGTGAGAGTCTTAAGGACAGAATCAGGGGTAACCGAAATGCTATCGATTCCCTCTTGCACCAAAAACTCTGCGAATTCAGGGAAATCTGAAGGCCCTTGCCCGCATATGCCCACCTTGACGTTGTTTTTCTTGGCAACTTTTATCAATTGACTAATCAATGCCTTCACCGCGGGATTTTTTTCATCATATAAATGAGACACCAAAGAAGAATCGCGATCCAGTCCTAAAGTAAGTTGAGTAAGGTCATTCGATCCAATTGAAAAACCATCGATGTGCTTAGAAAACTGCTCTGCCAAGAGTATATTTGATGGCAGCTCAGCCATGAGGTAAACCTGCAAACCGTTCTCACCACGCACCAATCCAAACTCAGCCATGGTGGCCAGTACAAGCTCCATTTCTTCGGGTGTTCTACAAAATGGAATCATCACAATGACGTTGTCTAGACCCATTTCTGACCGCACACGAAGAATGGCTTTACACTCCATACCAAAAGCCTCTTTGTATTCTTTCGAATAGTATCTAGAAGCGCCTCTCCACCCGATCATTGGATTTTCTTCTTTGGGCTCAAAGTACTTTCCCCCCAGCAAATTCATGTACTCATTTGACTTGAAGTCAGAAAAACGAACAATCACATCGTTGGGGTAAAATGCCGCCCCTATTCGCCCTATTCCATAGGATAGCTTTTTGATGAAAAAATCTCGCTCGTTCTCAAAGCCCGATGTTATCTGCTCTATCTTGGCCGTTAGTTCAGGATCTCCAACTTCGCGGTGCTTGAGCAAAGCCATGGGGTGAACCTTTATATAATTATTTATAATAAACTCTTCTCTTGCCAGCCCGACACCTTTATTCGGTATTCGAGAAAACTTAAAAGCCAAATCAGGCGATGCCACATTCATCATAAGTGGCGTTTGTGTTTTGGGGAGTTCTTCCAGTTTTGTCACTATTTCTTCAAAAGGTAAAATGCCTCGATATACCATACCCACTTCACCCTCTGAGCAAGATACCGTAATGGCCTCGCCCTCTTCGAGAACCTCAGACGCGTTTCCCGCTCCGACTATTGCGGGTATTCCCATTTCTCTGGCGACTATTGCGGCATGACAAGTGCGCCCACCCTTATCGGTAACTATTGCAGATGCCTTCTTCATCAATGGCTCCCAGTCGGGATCGGTCATTTCAGTTACCAGTACTTCACCTTCTTTAAATGAAGACTCGTCTTGACTTCCGTCTCGGCCATCGAGCGAAAATAGCTTGTGAACCTGTCCCGCGCCTATTCGGTCGCCCACTGCAATCCCCTTTAAAATCAACTCTTCAGGTTTTGGAATGGCTTTGAATTGATGCTCTATCAGCGTTTCGCTCGAAGTTTGTGAGTGGATGGTTTCTGGTCTAGCCTGAACAATAAATAGTTCTTTTGATAATCCATCTAGAGCCCACTCCACATCCATCGGGGTCCACACCCCTCTTTTATCGCTGTAGTACTCTTCGATTTCAACGACCCAACGTGCTAACTTTAAAATCTGTTCTTCATTTAAGCAGAACTGGCCTGCCAATTTTTTTTCCACTGGAACCTTTTTGACCAACTCAGTGAGCGAAGTACCATACACCATTTTATGGTGCTTTTGTCCCATCTTTTTTTCGATGATGGGATTGAGTTCATGATTAGATAGCTTGGGCTTGTAGACAATAAATTCATCAGGAGAAATCTCGCCTTGCACAAGCAACTCCCCCAAACCATAGGCACCGTTTATAATAACGGCATCTTTGAAACCACTCTCGGTATCTATAGAAAAAGCTACTCCTGATGCACCCAAATCTGAGCGCACCATTTTTTGCACACCCACCGAAAGAAGCACCGATTGGTGATCGTAACCTCGTTGAGTGCGGTAAGAAATCGCTCGGTCGTTATAAAGTGACGCAAAGCAGCTCTTCACTGAATTTAGCAAAGACTGAGATCCACGAACATTCAGGAAAGTTTCCTGCTGACCCGCAAAAGAAGCATCGGGAAGATCTTCGGCAGTGGCAGATGAGCGAACGGCAACATCCGTTGCTTCATTTCCATATGATTTTGAAAGATCCCGGTAACGCTGAACAATTTCGTCTTTCAGATCATCTGGAAAAGTTCCATCCGCTACCATATTTCGAATAATTGAGCCCTTTTTCCTCAAGGAAATAATGTCAGATGTATCTAGGCCTTCCAATTGATGGCCAATTTTATCTTTTAATTCATTGTGCTGCAAGTACAGTTCGAAGGCATGAACGGTAACAACAAAACCGCCAGGCACCCGAATTTCACGTTCAGATAATTTTTGGATCATTTCGCCTAGAGAAGCATTCTTTCCTCCGACGGTATTTAACATTGACAAGTCAACCTCATTGAGGTCGAGAATTAAGGGTTTGGCTTGCATTTAGAAACAGATTAGGTGATTAATTTCCGTAGGTGCTCCCAAGGTATTGAGAATATTCCGCTTGTGATAATAGACTGCAGATCTATGAGAAATAAAAGTGCCTTAAAGTTTCCGTCTGCCCAGATCCTCTTGTTGCTGGATTCACTTCATCCGTTGACAACCAGATAAAATGCTCAAAAAAGAGTCCTTTTCCAACGGCGAGTCTCTCGTACTTAGACAGGTCAATGCCGACCATTAACCACCGGGCCTTTATCCCTTTGGCGACTACTCTAGAAGGCACTATTGGACAGTATCCAGTATGGAATATTGAACAAGAAAAGTCGTGACTTGGAAAGTTTAATTAAAAGGAAGGTCCCGCCAAAGACGGGACCTAGTGGTGCACATTGCTATGAATATCAGCTGAGAGCTGAATAGCGGCTAACCAAAACCTCGCACCGCGTTAAAGATAATGTTTTTCTTCTTTTCTCAAATACAAACAAGGAATAAAGGGTCATTTTTGGGGTTGAATATTCATATTGAAGTTTTATTTCTACCCATCTATATTCTCTGTTGATGTAAATTTGTGCGATTCCTGAAGACAGATGATACTATGAAAAAGATTCAACTCCTGATAATTTCAGTTTTGATAAATACGGTTCTATTCTCCCAAGAGGATAGCACTTATGTAGAAGAAGAATTTGACTTCTCGGAGTTTGAGCTCGCCACAGAACCAGCAAAAGCTTTTTGCAGTAACAAAGTCTTGGGACAATCGCCCACTACTCTGGTAGGCGTATTTTATGATTTCATGCCCGACCATTCGCTGACCGCTGGTACGCCCTTGGCGAACCAAAGCGTCGATATTTCAGATAACGCTGCAATTAATCAAAACCAGCGCTTGGCATTGACAACTAACCTGCCGATTATTTCCAGAAACAATCTTCTGATCAATTTTAACCTCATTTTCCAAAGGCAATTCTACAATATCGAAGAATCAAACGGACACCCCCTATTGCAAACGCTTAACGAAAACGGGCTAACTAGAATGGGCTCACTGTTCACAATATTCAAACCCTTGAACGATAAGAATTTCTTATTGGGCCAGTTTGGATTCGAAATAAACGGAGACTACTCTCTTAACAGTATTCAAACAGACAACGCTTTGCGTCTCCCTGCTGCTTTGCTTTACGGCTGGAAACCAAACGATAGACTAATGTATGCGTTCGGTATTTCCAGAACCTATCTGGGCGGTGCCTTAAATTATGTGCCGATCATCTACTATTACCACACCTTTAAAAACCAAAAATGGGGAATAGAAGCCGTTGTGCCTTCGAGAGCTGCTCTTCGGTATCGATTTGATTCGAAGAGCTTGCTGAAAGTAGGATTCACTCTTATTGGGGCTACTTATGCACTCAACGATTGGTCGGAAAACGCGGAATCTTATGCGCCTGAAGTGAATGAACTCTTTGCCGCGGAAGCAGTAGAATTGAGAAGATCAGAAATAAGGACAGGCCTTACCTACCAAAGGCAACTGTTCGGCTTCTTCTGGTTAAGTGCAGAGGTGGGATACCGGGCCAATTACAATTTTGAATTGGATCAGGATGGTGATTTCCTGCGTTTCTTTGGCAATGACGACCCTTATTTTATAGAGAACGATCTTGAAAACCAGGTGTATTTCACCATAGGAATTACTTACACGAGTCCTTAAACCGCTTTATTTCTTCTTGACGAGACGGGTCCAAACATCCGTTCGACCAAACACCGCTGTACCAACAAAACCGCGCACTTCTATTTGATCGTCAGCCGTGAGTACAATTTTACAGTTGTAAGTTGTGCCGTTCTTCGGGTCATAAATTGTTCCATCCTCCCAGATGCCCTCCTCCGCGTTGTAAACGATATCCTTTAGCATTCTATACCCCTTCAATGGCGTTGATCTCAGAGACTCATCGGGGTTATTGGCGTCCACTCTCGGCTCACCATTGTCATTGTTCGGTTCTTTCATCCAAACAATTCTTCCGTAAAATTTATTGCCAATTTTATCAATCTTTATATAACTTCTTCCGTCACTTGGCTGCCAAACACCAATCAGTTTTTCTTCATCTCCATTTCCCGAATAGGAGAATGAGAAGAATGTAAGAGCAATAAATCCAAGAAAGAGTTTTAATTTCATATCAGATATTTTTAATTAATTGAAGGAATATAGTCGACAGTCAAACTTAGGGTTCCTAGCACATTCATTTCATCCATTTGGTCTTCATTGATGTTCAAGTCAAGAACCCATGTTAAACCATCATCTTTTAAATAAGGAAGAATAGATGTGTCTTCAGATAAGGAAAGCGTCATTGCATTTCCGCTAGGCAGTGGACTCAATGTACCAATGGTAATCAACATTTGATTGTCGCTAACCAGTTGCAGTAGTAAACTTTCAGTAATTTCTCTCGATGAATCGTCTAGATTCAAAACTGCGCTTGAAACGGCCACATTCTTAATGTCACCTATCTCTGCCCCCAGCTCATCAGCCAGCTCTTTCAGGTGGCTTTCTCCCGAAAACTGAAGTGTATTTGCTCCTTCAAAGAGCATTTCTCCTGCAAGCTTTAACTGAATATCAACGGTCTCGGTGGAAGCACTAGGACCGCATGACGAAAGCAATATTCCTAAAAAGGCTATCAATGCAATGGAGAATCTCAACTCAGCATTTTTCATGGTGCCAAGATACTTTTTAGCCAATAATTTTGAGCAATTCTTCATTTCCAAAATCAGAGCAATAAAGGAATGCACACTCAACTAAGGCTCAGTTCATTTTAATCTACTCATTCGATGAGATCCTTCAATAAGATTAAACTTATCGCTTTATCAGTACTTTTAGCTCCGTGAATCCACTGACCATTCTGGCACTTTCATCTTGGTACCCTAACGATGCAGATCCTTTCCTCGGAAACTTTGTAAAAAGACATTGCGAAGCGATTTCTACCATTCATAATGTTTGGGTAATCTTCGTTGCGGCTGTTGACGAAAAGTCAAAAGAGCGAATCGAAAAGACTCAATCGGGAAACCTCACGGAGATTATTATTTACCAGGAATCAGGCAGGAACGATTTAATGAGGTACTTCCAGAAACGAAAGGCCGTTCTTCAGATGATTGAAGAAATCGGAGTTGATTTTGATATTCTTCATGCCCACGCCCTATTTCCTTTGGCACCTATTTTCTCTTTTGTGGCCAAGAAACTCAATATTCCATGGGTGTTTTCTGAGCATTGGTCTGGTTTTCACCAAAAATTTCGTCCGCCAATCAATCCTTTAAAATGGAAGTGGATTATGGATGCTGCCAAGACGGCAAAAATGGGATTTCCTGTCTCAGAGAATTTGGCTTCTTCTGTTAAGAAAGTATTTCCCGATCTGGAATTACGTTGTGTACCGAATGTGGTTGAAGACGTTTTCTTTCAATCGATTTCTACCGTGAACCAGAACACTCAAGTCCATTTTTTGCATGTGTCTACTCTTGTTGAGCAATACAAGAATATGCACGGTACGCTCGAAGCGTTCTCAAAGTTGAAAATGGCTGGTCACGATTTTCATTTTCTAATCGTCTCTGACGGTGATTTTAGTGACGCACGAAATTGGACAGCGGAATTTAACCTTACCGATAGAGTCGAATTTAAAGGTCCCCTTTCTTCCGAAAAAATTGCTGACGAAATGGCAAGTACCGATGCACTCGTCCTTTTTTCGAATACCGAAAACCAGCCCTGTGTAGTTTTAGAATCGCTTTCAATAGGACTCCCTGTCATTGCTTCCACGGTTGGTGATATTCCTAATTTAGTTTCTGACGGAAAAGGCTTTTTGGCTCCTCCGGGCAATGTGAACGCCTTGTACGAAAATTTGGCCAAATTCATAGAAAGGAGGTCAACCTTTAGCCGAGCGGAAGTGATGAAGGGCACTCGAGAAAGATTCTCTAAAGAGGCAGTTGCTCAGATGTATTCTGACGCTTACTCAGAAGTTCTGAACGCACATTAATTATTGCCGTCTATTGGCCAAGAGCGGCGGCGGCTCTCCATTAAAAGGATTGAAACGCCCTATCGTTCTAGCTCCCATTCCCGATGCTCGAATCACAGCCCTGTCGCCGTAGCGATCGCGCATCTTGTCCATGGCTTGGTAGAGGTTGATCAGCTCTTCGGTATCGTCAAAAATATTGATCTGATGTCCGCCATTGACCAAGTGGGTAAACCGCACCCCGATCAAGCGAACCAGCAACCGACGACTGTAGAGTTTTTCAAAAAGTTCTTTCACTCTTGGTATGATCATGTGATCGGCAGAAGTGTAAGGCACGCGCACCTGCATGGTTCGCGTATCGAAATCGCTGTAGCGCATTTTTACGGTAATGCAGGCCGTAAGCTTTTCTCCTCGTCTGAGCTGAAAAGCCAAATTCTCGGCCATGGCCACCAAGATCCCTCGCAATTTTTCCACATCGGTGGTATCTCGATCAAAGGTTCTTTCCGTAGAAATGCTCTTTCGCTCGGTGTATGGTATTACAGGCGATTGATCAATCCCGTTGGCCTTTTTCCAGATGATCTCTCCGTTTTTCCCCAGTACGCGGCCCATCATATCTGAAGGCATTTCCTGAACGGTCTTGATTTTCTTTACACCAAGATTGCGCAGCGTCTGGTAAGTCTTGGCGCCCACCATAGGGATTTTCCTCACCGAAAGGGGAGCCAAAAAAAGCTTCTCAGTACCGTGAGGAACGTATAGTTCATTATTGGGCTTAGCTAATCCAGTGGCAATTTTCGAAACGGTTTTATTGGCTGCCAAGCCAAATGAAATAGGTAGTCCCGATTCTCTCATAATGGTTTGCCGAAGCTCAGAAGCAAGTTTTAGGCAGCCAAAAAATTTGTCCATTCCCGTAAGGTCTACGTAGAACTCATCGATCGATGATTTTTCAAAAACGGGTACGCGTTCTCGAATGATCTCGGTAACTATTTGCGAGTATTTGGTATAATTTGCCGAGTTTCCACGAATCACGACCGCTTCGGGACAAAGCTCGCGCGCCATCCGCATAGGCATAGCCGAATGAATGCCAAAAGACCTGGCTTCGTAGCTGCACGAGGCTACTACTCCTCTATCGGTAACTCCACCGATCAACACAGGCCGCCCGTTGAGGCGACTATCCATGAGGCGCTCCACCGAAACAAAAAACGTATCCAAATCAAGGTGACTAATCGTCAACATATTAATTAAAGTTTGTCAATGCAGTGGGGTGTCTGAGCTAGATAGCTCATTAGCAAGCGCTGCACTGAGCTTGCCGAAGGGATTATTTCTAAAACAAGTCCCTAAACCAAGCCACAGGCATGGTGAAAACACCGATAATGAACTCTATAGACAGACGCTAGAGTTTCTTTTCAATGCGTTCGATGGCCTCCAAAACTTCTTTCATGGAAGCAGGTGCTGAGTGGAAAGCATCTAAATCGAAACCGATGATTCCGCGAACTCTCCACACTTCGAGCACTTGAGACTGTTTTATAAAATAGGGTTTGAAAGCAGTATTGTCTGAAATCAATTCGTAGCTGCGCATATGCGGATGAATGCGAACACGTTTAAAAACGACCCCCTCATCTTTAGTCAGAAAGACGTACCGTTCGTCTGTTTTGAGGTCGGTCCAATCTTGAACGTATTCAGAAATGACGTAAGACTTTGGTGGTACGGGCAACATACTTTCGCCCTCGATTTGAAAAACACGGTAAGTACGATCTGATGGTAATTCGGGGAATGGCATGGAAAAATGAGGCAATGAGCCGACGAACTCCATATCGCCAAAACCCGAGAGGTATCCCGCCGCCGCTTTCACGGGCACCAAGGTTGCTCTTTCCTCTCCTGCACCATCATTTACGGCTACGGCCAAAATGCGCAAACTCTTGCCCGTAACATCGGCGGAATGCTCGCCAGTAGAGAGGTCTTTGTCGAGCAAATCATCTACAGACACCTTAAAAAAGTGAGCCATGAGCTTAAGCGTTTGAATTCGAGGCTCGGCTCTACCCTCTTCGTACGCACCGATTACGGGACGGTTAACGCCTACACGCTCCGCCAATTCTGCTTGCGTAAGGCCAGCTTCCTTTCTCAAAAAACGAATATTTTCACTCAACAACATAGATCAAAAACTTTCCGCTAATATACGAATCATGCTAAATATATTTGCATTTTAAGCGTATTTTCTATTTCTATGAGAACGAGGGTTCTCAAAATTTCTAGAATAGAAAGAAGGGCATAAAACCATTTTTCAGTACGTAAGTAAATCCTAACTTTAGCACGTTAGGCAAACTGTATGAATACACAAAAACTGTGGTACTTAGAGGGCATTGATCTGTTTGGGAGGTTATGTCCGATCAAATCAGAAAGCAATGCATCTGTTTCTGACCCTCGACAATTCAAAGCATCAGATATTATCTACTTTCAGGATTCTGAAGCAAAGTACTTACACGTAATTGTGCAAGGAAGGGTAAAAATCGGAACGTACTTGAACGATGGGAAAGAGGTGACGAAAGCCATTTTGGGTGAGGGAGAGGTATTTGGAGAAATGGCCCTAGCTGGCGAAGACCAGAGACAAGAGTATGCGGAAGCGATGGATAATGATACCCTTATATGCATGCTTAGCCTTGATGAAATAAAGGAGCTCATGTTGAAGGAGAACGGCCTAAGTATCCGCATCATGAAATGGATGGGCCTTCGACTAAGAAAGTTGGAACGGAAGATAGAACTACTGACATTTCGTGATGCCAGAACGCGCATCATCGAGTTTCTTAAAGATGCGGCCGCATGGAAGGGAAAGCCCATCGGCCATGAAGTATTGATTCGCACCAGACTCACTCACTCCGACATTGCCAAACTCACTGCCACTTCTCGCCAAACAGTAAGTGAAGTCTTAAATCAGCTCAAAACTGAGGACAAGATTTATATGGAAAGGGGAAAGATTCTAATCAGGGATATAAAAAGTCTGAACTAAGGATTACTTGTCGTCCGAAAAACGAAAGTGTCCCGATTTTTTATCCAATCTATTTGAAATTATCGGTAGGGCGAAATACTGGAAGAAACTCTTGTGGGAATTAAAGACATGTTCGTAAAAACTCTCCAAGCTTTCTTCTAAGGAGGAGGTTACATCAGGATCCAATTTCAACATGATATCGTGCACTCTATTAAGCTGTCGCTCAATATATATCTCCTTATCCTTAGCGGATGATGGCAGTCTCAGATCCAATATATGAAAGCGCTGTGCAAACTGCATATCTACCAATTCGTAAAACTCACGAAGAGATTTTGGGGCAGTAAACCTTCTTAAGTGAGCTAACTTTATAGCCTCTGCTTTTTCATCTTCTCCTACCACCCCGTCTCCAGCATAAGCAGCAGCTAGAGATATCCATACTGGTGAGTCTAAAAGTTGACTAAATTCTTCAGGAGTAAGATTTTGAAAGGCTTTCTTAATTTC
>JBLIDT010000044.1:0-18134 GCA_047632755.1 Cryomorphaceae bacterium
TGTATCGGGAAGTAACCCTATCGACCATATCCAAAACCATCAAAGGCCCCTTCGATGTCAAGCTCATACTGCTTGAATTTCCCGCTAAGGATATGCTCATATGTAGCATGGTTATCGATAAAGCATTCCACTGATCGTTAGAGGGAAGTGGCAAGGGTGAGATGCTCTCCGAAAGAACATCGGTGGATTCATCGGCGGGTTATGTGGCCATCGAAAAATTTACGGGAACGCTTGAAGGAAAACGTGAAAGATTTATACTTCAGCATTATGGCATCATGAACGGTGGAAAAAATCGCCTTACTTTGGAGGTGGTGCCCTATTTTGGAACGGCAGAATTAAAAGGAATATCAGGCAAGATGGAAATCGAGCGTGATAGGGCTCACCACTGCATTTAGCACTACAAGCTGATTTAAAGCGTCTTCTCACATTCGTTGGGATAAGGGCTATTACCATGAAAACACTGGGCTTTATAAGTGGCACCTCTTGGCATGACACAGAAAAATACTACCTCCTAATCAACGAAGGATTTACTAAGGCAAATGGAGGCCAAATCATTTTATCTGAAGGAAATAGAAATGATGAAAGAAAGAGGCACCGATGGAATTATTTTGGGCTGCACCGCATTGCCCATTTTACTAAAGGACATGAAAGCCGAATTGCCTTTATTGTCCATTACAAATCTTCGCACCAAAATAGCGGTAGATTTTATTCTAAGCTAAGATCATGAATGCAGCTAAACACAAAAAGCGTTGGTTGATTTCTGCACCACTCGGATTAGTCCTAATAGGAACAGGACTACCCATGGTGCTAGACGCGGTAATGTACCGTATGACGGGAGCTGCAACTCTGAACTGGGTGATATACGGAACAGCAGTTTTGGTCGTTTTTAATGCAGGATTGTCTTTTTTTGCCAAGCCATCATTGAAAAAATAAGACACAACCAAGAAAAACCATAAAGCCAACTCGATGAAAAAGTACCTCACGTTCCTATTCCTTTTATCATTTTTCTTGACGGGCTACGGACAAAACGAAACTCCACGGATTTACTTTGGGCTGCAGCTCAGCCCCAATTTCTCTTACCGAGTATTGTCAAACAATTCAGGAGAAGACAGTGTGGACGATGATATTGTCTACCTAAACAACCGTGAAGAAGCTGCACTTGGCTACCGAATAGCCGCGGTTGGAGGACTTAAGGTCACAAAAAACTGGACCCTTGAAGCTGGGATTGCTTACGTTGAAAATTGCACAGTATTGAATCTCAACAGCGGTGATCCAGTAGACCCCAGAAGAGGTTTCACTTACGATGAATCCATTAAATCAGTGGATCTAAAAACGTGCTTGTCTTACGTTGGAATCCCCATAAGGCTGATCTGGAATTTCGGCACTGAAAATACCAGAATACTGGCTTCTTTTGGTTTGGCTCCGCAAATTTTATTGGATCAAAGAACACTTGCTCGAACTCATTACACTAACGAAGACAAAGAGACGCAAGAAATAGAAAATTTGGAAGAGGCCGCTGCATTTAACCTCAGCCCTTCTCTCGGTATCGGGGCCGAGTTTAAATTGAGCGAGAAATTCTTTCTTCGCGCCGAAGGGATCGCCCGATTCGGAGTGATGAATGTAAACGAAGATTCTCCAATCAATTCATACATTTATAGCTCTGAATTGAATGCAGGGATTTACTACAACCTCATTCAAAAAAGTCAGTCTAATCTCTGAGGTCACAGCACTAATATCCTCCCATCAACATGAATACAAAAGTGGCTTTAGAAACACTAGAAGAAGGTATGGAGAAATACCTGAGCGGGAACCTTAAACGTCCACGCGCTTGCAATTTCAGAAAACGGGATACCAGCGAGGCAAAAGATCGTTTACAGTGGTTTTAAACTGCACAAATTCTCGGGTCGTGCACGAACTTGGTATTGATAAAGGCATAGAAGACCTTATTGACATTCGAGTAGCAGGAGACATTCCCAAAGACAAAGTGATCGGCAGTGTAAAGTATGCCGCAAAGTATTTAGGCTCAAAATTAATTGTGGCAACGGGTCGCAAAAACTGCGAAGCAGCAAAGGCTAGTATGAGTCATAAAAATTCATTAAACCCTATTTGCTCGATTATAAACACAATGAAATTCCTTACTTATCTGTCTCAACGTATGGAAGGCGACCCACTCGGAAATGCCCCAATGATGAATGCATATACAGTAGCAGAGGAACTAAATAAAATGTCAACTCTCAATAGCTTTGACGAAAAAATTCAGATGTTGTGCTTGTATCAAGCTACAATAAAGTCAGCAGGAGCAGTGGGATCATATTTTCATAAATTCATACATAGAATCTCAAAATAAATTGTTTAACCCTACTCTTCTTAAAGAAATAGTTCAGCATAAAATGCCCTTCGGAAAGCACGAAGGTTATCTTTTGTGTGATCTACCCATTTCCTACTTGGAATGGTTCAAACGCAAAGGTGGTTTCCCGAAAGGAAAACTTGGAGTACAAATGGAAACTGTTTATGAAATTAAACTGAACGGTTTGGACGATATTTTGTTTGAGCTGAAAAGGAAATTTCGATAAGATTAAGGTGAAATTAAATTCGATTTCTGATTTCCTTTTTATCTACTTTTGTGTTCGAATTATTTCTAGAAAACTTGACGGATCAATTGCCTTCCAATGTTTTTTAGAAAACAAATTATGGTAAAGCTCACCTCACTTAAACGTACGAAGTCAAACTAGATTGAAAACGAAATACTTTGATCTTATTGATCAATCATTCTTCTTTCCCCAAGAAGAATTTACCCTAAACGGTTCGGAATTGAAGTTTCACGGAATAGACCTGATGAAACTCGCCCAAGAATATGGCACACCGCTAAAATTTACATACCTCCCAAAAATCAGCGACAACATTCAGCGCGCCAAAGGATGGTTTAAGGAGGCTATGGACAAAAACAATTACAAAGGGACTTACAATTATTGCTATTGTACAAAGAGTTCGCACTTTAAGCATGTGCTAGACGAAGCGCTGAAAAATGACATTCACATCGAAACATCCTCGGCATTCGACATTAATATTGTTCAGAATCTGAAAAAAACTGGCGCGATAAAGAATGACACTTATGTGATCTGCAACGGTTTCAAGAGAGACCAGTACGTGCGCAATATTGCCGACCTCATAAACGGGGGTCACAAAAAATGCATCCCAATCATTGATAATTTCGAAGAGTTGAATTTGCTCTCCGAACTCATCAAAGAGGACTTTGAAGTAGGAATTCGGATCGCTTCAGAGGAAGAACCGAAGTTCGAATTCTATACCTCCAGACTTGGGATTGGCTACCGCAATATTGTTCCATTTTACAACCGCGAAATAAAAGATCGACCTGACGTCAAGCTGAAAATGCTCCATTTCTTTATAAATACAGGCATTCGCGATAACGCCTATTATTGGAATGAACTGCAGAAATGCCTCAAGGTATACATCGATCTGAAACGCGTCTGCCCGTCATTAACAAGACTCAATATTGGCGGTGGATTTCCAATTAAAAATTCATTGGCCTTTGATTATGACTATGCCTACATAATCAACGAAATTGTGACACAAATTAAAATGGCCTGCGATGAAGCAGGAGTCGACACCCCCGATATTTTCACTGAATTCGGGAGTTTCACTGTTGGTGAAAGTGGTGGTGCCATCTATGAAGTGCTCTACCAAAAACAGCAGAACGATCGCGAAAAATGGAACATGATTAACTCATCGTTCATCACCACTCTTCCAGATACGTGGGCCATCAATAAGCGTTTTGTGATGCTTCCCATAAATCGTTGGAATGACGAGTATGAGCGCGTTCTCCTTGGCGGCCTCACTTGCGATAGCGACGATTACTACAACTCCGAGCAGCACATCAATGCAATTTATCTTCCGAAATACAGAAAAGAAAAGCCGCTTTACATCGGATTTTTCAATACTGGTGCCTACCAAGATACCATTGGCGGTTACGGAGGATTGCAGCATTGCTTGATACCACAACCAAAACAGCTATTGATTACCAAGGACGAGAACGGAGAAATCAAAACAGAGCTCTTCGCTCCGCAGCAAACCCAAGAAGCCATGCTCGATATTTTGGGCTACCACAAAAACGAAGAAAGCACTTCACAACTATCAACAAAAGAAGAACAAGTCAACTAAAATGAGCTTAAAAAGAACTTACGCGGGAATCGATGGAGAATTCGCTACTCCCGAAAAGTCAAAAATCGTTTTAATCCCAGTTCCTTATGACGGAACTAGCACTTGGGTTAAAGGGGCAGATAAAGGACCTGAGGCTTTCCTAAAAGCCTCAGAGAACATGGAGCTTTACGATATTGAAACAGAGACAGAAGTATACAAACAAGGCGTTTTCTTGCACGAGCCTATCACCGAAAATTCGAGTCCAAAAGCGATGGTCGAAGAGGTACACCGAGTGACGAAGGAAGAAATCGTCAAGAATAAATTCGTTACCCTTTTCGGTGGAGAACATTCGGCATCAATTGGCGCCATCAGAGCATTCAACGAGTGTTTTGACAACCTCACGGTTTTACAAATAGACGCCCACGCCGATCTTAGAAAGGAATACGAAGGCTCACCTTATAACCACGCTTGCTCAGTGCACGAAGCCAATGAAAACACCAATCTGATTCAAGTCGGAATTCGCAGCATGGATATTTCAGAGACGCGCGTGATGGACAAAGAAAAAGTGTTCTTCGCTCATGATATGGCCACTGATGAATATTGGTCCGACAAAGTGATGGAGTTGCTGACCGATAACGTTTACATCACTTTCGACTTGGATGCTTTTGACCCGAGCATTCTAGCTTCTACTGGCACCCCAGAACCAGGAGGTCTTTATTGGTACGAAACGCTAGATTTTCTTCGAACTGTGTTTTCAGAAAAAAACGTCGTTGGTTTCGATATCATGGAACTCTGCCCGAATGAGGTTGACAAATCTTCCGATTTCGTTGCGGCAAAGCTGTATTACAAAATGCTCTCGTACAAATTTATGAATGAGAGTACAGGTGACGATTATGAAGGTGGGGCTGATTTAGCAAAAGAGTCAGAAAGCGATCGAACTATGACAAAAAACTCTGATTACAATGACTAAGCCAATTACTGATTTCATCGAAAAATACTACCTCCACTTTAATGCAGCCACTCTGGTAGACGCTTCAAAGGCATACACAGACCAATTGGATAAAGGAGCAAAGATGATGGTAACCCTTGCAGGTGCGATGAGTACGGCAGAAATCGGTAAAATATTCGCGGAGATGATTCGCCAAGAAAAGGTTCAGGTCATCTCCTGCACAGGAGCAAACCTCGAAGAAGACATTATGAATTTAGTGGCTCATAGCCATTACGAGCGTGTTCCAAACTACCGCGATCTCACTCCTCAGGAAGAATGGGCTCTATTGGAACGTGGACTAAATCGAGTAACCGACACCTGCATTCCCGAGGAAGAAGCCTTCCGCCGTTTGCAAAAGCACGTTTTCAAAATTTGGAAGGATGCCGAGGAAAAAGGCGAGCGATACTTCCCACACGAATTTATGTACAAGCTACTCCTGTCGGGAGTGCTGGAAGAATATTATGAAATAGACATCGCCGATTCTTGGATGTATGCTGCCGCCAAGAAAAACCTGCCGATGGTAGTGCCTGGTTGGGAAGATAGCACCATGGGAAACATCTTTGCCAGCTACGTGGTGAAAGGCGAACTAAAGGCCTCTACGGTCAAATCAGGAATCGAGTACATGGGTTTCTTAGCCGATTGGTACACTGCAAACTCTCAAAATGGAGTTGGATTTTTCCAAATCGGTGGAGGAATTGCAGGCGACTTTCCGATTTGTGTTGTGCCCATGTTATACCAAGATTTGGAACGAACAGACACCCCGTTCTGGAGCTATTTCTGCCAGATTTCAGACTCCACAACAAGTTATGGAAGCTACTCGGGAGCTGTGCCCAATGAGAAAATTACGTGGGGAAAACTCGATTTGGACACCCCTAAATTCATCATCGAGTCAGATGCCACCATTGTCGCACCGCTCATGTTTGCCCACATCCTAGGGATGTAAGCGAGCAAAATATTTTCAAGAAATTGAAAAGAAAATCTCTACTTTCATTAGTGCCAATAAATTGGACACTAAAATGAGCACTCCATTCCACCTATCACTCCCGTGCAGAAGTGTAAGCACCACGAAATCCTTTTATATCGATCAGCTCGGAGCGTATGCGGGCCGCGAAGCTTCCACTTGGGTAGACATCGATCTTTACGGAAACCAGATCACCTTTATAAAGGATGAAAGTTTTCATTTTGATTACCACAATTACCGTTTTGGTGATTCCATTATTCCCGCCTTCCACTTCGGAATTTTACTGGAGAAAAGCGTTTGGGAAGAATTGTTCGATAAGCTCAGTGAAGCGAAAATCACGCTCACCGAAAAACGGCCGTATTTAAAAGATGAACCCGGAGAACATCAATCCTACTTTCTGGAAGACCCAAATGGATACACCGTAGAATTTAAGTGCTTCTCTAAAGAAGGCGATACATTTAACAAATAACAATTTAACGTATGCCTTCAACGAAGGAAATCCAGAATGTTGAACTACAGCTTCTTGACCTAAACGATTACGCCGAATTAAAAGCGGCAATGATTTCGGCGTACAAAACGATGCCGGATAGCTATTGGAAAGAGCATCACATAAGCACCTTGATCAAAAAATTTCCCGATGGCCAAGCTGTGATTAAAGTAGACGGTAAGATCGCCGGTTGCGCCTTGTGCATCATAGTGGATTGGGACAAGACCCTCGACAACCACACCTACAAAGACATTACCAAAGATTATACTTTCGACTCTCATACCAGTAAGGGTGATATGCTTTATGGAATTGATGTTTTCATCAAACCTGAGTTCCGCGGCCTTCGCTTGGGAAGAAGGCTCTATGATTACCGAAAGGAACTCTGCGAAACGCTAAACTTGAAAGGGATCGCATTCGGAGGTAGAATTCCAGGCTACCACAAATATGCAGATAAATTATCGCCCAAGGAATACATAGGAAAAGTGAGACTCAAAGAGATCATGGATCCCGTGTTGAACTTTCAAATATCCAACGATTTTCACCCTGTTCGAATTCTAAAAAACTATTTGGAAGGAGATTCCGCTTCCAATGAGTTTGCGGTCTTGATGGAATGGGACAATATCTATTACGAGAAACCAAACAACGATGTCAGCGTTACGAAAACCGTCGTAAGACTGGGCTTGATTCAATGGCAAATGCGCCCGTACAAAGACTTAGATGAGCTGATTACTCAAGTAGAGTATTTTGTAGATGCCGTCTCGGGATACCGCTGCGACTTCGCCCTTTTTCCCGAGTTCTTTAATGCGCCATTAATGGCCAAGAACAATCATTTGAAAGAATCGGATGCCATCAGAGAACTGGCTGGCTACACCGAAGATATCGTCAAAAAATTTAGAGAGTTAGCTGTTTCCTACAACATCAATATCATTAGCGGAAGCATGCCACTTCTAGAAGGTGACAATCTTTATAACGTAGGATATCTCTGCCGCCGTGACAGTACCGTAGAGCGGTATGAAAAGCTCCACGTAACACCCGATGAGGCCAAAGTTTGGGGAATGCAGGGCGGCAAAAAACTACAAACATTCGACACCGACGCTGGTAAGGTTGGGATCTTGATTTGCTACGATTCGGAGTTCCCAGAACTAAGTCGCCTTCTGGCCGATGAAGGGATGGACATTCTCTTCATTCCATTTCTCACCGATACCCAAAATGGGTATTCACGGGTGAGGCACTGCGCCCAAGCTAGGGCCATCGAAAATGAATGCTACGTAGCCATTGCGGGTAGTGTCGGCAATCTGCCTAACGTTCACAATATGGACATCCAGTTTGCCCAATCCATGGTTTTCACGCCGTGTGATTTCTCTTTTCCGACCAACGGAGTAAAAGCTGAAGCCACACCAAATACCGAAATGATTCTTATTGCTGATGTTGACTTAAGTCTGCTTCGCGAGCTAAATCAAAAAGGAGCCGTTAGAAACCTAATGGATCGAAGAAAAGACATTTTTGAATTGAAGAAGTTGTAGGTTTTTTCACCAAACAAACTCCCCCGCAACCTGTTCCAATAGACATATGGCCACACATTGGATTATACCTTCTGACCTCGACTTGTCAGGTAAAACTGCGGTCGTTACGGGTGCAAATACGGGCTTGGGCTTCCAAACCATTAAGACACTCGCAGAACATGGAGCAACAACTGTTCTCGCTTGCAGAAACCTCGACAAGGGAGAAAACGCTAAGAAGAAGATTCTAAAAGCTCACCCAAAAGCGAAGGTTGAAGTGAGTGAAATCGACTTGACCGACCTTGACTCCGCGCGGCGATTTGCCGATAGGTTCAAGAAAAATCATGGTAGACTCGACTTCTTGGTCAATAATGCCGGTGTGATGATGCCTCCTTTTTCGGAAACGAAACAAGGGCACGAACTTCAATGGGGCGTCAACCATTTGGGCCATTTTCTGCTCACTTCAGAGCTATGGCCTGTACTCTCTTCAACTGAAAATGCACGGATAGTGCACCTCAGCAGTATTGCGCACAAGTGGGGGGAAACTTCTGATTTCGCCAATCCTATCGGAAAGTCGAATTACGACAAACAGAAGGCTTATGGCAACAGCAAACTCGCTTGTCTGGTATTTGCACTGGAGCTCCAACGCAGAATCGAAGCTGGCGGACTCCAGATGAAATCTTTGGCCGCACATCCTGGTATCGCCGATACGGAGCTAAGTCGCTATTTGCCTGGATGGATGAAAGTGATCACGCCGCTATTCGTCTTCTTCGTTGCCAATTCTGCAGAAGCAGGAGCGCAACCAAGCTTGCGAGCTGCGCTGGACCCAAACCTCGATGGCGGAACCTTTGTCGGGCCTAGCGGATTCCAAGAGATGAAAGGCTTACCCGTTATCGTTGAACCCGAAGCAAAGGCTATCCCTAAAAAAGCAGGGATCGATCTCTGGCAGGCCTCCGAAAAGCAAATAGGCGATTCGTTTTCAGTCAATTGAGCAAATTAAAATGTGAAAGAACGATTGGAAAATAGACATGAGATTGACTATTTTTCAGGGGAAATCGGACGATGATTGGAATAGTTCTCATCTACTTCTTAGGGAAAGCGTTTTATGATTTGTCGCTGGCCAGCGACAAAAACAAATGGCTATTCGCTGTACTTGGAGTATTTTCATATTACATCGGTGGCATCGTTCTGGTTCTCATAGAACCCTTGACAGGGTTTAATGCAGAGACTGCCAATCAGTATTTGATTGGCTTTCTAGCATTGCCTTTCGGTCTTCTCGCATGCTACGGCTTCTATCAACTTTTGAAGTATCACTGGACAAAACAGCTACCCTCGACGAGCGAAGATTTATTGGATTTGTAATTCTTTCCTCAGTTGGCATCTTCCATGTATATTTGGGCCTGAATGGAATTTCTCTACCCGAATTTTCTTTACGCTTTGGCCTTTCTGGCCATTCCGATCATTATCCATCTTTTCAATTTTCGACGGTTCAAAAAAGTTCCTTTCACGAACGTCCGATTTTTGCGAGAGATCAAGATTCAAACACAATCGCAAAACAAACTGCGGCATCTACTGGTATTGCTGATGCGCCTTCTCGCCCTGGCACTCCTGGTTTTTGCCTTCGCTCAACCCTACCTTCCAGAAGACAATTCTGCTGAGAAAGACCGTGGACAAGCCGTCTCCATTTTCTTAGATAACTCTTTCAGCATGCAAGGTGAAACTGAGGATGGCCCACTGCTAGAGGTTGCTAAAAATAGAGCCATCGACATTGCCATGGCTTATGACGCCACCGATCGCTTTCAACTTCTTTCGCAAGATTTTCTAGGTGAAAACCAGCGCTTCGTGAGCAGGACAGAATTTATTCAAAATGTAGAGGACCTAAAGCTGAGTTCAAAGTCGCGGTCGCTGCAAAGCATCGTGGAACGGCAGCAAGACCTGATGGCCAACGCCAATGCCGACCTGTCGAAGGAGGCTTATCTCGTCAGCGATTTTCAGAAAAGCCAGTTTCCCATTGAGTCTTTCGCCCCTGATACTTCCATCAATTACGGACTTGTTCACCTGCAAAGGAGTTCACCTTCGAACCTTTACATCGACTCCGTGTGGTTTCCTACGCCTCTAAGACGTGCGGGTGAGAGCGAAAATCTCAGTGTGAGAATTGTCAATACAGGAAGTCAAGATTTGGAAAATGTTCCGCTCAATCTTTCGATCAACGGATCACAGAAATCAATCGGGAGCTTTGCCGTAAACGCACAATCGTCCGTCGATACGGCCATCACTTTTGTACACGACACGCCAGGTTTGAAATCCGTGGCGGTAGAAATTGAAGACTATCCCATCGATTATGACGATGCCTACTATCTTGGATATCGGGTTCACGATCGATTAAGGGTTTTGTCCATTGCGCCGTCAAATGGTTCTCAAGGAAGGGATTTCATTGGCTCGGTTTATAGGGTAGACAGCGCATACGATTTCCGCTCGACGAGCCTCACCAACTTGAACTATTCCGATCTTCAAAGCAACGATTTGCTCATCTTAAACGAACTACCTTCCATTCCTGGAGGACTGCTCCAAGAAACCGTTTCGTTTGCTACAAATGGCGGTTCGGTTTGGGTCATTCCTTCAGCTGACATTGATTTGAGTTCTTACAATCAACTCTTATCTCAACTGAAGGCAGGAGCCTATTTGCCCTGGAAAGAAGAGGAAGTTAAAGTAAGATCGATCAACGGTGAAAGTCCGCTTTATCGAGATATCTTCGAATCAGTTCCCAAAAATATTGATCTCCCGAATGCCAAAGCATTCTACCCCATCAGTAGTTCACTTCGCTCATCCGAAGAATCCCTTTTACAACTTACCGGAGGGAATTCATTCTTAAGCGCTTACCGCGAATCGGGAGGAAGCGTATACGTTCAAGCCGTGCCTTTAAACTCTGAGAAAAATAACTTTTCACGACACGCCATCTTTGTGGCCACGGCTTTGAGGATCGCCGAACTCAGTCGTTCCACCGAAACATACGCCGTAGAAATCGGTTCCGAGTCATCTTTCTCCATTCCATTTTTCAGGACTCAAAATGAAGATGTCTTCCACTTAATTCAAACGGCATACGAGCAAGATATCATTCCCGCTTTCCAAGTGTCGGAGGGTAGAATAGCATTATTCACAGGGCCAGAATTGAGCCAAGCGGGGACTTATAAATTGCTCCTAGGAGATTCAGCAATTGCGTCTATTGGATTTAACTTCGAGCGAATGGAAAGCGATTTGGCTTCCTATTCAGTAGAAGAATTGAAAGCTGCGGTCACTGCTACTGGGGCAAGTAACATCACGCTTTTCTCGGGTGAGTCAGAAAATCTAGCTCGAGAAGTTCAGCAAAAAGTATCGGGAACAGAACTCTGGAAAATCTGTCTAATTTTGGCACTGGCTTTCCTTTTATTAGAAAGTCTACTATTGCGTTTCGGTAAAAGAACAATGGCATGAAGACCCTGATTTCGCAAGCGAAGATCATCGACAAAAGACACTCCCAAAACGGCGAGATCGTCGATATTCTGATTGTAGATGGAATCATCAGCAAAATAGCTTCTTCTATCATCGAGGATGTCGATGAGACTATCAAAGATGAAGGCCTTTGTGTATCCATCGGTTGGATGGATATGCGCGCCAACTTTCGCGATCCAGGAGAAGAATACAAAGAAGGAATTTCAAACGGACTTAAAGTAGCGGCCAAAAGTGGTTTTACTGCAGTCGCTGTTTCTCCTGATACCACGCCTGCCATCGACAACAAAGGTGCTGTTGAATATTTAATAAACCGTGCAAGAGGAAGTGGAGTGGACATCTACCCAATCGGAGCGGTTTCAGTAGGACTGAGAGGCGAAAATATGTCTGAAATGTATGACATGCACCAAGCTGGTGCCCGCGGTTTTGGCGATGACAAGCATTCCCTCAACGAATCTGGACTTTTGCACCGAGCCTTGCTTTACACGTCCAATTTTGATGCCCCTGTTTTTCATTTCCCCTACGATTCGAAGCTCATTCCAAACGGGCAGATCAATGAGGGGAAAGTATCGACTAGTCTTGGCTTAAAAGGTATGCCAGCCATCAGCGAAGAAATGATGGTGAGACGAGACCTCACCCTTTTGGAATACACCGAAGGAATATTGCACCTTGGCCCGATATCATCGGCTAAATCGGCTCAACTAGCGAGCGAAGCGAAGAAAAATGGATTGCGCGTTACAACCGAAGTTACCGCGGCACATCTGGCATTCTCAGAAGAGAAGCTTGGCGACTTTGATACCAACTTCAAGTTGATGCCACCACTTCGAACAGAAGAGAATAGAAAGGCATTGATAGCTGCTTTGGAGGAAGGCAAGATAGATGTGATCTCTTCCGATCACTCTCCCGAAGACGAAGAACACAAGAAGCTCGAATTTGATTTGGCAAATTTCGGAATAGCTGGAATGGAATTATTCTTCCCTCTTCTTCTGCATGCTATTGGAGATACGGTTCCTTTGGATGAATTGGTTGGCAAATTCTCAACATCTCCGCGAGAAATACTGGGTATTGAAATCCCAATCATTGCCGAAGGAGAAAAAGCCAATTTAACGGTATTCAGCACTCAAGAAAGTGCTGGTTTCTCAAAGCTCCAAACCAAAGGATACAATGTACCTGAACTCAAAGGAGAGCAAAAGGGACGGGTGATCCGTACGTTTCATTCAAAGTAATCCCATCTCAAAAAGACCCTTTTTTCTTAAAAGGGCTTTATTGAACCGTTCGTAATCAGAGATGCCCCTTTGATAAATTCAGGGCCGGTTTTACGGTTCCCCTTCCCTAGTTTCATTTATTCATCCTAAAACAAGAGCCATGAAAAAACTATCCGTTTGTTTCGTGCTCTGCTCAATGCTTTGGACTGCAACTTGCTCAGCGGCCAAAGTCGATACCGTCGAAGTGGAATCCAGCATCTCTGCTGTCAATGTCTTTTATCAAGGGGCACGGATAAAGAGGAATGTGCAATTAAATCTCAGCACAGGAAGACATAAGTTACTGGTTCGAGGACTTCCCTTGGATATTGATCCTGATTTGATCAAAGTCAAAACTCCGAGTCAGCTCAAGATTTTGGCCGTGAGCCACAAGGTCGCTATGCCTTCTCAAAGACTGATCGCAAATCAATTGCAAGTTCTGGAAGATGAAAAGTCAGCGTTTGAAGATGAGATTGAATGGCTGAAAGCGAAAAAGTAAATCTTCCTCGAGGAGGAAGATTTACTGACACAAAACACCGAACTGAAAAAAGCAGACGGTGAAAAACACACCTTAGGTGTGAGACAGGCGGCTGACTTTTACCGAGAACGGTTGACTGAGATCGCCAAATTAAAATTTGACAATACCATAGCCATTCGAGAGGCTCAGAAAGAAATTAGAAAAATCAATGCGAATGTCAATGCGCTTCTAGCAGGAACGAAGATTCCTCAAACAGAGCTTTTGATTTTTGTCGATGCCTCTTCAATCGTTTCGGGAAAGCTCGATGTGGAATACTTTACCAACGCAGCTGGCTGGAAACCTCTCTATGATTTTCGATTTGACGCAGTAAACAAACCACTGGAATTGGTTTACAATGCCAATGTTTATCAGTCTACCGGTGAAGATTGGAATGAAGTGGAGCTTTCTCTAACGGAAGGTTTGCCTATGCAAAAAACCGCATTGCCAGAGTTTGATCGCTGGTACATTAATCGCCGAACTACTTCTTCTGTTAAGGCTGTTAGGAGTCAAGATTACCAAATGGGAATTGGAACATTGAAAGGAACGCTCTTGGACTCTCAGACTGGAGAACCACTGCCATTTGTCAACATAGTGTTGCAAAGAGGAGGTCAGCAAATTAACGGTTCTAGCACAGATTTTGATGGCAATTACACCATTCGTCCAATTGATAGTGGCGTCTGCGATGTAGTAGTTTCTTATGTGGGCTACAATGGGGAAGATCGACTGCTCACAATCAAGACGGAAAAGGTTCCTGTCGAATTCCTTTATAGAGCCATTCCAAAAGTAGATACCGACGTATACCTCCTAGCTAGAATTACCGACTGGGGAAACCTCCAGCTCCTTTCGGGAAAATCGACAATCTACTTTCAGGGAGCCTACTCTGGTGAATCAAATATCGACGCAGAAAGCGTGAAAGACACTTTAGAAATTGCCCTTGAGAGGGATGAGAATATTCTTCTCGAAAGGCGATTGAACAAAGAGCTTTCCACAGAACAGACTTTCGGTAGTAAAGTGAAAAAGGAACTTCACTGGGAAATTGCAGTTCGAAGCAATAAGTCGCATCCGATCATGCTGGAACTCATAGACCAACTCCCACTTTCGAATGATCGAAATATCATCGTAGAGGCTTTAGACATTGGTGAGGCAAAGAATGAAAAAGAAACCGGCAAGCTCACTTGGGAGCTCATATTGGAGCCAAATTCTTCGAAGCAAGTTAATTTCAGTTATGAGTTGAAATACCCAGAATCGGCATTGGTGCACAATTAGGTTGTTGACTAAGCAAATCGAGTGCTGTTGAATAAACAGCACTCGGTTTTTTCATTTGCTCCAAACAGTAAATAGAAACAAGCCTTTATATCGAATCGACCGCCACTTTATAAGTAGGATCTTCCATTACATTCACATCAATGATTGCTTCAGCATTCACCAAGAGCTGACGGCAGTCGGCGCTTAGATGGCGCAAATGGACTTTCTTACCCAACTTACGGTAACGCTCGGTAATTTTGTTCAAAGCTTCAATAGCTGACATGTCCACTACCCTGCTTTCGGCAAAGTCGATGATGACCTCATCGGGATCGTTGAGCACATCGAACTTATCGTGAAAAGCGGAAACCGAGCCGAAGAATAGCGGGCCATACATTTCGTAATGCTTGATTCCATCTGAGTCGATATTCTTGCGGGCGCGAATAAGCTTGGCATTGTCCCAAGCGAATACAAGGGCTGAGATTACCACACCGATTAATACGGCTAAAGCCAAGTTATGGAGGAAGATGGTCACCAAAGTAACGAGCACCATAACTAGAATATCTGATTTGGGCATACGCCGAATGGTGCGCAAACTGGCCCATTCGAAGGTTCCAATGGCCACCATAATCATAAGCCCAGTGAGGGCTGCCATGGGCACCATCTCAATTAGAGACGAACCAAACATGATAAAAACCAATAGCATCAAAGCCGCCACAATTCCCGAAAGGCGCGCACGAGCGCCGTTGGAAACGTTGATCAAACTTTGACCGATCATGGCACAACCACCCATTCCAGAGAAAAGGCCTGAAAGCAAATTAGCCGAACCTTGTGCAATGGCTTCTTTATTTCCACGACCACGAGTTTCAGTGATTTCGTCAACGATATTGAGCGTAAGCAAACTCTCGATGAGTCCGACCCCTGCCACAATGGCCGCGTATGGGAAAACGATGGTCAACGTTTCTAGTGTCCATGGAATCTGAGGTATATGAAACGGTGGAAAGCTTCCTTTGATGGACGCCATATCTCCCACTGTTTTCGTGTCAATATCCAAAAAGAAAACTAGCGCAAAGACCGTAAGAATGGCTACCAAAGATGCTGGAATAACTTTGCTCAATTTTGGCAAGCCCCAAATAATAAGCATTGTCAGGAGGACTAATCCGAGTAAAACGTAGAGCGTAGTTCCCGTTAACCAATCTCCATCTACTCCCTTAAACTGATCGAGTTGAGACATGAATATGATAATGGCCAAACCATTCACAAAACCAAATATGGCGGGATGTGGAACGAGACGCATAAGCTTACCCAGCTTTAGGAAACCGGCCGTCATCTGGAGAATTCCCGCAAGAATAACTGCTGCGAAAACATATTCAACTCCGTGACTGGCAGCAAGTGAAACGATGACCACTGCCACGGCTCCAGTAGCACCCGAGATCATTCCTGGGCGGCCTCCAAAGATTGAAGTCACTAAGCCCATCACAAAAGCAGCATAAAGACCCGTCAACGGAGATAGGCCTGCGATGATGGCAAATGCCACCGCTTCTGGCACCAATGCCAATGCCACAGTAATCCCCGAAAGAACCTCTGTCTTGTAATTTACTTTTTGGGAAAGATCGAAAAGATTGAAGATTTTTTTCATAGCCAAAAAAAGAGGGTGAGCACAAACGCTTCACCCGTAAATAGGTTCGTATTCAAAATATTAAGGCGGCGAAGGTAAGGCCTTTTCTCAGAAGAAAACCTCCAGCGATTCCTACTCGATGAGATACATCAAAACTCTGTCTTCAAGTGTTACTGCTACCATCCCCTTATCAATTTGGTAGTAGGTAAATGCTTTGGCGCCGCCAGCTATGGACTCAACTATTATACAATTATCAAAAGTTCCTACTGGCGTTTCAAGCCTGCCTTTGGCCGATGTTATTTTTGACAAACCCGATAAGCCCGTCCAGCTATAACCAACCTTGGGCTTCCCAGGGAAAAAGAGGTATTCGTCCTCCGAAACAGAAAGATTAATACCGTAGAGGTCGCCATTTCTAGCCTTTCGCAGGAGCACAGACGAAATGGATTTCTGATTCAGACTATCTTCCAGACTAAGCCCCTTCATTTGATAATATTGCTCTCCATCCCATTCCACTTCTCCATCTGAAATATAAATTCTCACATTAGGGGTACCAGATTGTGCATTTCCATAAGTCCACTCATTACCAGGAGTAATGGGGAAATAGTCTTGAGCAGAAAGAACATCTGCAAGGAATAATAAGAGGAAAAGAGCTTTGAAGGATAAGTTGATTCTAGATTTCAATTCCATACTTTTCTTTCATGTATTTGTTAATTTCTCGATTGAGGCTTCAAGAACGAAGATGTAAATATCGTATAATTCCATAGGGAAAGGACAGTCCAATATGGTGTTCTTCAGCTTCAACCTAAACTCTTTCAACTATGTAAATAGCCCTCTTAACTCCCTTTCGTTTCCTAACTCTTCAAAAAGAATGAAATAAATCAGATTCTCTCTTAAATTGCATGATTTAGTCAAAAATGAAATTGCGGCTTCTATCTGCGTTAATGGTCTTTTTAGCTTTTCAATGCTACGGTCAAGAGCGCATAGACCTGTTCACCGTTTCCTCCAGATGGGGTCAACCCTCAGCTTTTAGCGATTTCGATGGTGAAGCTCAGGAGTCTGGGCTTCTGCTGAATTTGAAATTACCAGTTGTCCTCTCTGAAAAAACTATTTGGTACAACAACTTCACTTATACAAATAGCGCTGTAAAGAGCGATTTCGATTCGCCAGAGCTATCGGCACCTGACCTGAATCTACATGCTTTTATTCTCCAAACAGGATTGGTTCAAAAGTTGAAAAACGATCAGGCCATTCAAGTCCTATTCGTTCCGCGTTTTATGAGCGATCTCAAAGATCCTGGCAGTGGCGCTTGGCAATTTGGAGCCATAGGTCTTTACGAAAAACGATACAGCAAAAAACTGCGAATGCGCTACGGGTTTCTCTTCAATCAAGAGTTGGCAGGGCCTCTGCTAGTTCCTCTAGTTGACGTCCTCTGGCAGTTCCGTCCAAAATGGAGCCTTTCGGGACTCTTCCCGATTTACGGAAAGTTGAACTACCACGCCAACGAAAAACTTACGGTTGGTCTCTCCCACTTCGGTCTGATCACCTCTTTTGATCTGGGTGAAGAATCCAGCAGTTCATACATGGAGCGCACAAGCATTGACCTAAGTTTCTTTGCGCGCTATAACCTTTTCGGAAATGTTTTTGCAGAGGGTCGACTGGGCTATGCTCTTGATCGTAACTACGAAAAATACGACGAAGACGAGAACATTGATTTACGCATCAGCATTTTCAGAATTGGCGATAATCGCGGTGAACCTTTGAATGCCACTTTTGCCGATGGCTTGATTGCTTCGTTAAGGTTGGTTTATAGTTTGCCCTTGCCGCAGTAGTTTATCTCGAATCTCCGTTACGCACTTAACGCAATTCACGTAATGTATTCTGATTTATAAAGAACAGCTCACGATTAATTTTAAAATGGAAATCGGAAATATTACTCT
>JBLIDT010000045.1:0-18122 GCA_047632755.1 Cryomorphaceae bacterium
CCGGACAGGGTTTCTTAGTTGCCTTATTCTTGTACTTTTTGGTGATTTTTCTTTAAGGAAGAAAGCAGTAACATTTGCTCCGAAGGTTTACTTGCTTCGCTGCGTGAGAACGCTGCGCTTAGTAGCAACCCTTCGGCACATTCCTACAGGCACTCAAATCCTAAAGAGACTGTACGAACGCCGAATTAGCAGCCCCACAGGAAAAACCCTATTCTCTCTCAGGCTTTTACTCCCAACATATTTCAGGTTTCCCTATTTAGCATCCATTCCCTCTCCTTATTGCCCTCCAATCCCTTTTCCCAGAATCAAATTCCGCTACTCAAGTTAAGTCATCCCTTTATATAGGTTACGCTTCATTTTCCCATGCTTGAAATTTGCTTTCTCAAGCTTGAAAATTGCTGTTTCAGTATAAAGATTCCCTTGCTATAGCTTGAAATTTGGAATTCTTATCTGGAGATTTCCATATCGGCCCAATTAATTTCCTGCTCCGCTGGGTTTACTTACTTCGCTGCGTGTGATCGCTGCGCTAAGCAGTAACCCCTGCCGTGCAGGAACTGCGTCTTGGGCTATTTTCATTCAAAACCTTAAAGAAAAATCCCACTCCCTCTTATTGGTCTTGGTCATTCCCTAAAATAATGAAAAATAGCTTCGGTTTGAAGCGGTGATTAACGAGCGTTGAAAAGGTTGGGGCGTTTCGGCTCTTTGTTTAAGCCCAAACGGCAGCTAGGCGATGAATCGTGTGGCGACAACAAGAACAAGCCCATGCTTTTTTCAGTGTCCGAAGAGAATCCTACTCCCCTAAGTTTACCTTCGGTGAGAGCGCTCCGTTGCCGCTGAGTAGTAATCCTTCGGTAATATAACTGCAAAACGCATTGGAAAGGCCGATTTGGGATGCAATGGGGAATGTTCAGTACGTTTGGAGTGATTCTTTAACAACCGCATTGATTGAATCAAACCGATCAACGCAAAAAAAGCCGATGAAATTCATCGGCTTTTCAGTTTCAAATTAGATAAATCCTTTAGAGCAAGTCGTAGCGATCTAGCTCCATCACTTTTACCCAAGCCTTCACGAAATCATTCACGAGCTTCTCGTTGGCGTCAGAAGCGGCGTAGACTTCAGCTAGCGCTCTTAGCTCTGAGTTGGAACCGAAAATAAGGTCTACCCGAGTGGCCGTCCATTTCTTCTCTCCCGTTTTGCGATCCGATCCTTCAAACGTTTCTTTTGTTTCGGAAGTCGCTTCCCACTTGGTATCCATGCTGAGAAGGTTAACGAAATAATCATTCGTCAATTGACCCGTCTTATCGGTGAATACACCATGCTTTGAGCCATCGTAGTTGGCACCCATTGCGCGCATACCACCAAGCAAGACAGTCATTTCAGGAGCAGTCAATGTCATCAGTTGCGCCTTGTCGACCAATAGCGCTTCGGGTGGCAGTGTGTATTGAGTCTTGTTGTAGTTTCTAAATCCATCAGCCATTGGTTCCAGTACCGCGATGGAAGCTGGGTCGGTTTCTTCTTGAGTGGCATCCATTCTGCCTGGAGTAAAAGGAACCTTCACTTCATAACCAGCATCTTTGGCGGCCTTCTCTACAGCAGCGCAACCGCCGAGCACAATCAAATCGGCCATGGATACTTTCTTGTCTTTGCTCTTCTTATTGAAGTCCTGCTGAATGTTTTCAAAAGCTGTCAAAACCTTACTCAACTGTGCAGGGCTGTTCGATTCCCAGCTTCGTTGTGGCTCTAACTGAATGCGTGCACCGTTGGCGCCACCTTTCATATCCGATCCTCGGAATGTTGAGGCGGAAGCCCAAGCAGTAGATACCAACTCGCTAACGGTAAGACCCGAATTCAATATCCGCGATTTTAAGCTCCCGATTTCCTTGCTGTCTATCACGTTGTGATTGAGCGCAGGAATGGGGTCTTGCCATAAAAAGTCTTCTTCTGGAACTTCGGGGCCTAGAAGCAGTGCTTTCGGGCCCATGTCTCGGTGGGTTAATTTGAACCATGCTCTCGCAAATGCCGCTTCAAATTCTTCTGGATTATCCAAGAAGCGTTTTGAGATTTCGCCATAAGCTGGGTCGTAACGCATAGATAGATCGGTAGTAAGCATAGTGGGCTTATGCATTATGGTAGTGTCGAATGCATCGGGCACCATGACTTTAGAATCGACCGCTACCCATTGGTGAGCGCCAGCTGGACTTTTGGTCAACTCCCATTCCGAACCATAGAGGCTCTTGAAAAACCCATGGCTCCATTCTGCTGGTGTCGTCGTCCAAATCACTTCGAGGCCAGATGTTATCGCATCTTCTCCTTTTCCAGATTTGTAATCACTTGACCAACCAAAGCCTTGTTCTTCGATGCTTGCTCTTTCGGGCTCAACTCCAACGTTGGAGGCAGAACCTGCTCCGTGGGTCTTGCCCAAAGTGTGGCCACCAGCAATTAGCGCTACTGTTTCTTCATCGTTCATTCCCATGCGACCGAATGTCTCACGGATGTCTTTTGCAGCGAGAACAGGATCGGGGTTTCCATTAGGTCCTTCGGGATTCACATAGATCAATCCCATTTGTACGGCGGCCAATGGCTGCTCCAATTCACGGTCGCCCGTGTAACGTTGATCGTCGAGCCATTTCGTTTCAGGGCCCCAGTAAACATTGCTGCTTGGTTCCCAAACATCTTCGCGTCCGCCTGCGTAGCCGAGCGTTTCAAAGCCCATAGATTCGAGAGCAACATTTCCCGTAAGGATCATTAAATCAGCCCATGAAATCTTGCTTCCATACTTCTGCTTAATTGGCCATAAGAGTCTTCTAGCTTTATCCAGGTTGGCATTATCGGGCCAGCTGTTTAGTGGGGCAAATCGCTGTTGACCCTCTCGAGATCCACCGCGGCCGTCACCGGTGCGGTAAGTCCCCGCGCTGTGCCAAGCCATACGGATAAAGAAACCACCGTAGTGTCCATAGTCTGCAGGCCACCAATCTTGAGAATCCGTCATTAAATCAGTTAAGTCCTTTTTCAAGGCATCGTAATCCAAGCTGCTAAACTCTTCGCGGTAATCGAAGTCCTCGCCCATGGGATTAGACAAATCAGATTGCTGACGAAGTACGCTCAAGTCGAGGCGGTTGGGCCACCAATCTTGGTTGTCCCTAACCACTCGGGGTGTCATTTGTCCGCGGACGGATGTGTCGTAGTCATTTGATGTAGCCGTTTGTTGTGCATTTCCACCATGCATTACTGGGCACTTATCGATGTTGTCCGTGTTGTCTTGACCGCTAAGCGACCATGTGAGCAGCAGACTCACAGCAACGAGTATATTCTTCATGTTTTTCAAGTTTTAATGTAAACTACCGTAAAGATTCAGTTCAAATGTAGCGGTCAACCAACATAATCCAAAACTATTGTTTCGATCGGTTCATCGATAAAATATATAAGATCCAACTTCGATGTCGACCTGAGGAAGACATCTCAAATCAGGTCATTTAGATGCACCTAATTTACAAAACATAAAACTCTGTTTGGTTTTGAAAGGCGTTTCGTGGTTCACAATAATGCCCCGGCCCCTCTGGAATTTCGGGCCGAAAATATCAGTCAATTCATCCTGATCGTACTGCTTAATTTCGAGGCCACTACATTTCAGTGGGCCGTCTTTTGAAAAAGTTCCGATAATCAGCGTATCAGTTACGTATTCATTAACGAGCGATCGGTACGTTTCAATATCCTTATCTGACGTCAAGAAGTGAAAGGTGGCTCGATCGTGCCAGAGATCGTATTTTTCTTTTGGCTTAAACTCAGTAATATCGCTGACTATCCATTTCACATTTTTGGCTCTTTCTCCCAAGCGCTTCTTCGCTCGCTCCAAGGACTTCTCGGAAATATCCAAAACGGTAATATTCTCAAAACCCGAGCTGAGTAGATGATCTACCAAAAGACTATCTCCGCCACCTATATCTATGATACGGGCGTCTGTTTTAATCTCCGAATCATGAATAAACTCGAGCGACACGTACGGAGTCTTTTGGGTCCAGCTAAATTCATTGGGTGCCTTCGTTTCGTAAACGGCTTCCCAATGCGCTTTTCGTAGTTTGGTCATCTTATGATGTGTAGATCGTTATAAGTTAAGGGCTCCTACAAAATGAATAATCTCGCTATGAAGTTATTTAAAAAAGCTGGATATGACTGAGGTTCTGAGTAACTCAGGTCACTTAAGAGAAAATAAAATTGACAGTATGTCTTGATCCCAATTGATCCTTCCCAGAATGGATGGCCTTTTATTTAAAGCTTTAAGAATTTACTGGAAAAAGTTGAATTCCCTAGATCTGAGTATACCGTTATGATATAAACTCCTGCAGATAGGAAGGCCAGTTCGAGTCTAGTTCCAGATTCAATTAAAGGATCCAACCTTAAATCAGACACCACATTTCCTATCACATCCGAAATTACAATGCGATTCAACGCGCATTCCTTGCATTGAATGTTCAGTGTTTGCTCAGTTGGATTGGGATATAGAAACAATTCACGTGGTTGCAAATCAGCAAAGACGTCATCTGCAAAGGGAATGTATGAAACCCATGGCCGCGCTTGTTTGATGATGAGCTGATCAGCAATGGTAAGTTTATATTCTATGTCCATGGCAAAAGTAAGGTTGCCCTCTGCGCCGTAAAGTATGGCAAACTCCTCATGAATTTTGGTCAGAAATGTTCTCATCTGCATGAGTGCATGAGGTCCCATCAGCAAGGAATCAGGCGGAACGAGGTTCGATCGTTGAATCACATAAAATTCATCTTCTTCGCCTGGTAATTTATCGAGTAGTATCTCTTCGGGAACAGTATTGGGAATGGGGTTCGTAATCAAGTCCTCGCCTTGCTGCGAATTGAGATAGTACGTATTCGTTGTTCCATAAACAGGATCGGTGCTTACGCCTACTCCATTCACTTTCTCAAGACTGTAATTGGGATGGCAAAGC
Source organism: Cryomorphaceae bacterium (assembly GCA_047632755.1). Lineage (GTDB taxonomy): Bacteria > Bacteroidota > Bacteroidia > Flavobacteriales_D > Cryomorphaceae > JAKVAV01. The sequence goes on from JBLIDT010000045.1 coordinate 4,959, forward strand.
ACACCCATCGCAGAATTGAAATGATTGACCCGGTAGAAATCTCTTTCCTCAAATGCTCTTAGGTTCCAAAGGCTCGCATAAACCTGCTTGACAGATTTGGAAATATGGCCTTCTTCGGGGTGTTGCGTTTTTGAATCGTACAGACCAGCCCCGCTAAAACCAGGTAGATCTTCATTGTTCGTGCTGGATCTGCAGCGCACAGAAGTACCTTCGGGGAAAGAAGCATGCATGTCGGCCAATTCGGCCAGCATCCAATCGGGCATTGATGCTTGCCTTATCGTTTCTCGAAGCAGCCCCAAGAGATCGTTTCGGGTTTCTCGATCTTCCCTAAAATCTTCTTCCTCTAGCAGTTCACGTATCCCATCAAACAAGCCATTGTATTCCATGAACTCTCGGTAGAAGTAGAAAGGAATACCAAATCCATTGGGTATCGTGTTTTCAGGGAAACCAAAACTCCCCATGGTGGCCACATTGGCACACTTCGCGCCGTAAGCGTCAAACATGTCAAAGCCTATTTCCTCGAGAGGTAAAATTGAAGTGTAGGACAAGTCAAGCGGAGGCTCTTGGCTTTCGGTGGGTCTGATATTTTCAAACCATTCATTCACTTCTTCCGCGGAAGCTTCGCGAAGAATGTACCCATCTTGCTCTGTCTTAAAGTAAACGAAACTACCGAGCAAGTCTGAAATGGCGTCAATATCTAAGGGGTCGCGAATAAACGCATTCGGAATTTCATCTTGAATGGCTCTCAAGTTTACGTGCGAAAGCGGTGTTTGAACCACGGATGTAATGATGCCCGAAACACGGGGTAGCAAATTTGGAAGAAACTCGTAGATCACGATATCGGTAATCGCTGGAATGTCATCCGCTTCCATTTGCCGCAACCTGCCGTAGCCCTCTGTTTGGTTCAATCCCAAATAATCTACCTGAGCGTATACATCCGATTCCAGAATAACAGAAACCCTCGAATTCTCGTACAGTTCTTCATCCCAATAAAAGCCTCCTTCGTTATTTAATGTCACGAAATACGCTAGATTGTTCTTGAGCAAAGGCATGTTTGCGGCCAATAGCTCCTGCGTTCGCTGTACTATAGGAAAGCTTCGCTCGCCATTATTGCTGTAGTTAAAAGCAAATGTTCCCAGCGTGCCGTTTGCGGCGGGAACAGTGGGGTGATATACCACATTGCCACGTTGAACATCATCGGCCAGATAATCTACTCCAAGCCATTCGGCAAACTCAGCGTGCAACCAATGGGTAGCGCTGTTCATGAAATAGACGGTAGGACTCTCTGAGTCAAAATCGAGAATAATAAACTTGAGAAACTTCTTTCCGTTCAGGAATTCGAAAAACTGCACCACATCCAATTGAATAGAAAGCGCATCATAGGTGTTGAGGTTATCTATTGCTGCGGTGGCGTCTATGAGGTCGATGGGTTCAGCGGCGCTAAACGGACTCTGTGCAGGCAAATGATTGAATTCCGTCAGGTCATCGTAGCCATCGCCATCCGAATCTTCTGGGTTTGCCACTGAGTACTCGAGCACTTGGTAGTGCTCCACTGGATAAGCTCCTAGGCCTTCGCGAATGATAGTCGTTCCCTCCTCGCCCATGGTCAATGAAGCTTTCAGGTCGAAAGGTTCGTCGGTGCCATGTCTAACTTTCAATATGTAGTAATTCTCGGTAGAAGAGTTGATCTCGAGCAGGGCTTGACCATTCTCATCAATGGAATGAGAAAGAATAGGAACTTCTTGACCGAAAAGCCCCACCGCAAGAATCACTCCTATCACTAGGGCGATCATTGACTTGATTGCAGGAATTTGGTTGATCATAATTATTTTGCTTCCCTTGCTTTAATGAAATAAGGTACCTTATAGTTCAAGGTAATCAAGAAATACCATGTCAAGCCGTTCTTACCTACCCTTTGTATGAAAAGAATGGAATACTAGTTTCTCACGAAACGACTGGTAAGACCGTTTCCGATTCTTAAAAAGTAGAGGCCCTTTTGCAATTCGTTCAGATCGATTTGCCCCATTTCTGTGACAAAGCCATTTTGCATCTCTTGTCCCAATAGATTGAAGACGGCATACTGCTCCACTCCTTCTATACCAGAAACTTGGATATAGCCGCTGGAAGGATTTGGAAAAAGGCTGACCCTTTGCTCTGCCTCGGCATTCCTTGCACTGAGGCTTGGATCTGTGGAACGCTCATAAGTAAAACCGCCACCGCCTTGCCCTTGCCCCGAAAACCAAGAAGTAAATTTGAGGTCAATGTAAATGTCATCCGTCAGTAAATGCAGCACCATGTCCTGGTTGAGCATCTGCAAAGGCAATGCATTAACGGCAGTTTCCCAATCGGCAAAAGTCAGTGTCGCAATTTCGCCTGTTGTACCAAAGGACCATTCAGTGTCCAGCGGGCTAGATTCTGTGGCGTAGTCCTCCTCTTGACCGATGTTAAAGATTCCTTGATTGTTTGCACGGGTCAGCCAAACGTTGTCCGTGATTCGGTCTTGATTGGCTTCAAGCGTCCAATCAGAACCCGAAGGCTTTGTGAATATGAGGGTTTCTCCCTCCCAAATGGTTTGTGCGGAAACCAATTGCACCGCTAGCAAACCTATGATTAAGGTGATGTAGATATTTTTCATTTGTGTTTTTTAAGTGCTCTGATAGAATATGTAAACCTTACTTGCCAAACTTGACCTGGTAATCAAGCACGCTCTTTCTGATTACTTCCAAGGCCGTTTCTCTTCCTTGAAAGTCTTCTACAATGACTTCCTTATTTTCCAATTTTTTGTAATCCTCAAAAAAGCTGCGCAACTCGATAATGACGTGCGGCGGCAAGTCGGTGATATCTTTCATGTGGTTTACACTGATGTCGTTTGAAGCAACGGCAATAATCTTATCGTCCATCTCTCCGCCATCCAGCATGCGCATGACACCGAGCACGGTAGCCTCGACGAGGCACATGGGAACGATATCTATCTGGGAGATCACCAGAATATCTAGCGGATCATCGTCATCGCAATAGGTTTGGGGTATGAAACCGTAATTGGCAGGATAGTTAATCGAAGAGTAGAGCACCCTGTCCAAAAGGAGCATCCCCGACTCTTTGTCTAGCTCGTATTTGGCCCTACAATTCTTCGGGATTTCAATGATGCCCATTACTTTATCGGGGTAGTTGTCTCCAATACTTACGTCGTGCCAAGGATGGTTTTTCATATTTATGCTTTTGTCAATTGTTCATTGATGCTTTGTCTCGAAAACTAGGAAAAAGCGTCAAAAAAATTTACTCTTCGTAGTCATCATTCTCATCTTCGATTAGCTCCTTGACTTTGGGGTCAATAAGGCTGATGAGTTCGTATACCACTTCAGCGTTCTGCTCTTAGTGCCTACGCACCCAAAATGAGTACACCCAATTACAGCGCGTCTCTGCGTCTATAATTGGGTCGTCGGAATAGTCTTCTTGGAGCAAAGCTTTTACTTTCGGACTAACGATTTCGCCATAAGCAGGATCGGCCAATACATGAATTGTCTCTGCCCGCAGATAGAGATCATCCAGCAATTTGTCCTTTCCTTCCATTTCTTGGTAGGCAATGAGTAGGGCTTCCGCCAATTGAGATAAACCGCCATATTCGTAATTATCCTTGATCAAGATAGCGGCGTATTCCATACTTTTTGAGTTGAAATAACTTCGAATATTTTCTTCACTTTTATCCAAGTTCTTCCACACGTAATGGAGGAAAAAATCTTTGGAACGCAACTTCACGACGTCCATTACATCTCCTTTAAGTAGTACCCGAGAGTGTTCGTGTCTGTTTTCGTTCACGATCGAACTTAGACTCCATAGTATATCATTGTACTTCTCATCACCTCCCGTCAAGATTTCATCGACAGCCATTTTAAGAAGGGTGTCTCTGGATAAGCTCGCGGGCAAAACAGAAATCAAGAATTGCTCATTTGACTTGAGGGAGTCGATGGTACTATTGTATCGTTTAAATTCTTGCGTTTGCCGTTTGCTGAAGTCAGCTCTTTGACTCTTGAGATCCTTACTTTCTTCTTTGAGTGCAGCATCGGGATTGCTACAGCCAAATGTCAAGAAGAATATTATCACCAGAAAGGAATTTTTCATATCATTATTTTAGCTTTTTTCTACCCCAAAAATATCCACCTTCATTCCTAGGTATTCGGTTTGAAAGCGAACGTCCATTCCATTCTTCACCGCCACCTTAGCCGAATGGGTATTGTCCCAATCGATGATGGAAATAAACCGTGGGGCATCGATGTGCTTCATTCCAAATTCCTTCATAGTCCTGGCAATTTCAGTGGCATAGCCATGACCCCAATGCCCTGGGATGACGGAATAAGCAATCTCAAATTCGGCATTACCGTCCAACACACGAGGTACAACACCTCCCATGCCAATGAGTTCTCCATTTGATTTCAACTCCACGGCTAAGTGTCCAAAACCATTCGTGGCATAGCGGCCTAGCTGCTTCCTGATCCATAGCTCTGCCAGCTCTTCATTGCTCTTTTCGAGATCCATTCCTAAGAAGCGCAGACGATCGTTGTCCACAAAAAACGCTGTCCAGCGCGGAATGTCATCCAAAGTAGCTTGGCGATACGTGAGGCGCTCACTTTCTTGAAGGGAGTATGTCATAAAGCTTGGGATATTCTTGATTTCATACCAAACGCATTTTTCATAATCGAGGTATTCCTTCAATCTGGGGTGGTCAAACTCCCCCATTCTCTTCATACCGATCTTCTTCATTATACTTTCCGAACCAGTATTGCTCAACGCACATGTGGAAACGACCTGCTCGAGTTTCAATTCCTCAAAAGCATGTTCGAGACACCTGCGCGCTCCTTCAGTGGCAAAGCCTTTTCCCCAAGCCGATTTCTTGAGGCGCCAACCTATATCGGTGGCGGGAAGAAAAGGCGCTTCATACATTTGGTAGGCCAATCCAATAAATCCAATCAACTCGCCCGTCTCAATAATTTCAGCCGCGAAGTAGTTGTAGCCGTACTGATCAAAATGAGCGATAAGACGGTCTATAAAAGCTGCTGTTTCTTCCCGAGTCAAGGGTTTTGGAAAATGCTTCATAACGGCATCATCGGCATTGAGATCTGCGAATGCGTCTAGGTCTTCCTTTTTCCAATTGCGGAAACCCAATCTTTCTGAATTAAACAGGTAGTAGTCAGTCATCTGAGTTGGATTCATGGCAGTATTCTGGTCTTTATGCCGCATTCTCGTATTATCTCGCTGCGGCATAAATTACCGAACACCCGAAAAGTATGGAAAATGGAGATATGAGTCTAAAATATGCGGGCTTTAAATGGTTTGCACAGCGCTTGACGTAGCCATGATGGATGCGCCTAGACAAGAAATAAAGAACCAAAAAAAGGGCGATCATAAACCAACCAAAAATGGTGAAGGCTTCAGGAAGTTTTGATAAATCTGTGTACCAAACCAGTGCCGTCGCAGGAATCAGTCGAAGGGTAATCTCGGTGTAGTTGATGAGGCTGTTACTCCCCGCTTTTCTCAATTAGGCCCTAGTTTTTCTTGAATTCAGGAGCATAAAAAGACCTACAGTAATGAGGTTTTCACCGAATAGTATTACCGTTTACTTGGCCCATTCGGTGATGCATGAATGCTTTGTATCGGTCATATTAATCCAGCAAGGAATCAAACACAGCTCTCTTTGTCTGGTTCCATTCATTCATGTTAGTGGGGCTTTGAGCCATCTCCTGCATCTTGGTCATGGCGTCGAGGTGCGGTAGATCCCCTTTTTGGAACATCTCCATGCCGTGCTTTTTGCCGAGCTCAGCCATTTCATCAAATGTATCGGCAGAGAATTCCTTGTCGCAGGCTCCGCCGAGTTGATTGCAAGTCATCGTCTTCATGGTGGTTGTTTTGCTTGAAGGTAATCAATGAACACCAATTGAAAGCTGACTGCATGGCCGAGCACCTTGATCAGATAGCTAAAGATCAGGGGATTCATAAAGACGAATGCTTTCCGCGAGCGCATGCAGCGGAGCAAATGAGGTTAGCGGGTCCTTACTTTATAAGTGGTTGCCATTTTAGATTGGTGGCACAGCGCCATATCCATTCCATTCGAAAGGACCGAATTTGAATGTATTAAACCACCATTTACTCAAAAGCATTTGAAGTAGAAAAAACAAAACTCCAAGGCCGAGTGCCACCGTACCCGACAGTTTGAGCAAAAGGTTCAAGCCGTATCCGTAATGGATGAATAGACCAAATGCAGATTGCATGACATAGATGGTCAACCCCATTTTACCTGCGGGAATGAACTTTTATATACTCGATTTAGAAAGCTCCACAGTGAACAGAAGCAGTAATAGCCCAATGTACAAAAGGGGTATAAAAATATTGGCCGCATGCCCAGCAACAAAACCCAGGTATTTAATTAGCGAGGAGTACTCGGGAATAGATAAATAGTAGCTTATCAACACCAAGGGAATGCCCAAAAGAGCAGTCCATTTAATGAGGGACACCAGTGGCAATTGGTCTAGTTTTGCGCACCATTTTTTACGCCCAATCCACAATCCGAGCAAAAACAATCCAGGGATGACCCATATGCGCCCAGAGAACTTTAGGTAATTGAATTTATTCACGAACCCGATGGTGGCATTGGACTGGATTAATTTTACGTATTCCCCGTTTAGCACTAGGTCAAAATAGGCATTCGCTTAAGCCTTGGGGTTGGTGGCAATTCCTTTCTTAGCGGTGGGTAAAGATGCAGCAGATGCTCCCTGCATCTCTTGTATATCGGTGGTGGGGAGCAACTCAAGGCCTTTTGCAATAATCATTGGACCATTGAAAGCGAGAAAAGGGCCGAGTACCAGTATATACTTATCGGGCACTCTCCTGAAGAGGATCAAGGCCATTCCAAATGCAGCGTAAACGGTCAAAAAGTCTCCTCGGTAATGTATGTGGTGAATGAAACCAATGAGAAAAAGCAAGATTAAGCGCCAGGCAAATTTCCAAGAGCTCGAGTCCTTTTTCTGGTCCAATATCAAATAGAAACTGAGCCCGAATAGCATCGATAAAATAGCATGGAATTTCCCCACAAATAGGTGTTTAATGATCATCTGAGAGAAGCCATCAATTGAATACATCATATTAAAAGCCGATGTATTGCGGGGGCGTCATGCTGGCCAAGTATCCTTCGAACATATGGATCATAACAATGCCAAACAAGGCGAAGCCTCTTAGGGCATCTATCTCTTCCATTCTTCTCATTCTTTCTTAATGGAATCGTATGACTCATTGTGTAGTTCACTCTATCAGGGCAGTTGTGTTATGTGATTCGTTTCTTTTGGTCTTGCTTCTCTGCCTAGGATCGCCGTGTTAAGGTGCAACATTGCGGCAGAACTCTTTCTTTTTTCCAAACAGAAATACCTGCTTCACTGGGTCTACCAGTCTTATAAAGCACGCCGCTCTGCGCAAACGCATTAAGCAAGTTTGGCGACTATTGGCGTTTTGTACTTTGTTAGCCGCTGCTTGTTTGCTTTCTAATTTGGAATTTAAGAAAACATCAATCTTCAATTCTTTAAAATAAAATGCCCAGTGATTATCCTCTCTGAATTTTGTAGTGTGAGAATATACTTCCCGGCTGAATACCTGTCGACTTCAATTCTTGACAACGCGCTATTAATTATTCCTTGCCCTACTCTTTTACCTTCTGCGGTGAGTACGGTATAGTTGTATTTCCCCAACAAACTTTCTGGCAGTTCAATATTCAAGGTATTGGAAGTTGGGTTCGGGTAAATATGAAGCTGACCATTTCCATTTAATTCCAAAACATTATCAGTAAAACCATCACATTCATTCAAAAGTGTGTAATCATGATCTGAGCCATCTGTATGAAATAAATAAAAACAACCCAACTCAAACTGCAGGGCCTCCATAAAGCCATCTTCAAAATTATCGACATGGTACATGTCAATTGCGATGACCCTGCCCTCATAAAGGGATCGAATGGTGTTGTCTTTGGTATGCCCCAGTATAACGCGTCCTATTCCAAAACCAGCAAGTATGCCATTTACCTCTTGCTGTGTGAGCTCTTCATCTACCATTCCTCTGTACCAATAAATCCCATCATCGCTATTCACGAGCGCGCAAGCACCGTTAGGACAAGATGTGCCATTCATTTCTAAACGGCCATATGCATTGATCTCATCATACGAAAGGTTCAAGGCAGAGACTGCTGGACTTATGCCTCCGTGCATAAAAGCATGACCTCCGATTTCTTCAATAATGTTTTTCGATCTCAACCACCTTCCAAGTTCAGTATCCGCATCATATAATTCAGACATCCGTTTGCCCATTAGGTGTGCATCATTGAAGTACTTGACTTCCACATACCTCCAATCATCGGTCAGGTTAAACATTTCATGGTTTCCAATAATCAAATGCAACTTGCCACCTGCAGCCTCTGCCTCACCTTCTAATTTATAAAGAAGCCACATGCATTCAGTGATATGGAAGCCACGATCAAAAAGGTCTCCACTGATAATTAAATGGCCATCTCCGTATGTCCAGTTGAAGTCTTCGTCAATTATGCCTTCTCCTTGCAATAACATCGTAAGGCCCTCAATGTGCCCATCAAAGTCGGATATGGCAAGAAACTTAGAGGGGCTAGCACTGTAAACTGAAGGTTCTATTGTGATCTCTGGCTTTAGCGTAAAAGAAAAGCTTGTACCCATGTGTGGCAGTAAACAGGTCAATACCAAGCCATCAGTTGTGCTATAGGTATTGCTAACCAAACCCGCAGGCGTTACTTCTTCTACAATGATATTGTCTCCACTATAAGATACATACGGTCCATCTTGATCGTATAAAAACTCAGTGCTCAGATAACAATCAAAAGAAACGTCACCATCTGTAGCAGTTACATTTCGTATAGAAATAGCAATGGTATTCTCGCCCGTGGCGAAATAACTTGGATCGATTCCGTACGTAAAAAATTCATTCTGAGTGGAATTATTGATTTGCTGTCTTGCCGAAGTACTGTGGTTGACCGTTCCCAAAGGCATCAATTCGGTACGAATAACCTCTTGACCATTGACATAGACAATGGCAGCGTCATCATGTATCATATTCAGATAGACCTTGTTCAATTGGCTTAGATCAACAATGTCAACTTTCTTTCTAAAGTAGTAACTGATCAAACCATTGTTCAAAGCCGTTTCTTCATCGCCGACCCCAAAGCCAAAGTGACCTACACCTACTGGCCATGACGAATCGTCAAGCCATGTGGCAATCCACGCAGAAGTAGGGTCTGCACTATTGTCCCAGTAGCGCCAAGAACTTCCTTGGTCAAATAGCAATGGAACAACTTCAGCAATGACGTTTATTGTTTTTGAAAATGTATTGTTAGAAATATCCTGATCACCATTGATCGTCAATTCAATACTCAGATCGTAGCTTCCAAGTGCGGTGAGGTCAGCGGTTTCTAAGAATGTAAAAACAACAGATTCGCCGATTTCTAGTGGTGTCACCCCTAGTTCTGTAGAGATCAACGTCCCATCAACGGAATAGGCAAGGGTGTAATCTATTGCCGTTAGGTTCCCAAAAGAACTGATCTCTACCTGGACAGCTGAAACAGGATCAGGGTAATCACTTGCGGTTGGTGCAATGCAGGAAACCAAAGCCAAATCTACCGCTGAGTTTGACTCAAACTCTATATGCAATTTAGCGGCCTTTGTTGCATTCTCATCAAATGAATAGGCCTTTCTTAGCTGGGTATCACTCCCTGTTCCCGTCACGATAAATGTGATTGGATTACTACTCTGCCATCCATTGGAGGCAATGACCTCACTGACTATTCCAGATAAGTCAGGAGTGCGTTGTGAAGTCCCGGCTTGCTCATCTATCCAGTTGGGGATAGAACTCCAGGTGGCACTGGAAGTAGTTTGTGCGCGACTTGAAATGTTGCTGAAAGAATTTGAAAAGGGAAATGAGTTAGCGCTATCCTCCCCTTTTATGGTCATGGTCAAATCTCCAGAATAGTCTCCATCAGCAGTGAACTGAATATATGCGCTTAGAATTGTCGAATTGGAAGGTATTGCGATGTCATCAAAACGGAGCCCGATTGTTTGCAATCCTTGATCATTCCAATAATCATACACCAACTCTAAATCTGAGCTGGAGGTAGTAATGTTGCTGCCATTAAACTTCTCTTCCGCATCATCAGTTGATGCCAAGATCTGTCGATCGAATGATTGGGTGAAAGCAAGGTTGCAGTAAAAAGAAATGAAGAGTAGTAAGGCTAATTTTGAATTGAGCATAGCAAGGGTTATTTGGTGAGCATTTGAGAAAGAGTTTTGTAAATCAGATTCCAAACGCAATCAATACAATATGGGATTGTAAGCGGCAACTCGGGCAAGGAAATCACTGTAAATAGGAGACGATTCACATCTTTATATTTTCTTGTTTCATATTAAGTAATTTCAACCCCTATTTTTCAAACTCATAACAACTGTATAAGAAACACTTGTGTGCTTTTCATCCTTGCTCTTCGCCGCTAGCTTCATCCCTGCGTGACAATCTATCTCTATTTTTGTCAAAACAGATATCTCTCATAGGCCACAACACTATCTATATGTTACATGGTTGCTACTTAGTGAAACAATCCCACGCTGCACAGCCAGTAAGCCTTGCGGTGCAGACACAACACATTATCAGACGCATTTCCCAATGCTACCCCTATTACACCACAGACAAACCCAACGGGCCACTATCCCTAATCCGTTTATCCCTTTTATGAATTTAATTAGTTGGCTCCCTTTGGTTAGCACTTGGTTCATTGAACAATGTAGCCATTCCATGCTCCCATGCAACAGCACCCTTAAAGTAACCTGAACCATTCTGCTCTTGCTGCGCTGAGTGACTAACCCTGCGACACAATCTATTGATGTTTGTCCCATCTGGGAAAGCTCACAAGCCTATTCAACGCGATCTATTGACGGCTTGTTTGCATAGCCAGCGGTGCAGATTTTCTTTAATCAATGCCAACGACTGAGTATGACACGTACCTCTGGACTTTTCAATATCTACTAGGGTCGATTTTGAGCTGTCAATTCAAGGAACCACCAAGAGGCATGTGCTCTATTCTTTGTTGTGTTTGGTCTTTTACTTTTGCTAATAGCGATTTGCAAAAAGCTATTTCTGAATTTTGCGGTACCAATTTGATAGCTCCTCTGCAAGGATGCACGCAGAATCTGGGGCTGAAAAGAAAATTCCAAAGCGGATATAGTCGCGATACGCGTTCGCCCGCAAGGAATCGTTTTGGTCGTGGTCATTCCATACGGACAAAAGGGAATCTAGGTTGGGATGGGCTGTGAGGCAGAGACCTGAAAAGGAGATAAAGATGATCAGAAGTAATTTTTTCATACTGTTCTATTTTTCAAATGAAAACAGCGTTAAGTATATTAATAGTAGCCGATTGCCGATTTCATTAATGTCAAGTTCTAAGAAAATTGAAGCGGGTTACAAAGGTTAAATTTGCGGCTATTGCGGCTATTATTTTACACATTGTTATAGCCATGTTCTTTTTTTTCTAGTTGTATATCAACATACTATTTGCTAAAATACTTTTGTATTAATGCAAGTAATTTGTCTCTGTTAATCGGTTTCGGCATGTAATCATTGCATCCTGCTTTAATTAAGCTTGCTTTGTCGGTAGACAGTGCTAAACCTGTTTGTGCTATTATAATAACCTCTTTGTTAAATTGACGGATTTCTCGGGCTGCTTCATTCCCATTTAGTTCTGGCATTTGGATATCCATCAGAATTAAATCGATATCAGGATTATTGCGTAAAATTTCTACCGCTTCAATACCAGTTCTTGCTCTAAACACTTTTTCACTGTAGCCTTTAACAAACAATGACAAAAGCATTCCCGATATGTCATCGTCCTCGGCAATTAGTATTTTCAGTCCCTTTATTTCAAGATTAACCTTCATTTTCCGTAACGCTTTTTTTATCCTATTCAGTCAGGTATGGCAGGGTGAAATAAAATATAGACCCTTTTTCTTCCTCACTTTCCATCCACATTTTCCCACCAAGTAGCTCCACATATGCTTTAGAAATCGACAAGCCTAAACCTGCTCCCTGATATGCCATTTTACCAGAAACATCAGCTTGTATAAAGCGATCAAATATTTGTTTCTGTCTGTCTTTAGGTATCCCAATACCTGTATCTTTAACGTAAAACTCCAATTCTGAAGACTCCTTCTCTGTTTTTAACTGATACCCTAATTCTATTGTTCCTTCTGTCGTAAATTTAATGGCGTTTTTAATGATATTGGTAAGAATACCGTAGATTTTCTCGCTGTCGGATTCAATATGAGCTTTTTTTCCTTGCAATGATTTTTTTATCAAAAAACGGATTCCTTTTCCTTCAATCTCAAGTTTAAAGAAGGAATGGATGAAACCGATATGCTCGTTAATATCCGTTTCCTGCATGTTAACTTCCATTAGCCCTGATTCTATTTTGGAAATACTAACAATGTCATTTAGAATATTGAGCATGCGATGACCGCTGTTTTCGATGATGCCAATATACTCCCGCTGCGTTTCTCCAGTTAGATCAGGTTCTTTCAATAATTCAGAAAAACCAAGTATGCCATTCATCGGTGTCCGTATCTCGTGACTCATATTAGCTAAAAAAGCAGATTTTAATCGGTCTGATTCTTCTGCTTGTTCTTTGGCAATGATTAACTCTTTTGCACGTTTTTCCTTTTCTTTGTTTTGAAAGAGAAGCTCTTTGTTGGCAATGATTAACCCTTTATGTTTTTCCGCTGTAATATCTCTTGCAGCAGCGAACACTCCTAACACATTGCCTTTACCATCTTTATAAACTGATGCATTGTATAATACTTCAGTTAATTTCCCATTTTGATGATGGATCGTAAGAGGGTAATCCGAAACAAATCCTTTGTCAAAAACCTGTTTGTATCCATCACGTGCTTTTTCGGGTTCGGTAAAATAATCAGAGAAATCAGTGCCAATTAATTTACCTCTCGATACTCCCGTTACTTTTACTGAGGCTTCATTAACATCCGTGATTTTTCCTTCAGGAGAAATGGTGACAAGCGGATCTAGTGATGCTTCAATTAAACTTCTCGCATATTGAGATGCTTGTTT
>JBLIDT010000046.1:0-16827 GCA_047632755.1 Cryomorphaceae bacterium
TAAAGGACGAAATTCATCGTATCCAAATATATTCTTCAATAGCGCACGCGGACTCTTTTCCATATTCGGTATTCCCAAGTTTTTCTGAGGTACGTTGATCGTTTAATTACGGATTCGGGATGTAGCTTATTACGAGTCTACACTTGCTCGAACTGGCGCTAGCGCCAGTTCATCCAAAATCCTTATTTGACTGACAAGTAGTGTCAAGTCAATATTATTCACACGATGTTCTCAATTAGTTATTGGTCATTTCAAAGCTAGCAGAATCAAGTAAATATTCAATGAGTTTCTTTGTTTTTTTGATCGTAATCGGGGTATAGCTCCTCGACGGAATAAGGCCACAGGGTGCAGCGGTGGAGCAATTGTTTTAGCTAAGCATTGCAAATGATGCGGAGCCATGAAGTTACCTGCTATCCTTTTGCCGAAGGAAGTCGACTCTTGATAAATTTAAACTGTCCGTTGTGATTTGATTCGTGCTCGCATACATGAAACCACTTGCAATAATTGTTGGTGGGACCCCAATACCAATCTTCATCTACAGCCATGAGCCAATCGTCATCTCTCTGCTTAAATTCTGCAAGAGTAGCACTTCTTACATCTTCGAGTTTCTTTAAGTAAAAATCAAGATCGTTTCCCTTTATTTTCTTCCGGGCCTCATCGCCAAGACCAGAGGCCGTACCCCATTCTTTTTCGTCGCTCTTGTCCCAGTCTCCCCAATCTTTTCCTTCAAAAGTGTGGAGCTGATAATACTTTTCTGTCGCCGCCAAGTGCCACAACATTGCGCCGATGGTATTCGCATTTTTGTCTACCAAATAGTCCAAGTCCTTCACGGTCATCTCCATCACAGGACTGAGGATAATCGCGCGCATCCAGTCCATCATTGATACCAGTGTTCCTATTTGCGGAGCGTATCCAGCCTTGGGTCCAATGATGTTTATTCCCTCTTGTGGCATAAGATGAGGGGCAGACACTGCAGACATAGGAAATGCAAGAATACTTCCCGCGCTGGCGGTTAGCAAAGAAGATTTTTTGAGAAAGTCTTTTCTATTGATGCTTGTCTGTTCTTTTTTCATATTGCTTAGTCCTTGGTCGCTAGTCTTTAGCAGTTCGCTCAAGCCGTCAAGGTAAGGGAATACAGATTGATTTATTTCATTGAATTGAATCATCCGTGTTTAACCCTAGATTTTCACGCTTAATGCCAAGGCATGGATCACTTACCAGATGGTGGTAGGGGGTAAAGCTTAAATCGTTTCAGTTTTCCCAAGGACATCTAGGGAACAGGTTAGCATGAAATGACGTTGATTCATAGCGATTCCTGAAGCTTCATGGCAAGGATGACGACAAGAAGAATGGATATGGCTGCGACCATGAAATTCGCAAATCGGTGGCGAGTAGCAGCAGGCAAATCTTCAGATTCGTTCGGTCCATTTAAGTAGTGTTCAAACGTGAACATTTCCTTGTTGGTCAAGCTTCTCCAAATTGATTCAAACACCCACCGAATAGCGGCACCGATATAGTTGATTACTACTTGTATCATAACAGGGGCGCAATTTATCCCTAAAACTTCGATTTACAGCTATTGTCTTGGTATTGAGCGATAGCATCAAACACGCACTTCATGGTGATTGGATCATTGACGCCATGTTTGTCTTTCCGCCTAAGGCGGACATCGCAGCTCGACGCAGGAGAGATGTGACGGAGGTGTATCAAGTCCTCCCTGTCCCCATCTCTAAAGGGGGCGACGCACAACAATAGCCCTGAAGGGGCGGCATTTCTCAGCCCGAGGTATGCTGCGGAGCGGCGCAGTCCCGGGATGTGATCACGTAGTATGCAGGTTTTGGCGGGATGCTTGACGCAAAGCGATCAAGGATCATGACCAAGCCGGGTTCTTAATTTTGATCCTACCACCAAGCACTTCCCAAGCCCCAAGAGTGCTACTTTTGCCTGCGGCAATAAGAAACTAAACCCTCAAGACACTGCGCAAGATTCTGCACATTGATATGGATGCCTTCTTTGCATCTGTGGAGCAACGCGATAACCCCGCCCTGCAAGGCAAGCCCGTTGCCGTGGGTGGATCGCGAGAGCGTGGTGTGGTGGCCGCGGCGAGCTACGAGGCGCGGGAGTTTGGCGTCAGGTCAGCGATGCCCTCTTCGATTGCCGCGCGCAAATGTCCAGGGCTCATCTTCGTCAAGCCCCGCTTTGAAGTCTACAAGGAAGTGTCGCAGCAAATCCGCGAGATCTTCTATGCCTATACCGATTTGGTGGAGCCCCTCTCGCTCGATGAGGCCTTTCTGGATGTGACCGAGAACAAGCGCCAAATGAACCGGGCCACGGACATAGCCCGCGAGATTCGCCAGCGCATCTTTGATGAAACAGGACTGACCGCCAGCGCGGGAATCTCCATCAACAAGTTCATCGCGAAGGTGGCCTCGGACATCAACAAGCCCAACGGACAAAAACTGATTCACCCGACTCAGATCGATGAGTTTACAGCCAACCTCGAGATCAAGCGCTTCTTTGGAATTGGGAAGGTCACGGCCGAGAAATTGAACGGGATGGGCATTCACACAGGGGCAGATTTGCGCACCTATACGCGCCCAGAATTGGTGCAACTTTTCGGGAAGAGCGGCGGCTACTACTACCACATTTGTAGGGGTATGGATGAGCGGCCTGTGCGGCCAGACCGCATCCGCAAGTCAGTGGGAGCAGAGCGTACCTACAGCGAAGATATCTCGGAACTGGACGAGCAGCAGTCGGCATTGATGCGCATCGCCGAGGAGGTGGGCCGGCGCATGAAGCAAGGCAAGTACCGCGGCAAGACCATCACCGTCAAGTTGCGCTACAGCGACTTCACCACCCACACGCGCAGCCGCTCCATCGACCACTTTACCGACGCGGAAGAGGAGATTTTTGCGATTGCCGCCGAGCTACTCGAAGGCCATCCGCGGGAACAAGCCTTGCGGCTTTTGGGGATCTCTATCAGCAATCTCGATTCGGAAAGTCAGACTACAGGCGGACAGTTGACATTGGATTTTTAGGGTGGGGCTTAAGAGTCAAGAAGTAGTTTCAAATGTCCTGCCTCCGACCTTTTCTTCATTCTTCCGAAAAGCCCACCTGAGTTACCTTGCGATGCAGGAACTGCGTCTTGCTCTGCTGTGTGAGAACGCTTCGCTTAGTTCTCCAAAGGAGGACACATAAAAAACACTTTTCTTGATAATGGCCAAAACAAGAATTGAAAACTCCATTTGGTAATCCCTTTAGAATGTGCAGCCCGACCTAATTCTTAATAAACATGCTGTTCCCTAATGACTGTAGGCGTTGCTCGCCCTGATCTATGTCCTCGGTGAAATCTTTAAAAAAGATCTTGAATACTCTCATAATTACCAAGAATGCAACGAGTCCTATAAAAAGAAAGGCCTGAAATAAAACGAACAACATCAGGTGTTCAGACCAGGGTTCATTCAAAAGTCTATATGCCGTGTTCCCCAAAATGTATAAGAAGAATAAGGTCATCGAGGTATTGATCACTATTTGTTTGATCCGTCTATTCCCCTCTCCGTTCTCGGGGAGATATATCTCCAAAAGAAACTTAACCAAAATGCCGATAGGCACCACTGCGGAAGGCACAAGCCAACTCTGCCAATTTTCCATTTCGTCGATTTAAGTATGTACAACAAAATCCAAGGTTAAAGTTCTACATACAGACAATGAAATAAAAGAGCGTCTAGCAAAGTTTTACATATCCCAGACACCGAAAACTTCTGAAGGAGTGGTGTCTACTGCAAAGTACGCGCTTTTTCAGAACTGTTTTGAAAGAAAAAAATCACATAGACATAACATTGATTCTCCAAAGTCAAAAGAAGCTTAAGAAACTTGACTTTTAAGGCTTTGCATCGCAAGGAGAAACCGTTAAACGGCATTTAATGGCGTCTATTTATTGGCTTCAATAGATTCCTTATTCTTCACATATTTCTCTAGCCATTCATCTTGTTCCCAAAGCAAGTGGAGTATGCTTTCTTTGGATCTGTAGCCATGGCTTTCTTTTGGCAAAATAACCAGTCGAACTGTGGCTCCTAATCCTTTTAATGCATTAAAATAACGTTCGCTTTGCATGGGGTATGTCCCCGAATTATTGTCAGCTTCTCCATGCACAAGCAATAAGGGGTGATGCATTTTATCAGCGTGCATAAATGGAGACATGTTATTGTAAACCTCTGGATCCTCCCAATAATTTCGCTCTTCACTTTGAAAACCAAAAGGAGTTAAGGTTCTATTGTATGCGCCACTGCGTGCAATACCCGCCGCAAATAGATCTGAATGTGAAAGAAGGTTTGCAACCATAAATGCGCCATAGCTATGCCCGCCAACCGCTATTCTATTTCTATCTATATATCCCAAACTATCTACAGCATCAATTGCCGCTTTTGCATTGGCAACGAGTTGTTCTCTAAACGTATCATTTGGCTCTTCGTCTCCTTCGCCAACAATGGGGAAGGAAGCATCATCTAATACCACATACCCTCTGGTGACCCAGTAAATCATTGATCCATAATAAGGATAGGTAAACTCATTCGGGTTTTGGGTGCTTTGACCAGCGCTGGCTTTGTCTTTAAATTCCGCTGGATAGGCCCACATAATCATTGGCATTTTCTCCTTGGTGCTTGCGTCATATCCAATAGGCAAATACAGGGTGCCTGAAAGGGCTAAGCCATCTTCGCGTTTGTAGTCTATCACTTCTTTATGGACGTTTTGAATACTTACAAAAGGGCTTTCAAAAAAGGTGATCTGATTCAATTTGCTTCGCTTAACGTCTCTGAAAAAATAGTTTGGATATTCTGTTGAAGACTCCACTCTTACCAGCAGCTCATTCTTCTCGAGGTCATACGACCGCAAGTCTTCCACTTTATCGACATATTTAGACTGATAGATTCGCTTCGCTTTAGTGTCTTTTAAATTCAATTGATCTAGAAAAGGAAACTGACCATCTTCCGTGTAACCGTCACCTATCAAATAAGCATTGTCGCCAGAAAGCGCTAAAACTTCACTTCCCATAGAATTTCTTCTAGTTACAAAAGATCCTGGGTCACTGTAGGTATCTTGGTAGTTTCTATCGAATAGGATTTTTGCCTCTACTGAAGAATCAGAAGGATTGAATATGTACGTTTTTTCATTTCGGGTATTCCACCAATAATCATGTGCAATTGCCATCGAATTATGGCCCCAATCAATAAACCACATGCGGTTAATGGTTTTTAAAATAGTCTTATCATTTCCCTTAAATGGATACTCCATTTCAAAAATCTCGTCTCTAAAAGCCACTTCATTCCCAGGGTCTCCGCCATCGAGAGCTATCGTATATACGACTGTAGCAGGCTTGTCGCTTCTCCATTGAAAATCTCTTTTGTCTTTTCTAACAGCCATAAATCCCTGCGGAAGATCTTCTATTAGTGGCACCTCTACTACGGTTTCTATCTTCTCGCCAGCCTTTGTATAGATGCTGGTTTTGGATGGGAATCGATTGTAAGGAACTAAATATGAAAATGGTTTTTCAACTGTCTTCACCAAGACGTAGTTTCCGTCAGGTGAAAAATTTACAGAGGTATATATATCATTTGCAAGCCATTTTTCTGCTTTGCCTTCAAGTGTCACTTTATGAAGTTCTGAGAGTGCTAGCTGCTCAAAGTTATACGCGTCGTTTTCATTTTTCAATAAATCTTGATAGGTCCTGTTTTGTGCCTTTTTGCCATCATTTACTGATACCGTCGGACCCGATGGTACAGCTGTCTTTGTATCTATTAGTGCTCCCCGATCTTCCGAAACTATTTTAACCAATAATGACTGTCCATCTTCAAACCAGTTAATAACATTGCCAACATTGGCATTTACATTATCGCTGGTTATTTTAGTAACTGCTGCAGTAGCTAAATCCAAAACCCAGACTTCAACACCATTGGCGGTGGTATTGGTTAGGGCTATTTTTGATTCGTCTGGTGACCATTTAAAGTTTGTGAGCTTGGGATTATTAGGCAAACCATTTACCTGAGCCACATCACCTTTTTTATCCTTTAGGTTTTTAATTTTAACATTGTTGTAGTAGGTAACTCTACTTCCAATATTGGTTTTAGGGTCAATACGCAAACCACCCAAACGAAGCTCTTCTTGCGAAAGCTGTTCGATAGATTTATAGGCATCTCGATACAGAAAGATCATATATTCTCTGCCCTCATCTATGAGTACACTGGGTGCTCGAGGCACATCTACCAGTTCCAATATTTCATTAGGAGGGGTCTGATAGCTTACACTTTCTTGTGCACTAATCTGCAATGCTGACAGTAAAAGAATCAGAAATATAAATCGTCTCATAATATGTTATTATTGATTGGTACCAAGCGGATAAACCCACTAGAAAGAATACATTCTCAAATCTAATAGAATCTTTTTAACTACCCATCTTAGGATTGCGCGCCTTTGGCAGCTGACCCTAATCCGCTTCTATCGAGTATAAGAAAACCGTGAAGAGCGTTCGCAATCAGAGAAGCAAGTAACACTGGTGGCGCAGATCGACGAAGGAGAGATGTGACATAGGTGGACCTTCCCCAATAAAGAAGTATGATCATCGTAGTTCAAAATCCACCTCCGTCATAACCTTCGTGCCTCAGTTTATACCACCTCCGCCAGCGGAGGACACGTTGCCAGTGCTGTTTTGATGTGCTTGGCAATCTGTATGGTCTAGTAAGCTCCATTCAGCTGATTGACCCGACGTCTGTCCTCCAAAACAATGACGCGTCACCCAGGATATTCTTTGTGGCTTCGCCACGCGCGGCGCATGCTTCCCATGCCTAATTATGTATATTCAGCGCTGCTCTATCACTTGAAATTGAATATGAAAACTTGGATACTTACCTCACTGGCCATCGTGCTAACCTCTTTGGCCAGCGCCCAGAGTTACTCTGTAAACGGAGATGCCACTGACATTGGCGACAATTGTTACATCCTTACTCCTCCTTTAAATTTTCAGGGTGGAAGTATTTGGTACAACGATCAAATCGATCTCAATAATTCTTTTGATATTCAGTTTACCGCCTATTTTGACGACAACGATGCGGGAGCTGATGGAATGGTATTCGTTTTTCAACAAGTTAGCAACACGGTAGTAGGCGTAAACGGTGGAGACATCGGATTCGGGGGATTTCAACCCTCCTTGGGAATCGAATTTGACATTTACCAAAACGGAAACCGAGGTGACCCCGCATTTGACCACATTGCCATCATAAGCGAAGGAAGCGTAGACCACAATAGCGCCTCAAATTTGGCTGGGCCCGTTCAGGCTTCAGCTACCGATCAGAATATTGAAGATGGGGAAGACCACATCGTTCAAATTTCTTGGGATCCCGAAACTCAGCTTCTCTCGTGCCGCTTTGATTGCGAACTGCGCGTAGAAATCAATACTGACCTGATCAATGATATTTTTGGTGGCGACCCCGTCGTTTATTGGGGCTTCACGGGTGCTACCGGTGGCCAGGTTGCCGAGATGCGGCTTTGTTTGGATCCATTCATTCTCGGTCTGCCAGAAGTCTATACGACTTGCCCTGGCGATGAAGTCCAGATTGTATTTAGCGAAAGCAATATCGGTACCTACAGCTGGGAGCCAGCAGAATTTCTGAATGACGCCACCATCCCGAACCCGATCGCCACGGTGTCTGATACCACTACGTTTGTTTTGACCTACACCGACCTGTGTGGGGTGACGCAGATCGATAGCACCCGCATTGATATATTGTTCCTCGATATCAACTTGGGCCAAGATTTTAATTTGTGCCCAGGCAATTCACTGGAAATTGCATTGCCCGAGGAATACGATTACGTTTGGTCGAATGGCTTTGAGGGCAATCCCATCACCATCGATGAAGCGGGCGCCTATTATGTGGATGCCACTCTGGGAAATTGTTTCGGTAGCGATACCGTTGTGGTAGGTCTGGGAACGGATGTAATTGGGGTGATCTTTGAATTGGTGCCGACCATTTGCGGCGACAGCAATGGCTCATTGACCATTACGGATGTGCAAGGAACGGGCGGCCCCTATATTTTTGACATTGGCGGCGAAACGCAAACCGATAGCCTTTTTGACAACCTCGATTCGGGTTTATACACCTTCACGGCTACGAGCCCCGATGGCTGCATTTTTACCGAAAGTTTCTCTATTGAAAGCGTGCTTTTGGCGGAAGCAGGATTTAGCGTCGATCCTTCTTCAGGCCTTGCTCCACTCATTGTTGACATAACCGATTTGAGCAGCAACCGCACCAACCTCTTCTACCTATTGGATGGCATAGTCGTGCCCAATACCGAAAGCCTAACTTTTGCTGAATACGGCACCTATACCCTAAGCCAATTTGTGTGGAACAATTCCACCTTGTGCAGCGACACCTTTTCTTTGCAAATCATTGTGTTTCCACTCATCGACTTGATGATCCCAAATGTGGTGTCCCCCAATGGCGATGGCAAGAACGACCTCTTTAGCGTGAGACTTCAAGGCATCAGCTTTCTGGATGTGAAAATTTATAACCGCTGGGGAACGATTGTCCACGAAGCCAACGTGAGCGTAGACGACGAGGAATTCATCGATTTATGGGACCCGAGGGATGTCAGTTTTGGCGTGTATCACTACGTGATCCAATCAATTGGTGTCGATTCCAAAGGGTTTTTTGAAGAAGGCACCATTACCGTGCTGCAGTAGGTGCAACACATGCGCTGTCCTTGATTTGAAAGGCAAGGCAGATTCAATTTCTTATGACAGCTAGTTCCTCTTCGAGCATCGCCTTCGCGTTCAATTGATCTGTGGTGAGGTTGGTTATGTCTAGTTCATTTTGTTCGTAGGGGTCATTGACAAGGTCGTACATTTCTGTGCTGCCATCGGCACTTATTATTAGTTTGTACTCTTCATTTCTGATGGCCCATGAGTCGGTTGATCCGTTATTCATTTCGGAATATTGAAATGTTCTATGCGAACCATTTTGACTCAGTAAAGACTTAAAACTCATACTGTCGTGAACTTCTTGAACACTGACCCCTGCTAGTTCTGCAATGGTGGCAAACAGATCTGTACTGGAAATTAGACTGCTGTCTTCGCCACTGCGGTCAACCCCTTTGCCCGAAATGAACATCGGTACATTCACGCCGCCTTGATAGAGCGTGCCTTTGGCTTTAGCGCTCGAATACGGAGATTGTGCCACTTGATTCGGCGTTCCATTGTCTCCTATGAAAATTATGACGGTATTTTCGAGTTCAGACTCAGGTATACTTGCCAAGATGCGACCCATCTGAAAATCTATCGATTCAATCGCTGCCATGTAGTAGGGCATTGGGTCAGCACCGTCTGCGTATGGCGCAAGTGTGCCTTGCGAATGAGATGCTGCTGGTGGGGCATGAAAGGGAGTGTGCGGTGCATTGTAGGCCAGCCAAAGAAACCAGGGCTTCGACTGCCCATTGATCCAATCAATAGAAAGATCGGTAAAGACTTCTGATGCATATTCCGTCTCAAGTTCAGTTATGCCGTCTTCCGTCAGTTGCCACTGGTAGTAGTTTTCTACGGCACCTCGAATCAATCCTGAATAGTAATCCAGTCCAAAAATCTCTGGGTTAAACGATGAATTTGAACCCGCTAGGTGCCATTTGCCGATTAGGGCAGTCGCGTATAAATTATTCGTTCGGTCATTGATGAAGTTTTGGAGAATATCCTCCGACTGATCCAGTTCATCGTTGGCCCATTTCACACCAGTTCGGTAGCCATATTTTCCAGTAATAATAGAAGCGCGTGTTGGAGAACAGGTGGGATAAACCCATAAATTTTGAAAGGAAATGCCTTCATTTCTAAGGGCATTTATATTTGGCGTATTCGCTTTTACTGTGCCCTCCGGAAACCCAGAAATGGCATCCTTGCCCAAGTCATCTGCAATAATCAATAGGATATTTGGTGCCGTAGAAACTGACGTTACGCTTTCTTCCTCATTGTCCTTATTGCAACTTTGCGATACCCCAAGTAGGACCGTAACTGTGAGTATTCTTAAGGAAAAAGGTATGGACATAATTGCTTTATTTCTAATCGGCCTCACTGGCCATGAATCCTCCACTCTTTGTGGTGACTGCTCGTTCTATAAAATGTGATACTGAAATCAAATCATGCATGTGCCCATCCCATAGAACCGATTCCGATTGACTGATTGATGCATGAGCCAGCGGCTCAATGTCAGTATTATAGCTGTTGCCAATGCGGGATATCTTTTTCATTTGGCTCTGATTAACCCTTTGGACTTTTCTATTTGCGATAGGTTTAATAGTGTCGAGAAGTGAAGCGGATGCTTGAGAAAAAAATTCAAAATATGCTGGTCGAACCCATGCGGGTAGAATTGCTCTTTTGACTCTACGGCAAGGAAAGTTAGCCGGTACAGCAATGGGTTAATACTTCGCCAAAAGAAGGTTGGTTTTGTGGTGAAGGAGGGTTTTTTTGGAAGGGAAATGAGATCGATTGATTGTGAAAATGCTGGGGGATTGGAGTCTAAGAGAAACACAGGGCGGCTCAAGCAGCGTTGTAAAGAGGCCTATAATACCCGAAGTGAGATTTTTTTTGCCATATTTTGGATGTCCCCAACCCATTTCTCTTTAGCGAAAGAAAATATCACTATGCGGATGCTGGCTTCAAACAGCACCTATTATATTGACTATTCTATTCAGAAAGGAGACGACGGTAACATTGCCATCACTGAGCCCTCAATATAAGTTGCCGTAACTGACGATAGGAAGCTATGCATTCTATACAATGTTGGCGTGTCGTCTTTTTTTATTTTTCTCCGCGGTTATCCCAATTCATTATCCAAAAGTAAAATTCAGTCACCATAAGTCGCTTTACAAATGGATCATCATAATTGTCCACATTTTCTAAAAATCCATTTGAAACGACTCCTGGAGAAATATTACCCTCTTCATGTTCTGCAACTGCGACTCCGTGGGTAAATGAGTCTTTTGGTGCATATTTTAAAAGGCCATACAGGAAATCACCTTGAGAATTGGTGCGAAGAGAATTAAGTCGTTTTTCTTCCCACTCCTTTTCTATTCGTGCTACTTCAGCAGAATCGAATTTATGAATGGGTACAATATCTTCTTCGATCAAGTCAAGATTCAGTGCGCCAAGGTCTCGAATTAAAGAAGTGTCTGCGGGTTTAGAAGGTGGTAATACTTTGCTGAAGTCATGCTTGAATTCATAGTTTTCATAACCGTAGAGCCAAATCTCTTTTTGTAGTCCCGTTGATTCAAAGGACTCAATAATTTTTGCATTGCGTTCAGTCTCCAAAATCCATGATTCTTTGGGTTCGTTGTGCTGAGCAATCTGTTTTAGAAATGCCATGGATCTGTCCCGAGGAGTATCTAGATCGGGATAGTTGGTTAGCAAGAAGCGGTCAAAAGAATCAACAGCGTCATTCAAAATTGCAGCCTTCTCTGCGCCCAGAAACGCATTAAACTTTTCAAATTCTACTTCAGCCGTCTCCTGTCCCAAAGACAAAACACTGATCTGGAGCAAGGTCAATATGAAAAATAATGTTCGTCTCATTTCTTTGTGCACGCCAGCGTGTTGCGCATGAAACGTAGCGTATAAATAAGTACTAACTTTTCGGATTAGCAAAGAGCCGAATTTTCATATTTTGTTTTCAACTGATCAATCTCAAAATCCAAATTCAAAAAATTGGAGTTCTTAATAGATACACTAAAAACCTCTAGGAATGCTCACAAAATCTGTGATTTATAAACGGTGTTAGCAATTGTATTCAATACTTTTTAAACTATCCATCAATCTATCTTATCTAACAAAAAGGCAGCAATCTCAGGGAGGCGAATAATAATATCTTCGATTACCTGAGGGTCGTTCAAATCAGTCCGAATCCCAGGTATTAGGCTCAATTCTGGCTCGTCAAAATCTGCACAGCCCATTGTCCAATTAGAGAAGAGGCGTCTATCCACAGTAGAGTCCATGATTATTTTAATATCGTTATGGCGTGGATCCCTAAGTATGCGTGTTAAAAGATTGCCAACAGCCTCTGACTCGCCTTCAAAAACTTGAAGAAAATTCCCTTTCCTATGCATGAGAACGCCAGTGACCTCATCTATTGTATTAAAAGCGCGTGATTCATGGAGCAGGTCCAGCAAACCACGTTTACTGAACTGCTCTGATGCTTGACTAGTGTAGATGATGCGACGAAGTGCCATAATGAAGGATGTTTTGGTTTATTCAATGTCTAATCATTTTATAATTATTGCGAACGCCATGGCTAAGAAACGAGGGGTTTTTGGAACACGTTAATGGCCATATTGCCGTGATTAATGTTGAAGGTAATCATCTTCATTTTAACGAGATCCCGCATGCATTCTTGTATACTGTTGGGCACAGTATTTATTCTTTTCTATCGTCACGTTTGTATTGATCGTTCAAAGTCAAATAGTGTATCGCTACTATGAATTTTACACGAGTATCGTCAACATTGTACATGATAGAGTCCAAGAGCATAGATCCAAACAAGCCTGGTCCTATATCTCCGCCTTCTGCGAGAATCGAATCGTAGTAAAATTCGATTCTCTCATAGCTCGCTGCAGTTCTTTTTACGAAATCAAGGTACTTGTCGTCGTGAGCAAAAAAAACAGTTTTGAAAATGCCCTTCGGTTGAGTCGATTCGCGGAGATCATATTCTTGCCTATCCCTGAAAGACCATATCCTGTAGAATGTTGAATCCTTGAATGCCTTATAAACTCCTTTTTGTCGGTCAAATGATATGTTTATGTCAAATTCACCTGATTCTTTGGTTTGTTCCATTCGCTTAAAAAAGTCCGAATAGCAAGTATTAAGGTCATCCGAATGTTGTTCTGAGCATACCGATTCATTGAAGTAATCGAAAAGCATTTGTAAATCTTCTATCTCTGGCGTTGTGAATGATTCTTGAATTGTCTCATTGTCCGATAGTCTACTTTGACCTGCTGAATATTGAGCAAGTCCAATGAGAAATCCGATGATTAGAAGGTGCTTCATTTATTTATTGTGCCCAACGTTCAATGTATGAGAAGTAGCGGTTTAAAACCCACTTACTTTTCAATTAGCAAGATACTTAATTAAAACAAAAAGCGGTTGGAGATTACTCCCAAACCGCTATTGCTTATACATATTGTTGGCGTGTCGTTTTACATTAATACATCATTCACGGGTTTTAGCTTTTCTGGAATATTTGCTTCATCAAGCATTTCTTTTAAATCAATTTCTATGGTTCTACAAATTGCATTTAATGGGACATCATTTATTCCATTTTCGAAAGGGTTTTCACTTGAATCCCCGACATCTTCCATGGTTTGAAAAATCCAAGAAATTAAAATAGAAGCAGGTATAGTTATCCAAACAAAACTGTGCTCAGCGATAACTGAAACGAGCCCGAAGGGCAACAACGTTATGAAAATTGCTACAAATACTTGACTGAAAAAACCATATTGTCTCGGAAAGGGAAATGTCTTAATTCTTTCTGCAGCTCCTTGGTAATTGAAGAACGCTTCTATCATTTTTTCTATATCGCTATGCTCAAATTCAGTGAATAACCTTTTTCTTTTTAATTCCGTCAGCTGAGCACTTTGTTCTTTTAGTAAATAGGTGGCCTTGTTCGTTTTATGGGGTAGCTCCTTCTTTTCTTTTTCATTGAGATAGTTTTCTGAAATATATTTTACATTTTTAATGTACATTTCTTCCAGCGTTTCGCCTGTTGCTCTTGATGAGATTTCATGATAGTTATGGCCATCCCAGACAGAAGTTTTCCTCAATTGAGTTCTTAGTACATTGATATAAGCCAAATGCCTGTAGATAAGCTCTTTTTTTATTTTTTGTAATTCATCATCACTCAAACCGTCATCATTTAACCAATTTGAAACCCAAGTGCCAAAGGTTCTGCTGCTATTTACGATCCCTCCCCAAATTTTACGCGCTTCCCACAGTCTGTCATAAGAAGCGTTGTTTTTAAAGCCAATATAAAATGCTACAGCTGTACCAATAGTAGCAATGGGGAGAAAGGGAACGGAAAGAAATTTCCATCCTAATATTTCATAGCAAACACAAACCGCAGTAGAAAGTAAACTAGCGTATAATAGTAACTTCCATGAAAAAATGAATATTATTTTAGGATGTATATTTCTTCTTGTGATCATGTTCTATTCGTTTTTTACTTTTTGAGAATGCTCGCCAACAATTGAATAACAAGCACAGCGCACTAATATCCCTGATATTCGCGGATAAGACGCACTCGAGTGCGTCTTATTCAGCTTATTGACTTTCAACAACACCCTTAGTATTCTACTCCCAAAACTTCTTAGAAAAATCCCACTCCTTCTAATCGGCTTTGGTCATTCTCGAATCTAACTAAAAAACCGCTTCAGTTTCAAACACAGCGGAACGGGTAGTTTCATTTTTTAATTTTGGCCAACAATTGGATAACATGCACAAGTGCGTGTTATTCCGCTTATTCTACCAGCCCTCAATATACCACCTTCCCTCCATTGTGTGCATTCCTCTCAGCTAAAAAGCTTCGTCGGATGCAGGAAGGCATCCCACCCTTTTTCTCAGGAAAAGCCCTATTCAATTGGGGGGTAAAAGCCCCTATTCTTTTTTCGGCAGTAAGTTGAGGAGGGGATTGCACGCGGCTATCACTGAATTCAGTGATAATGAAACACCCTTCCCTTTTTAATTGGAGTACTGGCGGCAAGCATTCCATGATCCCGTGGTTTTCCAACACTCCAAGGAACAACCCTCAACTTCTCCGCTTCGCTGGGTTTACCTTCGGTGAGATCGCCCCTTCATCGCTTAGTAGCAACCCTGCGGAATCGCCACCTACTCTTTTAGCTGGCACCTTTTCGAGTTAATATGATGCAGTATTGAAAGCAGTTAACTGTATTCCATAAGAGTCAATCAAGGCGAGAGGACATTGGCAGTTTTATCGACGCACGGTTGCAACTTAGCGCAGCGATCTCACGCAGCATAGCAAGTAAATCAAGCGGAGTGGGTTGTTAATATAAATCAACACTACATTCTCATCGGTTTCTAGAATTTGGTCTTTTACCGTTTCTATCAATTTTTTAGATAGTCTTTTAAAAAACTCATTCTAATACAATTGCTTTAGAACGTATGTGTTTAGCACAAGTTTTTTAGGTCCAGGATTCTCGATCATCTGATATATTTAGCCGCGACAGCCACATAGGCCCGAATAAACGTATCCTATCCATAAGAACTAGGCCATCACAATGGCCTCTGTTGCTGGGGCTGATTAACTTATGCCTTGGCCAACCAGGTCATCAACTCTTGCGATGTCTTGGGATCGAAACTGGTGATAGGTTGCGCCCACATGCGCACCAATCGATCGCCCAAAGCTTTCTGCGCGGTACTCTCTACGGTGCTGTAGAGCAGCGCTTTGGTAAAACCACTCAGGTGGGTCAAGTGTCGCCGCTCTGGCTTGTCCTTGTCCCAAAGAAGGTCTACGTGGTCCTCAATGGTATCGAACATGAGTAAGCGATGCTTGTTGAGGAGTGCCGCTAGCTCCACGGCATCGACTTCTTGTAGGGTGAGAAAGGATATGCTGACCATTTTTGGTGCGTGTTCGTTTTCTGTTTTTGTGTTGGCTAAAGATAAAGAACACTTAGAAGGCCAATCACTCCCTTAGAGTTAAACTTTGCCAAGGGCAGCCGCTCTGAGGGGAATGATCTCTGATGGATTTAGATTTCTCGTAGACGAATAGTGCACCTCGGCTGGATGAGGACACTTAACCTCCGTTATTCTTGATATGAAGCACGATGAGATTGAATTGAAGCGCGGCTGACTTGACGTCAGTCTCGGCGAGACTGTTTTGAGAGCGGGGGATTGGGGTGGAAGTTGGTTGGATTTGTGACTCGTCAATTGGGGTGCCGCATGGTTGCAAGCATAGGAGGGGCGATCTGTCACACCAAAGAATATGACTGATGCAGGTATTGTGACTCTAAGTGCCCCGATGGGTCAATTTAGGTTTATAAGCCGCAGGGTTGCTACTTAGTGCAGCCTGCCTGTCCGCAGGCAGGCGTTCTCACGCAGCGAAGCAAGTAAACCCAGGGGAGCGGGGGCCGTGTACTGAAAGTCAAACGAAGTTCAACCATCGAAGCTGACGAAAGGGGCCCCATCCCCTTTCGACGCAGGCACCCTCACCGAGTTTATGGCTATGCGCAAGGTCAATACCCGCGGAATAAGCAATGCAAACAAGGGAATGCTCATGGCCGCGATGGCCTACAACCTCAAAAAGTACCTGAAGTTCTCACAAAAAAGAGTGGAAACGCTAGCCAAGAGTACCGAAAAGCACTTGATTTATTTGTGCAGATACAACTGATTTTAAATCCAAATCCAAGCTTTAAACTTTAGAAGAAAGTGAAAAGAACCCTAAAATAAAGACTGCTTAAACGGCCTTAGAAGGAGTTGTTTCTTGATGAGATGAAGAGTTGTGCGTCAGCTACTATTGTTGTACTTAGTTTTTAAATATTTTCATTAAACCAATTGATAAGCAACTCATTCAATTCTTTTTTTTTATTAGAAAACTTATGATCGGTTTTGAATTTTTCAAGAGTGTAATTGTAATTTATTTTAGTTAATTTTTTAGCAATTTCATCTGCTTGATTAGGGTTTACTCTTTTGTCTTCCGTGCCACATAGAATAAGTAGACTGGCATTTTTATCTAGTTTATCAGTCCAATATAAAGCAGATCTATTTTTTAGCTCATTTTTTTTGTTTTTCTCATA
>JBLIDT010000047.1:0-14582 GCA_047632755.1 Cryomorphaceae bacterium
AAGTTTGGCGCGCACACATGCGCGGAAATTTCGTGTTTAAGCACGCCGTCACTAGAATGCCTGAGGCCGTGAATGAAGTGCTAGCCAAAGCAGGAAAGACTGCTGATGATATTGATTTACTCATCCCCCATCAAGCCAATTTGCGCATCAGCGCAATGGTGCAAAAGCATTTTAGTTTACCTGATTCAAAAGTCTTTAACAATATCCAAACCGTAGGAAATACCACTGCAGGGTCCATTCCCATTGCGATGGCTCAAGCTCTAGAAGAAGGAAAGCTCAAACGCGGCGACCTGCTCTGCCTGACTGCTTTTGGTTCTGGTTTTACGTGGGGTGCGGCTCTCATCGAATTCTAGATTTTTCTCCTTGTTGAAAAACAATAATATCCTTTTGAGGTAGCCTCAATAGGTAAGGCTAAATTTGATCTTGAATTGGAACAATGAAGATCACTAAGAATACAAATGGTGCGGCTTTACTCAGCGAAAGCGGGGTAGTCGAGAAAATGGATGCGACGGAGCTTTTGGAGTTTTCCACACGGCTCAAAGAATTTGTTTTGGACAATGCCGAATCGTTTTCTGAGCGACCGCTCAAAAAGGTCTCATTTCGTGAAAAGTCTTTTTTGGTAGAAGTCACCGATAAGCTCTGGTTTTGGGAAGAGCTCGAATCGGGAAAATGGGAGTCAGATACCTTCGATGTCTTTGAGCGTTTTCTCGATAAGAAAACAGTCTTTCTCGATGTAGGCGGCTGGATCGGTAGTACATTTCTCTACGCTTCTCAACTCGTCAAGCAGTCAATCGTTTTCGAACCCGATGAGGTGGCCTTCAAAGAGTTATCCGCCAATCTCGCTCAAAACAAATCGGCCTCTTGGCATGCTCACACGCAAACGATACAGGCTGCCATCGCCCCAGAGAGTGGTTCGGTGAATATTGGCTTTCGCCACGAAAGTGGAGACTCCATGTCCAGCGTTCTGCTCGGCGACGCTGAAGGAAGTACCGAAGTGAAGTCCGTTAATTTGAGTGACTTTATTTCTGAGCGAGGTTTATCCGACGAGAAGCTTTTCATCAAAATGGATGTAGAAGGATTTGAATACGAAATACTGCCCGCCCTGAGCGAGACGATTCAGTCCTTGGAAAATGCGAGTTTCCTTATTAGCCTCCATCCCCAATTTCTGCTCGAAAAACTCCATTCAGAAAATCCATCTGGAAAGCTTAAAACATCGTTGATTCGAAAAGCATTTTTTGCCAAGCATCAGGCACTTTTGAAAGCTTTCAAAGGTTATGATTGCTCCTTCATAAATGGCAAACCCTTCAAGGCGCGAAAGGAATTAACCAAGGCATTAATCACGGGGCAGTTTTCGAGGGATTTGGTTTTTACGAGGTGAATTAAATGGCTCTTCGACACTTCGGCTGCGCTCAGCGACCACTCCGCTCAGCGGCCTTCAATCACGGATAATTCGGCAACAGGTTGGCTTCGCTCAACGTGAACGCTCACTCCCCTTCAATTTCGGTTTATTCTAACATTGTTACGAGATACTGTCCTACTTCTAGACAGATGTTTAACGTAAAGACGCTATGCCACAAGTTACTCAGGAGTTAATTCCCTCTGAAATATACTTCGTATCTTTATTTTATTGAATCATCAGTTTTAAAGAAACACCTCCTCGAAATTGCAGAGAAACTCACCCCGGAGTCTACCATTGAAGATGTATACCAACATCTCTCGCTGTTAGCTGATATTGATGAATCTGAAAACCAAGAAAAAAAGGTGAGGTATTCACTCAAAATCAAGTGAGAGAAGCTTCGGGGAAATGGTTGAAGTTTGCGACAATGGAGCGCTCTAACTGACCGAAGGGAAGTAATCGAGAACACCTCATAAGAAAATCAGCTGTTCACAAAAGCACCCTCTGCGCTCGCCTCCATCGCTTCTGCGATGCTCTGTGATCTAGCGAAAAACGCCCTGCTTGTCCATTTACTCTGTGCACTCTGCGCCGCCTGCGCCCTGCCATTCCTAATTTCTAATTGAAAATTCTTAATTGATATCATTCCAAATTGAAACCTACTCCTTCGCCTTCATCAACACAAACAGCTCATCCCGCAGTCGCGCGGCTTCCATAAAGTCTTGATCCTTGGCTGCCTTCTGCATCTTCTTTCGGGTGATATCGATCGAGTGCTCCAAGTCGTCGGCGCTCATGTACTTCATCACGGGGTCTGCCGCGATATTCAATCCGTCGGGCTCTAGGTATGCTTTACTTGGTCGTTTCCTACCTGGTCCAATTGTATTCGATGCGGCTTTCACAATCTGGGTAGGGGTGATTCCGTGTTTCGTATTATGCTCTTCTTGTCTAATTCTGCGCCGCTCTGTTTCGTCAATGGTTATGCGCATGCTATTGGTTATTTTATCCGCATACATGATTACCATTCCGTTCACATTTCTAGCTGCACGTCCTACGGTTTGCGTCAGCGATCGACCGCTTCTCAGAAAGCCTTCTTTATCGGCATCGAGTATGGCGACCAAGGAAACTTCAGGAAGGTCGAGTCCTTCTCTCAAAAGGTTTACACCAATGAGCACATCGAAGACTCCCTCGCGCAACTCGGCTATGATATCGATCCTATCGAGCGTGTCCACATCGCTGTGGATGTAGCGACTCCTTACACCTGTTTTATCAAAATATGCTTGCAGTTCCTCGGCCATTCGCTTGGTCAGTGTGGTTACCAAAACGCGCTCGTCTTTCTCAGCTCTGATATTGATTTCTTCTAGGAGGTCATCAATCTGATTTTCACTCGGACGCACATATATCTTTGGATCGAGAAGACCAGTGGGTCGAATCAATTGTTCCACGATTATTCCCTCCGATTTCTCGAGTTCATAGTCAGCGGGCGTGGCACTCACAAAGAGGGTTTGGCCTCTCATGTCTTCGAATTCTTCAAACTTCAAAGGTCTGTTGTCTATTGCTGCGGGCAGTCTGAATCCGTAGTCCACCAAATTCACTTTCCGCGATCGATCTCCTCCATACATTGCCCGCACTTGGGGCAATGTCACGTGACTTTCGTCAATAACCATCATGTAGTCTTCGGGAAAATAATCCAGCAAACAGAAGGGTCTTTGTCCCGGCTCACGGCGGTCGAAGTAGCGGGAGTAGTTTTCAATGCCCGAACAGTAGCCCAACTCGCGCATCATTTCCAGATCGTAAGTCGTGCGCTCTTCGAGACGTTTGGCCTCGAGGTGTCTTCCTTGGTCTTCAAAGAATTGAACCTGAGCCACCATGTCTTGTTGAATTTGCCAGATGGCATCATTCAATGTTTGCTTAGTGGTTACAAATAGGTTGGCAGGGTAGATGTTGATTGTATCCAACTCGTCGATTTTAGCGCCGCTCTCAGGGTCAAAGCTGCTGATGCTGTCAATCTCATCACCAAAAAATTCCACTCGAATACCGTGGTCGGCATAGGCCAAAAAGATATCTACCGTATCTCCTTTTACGCGAAATTTTCCTCGATCAAGTTCCTGATCATTGCGCGAGTAAAGGCTAGCTACCAAAAGATGCAAAAGAGAATTTCGCGAGACGAGCTGCCCTTTTTCAATCGGGATCACACTCTTGTGAAATTCGTTGGGGTTTCCAATACCGTAAATGCACGAAACCGAAGCCACGATAATCACATCTCTTCTTCCTGAAAGTAGAGCAGAGGTCGCACTCAGCCTGAGTTTTTCAATCTCTTTGTTGATGCTGAGATCTTTTTCAATAAAGGTATTGGAAGACGGAATGAAGGCTTCGGGCTGGTAGTAGTCGTAATAGGATACGAAGTACTCTACCAGATTATCGGGAAAGAAACTTTTGAACTCGCTGTAAAGCTGGGCCGCTAGAGTTTTGTTGTGAGACAAGATCAGCGTTGGCCGTTCCACTTGGTTGATCACATTCGCCACGGTAAAGGTTTTTCCAGAGCCCGTTACACCGAGAAGTGTTTGGTTTTGTTCGTCTTCAACAATTCCTTTGACTAACTGTTCTATCGCTCGAGGTTGGTCGCCTGTAGGTTCGAATTCGGATGTGAGTTTAAATTTCATTGAAAGAACAAATCTACTGAATGGTTACCTTGGATCCTTCAAACACAGAATACCAATCGATGTTTTTAAAGAAATTCTTAAACTATTTAAATCCTGCTACCTTTTTTAAAAAGGGTAAGGATAACGTCAATCTGAGGATGATGCACGGAATCAATCGCATCTCAATTTTCATGTTTCTTATCTGCGTGATTGTGCTCTTGACGCGCTATTTCATGAGATAAGATAGGATGAGTAAGAAGTTCGATTATTTTTGGCGCATGATTGTACGCGTAGTTGAGCTTAAGTTCGAAAAGGAAAATCTTCCATTGGCACAGAAAATGCTAGAAGAAATTGCACCCAAAGTGAAAGGAATGGAGGGTTGCAGCTACCTTGAAATAAGTAGTGGGATAAAAGACAAAGGCATGATTTTTACATACAGCCACTGGTCAAGTGCTGATGCGTTGAATGCCTATCGGGATTCAGAAATATTTAGAAACTTCTGGAGGGACCTTAAAAAACTTTTCGCCGATCCCGCCAGAGCTTGGTCTCTTGACCCTTTGGTTGAGCTGGTATAGACCACTCTAGTTTAAACGCTTTGGGCACAGAGAAGGCACAAAGCTCACAGAGAAAAAGGGACAAACAAAGCTCGAAGCCTTGAGTTCATTTATGAGAGCTAAACTTATTTCTCTCTCTTATCCCTCATCAATCGCGGCTGCGATTCTTTGCAACCTCAAAATATCGAGTTTTAAGCGTTAAAAAATCTCAGCGTCCTCTGCGCAAATCTTTATGGCTGTCCCCGAGGTGTTCAGAATTTGAGAAGCACTTTTTTAGCAAGTCACATCTCAGTACCCACTACCCATTACCCACTGCCATTTCGAGACCTGTTAAGAATTTCAAAACGTTTTCAATTCAGGCACGCTTTCCGACTTGCCGATCGTTCTTCTCCACCTGTTTATTCCATTATCTTTGGCGACTAAAATTCACGATAATTCATGTGGGCACTTTTTAAGAAAGAGCTAAGAAGTTTCTTGAGTTCTGTCATTGGCTATGTCGTCATAGCTGTCTTCCTTTTGCTCACTGGTTTATTCATGTGGGGCTTCCCTGGAGATTTGAATATTCTGGATCAAGGCTATGCTACTCTCGATACTCTTTTCTACGTGGCTCCTTGGGTATTCATGTTTCTCGTTCCGGCGATCACCATGCGTTCTTTTTCTGAGGAAAAAAGAACAGGCACCATTGAGCTCTTATTCACTAGGCCACTGACTGATTCTGCTATTATCTTGGCGAAATATTTTGCGGGAGTGGCATTGGTCCTTCTAGCACTCTTGCCCACTTTGATTTATTTGTTCAGCGTTGTGAAACTCGGTAATCCCGAAGGAAACGTAGATATGGGTGGTGCTTGGGGTTCTTACCTCGGTCTTTTCTTTCTTGCCTCTGGCTTTACCGCAATAGGCATTTTTGCCTCTGCCATTAGCGACAATCAAGTTGTCTCTTTTATCATCGCTCTTTTTCTCTGTTTCTTCTGCTACAGCGGATTGAATCAAATTGCATCTTTCGATCTATTCGGTTCCCTCGATCGATTTATCCAATCCCTCTCTATTGCTGAGCACTACGATTCTATGAGCCGCGGAGTCATCGACACTAGAGATGTGGTTTACTTCATCGTCCTTTCGGGAATCTTTATCATTCTTACTCGTGGAATTCTTAAAAGCCGAAGAATAGCATGAGCCGACGCACGACCTCAAAATCTAAGGTTTGGGTAGAAACCCTGCTGGGAATAGTTCTACTGGTTTTGATCGGCTTTATCAGCACGATCAAATTCCAGCGCTTCGACCTTACTGAAGAAAAAAGGCACAGCCTTACTTCATCTACCATCCGTTTATTGGAAGAGCTGGATGAAGTGGTTTATGTGAAGGTTTTTCTCGATGGAGATTTTCCTGCAGACTACCAGCGGCTTCGTCAGTCTATCAGAGAGAAACTCGATGAAATGAAAGCCTACGCAGGCGATGAGATTGAATACGAGTTCATCAATCCCAGTGAAGCCGAAGACCGAAAGTCTCGTGAAGAGATGTACGGCGAATTGGTTAAAAAGGGACTTCAGTATACGGCTTTACAAATCCGAGAAAAGGACGGGGTTAGCGAGAAAATAGTCTTTCCAGGCGCATTGATTTCTTTTCGAGACAAGGAAGTTCCTCTTCAAATTTTGCAAAATCAACAGCGCACGACCGATGCGCAGATGGTCAATCGCACCATTAATAACCTGGAGTATAGTTTTGTAAATGCCATCTATCAGGTTCGCGAAAGTGAGCCTAAAAAAGTAGCCTTTATTGAAGGGCATGGTGAGTTATCTGCTTTAGAGACACGCAGCTTTCAAAATGAGTTGGAGAAACACTACGAAGTAGATCGAGTAGATATTGGTGGGATGGTAAATGCGCTGAGCCGAAATGTGGCAGGTGAGGGGAAACGAGTCAACCGTTACGACGCGATTATCGTCGCAAAACCTACCGAGGAATTTACCGAACAGGATAAGTACATCATCGATCAGTTTGTGATGCTGGGTGGAAAGGTGGTCTGGATGATAGACGCCATGCAGGTCTCTATGGATAGTTTACTGACTAGCGATGTCACGATGGCTTTGCCTTTGAGAACCAATCTCGATGACCTTCTCTTTAATTATGGCGTTAGGTTGAACCGCGACATTCTTTTAGATAGAACCTGCGCACCGATCTCTCTTTTAACTGGCCCGCGCGGCAACGAGCGCGAAGAACTCTTTCCGTGGTATTATAAACCCATTTTGATCCCCAATGTATCGCATCCCATTGTGGCCAATGTTGATCCCATCTTGGCAGAGTTCATCAGCAGCATCGACACAGTAGAGGCTCCGGGTATTACCAAAAAGGTCATCCTTAGCACATCTGAATACACGAAAATCTTGAAATCACCGGCAAGGGTGAGTTTTAATATTGTTTCAATCGACCCAGAGTTTGGAAGTGCCAATAGACCGAATCAACCAGTGGCTGTTTTGCTTGAAGGGGAGTTCGAATCGAATTTTGCCAATAGACTTCCGCCAAATTTCCTGAACGAGAATTTATTGGATTTCAGAGATAAGAGTACGCTTACGCGGCAACTTGTTATTGCCGATGGCGATATTGCAGCCAATCCTGTGAATAACGATGGGACTAAATTTAGAGAGCTCGGATTCGATGCGGTTTTAGGTCGAAAGATGTACGGAAATACAGAGTTCTTGGTCAATGCGATGAACTTTTTGCTTGGCGATGCCACGTTGATCAACGTCCGCTCTAGAACTATTGCCTTGCGAAAGCTAGACGATGAGCGAGTCCTTCAAGAACGGGAACAATGGCAAATGTTGAACATCGGTCTGCCAATATTGATCACCATCCTTTTTGGATTGGGACAATGGTTTTGGCGAAAGCGAGCATATTCTAAAAAATAATTTCTTGCAATGAAGAGAATTACATTATTGCTTCTAGTAGTAGCTATTGTCAGCGGAATCGCCTTTTACCTTTCTACTTCCAATGATCCTTTCCGAAGCGAAGGGATTGAACAAAGTGATTTTGCGATCCCTGACACGGCCTCAATTGGGAAGATTTTGATTGCCGATAGATCGGGACGTATTGTCATAGTTAGTCGAGGCGATGGAAGGTGGATGCTCAACGGGAAATATCCCGCCCGCGAAGATGCGATTACAACGCTCTTGCGCACATTTAAGAATATCTACATCCAACGACCTGTGCCACGTGAGGCTCAAGAACAGGTGAATACGGTTATGGCATCCTCTACTAAGAAAGTAGAGATTTACGACTTAGACGATGAGCTCATAAAAACTTGGTACGTCGGGCATGCCACTATGGACAAAAAGGGAACATACATGCTGTTGGAAACTCCGAAGAATGGAAAGTCATCAGCTCCTTTCATTATGGATATGAAGGGCTTTATCGGGATGCTAAACACGCGCTTTTTTCTCGATGAGAATGAGTGGCGCAGTACGCTGCTTCTGGCCTATCCCGATATGAACTTGGATAAGATCGAAGTAGATTACCCGACTGATGAGGTGTCGTCATTCAAAGTTGAATATGGCGGAGGAAATGAGATTAAGCTCTTTACGGCAGATGATACGCCCGTGGCTGTTTTTGACACCACCACTTTGAAGGACTACATGCTTAACTACAAAAAGATGGCCTTCGAAAATTACAGAACTGAGCTGAGCGAAGTCCAAATCGACTCGATTAAGTCCTCTGATCCGTTTCAGATTATCCGAATAGCTGATGCGTCAGGGAATCACGAGATAAAGCTTTGGGTAAAAAAGGCACCTGCATTTGCTCAAGGCGAAAAGGCCGACAGCTTGGGTCTCGATCGGGAGCGGATATATGGAACATACAACGACGAAGAATTGGCTCTGGCCCAAAGGTTTGTATGGGATAAATTTCGAGCTCCAATAGGAGCGTTCATTTCCAAAGAGTAATGTTCACATTCTGTTCAAAAAAGCGCATTAAGCGTTTGTCTTAATCGCGTATATTTGTCGCCCCGCCACAATGGCTGAAACGTGTCTTATCATGAAATTCATTGTCACTAGTACCGAACTGCTCAAGCACTTACAAACCGTAAGCGGTGTGCTTGCATCCAATAATACTCTTCCGATCCTCGACAATTTCCTCTTCGAAATTGACAAAGATTCACTCACCATCTCGGCAAGTGATCTGGAAACAACTATGATTACTAACCTTTCGGTGAAAGCCGAGGAGACAGGATCAATAGCTGTACCAGCGCGTATCGTTTTGGATTATTTGAAAACTTTACCCGAACAGCCTTTGACTTTTACCATTGATGAGGCGAGTCTTGGAATTGAAATTTCAAGCAGCTACGGTAAAAGTAAAGTGGCTGGTTTTTCAGCAGACGAATTCCCGAGAAACCCTGAGATGGAAGATTCCTCGAGCGTTAACATTCCTTCGGATGTGATCTCTGAGGCTATCCACAAAACTATTTTTGCGACAGGAAACGATGATCTTCGACCAGTTATGTCGGGCATCTTCTGCGAATTCTCACAAGAGGGTCTGCGATTCGTTGCTACCGACGCACACAAATTGGTTCGCTACACGCGCACCGACTCGAAAGCAGACAAAAATTCGACTTTTATCATTCCTAAGAAGCCTTTGAATCTTTTGAAAGGTGCTTTGGGAAATACAACGTCTGACGTTCAAATGGAGTTCAACGATACCAACGTTAAAATCTCATTTGACGATACGGTGATGATTGCTCGATTGATCGATGGAAAATACCCCAACTACGAAGCGGTTATTCCAAAGGACAATCCGAACAAGATGTTGGTGGAGCGCACAGCTCTTCTTGGTTCTGTTCGTCGGGTGTCTATATTCTCGAATAAAACCACTCACCAAGTTCGTCTTCGCATCAGCGGAAGTGAGCTATCTGTATCTGCCGAAGATCTTGATTTCGCGAATGAAGCGAATGAGCGTTTGACGTGTAGCTACGAAGGCGACGATATGGAGATTGGCTTCAATAGCCGATTCTTGATCGATATGCTCAACAACTTGGACACTTCTGATGTGCAGCTTCAGTTAAGCGCTCCGAATAGAGCGGGTATCTTGGTTCCTATGGGTTCTGAAAATGAAGGTGAGGATATCCTCATGTTGGTGATGCCAGTGATGCTGAATGCTTAATTAGTATTGAGCACGGGGTGTTGGGTACTGAGATGTGACTTGCTAAAAAAGACCTTGCGATGACTGAAAAAGATCTTTTGGAGACCTTAGCGGTAAAACTAACCTATCGGCAATCCATCTCCAGCTCTTTGCTCCGTGCTAAGAATCACTACACCTTTT
Source organism: Cryomorphaceae bacterium (assembly GCA_047632755.1). Classification (GTDB taxonomy): domain Bacteria; phylum Bacteroidota; class Bacteroidia; order Flavobacteriales_D; family Cryomorphaceae; genus JAKVAV01. The sequence continues at coordinate 9,888 of JBLIDT010000047.1, forward strand.
TTTGTGTAAACCCCCATGATTAAGCACTCACTCGTGAAATCTGCTATTTGCTTTGGCGGTAGATTGATCAAGCAGATCACTTGATTGCCAATTAAGTCCTTGGTGTCGTAGAGTTCTGTGATCTGAGCGCTCGTTTTTCGTATCCCGAAATCGCCAAAATCAATGTAAATCTTGTAAGCAGGTTTGTGGGCCTTTTCAAATGGAATGGCATCTATTATAGTACCTGTGCGTATGTCCAACTTCTCGAAATCTGCCCAAGTAATAAGCGGTTTGATTTGCATGTGAGGCGATCGTTTAAACCAAATTTAGTTTAAAAAATCTCGACTTGAAGAGTCGGTAAGCGCCTAATTTCTCTTTATTTTAAGGTTATCTGAAATAGCTCAAAAGGTTCAAAAGGTGAAGCCAACAGACAAATAAAAGCTTCGGATCGTAGCGGGAATAATTCCAGGCCCTGGGTAGCTTTCGGCTCTTCGGGTGAAATACTCCTCGCCAGTGAGGTTATTAACTCCTCCCGAAAATTTGAACCTGTTGGGCTTATACTCCAATGAAAGATCCATCACATAATAGGAGGGGACAATACCAGTTAAAGCATTGGGATTGAACGTGGAGTTGGTGGCATCCGAAAACTGTTCTCCCAAATAGGAGAATTGATACGTCGCCATAAAACCCTTCCACTTGTAGTTCAATCCCGTCCGCAACATCACATTTGGCACGTACTCCACTTGTCGCCCTTTTATGGCTGTGATATCCGATTCGATGTAGGTAGCGTCTGTTAATGAGAGGTTCAAGAAGAGGGAAAGATTGGAATGCTCTTGAGTGCTATTGATGAGATTCCAGATGTCAATCTCAGCGAAGGATTCAATACCAATGTGGCGCGAATCGCCAATATTGGTTCGGAAGAGTGTCGTGCTGCCTGGCAACTCGAATAAGCCGATTCTGTCATTGTACCGCATGAGAAACACACTCACGTCGAGGCTGAGCCAATCTCCAAGATTTCCGCGGATTCCGATATCGGCATTGTATCCATTCTCATCGGTAATAAGACTATCCAACTGGAAATTGGGGTTGACCACCCTTAGGTCACTGAAGGTGATCGATCGAAAATTCTGTGAAATATTTCCATAGAGATTCAGATCCTCTTTTATATCATAGCTTACGCCAACTCCGAAAAGAGGAAAGGTGCGGCTCGTTGATGAGACGTCTTCATTTACCGTCGAAGAAATGAGATTGCCTGCAAAATCATACCTGTTCAACTTCCAAGTACCTTCAGAGTCTGTCCGAATGAGTTCCACTCTGAGGCCAGCCGTTACACTGAGTTTCGAAGTGATGTGAAGGAGATTCTCTACAAAAAAGGCGTGGTTCTGACTGGGGAATTCATAGTCAAACTCTTCGGGGTCGTCTGGATTTAAAAAATCGAAGTCAGGCGTGCTGGCGTTGTTTGCGTCTCCCTGCGTCCTGTCGGTAAGTCCATTGTAATATCGAGCTCCGACCACCATTGCCGAGTGCTTGCTGCCAATCTTATATCGATGCAGGAGTCTCGCCTCTGAGCCGAAATTTCGGAAATCATCTCGAATCAATGTTCGATTTTCATTGGGATTGTCGGGTACTCCAATTTGATCCAAGTTGCCCAGTGCGTTTCTCGTAGAAATCAAACCAAACGTTCTGATGTTCAGTTGAGTCATACTCGAGAACTGGTAGTCGATGGTTTGGGCAAATAAATTCCAATTAACGTTGAACCAGTTCCGATCTCGATTGGCCCCTTCAAGGTCTCCAGCAAAGAACTGTTCATCAGTCAAACCACCTGGCTGCTGCGCCTCATAGGTCATATAAGAATATTCAAAACCCAGTTTCAAGCGTTCGTTTACCTGGTAACCTATTCTTGTGAATGCGGTGTTTGCTTCAAACCCCGAGCTTTCTCGCCAGCCATCACCACGGCGGTATTGGTAGTAACTGTAGTAATCCAGTTTGTCTTTTGTTCCTCCCACGCTCACAAAGGAATTCCAAAGTCCGAAAGAGCCAACAGCTTGTTCGACATTGAGTTCGAAATGTTTTTCAGGCGCTTCTTTTATTTTGAAGTTGAGCATTCCTCCAAACTGAGTTCCGTATTGGAGCGAGGCAGCTCCTCTCACGATTTCAATTCGATCGACTGCTTGAAGCGCAGGCATGTAGTAGCTTTCGGGGTAACCCAAAGCATCTGCGCTCATGTCGTAGCCGTTTTGCCGCGTGTTGAAGTTTGCGGTGCGGCTGGGGCCAAGTCCTCTGGCTGCAATATCCAGTTGAAGTCCCGCAAAGTCGCTTTCCCAGATATTGAGCCCGGGAACTTTAGCGAAGACCTGTCTCGCCGTATTCGAGACACGATTGGCAGCGAAGTCGTCGAGGATGATCACCTCGTTTTTCTTGGCTTCATAAATTCCCATGCCATCGATTGAGCGCATTCTGCTTATGCCATTCGTCTGGTCTCTTCCCGATTTAATTTCAAATTCGGCCAATTCGGTCGTTAGCAATTCCAAGTAAAAGTCTACCAACGTGTCTTGCGCGAGGGTGATTTCAATTGCCTCGGATTTCATTCCCAAGTTAAAGGCCTCTATCGTATGCTGGCCTGCGGGCAAGGTGATTTTGTAGCTGCCATTCTTATCGACAGAGGTTTGAATATTAAGAGCGCGAACAAAGACCATCGCTTTCTCAATGCCTTTCTCGGATTTTTTGTCAAAAACTGTTCCCGTCACTTTGAGGTCTTGCCCAAAAAGTGCCGTGGTCATTAAGATGCCCAATATCAAAGTCCAGAGCCTGCTCACCTTAGTTCATTCTCATTAAAAGGTAAGATCCAATCTTTGTGAGCCCAGCGATCTGTTTTCGCAGTCAGATCGACTTCAGGATCGATTAAGAGTTGCGCAGGCCTCGCGTTTAGTGTTACCCAAACTTCGGCTCTCACCTTGGGGTCTTTCATTCCCTGCTGCTGATAGTGGTCTTCTAGCAAATGAGCATATTGAAGAATCAGGTCGGGCTGCATGGCCATTTGCTTTTCTTGATGAGAGTTGAGGAACTCGTGATTCACCACGGAACCTTCCCTTCCTTCGTCACCGTCTTTTACATAGAATGTGGCCGTTCCCGCTTTCTCCATGAGCATCACTCGCCATGAAAAACGGTAGCCTTCTTCTGTCCAAAATAGACTTCCCGGATAGAGGGTATACCTCCACGGAAAAAGAAGCTGGAACATGAAGAAGATCATCAGGAAGGGGAGGAGAAGCTTTGAGTTAGAAGTTTTTGAAGGTAGATCATTCGTGGCAATTGTCACGTCTCTTTTTCTTTTAAAGAATCTTGTAAGCCCATCGATGATACGCCCGTGAAAAGAGTCGGAGAAAAAAATGGTGACGGCAAAAATCATCACAATAGGGAAGACGCCGATTTGAAATAGGATTCCCGTTAAGGAATGGAAAATAACAACGGCGATATAGGCCAGCCACCGCGTTTTCTTGAAAAGCAGGCCCGCGATGATGAACGTGTCGAAGAGCATGCCAATCCAGCTGAATAGGTATGCCGTAAATTTATACTTGAAAATTACTCCAATAATTGGAACGCTCGACTTTGCGGGCAGCCAGATAGCAAGCGGCAATGCTTCCAGTAGCCAGTCAGTATTGATTTTGGCTAGACCGGCATAACAATACACAATAGCGATCTGCAACTTGAAAATTAGGATGCACCACCTTCCAACGGTTTTCCTTTCTAATGCTGGATTTCGCCTAGCATCCAAAGAGAAGCAACGGTTGGCGGGAACCAGAATCATCATAAAGGAAATGATGCTGACGAAGTAGTAATGATTGAGGTAATAAGTGATATCGATTAGCTCTACGTAAGAGAAGCAAAGGAAGAAGAGCGCTGCGAAAAAACGGTAATACCAGCCAAGAATAATCGCGACACACGCAATTGCCATGGCAGAAAAAACCAAGTACATCCCATAGCCAGGCAAAGGTTTTATCCAGTCGAATCCAAAATAGCTAAAGTGAAGAATGGGATCGATAAGCTGGGTGTCGACCCATCCCATCGACATATAGCGAAGGGTACTAAAAAGCATGACCAACCCGAAGGCAATCCTGAATGAAACCAAAGGAGCAATCGACACTGATTGCTCCAAGTAAGCTGTAAGCTTAAAATATGCGTTTCTATTTTGGGTCAAGCCGCTTCTTTAATCTCCATCGCCTGAGTTGAATGTGATGCTAATGCCTAGCAAAGAGCTCATCGAGCTTTTGAAATTAGCCGTGTTCGACTGAAGCTCATTTCTCAGAATTTCTACCTCTTGGCTTGTCACGTTTTCTGATAGAGATCCATCGGGCAAGTTTGCAATGGCCTCATCGATTCTAAAAAGGGCATCCTTGGTAGTCTCGATTAGCTCAGGTCCGCCAATTACAGATTGCAGGTATTCTTCGAATCCGATAAGCTCCATTCCATTTCGCGATAAGCCGAACCAACAGTTTTTTGAGTTTTCGTAGTGTGCTTCAATAAGCTCACTTGATATTCCACTGTAATAAGCTTCCACTAAACTGCCATCGGCGCCTGGCTGTCCTGCTGAGAGACCAGCGGGCAACTCCACTTTGAAGTTCTTTAAATTTTCATAATCTCTAATGAAAGCATTGTAATAAAGCGAAATGGAACTACCTGCCGAGGTGCCATCGCTTTCGATGAATGACTGGAGGTAGG
>JBLIDT010000048.1:0-14499 GCA_047632755.1 Cryomorphaceae bacterium
ATGTAGGAGGGGTGCGCAGTTTGGACAATACCTCATTCAAGGTATTTTGGAATTTTTAGGTTTTAGACCATTGTTTCAACCCAGTGGCGGATAGATAAATGTCAAGAGATGATGAGTTTAAAAAAAAACAGGCCTCGTATGGATGAGGCCTGTCATATTAATTTGTGCTTATTGCTAATAAATCAATTCGTTCTTAACCAATCTGACTAATGAATTTGTCGATCCGTTAGTGGATTCATTTTCAAAGTTTCACCACCTTTTTAGTGTAAATGCTTCTTTCGCCTTGAAAGCTTACCGTATAGATACCCTTTGCTAAACCATTCAAGTCGAGTTCGCCACTCGTAGTATTTACTTGGAAAGACTTCACTAGATTTCCTCCAGCATCTACAATGCGAATGGTTGAATTTTTCTCATAAGTCTTGAAGTAGAGCAAGTCAGCGGTGGGATTGGGATACACTCGGGGCTCTTGACGTTCTTGATTATTTGCCGACAGAGCTCCTAGGTCTACCCTGAAGACATCCTCCGAGTTGTAGTCAACTCCCCAGATTTTACCGTCAGGTCCTATTTTTATTCCTTGCAAACTGGAATAGCCCGTTTCTATTCGCTCAAGTTCCTGAGCGGGAACCACACTGATGTCGTAAATGATGATATCTCCTGAACTGTGCTCAGAAACAATCATGCGGTTTTCAATCACATCAATTCCTGCAGGTTCAACTAAGTCGGAAACTACGGTTTCTTGCACGTAATTTGTAACCATCTCATACTGTGCATAAGGCTCGTATGCTGGATAATTTGGTGTTCCGCCGATATCTCCTGTGTTGATATCTATCCGGATAACCCGATTATTTCCGTGATCAACAATGTACAGCCACTGCTTATCATCATCGAGAGCCAAATGACTTACAATTAAATCATCGGTATCTTTTAAAACTTCATCGTCCGCATACCTTAGGATACGTGCATCAGCGTGAAAATCATTTCCTGGTCCATGGTCGTCTACAAAATCATTCCTAACAATGTCGTTACTGTAACCATCAAAATGCCAGAAGGCGTTGCCAGTTTCGTACGCCACTCCTTGACAATAAGGAGAAGTGTGTGTCATATCAAGGTGGCTTCCGTTGCCACCGGATGGTTCTGCGTAGATATCCATATCACTCGACCAAAGCGCAAGACCTGTAAAAGCATCTCCTCCATTGTGATTGGCATCATAGACACCAGGTGAATTCGCGAAGTTTCCGTTTTCACTAAAAGCGATACCTGTGGGTAACGACATGAAATGCCATGCATTTCCATCCCTTTTCCATTGTTCAGATTGATTTGATTCACCCGCGTTGGAAATGGTTACGGTGCTTCCTCCTGTATTTTCGGTGTCCTTATTAATTACCCAAAGTTCGTTCTTGCTAAGCACGGGGTGAAAATCCAAATCAGTCGGATTGTTTACCTGGTCACTGGATCCAGCAATTTCCGTAATCTCAATGAGGGAATTCACATATTGGTCTATAATATTGGGGATTCCTTCTCCAGCCTCTACCGTTACGAAAAGGGTGTCATTTTCTGGGACTTCATCCAGATTGCCGTTTAGGTCACTTGTCCAAATAGCCAATTCATACGTTCCAAAAGAAGCAATTGTCCATTCTGTTTCGTGTTCGAGGGATACGGATTCATAGATGGATATTTCTGCATCGGTCACTTCCATAGTAACAGGCGAGCCGCCATCCACGCTATAATTAAAATTGTAAGAGGTGATGTCCTCTGTTCCGTAATTGAAGATATCGGCATCGATTGTAAACGAACCAATGGCTACATATGAGTATAAATTGGACCCAAAGACTGATAAGTCGTAATCTGCAGGTTGTGAAGCAGTGAAAGAATAGGTGCCACCCAATCCCATTCCCATAATACTTTCGATAAAAAAGCCATTGACAATAATGTCAAACGTTGTGCCACCATCTCCCCAATCATCGACGAAGATTAGATCGTACTCTTCACCTTCGTTCAAGCACCATGGCCCTTCGGTTATAGAAGTATTGTTTCCGTATCCATTGCCAGGTGATACTGCTTGATCGCCTGCACCGTTGCAACCTACCAGATCATTTCCACCGATAAAGATCGGATCCTCGTTGCAATCGTTTCCGGAAGGGAGCAATTGCCAGTAGCATTCGTAGCCCCAGTTATCGGTGTTGGCTACTATTTGTACCTCCACTTCGCCTGCAGCACATTGACTGTAAGAATTGAGGTAAGCAAAAATTAATGAAATTGATAATAGTAAAAGTTTTCTCATGGGTTTGTATTTGTTGGTTTTCAGCTCCTGAATGAGCTTTTTAAACTTCATTAATGTTTAGAACGGGTTGGCATATTCATCATTGGAAACAAAGGCCTCGTCTGTCAGCGTATGTAAAAAATTCACTAAATCCACTTTGTCCTGATCGGTCAGCATCAATCCAGTTGATTGAGTGGCTAAAAGTGCAGGATCTACCGTAGATGATGTGATTATGCCTTCATTGTAGTGATCTACCACTTCTTCAAGCGTAGAAAATCTACCATCGTGCATATAGGGTGGAGTTAAGGCAATGTTTCGCAGAGATGACACTTTGAATTTCCCCCTATCCGCAGGGTCGTCCGTAGCTTCTTCTCTACCAAAGTCTATTATTTCCGCATCAGAGTCCAAGCCATTGTTCATGTAGAGATCGTTCTCGAAGTTCGAACCTCCGTGGCAATGGGCGCAATCTGCACCGGAGAATTCAGGAAAGAATGGATTGTATTCCGTTTCGAAGAGCTCAAGTCCCCGCAGCTCACTTTCAGAAAGCTCGGCAAGACCCGCCTCATGGCGGTCGTATTTTGAATCTCCTGAAACGATACTTAACATGAATTGCTCCATTGCTAATCCCATCTTCTCAGAAGTAATGTCCGAATTACCAAATGCTCTGATAAACTGATTGGGATATATACCGCTCCCGCTCAATTTTGCAATTACATTTTCCAATGTCTCGTTCATTTCTAGAGGGTCTTCAATTGGCATCAGTGCTTGATCTCTCAAAAGGTTTGCGCGACCGTCCCAGAAAAATTCATTGGAATGCCAGGCCATATTGAAGACAGGCATCGCTTGTCGTTTGCCAGGCAATCCTTCAACTCCAATAGAAAATCGAGCAGTATCAGAGAATCCATTGTTTTGATTGTGGCATGAGCCGCAAGTTTGCACTCCATTTTTAGACAGCATCGGTTCGAAGAACAACATCTTTCCCAGATCGACCCCTTCTATCGTCAAGGTGTTATCTGCAGGTAACGCTGGAGGCGGTAAACCTTGGGGATTGAATGCGTATGGTGTATCATCAAACACTGCCTGATCTGGCACCTCATCTTTATTGTCCTCCTCATTTTGGCAAGAAATAGTAAAAACGAAGATCAGGCTTGAAAGGAAGCAGACTATTTTTTTCATGAGATCTATTCAGTGAAGTAATTTAAACGGACAATGACATTCCTGAGAGTAGAGGATTTCAGAAAACCAATCGAATTAATTCACCCGCTTGGCTTGGAGAGTAATTTAATGGAAAAGACAACCTGCAATATCATTGGCCGATAAAGCCAAGTGCCTCTGATCATCAACTAGTTTACAATAACCTTTCTGGCGCTCCGTACATTTCGATCTGAAATGAGGTTGAATAAATAAACACCTTTATCGAGCGTGCCTAATTCGAGTCGAAGGCCTGGGTTTAGTTGATTTTGTTGTAAGACGATTCTTCCTTGAACGTCGCTTACTTCTAGTCGATATGATTCTCCGCTTGCGGGGTCAAAGTTGAGTTGAATAAAATCACCATCCGTCGGATTTGGAAAGAGGTTAAACTTCAATTCGGCTGCAGCATCAGTCAATCCTAAAGGTGAAGTACTGATTTCAAAAACGCGCTCTTGCATGTTGATCAATGCGTCTTTGGCAGCGCCAATATCACCGTGGGAAATTACGCCGCCATCTACGCTAATGTTGTACAATATTTCTTCTGTATTGGCACGAACTGTTATTGAGGTGTTTGCAGACTCAACAGTCATTTCAGTAGGAAGCTCAACTCGGAAATAGTTGTTGTCTCCTAGTCCATGGAGCTCAAAGGTCTGTGATTGCGAACTTTCAACCCCCTCCATTGCTAGAAATCTATAACCTGCAGCCCATCCCCAGTGCATAGAAGGAAATTGAGGCGCCAGAGGGTGACCTGATGGCCAGCTTGCCGGGTCGGCATGATTGTTAGCTTCATCCACACCCACGCTGAATGAAAGCATTTCAATGTTGGCTCCATTAAAGCTACCAAGATCAATTGATGTTATTCCGCTTGCATCCACTAAGGCGAAGACATCCTCAAATTCTGTAACCTCTCCATTGTCGTGAGTTACTTCAAATTTTGATAAATAATACTCTAATCGATCAGCTGTAAATTCCTGATCAAGATTGTTGGTGCCTGACTCAAAAAAAGCAAAGTCTTCTCCATTGAGCTTGTGATTAATGTCAATGCTCAGATTGGTTTGAGCAAAAGTTGAAACACCGATAAATACGGCAATTAGGAGTAAACAGTTCTTCATATAAACAGGTTTAAAAATTAGTGGTCAAATTGAACAGATAGTTTCAAAGTGAGAAAGATACAAAATGAGGCCAGTTGAAAGGGAATTTAGCTTGCTCTATCCAAATAACCTTTGATTCCTATATGTTAAATCCAACACATTCAAAATCAATATTTAGTTTGGGTAATTATTTGGGGCGAGGTTATTGTTTCTTGAGACTTTCTCAAAAAAAAGTGAGATTCAGGCTAATTTCCTGTGGGAAACCGATAAAACGACTCATTCAAGAGGTTTTTTAGGAGCAAGACGTCCCATATCGCCATGAGTCCTTCCATCACCCTATGATGGTTTAGTAAATGTCTGCACCGCCCGAAAGGTTGCATCGCACTTCATGTGCACTGATTACCCTATCGTGGATTGGACTTCTATGCTGCGTTTCATTGTCCTTGGAAAACGTTTGTTTACTATAGAAATAGTCAAACGCTTTGAAGTAGAGCAATCTTCTTCTACTTTCTATCTGTAGAACAATGGTTTAGCTTTTTTATTTGACTAGATTTACTCGTTTAGAAGACTGAACATCCATCGTCTTGGGAACAATATCTAAGTTGAAGAATAGAATGACTACCGATCACGGATAGCCTTTTGACTTCTTCCAATTCATATATTTACAACAAACAAAATCTAATTTAATGTTCAATTCAAATCCAATTCGCATTGCATTCGGACTGCTATTATCTGCAATCCTGTGTCTGAGCGCGACAGCCCAAGTCAACGTCTCTGACCCAGTATCGGTCACGGATGGTGATGACTCCTTCGGTAAGAGAAGTCCGAAAATAGCAATCAATGCAAATGGCGAGCCCATGGTCTTTTGGATGCGGACTGGCAATGAGGCCTTTTATCTCAGCACAAAGACAACAAGTGGATTCTCCGATCCAACCCAAATTTCCTTCGGTGGCTTGAACCCCAACCTGTGGGGCGGTAGCCTTGGCCCCAATATGGCTTCAAATGGGGATGATGTCTACGTGACTTTCGAGGTATATGGAGACGCAATCTATGTCACCCATTCTCCTGATGCCGGACAGACCTGGGAATCTCCCGTGGCCGCGTTCATCCCGCCCCAAGGTAGAGTAGCAACCATCCCAATCATCGCGGTCGACTCTGATGGCAATCCTTATGTGGCATACGTGAACACGAACACTTCTGAAGGCGATGCATACTATGGCATGGTTCGATCTGCAGACTTTGGACAGAATTATTTCGCAGAGGTAGATGTTAGTGCTGAGTCGGTTGGAGCAGAGGTTTGCGAGTGCTGCAATGGTCACATCGAAGTGGCAGACAATGGAGATGTGTTTGTCGCCTTTCGAAATAACGACAACAATTTGAGAGATATCTGGCTCGCACGTTCTACTGATGGTGGTGAAACCTTCAGCTCAGCCTTTGATGTCGATGAGACAGATTGGACGGCTTTTATTTGTCCGAGTAACGGGCCAAATTTTGAGATTATTGACAACGAGGTCGTCACCGTCTTTTGGTCTGGAGCAGGCGCCTCAGGTAGCGGAGTGTATTACTCATTATTCAATAATCAGTCAGGTGTGGCTGCGCCAACCATTGATTTGAACTTAAGCGATATCTCGTCATCAAATCAGACTCGACCGCGCATCGCTGGTGTCACGGACACCTTGGCTATCGTCTGGCAAGAGAGTTATAATGGCAGCGTCGACATAGCAATGAGTGTTTCTACCTCGGGTATAAGTGGGCTCAATACAGAAGCGTTTAGACTTGGAGAATTGCCATCCACACAGCAGTTCCCATCTATGTTATATTCAAACGGTTCCTTTCATGTCGTCTATGAAGACTCGGAGAGTAATACGGTCATGTATCAAGAAGTGAGCTTTAATACAGTTGGGCTGGACGAAAATACTATGATTGAGTTCAGTATGTGGCCTAATCCAGCAAAAGATGAAATCGAGATTCGTCATTTTGAGAATGACCCATTAGATGTTCAGATCATCGATATTCAAGGTAGAGTGGTCTATCAAGGGAAAATCGGCCAGTCGTCTAACGTAATTGATCTGCAGCTTCTGACTCCGGGAGTCTATCAGGTCATTCTGTCTAACGACAGAACATACTCTTCTCAAAAGTTGATTGTTGTATGATTAGCAAATAGTGTTTAATGTGTTTAGGGATCGTTGTTCTGTTTCATGGCAAGTCGAAGAATCTTCAAACGCGAAGCGTCTTCGGATTTTTGGTTTGGCAATGGGCCTAGGACATAAAAAAGCCGCCCCGTAAACATTCAGGGCGGCTTGTGTTCAAAATTGGTTTATTTACTTCTTGATCATCTTTTTGGTGAGTCGTTCTGTATCGGCATAAAGCGAGTAGTAATACATGCCAGACGCTACGGCTGAGTCATCCCAACGCTCGGTGTACTCTTCTTTTTCCATATCCTGATTGATCAAGACATCAAGTAATCTGCATGCTAGTTAGAGTCTGTCCATACAGTCCGTTATCTGCGTTGCACTCGTTTTAAAAACAGTCATTGCCCTAATGGAAACTCCTTGATTTTTAAAACTTCGCGCGCCTTGCTACCGAACTATCTGGCTCAGCCTCCTGACTCTATTGACAGACTCTAGTTAGGTTGTGTAGAAGCTCGGCCTATGTGTATAAACGTTGTGTTCGACTACAACTCTTCTTTCACAGAGCCGCAATAGAGCATTTTATCTCCAAAATAAGGATTGTTTATTTCCTTTTCAGCACTTATCCAATAGGCACCTTCATTTTCAAATGCCATGGGACAGTACTGTCTGTAAAGCTTGGATTCATTGGCACCTATAGCTTTTACCAAGGTATAGATATTTTCAGAGAGCGTGTTAAAGTGTTCTCTTTGATGCTCTGTATCAATTGATTCAGCGATGTGTTTCACATCGATTCGGATTTTTTGCAGCAGATCATCTTGACCATCATCAACATGCTTCAATAATTGTTTTGCAGCATTGCTCGCAGCTGCTCCGTCTGTTGCTACCAAAGCATCTTTGATATCAAGGTAGCCATCTGTTATAGCCGATATTTGTTCCACACCCATATTTGTGTCAACAGTGGTAGATGTGGTCTCACTATTTTGCGAATTGCTACAAGATGGTAAGACTGATGAAACTCCTAAGATGACTGCAAGGGTTAAAATTGATTTTGACATTTTCATTCTGTTGATTTTTAAGTGAATAATTAATTAATTTTCTTTTTAATCTCTCCGCAAGTCAACATGGACTCGCCGAAATAGGGGTTCAGTATTCCCTTTTCTTGACTCAACCAATCAGCTCCTTTATTGGAGTCTGCCATGGGACAATGCTGAATGTAAATTGCAGATTCCATAGGGTCAAAGGATTCTGTTAAGGCAATCATTGCATTTGAAATACTGATAAAGTTGTCTCTTAATGATTTGATCTCACCGAGATGTTCAATATGCTGTAGACTTTCACTTAGTGCGGTTGATTGTTGCATCCATAAGGTGTGAGCATCGCCCCCAAATAAGTTCATATCCATGTTTTCTACAGCGGCTTTCACAGCCATACCCGATTCTTTTGCGCTCTCATAATTATCGTTTGCCAAGGCTGATTTCATCTTGAAGTAATTTTCAAAGAGCGGTTGTAGGGCCTTTTTGGCATCAGTAGATATGGTTGTTTTATTTGTAGAAGGCCGATTGGTATCCATACTTGAATTAGCGTTTCCACCGTGATTGTGCCCCGTCATTGCCACTCCACCTTCGGGGTTCATCATACTTGGTTTACCCGCTAGCTGCGCTGCAGCATCGATACTGAACGTGCCATTTACCGCTATTTCTTCTCCGGGCTGCAAGCCTGATTCAATCACATAGCTTTCTCCTAACTCCGGCCCCAGCGCTACTTCACGCATTTGAAAACTCACTTTCTGGGCGGACGTTTGCATTACATAAACGACCGAGCGTTTACCTGTCCACATTACGGCAGATTTGGGAACAGTCAAGGATGAGTTACCCTTATTGGTTTTTGCTTCTACCGTTCCGCTTACGAACATTTCAGGCTTCAAAAGCAAGTTTTGATTGTTCTGCTCTACTCTTGCTTTGGCAACCCTTGTTTTAGGATCGATTACTGGATCTACGTAGCTAATTGTTCCGCTAAAGGTTTTGCCCGGCAATGATTGCAAATTGTAGATCACTTTATCGCCTTCATTTATCCAAGCCATATCTGATTCGTATACATCAAACATCACCCACACCTTAGATAGGTCAGCTATCTCATATATTGGCTCACCTTGTTTAATGTAGTCCCCGAGATTGACCAGTTTTTCTGTTACATATCCCGATCCATTGGCAAGTATTGGGAATTGCTCCAGGGTTCTATTTGATGATAGAATCCCGTCAATCTGCTTCTCAGTCAGTTTCCAGTTTTTGAGCTTTTCTTTCGCTGCATTGAACAAAGCAGGTTGTGAATCTTTGATTTTCGCGGCTTCCAATAGCTCTTCTTGTGCCGTTACCAAGTCTGGCGAATAGATGTAGGCAATTACCTGACCTTCTTCGACATATTCACCAGTAAAGTTTACTCCAAGTTTTTCGACCCTGCCTGGAATATGAGAAGATTGAGTGAACAGCAAACGTTCATCTTCTTGGACTTTTCCATTTAGGCGGAGCGATTTTTCAGCATCACTTTTACCAACAATCAAAGTTTGTACTTGAGCCAATTGCATGGCAGTTGGAGACATGCTTACTGCCATTGGATCAATCTCATTGCTTTCGTTTTCCAATGGGATTAAATCCATGCCACAGAGTGGGCAATCACCTTGTTCGCTTTGGCGAATTTGTGGGTGCATAGAGCAAGTCCAAATTTGATTTGCTGATTTGCCGATTTGCTGATTGTCTGATGGGCTGTCGGATTGCTGTTTCGGTAGACCGATGAGATAACCAACAACACTGCCAATCGTCAGACTTATGACGATGGCCGCAAAAATCTTTTTGTTATTATCGAGTTTCATTACTTCTTTGATTTAGCCGAGGAAATTATTTTGCTCAGCAATATTTAGACTTCCGCGGTCACGATGTTCATGACTTTGATAGATCACTTCCTGCGTTTGGAAATGATTTTTATTTTCCATGCTTATTTCGTTTTTGCCGAGATATAGTCCAGTTCCGCAATTGCTATATGGTACTCCACTAATGCAGTAGCTTTCAATTTCTGATATTTCAATATTTGCTGTCGCATGCGCAACACTTCTTCAAATTCTTTACCTGAATTGCTGTACGCAGAGAATAGAAGGTTCAATGACTGCTTGGATTCCTGTATTTGTTTCTCATACAGCTCAATTAATTCCGCTTGCTTTTGAATCTCAAACCAAGCCATATCATAAGAGCTAATGAGTCTGTTAGAAACTTCTTCTTTTTGAAGCGCATAAGATTCCTGCATCAATTGTGCTTGCTTCCCGGCCGCTTTATATTTCCCGCGGAAAATGGGTAGGCTCATAGTAAGCATTGGCATGAACACGTCTTTTCCATTATCACTTATGGATACATCATTTCGTTCTCCCACAATTACGTAGTCAAGTCCTACACCAAATTTTGGAAGCCCTTGCTTGCGTGCTGCCTGCTCTTGAGATTCACTCGCCTTTGCTTTTAATTCCAGATTTTCGATTAGCGGGTTTGACATAAACAATGAGTCTTTATCGTAATTCTGAGAAATTTCTACAACACTGAGAGAGTCAAAAACAACAATTGATTCATCTTCATCTCGGTTTAAAAGCTTGTTAAAGCGTGTTTCTAAGGGGTTTCTTTTTTGTTGGAGAATAGATAAGTTTGTTTTGGCATCATTGAGCATTATGTCCACGCGCAATACGTCTACCATGGCTCCTTTATCGTTTCGAAATTGTACGGTAACAATTTCCTTGTAAGATGATAGAATGCGGATATTCTCTTCTTCAATCGAAATGAACTTTTCAAGTTCGTAAAGCGGATAATAGGATGCTGATACATGGTAGTAGAGTCTATTCCGACCATCCAAGAACTCCTGATATTTAGCTTCTGCCATGAAAGCAGCGGCATCTGCCTGAGCATTGAGTGTTCCAAACCAGGGAAACATCTGAGTCAATGAAAACCTAGCTTGCTGAGGGCCTACTCTGGTTTCCACAGGAGAGATGAAGTAACCAAAAGACAAATTGGGGTCTGGTAAGCTACTCACTTGAGTCACCTGTTCCATAGCTGCTTCAAATGATTTGTAAGTGGCTTGTATTCCGGGGTTATTTTCTGCGGCTATCTTTAAATAGTCGTCTAATGATTGGCCATTAGCCACCACAGAAAAGATCATTGCCATTAAAGCGATTGTGATATGTTTTTTCATGATTGGCTTTTTAAAGTTTTGCGCTCTTCTCTCCAGCAGTATAGCACTGGCACGATGAAATAGGTGATGGCAGCAAATAGCATCCCGCCAAACGCAGGGATGGCCATTGGAATCATAATGTCTGATCCGCGCCCTGTTGAAGTAAGAATAGGCAGCAATGCTATGACTGTGGTAGCTGAGGTCATTACCGCAGGTTTTATTCTGCGTTGCCCAGCTTCGATGGTTGCTGCTCTTATTCCCTTCAGATTATCGGTTTTGTTCCGTTTAAAACTCTGATCTAAATAGGTGGCCATCAATACGCCATCATCCGTTGCAATTCCAAAGAGTGCAATAAAACCTACCCAGACTGCTACACTGAGATTGATGGTTTGTATTTGGAATAAGTCCCGAAAGTTGGAACCAAAAATGGAAAAGTCAGCAAACCAATTTTGACCATAAAGCCACAACATGATAAAGCCGCCGCTAAAGGCCATGGCGATTCCTGTAAAGACCATTAATGAAGTGGCTACTGATTTGAATTGGAAGTAGAGGATTAGAAAAACAATACCCAGAACCAACGGCACTATAAGGGACAGGCGCTTTTCAGCTCTCACCTGATTTTCATAGCTACCTGAGAATTTATAGCTTATCCCTGATGGAACGATTAATTCGCCTGAATCGATTTGACTCTGAATGGTTTTTTGAGCATCGTTAACCACCGTGACTTCCGAAAAGCCATCTCGTTTATCGAAGAGTACATAGCCTACCAGAAAAGTTTCTTCACTCTTAATGGCTTGTGGTCCCCGAACATATTCAAAATCGATAATTTGTGACAATGGAACCTGGGCACCCGTTGGTGTTGCTATTTGAATTTTCCCCAGTGCTTCAGGGTCATCCCTAAGCTCTCTGGGATAGCGCACCCTGACTGGAAAGCGCTCGCGACCTTCTACCGTGGAGGTGATTTTCATTCCCCCAATGGCGGTTTCTATGGTTTGTTGAACATCTTGGACATTCAAGCCATAACGCGAGATTTCATCACGGTTGATATTTAGGTGGATGTATGGCTTGCCGACAATTCTATCTGCAAAAACTGCTTCTGCTTTTACGGATGGTACTACTTTAAGGATGTTTTCCAACTGCAACCCAAAATTCTCGATAGTCTGCAGGTCAGGGCCATAAACTTTAATTCCCATTGGTGCACGCATACCTGTTTGCAACATCACCAGCCGCGTTTCAATGGGTTGTAGTTTTGGAGCAGAAGTCACTCCTGGAATCTTGGTAACCTTTATTATTTCATTCCAGATATCATCGGGAGACTTGATTTGGTCTCTCCAATTGCGGTAAAATTTCCCGTCTTCATCAATGATCAAATCCTTTTCGAGTTGAGTTAGAAGTTGGAGGTTAGTGGTTAGATTACTTGTGTCCTTTCCATTATAATACCATTGCTTTTCAGCATCCAATTTTCGCTCTTTAACCTCTAAATCCTGACCTCTAGCCTCTAACTTCTCACCTCCAGCATCTAACAAGTAGTTTCCATCGCTATCCACCTCAAATCTTTGTCGGTGACCTTTTTGGTTCAGAATATACTCAGACTTGTAATTGATGATGTTTTCATACATCGAAATGGGAGCTGGATCAAGCGCAGATTCCGCTCGGCCAAGCTTTCCAACGGTCAGTTCAACTTCCGGTATATTGGTCAAAAGCATATCCAATTGGCCAATGACCTTTCGATTGTATTCCATACCTGAATGAGGCATGGATGTCGGCATCAGGAGAAAGCTACCTTCATCCAGTGAAGGCATAAATTCTTTACCTATACCTGGGAAGGTGTGCGCCAATTCCGACCAGACTTTTGTTTTGCTAACATTCCATCCTACTGCTTCAAATCCTTTGGAAGCAAAGCCGAAAACGGTATTGAAACCCAACCAAATATTGGCAGCCAAGAGAATAAGCAATGTTGGGATCAGAAGAAATTTAACCTTGTTGTCCAAGCACCAGCGCAATATGTTTTTGTACTTATATTCGAGAAAAGTAAACGCGCCAAGGATAATCCCGACCAGCAGTGCTACAAAGATGAAGTTGACGAGAAGCGGCTGTGAAGCACCCAAGGGTAACCAATATTTGGCCAGCAGCCAAACCACCGCGATAAGCACAACGAGAAGCTCAGCATAGTTGAACAGAAATCTGATAGGTTTTGAAAAGCTGTCCATTTTTGTGTTGAGAAGACTTTTCAGGATACCAATCACTCCAAAGAGTATCAATATGACACCACCCCATATTTGATCTATAAAAAGTGCTACTATTCCAATCACTAATAGAGCGTAGCTGCCATATTTTTTGAGAATACTATTCTTAATCCTAAAGCCAAAAAACCAATGCGCCAAAGTGGGCATGATCAATAGGCTCACCAGCAATGCTGCTATCAGAGCAAAAGTCTTTGTGAAGGCCAAAGGGCCAAACAGTTTTCCTTCGGCAGCTTCCATAGTGAATACGGGAATGAAGCTGACGATGGTTGTTGAAACGGCAGTCAGTATTGCTGTGGCTACTTCTGAGGCTCCATTGTAAACGGTGTCGATTAGTTTTTGGCCTGGCGGAGCTTCATCAATATGCTTGATAATATTTTCGGAAAGAATTACACCTAAGTCCACCATCGTACCGATGGCAATGGCGATACCTGAGAGGGCAACGATGTTGGCATCAACGCCAAAGTAACGCATGGCAATAAACACCATTAGTACTGAAATGGGAAGGATACTTGAGATGAGAAACGAAGCCCTGAGATTGTATACCATGACAATCACCACTAAAATGGTAATGAGCAGTTGAAGTGAAATGGCTTCTTCAAGTGTACCTAGGGTTTCATAAATCAATTCTGAGCGGTCGTAGAAGGGCACAATGGTTAATTGCGACTCCCTTCCATCGGCAAGTGTTTTTTTCGGCAGACCAGGGGCTATTTCATTGATCTTGTCCTTTAGGTTGTTGATTACCTGTAGCGGATTTGCTCCGTAACGGGCTACTACAACACCGCCTACCACTTCTGCTCCATCTTTGTCTAAAAGTCCTCTTCTGGTAGCAGGGCCAAGTGAAACAATTCCGATGTCTTTTATTCTTACGGGCACATTGTCCTGAACAGCAACCACGGCCTTTTCTATGTCTTCCACTTTCTTCACGTAGCCCAATCCGCGAACTAGATATTCTGCTTGATTGATCTCAATGGTTTTGGCACCGACATCTTTGTTTGATTTTTGAACTGCCTGCATCACCATGTGCAGAGGAATATCGTAGGCTTTTAATGCATCTGGATTTACGTCTACTTGATATTCCTGAATGAAACCACCAATGGAGGCTACTTCTGAAACTCCTTCTGTAGCATTCAGGCCATACTTTACGTAGAAGTCCTGTACGGTGCGGATTTCGTGTAAATCCCAGCCCCCCGTTGGCTTTCCGTTTTTGTCTCTTCCTTCAATGGTATACCAATACACTTGCCCCAAGGCGGTGGCATCAGGACCCAAGGCAGGTTGCACTGCATCAGGTAATAAGCCCGATGGCAGGGAGTTTAGTTTTTCTAAAATCCGAGAACGAGACCAATAGAACTCCACATCTTCCGAGAAGATGATATATATAC
>JBLIDT010000049.1:0-13887 GCA_047632755.1 Cryomorphaceae bacterium
AAGCTGAGTTGGCAGCGATGCTTTTTGATTCACTTCGCAATAAGATAATGCCACTGCCCGATGAGGTGATTGTATATCCTGGTCACGGAGCAGGGTCGGCTTGCGGGAAGAATATGCGAAAGGAAACCGTTGGATCAATCGGAGAAGAGAAGCGCACCAATTATGCACTTCGAGCTGACATGCCCAAAGAAGAATTCGTAAAAGAAGTAACCGAGGGATTGGCCCCGCCACCTGCATATTTCCCAAAGAATGCCCTCATGAATATGGAAGGGTATGAGAGCATTACCGAAGTTCTCGATCGTGGCTTGCAGGCACTTAGTCCGGGAGGTTTTGAGGCTGCTGCCAATGAAAGATCGGCATTGATGCTGGACACCAGAGATCCTGAAACTTTTGCCAAGGCCTTTATTCCCAATTCAATCAACATTGGAATTGATGGCAATTTTGCCCCTTGGGTTGGAGCATTGATTCTCGACATCAAGCAACCTATCCTCATCATAGCTGAACCCGGTAGAGAAGAAGAAACTGTGACGAGGTTGGCCCGTGTGGGTTGCGATTACGCCATTGGTTATTTGAAAGGTGGAGTCGATGCTTGGAAACAAGACGGTAGACCGACCGATTCCATTGAGAGTATTTCTCCAGCAAAATTTGCGGAAATCTATCACTCTGAAGATCCGTTGGTAATTGATGTCCGCAAACTAAGTGAGTATGAGGCTGAGTATGTAAAAGGTGCTAAAAACCTACCCCTTGATTTCATCAATGAGAATATGCAATCCTTCACTCATGACACCCCTCAATACATTCATTGCGCAGGAGGCTATCGCTCTATGATTGCTTCCTCCATATTGAAAGCAAGGGGATTTGAAAACGTAATAAATGTTCAAGAAGGCTTTAAAGGAATTTCTGAAACGGACATTCCCACGACGGAATTTGTCTGCCCTTCTACTTTAAAATAATCACGTAGAAAAAGGGAGACGAAAGAAGTCCCATTTTGATAAACACTAAAAAAAAAAGCAATGTCTATTTTTTCATCAGCAAAGAAGTCACTCACAGATTTGAGTGCAGAAGATTTTAAAAGCAACATGGATAAGGATCCAAAAGCCGTGCTTTTGGACGTAAGAACTGCGGGTGAGGTAGCTGAAGGCACCATTGGCGATGCTATGATCATCGATTTTTTCTCACCGAATTTTAAGGAAGAGGCAAAGAAACTTTCGAAGGAGAAGAATTATTATGTCTACTGTCGCAGCGGAAACCGAAGCGGTCAAGCTGTTCGTTTCATGGAAGGAGAAGGATTTACCGCCTTTAATTTAGAAGGTGGTGTCATGTCTTGGCCATTCTAATTTATCACAAGACTTATTTTTTCTGCAAAGACCCAAGCACGACGAAAGTCGTGTTTGGGCTTTTAAATAAAACACAAAACACTATGCTAGAAGTGTTGCAAGAACCTTGGCCATGGTACACTTCTGGTGCTGTGATTGCTGGGGTAATGGTCGCATTGATTTTCTTCGGGAAATCCTTTGGTTTTAGTTCCAATTTCAGGCATATCTGTGCCATCGGCGGCGCGGGTAAATTCAGCGAATTCTTCCGATACGACTGGAAAGCCCAACGTTGGAATCTACTCTTTTTGGTTGGCGCTGTGATGGGAGGCTTCATTTCTTCCACCTGGATCAGCGATGGCAGTGGGGTAGATATATCGGAAGCTACCAAAGCTGACCTCGCAGAGTTAGGAATAGCCCCGCCCACAGGTTTGCAGCCTGAAGAGATTTTCAGTTGGGCTGCACTGACTGAGCCTTCTGGATGGATCATGATGGTGCTTGGCGGATTTCTTATTGGCTTTGGTACGCGCTATGCTGGCGGTTGCACTTCTGGTCATGCCATCTCTGGATTATCCAACTTACAACTCCCGTCGTTGGTTGCCGTCATTGGCTTCTTTATCGGTGGACTTTTCTCAACATTTGTCTTATTGCCTATAATTTTAGGCTAGGCTCTTCATTTCTATTGAATTTAAAATGAAAGGATTAAAATTTATTCTTGCGGGCATCTTGTTCGGAATAGTGATGACTAAATCTGAGGCGATATCGTGGTATCGAATTCAAGAGATGTTTCGCTTCCAAGCTTTCCACATGTATGGCATAATCGGAACCGCCGTAGTCTTTGGTGTTTTGGCACATATGGTCATCAAAAAGAAGGGCCTCAAAGACATATCGAAAAATCCAATTGTCTTTAACGACAAAGCAAAGACTTGGAAGCGCTACATCATTGGAGGTACAATATTTGGAATGGGATGGGCACTTACGGGCGCTTGTCCAGGGCCGATATTTGTCACTTTTGGATACGGTTATGGAGTATTCAGCGTCATCATCGCATCCGCTATCTTAGGAACCTTTGTTTATGGATTGGTCATGAAAAAACTGCCTCATTGATCTGTACTTCTTCTCGTTAAGCTCAACATCAGAACGCATAAGTTTCTTTTCTTTACCTCTCATAGAAGGAAAGATCACCATGATCAGATTTGTCACAGTGTTTTCTGTATGTCTGCTTTACAGCCAAATTAGCCAAGCCCAAAAGGTGTTTGGAAAACCGAATGTTTGGTTTCTGCAATTGACTACGGTCGAAATAAATGATAAATGGGTTGCTGGAAATGAACTCCACGCTCGATTTGATGATTACCTGAGAGATCCACAGCAATTTCTTATCAGGCCATTTCTATCGTTTCACAACAAAGAGGAACTTGTGTTTTCTGGCGGTTACACATTTATTACCACCTATCCTTATGGCTCCTATCCTTTGCCTGAAAACTTGCATGAGCACAATGTTTGGGAGCAGATTGAGCTCAAACAAAAATTTGGTAAGACCAAAATATTGCACCGCTACAGATTGGAACAGCGATGGATTGGAAATCTGGTTTTAAACTCTGAGAGTACAGATTTTGAAGCAGATGGATACGTCTTCAGACACCGATTCAGATACAGATTTACAGCCTTGGTTGATCTTTCAGACAAGTGGTTTCTCCACTTTTTTGATGAGCTCTTTATTCGCTCTGGAGAAGAATTCAAGTTGATTGGTTTTGACCGAAACTGGCTATACGGAGGAGTGGGGTACAAGGTGAATGACCGAATGAATATCCAGCTGGCTTATCTCCATCAGTACATTCGGCGCACGGCCAATTTATTTGAGCAACACCATACCATTCAAGGATCGATGGTTCTCGCTTTAGGCAGATAGAAGATTGTAGATGCATGGAAAGAGTTCCTTTTTCTTACCTTTAAAAATCGTTTTGATAACGATTGTAAAATCACTAACGCATCAACTCATACTGACATGGCAGAAAAAAGTATCCCGAAGAACAGCGAAAAAAAGGCTCCCGAAAAAACATTGAAGGAGAAGCGTGCTGAAAAAAAGGCCAAGAAAAATGCTAAAAATAGGCAAGACTAACGGGCCTTTTGAAACAACCGAACTTTATAGAATACAACGAGACGGAGCCATTGGCTCCGTTTTTTTATGCGCCGAAAAAATCAGATAGAGGTAGGCTAATTTTAAAGTCCAGATGATGCAGGAATATGCCGCGAATAAATCCTTAAAAACACTTTGAGGTATTTAAAACTTGATCTAATTTTGTACCTAGAATGATGAAAACATCTATTGGATTTTTTCTTTTTTTGTGCATTGCCTCCTTGGGCATTTTGAGTTCTACCCTGAACTTTCAAAATGAGGAGAGCAGCGTCTTTCATCTAGAATCGGCGGAGGAGCAAGGTGAACAGGTTTTGTTAAACGAAATCTCAGTTGACTGCTCTATTGCTAACTTGACAACACAGCACAAAGACCAAAACAGGCACCTCATTATTCTTGCCGACATTGAAGAAAAGGAAAACGAAGACAAAAAGTACAGCCCTGTTTTCTACCCACTTCTAAGCCTTTATTTCAATGGCTTTAGCGATCTTTTTATTTCAGAAATTTTTGAGTCCTGCTTTTCGCAACTCATAGTCGTCCTCCCTTCTGCTGGAGGTACCAGCCTCTATCTATTTTTCGAGGTTTTTAGAATCTGATCCCTTTCTCATTTATTGATTTACTCGTTTTCCGCATCGCACGGAAGAAGTAACTCATTCGTCTCTTTTTGGCTTCATCTAGCCTAGAGACCACTTATTCAATACATCTATCCCAATTAAATCGAGCAGCTATTAATTGCTCATACAATCATTGTTATGAAGAATAGAATTCTCATGATTCTCAGTCTTTGCGTGGTATTTTCCCAGACTGGCTGCGATCATGAAAAACATGAAGACCATGAAGAAACCAATCTAACGGTTTCATTCCCGGTAAGAAAAGACACCTCCTTGGTGGTGGATTATGTTTGCCAAATCAGCTCAATTCGCCACATAGAATTGATGGCGCAAGAAAGAGGCTACCTCACTGAAATATTTGTGGACGAGGGGAAAAATGTCAAAAAAGGACAGTTGCTTTTTCAAATCATGCCCAACCTCTACGAGGCCGAGAAACAGATAGCTCAGGCCGAAGTGAGCTTTGCTGAAATAGAGTACGTGAATACCAAGAGGCTGGCTGATAGTAATGTGGTTGCGCCCAATGAATTGGCTATGGCTGAAGCCAAGCTCAATCAGGCGAAGGCCCAGTTATCCTTAGCTCAGGTGCATTTGGATTTCACCCAAATTCGTGCTCCATTCGATGGGATCATTGATCGTTTTCGCGTAAGGGAAGGCAGTTTATTAGAGGAAGGAGACTTACTGACCAATCTGTCTGACAATAGCAAAATGTGGGTGTACTACAATGTCCCTGAGGCGGAATACCTCGACTACCAATCTCAGGTCAAAAGCGATAGCTTGGTGAAAGTTGAGTTGATGCTGGCCAATGGGAAACTATTTCCTTTTGAAGGGAGAGTGGAAACGATTGAAGCGGACTTCAATAACGAAACAGGAAATATTCCCTTTCGGGCCACCTTCCCAAATCCGAATCGACTGCTTCGACACGGCGAGACTGGCAACGTTCAAATGCACGTGCCCTTCCCCAATGCATTGCTTATTCCGCAGAAAGCAACATTCGAAATTCTCGATAAGAAGTACGTCTATACGGTTAGTGACGAGGGTGTTATTTCTTCGAGAGAAATAATTATAGCCGCAGAATTGCCCCACCTTTTTATTGTCCAAGAAGGCTTGGAAGAATCTGATCGAATCCTCTTGGAAGGTCTGCGACTGGTGAAGGAGAACGACCAGATAGAATATCGAGTTGCCGACCCCGATTCCGTGATAACCCATTTGAATCTATACGCTGAGTAATTCAGCTCTAAATAAGAAAAACGATGTTTCAACAATTCATACGCAGGCCTGTATTGGCCATTATTATTTCTGTGGTTATTGTTTTTGCAGGATCATTAGCGATACGGCAATTGCCTATTTCACAGTTTCCTCAAATAGCCCCTACAACCGTAAGTATATTTATTGCATACCCAGGCTCGAGTGCAGATGTACTCGTTAAATCCACGCTTATCACTCTGGAAAACTCCATCAATGGAGTGCAAGGAATGCGCTATATGGCTACCGATGCGACCAGTGCTGGAGAAGCAACACTCAACATTGTTTTTGAACCTGGCACCGACCCCAATCAAGCCGTTATTCGAGTAAAGACTAGGGTGGATCAGGTGATGCCCCTGCTTCCCGAGCTGGTGCAAAGAGAGGGCGTGATCATTACTCCAATTCAGCCCAGTATGTTGATGTATGTCAACCTCTATTCGGAGGAGGAGAGTATAGATGAAAAATTTCTCTACAACTACGCCAATGTTTATATGATTCCCGAGATCAATAGAATCAAGGGTGTGGCAAGGGCAAATATATTGGGTAGTAGAACTTATGCCATGCGGGTGTGGCTCAATCCCGATCGAATGAGAGCCTACGAAATCTCGGTAGAAGAGGTGATGGAGGCGCTGAAAGAGCAGAGCATCATTGGTAGACCAGGAAGAATTGGTCAGAGCTCGGGAATTGATGCCCAATCGTTGGAATACGTCCTTACGTATAAAGGTAGATTCAATACACCCGAAGAATATGAAAGGATCATCATCAGGGCAAATTCCGAGGGTGAGAGCATTCATTTAGAAGACATAGCCACGGTTGAACTAGGAAGCGAATTCTTTGATATTTACTCCAATCTCGACGGAAATCCTTCTGCGGCCATCGTGCTCAAGCAGAATTATGGTAGCAATGCGAGCGAGGTAATCGAAGAGGTGAAGTTGAAACTCGAAGAGATGAAAGAGTCCTTTCCTCCCGGTGTTGATTACAAAATCAGCTACGATGTATCCAAGTTTTTGGATGCTTCAATGGAGCAGGTGTTGCATACGTTGCGGGATGCATTTCTCTTGGTGGCGCTGGTTGTTTTTCTCTTCCTCGGAGATTGGCGCTCGACGCTGATACCTATTTTGGCAGTTCCCGTTTCGCTCATCGGAGCGTTTTTCGTTATTCAGTTTTTTGGTCTTTCTATTAACCTGGTTACACTATTTGCTTTGGTTCTAGCTATTGGAATCGTGGTAGATGATGCCATCGTCGTCGTCGAGGCCGTCCACGCCAAAATGGAAGAAGAAAATCTGACGCCTTATAAGGCTGTGCAAAAAGTAATCAGGGAAATCAGCGGTGCCATCATTGCCATTACTATGGTAATGGTTTCAGTGTTTATTCCAATAGCCTTTATGAGCGGACCTGTGGGTACATTCTACCGTCAGTTTTCCATTACCATGGCCAGTGCCATTGTTATTTCGGCCATAATCGCGTTAACCCTCACGCCCGTTCTCTGTGCGATGTTGCTCAAAAACAAACATGGAAGACCCAAAAAGACCAATTTGCTGAGTAGAGGGCTGGATTCTTTTAATAGCGGTTTTGATAAACTCACAGGGCATTACGTTGGTCTTCTGCGGACTATTGTCAATAGGAAATGGTTGACGTTCGGAATATTGATCGTCTTCGGATTGGGCATCGTTTTCGAAAACAGCATCTTACCCTCGGGGTTTATTCCCAATGAAGACCAGGGTACGATCTACGCGATCATCCAGACACCTCCAGGTGCAACACTCGAGAGAACCAATAAGGTCGCACAAGAATTGATGAAGATCTGCGAGGAGTTTGATGACGTGGAATCCGTCTCATCTTTGGCGGGATACGAAATTATGACAGAGGGTCGTGGTTCCAATGCAGGTACTTGCCTGATCAACCTCAAGCCATGGTCTGAACGCAAACATGGCGTAAAAGAGATCATGGAAGAGCTGGAAGAGGAGTCAAAAGATCTCGGGGCCATTGTCGAGTTCTTTGAGCCTCCTGCTATTCCTGGCTTTGGTTCATCTGGTGGGTTTTCGCTGCGATTGCTGGATAAAGGAACCACCACTGACTACCAAGAGTTTGACAAGATTAATCAGCAGTTCTTGGATGCCCTTGGTAAGCGACCTGAACTGACAGGCTTGTTCACTTTTTTCGCTGCCAATTATCCGCAGTACGAGTTGGTAATTGACAATGAGTTGGCAATGCAAAAAGGAGTCTCCATTGGCAAGGCCATGGAAAACCTGAACATTCTGATCGGTAGTACCTATGAACAAGGGTTTATCCGATTTGGACGATTCTTTAAAGTCTATGTTCAGTCAGATCCAAAATTTAGAAGACTGCCCTCGGATGTGTTGAAGCTCTTCGTGAAAAATGATCACGGAGAAATGGTTCCTTATTCTGCCTTTATGAAAATGGAGAAGAAGCAAGGTCCGAACGAGATCACCCGCTTCAATATGTACAACTCTGCGGCTATTCGCGGTCTTCCTGCAAAGGATTTTACAACGGCTGATGCTATTGCAGCAATAACTGAAGTAGCCGACAATACGCTTCCGAAAGGGTATGACATCGCTTGGGAAGGACTTTCCTATGATGAGGCCAATAGAGGGAACGAAGCGCTCTATGTTTTTGCCATTGTATTGATATTCGTCTACTTCGTTCTGGCGGCCCAATACGAGAGTTTTATTATTCCACTATCGGTGATCTTTTCCCTGCCGGTAGGTGTCTTTGGTTCCTTTTTCTTATTGAAAATAATGGGGCTTGATAACGATATCTACGCGCAGATTGGACTCATTATGCTCGTGGGACTTTTAGGCAAAAACGCGGTTTTAATCGTCGAGTTTGCCGTGCAGAAAAGACAGCAAGGTGCCACAATTTTTGATGCTGCCGTTGAGGGAGCAAGAGTTCGGTTCCGACCCATTTTGATGACATCATTCGCATTTATTGCGGGTTTGATTCCGCTCATCATTGCTACGGGTGCCGGAGCTATTGGAAACCGAACTATTGGAGCATCGGCCTTAGGTGGGATGCTTTTTGGGACCATTTTCGGTGTCGTAATCGTACCCGGACTTTATTTCATTTTCGCTTCCATAGCAGACGGCAGACACCTGATTAAAGACGAAGATGAGTCGCCTCTAAGTGAAAATAGACAAATACAAAACTGATGAAAAAAATGATCAAATATTTGATGAGGGTCGGTGTATTGGCTTTGGCTTTTTCGTCCTGCCAAACACCCGATTCACTCCAGAGAACAGTAGACAAAACGGTCCCCGATGTTTATCAAGCCAGCGGAGACACGACCAACACGGCAAACGTTATTCGAGCCGATTTCTTCACAGATCCTTATTTGCAGGCGCTTATTGATACTGCGTTGCAGCACAATCAGGAACTTCAAATCACCCTAATGGAAATCCAAATTGGAAGCTTTGAAGTCAATGCACGGAAAGGGGAGTACCTCCCTTCCGTAGGGCTCGGAGCTGGAGCAGGTTTAGATAAAACCGCTCGGTATACCCCGCTAGGAGCGAATGAAGCTACCACCGATATCAGGCCAGGGACAGAAATGCCCGATCCAGTTCCCGATTATTTTGTGGGTGCCTTTGCCTCTTGGGAAGTGGATATTTGGCATAAACTGCGAAATGCTAAGAAGGCTGCGTTCAGTCGTTATCTGTCAAGTGTGGAAGGTCAAAATTTCATGGTCACCAATTTGGTAGCTGAAATTGCCAATACCTATTACGAGTTGCTTGCTTTGGATAGTCAGTTGGAAATCGTTCGAAGGAACATTGCCATTCAAAGCAATGCATTAAGCACGGTTCGGCTTCAAAAACAGTCAGCCAGAGCTACCGAACTGGCAGTTCGAAGATTTGAAGCACAGGTGCTTAAAACCAAGAGCATGGAGTTTGAACTGAAGCAAAGGATCATTGAAACTGAGAATCAGATTAACTTTCTTCTGGGAAGATTTCCGCAGAGAGTCGCCAGAAATCCATCACCTTTCTTGGATTTGGATCTGTTTGATTTACAAGCAGGGATACCAATCCAACTGCTTGAAAATCGTCCAGATATACGAGGTGCCGAATTGCGGATGGAAGCCACACATTTAGATGTGAAGTCTGCCAAAGCACAGTTCTATCCTACGCTGGATATTACAGCTGCGATCGGATTAAATGCCTTTCAGCCTGATCTTTTCTTGAAGACACCTGAGTCCATGCTGTTTTCGCTGGCAGGTAATTTGGCAGCACCGCTGATCAATAGAAAAGCCATTGAGGCGGCATTTCAAAGTTCCAACGCTCGTCAGGTTCAGGCGGTTTATGCATACGAACAAACCCTCTTGACAGCATACATCGAAGTGGCCAATCAACTGTCCAATCTTGAAAACCTTGATCAGTCATATGATCTGCTCTCAGATCAGGTGGATGCTCTCACAGAGTCCATCGATATTTCAAATGATCTCTTCAGATCGGCCAGAGCTGATTACATGGAGGTATTGCTAACCCAAAGAGATGCGCTGGAGTCTACATTCGATCTGATCGAAACCAAGAAGAGACAACTGAATGCACGAATTAACATGTATCGGTCTCTCGGTGGTGGGTGGAAGTAAAGAATTCGAATAAAGATTTTTAACTGCGAATATTTCTGCCGGGTGAGCCATTGTTTACTCGGTAGAAGTACCGCTTTTTTCTTCAATTTAGCCAGCACTGCTGCTACCCGTTCGACTTCTCTACTTCTCCATTGGGGCCTACGGGAGACGGCATCCAATGTGTTACTGCATCAAAATACTGATTGCTTTGACCTTCGCCCAGCCAAAAATGAGGGCCGAATTTCTCTCGCTTCGGATTTTCAAAACTGAAAAAATCTTCAGCGAATCGCAAGAATATTACGGGCAAGAGCATTGACTCATCTAACTTTCCAGGAAGATAGATTATGTTTTTCGGCAAAAAGGCCAATACGCGTTGACCATCGTCGGGTAGCTGCTCGCTAATTGAGATCCAATCCATGCGTCAAAGCTAATTCATTCGAAAAACCATGCAATGCTGCCATGGTAAATTTCCAATGTTAGTGTCAAGCACAAATCCGCTGGATTCAAACTCCTTTACCGCCTGTTTTTCCGTCATTTTGTGTACCGTTTTGATCGGCACCCAATCATCTTCTCTGCGGTACTCGATGAGGTAGATAGCCCCACCAGGCTTCAACGCTTCCCTCATAGATTCTAGCATTTCCCGGGGGAAGGAGAATTCATGGTACACATCAACCATCAGAATTTTATCGACGGAGTTTGGATGGAGGTTGGCAGTTTTTTCTGCGCCTTTGACCAACTCGACATTCGTCGCACCACTTTCTTCGATTCTAGCATTCATTACATCCAACATTTCTTGTTGGATGTCTACGCCATAGACTTTTCCCTTTGCCAACTGAGGTGCCATTCTGAATACGTGATATCCCGACCCAGCTCCAATATCTGCCACCACATCCGTCGGTTGTAGATCGAGGTTATTGATCAGTTTAAGGGTCTTCTCTTCTTTTTCACGCTCAGGTCTCTCGAGCCATTCCATCCCGTGAAACCCCATGACATGGGCTATCTCTCGATCCATGTACCACTTTCCCGTTCCGTAAGGATCACCATCTTTAATGGAATAAAGCGTGTCGTTTTGATTTTGGCCCTTGCTTGGGCTGCAGCCAATGACGAAAAAGGCGATGAAAAAAATAAATGGGTTTTTCATGCAGATGAAACAAACGCAAAGGGCAATCGGTTTTTATATGTGTACTGAGCACGGTGTTTTGGGTATTCGAAAAGAGAGCCCTCCTGCATTCTTAATTTTTAATGGAACATTTCTCATTCAAAACTGAACTCTAATCATCTGATCTCTCATTTCTTCGTGTCTTCCCAAATCTCAATAAAATTACCCTCAGGATCATTTGTCCAGGCAAATTTTCCTTCGTCGTGGGTTTCGGGACCCCTAACTTCAACCTTGTTTTCTTTTAGTTTTTCGATGGTCTCTTCCATATTCTGCACCCGAAGATTGACGGTGAAGAATTTTCCATCTACAAAAGGACGGTGCTCGTTGTAAAGGATTGAGAATACAGAGTAGCTTTCTTCTTTTCCGTCTTTCGTCTTGTAAGGAAACGAGACGTAGTAGGCTTTGGAGTCTTCGGTATATTCGTATTCTATCTCAAAGTTTTTGGTGTACCATTCTGCTAAGTATTTGGGATTTTCAGAATAGAGAAATATGCCTCCAAGGGTCGTCTTCATAAGTGGTGGATTTGAGCGTTGCAGTCAAACTGTAACGCTACCAAAATACAGATTTAACCATCCTTACCCCACCATCTAGCAATCAAAGAATGAACACAGCTTGGTCGATTGATGATAAATGGAGATTTTTGCAACCGAAAAACGTGTAGAATGCTTGGACTAAAACTTCCCACTGACCCTCGCTGGGTGAATATCGTAGAAAAGAACATCGACCAAATCTTGACTGATCATGCTTGGTGTGAGCAAAAGGCCGCAACTATGGCTATCACGCTTATCACTCGATTTCCTGAATACCCGGATATGGTCAGGGAATTTACCGCATTGGCAAGAGAGGAGATGGAGCATTTTTCGATGGTGCACGAAAAGCTACAGGAACGAGGGTTTAAATTGGGGTTTGATGAGAAAGATCCTTACGTAAATGATCTTCGCTCTTTCATGAATAAAGGTGGAAACCGTTATATGCAATTGGTTGAGGCTCTACTAGTTGCGGCCATGATCGAGGCCCGAAGCTGTGAAAGATTTCGTTTACTCTCCGAGCAAATCAACGATGAGGACTTGCGTAAATTTTACCGTGGCTTAATGGCTAGCGAAGCCCGTCACTACACGTTATTCTTGCGATTTGCCAGAAAATACGGCGAAGGCGTAGATGTCGATGCTCGCTGGAATGAATACTTAGAATTCGAAAGCACGTTAATGGAAAAGTACGGCAAGAAAGAAACGATGCACGGCTAAGCCTTGGTCTTTTCTAAATCTTCCTCGAACACTTTTCTCCACTCTTCGGGAATAGAAATCGTTTTTTGTTGCTTGTAGTCGAAACATACCGCAACTGATTTACCCGTTGTGCAGAGCACTTTATTATCACCGCTGCCGCTGTAAACTAGGTATGACACCTCGAAACTTTTGGTTCCTGCATGAGATATCCAAAGCTCGATAGAAGCGTCGTCTGTCAGTAATAGTGGCACTTTGTACTCTACCTCGTGCTTGGCGAGTAAAATACCATGCTTTGTCCAGTCCCATTTCTTGCCTATCCTGTCCTGAAACCAGAGCTTTCGGCCTTCTTCAAAATAGGTGATGTACACGGCATTGTTCACATGACCGTATGTGTCCAGATCATTGAATCTGATGTGTAGAGGGTAAGTTTTGTGCATGGAATCTAATTATTGATCACTAAGTAGTCGGATTCATGATGACACTGAAAACCATAATGCTGTTGGGGTCGCGGTCATAAAACAACTTGTCCAACGCCGATTGAACATTCTTAGCACTAAAGTAAGAGGTGTTCAAAACGTCTTCATCAGTATGTCTCCACTGTATTGTATATGAACTCTCCTTGTCCTTGTAATTTTTGACATACTTCAGCATTTTCTTCATCACGTCCACCTTGTCGTATCCCTCCTCATCGTGAAAGAGAAAGGACTGATTGTGACGAGGGTTCAGGGTCACCAAATGCAGTAAGGTCTTGCCATTGGTATCTGAAAAATTAAAGATCAAACTATTTGGGCCGAGCCCCACGTACTGTTCGATATCACGCTGAACATTCGCGATTTCGATATTCTTGTCTGTCATTGTGCTGAATTACGCGTCAAATTTACTGAATTCGGAGTTGTTGCTTTTAAACTCAGGAACGATTTCTTTCATTTCTTGAACGAGCAGATCGTTGTTTTGTTGATCGAAAAGCTCCACAAGCCGAGTTATTTTTTCGTTTACTTCCTGAAAGGGGTACTCCCTTACCGTGGCAATTTTTATTTGCGGGTGATGAGTGGGCAAGGTGCTCTCTTCGTCGTTGAGCAGCTCCTCATAAAGCTTTTCACCAGGACGTAATCCAGTAATCTTGATGGCGATGTCTCGATCCAACTCCAATCCGCTCAGACTTATCATCTGGCGTGCGAGATCAATAATTTTAACGCTTTCGCCCATGTCAAAAACGAATATTTCACCACCGTGTCCGAGTGCTCCCGCTTCCAATACCAGCTGACATGCCTCAGGGATGGTCATGAAATACCGCGTGACTTCCGGATGAGTAACCGTTATCGGGCCACCCGCTTCAATCTGTTTCTTAAAAAGAGGAATGACCGATCCGTTTGATCCGAGAACATTGCCGAAGCGCGTTGTGACGAATTTTGTTTTTCCTCGCTTGTTGCTACTCTGAGCATATATTTCAGCAATTCGCTTTGTGCCACCCATCACATTGGTTGGATTCACCGCCTTGTCGGTGCTGATCAAAACGAAAGTTTCCGTTTCAAATTCGATGGCTTTGTCGACCAGTAGCTTCGACCCGAAGACATTTGTAAGAACGGCCTCACTGGGGTTGAGTTCCATCAACGGCACGTGTTTGTA
>JBLIDT010000050.1:0-12826 GCA_047632755.1 Cryomorphaceae bacterium
TTTACCAGCAGGGCTCTCCCACTTCTACCAATGATGTGAAGAAAGTCGACCTAAAGCTCTATCCCAACCCTGCGCAAGAAACCCTAATCGTTGAAACAGCAACAGGCGATCATTCAGCCTTGATTGAAGTCTACTCTGTAATGGGAATCAAAGTGCTTTCCCAAAATGCAACTGGCAATAAGACCATTATTTCACTCAATCAATTAGCGGCGGGATCTTACGTGGCTACTTACAGAAACGACAAATCATTCGAGTCGATTCCTTTTGTGAAAATGGATTAGACTTCTGTTTCATGAGCACCCCTTTAAACGGCAAGCCAATAACCGTTGGAGTCTTTGTCCCTATGACCGAAGCTTACATTGCCAGAGCCTTTTTAGAATCTAGAGGTATTCATTGTTTTATAAAAGAAGAAACCGGTAGAAGCTACAACTTCGCCAGGCTTCATTTCTACAAGATCACAGAACTACAAGTCGGTCAGAACGATGCCTTAAAGGCGCGCACCCTTTTGATTGAAAACGAATATGTAACTGAAAAGGTAGAAGGCCCTTCTAAACTAATGCTGGGTCTCGATAAATTTACCGCTGACATTCCACTGATAGAAACTTGGGCATTTGAGAAACGCGTAACAGCAGTTGCCGTCGTACTCCTCATTCTTTTGGCTGGATTGGCCGCTTTAGCCCTGCAGAATAACTTGCTGCGCTAATCGCTAAGAGTCTTCCATGAGACCTCATGACTTCGGACTTTTATGTTTCTTTGTTTTCTGTGGTCTCAGCGTAAATGAAACGTCAAGATAGTTCATTCCTGTTGCCCATCACTATTCGTTTTTGCCCTCGGGGCTGATGTGAGCAACCAAAAAAATAATATTTTGAATAGATTTTAACTTTGATAAGTCATTCTCTGACAGAGTGAAAAACTTGTTAGCTTCAAGCTTCGCCTACAATCAGATATCAATTCTGACTAAACTCAGAAAAAAAATACTCTAAAAATCTGTGATTCATTTACCTAGCCCAAGGAAGAACACTTTCGCTTGCCATGCGAAAAAGATGTATTATCTTGAGAATACTTCTTCACCATGAATTTACCAATATCCTTCAAGGCCCTCCCTCTTCTGTTCTTCTTCTTTTTCGTTTTCAATAGCCTGAAAGCACAATCTGAGGAACGACTTTTTCATCACAGTTCGCGAGGCGCGCCTCAAAATGCCGTTTCAGCAATTGTAAAAGATACGTTCGGGTTCATCTGGCTAGGATCGCGTTATGGACTAGAACGTTATGATGGCTTAGAATTTGATGAGATTGATGATAATGGAAATAAACTAGGTTCACTCGGAGTTGTGAATGACCTATTGGCAGACAAAACGGGAGATATCTGGGTAGGAACAAACGGCCGTGGTGTCTTCAAGTTTGATTACAAAACAAACGACCTAAAACGAATAGAGACAAAAGGCCCGAACTGCACTATGGAGGCCATCTGGATCAATACTCTTTTCGAAGATGAGGAACACCGTGTTTGGATAGGGACAACCACTGGTCTATATACTTATGATCCGATAGATTCTTGTTTCAATCACTATTCGCATGATCCGAAGGATGTTTCCAGCCTATCTTCAAATAATGTAAGATCGATCGGTGCTGATGCCGATGGTCAAATATGGGTAGGAACCTGGGACAAAGGATTAAATCTCCTCAACGAAAAAACCAAACACTTCACTCGTTTTCACAAAGACAACGTCGAGGGCTTGAGTCGCAACACCATTCGCTGTTTCGAATTGCTGCCGTCTGGGCGTTTCATGGTAGGAACCGATGAGGGTGTCAGAGAAATAAAGCGAATCCAAGGAGAATACCAATTTACGAATCCAATTTCTGAAATTCAGATCTTCGAAAAGAGTCTAAGAGACCTCCGAATCTTGAGCATGGAAGGAGACAAAGAGGGTAGCTTGTGGTTAGGAACTGAGAATAACGGGCTTTTTCTACTCAATTTGCAAGATTCACAAGTAAGCCAATTCGTGAACGATGCCAACGACGAAACGAGTTTGTGCTCCAACTCCATCTGGTCGCTTTTCATGGATGACGAAGGCATTCTCTGGTTGGGAACCTTCCATAAAGGCTTGTGCAAGTTAGACCCCCATGAGAAAAAATTCCCTCCCCCATTTCGCAGCAATTCTAATCTGCATACACTAAACAGTAATTTTATTAGCTCATTTGCTGAAGATGATGCTGGTGGAACTTGGATTGGGACTGAAGGTGGGGGCCTCAATTATCTCGATCCAGAATCCGATCTTATCACCCACTACACAAATGATCCGACCGATCCGAGCAGTCTCTCCAATAATTATGTAATCGATGTACTGGTTGATTCAAAAGGCCGTCTATGGTCTGGGAATTGGAACGGCGGACTCAATTTGCTCCGAAAAGGGTCGGCTAATTTCGAGCACTTCACCTTTCACTCCGATAGCTCAAATGGCCCAGCGAATAACGATATAATAGCCCTGTGCGAAGACCAAAAGGGGAGAATTTGGCTGAGCTGTTTTGGAATGGGATTAGATTGTCTAGATCCAGAATCTCTGTCGTTCACACATTATTCGTCGATGGAAAAAGAGGACCACTATATACCCACTAAACTCGCTAGAAGTATCCTTGAAGATAGTCAAGGGAGGATTTGGCTGGGTAGCGATAGTGATGGTCTCATCTGCTTTTCGTTGGATGAAGAAGGAAAAATCACAGAGTTAGATAGCTATGAAACCACCAACAGCAATATCCCAAGTAATTTCATAACAGATTTAATAGAGGATGATCGAGGTCGCCTTTGGGTGGGCACCGAAGGAGCAGGATTAGCCGAGTGGTCTGCCGAAGAGGGCCTAAAGAGACTTATCTCTGCGAATGACGGATTGGCAGGAAACTTCATATACGCAATGGAATGGGTCGACTCAACGCTTTGGATTAGCACAAACAATGGCCTCAGCAGCTTTCAACCTGAATCTGGAAATATCATAAACTTCGGAATTGCCGATGGCCTTCAGTCTGCCCGTTTCAATTTATCTGCCTCTTTACACACCAATAAAGGCATGCTTTTTTTCGGCGGGATTTCAGGTTTCAATCGCTTTGATCCTACCTCTATTAAATCCAACCCAAATAAACCAGCCGTCTACATTTCGGGGTTCAATCTGATTGAAAAGGACGAAGGACCTCTTTTATTGCGCAATGGAGAATCAAATATTTTGCTTCAAACGAAATTAAAACTGGAACACAATGAGAACGACTTCAAATTTGAGGCATCCGCATTAAATTTCAGTGAATCCCAAAAAAATCAGTACGCATTTCGGCTGACCAATTACGACCAAAGCTGGAGATTCACTTCTAATCCGCGAGAAATTTATTACACCAACGTACCCGCAGGATCTTATACGTTTGAGGTAAAAGCCAGCAACAATGACGGTCTGTGGAGCCCCGATGTTGCCAGCATTGATGTGATCATTTCGCCCCCTTGGTATCTGACCAATTGGGCCTACTTCCTTTATTCCATGCTGGTTATCACCTTCCTGGTTTGGGCGCGCCGCAGCATCATTAAAAATGAACAACTGAAAAGTGAATTGATATTGGAACACTTACAGCTCGATCAGATTCGAAAATTGAGTCAGGTCCGTCTAAAATTCTTTACTGACATCTCACATGAATTCCGCACTCCTCTTACGCTGATCATCTCACCGCTTCAATCTATAATGAAGGAGCCTCTAAACGAGAAAATAAAAGAGCAACTTGAACTAATGCTCAAAAATTCAAAACGATTGATCAACATGATCAACCAGATAATGGATCTGTCTAAAATTGAAAGTGGCATCCTTCAACTATCTGTTCAAGAGCATGACTTAGTAGAATTTGTCAAAGGTGTAGGACTTTCTTTTTCGGGTTACGCTGATCGCTCATATGTGGATCTGAAAATGGACCTGCCTGAAAAACCGATTGACGCCTATTTTGATCGACTAAAAATGGAACAGGTTATCATAAACCTCTTATCAAATGCCATCAAGTTCACTCCCCGCTTTGGCAAGGTTACGCTTTCGGTTCAAGTGAAAAAAGACAATTTCCACATCACTATTAAAGATTCGGGAAAAGGAATACCAGAAAAGGATCAGCAATTCATTTTTGAACGTTTTTACCAAGTCCAAGAAGGCGATCAGCGCGGGGGAACCGGCATAGGCTTGGCTTTGGCCAAAGAAATAGTAGAGCTTCACCAAGGTCAGATATTCGTGACGAGCAAGGATGACAAAGGGTCAAAGTTTGAAGTCGTACTTCTTGCGGGATCAAGCCATTTCGAAAAGAAATCTCTCCAAGCAACGAGGCATCCTGCGGTTCCCTTAAGCGCTTCATTCGATGAAGCCCTATTGAAAGATTCAGCAAAAAACGTGGTACCGATGGACGTTGCTAACTCAGACAAACCATTAATTCTGATAGCCGAAGACCACGA
Organism: Cryomorphaceae bacterium; assembly: GCA_047632755.1. Classification (GTDB taxonomy): domain Bacteria; phylum Bacteroidota; class Bacteroidia; order Flavobacteriales_D; family Cryomorphaceae; genus JAKVAV01. The sequence goes on from JBLIDT010000050.1 coordinate 4,462, forward strand.
TGAAATAAGAAATTATCTTTCGGACTTGCTCAAGGAGAACTACCAATTGCTGGAGTGCACCAACGGAATTGAAGCTTTTGAGAATGCAAGAGAGAGTATTCCTGACTTGATTGTATCTGACGTAATAATGCCTGGAATGGACGGTTACACTTTGATTGAAAAACTCAAAGAGGACCAGCGCACCAGTCATATTCCGGTTATCATCTTAACATCAAAGGCAACACCCGAAAGCGAATCAAAATCCCTGGAACTTGGAGCCACACAGCATGTCACGAAACCTTTTGACCCTTCCCTTTTAATGATGCGCATTCAAAATACGCTTCGCTCCATGCGCACTTACAAACAACACTTACTGCATGAAGTCACGTTGGACGCCGAACCCAAAATAGTCAGAAGTAAAAGTTTGGAAGCGCGCTTTATCGAACAAGCACTCGAAATAATTGACGCAAATATGTCCAATACCGACTTTCAAGTAAAAGACCTCAGCGATGCATTGAACATGAGTAAAGCACAACTTTACCGCAAAATGAAAGGTGTTACGGGTACATCTACAAATGAGTTTATCCGGACCTACCGTCTCAAAAAAGCTGCTCAAATATTGCGCCTCGGAAGTTTAAGTATCTCCGAAACCACCTACCAAGTGGGTTTCACAGATTTACAATATTTTAGGAAATGTTTCGTAAAACAATATGGCGTAACTCCATCCGAATATGCTGAAAATCAGAGTAAGTCCAAAAAAATCAACTAAACACGACTGAAGCCATGGTTATTTTACCATGGCATTTTGAACCAAATACCCTTGCCGAGTGCATCTTGCTTAACATAGATTTAGCGCCACCAAATTTATGTCCATGCAGCTCAAACATTTATTATCAAAGAGTCTCTTTCTCGGTTTTATTCCAATTCTGTTTGGTATACACCATTTAAAGGCCCAAGACGTCTCGGGGAAAGTGATGGATAGTGGAACCAAAGAAACCCTGCCGGGTGTCAACGTCGTCATTAAAGGAACCAGCAATGGAACTGCGACAGATATCGACGGTAACTTTTCGCTAATAGCCCAAAGCAGCGATTCGCTCGTATTCTCCTTTCTTGGGTATAGGTCGCAAACGCTAGCCGCAGGAAGTCAAAATACCATGACTGTTTTCCTGATGGAAGATGCAGAACTACTCGACCAAGTAGTCGTCGTAGGTTACGGCTCCGTTAAAAAGAAAGAACTAACGGGGGCGATCTCTACTGTTGACGGTGAGGAGCTCACGAAACTAAACATACCGCGTATGGATGCCGCTTTGCAAGGTCAAGTTGCTGGGGTTACCATCAATACCAACTCGGGCTCTCCCGGAGGAGCCTCAGCCATTAGGATTCGAGGTCTTTCAACTTTCGGAGACAACGATCCACTAATTCTGGTAGATGGAATTGTCTACGATTCAGAAGGGCTCAACGCCTTAAATCCAAACGATATTGCATCAATTAATGTCCTGAAAGATGCTACCGCAGGTATTTATGGAGTAAGAGCTGCCAATGGGGTAATTCTTATTGAAACCAAGAAAGGGAAGATAGGCGCAGGACCGAAAGTTGAGGTGAGTGGCTTCTTTGGCTCCCAAACCACTTCTAACGAACTTGACCTACTGAATGCTTCTGAATATGCCGTCGTAAAAAACAATGCTTTCGCAAACGGAGGAATGCCCCCACCCTTTGAAACGACAAATTTGGGAGAAGGAACAAACTGGCAAGACGAAGTTTTTCAATCAGCACCGATTCAAAGCTATAACATAAGCGTATCGGGTGGTTCAGAAAAAACCACCTATTCTATTGGAGGATCTTACTTTGGCCAACAAGGAATAGTAGGAGGAGAAAAAGCAAATTTTGAGCGATACAACGGTCGAGTAAACATCTCTACAGCCATTTCTGATCGCATTCAATTCAATAGTGTTCTGCTTTACACCAATGAAGAGAGGAGTACCCTTGCTGAGAATGGTATTGGCTCTGTGCTCTACAATACGATCAACGCCTACCCAACTGAATCAGTTCGACAGGCAGATGGTTCATACAGCTATTTGGAATTGGTGAATGATATTATCAATCCATTGGCTCAAATGGAAAACACTTTCAATCAAGCAAACACAAATAAGTTTGTGGGTAAGGAAGAGATCGTCGCTGATTTGGGCGAGCACTTCGAATGGACGAATCGGTTTAGCTTTAACTATGCAGCAGTAGAAGGAAAGACCTTCTCTCCGTTAGTTTGGTATGGCCCGGGTAAAGCGCCCAATACGGCGTTGAATGAAAACCTCGATCCCTCGCTAGTCGAGATTGCCGATAGTACCTTTTTGGAACGTGGCGCCAGTGTCTCAGAAAACCGAGACAGCTATATTGATCTCACTTTCGAGAGTTTCTTGAACTATGGAAGAACGTTTAATGACGTGCATTCGGTAAAAGGAACATTCGGTGTATCCTCTTTTAGTCGACGTGGTGAAGGCTTGAATGCCACGGCCTTTAACATTCCAAACAATTCGGAAGAGTTTGCCGACATCAGTGCTAACCAAGCAGCGCAAGGCTTCTTAAACAATGCAGGTTCTTTTCAATTCCAAGAGCGATTGTTATCAGCATTTTTCCGTGGAGAGTATAAGTATGACGACCGCTACTTGATCTCGGGTATTATAAGAAGAGATGGCTCGAGCAAATTCGGTGAAAATGAGCGCTGGGGAATCTTCCCGACAGTATCAGCCGCTTGGATCATTAGCGAAGAGAAGTTTTTTAATTCCAGAGTTATCGATTTTGCTAAGCTACGCGTGAGCTATGGGGTATCTGGAAACGACCAAATTCCCAACTTTGCCTTCCGTGCTTTGCTAAACGGTGAAGGAAATTACGTCATCGATAATGTTATTCAGACGGGGGTAGCTATCGGTAGAGCTTCCAACCCAGATTTGAAGTGGGAAACCACAAACCAATTCAACATAGGACTTGACCTTTACCTCTTCGATGACTTCACGGTCTCAACCAATTACTTTATCAAAAACACCCAAGATTTGCTTTTCCAACCTGATGTATCAGGACTGTTGGGAACTTATGGCCCTGGTGGTTTCCCTCCATTTGTAAATGCAGGTGATGTGAGAAACCAAGGTTTTGAACTTGAACTTGGCTATACCACAAAGCCAGTGAATAACTTCATCTTCTCGGCATCCTTGAACGGTACCTACATTAAAAATGAGGTGTTGGAAGTTCCCGACGGAGTTCAGTTCATCCCAGGCGCAGGATTCGGTGTCGGCGGTACGGTGGCAACTAGATTTGAAGAAGGTTTCCCCATTGGTTACTTCATCGGATACGAAACGGATGGCGTTTTTCAAACCCAAGCAGAAATTGACAACGCAGCGGTGGTTCAAGCAGGTGCCAAGCCAGGTGACTTACGCTTTGTAGATCAAAACGGAGATGGAAAGATCACTTTTGGTGACGATAGCGACAGAACAGATTTGGGCTCACCCATTCCTGACTTCACCTTTGGTTTAAACCTAAACGGTCGATACAAAGGTTTTGACATCAGCGCTAACTTCTATGCAGCCATCGGACAAGAAATCATCAGAAACTTCGAACGCTCCCAGCCTTATGCGAATCAACTGGGATACAACCTCGAAAGATGGGCAGGACAAGGCACATCAAATGAAATACCTAGTGTAACCACTGGTTCTACAAGAAATACTGAGTTTAGTGATTTCTATGTGGAAGACGGATCTTTCCTTCGGTTACGAAATCTTCAAGTCGGGTACACATTGCCACGAAAACTTTTGGAAAAAATCAATGTGAGCTATTTGCGCGTGTATGTTAGCGCTAATAACCTTTGGACTTTAACCGGTTACTCGGGATTCGATCCTGATATCGGTTCTTTCGGCGGACCTTTGTCTGCAGGAGTTGACTACGGCTTTTATCCACAAGCCACGACAATAATGGGTGGATTTAACATTCAATTTTAATCCCATGAAAAATCGATTTTTAAGAGTACTCGGTCTAGCATTTCTTCTTTCCATTTCACTGTGGAGTTGTGAAGATTACCTAGACGTAGATCCTGAGTTTACGCAAGACGCTGATAACTATTTCAATTCTCCGAGTGATTATAACCTCGCATTGATCGGCGCTTATGATTTGCTCCAAGGCTCATTTACTTCCTATTGGATTGGCGATATCGCATCTGATCATTCCATAGCAGGAGGAGAAAGTGTGTTTGACTCGCAAGGCTTGCACGAGATTGATGAAATGCAACACAATGCAGTCAACAATGAACTACGCAGCGTATTCCGCTGGAATTACGCTGGGATCACTAGAGCCAACTTCATCTTGGAAAATGCAGACCGTATTAACTTTTCTGGTAAGGATATCATTTTGGCAGAAGCCCGATTCCTTCGTGCATTTTACTACTTCGAATTGGTAAAGACTTTCGGTGGCGTTCCTCTTATCATAGACGAAAGAATAGGAACCGTTGAGGCAACTGAGATCGAACGTGCATCAGCTTCAGAGGTTTATGCTCAGATAGAAGTTGACTTAAATGCTGCCATTGGTGTTTTAAATTATGGCGCCTCTCAACTTGGTAGAGCCGATAAAGGCGCAGCGCTGGGTTTACTTGGTAAAGTACACCTCTACCAGAGGGAATACGAACAAGCTGCTCTAGTGCTGGATCAGCTAATTATGGAAGGCGGCTATACGCTGCTGAATGAATACCAAGACCTTTGGTTTGTCGCAACACAAACGAACAACGAAGAAGTATTCACCATTCAATATTCTGGGCAAGAAGGGGGCGGTTACGACTGCTTGATTTGTTTGGAAGGAAACGCCGCTCCTGGTTTTCAGGGTATTCGACAGTACGACGGACCTGTATATGGAGATGGAAATAGCTACAACCTGCCCACGCAGAAACTGTATGATGCCTTTGACGAAGCCGATCCCAGAAGAAATCTATCCATTCTTGACATCGACGCATTTATTGCCGAGCAAGAAAACCCCAACGAGATTGAGTACGCCATAGGTGGTGGCGGTCATACTGGTTATTACAACAATAAATACATCAAGCGCTCGAATGAACTTGGATTGCCCGACACAGATTTGACCAGCCCATTGGACTACAAAGTGATTCGCTATGCAGATGTGCTGCTCATGGCTGCCGAAGCGCATAGTCGAACCGGCAATGACGGGCTAGCTTTGGGTTATTTGAAGCAAGTTCGTGATCGGGTGGATATGCCCGAAATAAATTCAGGAGGCAACCAGCTTACGGATGACATTCTTCAAGAACGGATTTATGAACTTTCAGGCGAGGGTCATCGATTCTTTGATCTGGTAAGAACCGAGCGCGCAGCTGATGAGATAGATGGTTTTGTAACGGGTAAGCACGAATTATTTCCAATTCCACAGCTCGAAATTGATTTGGCAGGTGGCAACTGGCAGCAAAACAATCAGTACTAATCTATTAGAACAGAAATCTCATGAAAAACAATAAGCACATACATATCTTGAAGCCCTTTCTGATGGTTTTCGCCCTCATGGCTCTTTTCAGTTCTTGCAAAGAAGATGAACCTGAATTGGCTGATCCACCCGTAGCGGCAGATGCAAATTTTACCTACACACCTTCAACGCAAACCGACAACATACTTGAGTTCAGAGCCTCCAATCAAAATATTCAGGCATTTTGGGATCTTGGAAACGGTAGTTTTGTAGAAGGGGTTACTGCTGTAGGCGTATATCCAGCCGCGGGAATCTATACCGTAACACTCACCATATTCAATCAAGGTGGAAGCACCTCTTCTGTGCAAGATGTAGTCATCGAAAACGATGATCCTGGATTACTGGACAATCCTATTTTTGACTTGCTAACTGGAGGTACCAGCGGTCCAGGTTCAAAATCCTGGGTGATCGATTCACTAACGCCAGGCCACTTTGGCGTTGGACCAAACCCATCTCCGAATGGTGATTTCCCAGCTTACTATGCAGCAGCTGCACTGGAAAAATCAGGGTCTGGAATGTACGATGATGTATACACCTTCACACTTCAAGGGTTCCAATTTGATATGGTGACCAACGGGGACATTTACTTGAATACAGCTCATTTGGGCGATTGGCCCGATGCCTTTAAAAGTGAAGTGGGAGACTACACCTCCCCTTTCCCTGACCAACTCGGAAAAGCTTGGACATATAGCGAAGGAGAGGATACACTCATTTCCATTTCGGCAGATGCATTTATCGGTTACTACACTGGTGTGCGAACCTATAAAATCGTAACGATCGAAGAGAATTTACTATTCCTTCGAGTGGAAGACTCACAAGATGCTGCTCTCGCTTGGTACCTTCGTTTAATCCCAGAAGGGTACATACCCGACCCCAATGAAACACCTCTTTATAACCTACCTCTAGATTTCGAAACTGTGGAACCAGAAGTAAACGCTTTTGGCGGAAGCACAGTGGCCTATATTGATAACCCTGATGCTTCGGGAATTAATACCAGTTCTCGTGTTATGGAAACCGTTCACGGCTTTGAAACGTTTGCAGGTTTTTCAGTGAATATGGAGAATCCATTGGATTTCAGCACCGACAACACCATTTCAATAAAAGTATGGGCTCCGACTGCTGGAGTGTTCCGTTTGAAATTAGAGGAGCAGTCAAATCCAGGCAGCTTCGCAGAATTGGACGTGGATGTTACTGCAGCAAATAGCTGGCAACAATTGACTTTTGACTTTACTGGCGCCGCAAACACTTTTGATCGAATAACAATGTTTCCAGGTTGGAATGTGGCCAACGCTGGCACTTTTTATTTGGATGACATTAGCCAGCCCTAATCTGAGAGAAACTTAAAGACTAAAAGGCACTGTAAATACAGTGCCTTTTTTTGTTGCCAAAAACCCTCAGAAAACAACTGGTGTATTTCCCCTATTCAGGTTCAAAAATTAGGAAAACGAGAAGACCTAATAGCGATAGAAATGACTTGTCATATTGTATCGAAGTATCAAGTTCATAGATCAAGCCTAAAAGAGCACCTAAGGCATACTAATAAATTTTATAGACAGACACTAACTAAACACGTATCCAAGAAAAAAAGCTTGCAACTACCACCCCGTGAAAGTATACCTTCAGGAAAACCCTTATTATTACAGTTTAACCGGTGCTAGTCCAATCCTTAAGACAACCTAGAGGATTGAATTCGGATGGATAACCAAGACTTCATTCTTACGGAAGTAGAAATGTGGGGCTAGTAATTATAGGATTACAACCTTAAGAAGAAGATAGATGTCAGAATCGCGCCAGCTCTCCGCCATTATGTTTGCCGACATAGTGGGTTTTTCAGGACTCATGCAAAGTGATGAAAAACGCGCATTAGAACTGAGGCAGAAGCTAAAAGATGAACTCGAGTCCGCCATAGAAAAGTACGATGGCCGAATCGTTAAGTGGATGGGCGATGGAGTAATTTGCACCTTCAACAGTGCCGTCCAGTCGCTTCATACCGCCATTGCCGTGCAAACGGCCATGCTCCAAGAACCCGTAGTACCCATGCGGATTGGCATCCACCAGGCCGATGTCATCTTTCACGATGGCGATGTACACGGAGATGGCGTCAACATTGCTGCACGCCTCGAATCGTTTGCCATACCCGGCAGCATCTTTATCTCTTCCAAAGTGCAGGACGATGTAAAAAGCCAGAGCGATATTAAGACCGTTTCTCTGGGCAAGTATCTCTTGAAAAACATGGATGAGCCCGTCGAGATTTTTGCCGTGAGCAACAAAGGCCTTCAAGTGCCGGGCGACAAAAAACTGGAAGGAAAGGGCATCAAGTATGTGAGCGATAAGATTTCCATCAAAAAGAAATCGCTCCTTCTCAGAATCGTAGCGGTCTTGGAAATACTCGCAATAGCGGCCTATTTCTTCATACCTCTCGCCGCTCTCAGAAGCAGCGATGGTACCTTTTATTTCGGGAGTGATTTTGGCATCACCACATTTAAAGGCATTTCGAAAAGCCAAATTGCGCCCGATGTGATTCTGTCCGATTTGTTCATTTCCAATAAGTCAGTCATTACCATGGGTGAGGAAAAGCCTTTCAATACCAGCCTTGAAGAGCTTACCGAATTGGTACTGAATTACGATCAAAATGATCTGAGTTTTGAGTTTACGGCATTGCATTATGCCAACCCTTCAAAAAACCAATACACGCACAAGCTCGAAGGAGTTGACGATGATTGGATTTACAACAACCGCAACTTTGCATCCTACACCAATCTCGATCCGGGAGAATATACTTTCCGGATACGGGCTGCGAGTGCTGAGGGCGTATGGAATGACGAAGGTAAAAGCATAACCGTGAAAATTCTTCCACCTTGGTGGCGCACTTGGTGGGCCTATA
>JBLIDT010000051.1:0-12217 GCA_047632755.1 Cryomorphaceae bacterium
GGTGCTGCCATTCATTATACTGTAGACGGCACTGTTCCTACAGAGGCATCGCCACTTTACACCGGTGCCATCAATCGCACTCAAACTACCGTAATAAAGGCAAGGGCATTTAACACGGCTGCCAATAATCCTCCAAGTTTCGTTGAGACGAATACCTATTTTGTAAATGATACGCATGGCATCTATATTGTTTCAGTTAGTGGAGATCAATTGCCAACGCTTCTCGGTGGCAATCAGATAGAACCTGTAGGTCATTTTGAGCTCTTTTCGGCGGCGGGCGAACTTTTGTCTGAAACCAACGGAGATTTTAACGAACACGGCAACGACTCATGGGCCTATCCTCAAAGAGGAATTGATTACATAACTCAAGATGAGTTTGGGTATGGAAACGAGGTGAATCATCAAATCTTTGAAAACAAGGATAGAGATGGTTTCCAAAGATTGATCTTAAAAGCAGCTGCCAGCGATAATTATCCTTTCGAAAACGGAGGAGCGCACATTCGAGATGCATATGTGCAGTCACTATCTCAACTTGCTGATCTTAGAATGGATGAGCGTAGTTATGAACCTTGTGTTTTGTATTCGAATGGAGAATACTGGGGTGTATATGAAATTAGAGAAAAAGTTGACGATCTTGATTTTACAGACTATTACTACGATCAAGGCTCTGGTGATGTAGACTTTTTGAAAACTTGGGGTGGAACCTGGGAAGAATATGGCTCTGGTGATGATTGGTATGATTTACGTGATTTTATTATCGGAAACGATATGACTGATCCAGGCAATTATGATTACGTGAAAGGCTTGTATAACACAGGAAGCCTGATTGATTACTTTCTTTTGAATTCGTACATCGTTAGTTCTGATTGGTTAAACTGGAATACAGGATGGTGGAGAGGACGTAATCCAGATGGTGACAAGAAAAAATGGCGTTACATCCTTTGGGATATGGATGCTGTATTCGGTCACTACGCTAACTTCACTGGGATACCCGATCAAAGTCCCAATGCAGATCCTTGTGATCCTGAGCAATTGAATGATCCTGGAGGCCAAGGTCATGTCCCCGTTTGGAATGCATTATTAGAAAACGAAGAATTCTTTGCCGATTACATCAATAGATATGCGGATTTAGCAACCTCATATTTTTCTTGTGAGTACATGGTCAATCATCTTGATAGTTTAGTCGATCTGATTGAGCCTGAAATGCAAGACCATGTTGATCGATGGGGTGGGAGTATGGCCGAATGGCAATCCAATGTCCAAGAAGTAAGAGACTTTATTGAAGCCAGATGTGTAGTGATCAATGATGGATACCTCGATTGTTATCCTGAGCTTGAAGGGCCTTACAATATCGTGTTGATGGCTGATCCTCCTGAAGGTGGACGAATCGACCTTCCAACTATAGAAATTGATACCTATCCATATGACGCTGTTTACTTCGGAGGTATTCCGGTTACACTAGATGCTGATGAGAATGACGGATTCATATTCAGTCATTGGACTTCGAACAACACTCTCATCACTCCTGATGAATTTACCGAAGCGATCACTGTCAACTTCACTGCAGATGATACATTGATCGCCCATTTTGTGCCAGATGTTTCTTACAGTCTCACACTTAATGTAGAGCCTGCTAATTCGGGTTCGATCACAATTGCTGGTATTACTTACAATGCTTTTCCTGTAAGCATCGATTTGGCTGAGTCAGTTGATTATTCGGCCAAGGCGCTGCCAATTGCTGGATACGGTTTTAGTGACTGGGAAAGTGCGCTGGCATTAAGTCCAAATGCATTGAGTGACAGTGCAACGTTTAGCATGACTGAGAATCAAACCCTCACAGCAAGGTTCTTTGAAATCATAAATGAGGTGACGTTTGATGTTGCTCCTGAAGGCGTTGGTGAGATCATTTTGGGAGATACGGCAATTCAAGTTTATCCTATTTCAATTGACCTTCCGCAAGTGTCGGTATTGCAGCTTCAAGCTAAACCAACCGCACTTTTCTACGAATTTTCGCATTGGTCCTTCCTCAACGGAACCCCGAACCCCGATGAGGAAACAGCTGAGATCACCGTTCAATTTGAAGATCCAGATGTAGTGGTAGCAAACTTTATTGAGTTGCCCAACTACTCTATTAGAATTGAGACAGAGCCTGAAGGGGCTGGGTGGGTTAGACTACCTGATACACTCTTGAAAAAGTTCCCCTACGAGACGATTATGCTCGGAAATGAGAGTATTGCTGTTGAAGCGATCGAAAGGGACAAGTACAAATTTTCTCATTGGGAAGTCAAGTTGGGGGCTGCTGCCCAGAATGAGGATTTTCCACTATTGAACTATGCGTTTTTTGCTCCAACTCATTTGATAGCTCACTTTGAAGAAAGGCTCAATTCAGTGTTCATTCCAAGTAGTTTTACGCCAAATGGTGACGGCTTAAATGATATTTTGAAAGTTTATGGAAACGAGGTATCAGCTGAAAACTTTAGACTATCAGTAATGAATCGATGGGGACAGGAAATCTGGTCTACTACCAACATCAATGAAGGCTGGAATGGTGGAGAAGAGGGAAGTAGTTACTTCGCCCCTCCTGGGTTTTACTCTTATTTCCTTCGCTATAGAAACGATATAACTGGCGATGTCGTTCGTACTTCTGGAACTGTATTATTGATTCGCTAAGAATTAATATTGAGTTAATTTTCGATATTAGCGGGCTGAAACTGGATGTATGATTCGAGTGTCATTTATTGTTTGTGCGATTTGTCTTTTTTTCTTCTCTTGTGAAGATCAACCTGGCGAAGGTGGTAAAGCATCTATCCAAGGAAAGGTTTATGTGAAGGATTTCAATGGAAACTGTACCATTTTGCTGGATTCGTTTTACGGTATAGACGAAGAGGTCTACATCATTGCGGGTGATGATCCATCTCATTTTGAACGTGTAAGAACTGGTCCTGATGGCACTTTCTGGTTTCCTTATTTAAGAAGAGGGAAATACGAGATCTATGCGCTTTCAGAGCCGTGCAATGTTTCTGGCGAAATTGAAGCAGTCGGTGTTATTGTTGAAATAAAGGACAGGAAAGAGGAGATTAAAATAGAAGATATTATTGTATTAAGATGAGACTAATTGCTCTATTTATTATTTCGATATTCAGTCATAGCTCTGCTTATAGCCAGTCCTCGAAAACGATTCGCACTTTCGGCATCTTAAAAAAGACTGAGACTGTCGTAAAGTACCACAGCCAATTTGAAGTCGCCCGATATGTGGAGGAGGTAGAGCTCTACAATACAGAAGGCGACTGGGTGGAGAAGTTCACTTACGCTTCAGGGGGAGAATTAAAGCTTCATCAAAAGCGTATTTATGACGGTGACGAAATCATAGATGAGACTGCGATCGATTTAAATGGTTCAGGAATGAAGGCTGCGAAACCGCCAAGTTTTGACCGTTTGCTATACACTTATGAAAGGGGAGATCTGGTAGTGGAGAAAAGAGTTTCTGAAGGCGGTAAAGTCATTGATAAAAAGGAATTCGTTTACAACAAGCTCGGAGACCTGGTGAGGGTAACCACCAAGGATGGTGATGGAGCGGTTGTAAAACGAGAGGCAATCGAATATGATCATAGAGGATTAAAGATAAAAGAGAGTGTAGTGGATTCGGCGGGAGCCATCTTGAAAGAAAAGACATTTGTATATGAGTAGTGATCTCCTTGAACAGATAAATCTTGTTTTAACCCCTTTCGAAAGATTGGGGTTGAATGATTTTGGGGATGGCCGCTTTGCCGAAAGGCGCGATAGAAAGTTTCCTTGCCACATCAATCAAACCGCAGAGATTATTGAAGGTCTGCAAGACCATTATGATCTGATAACGCCGAATGATGACTCCATTTCTGCTATAGGTACGTTGTACTTCGACACTCCGAATTTTGACTTTTACAAAGACCATCACCGCGGTAAGTCTTTAAGAAAGAAAGTGAGATTCAGGAAGTATCCCGATACAAAAACTTCCTTTCTTGAAGTGAAGATGAAATCTGTAAAAGGCCTCACATTAAAAGAACGGGTTCTTTCTAATTTCGAATCAAACAAGATCAGCCAAGAGATGAGAGTTTTTTTGGAAGAAAACGGAGTCAAAGATTCGACTCACCTCGAACCTGTTTTAGAGGTGAATTACCGTCGTTTCAGCTTTATAAGCAAAGACAGAGTTGAACGATTTTCCATTGATTTTGAAGTTGAATTCAACAATGGGAAAGAAAAAGGAGATTTTGGTGAATTGGCTGTGATCGAAGTGAAGCAGCCGCACTTGGAAACCTCACCTATCATAAAAAAACTAAGAGTAACCCACATAAGAGAAGTATCACTTAGCAAGTATTGCCTTTCTTTGTCAGCTTTGACACCCGAATTAAAATCAAATAGATTTAAACCTGTTTTACGAAGCCTGCAAGCATTATTTCATGAGCAAATACCAACTAGCACTGTATAGAACAATACTTCCCTTACTTCTCTTGTGTATTCCTAGTTTGATGATGGGTCAGTTTTTCCCAACTGAAGCAGTTGTTGTGGAGCCAAAAGAACCAGCAGAATTTTTTGCTTGGACTATAACGCAATTTGACTCGGTTTTCTTTGTTCGCCTTGCCATCAATCTTTTGAGCATGATCGTTCTCCTGCGCTTGATTTACTACCGAGTGACGGGAAGACATGATTTCTTCCTTACATTTTTCATGTTCAATTTGGTGATTTTTATCATTACCATATTGCTGAATACCAATTCTGGATTTAGCATTGGCGCTGCCTTTGGTCTTTTCGCCATATTCGCCATGTTGCGTTACCGCACGGAGGACATTAGCGTGAAGGATATGACTTACCTCTTTCTTTCAATTACTATCGGTTTGATTTCTTCGATCAATCAAGGTACGGCAGTGGAAATTGTGCTGATCAATGCCGTGATTTTGCTAGTGGCATTCCTGATTGAGGGAGGAGTTCTCATTAAGCAAGAGTTTATCAAGACCATCGAGTACGAAAATATAGAGCTCATAAAGCCAGAACGTCACGATGAATTGATGGCTGATCTCAAGAATCGTACAGGCTTGGATATACACAAGGTTTACATCAAACGCATAGATTTTCTCAGGGATACTGCACTGATTAAAGTGCATTACCGAAGTGCGAAAAGTCAAGATGACTAGAATTGCTACAATCTCGCTTTTATTGCTGCTCAGTTTAAAACTAAGTGCGCAAGAGGTAAGGGATTTTGGTTTGTGGGGTACCGTTTCGTATGGTGCCGAAATAAACGACGACTTTGATTTTTCTATTGCGCAAGAAGTTCGAATGGCTCAAAATGCAACTGCAGCTAGTGTCATTTTCACTAACGTTGCGGTAGATTATCGGCTCTCACGCGCATTCGAAATTGGCCTGAATTACCGATTCCTATTAAATGACCAAGAAAGAGGTGTTTACGGGCACAAGCACCGTGTGATGCTTGATCTTCAAATCAGAGAGAAACACAGACAGTGGACGTTTGCCTATCGGGCTCGTGCTCAGTCAGAAATTCGTACGCGTAATTATTCCAATGAATTTGGCTTTGCTCCAACAGCTGACTTTCGAAATACGGTAAAAACAGTTTACCAATTAAATCGAAGGTTTGAGGTATATGCCAGTGTCGATTTACGCGTGCTGTGGAATGATCCCAGAACACCTGATTACAGAGGTATTGACCGTTTTCGGTACCGACTAGGAACAGATATACTCGTAGCCCGCGAGCAGTCTATTGGACTTTTCATCCAGCACCAGAGAGAGATAAATATCCCTAGCCCTGAAGTAGAGTTTATGATAGGCTTGGAGTACAAATTTGGTAGTCGGCGCCAACTTATGGAAAGCTAGAGTCTATGACTTGTGAGCCGCTCGTTTCAATCGGTCATTGATTGCCTGACCCAATCCTGTATCTGGAACCAACTCAGCCAGAATCAAATTTCCTTTGGTAGAATCCAACCTTCTCATTGCGGCAAATAAATTTCTAGCAGCCTCTCGAATGTCTCCTCTTGAGCTGAGCGCTTCGCCTGGCATGTTATAGGATTTCTGAAAGGACAAATAAGAACAGTCTTTTTCGATGTGCTTTTTAATCAATTCATCCAGCTCCCCAATTATCATTCTCTTACGAGGAGAGTAATGGCTGCTGAGCATTCCAGGCGCTGATGGATTATCAGAGCTTTGCTGGGAAATATCAAAAGTATTTAGAAATGGCTTGATTTGTTCCAGTTCTAAACCGCCCCATCTCAAAATCTGTGGGACTTCCCCTTCGAATGAAACAATGGTAGACTCTACTCCAACGACCGAAGGGCCTCCATCTAAAATATAGTCCACCTTGTCGCCCAATTGTTCAGCTACATGCTGCGCAGTCGTTGGACTGATGTACCCAAACGGATTGGCGCTTGGAGCTGCCAAAGGAAAGGGCAGGAGTGATAGCAACTGCTGCGTAAGAGGATGAGCAGGCATTCGTATACCTACCGTCTGGAGTCCTGAAGTAACCAAGTCAGGTACGCCTTTCTTTTTTGGCAATACAATGGTTAGGGGCCCAGGCCAGAATTCTTTCGTTAGTTCTCTAGCCTGAATGGGGAAGGAAGAGACGAGTTTAGCTAACTTTTCTACACTTCCTATATGGACTATAAGTGGATCGAAACTGGGTCGATTTTTGGCCTCAAAGATTTTAAGGACTGCCTCAGAATTTGTAGCATTGGCTGCTAGCCCGTACACTGTTTCCGTCGGAATAGCGACCAGACCTCCATTTTTCAGAATTTCGGTTGCTTTTTCAAGGTCCGTTCCTATTTCAGCTTTCACAACTAACGAAGGTAAGTTAAGGTCAGTAATTATTCTAGCGATTGTATCGACAGGTGCGGGGTCCATGATGATTTGGCATTGCGGACTTTTTTGTACTTGTGGTCGCGACAGAGTTATTGAACCTTACGTCTCCGTGCAGGGAATCAAAATCCAATCGCAAAGTGCGATTGACGTTTTTCATGCCTGAATAGACTTTCAAGCAAGCTTGAGACTATTCAGGCATGAAAAACCCCGATCACGAGAGTGATCGGGGTTTTGATCATCAAGTGATCGCGACAGGATTCGAACCTGTGACCGTCTGCTTAGAAGGCAGATGCTCTATCCAACTGAGCTACGCGACCAATTTGGGGTGCAAAAATAATACTTCCTTTAACAAAGACTAGGTTTTGATTCGAAAATCGCAAAAAAGGAACAACTTGTTTTCTGAAGGCAGTGTTTCGATGAACGATTTAACAATAGAAAGGACCTGATATCCCGCTATTGCAGGCCTATCCAAGTTGAGCTATGACCTTAGTTCATTATGCAGGTGCATCATAGACCTCAGGATGATTCTTTTCAAAATACAACATCATCTCAGCAGTGCTGCTGCAATTTAACCTAGCGAGCATTCGCTTCTTTTGGGTTTTGATGGTGCTGGGTTTCACTCTCATTCTGTCCCCGATTTCTTTATCAGGGAGACTTTCTTTCAAAAGTTGAAAAATGAGATATTGCTTAGGCGTAAAGACTTGTTTAGGATCAAACTCCACCATGTTTTGAAACTCTTCCGAATCAATCGATGGACTGTCCCATTTCCAGCGTACTGCGTTTCCAGAATTCATGTAGGAAATGTCTTGCAGTATCGAGTAGTTTCCCTCTAAGGTTCTGTTCCGTTTCACTCTGCAAACACCCGAAGTTCGCTGCACCTTTATGTAGGTCCCATCCTTTTTCTTTATTCTATAGGTCAAATATAGAATCGAATCTCTAGGAAGTCCTTTTACGGCAGATGAAACAAGCACTGATTTTACGATGTGCTTTACTACAGGATAGTCCTCAGGATGAATAAGGCTAAAAGCCGAATCGTAAGTGAATTCAGATTCGTCATATCCAATAAGTTGTTCAATATTTTTTGTGTAAGCCACATCTTGATTGGCTAAAGAAAGCACGTACATAGCTTGATTATGGATGAGAGGATATTTCCTGTAGTTAAATTGAACCCTCTCTCTAGAAAGAACAGCATCAACTGTTAGGCCTGAGGTAATACTTTTGAGTTCGTTTTTAAAGGATGAATCCATAAATCGCGCTTCCGATGAATGAATGTACAGTGAACTTTACACAAGATCAAATTTTAAGATTGGTTGCAACTGATTTAAGTGGTTTTTCAAGAACTTGATACGATTCGTTTAACCTCTTCATTATTTCCTTCGCACGGGCTGATGGCAAGCCATGAGTAGGATTTATTTTTATTTGGAAGTCCGAGGAGATCCGTTTTTTTTTACTGCAATCAGATTCATCCTCTTCAATTCTCAATTGTGGCTTTATGCCTTATCTTCGCCACCCTAAGGTATGGGCGAAAATGTCGATTGTATTTGGATCACGGGAGCAAGTTCTGGAATAGGAGCTGAGGCAGCGAGGCAATTTTCAAAAGGGAATAGCAAGCTTATCCTATCTGCTCGGAGTATTGATAAATTGGACGAGCTAAAAAGCAGCCTACCGAATCCTGAGCGGATAACTGTTGCAGCTCTTGATTTGGCTGATTCGTCTTCAATAAAGTCAGCTGTCGAGGAGGTTTTGAGTAGTGGTATGGTACCAAATATCGTCTTTCTCGCAGGAGGAGTCAGTCAACGTTCTTATGTTTTAGAGACTTCAACAGATGTAGACCGCCGCATCATGGATGTCAATTATTTTGGTAACGTTGAGTTGACCAAAGCTCTTCTTCCAGCAATGTTGAAAAATGGCGGTGGTAGTTTCGCTGTCATTAGCAGTCTGGTCGGTCTTTTCGGTTACGGAGTTCGGTCAGCTTATTCAGCTTCAAAACATGCGTTACATGGATTTTTTGAATCCTTAGATGTGGAGCTAGGTGAGCAAGGAATCAATTCCACCTTAATTTGTCCGGGGGGAGTGCAAACCAATATTTCACTCAATGCACTTCAAGGAGATGGATCGAAAACGGGGGTAATGGACGAGATGCAGAGCGAAGGAATGCCCGTGGAAGAGGCAGTAGAAAAAATGATAATAGGAATAAGAAAAAGAAAGAATTTGCTGGTTATAGGAAGCGGGAAAGAGAAACTTGGCGTTTTTATTCACAAGCATTTTCCGAGTATTTTCTTTAAAATTGCAGTAAAGCAAAACCCTAGGGGATCAGTTAAGCTTTAAATCATGAGCAAGCACATCGGCGGAATCCAGCAGATTGGAATAGGTACGGGAGATTTACATCAAGAATGGTCTTGGTATCGTAAGAATTTCGGGATGGACATTCGCATCTTTGAAGATGCTGCTGAAGCTCCGCTTATGACTCCATATACTGGTGAGAAAGTCCAGAAAAGAGTGGCTGCCTTAGCGATGAATCTTGAAGGTGGGGGCGGTTTCGAAATTTGGCAATATACCTCGCGTACACCAGTAGCAGCTGAGTTTCCCATTACTATTTCCGAAATAGGTTTTTTGGCCTGTAAGATGAAAACGCGGGATGCGGACAAGGCATATCAACACCTGAAGAATAATGGTGCTTCGTTTTTATCCGAAGTACGAGTCAACCCGATTGGTCAGAAGCATTTCTATCTCAATGACAAATCGGGAAACCTCTTTGAAATTGTAGAAGCCCAGGGATTTTTTAAAGATATTGATAGCCCTGTGGGCGGAGTATACGGTTGTTTGATTGGTGTTTCTGACATGGAAAAATCAATCTGTTTCTACAAAAATGTACTCGACTTCGATCTCATTAAATCGGATGAGGAAGGAGTCTTTCAAGACTTTTCAGGATTGCCTGGGTCAAATCAAAAGTTCAGACGCGTAATTCTTGAGAAGAGCCAAATGCCGATCGGGCCGTTTGCGCCATTGCTGGGCACCAATCAAATAGAACTGATCGAACCTCTCGAGAAGAAGGGGAAGAAGGTTTTTGAGAATCGGTTCTGGGGAGATTTAGGATTTATTCATCTCTGTTTTGATGTTCAAGACATGGATGGCTTGCGTTCTAAAGCTGAGGCATTGAATCATTCCTTCACCGTAGATAGCGCTAACAGTTTCGATATGGGTAAAGCGGCAGGCCGTTTTGCCTATGTAGAAGACCCTGACGGAGCATTGATCGAATTCGTAGAAACCCACAAACTACCCATAGTAGAAAAGTGGGGGTGGTACCTCAATCTCAAAAAGAGAAGCGATCAGAGTAAGTCGCTGCCAAAATGGTTATTGAGCTGCTTTCGCTTTAATCGAGTGAAGGACTAGGGATTTCTGTTCCTGGATTTTTCTTCATCCATTCATTGATTACCGTTTTCCTACCAATGTTTCTAGTCACATAGTCCTTTCCTAGGTCAAAGCCGCGAGCTGGAGAATACTCTCTTCCGTAGAATATGATTTGCAGGTGAAGCTTGTTCCAGAGCTCTATTGGAAAAAGCTTTTTAGCGTCCCGTTCCGTTACTTCCACATTCTTTCCAGTCGTGAGCCCCCATCGGAACATGAGTCTATGGATGTGAGTATCTACGGGAAATGCTGGGATACCAAATGCTTGGGACATGACCACTGAGGCCGTTTTATGCCCTACTCCTGGCAATGTTTCGAGATATTCCATATCTACTGGAACTATCCCATCTTTTTCAGCGATTAGTCTAGTGGAAAGCTCTGAAATTGCTTTGCTTTTTTTCGGCGAAAGCCCACAAGGCCTGATGATACTTCTAATCTCGTCTACCGCTAACTTAGACATGCTGAGTGGATTGTCTGCTCTTTTAAATAGTGCGGGAGTTACCGTATTCACTCGTGCATCGGTGCATTGTGCACTCAATAATACCGCGATTAACAGTGTATAGGGATCTTTGTGATCTAAAGGGATACTCACAGTTGGGTAAAGCTTTTCGAGCTCTGCGATCACATAAACTGCTTTTTGCTTTCTGGTCATTTCTATTTATAAAGTATAATTCCTTTACTCAATGAGATGGATCAATTTATTCTGCAAAAGTACCATCATCAATCAAGGATTAATAGCTCGAAGTCTCCAATTTGATTTAGATTGACTTTTCATAATTATGGTTAAAATTGAAACCTTACTAGAGTAGAATATTCGTAGGGGCTTGATTGCTTGTGGCCTAGTTGTAGCGAGGCTTTGATTAGAACACCTCCAATCTTCAAAGACTTTAATTCATCCCTAAAATTGACTTTTTCATCAAACTTGCTGACCTTTGAATTTCATTTTAAACCAATTTTAGATGCTTACAAATCGAAAGTACACGCTACTAGCAGTGCTCTTAACTTTCATATTCCATCTTGGCTTAACCGGCCAAGAAGTAGGATGCGGAGACCAATGGTTCGACACCGGAGGGGAGACAGGGATTTATTCTGCTAATGAATTAACAACTACAACTTTCTGTCCTGATGTATTAGGAGAAATTGTAACACTATCCTTCAATTATGTCGACATTGAAACAACTGCGGGGACAGGTATTCAAGCTGGTTGTTGGGATTTTATCGAAATTTTTGATGGATCCGATGCCAATTCACCTTCGCTAGGAGTATTCTGTGGTGAAGAAAGTGGTGACGGAGGAGTGCCTAGCGTGCCCGCATCTTTACTTAGTGTTGGCGATGCATTCACAGCTACAAATGTTGAGGGATGTTTAACAGTTGTTTTTGATTCGGATGGCTCCGTTCAAGAAACAGGATGGGAAGCATTGGTTTCTTGCGGTCCTCCGCCTGACTGTGTGTCTCCTGAGATCTCGGTTTCCACTGAGCGCAGCTGCGACGATTTTAATTTTGACGCTGTAGTAACAATTGATGCGGCTTCTCCTGGAGGAGCTCCTCTTCTTGTGATTACTGCCACATTAGACGATGTTCAATTGGCTGGTGGAACTGTTCCAAACTTGGACGGCCAGACCCTAGCATTACCCAACTTACCTTTGGATGAGGGTGTTCTTATTTCTGTTGATGTTTTAGGAGCGTCTTGTACAGCAACTGAAGTTGCTAATATTTCTTCTATAGGATGTCCTGTGCCACTTACTTGCGGCGAAGGCTTGGAAGTTTCTTATTGCTACGACAATAATGATGATGCTTTATTTGTATATGAAAGTGCCGGCGGCGAGCCTGTAATTTTCTTTATACAAGAAGGTCTGATCGAATCATGTTGTGATGATATCTTTATCTACGATGGTTTAGACAATACTGGTGAACTTCTTTTTAGTGGAAATAACGGAGGAGACCTTTCAGGTATTTCTGTTACTGCTAA
>JBLIDT010000052.1:0-12149 GCA_047632755.1 Cryomorphaceae bacterium
GATGCGGGATTTATTTTTCCCGATGAGGGATTCATACTTCCTGAAAATATAGGTTATACGTCCAAAGGTTTGACGCTCATCTATAACCCGTATGAGGTGGCTCCATATTCTACTGGAACCACCATATTGAACATTGCAATCTCTGAGCTTGAACCACAAAAAGAAGCATCATAACCATTAAGTTTCTCTACCTTTACTTTTCTGAATTTTTTTTGAATAAAATTTGTAACTAGTTGGTTACGAATTTATAGAGAATTTAGATTGAACAAATATATCGTTGAAAAGCCCCGTCTATCGGGGCTTTTCTGTTTTCAACTATCATTGGAGTTTCTGAGATTTACACCGACCCATCAGAGGCTTGAGTCCTGTTCATATCAGAATGCTTTCATTCCTCTGCGACCTCATGTTCTTGGGTTTTAATTGCCCATTTCCTTTGAGACCTCACGTGCACTCGTAGCGCGCTTTCTAAACAGACTCTATCAAACAAAAAAACGCCTGAGAGTTAACTCAGGCGTTTTGTCCATACCGACATGCAGCTTAAGGGGGTAAGAATGTCAGGCAGCCATAATTGCTTGGATTCTGCTAGGGGGGCCGATTCCCCCAGCACCGATGGCAAGGACTCTAAAGTAATATGTTTTTCCAGGCTCAAGATTGTCTATCAAGCAGCGACTTTTCGTGCTGTAGTTTATTGTTTTCCAATCTGTGTTCGTCGCTTCTTTCTTTAAGCAATTCTGAACCAGGTAATTTTTGCTATTTCTTACAGGAGACCATATCAACAGTAACTCTCCAGCGTTTTCAGTTCTTTTTAGGCGAAAGCTGTCTGGAGAACCCAGAGTTGTAGGCTGATTATTGCGCGCCCGCAATTCGAATCCAGCCAACTCGACTTCTTCCTTGTTGCCATTGCTAAAGGATTCGACATAAGAGGCAGCTTTTCTCAATTTGGTTTCCAAGTTCGTCACGCATAGATTTCTCGCTGCGAGTGCCCTTCGATCTCCATACTCCGCCATGTTAATGGCTTTGTTGAGTGCGTTTCGTGCCGATGTCAACTCCTCTATCAACTTTTCGTTTTTGCTATAAATTTTGCTCTTTGTCATTCCGAACACCACACGTTGGGCTTTTTCTATTTTTTCTGAGGGGTTCAAGCCTCGGAGTCCGATTTTAACTTTTAGCATAATTCTAATAGGCAGATGTTGCACACATTTACGCCATTGCTCCTGTTAAGGTTTCAATTGGTTTGAGAAAAAATTCAATTTCAAGAAATAAAATTGCGCTTGAGGTGGCTAAGAAAGCACGTGAGTTTCTTTTTTTTGCAAGTGAGATATTTTTTTTTGCAAAAGAAAACATCATGTTAATCAGGTAGATGAGTTTTTATAACCGAGTAAGAGACGTGCTCATCCAAGAGGATAGCTTCCTGCAGATGAACTTTAGCCATCAGCAGATCAATGTCATTTACGGATTCAAAATTGACCCTATAGATTTGCTTCCGACCACTTGCATCCAAGCACTGAGATGCATTGCTCAGCTCATTTCCACGGGTGAATCTCCATTCTACATTTCCATTCTTTAGTATGTTGAAATAGCAGATCCAAGACTTGCGGTCATAGAAAGGAAGAATCCATCTCTGCTTTAAATCGATGCTTGGATTCTCAATAATTAAGTCGTGAAGGCATTGTACGATCGCTGCTTGTTTAGCCGTTAGACTATAGATGTACTCTTTTATTTGCATCTTGTGGTAGTCAAGATAGGTGATGAAAGTCATTTTTAAGGCTACCTCGATTGATTAAATTAGTAACGAAAAAGAAAATACAGACCCCATGGACAAAACGATAGAACCGGTAAATTTTAGTGCCAGCAAAGAATTGATTGACAATATGGATCAGATGTTTGACAAGCTAGACCGTTACAATGATCAAATCGTAAAAGCAGATATATACTTAAAGTCACTGCGAGAGACACCCGAGAAAGCCAAGAAAGTTGAAGTGCGAATATTCCTTCCGGGAAAGGATGTATTTGTTGAGTACGAAGCCGAATCCTTCAAAACGGCCGCGCAGAAAAATATTGACAGACTAAAAGTGATTTTAGGAAAAGAGAAAGATAAATTGAAATCGCATTATTGATTTTCAATTTGAAATAGATTTAGAAACCCTTGGCTTGATGAGGGTTTTTTTGTGGATTGCGGGTGACGTAAAACCGAGGTTACGGTGTAAACTTAAAGCCGCAGAGAAGGCCGCCAAGAGATCCACACAAGAGAACATGCTTTTACTTTAGAAATTGTAACGGCTTTCCACTGGGTCAATCACATTCACCACTCTCTGTGGATCATCGCACATTGATCATTGACAATTGAACATTCAGAATTACGGTATCCACTTAATATCTTTAAAATCGGGCTTCCGTTTTTCCAAAAAGGCATCCCGACCTTCCTTTGCCTCGTCGGTCATGTAAGCTAGACGAGTTGCCTCTCCAGCAAAAACCTGTTGACCTACCATGCCATCGTCGGTTAGATTAAAAGCAAATTTGAGCATTTTGATGCTTGTAGGCGATTTTTCTAAAATCTCTTGAGCCCATTCATAAGCAGTTTCTTCCAAGTCTGCGTGTGGAATGACGGCGTTCACCATTCCCATTTCGTAGGCTTCTTGTGCTGAGTAATTTCTCCCGAGGAAGAAAATTTCGCGGGCTCTCTTTTGCCCAACCATCTTGGCCAAGTAGGCCGAGCCGTATCCACCGTCAAAGCTGCTTACATCAGCATCCGTCTGTTTGAAAATCGCGTGTTCCTTGCTGGCAATGGTAAGATCGCAAACCACGTGCAGACTATGACCGCCGCCAACGGCCCATCCAGGCACTACTGCTATAACGACTTTGGGCATGAACCGAATGAGTCGCTGCACTTCGAGGATATTGAGTCGAGGCATTCCGTCTTCATCCACGTAGCCTTGATGGCCCCGAGCATTTTGATCTCCGCCGCTGCAAAAAGCCCATCCACCGTCTTTGGCTGAAGGGCCTTCACCCGAAAATAATACGACACCAATAGAGGTGTCTTCTCGGGCATCCAAAAAAGCCCCATAGAGTTCCTTAACCGTTTTGGGTCGGAAGGCGTTTCTAACTTCGGGGCGATTAAAAGCGATTCGTGCCACACCGCCAGACTTGGCGTAAGTGATGTCTTCGTATTCTTTGACTGTTTTCCAATGGCTCATATCCGTCTCTTAAAGGGTCTTTAAATATTCAGCGGTTCGGTTCTCAATTTCTTCTTTGGACAGGCTCTCGGCCTTTCGGTCGAATGCCTCACCCGTAATCTTTTCGTAAAGTTCGCGGTATCGACTAGCGATCATCTCCACTCGGTCTGGCGTCATTTCAGGTACCGACTGTCCTTCCTTTCCTTGGAATCCATTTTCGATTAGCCATTCGCGTACAAACTCTTTTGAGAGTTGCTTCTGTACTTCGCCGTTGGCTTGTCGTTCCTCATAACCATCTGAGTAGAAGTAACGCGAAGAGTCAGGCGTATGAATTTCGTCCATTAGCATTACCGCGCCATCTTTTAAGCCGAACTCGTATTTCGTATCGACAAGGATCAAGCCCTTCTCGTCAGCCATCTCCGTTCCTCTTTGGAAAAGAGCCCTCGTATACTCCTCCATTTTTAGGTAATGAGCTGCCGAGACGATTCCCTGAACGAGAATGTCCTCCCGTGAAATATCTTCATCATGGCCTTCTTCCGCTTTGGTAGCGGGAGTAATGATGGGCTCGGGAAAGCGGTCGTGTTCTTTCATGCCATCTGGCATCGAAACGCCGCAGAGTACTCTTTGACCAGATTTGTATTCGCGCCAAGCGTGCCCTGTAAGGTATCCTCGAATGACCATTTCTACCATAAATGGCTCACACCTATGCCCAACAGCAACATTCGCTGCTGGAGTCGCCATTAGCCAATTCGGACAAATATCATTGGTCGCTTCAAGGAATTTACCGGCTATGAGATTGAGCATCGCGCCTTTGCCAGGTATGCCTTTCGGCAAAATGACATCGAAGGCTGAGATGCGATCGCTGGCCACCATTATCAATAAGTCTTCACCAATTCCATAAACGTCTCTCACTTTTCCGTTGTAAACGGAACTCTGATTGGGAAACGAGTAATCAGTTTGAGCAGGTACTTCCATTAATTCTCGGTGTTGTCGCTTTCAAAGGCGGTAATAATCCTCTTTACTAGCGGGTGCCGCATTACGTCTTGCTCGTCTAGGAAGATCAATTTGACACCTTCTACATCAGTGAGCTTCTCAATGCTATATTTCAATCCGCTGGTTTGTTTTTTCGGTAAATCCACTTGGGTCATATCTCCCGTAATAACGAATTTGGCGCTTCGCCCCATCCTCGTCAAAAACATCTTCAATTGGGAAATAGTTGCGTTTTGGGCTTCGTCCAAAATTACGAATGCCTTGTCCAGTGTTCTTCCGCGCATGTATGCCAATGGAGCGATCTGGATTGTTCCCGACTCCAAGTAATCGCGCAGTCTTTCGGCGGGAATCATATCTCGCAGTGCATCGTAAAGAGGTTGCAAGTAAGGATCGAGCTTATCCTTCAAATCTCCTGGAAGGAATCCCAAATTTTCTCCTGCTTCAACCGCAGGACGTGTTAATATGATCTTGCGAATCTGTTTTTCCTTTAAGGCTCTTACCGCTAAGGCAACGGCCGTATAGGTTTTTCCAGTTCCCGCAGGCCCAATGGCAAAAACCAAGTCACTCTCATCGGCTGCCTCTACAATTCGACGCTGATTGGCCGTTTTGGCTTTTACTTTCAGTCCATTGTTTCCGTGAACCAAGATGCTGTCGCCACCTGCGTTGGTCATCAGGCTAGGTGCATCCTCAGTCATGAGTCGCTCGATATTGCTTTCGGTCAGTCGATTGTATTTGTCCAAATGCTGCATAAACAGGATCATTTTCTGTTCGAAGTAATCGATCTCTTCTTCCTCGCCAATGGCCTTGATCATATTGCCACGCGCTATGATTTTTAGCTTCGGGAAATGTCGAGTAATGAATTGGAACTTTTTATTGTTTACCCCTAGAATCTCTACAGGGTCAACGTGTTCGATTGGAATTGTTCTTTCGCTCAATAGCTTTTTTATATGCTGTTTTTACTTTTTAAGGAAGGGAATCGCCCGTTGTAATTTTCTTACTTTTGAAAACCAAAAATAACGAATATTTCGGCGTAGAAAACAGCGCATTTCCCCCATGCCTATTGTTACCCTCACTTCTGATTTAAACACGAAAGATTACTACTTGGCAGCGGTGAAAGCCGCCGCTTACAAGCAGATTCCTGATTTGCAGTGGGTGGATGTTTCCAATCACATTCCTCCTTTCGATATGGCCAAGGCGGCTTTTGTGCTGAAGAATGTTTGGAAAGAATTTCCCGAGGATACGATCCACATTATTGGTGTAGCTTGCGAATGGGCGAAGAATACGCCTTATGCTGTGGTGAAAATGAAGGGTCAGTATTTCATTGGAACGGACAATGGTTTCTTCTCTTTGCTCTTTGACGAAAGTCTGGAGCCTGACTGGATTCGTACGATAAAACTCAGGGGTGATGAAGATTTGAGCTTTCCTACTAAGTCGATTTTTGTTTCCATTGCTGCAAAGCTTGCGAAAGCCGAGGGACTAGAAGATTTCAGTACCCAAGTAGATAGCTTTCGTCGCCGACCTTTGCCCATTCCTGTAGTTGAATTTGACAACATCCGTGGCATGGCCATCTATATCGATTCCTACGGAAATGTGATTACGAATATCACCAGAGCCTTATTTGAAAAGGAAATTGGTTCCAAGCCGTTTAATATTGTAATTCGCAGAGGTGATAATGATTTGAACCGCATTTCTAGGACATACAATGAGGCGCCTCAAGGAGAGAAAGTGGCGCTTTTCACTTCGGAAGGATTCTTGGAAATTGCCATTAACCGAGGAGTGGAAGGCAGTGGTGGTGGAGCTACAGACTTGTTGGGTATTCGTGAAAACGACATCATTCGCATAGAAATTCTGGAAGACTAAAACATTCCTTGCGTTTCAACTCTTTAACTCCAGTGAGTCAAAAACTTCGTCAATTCAAAAAACTCAATTTAAGTGGGCGATACCGTCACCTTCGCGATCACGGAGAGTACATTGACTCCCGTTTTTTTGGCACTTACAAAGTTCATCTTTATGAGGTAGAAGGTTTTTACGCGGAGGTATGGATGCGCCCAGATTTGGATCAAGTTTGCTGGATAGAAACTGCAGACACAGACAATGTAGCTGAAAACTACACTAAATCTATTGACATAAAGTCTGATTTAGGCCTCTAAATTCCAGATTTCCCAGCTCTTTTCCGCTTGAATCTTAAGCATGCTCAAACCATTCTGTATGGAGGCGCCTCTCTCTTTTCCTTCCGTTAAAAATTGGGTCTTGGCAGGATTGTATATCAAATCGTACATGAGGTGCTTCTCCGTGATTCCTTCATAGGCTATTGCTGGAGATTCAGTGATGTTAGGTGAGGTCCCAACTGGAGTCGTGTTTACGATGAGGCGATGCCATTTCACCGCATTGGCATTGCAGTCTTCGTACGAAATTTGATTTTCACTGGATGGATTCCTACTCACGAAGAGGATGTCTAGACCGATTTTTCTCAGGACATATGCCACTGCTTTTGACGCTCCGCCAGTTCCAAGAATGAGCGCTCGATCCATTCCATGTTCTAGAAATGGTTTGAGGCTATTCTCAAATCCTGTAATGTCGGTGTTGTAGCCAACCTTTTGGCCATCTCTGAATGCGATGGTGTTCACTGAACCTATTTCTTTGGCAATTGGATCTAGTACGTCTAAAAAGGGAATGACGGCTTCTTTGTAGGGGATGGTGACATTGAGGCCGCTAAGACTTTCGTCGGAAAGTAGCCTTTTGATTTCCTCAATACTGCTGATTTCAAAGTTTTCGTAGGTGTCTTGGATATGGAGTTCGTCAAACTTTTTTTGGAAGTAATTTTTGGAGAAAGAATGCGAGAGCGTTTTGCCCACCAATCCGAACCGTCTCATTTTAGGCTTTTTTTGGTGCAAAGCGATCCATTGCGAAAATGATGAGGATACCTGCCAAGGCTAGCGCAATTGCAATCATTAACTCTGAATCCAAACCTGTAAGAGCTTCATAGGCAGAGGGGAGGATATTCTCTTGCACCAATGCTACCTTTTCCTCGTCCGGCTCACCTTCGTGTTTTGTGAAGTATTCGATCGTGTTTTTCCAAGGCCAGATTTTATTGAGCGAACCCAAAAGGAAACCACTAAGAATAGCAATGGTTACGTCGTGATATCTGGCAAACATCCATTTTAAGAATCGGCTAAAGGCCAATATTCCAACGATGCAACCTCCTCCGAAAATACCAATGGACAGGAAGTCCCGATCATTCAAAGCTTGCAGAACGGTAGAATAGGAGCCGAGCAAAAGCAATATGAAGCTCCCAGAGATTCCAGGGAGGATCATTGCACAAATGGCAATCATGCCACTTACGAAAAGATACCAGCTGGCTCCCGGATCTTCAACAGGTGGTAAATCAGTGATGAGGTAAGCGACGATGGCTCCTGCAACAAAGCCAAAGTATCTAGATCCTGACCAATTTCTCACGGACTTTGCTACGAGGGGAATACTTGCTAACACCAGTCCAAAAAAGAATGACCAAATAGCGATGGGGTGTGTTTCGAGAAGATATGTAATCAGCCTAGCCAATGAGACAATGCTGATGAATATACCAGCAAAAAGACCCACTAGGAAATTTCCGTTTAAGGCTTTCCAAAATGGCTTGAGGCCTTCTTTGAAAAGAACTTGGATAGTCACAAAGTTGACTCGATTGATGGTGTCAATCAGTTCCTCATAGATGCCTGTGATGAAAGC
Organism: Cryomorphaceae bacterium; assembly: GCA_047632755.1. Taxonomy (GTDB): domain Bacteria; phylum Bacteroidota; class Bacteroidia; order Flavobacteriales_D; family Cryomorphaceae; genus JAKVAV01. The sequence goes on from JBLIDT010000052.1 coordinate 7,887, forward strand.
GATGGTACCTCCAGACACTCCCGGAACCACATCAGCTGCTCCCATGCCTATGCCCTTGAGGGCTAAGAAAAGATAATCCTTTGCAGATCTCATTAGTATACGATTACGGTTGGATCAATTTCACGCGCCCAAGCTTCAATGCCACCCTCTAACAAAATGACATTGTCTAAATCCTTTTCCGTTCGAAGCATATGAACCATAGCCGATGCTCTAGAGCCGCTTTTGCAGTGAATCACAACAGGAATGTCTATTCTGATTTCAGCTGATCGCTGAATGAGACTTGCCATTGGTATGTGCGTGCCACCAATGGTGCCCGAATCGACCTCGTGAATTTCTCTGATATCAATGATTTGAACCTCTTCCCCTTTATCTAAAAGGTGCTTGAGTTCTAGAACGCTGATTTGCGACATGACTTTGATTATGGCCGCATCTTGGCGGCAATTTCTTCGGGCAGAAATTCGAAAAAAGTGTCACCTCTCAAACCTATTCGAAGGGTTTCGAGTGGAATAACATCGTTTGGAGCGATATTCCCCAAGTTGACATTGTGCCCGACTAACTTGATAAACCATACTTGCTGTGCCTTCTGAGGCGCTTCCCAAAGTATGTCTTCGGCCTTAACTTTGGCCAAGATTTTATTCACTAGAACGACATGCGCCGTTCCATTGGGACGGTAAATACCTACGTTACCGCTCTCGCGGGCTTCGGCTATTACTTTCCATGATCCCGCTCTGAGTTCAGTATCCATCATTTTCACCCATTTTCCAGGGGAGATAAGGATTCCTTCTTCTTTTGAGCCGACCTCAGAGAGAACTGTGAAGTCTTTTGCAAGCTCAGAAATGTATCCGAGCTTTTCATCGTGCGGCAGATCAATAGAGCCGTCTGAAACCTCAACGGTTCCTAGCTTCAAGTCCTGCAGAAGTTTTCGATACTCTTCAAACATACCTCTCACGATGTATGCTTCGAAAAGTGTACCACCGAGGTAGACTTTCATATCTGCATCGTGGTAGAGTTTTATTTTCTCTTTGAGGTCTTTGGTAAGATAAGAGGTACCAAAGCCTAATTTGACGATATCGGTTAACGTTCCATTGGCATCAAGAAAATTGGCCGCACCTCTGAGGCTCAATCCTTTGTCCATCACCATAGTAAGACCATTGTCACGCGGTCTTTCGGTGCGTTCGGGAATAAAGGGTAAATTAAAGTTCATTTTCCTTCTGCGCTTTATCTTGAATTTCAATTAAGCCTGCAATATTCGAAAATTGGATGGCTTCAGGGAAAATTGTTAAGAAGTATTTTAAACCCTCAGGATTATCGGTAGAGCAAATCAAGAACAATTCTAGGGCTTGTTGTTGTTTTTTACACTTAAGTAAGTGCTTAATTTTTTGCCATTTAAGGTCGTATTCACTGGGCAGTTTCTCAATTGCCTCGTCTATTATTTCAAGAGCAATAGAAAAACCTTCTGCTGCGGATAAATCTGCTAAAGCGATCCAAGATTCGGCATCATCAGGAAATACTTTAATCATCTCCTCCAAATGGCGCTTGGCTTCAGCTAATTTATCTGCCTTAATATATGTTTCCACCAAAATGTGCCTGTTGTCTAGATGGAAGTCGTCTTTTTTAACTCCTTCTTCGTAGTAAGCAATGGCTTTTGCTAAATCTCCTTCGTGCTCTCTAATTGCTCCCAAGCCCATCAAGGCTTCTACATATTCAGGATCAATGGCTAAAGCTTTTTTGTAGTTAAGTTCTGCCATGTTCCAGAGTTCCATTCTCTCTTGACATTCACCAATAGCCGTGTAAACCAATGGGTTCTCGCTATCGTGTTCCAGAGAGTCTTTGTATGATTCGGCAGCCGCTATGTCCATATCCATGGATGTAAGAAGATTGCCTTTCAGGATGTATGCCGCTACAAAATCTTCTTGTATCGCAATACAGAAATCAGCAGACTCAACACCTTTTTCGAAAAGACCAATTTTATCGAAACACAGAGCCAGATTGTACCATCCCACAAAATTGTAAGGGAACTTATTCAAATACTTTTGGAAAAATTCGACCCCAAGATCTATTTGATCCGCCATCTCGTAGCAGTAGCTTAATTCAAATAGGCTCGCTTCGTGATTGGGATTTATTTTTAACGATTCTTTCAAGCTATCTATTGCACCCTTGTAGTCATTAGCAATCTGTTGTTCGTAAGCTAAATCCATGAAAATTTCCTCCCTGTTTTCAGGGGCTATCTCCAAAGCTTTCAATAGACACGACTTCGTGCCCTCATGGTCACTAAGATTTCGGTGGACCACAGCTTTGAACAAGAGCATATCGGTATTGGTAGGCTCAGCAGCCTCCAAAAACTCCAGTATCTCAAGGGCCTTAGTGGATTCTTTTGATGCGGCAAAAATTTGAGCCTTCTTTAGTAGTAAAGTTGAAGAGTCAGTGAATATAGATAAACCATGATTCACCGCGAGCTTGGCTTTCTTGAGGTTGTTCTTCTCAAGATAGAAATCAGCCAAAGACTCTACTTCCTCTACATCGAAGAAGTACGCTTGCCTCAACTTAAGCATCTTCTCAAATTTCTCGATGAGACCAGAGTCAGACTGAGGGTAAAGGTTGTGCGAATATTCCGTCATAAGCCTTTATTAGGAGGTGAGTATTCTCAAATTTAGAAAACCACCTACCGTTTAATCCAGAAGGAGCAGTTTTGTTGTTAACAACGTTACTATGGAAAAATCCTTGTTTGACCTTTCCTCCTTTTTTAAAGCAAGTACAAAGTTACGCCTTTCTCCGGCGGAATAAAAGCTCAGTACGCGTTGAAAACTCCTATTTAGGAAAGGCTTGAAAACCAGTGTGAATAGTAACTTTACGAAAAAAACTAAGCTTTGACACTCATTAAATCCATTTCAGGTATTAGAGGTACCATTGGCGGAAAAGCCGGAGATAACTTCACGCCTGTTGACATTGTGAAATTCACTGCCGCTTACGGCCAAATACTGAAGAATTCAGCTGGCTCTGAAATCGTAAGAGTTGTGATCGGTCGTGACGCACGAAAAAGCGGCCCAATGGTGCGCAACTTTGTCTCTACTACACTCACGGGAATGGGTATTGATGTGATTGATCTCGGGCTGAGCACAACGCCAACCGTCGAAATTGCAGTAGCTGAAGAAAAAGCGCATGGTGGTATTATTATTACCGCCAGTCACAATCCCGCCCAATGGAATGCACTCAAACTATTAAATTCTTCAGGCGAGTTTATCTCAGCCGAAGCAGGAAAGCAAGTCATTGAGCTCGCGGAATCGCTCGACATGGATTTTGCTGATATAGATGGAATGGGCTCATACAGCGTCAATGAATCGTATTTGCTAAGACATATTGAGTTGGTGCTCAATCATCCATTGGTCGATAAAGAAGCGATTGCTGCTGCTGATTTTCATGTGGCTGTTGATGCCGTGAATTCCAGCGGAGGAATTTTCATCCCCGCTCTTTTAGAAGAATTAGGTGTAAAAAGAGTCGAACAACTCTTCTGCATACCAAATGGTGAGTTTCCACACAATCCTGAGCCGCTTCCCGAGCATTTGATTGAGCTGACGAAAACCGTGCGAGAAAAAGGATGCGACATTGGAATTACAGTTGACCCCGACGTCGACCGCTTGGCTTTTGTAAGTGAAAACGGTGATGTATTTGGAGAAGAGTACACCTTAGTGGCTGTTGCTGACTATGTGCTTTCGCGGAGAAAAGGAAATACTGTCTCCAATCTCTCTTCCACAAGAGCTCTTCGGGATGTCACCGAAAAACACGGAGGAACCTATTACGCCTCTTCAGTAGGTGAAGTCAATGTTGTTGAAAAGATGCGTGAAGTATCTGCCGTGATTGGTGGAGAAGGTAATGGAGGGATTATTGATCCAGAGTTGCATTACGGTCGCGATGCATTGATAGGAGTGGGCTTGTTTTTAACTCATTTGGCGAAAAGCGGAATGAAGATGACCGAATTGCGTGCGTCCTATCCGTCTTATTTCATGTCAAAAAATAAGATTCAACTCACACCCTCCATAGATGTGGACGATATTCTTTCAAGAATGGCGAAGAAGCATCAGAATGAAAATATCAATACGATTGACGGAGTGAAGATCGATTTTGCTGACGAATGGGTTCATTTGCGAAAATCGAATACCGAACCAATTATTCGAGTTTACACTGAAAGCAAAAGCATGGCGGGTGCACAGAGTTTGGCTGAGCGAATCATTGGTGAAATCAAATCAATGATTTCGTAGTTTTGCA
>JBLIDT010000053.1:0-11304 GCA_047632755.1 Cryomorphaceae bacterium
TTGCACCATAGCTTTCTGCATATTTTACAAAATCTGGATTCTTGTAATCCAACCCGAAATCTTCAAAACCCATTCCTTCTTGTTTCCATTTGATCATTCCATAAGCACTATCATTTAAGATAATGACAATTAGATTCAATTCTAACCGAATGGCTGTTTCTAATTCTTGAGAGTTCATCATAAACCCACCATCGCCACAAACAGAGATTACTTTTTTAGTAGGGTTAATCAATTTTGCCAACATCGCTGAAGGTAAACCTGCTCCCATGGTTGCCAAGGCATTGTCCAATAATAGTGTGTTGGCTTGGTAGCATTTATAATTTCTTGCAAACCAAACTTTATAGATACCATTATCTAATGTTACAATGCCATCTTCGGCCAATTGTTCTCTAACAATGTGTACTAAACGTTGCGGTAAAGTTGGAAAACGATCATCTTCTGAATATTTAGTTAGATGGCTTTCTACTTCTTCTTTAATTTTCTCGAAATAAGATAAGTCCCAATTACTTTTATTTTTAATAGATGAAGCTAGGTATTCCACAGAAGTTGCAATATCTCCAATTACATTTAGTTGGGGGAAATACACTTGATCTACCTGGGCTGGAAAGAAATTTACATGAATTACTTTTGCTCCTCCTTCCTCCATGAAGAATGGAGGCTTTTCGATAACATCATGACCAATATTAATGATAAGATCTGCTTTATTAATTGCACAATGTAAAAAGTCATTATCAGATAATGCTGCTGTTCCAAGAAACTTAGGATGTCTTTCATCTACTACTCCTTTTCCCATTTGAGTATTAAAAAATGGAATTCCTGTCTGTCCTATGAATTTAGTTAAGGCTTTTCCTGTTCTTTTTCTATTGGCTCCAGCACCAATCAATACTAAAGGCATCTTTGCATTTTCAATCATTTTTACGGCCTCCTTAAGCGCTATTTGATCTGCATCAGGTCTTCTGTGTCCAACCACATTAAATAGGCTAGCATCACAATCTTCGGCCGCAATATCTTCAGGCAACTCCAAATGAACAGCTCCAGGACGTTCTTCTATTGCCAATCGAAATGATTCACGAATCATTGCTGGAATATTATTTCCATTTACAATTTGATGCGTATGTTTGGTTATTGGCCGCATCAGCTCAATAATATCAACAATCTGAAAACGACCTTGCTTCGATTTTTTAATTGGCTTTTGACCAGTGATCATCATCATAGGCATCGCTCCTAGTTGGGCGTAAGCTGCGGGTGTCGCAAGATTAGTTGCTCCAGGGCCCAGTGTAGCTAAACACACACCAGGCTTACCTGTTAAACGTCCATACGTAGCAGCCATAAATCCCGCTCCCTGTTCATGACGGGTTAAAATTAATTTTATTTTAGATTTTTTAAGTGAGTTTAAAAAATCGAGATTTTCTTCACCAGGCAAACCAAAAATATATTCTACACCTTCATTTTCCAATGCTTTTACAAATAAATCAGATGCTTTCATATTTTTTTATTTAGAAATTTTTCTTCAATTGAAACGCTCAGGCTAAGAAACGTGCGGTTTTTGGAACACGTTAATGGCCATATTGTCGTGATTTATGTTGAAAGTATTCATCTCTATTTTATCGGGATCCCGCATGTTTTCTCAGGTAATGTTGTGCACAGGTTTTTTTATTTTTTCCTTAATATATCCAGCAATAATCAAAGGCAATGTGCCCAATAAGCTGATACCCATGAAAGGTACGAAGTATGGATATTGTCCATAATCAATTAGATCCACCGTAAGGAAAATTATTGCGGACATTAAGAAAAACGCTGTCAACATAGTCCATAGGATTTTTAATACAAGCTGACTACTAGAAAGAAATGCCGCAAGGGTGATCAATCCGAGTAAAGGATTTGAAATTATTGAAATCTTGATCGGAGCTAAACCGGTGATTTGGCTTATGTAGTGTATTAAGTTTCCTTGAATTTGCATCATAGAAACATGAATAATTGGTGCGAATGATGTCACGACCAAAATTAATAAAGCTATCAAAGGTATTTTAGTGTTTACACTCATTCGGTATCAATTTGCGCACAACAATTGAATAACACGCACTGTGCACTAATATCCCTGATATTCGCGAATAAGACACACTCGAGTGCGTCTTATTCAGCTTGTGGGCTTATTGACTTTCAACAACACCCTTAGTATTCTACTCCCAAAACTCCTTAGAAAAATCCCACTCCTTCTAATCGGCTTTGGTCATTCTCAAATCTAACTAAAAACCGCTTCGGTTTCAAACACAGCGGAACGGGTAGTTTTTACGGACTTTTTCAAATATATTTAAACCTGTCCGATGTCCGAGCTTATTCGGACCATGCTTTTCTGCTAATTTCACTGTCTGCAATCTACACTTCCAGCTTCATTTCGCCCACAGGGAATCACCCTCTTTTTCTCAGGAAAGACCCTATTTCTTAAACTCAATTTTGTCGATTACAAAATACTAGACTGTTAACTCACCACTATCACTGAATTCAGTGAAATGTCTTTTTTATGGCTTTGGCGCACATCCATTAATTGATCTACCCCCATCCTGTTATCATCTGTTATCCCTGTTAAGGAATCGTTAAACTCCTTGCCGCCGCCATGGGGTCTTGGTTAATTGCTGCATCAATCAATGACCGCGTATGAAAACCTTCCTTTTGTTTTTGCCGCCTTTGGCGCTGATCAGTTGCCAGGAAAATCCCACGAACGCAGAGCCGCCAGAGCGGTACGCCGCTCAAATGGTAAAGATCGCTCCCGACGCTGAGCTGGATAATCCCAAATTCTATTTGTGCAGCGACACGGGAATGGTGCACAGCCGGATAGCCCTGAGTTACGAAGGCGGCTTTTCGCAATTGGATGCGGAGTGCTTTGTGGCGCTGGCCCAATCGGAAGAGCGGTACACCTATGATGGATTGGTCTTGGTGCGGTTTATCATCAACTGCGACAAGGTGACGGGGCGTTTCCGCTTTCAAACGATGGATGCGGGCTTTGTCCACCAAGAATGCCCGGAGACATTGCAAGCCGAGATCAAGGACTGTGCGGCCAAGCTGGACAAATGGACCTTTATACGCGAAGAAAATTGAGGGATGGACCACTCGAAGTTCCTCAACTTTAAATTTGAAAATGGAAAATTCCTCTTGATTATTCACTAAGAAATCGGGTTGGCTCGGTGGTGCTTTCTTATTGCTGTCGGTGGACGATATGGCTCAGTATAACTGCCTCATCTATCCCGAAACCGGCAATGAGTAACGCGCCTGCGAAATTTGCTACGAAGCGATCGAATACAAACAAGGAAGCAGGGAGTCGCAATTGCTCTTTGACTCGGCGATTGTGCTCAGCCCCCATTTCGATTATGCCTATTACCAAAAAGCGGTGCCCTATCTCAAAAGGGGATTCCTCGAAGAGGGAATCAAACTACTCAACAAGGCTATGGAGTTGGCGCCGTTGGATCACCTAACCTACCACGCCAATTGGTATTTCCAGCACGAGAGTTACGCGTATTTCCGCCGCGATTTGGAGCGCTTCTATGTCATGGATTGCGCCTACTTGAGTTATACCATGGGCGGCGGATTGGAGATGCGCATCTTACTAGGGATCGTGTATTCCAAAATGGGCGAAAACGCGAAAGCGTTGCAAACGCTGCTGGCCGCCATCGCTGAGTTTCCATCGCCCGATTTTATGGGAATATACGACTACCACACCTTGGGCATCTCGCAGTACTTCAATGGCGACTATGCCACCGCCCAGGAGACGTTGGAAAAGTCCATTGCCGTCAACGCCGAGTTTGCCGATACCTATTACTACCTGGCTTTGGTGGAAGAGGAATTGGGAAATGCCACCGCCGCACAGCAGCGATTGCAGGAATCCATCAATCGATTTGAAGGTCAGGACGGCGGTTATACGGGCTACCCGTTTTGCTTTCCCGTGACCAAGGATGTGGTCGAGGAGAAGTTGGCGGGGTAGCCTGTCCTTCCGCTCATGGAGAACTAAGCGAAGCGGCCTCACGCAGCGAAGCACTTAAGCCCAGGGGTTTTTATAAACCACCGTTCATGCTATTGAGCAGCGAAGTAGTGGAATTCGAAGTATTAGTTTTCTTATTGAGGCATTTAATTTTTCACGATCTTTTTAGTCGATGTGCCTAGTGAAGTTTTGATCATTAAGAAATAAATACCAGGACTCAAATGAGCTATATCAATGCTTTCGTTGTTTAGCCTTGCCTTCATTTTTGTGCCTAGAGTGGTATAAATAATGACCTCATAAAGTTGCACTTCATTGCTGGTTTCTATGCGAATGAAATCACTGGCAGGATTGGGAAAAACACGCATACTTTTTTCTAGCTCTGCCGCATTGGGAACAGACAATACATCAGTGATGTACTTTTGAAAAAACAACCACGCTTCTTCACCAGCATTGATGTCCATATTTCCCCAAGCCCCGGGCCAATCATGTCCTCCGCCAACTACTTTATAGTACCAAACTTCATTGTTGTTGATACCATTTAAGTGTTTCTCGCTAAGCACATAACTACCGTCTGAAAAATCTGTATCAGGCAGTGTTTCGGTCACTACAGTTGTGCATTCGTTTTTTTCTGAAAAGTAATTAATGGTAAATGGAATGCTTGGGTAAGCTCCCCATCCGTCATTGTTATTTGGATCTCCTGAAGGGGGTGTTACATCATCTTGAGAGCCATGTATTTCAAATATCGGAATTGGAGGGCTATCGGCACATTCATTCAATATGTCTGTCAAAATCATGCCCGCCACTGGAGCTACAGCTTTAAAGGTATTGTATGATTGACAAGCGAGCATGTAGCACATTTCTCCACCATTGGACATTCCAGTTGCAAAGGTGTAATCGGGGTTTAAGCCATGGGTTAATTGGAGGTGCTGCGCCAATTCAGTTAAAAAACCAACATCATCGACAGTTTGATTTTGATGAAAAGCATAGCCTACATTCCAAAATCGATTGCCACCTCCATCTGTTGTTCCTCGTGGGTAACAAACAGCAAAACCATATTGATCTGCAAACTGGTTCATATCCGAGTAGTTTTTGATGCTGTTTGCATCTCCAGTATAGCCGTGCATGACAAATACCAACGGTGCTTGCTCATCCAAATCTACCGGCTCATAGTAGATATACTCACGGTCAATGCCGTTGTGATCAAAATCAATGTATTGCGCCTGTGCTTTATTGTAGGAACAAAATAGTATAAGTGCCAAAAGAAATGTCCTGTAGCGGTTTTTCATTTATGAATTATTTGCGCTGGGAGGCAATTTAGAGTTATAAATAAGACAATCCTATTTATACCAAGTATGGTCTTGTGATTTAGTCTTATTTGTAAAGATTTTTGGGGTGCGTGACTATTCCCGAATGAAACGAAGTAAAGCTTTAATGCGGCTTAGATGTACTCAGCATCAGTGGATAATACCAAGATCATTTTGGCACCTTTTTCGTTTGAAAACTCTACCCTTCCGTTTAATTGTTCTGCCAAGGCATTTATAAGCACCAATCCGAATGATTTAAGATTTTTGGTTGATTTCAAAACGTGTGGCGGGTATCCGGACCCGTTGTCCTTGTATGTGATTTTAATCTGATTATTATTTGTATTTTTTTCAATTAATATATTAATTATATGTGGTTCTGTACTACTTGAAAAACAGTGCTTAATACTGTTGTTCGAGCATTCTATGAGAATTAGCCCGATGGGTAAAAGAAAGCTTATTTGCTCATTTATTTCAACTGATTTTATATCAAGTTGAATTCTTTGTTCAACTATGAGTGGATATAGAATTCTGTTCAGGTAATTCTCAAGATCAATTTTATCAAATCTTTCTGATCTATAAATTGCTTCATGAGCAGAGGCGATGGCGTTAATGGTATCTTCAATTTCGTGTAAGGCTATTCTATCATCCTTTTGTTTCAATCGCGCTATACTCAGAATTAATTGTAGGTTGTTCTTCACCCTATGGTGCACTTCAGCGAGCAACACATCTTTTTCTTGAAGGGCTTTTTTGAGCCTTATCTCCATTTCCTTTTCTTCGGTAATATCTACATGACAACCTATTGCTCTGAGTGGCGCACCTTCTATTGACCATTCTACAACTTTTCCGTTGCATCTCACCCAAACTGTGCTTCCATCCTTATGATGATACCTAACCACTGAATGGAAAGGAATAACTCCATTAGACTGGGCGTGCTTTTCGAATGCTGCAAACATCAGGGGTGTATCCTCTTCAAATGCAATTTTCTGCCAAGCTTCCGGCGAGTTTTCCATTTCATGGTCTGCGTAGCCGAACATTTGTTTAAATCTAGGACTTAAGTATTCCTTATTGGCAACAATATCCCAATCCCAAAAACCAGCCAATGAACTTTCTAAGGCGCTTTCGCTGATCTCTTCTAAATCTTTTACAGCAGTGTATTTTTTCATAAAATTACTTGTGCATTATTTAGTTCGGTAGTTAAGACAAAAATTGTTGATGGAGTAGTTTGAAACGAAAGGGTAAGTTGATTCTAGCGCATGTGTGTGGCTAACCTTCCTATATCCAGATCTTCCTAGTTGAATAGAGATCTGTCGCCTGCTGGCTCATTGAAGTTCATTCTAGGTTAGATGCTATGTTGCAACAAACCTTTCTGTTACAGTTCCTCTCCTATCAAATTTACTTAAAAAAATCCAAACCCTTGGCAATCAGCTAACTTTTATTGAAAGGCTCTCAACCTGCTGTGAGGGTGGCTTTTCTCTGTGTAGCGTGAGCTGTAGAATGGCGCGAAAATAATGTTTTCGGTTTTTTGTTGAGACGGGTTTAAAACAGGTGGTGCGGCTGTGGCCGTCCTCTAGCCTGTACTTTTATTTAAGGACGCGCTAATGAGATTGCAGGCTCGGACATTCTCCTAAATGTACAGACTTGAAATAGAGAAGCCCGCTTTTGTGGGCTTCGACTCAATTCCGTTTTTGAAAGGAATAGGGGAGGCGTATGTCCAGCCTCTTGCGGCAGCAGTGCTTTAGTGCAATGCGCCTTCCATTGTCACTTTAAACCTTGCGGTCCATCCCACTCGGCTAATCCCATACCTGCGAGGCTTGCCTTTCTGATGGGTGGGTGCATTTTCGTCTTCAAACATGGCTGTGGCTGATTTCGCAAATCCTTCACCAAAATCGGCTGCGTGCTGTTAGTCGGCGGCAATAGTGGCATCGGCAGGTGCTACCAAGTTTCCAAGGAAATTGGTTGAGAACGGTCCTTCTATCAGCACCACGTCTATACCCAATGGTGCCAATGCGTATCGCATGGGCTCACTCATTCCTTCGAGGCCCCATTTGCTGGCATGGTAGATACCTAATCCTGGGAGTGCTCCTCTGCCTGCTGTGGAACTGACCTGGATGATTAATCCTGACTTTGGCTTGCGCATGCATGGAAGCAACGCCTTAGACATACGAAGGGTACCCGCGATGTTCAAGTCCAGTTGTGCCATGCATTGACCTGACGTAAATGCTTCTACAGGTCCGCCAAAACCAAGTCCAGCATTGTTGATCAGCACATCCATCACGGGCAGGTTCGCCGCTGCCGCATGGACGCTTTCATCTGAGGTCACGTCTATTTCAATCACCTCGATCTTGAAGTCTTTCGATTTGGCGAAATCTCTGAGTTCCGCAGCTACTCCTGCATTCTTGCCTTCCATATTTCTCATAGAGGCATATACATGGTGGCCTTTTTCGGCGAGGTATTTAGCCGCGTCGAATCCGAATCCAGAACTACAGCCAGTGATCAATACTTTTTTAATGTGTTTTTTTGAGGGCTGTTGTATTTGTTGTGTTCTGCAAGGTGGTTGCCCTAAGGTGCATCGTTTGTGAAGTTAGCTATTCGGTAGGCTAAATGTTCAGTGCTGCATTGGTTTGATGGTTTTTTGATTCTTTAATAGTTAGAAATTGCCCTTGAGTATTACACAGGATGTATACCCTGCGGTGCAAATTCTCCTGCGAAGGGGGTTAAATTGATCAACCCATCCAACTCATTTTTTAGTTCCGACGCGTCAAGAGATCCCTCAAATCGCCGTACTGATTTTTCATACTAATCTTACGGCACCCTTCTAGGTTCACTTTTTTGGAGGCGTAATCTGGAATGGCCTTGACAATGATTTCAGAGAATTTTTGTGGATGAGCCGTTTCTAAAAACACACCGATCTCGTTGTCTTTGAGGTTTTCGTTTAGCGCCAGTATCCCGACAGCACCATGAGGGTCGAGTATATAACTGGTTTCTTGGTAACACCTTTTCATTTCAGCGATGGTGGAGGCATCACTAAACCGATTGGAGCTCACGTCCTCTTTTAGGCGAGCGAGATCTTGTTGATAGAGGTATTCTATTCGTTCAAAGTTGCTCGGATTGCCCACATCCATGGCGTTGGAATAGGTGAGCACGGAGGGTTTCCCTACAAACGCTCCCGTAGATAAGTATTGGTTAAACGTGTCATTGGCATTGTGCGCGGCAATAAATCTATCGATGGGTAGGCCTATTTTTTTGGCCAATAAGCCAGCCGTCAGGTTTCCCAAGTTTCCAGAGGGAACGGATACCACCAAGCCTTTCTGGTGGAGTTTTGATTTTAGCTGTTTGTAGGCAAAAAAGTAATAGAGCATTTGCGGAAGCAGGCGCGCAATGTTGATGGAGTTAGCGCTGCTGAGAGCCATCTCTTTTCTTAATGCGGTATCGTTGAACGCCTCTTTCACCAGTTTCTGGCAATCATCAAAGGTTCCATCAACCTCAATAGCTTTTATGTTTTTTCCCAAGCTGGTCATTTGAAACTCCTGGTATGGACTGACTTTCCCTTGAGGGAATAAGATCGCAACCGCAACGCCTGGAAGGTCAAAAAATCCGTGAGCAACCGCACTGCCCGTATCACCGGAAGTCGCCACCAGGATCGTCACATTTTCTTTTTCATCTGCATAAAAATGCGACAGGCACCGAGACATAAATCGAGCACCCACATCCTTAAATGCCTGCGTGGGCCCGTGAAATAATTCCAAAGAGTAGATGTCCTTTTCTACCGCTACGACTGGAGTGGGAAAGGTAATGGTGGTTGCGATGACCGTCTTTAATTGTTCATCGGTAAGTGATCCTTCTAAAAAGGGCTTGATGACTTGGAAAGCGATTTCGTGGTCTTCCAGCTTTTCGATATTCTCGAAAAAGGAAGCAGAGAGTTGTGGAATGCTTTCGGGAAAGTACAAGCCTCCATTCCTGCTAAGTCCATTTATAACCGCCTCTTTAAATGAAGCTTGTTCGTCATTTTTTCTGGTGCTGATATACTTCATGGCAATGGGCTTAGTATTCGTGCGCCGCTGTCTTTGGCAAGTGCGTTAATGTAGGTTTGAATCGATATGTCTACCTCTTCGTAGACTTCTTTAAGAGCATTCTCAATGTTTTGCGCGTTTTCTTCCCCTTCGGCAATGGCAAATACCGAGGGCCCAGATCCTGAAATTCCAAAAGCCAAGGCCTTTTTTTCAAGCGCGGCAATTTTCATCTCTCTAAACTTTGGGATAAGCAAGCTGCGCATGGGTTCAATGACCAAGTCTTGCATAGAATCAGCAAATAAGCGGAGGTCTTTTTCATAGAGACTGGCCACAAAAGTTCCCATAAAAGCCACTTGTTTGCTAAAAGTAGCCAAGGGAACATCCGTCTTTAAAATCAGCCGAGAATCAGAAGTATTGACGCTAATATTGGGGTAGAGCGTAATGGCATATAGGTTATCAATGAGAGGAAGTTCTATTATATCAGAAGGGTTTTTTCCTCGGGCTAAGATGATTCCGCCTAGAATAGATGGAGCGACATTGTCTACGTGGGCACTTCCACAAGCTACTCGTTCACCTTCCGCAGCAAAGGCGACCAAGTCCTTATTAGAGTATGGGGAGCCAATGATTGTATTGTATCCATACGCAGCGGCAGCGCTGCTGGCGCTGCTCGATCCCAATCCGCTTCCCGCGGCAAAACCTTTCGTGAGCCGAATGTCTACACCTCTAAAATCGCTTTGTGCTTCTTGCATTTTTCGGATGACGACCGAACAGCAGTTTTTATCGACGTCGTAAGGAAGATTGTCGCCATTGGTAATTTGGGTGATTTTATTTTCGTCGGTACCGTTAAAGGTTAGTTCGACTTCATCGCCAATGTTGTTTAGAGAAAGACCAAGAATATCGTAGCCAACATTAAAATTAGCGAGAGTGGCGGGGGCGAAGGCTGTTACACTTTTCATGTTTAGCTATTAATAATTTGCATTAAATCAGCAAAAACACCACTGGCAGTTATGTTTGCTCCAGCTCCTGCTCCTTTTATAACCAGGGGCTCTATGGCATATCTGTTTGTGTTGATCGCTACCACATTGTCTTTTCCCTCTAAGTTGTAAAAAGGACTGTCTGACGGTATTTCTTTGAGGGCAACGGAGAGTTTTCCATTCTCGAGCGTCGCAAGGACTTTTAATTTATTTCCATTGCTATGGGCATTGGAATACAGACTTTTAAAGTGAGCTTCGTGCTTGGTTAAGTTTTCAAATAGGCTTGGAACATTTTCAGCATTGGAACACTCCTCGGGTAAAAAGCTGTTAAAAGTAATGTCAGAGAGTTCTCGGTTTAAGCCAGATTCTCTCGACAGAATTAAGATTTTGCGCATGACATCCAGACCGCTTAAATCAATCAGTGGATTGGGCTCGGTATACCCTTCTTCCTTCGCCTTCAGCACGACATCCGAAAATTGGTTTTCGCCATTGTACTCGTTAAAGATGAAGTTGAGGCTGCCAGAGATTACGGCTTCAATCTTGTGGATTTTGTCTCCGCTAATATTTAAATCGTGAATGGTATTAATGATCGGAAGCGCCGCCCCAACCGAAGTTTCGTATTTAAAAGAGCAGTTGTGCTCTTTTGCCAAGCTCTTTAAGTTAGTGTAAAGTTCATATTCACTGCTACAAGCTATTTTGTTGCAGGTCACTACCGAGATGCTATTCTCCAATAATTGAGCGTAACCGCTGCTTACAATTTCTGAAGCGGTATTGTCCATGAAAATGCTGTTGCGCAAATTCAGGTCGGTAATATTGCTGAGGTAGTCAGATAAAAAATTGTATTGAACTCCTTTTTCTTTTAAGCTAAGGATGTCTTCATGGCTTAATTCCCCACCACTATTGAAGAGCATTTGGGTGCTGTTGGCCACGCCAATAACTTTGAGATTGATCTCGTATTCTTTGATCAATTTCTCTTTCTGCTCGGCTATGATGTTCAAGAATTCACGACCCACATTTCCAACTCCCGCAATGAATAGGTGAAC
>JBLIDT010000054.1:0-11165 GCA_047632755.1 Cryomorphaceae bacterium
TGGAATATGGATCAGCTTGACTCATGTCCTTTTTGGCGTCCTGCTGTTCATCACCATCATCGGGATTCCTTTTGCCAAGCAGCACTTCAAATTGGCTTCATTGGCATTGACTCCTTTTGGAAAGGATGTGGTAAACATTTAGCTTAATTGGACTGATTAAATGAGCCTGATCGGGTTCAATTTATTTCTGGGTTAGAATAAACAGTCAAAATAACAGAAACTCTCCTGCAGAAATCAAACTCGCCTATAGCAAGTAATCCGTCGTCATGAAATTGCTCTTGCCTCCTGATACGACTGCTCCCACCAAGGCCCGCTGGCTGCTGTCGGTCGCTACTACCGTGCGAATAGAGAAGGAACGCAAGGCATCGTTTACACTCAAAGTTCCCGCAGCGCTGTCTTTCCTTCCGGTAAAAGGCAAGTAATCAGGTCCGCGCTGGCAAGAAGCGTTGATGTTTACTCGGCATACTTGGTTCACCATATTGTCCACCGCCGAGGCAATTGTTTTTTCTTGGGTACTGAAGATGCTGCATTGCTGCCCGTAATCCGATTCGGCAATAGAATCCATCACTTCCTCCAAATCATCGTACTCCACCACGGGAACCACTGGACCAAATTGTTCTTCGTGGTAGATGCTCATGTCATTCGTCACGGGATAAAGCACAGCAGGAAAGAAGGCAGTATCGTTCACACGACCTGCATGTTGATTCACCACTTTGGCACCCTTGGCTACCGCATCATCTACATAGGCCTCCATAGCGGCCACTTTATTTTTTTCTGGCAATGGTGTGAGCTCGCTGTTGGTCGCCGGATGATCCAGTTTTAGTTGATCCACCGCTTCGGCCAATTTGGCCACGAAATTCTTGGCGATACTCTTGTGAACGAAAATGACTTTGATGGCCGTGCAGCGCTGACCGTTGTAACTCAACGCGCCATTTACGCATTGCTTTACCGAAAGGTCAAGGTCTGCATCGGGAAAGACGATAGCTGGATTCTTGGCCTCCAAGCCCAACACTTGTCGCAAGCGGTTTGGCTTGGGGTGCTGCGATACCAAGGCATTGGAACTGCCCGATCCACCGATCAAAGCCAGTACGTCCACATCGCCCGTTTGCATGATCGGGCCAGCGACGGTGCGCCCACGTCCAAAGACGATATTGACTACGCCTGGCGGGAAGGCTTCCTTAAAGGCTTCGACCAATGGCGTGAGTAGTAACACCCCATATTTGGCGGGTTTAAACACGACTGTATTCCCCATCATTAAGGCGGGAATTAACAGGCAAAAAGTTTCGTTAAGCGGATAGTTGTAGGGCCCGAGGCAAAGCACAACTCCAAGGGGTCCGCGGCGGATCTGCGATAAGATTCCATCTTTGGAAGCGATGCGCGAACCGCGTCTTTGTAGTTCCTTAAATTCTTCAATCGTATCGCGGATATAATCTACCGTGCGGTCAAATTCCTTAAAGGCAGCCGACTTGTTTTTGGCAATCTCCCACATCAGCATGGTGCTCACTTCTTCTCGCTTGGCAATCATCAATTCGAGGAAACGTTCCATGGCTTCTACTCGATCGCCTGCGGCGGCGGTGGGCCAGTGTCCGCGGCCGTTGTTGTATGCTTTTTTGGCTGCAGCCAATGCTTCTAATCCAACCTCAGTGCTCAATAATGGCGACTCACCCAGGTAGGTATTCTCTACACTGCCATCGGCACTTACTTTTCCCATCGGCGAATACACTTGCTCCATCTCTCCCGACCAGGTGTGCATTTCTCCATCGATCAGGTATTGATTCCAATGAATGCGCGCGGGGCCATTAAATACAGATAGGTCGTGGTTTTTCGTGCTATTTTCCATAAGGGTGTTTTGTAGTTTAAACTTAGGTTCTAACACGAATTTAGTGGGATTGTTGGTTTTCAATTCTCTACATACCCAAATAGATGGGCAGAATTGCCACATTGACAGTTAAGCAATCCCGATACTGAAAAGGTAATGGAATGGCCCAGTAAAATGATGGATTTGGGTTGACATCTCTGCCTCAAGAGGATCGAGAACACCGCCGCAGATCAAAAAGGAATAGCCTTCTTAACTGCGTTGGGCTCGCAAGATCGCTTTGGGCACCCATAAAGGCATAGAGGTCGCTAGACTGTGGCAACATTGAACACCTGCAAGAGAGTTTGCAATTGACTTGGCACTGCAAGGCCCCAGATCAATTAAAAATATGCTTCCACTCAACTTTCACTGAATTCAGTGATAGAATTCTAATAACAGTTTTAAATCTTGCGGAGTATACAACTAAAACCTTTTAACCAAATACCAGAAAAATGAATTATTTCACCAATACGAACACCAATCAACCTTCACTTCTACTCAACACAGAGGCTTCTCCCCTATTGGCTCTTTGCTATGTGGCTTTCGCCAATGATGTTGGATACGCAAATACGTATGAGCTAAAATCAACTCATGCTAGTGAAGAATAGAGCCAACGTCTCGCGGTGTTCACCGATCCCATCGATTCGAACCAAACGGTAAAAGCCATGGCGCTATTCAAAACCAACTACATCACCGATGAGGGCTTGAATTACGCACCCATCAAGATAAAGGTAAACCCAGCCCTAAAAGAGTACTCACTCTTTTTGCTGATGGTAGCAATAGCGATATGACCTTTCGCTACGCCCTGTCGGATGACAAGGAGGCATTGTACTATATCGTCGCTTCTGGCACGAGGCTTCAAAGTACGCGACAACTCTACTCCCGCTCTTTTCCCTTAGGAATGCACAACCAGCGCGACAATCACTGTACCCTCTTAACAAGCATATATCACTCCATTTATTGAAAACAGACATGAAAAACCTAACCATATTACTCTCGCTATTGACCCTGTCAGTTCAAAGCCAAACAGTTTTAAAGGATGTGAAAATCAAAACAAAGAACTCCTACTCCATTTCCGTATTCGACGACTTGGAAGAGGGAGATTGGAAATGGATTTCCCAAGATGCCCATCCTTACGGACAGATGAAAGTTTGGCATTTCTACAACGAAATAGAAATGCGCGCTGAAGAATTCGAAGTCTATGAATTTATCTTGGTTGAATTAAGCCCTAGCGGGCTCGACACCACCTTCGTAACAATTCTGGGCAGTGAAGATAGGACCATAATTAAAGACACTGTCATTGAACTGGGCAATGGCCCTTACATCTTCGGGACATTGTCGTCCACAAGTCAACTAAGCCCAACTAGTATAAAAAAAGACTCAAAACAGGCCATTGATTGACAAGGACAACCGAATTCTCTTCGAAATACCCATGACGTCTTCCAATATATATCGCAAAGTCAGTTTTGCACTTACACGGAGAGCTACGAGCTAGACAGGAAGAGAAAGACGGAGAAAATTATGCACCTATCCTGAACGACAGGGCCACTCCAATCACGTTTACCACGAGGGGAATGAACTCAATCTTTTCTTTGAAGAGTGCATCGTGGGTTCTCCACTCTATCTGTATATCGAACATGGCGCGATGAAGCCGCAAGGAGTATCAAAAGACTACCCTGCAGCTTGCTTTCTCTTTGGAGATGACCGCGCCAGCTTTCCATTGAACAATGTCAATTATCCCAATGCAGGATTGGATACACCGTATCGAAGCAAGCCGATGATTAACAGGCGCAAAGCATATGTTCCCACCAAATGTTTCTCAATATAATTCACCCTCGATTCCTCGAATAAATCAATCGAGGCGACCAAACTGTATTGATTTTACATCTATGCTTTCTTATCAATTCGAGTGTTTCGTGACGCGGGAACCAAATGTATCGAGAACACCGCCGCAGACTACAAAGAAATAGTCCTCTTAACTGCGTTGGGCTCGCAAGATCGCTTTGGTGAACCGCACAGACACAGAAGGTCGTTAGACTCTAGCAACATTGAATACCTGCAAGAGCGGTTGCAATTAACTCGGCTCTGCAAGGCCCCAGATCAATTAAAAATACGCTTCCACTCAACTTTCACTGAATTCAGTGATAGAATTCTACTGACAGAATTGAATCTTGCGCGGTATATCTAAGAACTTGAAACCAAATACCATAAAGATGAATTATTTCACCAACACGAACCCCAATAAACTCTCACTTCTACTCCACACAGCGGCTTCTTCCCTCTTGGCTTTAGGGTGTTTGGCTTTCGCCAATGATCTTGGCTACGGAGATACGCATGAAGTAAAATCAGCTCACTCTAGTGAAGAATACGGCGAACGTCGCACGGTGTTCACCGATCCCATCGATTCGAACCAAACGGTACAAGCCGTCGCGCTATTCAAAACCGACTACATCACCGATGCGGGCTTGAACTATGCACCCATCAAGATAAAAGTAAATCCAGCCCTAAAAAGAGTACTCACCCTTTTTCCTGATGATAGCAATAGCGGCATGACCTTTCACTACGCCCTGTCGGACGATAAGAAGGAATTGTACTACATCATCGCTCCTGGTACGAGGCTTCAAAGTACGGGGGAACTTTACTACCGCTCTTTTCCCGCTGGAATGCACAACCAGAGCGATGATCACTATATACTGCTGCGAAACAATAACAGCAACGCCATCCAATACATATCGCAAAGTCAGTTTTGCACCTACACGGAGAACTACGAGCTAAACATGAAGAAAAAAGACGGAGGAACCTATGTGCCCATCCAGAACGACAGCGCCCACCCCTACTACGTTTACCACGATGGGAAAGAACTCAATCTTTTTTTTGAAGAGTACATCAAGGGCTCTCCGCTTTATCTGTACGTCGAACATGGTGCGATGAAGCCACAAGGAGTATCAAAAGACTACCATGCAGCTTGCTTTCTATTTGGAGACGACCGCGCCAGCTTTCCATTGAACAATGTCAATTATCCCAATGCAGGATTGGATACACCGTATCGAAGCAAGGCGATGGATTTAGGTAATCTTTGTCCTCCTTATTGTGGCACGCAGCCCAGAAGTTCTTGTCCTTAACAAGCCGCAATGGCTGAATTCAGCTAGCTGATACTTTGCCTGAATGCAAAAGAATTTACTTTCTTTGAGATGACCTTTAAACCAAAACTCAAAGTGTAATGAAGTATCTACTTGAAAAAACGAAGAGGAAGATCAAGAAGAGGTCTTTCCTGTTCCAATCAGTCAATCCATATGTGCATTGATCTCAATCTTTGTATCTATTGGTAAACATGAAAAAGACCTTGATGCTGGTCGCGTTTGCCCGCCTTGCGGCAAAAATAAATTGATGACGCACAACCAACATTTGAGACTGAGTGTTTCTTGAAAATATTCTTTGGACCACGTGGATTGTACTTCTAGCTCTAGTCGTATACCTCATACGCATCAAAAAGCTGAAGGGGTGGGAAAGAGTGGTGTTTCTAATCATTTTCTTGAATGGCTGCGCCGATATTTTGGCCAGTGTCGGCCTTCAACTTTTCGAAAAGGAATATTCGGGAATCATCTACAATATTTTAGCACCTGTCCAAAGGATTTTAACCTTAATGCTCTATTCATCCAATACGCACGTGAAAGAAGAACAGTACTTAAACTATGGAGGAATCGCCGTTTTGATAATGGTCAGTATTGGCGGACATTTCTACTACCAAGACTTCAATGATTTTCACCAAGTACCTTACATTGTTTTAGGATTGATCGTTGCCATTCTCTCATACATTCACTTGCGAAATATGATCTTAGAAAAAACGGGAGACTCTATAATCATCGCAGCATTTTCTTTAGCGAATTTCATCTATTTAACACTAATGATTTCCTCCATAAGTGCAATAGAATTGGCCTACAGAATAGATCCTGAATTTGGAAAACTCATCTACTTTTTAGGAAATGGAATTGGTTACATCCTTTGGTCCATTATTCTCATCATTGGCATATTATGGAAGAAACACAAGATTTAGTCCTATTTATCGTCATCGCCTCTTCTTCGGTAGTTCTCTTACTGATAGTGGTGCTATTCGATCTATTTCTACTTTTTAGAAAGCGCAAGCTCATCGCCCAGCAGGAAATCGAAATTAGAGAAAACAAAATCGACGAGCTCATCATGAAAAAAGAGGTGGAAAGTGTAAGTGCTTTGCTCAAAGGGCAAAATACCGAGCGACGCAGAATCTCGCAAGAACTCCACGACCGACTCGGGAGCATCCTTTTTACCGCTAAGCTCTACCACAGCAATATCGAAACGAAGATGAAGGCACTCAAAGAGGAACACGACGAAGGTTTTGGAAAACTGACGGATCTACTCGATGATGCCGTGAAAGAGGTGCGACGAATCTCCCACGACCTCTACGCGGGTTCGCTCGCCAACTTTGTTTATAGCGTGGCTCTTCGTCAACTGATCGCTGCATTGGAAGAAGCCAACGACTTAAGAATAACCTTCCATGCAGAAAGCGATGTCGAGAGCCAAAAAGAGGAGATCCAACACGAACTTTATGCCATCACCCAAGAGCTCTTGAGCAATACCCTTAAGCATGCCAAGGCCACCGAAGTAGAAATAGAAATTAGGATAGAGGACGAGCTCATCTTCCATTACCACGACAACGGAAATGGCTTTGACAGCAACGCATCATTTAAGGGCATAGGCCTAAAAAACATAGAAAATAGAATTAAGAAATTCAAAGGGAAACTAAGCGTAGAAAGTGGTCCCGAAAATGGCACCTTTTACTTCATCTCCATTCCCCTACCCCTATGAAAATCAGCGTAAACTTAGTGGACGACCACCAGATAGTAACCGATGGGCTCGTCCTAATTTTCTCCAGCGATGAGTCCATAGAAATCATGGACGTGGCGCAATCGGGAACGATGGCATTGGCCCAACTGGCCAAACGAACTCCCGATGTTGTGCTCTTGGACTATAGCTTGGGCAAGGGAGCAAACGGCGAAGACTCCAACGGACTTGAGGTAGCAGAAGTGATTTTGACCAAACACCCCAAGGTGAAGATCATGATGCTGACCATGCACGATACCTCTGAGGTGATTGTACCTTGCATCACCGCGGGTGTGCACGGCTATATGCTCAAAAGCGAAAAAAACGCCGACTTTGGCGCAGCGATCCGTCACCTTTACGAATTCGGGCATTACTTCAGTCCCGAAGTAGCCAAGGATTTGGCGCTCAACATCAGCAAGCACAGCAAAGGTTCCATAGCCCTTTCTGATCGCGAACAAGAAGTACTTGATGCCCTCTACAAAGGCGCCAGCACCAAAGAGATAGGCGACGGACTTTATATCTCACACCACACCGTAGAAAGCCACCGCAAAAACCTCATCCATAAATTCGAAGCCAAGAACAGCGTGCACCTCATTTATTTGGCGCTGCAGAAGGGATATTTGAGTGTTTAAGCTTTGTCTTCTGATTCACAAATAACTGACTTCTCTGTGCCACTCTCTGGCCAATTCTTCATCGATATTCCAATAAAATGCGAAAAATCACTGAATTCAGTGAGGCATTTATTAATGAGGTCAGCTACTTTTACCAAAGAGTTCAACAAGAAACTTTAACTGGAAAATACAACCAAATCCAGTTTGTTATGCATCTCTTTAGGTTGCTATGAATCGACCAAGCAGAAGCCAAACCCTCGTCGTTAAATAAAAAACCTCGCTTAAAAGCGGGGTTTTTTTATGCCGCTCCTCCATCTCGGAAATGCATTAAACCGAATGGTCAACCCCCCCCATACTATTCATTAACAGCACTTCAGTGGGATGACACCCCAATATTTCTCGAACCAAAACACCTAGCAAAGTGAAGTTTTAAAGATCAACCTGATGTTAATGGCAATTCTTTTCGCGGCAAGCACTCCAAAGGCTCAGACCTAGGAAAAAAGCCAAAAAGAAGATTGGAATTTCGTGTATTCCTATTCAGGTGCGTATCGAGAGGGCAACTCATTGCCGATCACGAAGGAGACTCCAAAAATGAGTAAGGACTACCGATTCTTCCCGCGCAAAAAAGTTGAACTCCCGCAAACAAATGAGTTGAGTTAGTCTCTTTCCTTGAGTCCGAAGTTTCGGCTACACCACAATTCGTGCACCTCCTTTAATCTTTATTCTTCTTGCAGGCCGCCAACTTGTAAACCACAAAAACGAAACCAATGATCAGATGCAATAGGAAAAAACCCAATAACACTTGTACGGTAAGACTCATATCAAAATGTTTAGTTGAGGCAAAGAGAAACTAATTGGCGGAGAACTTCAGTGATTCAAGTTACATAGGCGCCTTCCTGATCACCCACCGAGCATAAAACAAGAAGAATGAAAGGGTCAGCGGCAATGCGCTGCCTTGTGTCGGTGGAGTCTCAATAATCCTTGTGGCGGCCCTTCCCATGCACTGTATAGGCACGCACACCAACTGCCCTACTCCCATTTGTTTTATGAAAGAATTTTAGGGCTATATCCATTTTTGGTCTGCCGCCCTATTCTTTGTTGTGGCGGCTTACCGATCGTCATTTCACTTTACCAAAGGCGGAAAACCTTTTACTCCAGCTAAGATCAAACGCAGCTGCATCTACCGCTTCTGCGGATATGGGTGATGGGTGGCACTGGCACTAACGGGCGTTTTGATTCTTCGCGAAAAGCAATTGCCCATTGCACGCTTGGTCTTTTGGTCGCGAGTAGTGTTGCTGGCAAGCTCTGGTGCGTGTTGCTCGGTCAAAAGGAAAGGGCTTGGTCGATTTGGGGATTCAGAGTAAGGAGTAAGATCCTACCCATCACACAAGGGAGACGAACGTTTAGCGACTTTCCTTATTGATCATTCCTAATTGATAATTGAACACTGAAAACTCTTCACTTTTCACTATTCACTTTTCACTGGCATCTGACATCTGATTTCTGAACATCAAGTGTATGTTAGCACATCAAGTGTATCTTAGCGCTCATTCAATTTCAAAAAAAATCTATGAAACGCATCTTGTTATTTTTACTGGTCGCAGTTACGTCTCTCCATTGCAAAAAGGATGACGACCAAAGCCAAACCGAAATTGACAATGAGATTATTCTCCAATACATTGCCGACAATGAGTTGGATGCCATGAATATCGGCAGCGGACTCTACTACGTAAATGAAGAGACGGGTACCGGCGAAAACCCAGACCCATCGTCTACGGTAAGGGTGGCGTATAGCGGGTATTTTACCAACGGAACCGTTTTTGACGAAAGCAATGCAGAAGGAATCACCTTCGGCCTCAACCAGGTCATTCAAGGCTGGACCATGGGAATTCCTTTTTTCAAAGAAGGTGGCAGTGGCAAGCTGCTCATCCCATCTGAATTGGCCTACGGCAGCAGCCCGCGTAGCGGCATACCTGCCAATAGCGTGCTTATATTCGATATCCACTTGATCGATGTTCTTTAAAAGCAAATAGTATCAGTCAGTTTTCGTGCGAGTCTTCATTCTTGAAGTGCGTGAAGCCAAACAGCACATCGTTCTCATCCCGCAATTGCACGGTACCCGTTTCGGTGGCCAGCGACGGTGTCATGCCATCAATCGTAACCGACTGCGTGGACGCAAACAACTCCCCTTTTGGCACTTCCTTCTTTTCGGGTTTTACTTCCGCTTTCTCCTGGGCAAAGGTGGCCAGTGTAAAAAAGAAAAGCAGGGCGGTAAGTAAAGGGTTCTAAATGGTTTGTTGTTTGGTAGATCGTTTTAACTAAATGAGATTCGGGTCTTCAGGATGGTAAAAATTTGGTGATTGGCTTGGAGCTACTGATCTGAAGAATGAGAAAAAAAGGTGATGATTTCTTAAGGGATGGATCATAAGCGGGCCAGCAAAGAAATAAACGCTTATCGCAGCCTTATTTACAGGACAACCTACCTCATTAGCCCCAATTGTATCAACCGCTTATCCTTATGTCTACATAGAATTCAAATCTCTTTCGTAATTTTCGAAAAACAACCTTCTACCCCATGATCAAACAAAAAAGACCTCTAATAGGAATTTTCCTTATAGCCATCGGAGTTGTATTTCTTCTCAACCAGATGGGAGTTATTCCGGGCAATCTCTGGTGGCTCCTAAATTGGTACACCATTCTTATTGTTTTAGGTGTATACAACCTGCTTACCGGCAGAAAGAGTACAGGGATTCTCTTATGTGCTATTGGAGGCGTTTTTCTTTTCGACAACCTCGGATTCTACGACTTGAATTGGTCTTACGTTTGGCCGGTAGGCCTAATCGGCCTTGGTCTGCTTTTTGTTTTTAGAAATTCCCTAGATCAATCAGGTATTGAAACGATTGGAGATACCCATTTCGACTCTACGAACATCCTGTCAGGCGGGAAGCTTCGCGTTACAAGCGCGCCCCTAAAAGGAGGGAAAATCACCAGTATTATGGGGGGCACTGAAATCAATCTATCAAAAACCGAGATTCAGGGCGAAGCGGTAATCGATGTTTTCACCCTGATGGGTGGAGCACAAATTCGCACTCCCGAAAATTGGAACGTGATCAATGAGGTAACTTCTATTATGGGCGGCTTTGACGATAGTCGCTCGCTTCAGTCAACGCAGGATGGCCCTACCCTGCGTATCAAGGGGATCACTATCATGGGTGGAATTGAACTGAAGAGCTAGCATAACCTAGCCAGGGAGGCTTTTACATGAAGCCGTTTGACGACAAGCAGATATGACAGCACCGAAGGAAGGAATGGTGGCCGAGGCAAGCTGCTCATACCATCCGAATTGGCGTACGGAGGCAACCCACGCATCGGCATACCTGCCTTTAGCGTGTTCATATTCGATATCCACCTGATCGACGTTCTCTGAAGCTCCTTCTGGCAGTGATGCAGAGGATTCCCGCAAGGGCTGTTCGGTTGTTGCCAAAAGAAATGCTACCCTTCCAGGTATTTAAAGTGGCCCCATTGCTTCGAAATTGGTGCACTCACGCACCCTCGCTTGCGCCATATCCTCGCTCTACCTTTTAGCATGACCTCCCTCAATCAGGGTAAATCGCGCGCGGGAGGGCTCATTGTTTTTCCTACCTTCCACGGAGTCAAAACAGCACTGAATGAAAAATCTAATCCTCATCATCCTTATCACAGTATCGGGTCTTTCCCTTAAGGCCCAGACCAATCTCGACTCGATGTGGGGTATCTGGAACGATACGTCTGCAGATCCGCTAGTCAGACTAAACACCATGGATTTGCTGATATTTGAAGGATACCTATTCAACAAGCCCGAC
>JBLIDT010000055.1:0-10683 GCA_047632755.1 Cryomorphaceae bacterium
TTTGGATTCAATTCTGAGAAAGCACTCCACAAATCAAAAACACCTTTAAAATCGAGATATCTCCCCACATAGACAAAGCGTTTGGGGAAATCTCCCTTATCGTTTTGAGTAGACAGTGCAGCAAATGAAGCTTCGTCTGCTGTATAAAAACCAGTGAAAATCTCGTTTCTCTTGAAGCCCATTTTCTCCGCATATACCTTCTGCGGCTCCCCAGAAACGAAGGCATAATCGAACAAGCGTTTAAACTTAGACTTTGCTCTAATCGAGGAAGCTCGATCCCTGAGTCTACCCATAAAGGCATTGTCTGATATGAGCACTCTGTTGGTATCAAGAGGCACTGATTGCATGGTCGATATGTATCCTTCGTCAATCCAGCCGCTGCAAAAGACCGCTTGCGCATTGATACCTCTGACAAGGTCTTTCAAGCCTTGTTCATCAAACTCGGTGCGGTCGTAGTAGTTCGCAACTGAAGCTTCACCAAACTCGAAAGGGGCTTCGGGATTAACAGGGTAGGCAACTACATGCACTTCCGTTCCCGAAGCGGCCAAACGCTCAAAGCAATTGCGAATATAGTCTGCCAATTCAGTGTAGAGAAATATTACTTTCATGCCGACACGGGCGTTTGGGAGGTTTTTTCTTCAGCAACTTCTACCATAAAAATATCATCAGTTAAAACTGTCAAACCTATGAAGAACAAGATTGAAAAAGGATTGAGTGAGGCGGCTAGCCAAGACTCGGGAAGAATACTAAACATTACGAGCCAAAGAAAGGGAAAAGCCAAACGAGAACGAGCAGCTCCCCTAATTACATTTAAAAAAATAGCTCTTAAGAAAAGAAGTAACCCAACAATTCCGGTGTTCAACCAGATTTGCAAATAAGTATTGTGCACGCCACCTTGGTGCCCCAGATCATTTAAGGCATCTTGATTTTTTGCCATTAACCACTCATCAAAGGCAAAACCCTTTCCAAACCATAGGCTATCTTGAATGGTTTGCCAAGCCAAATTCCAAGCTATTTGCCTTCCCGAACCACCTTCGAGGGTTTCTACTCTAAACAACTCTGAAAGGCCTAAACTACTCACAATGGAAACAATATTTGAGGCAATCAGCTCTGAAACTATGGCGGTACCCAAAAAGGCCAAAAACCCAATCACAGGAGACACCCGATAGAGTCTCGTAAAAACAAAAAAGATGACTACGGCAATGAGCGACGTTCGTGAACCTGCCAACAATAGCGAGATTAATGCAGGAATGACCAACCACCTCAGATCACTCTTGGAAAATAAATTGGGAAAAACATCCCGTTTCAAATAGACCAAAGCAATAACTAACGACGCAAATATTCCCAAGCCGTTCGGATTTCCAAATACACCTCGAAATCTTCCACCACGAGCGTAGGTGTAACCTGGATCAACTAATTCCAAGACAAAACCCATCAATATCATGAAGGCCGCAAAAAAGACAATATTCCTAAGGGCATCGGTGCCGTGATCTTCGTATGACTTGATCAAAAATTGAGGAACAACAAAAATCAGCAGTATGTAGGAGAGCGTTTTCTGGACAGCCAAGGTGGGTATGGGAGACTGCAATAACCCTATGAGACCTGCCAGGATAAATGGAATAAAATAGAGGTAGATCCGATTTATTTTTGGAAATCGATTGCGCTCAATAACAGCAATTGCTGTGAGGGCCAGGATGTAAATGTTTTTGAAGGACTTGGCAAAATCTGTAGTGCTATTGATCGTATCACTCAGTATGAGGACGAAGAGAAATCCCAGCAACAGTTCTAGAAACATAAACTTTCGCCACAGCAAAATTATGCTCACGCTCGCTACGACATAAAATGCCGGGGCACTGATTCGTCCAATCACGAACCAAGCTAGAAAGAGCAGTATCGCACCCTTGTTTTCAGAGAGAAATCGGAGCATTAAGGAGTTAACTCAGTGTAAAGGTAATCTTCTCGATGGCGTCAAGATTCTTTTGGGAAATACTCGACCAGAGGTACTTTTCTGACACCATGTTCAAGCTGTTTTCCCTGAGTTTCATTAGTTCGGCAGTATCCATATTGGCCAGTTCTTTTAGAGCACCTGAAAGGGCTGATTTATCTTGTGGAGGAATTAATCGACCATTCTTCTCAGAAACCATCATTGGCACGGCACCGACCGATGTGGACAAGACGGCCAATCCCCTCGACATGGCTTCCAAAATAACATTTGGCATCCCTTCAGAATGGCTCGGAGCAACTAAAACCTGACAATTATCAATCAAGTTTCTCAGGCTCCTCGAGTCTTTTATTTCGCCGTGATAGACGCAATTGGAAGATTTGATTTGCTTGAGCTTGGGGATCGGTCCGATAAAATGAAACTCTATTGGCAATTTGCTCACTAGGCCACTCAATGCTTTCAGCTCATCAAGACCTTTTCTCTTCTCGTTTCTTCCAATAAACAGAAAACGGCGTTTCCCTTGCTCCGCTATTGGTTCAGGAGCAAGCCAACTATCATCGATACCCGATCCGATGGAAACAATATTTTCTGGGTCAACTCCCATTTTCTCAATTATCGCATTGATCTCTCCTCCATATGAGAAGACCGCATCAGCGTGGCGATTAATGAAAACCACTGGAGGTCGGAGCATATATTGCTCAATCTGTCCTTTGATGTTCTTGTTCTTCTGAAACATCTCATAACCGTGGAATTTCACCCCCACGGGCGCCATATGTTTCCCCTTCTTTTTTTGCTCCAGCAAGCACCAGGAGGTGAATCCCTTGCAATAGATAAAGTCAAACTTGCCCCAACGTTCCTTCAACAGTTCGTAGATATAGCAGGAATAGCGATACGACTCTCTGAGGTAATGACCGGGGACATTCTGCATGGATGGAAAGCGCAGTGTATGTATTTCCAACTGTTCGGCATTGGTCTCAAATAGACTAAACACTTCATCTTTGGAGGGAAACGAATCGTCACCACAAACACAATGTACGAGAGTAATCTTGACTCCTTTGAGGAGAAGATTTTTCACCAAATGAAAAGAATGACGTTGCATTCCTCCCGTTACATAAGGTGTTATTCCATCCGTAATTACCGCTACGTGCATGCCTTCAATACTTTTTTTGCCGCTGTATCCCAAGTGTATTCGAGCAGGACTTTTTCATGCCAAGCGATGGCAATTTTTTCTCTTAACGCAAAATTGGTCACCAATTGTTGAAGGGCTTCCTTGAGAGCCTTCGAATTCGGTTTTACCAAAAGACCATTTTCACCATCTGTCATCACATCTCTTAAAGGACCAAGATCAGGTGCAATAACTGGTTTTTTCATTAGGCCGTACTCAAATATTTTAACAGGCGATCCGTACCAGTTGCTATCGGGCATGACGCAAATATCCATAGTTTCTATCAATGGATAAACCTCTCGGTGAGGAACGCTTCCCGTGAAAATACACCGATCCAATATACCCAGACTTCTGACTTTTGCTTTGAGTTCAGGAAGTGCCTCACCGTCGCCTACGATCAGTAGGCGAGCCTCTGCGCTGTTATCCAATTGGGCAAAAGCATCGATGAGTAGATCCACTCCGTGATAGGGGAAAATTGATCCCACAAATCCGATGACAGTTTTTCCTGAAAGCTGATATGCTTCGCGAATGGCAGCTACATCTTCTGAGCCATGGTTCGTCTCAGCAGGGTTTACGCAATTGGAAACGACAATTATCTTCGAGTCAATGTCGGTCAGTTTCTGCTGCAAATGATTCTTCAAATCGGTACTTACCACCATGACCAAATCCGACTTTGCTAAAATCTGTCTCTCGTGATCTTTGGCTTGACTCACCAAAAAAGACTCTCCTGAAAAATAAACCCGCTCTTCGGGATAAGGAGCGTTGATCTCCGAGACATGCTTTATCCCCATCTTCTCGGCTGTCTTCACTCCCGAATTCTGCAGATAAGCTACACGCTCATATATCAAGTCAGGTTTAAACTCTTTGATCAAAGCTATCAGACGCGGCTCCAAACTCTTATCGAATCGAATCAACTGAAAATCTTTCAAGGTTTCCCAAAGAATGGCTGGAACCAACTTCTTGAATCGAGCAAATTTTGACGGACGAGCTTCTCCGTAACTCTCACTTCCTTGATCTCCTGCAATGAAAGTTTTGACTTCTATACCCATCTTCCTCCACGCGGAAATCATTTCGCGCATATGCGTTCCATAACCCGTGGGGGCATCTATCTTCAGCTGAGGGTGCGGTGAGTAGTAGAGGATCTTCATCTATTGACCGCTTTCCAAAAATTGAACGAGCCTTTCCATAACGCGCTCGGTTGCCTTTCCGTCCCAAAGGTTGGGTATCTCTCCTTTTTTGTACTTCCCATTGAGGATAGTATCTGCCGCCTCCATGATTTTTCCTGTTTCAAATGGAAGAAGGGTATTGGTTCCCATGGTCAATGTACTCGGACGTTCCGTGTTCGGACGTAAGGTGAGGCAAGGCTTCCGCAAAAAGGTGGTCTCCTCTTGAATTCCTCCCGAATCGGTCAGCACCAAGCGGCAGTCGGCCACCAATTTTTGAAAATCAAAATAACTGAGTGGAGGCAAAATAGTCAAGCCGTCGATAGCTCCGAAATCATCGACGATTCCGCACTCTTCCATTCGTTTGGTGGTGCGAGGGTGAGCCGTAAAAACAATTTTAATCTTCTTTGACAGTTCGCGAAGTACATCCAAGACCAGCATTAGGCCCTCCTTGGTATCTACATTCGACGGCCTGTGAATAGTTACCAAAGCAAAATCATCACGATCGGCCTTGATATCTTCAACGATGGTTGACTCTTGAATTTGATCGGCAAAAGCCACCAAGGTGTCAATCATTGTATTGCCCACGAAAGTCAATCCCGTCTCTTGGATTTTTTCTGCTCTGAGATTTTCCAATCCAGAGTCTTCCGTTATGAAATGAATGTCTGCCAAAATATCAGCGACCTTTCGGTTGTGTTCTTCTGGCATATCGCGGTCGTGGCTGCGCAAACCACTTTCGAGATGCGCCACGGCGATTCCGCATTTATTTGCAGCGATGGCTGCTGCCAAAGTCGAGTTTACATCACCCACCACCACCACTATATCAGGCTCAGTAGATTTAAAGTGTTCTCCAAGTTTCTCGATGGTCTCGGCTATCTGGACGAAAGGCTCTCCTTGTCCGACATGAAGAAAATGATCTGGTCTCAAACCAAATTGATCGAAAAAAATACTGGCCATCTTGTCATCATAATGCTGGCCCGTGTGCACGATTTCAAGATCAAGATCACCGTAAGTTGCAGCCACTTCTTTGAAGCGAGTCACCTTAATGAAATTGGGTCGAGTACCCACGACGACGCAGATTTTTCGCTTACTTTTCATTGAGTTCTCTTTTTAACAAATCCGTCAAGCCTGATGTAATCAGTGAAAGTGAATGGCGTCGAAACCAGTCTTGGTTCGGTCCGGATTGACTCGTTTGATCGGTGGCTCTCGCCAAACCTTCAGTCAACTGATCTACATCTATAAAATGTCCCAGAGACTTTTCTTCAATCATTTCGCTCAAGTTACTCTCTTTGCCAATGGCCAAAATAGGGTTTTGACAGGCAGCAAGTTCGTAGAGTTTGGTCAAACCGTATCGTTTGCCTTCCGGCAAAAAAAGCAAAGAAAACTTTGATGCTTTCACGCGAGCAAAGAAATATTTACTCGCAAGCGGCGGCAAAACATTGAAGTAATCGTTTTGAATCGATACATCAACTCGACTTGAAGTTCTGATTTCCGTTTTTAGTTTATTCGCTTTGGCAAAAGCACTCAGCTCGGCCAAGGCAGATTCCAGTCCTTCATAAATAGCACCGCCATAAATAAGGTCAGGCGGGTTATCTACTTTGCCCTCGGTCTCGAGGTCATCATCATCAAAAAAATGGGGCAATACCGAAAGTTTCTCCGTTCGCTCGGGATATCTCTGCTTCAGCTCCTCAATGTTCTCGGGCCAAGGCATCGTCACCAAATTAAAGGTATCGACCACTTTGGCTTCTTTCTGCTTTTCGTTATCCAGTCTCTCTTCTGAAAGCGCGGAATACCCAAACGCCGACCCGTTGACCCAAGGGTCGCGCAAATCGGCTAGCGAAAGAAGTTCAGGATGGTTTTCCAGTTCAATAGCAGTAAAATACAGCAAGTCGAATGGAGCTCCGGTAGCGATAAGCACATCGGGCCTAAATTTCTCAACCCGCTGATTGAAAAGAGAACGAAACGCCAATTGATCAAGCGCCGCTCGATCATACGGTGTGCCTTTTGTCCTCAAAACCATTTTGCGCAAAGCCATTCGGTACTTCACTTTATCAACTAAACGCTCAGGCTGAGTTTTAAGTGAAGACGGAAAAGAAGTCTTAAATCGGAATACAGGGATTCCCTCAACATCTGCTTTCCATGAACTATCCGTTTCAGCAGGCATATCGGCAGAAATGACTTCTACCTCAATTCCCGAGCGGACGAACTGTTTGGCAAATTTTGCCCAGCGCCTACCTCCTATTCCACCTTGCGGGGGGAAAGAATACGCCACAATTAGAATGCGCTTTAACTCGATCATCTGGCGGATTTGATCTGCTCCACCAGTTTTGAAGTGCTGTAGCCATGACTGCGGTCGATGTAAACAATCTTCTCAATGGCACTGCCTGCCGTAATCGGTTTTCCTTCGTAATCATCACCCAGAAAACGAACGTTGTAATTTCCGTTTGACATGATCTCGGTCAACTCTTCCTCGGTTTGGTAGTCGATAATTTCATCGACGTACTTGATGGATTCGAGCACCATTCGGCGTTCTTCCAAAGTGAAAAATGGCTTGCGCTTCCCAGGGTTTATGTCTTCGCTAAAGTTTTCGGAACGGTTGAGAGCCACGGTAAGGTGACCGCAGTGAGCCTTGCAATCGCGCAACATCAAAACATGGCCAGGATGGTACAAATCGAAAACACCACAAGCGAAACCTCGAATCATCCCAATACAGATTTAATGTAAGATTCTAAATCGTATTCAGGTTCCCAACCCATTACCGCTTTGGCTTTGCTCACATCGGCATAGGTGATCTCCGCCTCGCCTTCTCTTAGAGGAATGAATTCGTAATCATCAGAGATCATTTGTGCTAATTCTAGAACCGAGACGGTTCCAGATGCTCCGATATTGAAAGCCGTATTCAGTTTTTCTGGGTGCACTGCTGCCATAAAGTTGGCTTTCGCCAAATCGCTCACGTGTATGAAATCGCGTTTCTGCGAGCCGTCGCCCGTAATCAAGAGCGGCTGATTTTGCTCCTTTCGGTAAAGAAAGATTCCAACCACCGAGCTGTAGGCATTGAACTTATTTTCGGGATTGAAACTGCGCGGCCCAAAGGGGTTGAAGTACCGCAAGTGGACAAAGTCCAAGGGGTATCTCGTTGCGAGCATTTCAAAGTATTTTTCGCCTTCGTATTTCTGGAAGGCATACGGACTCAAGCAATCGACCTTCTCCGTTTCGGGAGTCGGTATCAAGTCGGGTGTGCCATAAATGGCGCTCGAAGAACTATTGACAAATCGTGGAAAATGATTGTCGGCAATCATCAACTCCACCAGGTGAATGGAAGCCAGTAAATTTTCTTTGATGTGTTGTGTCACCAGCTCAAAGCTCGGCTGGATTCTGGGCAATGCCGCCAAGTGAAAAACGCACTCGTAGGGCTTCAATGTTTTGAGGTCAAAGAGGGAAGCTTCGATCAAATTGAATCTGGCATTGTCCAGATTATGCGCCACATTGGTTCGGCGACCCGTACTGAAATTATCAATTCCATCAATCTGCCAATCCGTCTTTTCCAAAAGGTAGTCGAGTAAATTGGAGCCGATAAACCCGGCTACACCAGTTATGAGAACTCTTTTCATTGGCCTATTTCATCTAAAATGATGTGTAGAATTACTTGGTGGAAACACTCAACGATTCCGTAATTCTCAGTAGTCGTTTGGAAATTGACTGTTCCCAATTGAGAGAGCGTATTGTCTTTTTTGAAGCCCGAAAGCGTCATGACCTTTCCTCCTTTCGATTGGTGAGCGTTCACTGCGTTCAGAATATTGGCCGATTCGCCGGAGGAACTGATGGCTACGAGCAAATCACCTTCCTGAAAAGAAAAGTTGATCCACTCCTTCATGGCATTTTCGTAGCCATAATCATTGGCAAAACAGGTGATCAAGGCCGCGTCGGTAAAACTCATCGTAGGCTTTCCAGCTATCTTCATGTAGTCTTCCATCATGTGGCTGCAGATGGCATTACTGCCGCCATTGCCAATGAAGATGACACGCTTGGCTTGTCGAACCAATTCCACGGATTGCTCGATACCATTGA
Source organism: Cryomorphaceae bacterium (assembly GCA_047632755.1). Lineage (GTDB taxonomy): Bacteria > Bacteroidota > Bacteroidia > Flavobacteriales_D > Cryomorphaceae > JAKVAV01. The sequence continues at coordinate 8,339 of JBLIDT010000055.1, forward strand.
TGATTTCAGGATCAGCAAAGAATTGATCGAAAGCCGATTTATATAAACTGAGCTGCATGTTTTTTCAATTTTTCGAGCGTGACTTCTTCTTCATTGCAAAGCCAAGTACAAGACAGGCTTGCCGCCAATGAAGGAATGGTCATCACATCATTTACGTCTTCAAACTTCAATTCGGCGGCCAAGCAGGCGAAGGCATAGAAGGTATCTCCTGCTCCGATGGTGTCGACAATTTGTCCTTTGAAAACATCCTGGTGAACGTAGTTGGATCCGTCGTAATAAACCGATCCTCGTTTACCGAGAGTGAGAAATAATTTATCGGCGCCGATCTCATAGTTGTAGAGTTCCCTGATGGCATCTCTCGAGCTGAAATCGGTTTTTCGATTGACCTGAAGACTGGCTTCACGCAAATCCATACACGCACTATTCTTCGGAAAGGACTTCCATTTACTCATGCGGTTGTAGCCGTAATTGTTGCTGTTGGTTTGGGTCATGTAGTGAAATCGGCCAGTGACTTCTAGCTTATCGCAAAAACCATGACCAAAGTCGGCTACAATCACAATATCATAATCGTTGGCATTCACTTCTAAAGGCCCGAAATCACCTTGGTCGAATTTATTGATTTCGACGTGCTTCTTGGAATCGTCGGCATCAATAAGTCGAGTTTTTACGATCTCTTTTCCCTCATTCGTAACTACATCAACTTGCTTCACAAAATCCCGAAGGTGATTGGCAATGGCGGTCGCGCCACCTTGCTGCTCACTGCTGCGACCATCAGAATGGGCATACCGAAATACGGGGCAGAAAGACTTCATGCTCTGGCCCTCGTATTTTACTTCGATGAATTTGTCTACAATAGTCTCGCCTATCACACAGACCTTGAAGCCTTTAACCGCCTCCGAAAAAGTATTGATCTTATCTGTTAAACTCATTTCAATCTGCTAAAAAGGCCTCTTTTGGGTTTGAAGTTAAGTGGCGCTCCGAAGTGTTTTTCTCTGATTGTCATCAGATCAGTTTTTAAGGGTGCAAGTGCTTCGGGCAAAGAGGCTTTCCACACTCCAAATCCTTGCAAGTAGCGAAAGTAGTTGTTTTCAGAAAACTCGCCACTTGCGGTAGCCGTAATGCTCTCGGGATTCAGGATTCGCACGTAAATCGACTCCTTGGGGTGGACGATATTTCCACCGCTGAAAAAAGACCTCCATGCTCTGGAATGATCACAAGCGAAGAGGTAATTTTTCCCATCCTCCGTCTCTGCACCACCGATGGCTTCGACTTTTGTCATAGCCTGTTCAAAATCCATGATGGCCGTATTCGGAATCCAGTCTCTTTTTTGCAAAGAAGCCAAATCAGTAGATAGATCGTAGAAAAAGTGCTTGAGATCATACGCAATATCAAAGTCGCTATTGGCCAATCTATCGAAGACATCAGGATTGATCAAATCATCGTCATCCAAGCGCACCACATACTTTGCTATTCGCGGAAGCTCGGCCAATTTATCCCCGGTCTCTCTTAGTTTTTCCTCTTTTGAGGTGCCTTGGCAAACAATCGATTTAAAATGGGGATGATTGATCTCTGCATCGCCGAGGAGCCATACCACAAAACTCGATTCCAGCTTGGTCACTTGTTGAAAGCAAAGCTTTTGCAAATCCTTTCGCAAGGAGCCTTCTGTGAGATTAGGACTGGTAGGAATGAGAAAAAGATAGTCGAGCATAGGGTGCCGTGAAGGTCGATAAATTCAGTGATCAATTAGGAATGATCAGTTGGGAATTTTGCAGGTCTCTGCTTATTGAGTCTTTAGTTCAATTGGCAATGTGCAATGATTAATTAAGATTTGGGCAATGAAGAACCGAGCGCAGCGAGCTCATCGACTAAAAGGAGATAATTAAAAGTAGGTGTCAGGTCGAGTGGCGCTTTGACGAAGGAAGAGCGTTGTATCGAGACGAGGATTGAGAAATGATCAATTAGACGTTTTCAATTAAGAATCGGACAAAGAAGAATTAATAGCGCGATCTTGTCTCCCTTTGGAGGGAGTGGATTCGATGACGATAGGAATCGAAGACGAGGGAGGACATTATATCGAACACCCTAATTGACCTTTAGTCAATCACCAGTCTTTCCATTCCCAAAATGCCTTCTTGACCGATCACCTGCAAGAGGTAAAGGCCCGACGCCAAATCAGAAATATCCACTTCGGCTCCGCTCAGTGTGCGGGAGTCGGCTCCATTCCAAGGGTAACTTGCTACGCTCCTTCCAGAAAGATCGACGATTCTTAACGATTCAATTCGGTTACTTCGGCTCCGCTCAGTCACCAATTGAACCGTTACCCGATCCCTCGCGGGATTGGGATA
>JBLIDT010000056.1:0-8934 GCA_047632755.1 Cryomorphaceae bacterium
CCGCCCACTTACAACTGTTTGTCCTCAATATGGATGATGGGTGCTTGTGGCGCATCGCGCTGCACTGCGACTTTGGCGCGATCTACGGCCTGCATACTCTGGTATAACTTACTGCGGTGCAAAACCTCAAACGGATTGTCGCTTACTTGATCAAAGAAGTAATGCGCGTTGTCGTGGTGTTTCTGCCGATTGAAATGACACGTATCGACGTGCGTTTTAATGGTATAGAGCTTTTCAACCAGCTTCGCTAGTTCCATGGCTGCATTGACTTCAGACATAAGGGGCCGGGCATTGACAGACCAAAGGGTCCAGTTATAAGTGCCGTCACCGTTTGACGTGATGGTGAATATGGGGTATTCGCGCTTTGGTTTTGAGCTCATAGCAAATGGCTTTGGTTAGAAACAATGCTTTATCCATTGCAGCAACGCCATTTGTGAATGCTTCTGTTTCCTCTTTTACACTTCCCTCAACGCATCACTGCTCGGATAGGTCAGCACAAGATACAGATCGAGGCCGAAATTCTACAGGGGTAAATGCCTGCTTTTTCTCAGGAAAAAACCCAATTCTTTGGAAGGAAAAGCCCCTTTTATTCAGGAAGAAACCTTCGATTTCTCAGAGCAAAGCCAATATCTATCTTTTTAAGGCCTGGTATTAACTTTGTAAGACTACAAATTGCTTGGAATACGATTGCATCAGCTAATCAATGTTTGGTGCGCAGCCCAAATTATTACTGTGAGGTTTTATAAAATCCAAAAAGGCCTGTCCTGCGTTGGCGATATAGTTTGTTGAATAAACCGTTTCGGTGCTTGACTCCACTAGATAGACGTATTCACTACAATCGTAGGGATTTTCCTGTTTGAAACATACCACAGCAAAGTAGTATTCATAGCAATTAATCATCTCGCCATAAAAGGTCACTTTTGAAATAGCATCGCCATCGCAGCTGGTGTAAGTTTTGCCGTCGCCTAAGGATTTGACATGCTCCATTATTTCGTCACATGTCTGCGCTTTGATTTTCGAGCAAAAAGTTAATAGGATAATCGTCAAAATAAATAGTTTCATATCATTAGTTTTTAAAAGTGAAGTATGAATACTGTCTATAAAATACCTTATTAGAAACCCTTATCGCCTTACCTATTTTTAGTAAAACGAACTAGGCCCACCTAAAGCAAATGCATTATTAGAAACATATAGTTTATTCCCCAACTCATCCCGGCATACCGCCTTTAGAGCTTTGGCTTCTGTTAAATTTGTAACACGAGATGTATAAGATTCGTGCTCTACCCGATAGGTTTCTCCTTCTGATTCATAGGAAACCATGTTTGAAAATACCACGGGTATATTGTCTATGTCACAGACAAAATAAGTCGAGTCCTTTAAGAACGGATATGGTTTAAAATCGCATTCATTGATGTATCCGTTGCTTATCCAAAAACCACCTGCAAGGCTATATCTATTTGGAAGAACAACAATTACTCTCGGATTACTATAAATCTTAATTGCAGAGAATGCACTCGCCCCCGTTGGATAAATAATCTCACTATCACTGAAATAAGGCGTAGCAAGCCGAGTGCTGGCGTAAAGGGTTTTGGTCAAATCAATCGTTAGATCAAAAGCCGATATGTTCTTGACCTTACAGCCTAGATGACCCGTTTTGGACCACAGGTCATGAATAAATTCAAATTCCTCGATCTCAAAGCGCGCATTTTCTTCAATTGATACAAATTGATCGTCCACCGTAGACTCACAGTTTTCACAATATATACCCGGCATGCAGGATCCCTGCAATGCAGTAAGTAGTAAAAAAACGATGAAAAGATTTGAACCTCCCTTCATTAGCTGCTTATTTAAAATTTAAATATCACGTTCCGCTTAGAGAAGTTTAAAACTTCAAAAACAGTCCTTATTCATGCCACCAAGTGCAATCTCACACAATGCCCCAAAGTGGGGGGGCCATTTTCCTCAGAAGAAAACACTTTCCCCTCGTTTCATGGAGGGTCCTCCTTATCTTTCTAATACTAAGCTAAATATACTATTTTATTGACCCAATCCTATCACTGAAATCAGTGATAATCAATTTCTTTTTCAGCTTTTTTTTTCAGCGGCGTATTATGCCGTTTATGGGCCAGTAAATAGTAGCGTTTCACAGAAGGCAAAGTCTGATTGCGTACAAATATCAAACCTTGGTTCTAACACATGACTAAGCTAATACACCACACCCAAACCATCTATAGGGAAACACTTCTATTTTCTAAGAAAAAACCCTACCCCTTCCTTTTTAATGAGTTTACGCACTGATTTACAGGTAATAACATATTTTATTTACCCGTAAAAAAAGCTTTAAAAGGACTCAGTAGCACTTTTTGCAGTTGTTCAAAAAGATCTCACACCCTTCAAAAGCTGTTTTACGGCCGTTCAAAGAGTTATTGCACGCGATCAAGAAGCTTTTACATGCGTCAAAGACTTTTTAAACGGCAGCAGAACTTTTCACGCATAAAAGCACTTTAACACCCATTAAAGTACTTTTTTCACTGACTTAAGAAGATTTTATAGCCGTTAAAAGGCTTTCTATAGCCGTTCAGAAAGCTTTTACTATCGTCAAATCACTTTTCACGCCTAAAAGCACTTTTCACACCGCTAAAAGAAGCTTTGAAGGGTGAAACCTGTCCTTAAACGGAGCGAACTCGCTCTGATTTAAAGTAGGAAATGGCAAAATTGGAGGAGCTTTGAGGGTAATCTGGTACTCAAAACGTCAGATAATGAAGATCGAAAAAAGAAAATCACCCTCTTTTTGGCAAAAACACTGCGGGTTGCGCTTTATATCTCTCCGCGAATTCATTTCCGATAAGGAAGGACAAGCGAAGGCCTTAATTAGGAGATGCACAGAAATAGGTTGAGAAATCAAGCTATTTTAGGGCGAGAGAGTGTGCTTCAAAGCGGTACTCAATCCTCCTGAGGCGGATAAGTTACAAGCCTCTTCCTGCGTCAGCGTGCCACTCGAACTGACAAATCTTTACCCCTGAGAGGGATCTAAACTTACTTTTGGAGAAAGGTACCTACCGATGCCTTTCTAATTCTTAATGGACCATTTCCTTTTTCAAGGTTTTCACATCGGCAATGAGGGTCTGAATGGAGGCAGTCTTGAGGCCATTGTATATGCCGCGGATGTGGCCTTGGTGATCGATCAAAACGAAGTTTTCGGTGTGGAGGAATTCATCGTCGGTTTTTTCAAGGCCTAGGTCTTCCTCCACGAAGTAGGATTGTCGACCGAGGGAATAGATCTCAGCTTTATCGCCGGTAGCCAAGTGCCACTTTTCCGATTGGATGCCTTTGAGGTCGGCATAAGCTTTGAGCACACTCACCGAATCGATGGTGGGGGTAACAGAATGCGACAGGAGCAGAACGGCCTCATCGTCGAGGAACTCTTCCTGCAATACGGCCATACTCTCGGTCATCTCGGGGCAAATACCTGGACAGCTGGTAAAGAAGAAATCGGTGATGTAAATCTTGCCAGCAAACGTTTCGTCGGTAATGATCTCGCCGTCCTGATTGATCAATTGAAAAGGAGGGATGCGGTGAAAATCGTCGAGCTGCGCATCGCCGGGGGTGATCCATTTTGGCGTAAAGCTGGCTTCGCTATAATAAGGAAGCTGCTCTACCCTACTCTCTTTGGTGGGGGTTTCGCCGCAGCCCATCAGCACCATTGCCGAAAGGCCGCATAGCCATGCTGTAGATTTACTGAACCTTTTCATCCGCCAATTCATAACAGAGTTCTGAGCGCTTGAGACCAAAAATGCGGCCGTTCTTCGCTTCGTAATTGGAATAGAGCTTGCCGTTCTCTCGCCACGATTGCTGCATGCCTTCCTCCTTTCCATCCACCAAAGTCAATTGCTTGAAAAGGCTGCCCGAAATGTACCATTGCTTTTGTACGCCATGCGCGGCACCGCTTTCAAAGGTGGATTCAGACCGCAAGTTTCCGTTCTTCCACCAGCTGTATGACTTGCCTTCCTTTTTGCCCCTGGCATAGGCGCACTCATAGCTTTTGGTGCCATTGGCAAACCACAGGGTGTGCTTTCCCGATTTCTTGCCACGCCAGTAGTTTACTTCTGCCGAGGCAATGCCGTCGACCACTTTTTGCGACTTTCCCGAAAAGGGCTCGCCGTGGTACAGCATCAGCCCCTCATTGGGGCGCAACTCCAGCGAATCTGCAGGCACCTCATCTACCCATACAGGTGCCTCTGCTAAGGTCTGGTGAGAATCTGAGGACACCTCAACTTGGCATCCCGCCAGCACTACTGGCAATAGAAATAAGAGTGCTTTACTGAATGGCATTGGGTGTGCCTTGGTAATCTTCGGCAAACAATAGGTAGTAAGTGCTGAGGAAAAGTTCGTTCTTGATGTGGTAGTGGTACTCTGGAGAAACGGCATGTTGTGTGGTGCTTACGTGTCCGCCCGACTCATCGAGGTCTGTTGGGTAATCGGCGGTAGCGTTGCACTTTCTTCCGTAAAGGAAAAAACCATCGGAGATGATTCCGATCAAAACATCATCGTCATCAGACCACGCTTTGGGTTCCAAGTGGTAGTGGTAACTCTGCGGTCCGGTGTGCGCTGCCGTATAATCGAGCGATGGCAGTGCATCGTTTAATGGCACATTTGGACCTTCTTGGTCATTGTAAATCATGGAACCACTCACGGCCATACCAATGGCGCCGAGGCCTGTGGCAGACGTAGACGCAGCCAGTTCTGGACTTACGGGCACGCGCAGTTCATACATTCCGTTGAAGTTGTCAATGTTTCCAGGCGCCATGGACTCGTATGAAGTGACCGTAGGCTCGACAAAAAGCGGATGATTCTCAGCTGAAGCCGGCGTTACCAGATTATTTCCCATTGGGTCGATGGTGCTTCTTTCGGTCGTATTCGACCAATACGGAGAGGTGTGATTGGGAAGGCCGTTTGATTCTATAACCACTTCGTTTCCGTCTAAGTAGATGGAGAAGTTGTCGGCATCAAATTCGGCAAAAGCTGCGTGAAGGGATAAACTGGCAGTGGTATCGTCGGGATCGGTATTATTGGCCACGTATCCCGCAGGCTGGGTGCAGGCAGATTGGCTAGAGTCGGGATTTCCCAATCCGTCGGTATCGGCATCTTCGTACCACGTCGTTTGGACGCAGTCATCTACGTCGTCGTCATCGTCATCATCGCAAGAAGTAGCTGTGAGCAGTATTCCTGCAATTAAGAGGGTTCCAATAAAGAAAGAATTTCCAGAAATTAAGAAGCTTTTTATTTTCATAAGTCAGTCGATATGATTTCCCTTACGGGGTTTCTATGGCCTTTGGATTGCACAAAACGGAAAAGGTTTAATAGAACATGAGTTTACGTTCCACTTCCTCGATCCTCATTGTAGATAAGTTACAACCCGCTTCCTGCGAGAGCGTGCCACTCGAACTGACAAATCGATTACTTCCCTTCGCTCGGTGAAAAGTCTTGGAAAGACAGATTGTGCGACTACTTCGCCTTTACCATCCTTTTAACACCAAAGGTGGAACGATCGGCACTTTGAAATTGAACGAAGTACATGCCCGAAGGAAGATGGCTCACTTCTACCTTTTCAAGGCGCGATACATTGGTGTAGGACTCTATCACTTGTCCACTCAAGTTGAGAATGCTGAGCGAGTAAAGATCTTGGCTGCCTTCAATCTGGAAATAATTATCGAATGGAGACGGAAATACCTTGAAATCATTCTCTTCTCTCCCATATTCGGCAGTAGAAGTAAGCACTTCTTCTACGCCTCCTTCGCTATTCAGCACGGCCCAATTTCCAATAAACGCACCCGGAAGCACCTCTATTTCTTCCCAGTACAAGGTGTCGCTAATGGTGCAGGTGATTCCCTCAATCGTGTTTGTAATGGCCACGGTAACTTGCATAGAATCTGTAATGGGAACGGTATGATCAAAGAGCACCAATCCCTGTTCGAATGCGGCGCCTGAAGTTGCGGCTTCAAAAACGACCTCGCCCAAGAACGTGGTCACTTCCCACTCGCAGGTATTGGCAAAGCCGGAGGGAATATTGAAAAATCCCGGATGGTAGAGCTGCGCATAGGTAGTATCAGATGACGATACCGCAACGGATACAGAAGAACATTGTCCGTTTGCAAAAAGAGCGGCTGAGACCAAAATGATTGAGGCGATGATTTTTTTCATGGTAGTAGTTTCGATTTGGGAGGATGACGAATTCATATATAGAAAAGTTGCTCTAATAGGTTTTGGCGAGATACATGACACCATTTACCGATGAGGACAGAGTGACCTTCGAGTGTTCTCGATTACTTCCCTTCGGTCAATAACACCGTTGCTTTGTCGGTAAGATCTCTTAAAAAGGATTCGCGTACTCAGTGTTGCTGGCGAAAGACTCGTCGGTGAGGGTATGGAGGAAGTTTACCAGGTCAGTTTTGTCCTGATCGGTGAGCATAAGCCCGGTAGTCTGCGTGGCTAGAATGGCCCCATCTGCGGTAGAGGAGGCCTTGATGCCTTCGTTGTAATGGTCTACCACTTCTTCGAGGGTGGCAAATCTACCATCGTGCATGTAGGGAGGAGTCAGTGCAATATTGCGCAGCGTGGTTACTTTGAATTTGGCTTTGTCGGCCGGGTCTCCTGTGGCAGCTTCGCGGCCAATGTCCTGAAACTCGGCATCGCTGTCCAAGCCATTGTTCATGTAGAGGTCGTTCTCGAAATTTGGCCCTCCGTGGCAGTGCTGGCAGTCGGCACCCGAAAACTCAGGAAAGAATGGGTTGTATTCCATTTCAAATAATTCGAGTCCGCGCATTTCACTTTCGGTCAGCTCTTCCACGCCTTGCTGGTATCGGTCGTACTTGGAGTTTCCCGACACGATGCTCAACATAAACTGCTCCATCGCCAATCCCATTTTCTCGGGAGTAATCTCTTCATCACCAAAAGTGCGAATAAATTGATCTGGGTAGAGGTCGCTAGCGCTAAGTTTGGCCACCACATTGTCCAGTGTCTCGTTCATCTCCAGCGGATCTGTGATAGGCATCAGGGCTTGGTCTCGCAAGAGGTTTGCTCTCCCGTCCCAGAAGAACTCGTTGGTGTGCCACGCCAAGTTAAATACGGCCATGGCTTGGCGGTCACCGAAAAGACCATCAACCCCAACAGAGAACTGAGCGATATCAGAGAATCCAGTCGCTTGATTGTGACATGATCCGCAAGACATCACTTCATTCTTGGACAACATGGGTTCAAAAAAGAGCATCTTTCCCAGCTTGACTCCTTGCTCGGTCAGCGCATTGTCTGCTTGCAAAGCAGTTGGCGGTGGCAAACCCTGCGCATCAAATGCATAAGGCGTATCGTCCAATACGACTAGATTGGGCGTTTCAGTTCCATTCTTGTCACCGTCACCGTCATCTTGACAAGCCACCATGAACATCAGAATAAGGAAAAAGAAGGCGAAAGTAGATGTCTTCATGTAGTTCAATCTATTGGGAGTGGTTCGGGTTAGTAATAAACTCGGTATCGGTCAGCGAATTTAGAAAAGCGAGCAAATCGGCTCTTTCTGATTCGTCCAATTCAAATCCTTGAATCTGCTCCGATTTGTTGGGGTGATCCTCCCCACCTGATTCGTAATGCAAGATAACCTCTTGCAGCGAGGCCATCGAGCCGTCGTGCATGTATGGTCCCGTCAACTCCACATTTCTCAAGGAGGGAACTTTGAACAAGGCTCTATCCGATTCGAGTCCCGTCAAAAGCCTTCGGCCCTCATCGAGGTAGGCCGCGTAGAGCCCATTGTTGCCAAAGGAATAGTCGGTAAAGTTGAAGTCAGCGTGGCAGGAACCGCAGGCCAATTCATCGCTAAAAAAGAGATCCATGCCCCGCTTTTCCGAAAGGTTGAGAGCAATGGTGTTTCCTTGAAGGGCAAATTGATCGTAGGCAGAGTTTCCGCTGATCAAGGTTCTTTGAAAATTTGAGATTGAGCGGGTAATCGTGAATGGATCGGGGCTGCGGCCGTATGCTTCGAGACTCATCTTTACGTACTCGGGGTGTTGGTTTAGCCTTTCGGCAATGAGTACGATGTTGAAATCAAATTCGTTGTGTTCTTGAATGGGCACGAGCACCTGCATTTCCAAAGTGGGAACGCCACCTTCGCGCATAAAGTAGGGGTGGTAACCAACGTTTGCTAGAGAGGGCGAATTTCTGGTTCCTGCCGCTCCATCTACCCCGAGGCTCACGCTAAACTCATCGCTGAATGCCTTTCCAGGCAAATGACAAGAACCGCAACTGATGGAAGAATCTCGTGAAAGAATAGGATCGAAGAAAAGCTTCTTTCCCAGCTCGTAACTGGCTACGGTAAAAGGATTGTCCTCGGGAAATTCCATCGAGGGAAAGCCTTCGGGAATGACCAATACAGACGACGTATTGATGCCCTCGTTTTCATCGCTCTCTTCTTTGGTACAAGAAAGTCCGAGACAAAAAACCAAGCCCAACAGCACCCATCGCTTACTCAAAACGGAAGTATATTAGTTCTTTCTTACTACGAGCTTTTTCACTCCTCTCAGTGTAGCATCATTGTACAAACTTACGAGGTACAAACCTTCGTTCAGCCTATTGACGTCAAGCTGGTAGCCCGATTTCACTTGATTGCGCTGAAGGACTTTTTTACCCTGAATGTCTAGCACTACCAAATTGTAAAGGTCGCCTGCTTTGCCATCGAAATTCAACTGAACGGTACCGTTGTCGGTAGGATTCGGGAAGAGGCTAAATTCCAACACCTCGTTTTGCTCGTCCACGCTCAAAGTAGCTGATGAGATGGTGAAGACGCGTTCAGACATATTGACTAGCGTTTCCTGAGCAAGGCCCTCTTCTCCATGAGAGAAAACAGTACCCTCCAAATTCATACCGTAGAGTAAATTCTCGGTTGCCGCT
>JBLIDT010000057.1:0-8131 GCA_047632755.1 Cryomorphaceae bacterium
CTACAGGCTTGGCTTCAGTTGTTTCGGCGCTAGCCTCAGTTTTAGGAGTCTCTTCGGTAACCTCAGCTTTCGGCTCTTCCGCTTTCGCAGTTTCCTCGGTACTTTCTGTTACTTTTTCTTGAGTTTCAGCAGGCTTAGATTCAGCAGCTACTTGAGTGTTTTTGGTTTCCTCAGAAACCTTTTTTTCGTCATTTGCCATAGAAATAAGGCAGTTCTTTGTATCACATCTTTATGGCAGATGTAAGCAGGGTTATTAAAGAGGCAGCCATAACGCCTCGTTTTTAAGAGGCGCAAAGGTAATGTTTTCCAACAATTAAACACCAATACTTTGCGGAGTCTTTCTAGAAGAGATTTTCTCGACGGTCATTCGCTATTATCTCCTCATTCCAGTGAATCCATTTATTAGCAAGCAAACATTATTCTAAATTTGCTGTTCTGCCCACAAGACAGATACTCTACATGAAAAGCTTCGAAGTTCCTGAATTCTATCGTTCACCTATTATCGCGAAAGTGAAAGAAGCGCGAAAAATTACAGACCCAAGAAAGAAAGATTTTTCACCTTCTATTTTGGATTTTGGTCCCGTACAATTTTTGGTTCCGCGTCATTTTGGATTCTGCTATGGTGTAGAGAATGCAATTGAGATTTCATACCGAGCGGTAGAAGAGAACCCTGGGAAGAGGATTTTTCTTCTCAGTCAAATGATTCATAATCCAACGGTAAACGCTGATCTGGAAAGCAAAGGAATCAAGTTTATTATGGATACTCAAGGAAACCAATTCGTGGATTGGGATGAACTCCAAGCAGATGATATTGTCATCATCCCAGCATTTGGAACGACGGTGGAGATTATGAAATTGCTTTCCGAAAAGGGTATTCAGATTGAGAAGTACAACACGACATGTCCGTTTGTTGAGAAGGTTTGGAAACGATCAGATCAATTAGGGAAAGACGATTTTTCGGTGATCATCCACGGCAAAATTAAACACGAAGAAACGCGAGCAACATTTTCACACAGCTACCAGGGGGCTCCATCTGTTGTGATACTGAACATGAAAGAGGCGGAGACCTTGGCGCAGTTTATTCGGAAGGAAAGACCAGTAGAACAGTTTTACCAAGAGTTTGAGGGAAAGTATAGCGCGGGCTTTGATGCCAGTAAAGATCTCAATAGAGTAGGGGTGGTGAATCAAACCACCATGCTCGCTACCGAAACGCAAGGGATCGCAGATTACTTCAAACAAACGATGATTGATGTTTTTGGTGAGGGAGACTACAAAAGTCACTTTGCCGATACGAGAGATACCTTGTGTTATGCGACCAATGATAATCAAAGAGCTACAGTGGGCGTTTTGGAAGAAGGCGCAGATCTTGCTCTGGTAGTCGGGGGGTATAACAGTTCAAATACTTCTCACATTGTTGAACTTTGTGAAGAACAGATGCCCACCTTTTTTATCAGCGCCGCCGATGAGATCAAGGGCAAAGATGAGATTCACCATTTTAATTATCCGGAGAAGAAAATGGAAATATCTCGAAACTGGTTGAATACGAAAACTCCATTGCGCATTGTCTTAACCAGCGGAGCTTCATGTCCAGACGCAATTGTGGACGCTGTAATGCAGAAAATACTTTCCTTTTATGATGAAATTAGAAATGTGGAACAGGTTCTTGATGAAACGCTTGCTACTCCTTGATGATTTTTAGAGCCCATTCCAGAACTAGATCGAGTTGCTCTGTTTGTGTGACGTCTGTATTATCTAGAACACGAGCATCCTTTGCTTGAATGAGAGGGTTTTCTTTTCTGCTCGTATCCATCTTATCCCGATGAGTTATATTTCGCTTGACTTGATCACGGGTCAGTTGTTCTTCTTTCGCTGCCAGCTCGGCAAATCTTCTTTCTACGCGCACCTCGGGGTCGGCAGTCATGAAAATTTTCAGTTCCGCATCTGGAAGCACAGCGCTACCGATGTCTCTGCCATCCATCACCACGCCGCCATTTCGAGCTGCCTTTTGCTGCATCACGCGTAACTTTCCCCTTACTTCAGGTATGAGACTTACCTGACTCACCAGAGAAGAAACGTTGAGCGAACGAATCTCATCTTCCACTTCTTCTTCATTCAAGCGTGTGGTATTGATTCCATTTTTATTAATGAAATCAACATCAATGGAAAATAGATTGTCGATCAATCCTTGATCGTTAACTTCCTCCTTATTCGTTAAGTTATTTCGGATGGCGAAAAGCGTGACAGCTCTATACATTGCGCCTGAGTCAATGTAGGAGTAGTTCAGTGCTTTTGCGAGCCCTTTTGCCAAGGTGCTTTTCCCACAGGATGAATAGCCATCTATGGCTATGTTTATCTTTCTTTCCACGGCTGGCGAAGATAGGAATACCTGACTGGAATGCGGTTATGACTTTTTGAAATCGTCGAATTTGAAGCCCAGCGTGAAATGATTGCTGACCCCCGCCACACTGTAAGCGGCTCGAGCATAGCTGATATGGATTTTCGCCACCCGAAAGCCAAGGCCATATGTAATTCCTGCCCCTCCAGGATTGTCATCAATCTTCAATTGCTGCCGTCGGTTGTAATTGTATCCCAGTCTCAAATTGAAATTCTCCGTGAGCAGAATCTCGGCATTGAATACCAAATGCCTCATCAGGTTTTCACCAAAACCTCCAGGGTTTGTTACCACCTCTTCACCCGTTATCGGATCAATTTCTGTGATGGTTCGCTCAGGAGTGAGATCCCAGCGTTGAAGGTTTTCTCCGATAACTGAAAATCGAATGGGCGCTTTGGCCAGCCTTTTAGAAAAAGCAGCCTGAATCTCAAACGGCAAGGTTTCATTCTCGCCATCGCGGTAGCTGCTTAGTGAGGTTCCTAGATTCTTGATTAACACGGTAGCCGTGAAAAGCTTTTCGGCATTGTAGAAAGTACCACTAAAGTCAGCGGCCATGGCTGTTGATTTGTATTCGGCCAATTCGCTGAGAATAAATTTCAGATTTCCACCCACTGAAAATCGCTCATTGATTTGGCGTCCATAGCCTCCTTGAAAAAGATATTCGCCTGCATTGAAGGAACCAATTACTTCTCCTGTCTCTGTGGTCATAGAGAAATCACCATAACCTAAGCTCGTGATCCCGATAGAGAATGTTCCCACACTGTCGATGTGCTTGGCATATCCTGCATGAATGATACTTGCTTCGCCAAAAAAGGGAGTGTAACCGAAAACTATTTGGTCAGAACTCAACGAGTCTAGAAGAGATGGAGCATACAAACCTAAGTTCAAATCGCCATCTTTTACGGCAATGGCATTTCCCCCCAAGGCAGCTATTCTGGCTGGGGAAATGAGTTGAAGAATTTGAAAGTTGGTTTGCCCATTGTCTTGTGAAAAAACTTGAGAAAAACCAGATAGTGCTAGGACTATCGTTAGTAACCGTTTATACATCTCGGTGCAAAAAACGCAAAATATTCTAGTCTATTGCCGAGGGTTTAAAAACTTGCTAGACTTAAGCGACTTTGAGGGGTTCTGCCACTTTTTGAGTCAACAGGGCTTTCTCAACTACTTCCATCATGTCATCTACAAAATGGAAAGTCAATCCATCGATATACTTTGGATTGATCTCTTTCAAGTCTTTCTCATTTTTTGAAGACATGATGATTTCCTTGATGTTGGCACGCTTGGCGGCTAGGATTTTTTCTTTCACTCCACCTACAGGAAGTACTTTTCCGCGTAGTGTGATTTCTCCCGTCATTGCCAAATACTTTTTCACTTTTCTCTGGGTGAAAATAGATGCTAGCGCAGTAAGCAATGTGATTCCAGCAGAAGGTCCATCTTTTGGTGTGGCTCCCGCAGGCACGTGGATATGGACATTCCAATTGTCAAAAATTTCTTGGTCTAGTCCGAGCGCATCGCTGTGAGACTTCAAGTATTCCAAAGCAATCATTGCTGACTCCTTCATCACGTCACCTAAGTTTCCTGTCAGGGTAAGCTTCCCTTTTCCTTTGGTGAGGGAGCTTTCAATAAATAAAATATCTCCGCCTGTCGGTGTCCAAGCCAACCCTGTTACAACTCCAGCTACGTCATTGTCCTGGTATTTGTCTTTTGCGTGCGATGGACCCAATATATCTTCCAGCTGATCAACGGTGATCGTTGGAACGAATTCTTCCTCCATCGCAATTTCCTTGGCTCTGTTTCGAACCAACTTAGAAATTTTCTTTTCGAGTCCTCGCACTCCTGATTCGTTCGTGTATTCCTCCACGATTTTTTCAAAAACAGGCTTGCCGACTTTGATCATTTCCTTGCCGAGCCCATTTTCTTTGATCTGCTTTGGTAAAAGGTGCTTTTTGGCGATCTCTACTTTCTCTTCTACAGTGTAGCCATTTACCTCTATGATTTCCATGCGGTCGCGAAGGGCTGCATGGATGGTGTTCAGGCTATTTGCCGTGGCAATGAACATGACCTTAGAAAGGTCGTAGTCGAGCTCAACATAGTTGTCGTAAAAAGTCGAGTTTTGCTCGGGGTCGAGCACTTCTAGCATAGCCGATGATGGATCACCGTGTGAATCTCTGCCGAGCTTATCCAATTCATCTAAAATGAAAACGGGATTAGAAGTGCCCGCTTTTTTGATGTTCTGAATAATTCTTCCTGGCAATGCACCGATATACGTTTTTCGGTGACCTCGAATTTCTGCTTCGTCGCGCAAACCGCCCAAAGACATACGTGCGTATTTTCTTCCCAATGCTTCGGCAACGGATTTTCCTAAACTGGTTTTACCCACACCTGGAGGTCCGTAAAGACAAAGAATAGGCGATTTCATATCACCTTTGAGCTTTAGCACAGCCAAGTGTTCAATGATTCGCTCCTTTACTTTTTCGAGTCCGTAATGATCGCGGTCTAAAATTCTTTGAGCTCTTTTTAAGTCAAATTTATCCTTGGAGTAATCCTGCCAAGGAAGTTCCAAAAGGGTTTCCAGATAGTTCAGCTGAACCGAGTAATCTGCCCCCTGTGGATTCATTCTTCTCAAACGATCCAGCTCTTTGTGAAAAGCCTTACCCGTTTTCTCGTTCCACTTTTTTGTCTCTGCTCGCTTCAACATTTCCGCGACGAGCTCCTCTTGAGGATTACCACCCAATTCTTCTTGGATGGTCTTCATCTGCTGATGGAGGAGGTATTCGCGTTGCTGCTGGTCGATATCGACTTTGACCTTTGATTGGATGTCATTCTTCAGCTCGAGCATTTGCAATTCTTTGCTGAGGTATTCCAGCACCAATTCAGCGCGTTTGCGCAAATCGGCAATTTCCAAAAGCTTCTGTTTGTCCTTCACTTCCGCGTTCATATTGCTCGAAATGAAGTTGACCAAGAAACTGTGGCTCTCAATGTTCTTTATGGCAAATTGTGCTTCCGAAGGGATATTTGGCGAAAGCTTAATGATGTGAAGGGCCAAGTCCTTAAGCGAATCAACCAATGCCTGGAATTTTCTTTTTCCAGTCTCAGGTTTTATCTCAGCAAACTCTTTCACTCTGGCTTTGAGGTAGGGCTCTTCTGATACTGGTTCGATTAGTTCGAAACGCTTTTTACCTTGAATGATAACCGTCGTGCTACCATCGGGCATTTTGAGCAAACGCATGATCTTAGCGATGGTTCCGATCTTGTTTAAATCATCGAACTGAGGGTCTTCAATCGATTGCTCTTTTTGACTAGCCACACCTACCAAGCTTTTGCTCTTGTATGCCTCTTGAATCAGCTTAATACTTTTATCTCTTCCTACAGTGATGGGGATAACCACCCCAGGGAAAAGTACTGTATTTCGAATCGGAAGTATTGGCAGTTCTACAGGAGTCTCCTCGCTGTTCATTTCCGCTTCGTCTTCGTTTGTGATTAATGGGATGAATTCCGTCTCATTCTCAGCCATATTTTGCATGTCTTGTGGATCCCAAAGTTTATTTTCGATCATAATTGTTCTTTTCCAAAGTGCGCCAATCTGTCAGAACTGGCGCTCAATTTATAACACTGCCGCAAAAGTCAAGCGTCGTGCCAAAGTGGGGTGTAAACTATTTTCGGTACTTTCTGTCGTGTTCTGCGACATGAAAGAATACATCTTTGTCACGTTTGGATAGTTTTATTCCTCTGCGAGACATCATAGCATTCGCAGCTTCTTCCGCTTTATCCATTCTGAATTCCGAAAAACCATTGTCAGGTGAACCCCATGAAAAGGAAGGGATGAACTTATCGGGGAATCCACCTCCAAATATGTTGGCACACATTCCTACGATGGTTCCGGTATTGAACATGGTATTGATTCCAGTTTTCGCGTGATCGCCCATGATGAGTCCATGAAATTGGCGGCCAGTAGGCACAATGGCTTCTCGAGAGTAGTCCCAAACTTTTACCTCACCGTAAGTATTCATTAGGTTCGAGGTGTTGGTGTCTGCGCCAAGATTGCACCATGATCCGATCACAGAATTTCCGAGGTACCCGTCGTGACCTTTATTGGAATAATCGTTAATGATAGAATTGCCGACTTCTCCGCCTACTTTGCAGTGCTTGCCAATGGACGTGTCGCTATAAATTTTAGCGCCCATTTTCAGGGTGGAGTTCGCGCCCAATGAAAACGGCCCGCGAATCAAGCTGCCCTCCATTACTTCCGCGTCACGACCAATATAGATGGGGCCTTCACTCGCGTTGAGCACGCAATGACTCAACTTTGCACCTTCTTCTACAAAGATTTCGTCTCCTTTTGTAGAGACATCACTACTGAAGTTTGTGCTGTGGTAATTTTTAGAAAGTCGCTTGAAGTCTTCTCGAAGTACCTCTCCATTATGAGTAAAAATATCAGACGGTTTTTCGATTACTGTAAGGTCGGAGTTGAAGTGAACTTCTTCGCGATCAAAAAAGGTAAAGGAGATTGCTTCACCGTCATCAATTTTCTTTTGGACTTCGCTAATCTCAGCTTTGCCAGCCTTCACGGCAATGAATCTTCCTCGATGGGTCAGAATTTGATCTTCACTTAATTCGGCTATCGCTTCAACCAAGGCTGCATTCGGAATAGATGTTCCATGAATGAGAAGGTTCACTTCTTCTGGATCTTCGTTCAAGCCGAGATAAGACGCCGTTAAGCTAAATAGCTCTGTTTGGAGTGCACTTCCCCATTTTTCGCTTATCGAGTCTATGCCTACCAATAGATTGCAGGCGGGCTTTGAAAAGGTGAGAGGCAGTAATCTCCTTCGGTCTACATCAATAAGAAATGTCTTCATGGAACCAAAAGATAACAAAAAAGCCTTCCCGATGAAGAGAAGGCTTTTAAAAAAACAGTTATTTCGAAATTATTTGTTTTCGAACTTCGCGTATCGCTTACGGAACTTATCAACCCGACCAGCGGTATCAACAAGTTGCATTTTTCCTGTGAAGTAGGGATGAGATTCGCTTGAAATCTCCAACTTCACTAATGGGTATTCGTTACCGTCTTCCCATTTAATGGTCTCTTTCGATTCTACGGTTGAACGTGATAAAAAGGCGAAATCTGCTGCGATGTCCTTAAATACCACTTTTCTATATTCTTCAGGATGAATTCCTTTTCTCATGACTGTATTGTTATTCGGGCTGCAAATGTACGGAAACCTTTTAATTCTAAAAATACTCAGAGCAAAATTGTAATATTGTCGGCAGAAAAGGAGTTATATCTTAGTGGAAATCCGAGTTCAACGTTTTTATTACCCAGCTATTTTGATTGTTCTTCTCATCGGGGTACTTGCTACCGGATGTAAAAAAGAAGAATTCAATACCTCTCCTGACTTCAGATTGGCGTTCTCTACCGACACGGTAAGTTTTGATACGGTCTTTCAAAGTATTGGTTCCGCTACCAGGTTACTCAAAGTTTACAATCGCACAGATGAGTTCGTCGTCATCGATCGAATTTCGGTGATTGATTCGTGTGATAGATACGACCCATTTAGAGTTAACGTCGATGGAATTTCTGGTTCTACAGTTCGTGATATCGAAATAGGACCCAACGACAGTATTTTCATTTTCGTAGAAGTGACTATTGATCCGGAACAGATTTGCTCGGCTTTGGAGCTAGGAGTTGTTGAGTTTTCGGTAAATGGAAACCAGCAATACGTTACGCTATTTGCATACGGA
>JBLIDT010000058.1:0-5845 GCA_047632755.1 Cryomorphaceae bacterium
ACAATTCTAAAATAGCGATCAAACAAACGACGGCTATGTAAAAAATAAAAATAACGGTTTAAAAGTTGAGAATATTGATCTTAAAGAGATGGTTCATATGGATTAATTCGACTTTATCCTACTTGATGGCCTTTCCATCTCTACGACCTTCAATTAGCTAAAAAAGAAATGACAATGCGCTACCTTATGGCGAATGTTCATTCTGGGTTCAAGCTGGTTTTCTGTTTTGCAGATCATGGATACTCTATCTCAAACTTTCGGGAAAACATATTTTAATACAAGTCCGTCGAAGAGAACTAATTCGGCTAAGAGCAGGCCGAGCCCGTTTCTAAATGGAAATTTGTAACGAAGTTCCTCTTCTCTGTTTGCCATATAAGGAAAGGAAAGGTAGTCTTTTGTGATTTATTTTAGCGGGGTGACACAATAAAATAATATACCTCATAGTTCTATGTATTGAATAATGATGTATACTTGTCCTATGTATTCGAAAGAACTTCTTAAAGGCACCTTGTCGCCAATCATTCTTAGCCTGCTTTCAGAGAACGGTAAGATGTACGGTTACGAGATTTTCATGAAAGTGAAAGATTTATCAGATGGTAAGATCATTTTAAAAGACGGCTCGCTTTATCCCATTTTGCAAAAGATGCACAAAGAGGGATTGCTGACCTTCGAAGAAGTTTCTATTGGTAAAAGAATTCGAAAATATTACTACTTGACAGCTCAGGGAGAACAGAAGAAA
The DNA here is from genome assembly GCA_047632755.1 of Cryomorphaceae bacterium. Classification (GTDB taxonomy): domain Bacteria; phylum Bacteroidota; class Bacteroidia; order Flavobacteriales_D; family Cryomorphaceae; genus JAKVAV01. The sequence goes on from JBLIDT010000058.1 coordinate 740, forward strand.
CGAGATTACCTAGCAGAGCTAAAGGATTTTATGAATACCATCAATTTGGTTGTCTTTCAATCTTATCAGACCACATGAACCTTACAGAAGAACAAATCCATTCTATCAGGAAGGTGCTGATTGACGAAGGTATTCAGAACGAATCCCTGACCGATGATGTCCTAGACCATATCTGTTGTGTGGTTGAATTGCTTCTCAAAAGAGGAAAAAACTTTGATGAAGCACTCAATGAAGCCATTGCGGATTTGGCACCCAATGGACTAAAAGAACTAGAAACTCAAACACGCTATCTACTAAACTCTAAAAGCATAATAAATATGAAAAAGCTAATGTATCTCACAGGCTTCTTAGGAGCCGCGTCATTATCTACGGGTATGATTTTTAAACTGATGTATTGGCCAGGGGCTAATGTTATGGCCTCTGGCGGATTGATAATGCTCTTGTTGATATTTGTCCCTCTTCTGGCATTGGATCTTTACAAGTACGAGATTTCGAAAGCCATGTCGAATCGGTATCGATTTTTCTTAGGAGTAATTTCGGCATTGATACTAGGTATATCGGCAGTGCTTAAGATTCTTCACCTCCAAGGAGCCAGCGTATTATTGGTAATCGGTGGGTTTATCTTCGTCTTCGGATTCCTTCCTTTTTTGTTCTTTTCGCTTTACAAGCGGTCTGTTTCGTAGAGAAGCAAGAAAACTTAAATTACTGCCGTGGATCCGTTGGAGTCTGCGGCATTTTTTTGTTAAAATCTAGCTGTCGCGCTAAGCACCACGTTTCTTCCTGCGGCTGCAATTCCCGAGCTGTAAGTTCGGTAGCGCTGATCGCTTAGGTTTTCTACTCCACCACTTACAAACCACGTTGGCGAAAGCTGATAGGAAACCCTGAAATTAAGCGTGTACCACGAAGGCGAATAGGGCATTCCGTTCGCATCAGTCGCGTAGAGATAGGGCTTTCCTTGTTCGCCAATGTTTAAATTCTTAAAGGCCACTTCTCCGCTGTATTGCGCGTTAAGTTCCAGCGTAAGCGCAGATTCGGTATAGCGCAGTCGGGTTACCCCAAACCATGGCGCGGCATGACGCGAAGGAGTGGTAGAACCATCGTCTAATTCCTCTTTTCCATCTTGCCAATTGAATTGACTTGAAAGAGTGAGGGTCTCTAATAAAATCACTTCAAATTCTGCTTGGATTCCAAAAACTCTCGCTTCGGCGGCATTTTGAACGGCTTGTACCTGACTCAATTCTCCTTGGTAAACGATGCTATCTTGGCCCGAAATAGTAAAATTTCGTCTTACCAAAGCATTGTTGAGTAAAGTGTAGTAGCCTGTAACACCAGCCTTAACTCGGTCGGCGAAAACCTTTGAAACACCTATTTCAAAATTGGTAGCATATTCTGCATCGAGATCTGGATTGGGCACAACCACAGAGCCAGGCTCAGAATCGAAGACCTTTCCAATATCGTCGATATTTGGTGCGCGGAATCCTGTGCTTACCACAGCTCCGATTCTTATGTCACTGTAGCGCTCGTAAACCAATCCCAGACTTCCTGTCAAAGCACCATTGGTCAAATCGGCACTATTGAATGGGAGCGGAGTGAGGGTGGTATCAAACTGAGCCGAGATATCAAAAGCATTGTATCGAATACCCCCGTTCAACGCCAAGTATTTGCTAAGTTCTTGACGGTAAGTCGCGTAAACACCGTATGACGCCCAATCGCTTTCGGGATATCGGGGAGCCGATGGGGAAAAGCGTGCATTGAGAATGTTTTCCTGCTGCCCAATAGAACTCACATTGTTCAAAATGGCTTCAGCTCCGTAGATCAATTCTTTTCCTTTCCCCAGTGATTTGGTAAGGTCGAGATTGACACTGTAGGCATCGACAAACTCTTCTTGGATGTACCGAATCGTGTCGTTGAAATCTCGGTCCACTCGGCTCTCTTCAAACCGCTGGTAGGCTACACGAAGGGTTAAGATATCGTAAGCCCCACCTCGACGGCGATGTGTCATATTTAGGTTTTGCATCATCCACAGCTGCGGACCGTAATACCACTCTGCCGATCGGGGAAGTCCGTCGCGGGTTCTGATCAAGCGATCGTACCTTGGATTATCGCTCGTATTTGAAAAGTGAAACGCATAATCGAAATCCCACTCGGCATTTGGCGAATAACGCACCTTTTGCATTAGGTTGGTCTGACTGTAGGCAGTGTTGAGCTGCACTTCTGGCTCGGGATTGTCTATTACCAAATCTGTTTTGTTGAAGCGCTCTACACTGAATGGACGCAGGTAATCATCGGATCCATTTGATCCCATCCGAAGGTTGTCAAAACTGGTGTAAGTAACGGAGGTAACCGATGACCATTTTCTTCCACCGAAGTTGATATCAAAATGTGTTGTTCTTTCGTTGTTCGCCGAAGAATAACGGGCCATTGCTTTTCCAGATACCAATGTCGTATCATCGGTAGAGAGCTGTGGGCTTAAGGTCTGGAAACTCATCACCCCACCGATGGCATCTGAGCCGTAGATGACTGAACCTGGTCCAAAGATGATTTCGGCACCTTCCATGGCGAGAGGGTCGAGGGAGATCACATTTTGCAAATTACCGCTGCGGAAGATGGCGGTGTTCATCCGAATTCCGTCTATGGCGATGAGCAATCGATTGGTGCTAAAGCCTCGAATCATCGGGCTACCTCCACCTTGCTGACTTTTTTGAATAAAGACTTCGCCCGAAGCTCCCAGCAGGTCGGCAGTGGTTTGCGGGTTTTGCAGGGCAATGGTTTTCGGGTTGATCTTTCGCACCCGGTTGGGAATGACCCGATCGCGATCAATTCTCCTAGAGCCCGAGATCACTACTTGATCCAGATCGAAGTCGGCTAGTTCGAGTTTGATCACAAACTGAAAGGCTTGAATTTCCTTGTACGAAATCCGAAGCGTTTCATAGCCCAGCAAGCGTACCTCTATTTCTTCCGCATTGGCGAAAGCCGATATGTCCGCCTTTCCTTTGGAGTTTGTGATGGCAAAAGAGGAAATGCCTTCTGCAACAAAAGTGGCCGATGAAAGGGGTTTTTTGGTGTTTTCACTAAGGACAGTTGCTACTTGTGATTTCACGGTGAAAGACAAAAGAATAAATACAAGTGCCGCTGTATTTTTCAATTGGCAGTTCATTGAGGTGAATGGGGTATAGGCAGTAGGTTTTTTCACGGCCGACAAAATACGCTTTTACGGGATGAGGGAACACTCTATTCTGATCCGATGGCAAAAGGCGGTATCTGTCTATAGGATATTCCTTTACCTACCCATCATACCGATATAGTCCATTCCATCCTCCAAACCAAATGCGGCCCTTTGAGTCTTCGTAAGCGCACCTCAGTGTGTGACTGATGCACCCTTGTGGTTCAAACATTTTCTCGATTGTATCTCCATTGTAGCGGAACATAAATACTCCTTCTATCGGAATCCAAATGTTTCCTGAGCTGTCTTCAAACAGATCGGCGGAGGCCATGGAGCCGAAAGGATCTTTTTCTGTTTCGATTGGTGTAAAGGTATTTCCATTCCAGCGGCATACCCCGCCGTTGTGCGTAGAAAACCAGAAGTCGCCGTTGCGGTCTTCCAGAATGCTCTTCACGGTATTGTCGCAAAGGCCATCTGCCTCTGAGAGGTTCTCCAGCGTATTTCCATCAAAGATGTAAGCACCTCCATTGGTGCCAAACCAGAGTTTTTCATGGCTGTCTTCCATGATCGAGTGCACCATATTGTTGCTCATTACAAAGTTGACGGAGTCGGTCTCGGACTCGGGAAGTTCGAAAATCGAGAACTCGAGACCATTGTAATTGGATAAGCCTTGAGAAGTGCCAATCCAAATCAGCCCTCGGCTATCGATGGCCATGCTGTGCACGTCATTGTTTACTAAACCATCCTTCTCGGTGTAATTGGTGATGGTGCCATTCTGCCATTTGGTTACACCTCCATCGGTGCCGAACCAGAGCGTTCCTTCTTTGTCTTCGACAACTTCTCTTACGTCATTTCCAGCTATTCCTTGCTCGGTAGAGATCCACACCACCGTGTCGCCATCGTAGCGAATCACGCCCCAGCCTTTGGTTCCAAACCACATGATGCCGTTTTTGTCTTCGTGGATGTCGTTGGTCCATGCACGAATTTCAAGTCCGGGTTCGTTCTTGGGATTGTTTCCGTTTTCGTACCCATAAAGTTCATGCCCGGGCGGAAGATCACTCGAGGTGTTTGCCTCTTTAGCGATAGACTTTTCATTCACTTGTCCTTGGCAGGACGTGATGGTGAGAAGAAATAGAAAGGGGAAAAAGAGCACTCGCAGCGATAATTTCATGGATGATTTATTTTATCACTAAGATAACGGTGATACCCTGCGTATGGCTATTTATAAATGTAAAAGGATGTAAATGGGGTGTAAAAGTTGAATAAGAAATTGGGTTTTGTAAGTGTTAAGTTGGAATATCCCACCTATGCCATTGCTCAGTCGACGGCGCAGGTTAGGTGTTATACAAATTGATTTCTCTTATCACTAAAACTGCAAAACTCCAAAATCCCAAAATCATTTTATTTTATAATCTTTACAACCTCCCCAAAATCCAAGTTCCTTTAGAATCAAAACCCCCCGATCACCTATGCGTTCCCAATCATTCCGTCCAACTAAAACAAAACTGAAATAGTACACCTGACTTGGTTTTAATCTTTCACCACCCATTTGTTCATTTAGAATGGAGAGGCCAAGGCTAGTCAAGGGTATATTTTGCAACATTTGTGAGCCAATAGACTCCCCGTTGGGGCTTAGTTTTGCATTGGCAATGTATTTGCAGAGATCATCCAAATCTACCTTATGAAACGATTATCCCTTCTGTCGGCTTTTATCTGTTTAGTGGCTTTAACCGGTTGCGATAAAGACGATGATTCAACCAATACCAGCATATCGGCGGCCACCTGCCCTCAACCCTTTTGCGGCGTTGCGCCCACCATTATTGACAATGGCTTGAACATTACCTTCCTCAACCACGAGTTGGCAACTCCCCGAGCCAAGTACTCGGTTTTCTTTAAGGTAGACGATGGTTTTGGCCCCGTGACCGATTTGGTGATCGGCGACA
>JBLIDT010000059.1:0-5640 GCA_047632755.1 Cryomorphaceae bacterium
TGTTCGTCCAAATCTTGCAGCCCCGTCTCGTAAATACCTATGATCTCGAAATTTCTTTGGCTCATGCTCCCTTTGGCATTCTGGAAGTAGACAGCCACTTTTTCTCCTATTCCCGTTTGCAGCCTTCCAGCCAAAAATGAGGAGAGCATGAGTTGATCTTTGGAGTCTTCTTGCGAAAAATCAGGGATGATTCCTTCCTTTAAATTCTTCTCGAAAAAAGACCAATTGTAGTCCTCACCCACTCCTTTCAGGATAATTCCTTGAATGTTGTCGGTGGTTTCAATCACACCCTCTTTCAGCGCATATTGATGAATGCTCTCCACTTCTTCGAGCGTATCGAGCGAAGGATAAAACGGTTGATCCAATAGAAGTTTTGGCTGGCTTAAGCCTTGACCGCTTCCAAAATTGGTGATCTGAATGTGCGAGCCAAAGCCAATGACTTTCTGTCTGATTTCATTCTGAAAACCAATGACTATGGCAACGGCCACTATCATTACGGCCATTCCCAATGCGATACCTACAGTGGCTATTCGAACAATCGGTCCTGAAAGACCTTTTTGCTTACTTTCCCGTTTTATTAATCGTTTGGCAATAAACAGAGCTGTATTCAATGCGTGTGTCTTTCCTTTCCTACAAAAGTATGAATTTCGCCTTCTTCATTCTCGGCATTTCCATGTTCCTTTCATGTGGAATGCCCCCCCCAGTTTCAGGGCAGTCAGAAGTGCCCGATTCCGAAGTGGCACCAGTAAAGCCTGGCATCTATGATTTTGAGCGTTTGTTATCGCTCATCGGAGATGCCAGAGTAGCAGTTGTTAGCAATCATACGGGTTCCATTGAGGGTGTTCATATCGTCGATTCCTTGTTGAGCTCGGGCATTCAAGTAGCAAAGGTATTCGCACCTGAACACGGTTTCCGGGGAGATCGTCCTGATGGAGAAAAAATTGAAGATGGAATTGACCGAAAAACGGGTGTTCCAGTCATTTCGCTCTACGGAAAAAACAAGAAACCTTCGAAAAAAAGTCTGAAAGACATTGACGTTGTCTTATTTGATATTCAAGATGTCGGTGCACGGTTTTACACTTATTTATCTTCATTGCACTACGTGATGCAAGCCTGCTCGGAACAGGGTATACCGTTAATTGTAGCAGATCGGCCAAATCCAAACATCCATTATATCGACGGGCCTGTTCTCGAAGTGGGATTCAAATCTTTTGTGGGACTTCACCCTGTGCCCATTGTCTATGGCATGACAATCGGCGAATATGCTCTTATGCTGAATGGCGAAGGATGGCATGAAGCTGAGGCCTGCGATCTAGCCGTTTTACCTTGCCGCAATTATGAAAGAACGATAGCTTACAAGCTACCGATTAAGCCTTCTCCAAATTTGCCCACCATGGAGGCTGTTTATTTATATCCTTCGCTCTGCCTTTTTGAGGGAACCAAGGTTAGCGTGGGACGAGGAACTTCAGAACCTTTCACTATAATTGGGGAACCAGGAAATAAAGGTGGCGATTTCGTATTTATTCCTGAGCCAAAAGAAGGGGCTTCCATGAACCCAAAACATAAAGGAGCGACTTGTCAAGGCTATGACTTATCAAGTTTTATTTCTGAACCTGCTGAAATATCACAACTTGATCTTAATTGGCTCGTTAGAATGTTTGAAGAAACAGATGATCGCACTGATTTCTTTTTGGAAAGCGGTTATTTCGATAAGCTTGCTGGAACCGATCAATTGAGGAAAGATGTTATTGACGGGGTTGAGATGGATACTATTCGGAAAGGTTGGCAGAAAGACTTGGAAAAATTTGAAGCCATTCGTGTTAAATACCTTATTTACAAAGACTAAATAGATTCTGTCAATACGCTCAAGTATCTGAACTAGAGGACTCTTTAGCCAGGCGCACCTAGGTTTGAAAATCGAGGAGTTGAATTTGGTCAATGACTGTTTTTAAGGAAAGTGGAACACAGATAATGAACTCTATACACAGACACTAAATAATCAGAAAATGGAAACGCTTGTAACTGTTTTAATCGAGGCTATTCCCCTAGTAATTATAGCTGGACTTGTTTTGTACATTTTTCATGAATACATGAGATTTGTGAACGAAAGAGATAAGCGATTGGCCATATTAAATTCCAAAGTAGAGAGTACTGTATATCAATTAGATACACCTGTTCCGCCGAGTGATTTTACGGTAAAGCTTCGGCTTCAGGCTGCCGAGCGTTTTGTCTTGTACCTGGAGAGAATCGAGCCCGGACGCCTCGTTATGAGATCACACCAAAACGGGATGTCGGCTAAGATGCTTCAAAACGAAATGCTGAAGTCGATCAGAGAAGAGTTTGATCACAACCTTTCCCAGCAGATTTACATTTCAGAAAATGCCTGGAATTTGGTAAAAGGCACAAAGGATGAGATGACCAAGTTCATCTCGGCTACAGGGGAAGGATTGAAGCCAGATGCAACTTCAATAGACTTTAGTAGAAAGATGTTTCAAGCTGCCTCAAAAGTCGAAAAGCTACCAGGTGATGTAGCTTTGGAATACCTCAGGCATGAAACTAACGGACTTTTTTAAAAATAGATTTCCCTTGCTGTTCGGTAGGTGTTAGCATGAGCTTCTATAATCACACTTATCTTTTTTGAATAGCCGCCACCCATATTGAACACGACTGGGATGCCGCGTTTTCTCGTTTCCATAAAGACGACTTCATCTCTTTTTTTACATCCTTGAAGTGTTAAGGAAAGGCGACCAAGTGTGTCGGATTCTAATACGTCGACCCCTGATTGAAAGAAAATTAATTCGGGACGGACATCAGCAATTAATCCAGGTAAAGTCTCTCGGAGCATATCCAAGTACCTTTTGTCTTCAGTGCCATCGGGTAAAGCAATGTCAAGATCAGATGCTTCTTTTCGAAGTGGGTAATTTTTCTCTCCGTGTACGCTGAAAGTGAAAACACGTGGATCGTTTTCAAATATTTTTGCGGTGCCGTTTCCCTGATGAACATCGAGGTCAACAACCAATATTTTCTTCAGGCCTAGCTCTTCAATAGCATAAGCCGATCCGACGGCGATATCATTTAGCAAACAAAAACCCTCGCCTCGATCTCTGAAGGCATGGTGGGTTCCCCCTGCAATATTGGCGCTAACTCCATTCTCGAAAGCATGGTCGATTGCTTCTATCGTTCCTTGGGTGATGATCAATTCTCGTTTAACGAGCTTATCACTAAGTGGAAAGCCAGTAGCCCGTTCTTCTTTTCTAGTGAGACTTTTGCACAGTAGCTTGTCCAAGTATTCGCGGGTGTGAATACGCAGCACTCTTTCTTCGGAAATTTCAAAAGGGTCGAAGAAGTTCTCTTTTTCTATCGTACCCTCGTGCAAGAGCTGTTGGGGGAGAAGGTTATACTTTTCCATAGGAAAGCGGTGCCCTTCGGGGAGTTCATGTGCATAGTGTTCGTTCCAGGCTACTTTGAGCATATTTCCTCAACCATCTGCAGGACGAAAAGTTTATTGATCAAGCTTGAATGATTGGTAGGGGAGAAACTGAAATTCAACTTTTTGAGAAATAAGAAGTGAAATTATGGCGCCACTGCCTGCATGAGGTAACCACAGATTAAGGCTCCATAAGTTCCAAACGCATAACCCAAAACTGCGAGCAATACGCCCACAGGTGCAAGAGATGGATGAAAAGCTGCGGCCACGACAGGGGCAGAAGCTGCTCCACCAATATTGGCTTTGCTGCCTACGGCTAAGAAAAAGTAAGGTGCTCGAATGATTTTCGCCACAATCACGAGAATGATCACATGAACAGCCATCCATGTCAATCCAACCAAGAAAATAGCTGGATTTTCAAAGACTGCCATCACATTCATTTTCATTCCGATAGTGGCTACCAGAATATAAATGAACACCCCGCCAATTTTGCTGGCACCGGCACCTTCATAGTTTCGTGCCTTGGTGAAACTCAATGCGATTCCAAATGCGGTGGCCAATACGATCAGCCAAAAGAATCCGGAACCCAAGCTGAATGTATCAGCTAAGTAGGGAGCATTTTCTTTAATCCAGGGCGCGATAATCGATGATAGGAGGTGGGCCAAACCTGTAAGTCCGAATGCAATACCTAAGATTACTGTGAAGTCCGTAAATGACGGAATCCTCTCAATCTTCTTACTGAAGTTTTGCATGTAATTCTTCAATGATTCCACATTAGAAGCATCTGCTTTGAAGAAACGGTCAATTTGAGCAGATTTTCCAACCCCGAGTAGAAGGAAGAACATCCACACCTCAGCTACGATGATATCGACGGTTATCATCATTGAATACATCGATCCCGAGATCAGATTATCTTCTCCTCTGAAAATCTCGAACATGGCAGCTTGGTTTGCTCCGCCTCCGATCCAACTCCCTGCAATGGTAGTCATACCTCTCCACACTTCGTTTGGAGCAACTCCTCCAACGACATCAGGAGCAATAAACGAAAACAGAAGGATTGCTAAAGGTCCTCCGATTACAACTCCAATGGTTCCTGCAATAAACATGATCAATGCTTTCGGCCCTAGCCTAAAAACCTCTTTGAGGCTAATGCTTAGCGTAAGGAGGATCAAACTTGCTGGCAACAGATATCGAGAAGCCATAAAGTAAAGTTGCGACTTGCCAATAAATGGATCGATCAAGCTTGAGGGTACTTCTTCATTCAAAACAAAGTTTTTGAAGTCTTTGAAAGAAGTTACACCGGTTAGGTCATATCCAGCAGCGATGAGTGCTTCTGTTGCGGCAGCCACATCAACCCATTTGGGAGATATAATTCCAAAAGTGCTGAAGAGTGAAGGGAGGAAATAGCACAGCAGAAGTGCAGGTATGATTTTGTAAAGCTTAGCTCCCATGGGATGCTCGCCAAATTTGAAAATGACCAATAGTAAGCCCGCAAGAATACCAAAGGTTACAGCGTCATTGGTAATTAAGGGAATATCCGATACAACTTCCTCCATTTTGGTGTTTTTGATGTGGCCCAAAAATAGAAAAACCCTGGTAGGGATAGCTAACTACTTTATTCTCCAATGAAACTCTTTTGAGGAATTTTCATCGTCTCATTTTGGAATTCCCATCTAGCGATTTAATTGGCACACCTGATGCAAAAGTTACTTTCAGGGAGCAGCATTAGACGGCCAATTTGTATATCGCTGCCGCATCGAGCGCATATCCCAAAGTTCGGCTCCTTGCTCTTTCTCAAGGAGTGATGCAGTTTTTTTATTTTATTCTCCGCTACTCGAAGCCTGTCTTCATTGACGCTCTTGTTATTAATGGCATCCATTCGGCTTACTCTGCCAATGGCATTTTCAGGAGAGATAGGTTTTGTGAGTTCTTTTAGATCGATTATTTCTCTCTCAGTCTTCTTTATTTCTTCCGAAATCCGCAGAATGATCTCGTCTTTTTCTTGTGCAGTCATATCTCAAAAATAGAAAAACCCGCTTTGCATCAAGCAAAGCGGGTTTTCAACTCTATTAATTTTGACTATTGAACTACTAGCTTCTTAGCTCCAACTCTTTCCTCATTTACCACAACATTCACTGTGTAAATTCCAGAAGCGAGTTCGGGCAAACGAATGATTGCATTCATTTGTGATCCGTTGTTTCCTAAGATTTCAG
>JBLIDT010000060.1:0-5349 GCA_047632755.1 Cryomorphaceae bacterium
TTTCCAAATCATCTTTGAAACCCATGTTCAACATCTCGTCGGCCTCATCGAGTACGAACCAATTGATGTTTTCCAATTTGAGAATACCTCTTTTGATCATATCAACCACACGACCAGGAGTTCCCACGACGATTTGCGTTCCCTTGTTCAGAAATCTCGCTTGGGTGCTAACAGGAGCACCACCATATACAGGCGTGATAAAGAGATTGTCAACGTACTTGGCGTAATCTTGTATGTCTTTGGTAATTTGCAAGCAGAGCTCGCGTGTAGGACAAAGAATTAACGCCTGTGTGTGCTTTGACGATGTATTCACGTAGTGCACCAAAGGCAAACCGAAAGCCGCAGTTTTACCTGTGCCTGTTTGTGCCAATGCTACCAAATCGCTTGCATCTTCCTCAAGTAAAGCCAAAGTTTCTACCTGGACGGGTGTAGGCTTTGTAAAGCCCATTTCGTCAATTGCCCGCAATATTTCAGGCTTCAAGCCCGACTCTAAAAAATTTTCCATGAAATTGTTGTGAAGTGTCCCTGCGGGATTGGCTGAGGAAATATAAAATAATTATGTATGTACACCCGCTATTAATCAGGCCGCAAAGATAATCCAAATTATTGATTAACTATTTGTTTATATGTAGCTCAAGCTTTGACTTCGATTCCGTTTGATATCTATATACCAATTATGCGCCCTCGACAAGTTTACATGACCGAAGTACATGAACGTCAGCTGTTCTTTCACAAGGTCATTCGTCGATTTCTCTCGCCGATCAGATTGCTCAGGTATTTTAAAATGGCCCATTTCGGGAATTGGAAAAAGAGAATCCATCCTTGATGGCTTCAATTTCTTCCTTAGATAAGGAAATGAAGCTTATATAAAGAGGAGACAATGCAGCAGAGAACTACTCAAATGCGGGAAACACCATCTGCGAGCTGACCGTCTTTCGCATGCTCTCGAAATCATTTAATTCCCCCGAAAGAACTATATGCGCCGTTATCACACTGTTAGATGTAATTAATTCGAGGTCTACCGAATTCATTAATGATAAAAGAGAGGTTTGAATTAGACCTCGGGGATCAAAACTCATGCTTGTTCATGTGTGGTGATTCAAAACAGAATCAGGTGGCAATTCCAACATTTAGGTAGCCTTGAGCATTTCTGAAGTAGAATAGGTGAATGTCGTCTGAAGCTCAATCGCATTTTCAACCAGCTCAATGGACATGTCGACATCCTGCAAAACCTGAGTCAAATAAGCTTCCTCTTTCTTCTGATCCTTCATATCCATCCACCAAGAGTTCAGCGCGAATGCCATCAAGGCACCCTTCACAACAAGCAGAAATTCAAGAAAAACCCACTTCAGATTTTTCATTGGCTAAAGATGGCAACGGGCTTGGCTGAGACCAGAGTCGAACAAAGTAGAACTGGATATTTATTGCGATTCACTCTCTCAAATCAGAGCGAATGAGAGTTGCCTGATCTCCACCATTGACACCCTTAGATCAGATGATCTTCTCCTAATTGTATCGAGCAAATTGAATATCGCGGACCTCAAGGTGAATTGCGGCGTATTCGGTTATTACAACCTCTTCCCGTGAGGAGGCACGATGACCTTTTCGGGAAGGGCAGACCAACTGAACATTTGGAATGATGCCCTGATGGAGGTTGATGCTTCGGCGCTTACCGCGAATAGATCGCTGGTAGTAAATCGCTCAGGAGCCATTTGTATAGTTAAAGTGCTCGACGAACCCAGCTACTCTATTTTTAACCGTGGTGAAATTTTCCTTTCGGGAAATACTGATGTGATTAATCTGATCGAGGACTCTGGCGAAGGCGAGTTAATCATTGTGCCTTAGCTCCTTGAAATTTTATTTACATTTATTCCAAACTAAACTCATCTATCATGAATCCTATCCTGCGAAATATTTTAGCCTTTTTCTTGGGCGCAATCATTGGAGGAATCCTTAATGGGGCAATTGTAGCCATTGGTCCAATGATCTTCCCATATCCAGAAGGGCTAGATCCGAATGATGTGGAAAGCTTTGCAGAACACATTAACGAGTTCTCTTTGGGTAACTTCTTGATGACATTCTTAGCTCACGCCTTGGGTACTTTAGTTGGCGCTCTTATCACGGTGAAGTTCGCTGCCACTCATAAAGCTAACTTGGCATATGGAATTGGAGCATTCTTTCTAATCGGAGGAATAGCAGCGTCATACTTAATTCCAGCTCCTACATGGTTTATCGTAGTCGATTTGATCTTGGCTTATATTCCTATGGCTTGGCTTGTAGCCAAAACGAACTAAAGTTTTCCGAAACTTAAATTGCTGTAATCTGAACTGAATCTATATTTTCGGGACATGAATGGTAAGAAAGCGGGAAATTGGATCGTATTAGTCGTCCACCTGCTTGTGATCATGCTCTACCACAATTTGGTCTATACCGGTCATTACGGTTATGACGATATGGAGTATGCCAAAGCCGCCGTAGATCTTTTGGATGGCGAGCCTGATTTCTCCAACCACTTCGCACATAGATTATCCATTACGGCTCCCACCGCAGTGGCATTTGCCTTGGTAGGAGTAAACGATACGGGAGCAGCTCTACCCGCTTTACTGTTTAGTTTTCTCATCGCCATTCTCCTTGCTGCTTTACTGTGGCAAAAAGGTCCAATCGCTTTGGCAATAGGACTATCACTAGCTGTGCTCCCTCAATGGTTTCTGTTCTATACCGATAAGCTTATGCCCGATATGGCAGTGGCATTTTTCGTGTTCGCGGCCGTTGCTGCTTATTGGTTTTCCATTACAAAATCCAAAAAATACACAAGAGGATTCGCCTTCGCTTTTTCCCTCTCGCTGCTTCTAGGATTTTTGGCAAAAGGAACAATAGTGCTCGCGTTGCCTTGGGTTTTAGTCATGTTTACAATCGACCTTTTCCAAAAAAAAGAAAAGACCTTTTGGATGACCACAGTCGGTTCAGGAGTGCTTCTTCTTGGTGTATACTTTTTTGTGACTTGGTGGATGACTGGATCGATTTCCAGTCGATTTTCAGTCATTGCTGGCAATGCGTATTTAAACGCCTGCAGCTACTCAGAACTGCCAACCAGCTTCCTTTTCGAACGTGTAGCCAACGGTTTTTGGGAGATGGGAATTAGAGATGGACTTCTACCTGGAATGGTTTTTCTCCTGGGTGGTTTGATTGGAAAAAAATTCAGACTGATTGATGTTAAACCCTCCCTCCTAACCTATTCGCTTTTGACAGGGTTGGTCTTTTTGCTGTCGGCCAATTTTATGACCATATCTCCTACTTCGTACAATCCGATGTGCCTAGATGTGAGGCACTACCTTTTTCTAACGCCCATTCTGGCTTTGCCTGCGGCGCTGATTTTCATTCGATTTATTTCTGAAGGTCAGAATAGAATTGTCCTTCCGTTGATTGGACTCGTTTTCGCATTGATCGCTTACCAAATTGATCTGAAAGGATTTGAAAAGCTCTGGCTACCATTGCTCATTGTGCTGCTTATTGGAGCGATTCCCATTGCAGCCAAGAAAGCGAGTTTTATATTCCCTGTTATGGTTTTTGGAATCATGCTCATTATTCCCTGGGAGATTTTTTCGTATTCAGATCAGGTGAAATACCCCGAACAAAAAACGTGGACAATCGAGCAATTGGAGAAACTCGAAAGTGGGTCAACCGTCTACACCAGCCCTGTTCAAGAAAGGCTAACGCGGTATTACCTCGGTTTTGACACCACAACTATCAAGGTGCAGCGCTATTCTGATTTGGAGAAAACCACTGAAACCTCAAATCAAAGTTTTCTTCTGTTCAATCCTTATACACTCCAACTTTCTGGATTGAGCAATGACGATTTGCCGTATACTGCTCGGCATCCCGACGAGACTGCAACACTCATTGCGCGGGATGAAGAAACGCAGATGGAGCTCTATCAAATTGCTAAAGTTGTGTCTCCCCGAGATCAAGGAACTGTTCTGGTATTTATCGAAGAAGATTTTGAGGATGCCAATTCAGAATTAGAATTCAATCAATCAAATTACATCGAAAGAACTGGAAGGTCAGCTTATACCCTCGGAGAGTATTCTGGCACCTTTCGAATGCCTTATGACTCTATCTCCGTCTTCGCGGAAAAGCATGCGTTTGTTTTGTTCGATGTGGATGTTTATGCGGAGGAACGCGTCACACCTCGAATCGCAATTGTGATAGAAAAAGACGGAGAAGTCTTCTTCCGTGACGACAAATACCTGGTTCGCAAAGGGATGATCTTCGGGGCTTGGAACACAGTCAAAACGGAAGTCAGATTACCAAAGTTTAAAGAAAAAGGCAGTCAACTGCTCATTTACATTTGGAATCCCAAAAACGAAGAGATGTGCATTGATTCGCTACGTATGACCATCAAAGTTCTCTAAGATTTCGCAGATTCAATCGCATTTGAAATAATCTTAGCAGACTTCACAATGTCCATCTCTTCATTGGGATGCAGGTTAAGTTTTACCACTCTCTCTATACCAATATCACTTATTAAAACAGGCAATGACATGGCGATCTGACCGTATTCGAAAGTAGAATCGAGCACAGTGCTTAGAGTGACTACTCTTCTCTCTCCTCTCATTATCCACTTCAGCAAAGTGGCGGTAACCACCCCAATGGCATGATTGGTTGCCCCCTTTCTTTTAATAATTTCAGCTGCCGCAGATCTGACCTCATCTTCAATTTCCTTCTCATACTCTGGTTTCCACCCTTCCCATTCGCGGATAACGGTTCCACCAATGGTCGCTTTCGACCAAAGAAAAACGGATGAGTCTCCGTGCTCTCCAATCACTTGGGCGTGAATTGTTTTGGGCTCGAGATTCAATTTATTTCCAATGACTTCTCTCAATCTCGCTGAATCAAGAAAAGTGCCCGTTCCAATCACACGATTGGCGGGTAAACCAGTATACTTTTGGTAGAAGTAGGTCAACACGTCTACAGGGTTTGCCACAATGATCAGAATGCCATTGAACCCTTTCAACTCGTTCGAAATCCCTTTTGCAATCTTCAAATTTTCATTGAGTAAATCCAATCTGGACTGACCTTCTGTGCCACCCTTTCCTGCGGTGACCACTATTGCATTGCAATCTCTCATTTCGCCAATACTTACAGCGCGAATGTTGGCCGCAGAAAAAAACGATGTTCCATGATTTAAGTCCATTGCTTCTCCTTCGGCGATATCATTTCTCACGTCATTGACTAGAAGCTCCCTGCAAACGCCCTTGTGCAAAAGAGAAATAGCCACACTGGCTCCTACCCAGCCCATTCCTATTATTCCGATGGAATTTTTCATAGCTTTTTTCCTTTTAGAATGAA
>JBLIDT010000061.1:0-5316 GCA_047632755.1 Cryomorphaceae bacterium
AAGTGGTTTGAATTACTGATAAACTCTTACATAATCAACTTCCATTGTTTGTGGAAATTGGGTTGAAAAACTCGGGTTACCAGGAAGATTTCCCCCCACGGCAACATTGAGTATTAAATGAAAGTCTTGATCGAAGGGCCACGTTGTTGGTAGAACTGAAGAACGAGTATTGGGAACTCCTACATCTATCCCATCTACTTGGAAAAGGATGCAGTCTTCTGTCCAAAGAACAGTATAGATGTGAAAATCTTCAGAGAAATCGATTGTGTCGATTGCTAAATTTTGACTGTCGTAACGCCAGAAGTCATGTCCGTAATGGATAGTGCCAAAAACTTTATTGGGCTCACTTCCAATATTCTCCATGATATCAATTTCGCCGCTTGCTGGCCATGTGCCATATGCATTGTCCGTAGACAGCATCCAGATGGCTGGCCACAACCCTTGACCTACGGGGAGCTTTGCTCGGACATCTACACGGCCATACTTAAAGTCAACTTTGTTCTTAGTGACCATTCTCGCCGAGGTGTATGCTTTACCTTGATAGAAAGGACTCTCTTTTTTTGCTGTGATAATCAATTTACCTTCTTCTATCCGAGCATTTTCTTCTCGAGTGGTATAGTATTGAAGTTCATTGTTTCCCCATCCACAGAGTGATCCATTCGTATCCAGTTGACATCCATCGGCAGTGTCGTAACCCCAATACTGGGTATTAATGACCTCACTTTCAAATTCGTCTGACCATGTCAAAGACATGCTTTCTTGAGAAGGAAACTGACATCCAGCAACCTCTTTAACAGGTTTGGTGCAAGAAGAAGCAATGGCGATGCAAGAAAGCGATAGAATGACTAATTTAATTGTGCTCATAAATCCTTGTCTCTTTTTGAAGTGAGGCTGTACTTATTACACAAACTTAGCCCAGAGCAAGGTCGTTGTCATTTTTTAAGGTACATCTTGTATACATCTAGAATACATGACCCCTCAACAAGACTACATCAATATCATAAAAATATTTCATAATATATTCTATAGGTGTTGTAAATCAAGTAAATGAGTCGTTTAGGTAAATTAAATAAAATTCATCATCTTTCGGCTCGTGAAAAATAGAACTTATCTTTTTGGAATTAGAGCATTTTTTGCTCAATGGTGTCTAATCTACATAATGAGCTTTTTTTATGGTTTGGAGGCCAGGGGACAGATGCAGACTCCATTGATTTCGAATTACGGAAAAGAAGTCCACAGAGGGGGTACACAGAACTGGGCTGTTACTGCTCACGAAGATGGAATGATGTACTTTGGGAATAATAGTGGAGTACTTGTTTTCGATGGTCATGAGTGGAATGTAGTTCCCTTGCCAAATCGCACTTTTGTCCGATCATTGTTTTACGAAGAGGCAGGTCATCTTTATGTAGGGGGTCAAAACGAATTTGGTTATTTCTCAAATGGCGTTGTTACAGCCGATAGTTTCCAGAGCCTGAAGTACTTAGTGCCTGAAGAGTATGCTGATTTTGAAGATGTCTGGCGAATTTTTGACGTGGGTGATACCACGTATTTCTGCACGGAGAAAGCTGTTTTTCTTATAAGTGATGGCGAATGTGACGTGTTATTGCCAAAGGGGGATCGTTTCGAAAATTTCTTTCTTTACAAGGGTCAGCTCTGTATTCAAGAAATTGGAAACGGATTACTTGTCTACAGAAACAGAGAGCTCGAGCCGTTTTTTAGTGATTCTAGAATCGATTCGCGAAGGATTGCTTCGATTCTCCCACTTTCCAATGGAGATTATATATTCTTGACTCAAGAAGGAAAGATCTTCCGATTTGATGGTGTATCTGTTGAGCCCTTTGGAGGGGAAGCGGAAAGTTTTACAAATGAATTCAAGGAATATGTGGCGATTCACCTTACGAATGGATCAATTGCCATTGGGACGACTCAAAATGGATTAATCATTATTAATGAAGCAGGAGATATTCTAGAACATTACAATTCAGAATCAGGATTGGCTAACAATACAGTACTCTCTCTTTATCAAGATCGGTCCGAGAATATTTGGATGGGGCTCGATAATGGAATAGCCTACTTAGAGATTAATTCTCCCTTTAGCCTGATCAATCAAATCAATGGAATGGAGGGAACGGGGTATGCGGCTTTGTTTCAAAATGGTTCGTACTACTTCGGTACAAACTTAGGTTTGTACCGTGCCAATACAGGAGATGACTCTTTTGAGCTTGTGGATAAT
This sequence comes from Cryomorphaceae bacterium, assembly GCA_047632755.1. Taxonomy (GTDB): domain Bacteria; phylum Bacteroidota; class Bacteroidia; order Flavobacteriales_D; family Cryomorphaceae; genus JAKVAV01. The sequence continues at coordinate 2,234 of JBLIDT010000061.1, forward strand.
ACGAAGGGGCAGATCTGGAGTCTACAAGCTCTTGATAACGGATTCATTATTAATGCCGACGGAGGAGCACTCTACAGTGAAAGGGATGTGATTTCAAAAGTGTCTGATGTTAGAAGCTCATGGAAATTCTATGAACTAGCAGGTTCTCCAGGTCTTTTTCTTCAAGGAACTTATGGGGGGCTTTATCTCTACGAAAAAACTACCAATGGTGCAGTTCCTCTTAAGCTTTTAGGGAAGCTTGACGGATTTGATGAATCATCTCGAATCTTCGAAGAGGACGCTGATGGTTATCTATGGGTATCGCACGCATATCGCGGTTTATTCCGATTAAAGCCCGATTATGAAAATTTGAGATTTGAGGAGGTCCGGCAATTTGGGATAGAAGAGGGTTTACCTGAAAACCTTTACATAACCGTTTCAAAGATTCGAAATGAAATGGTCTTTGCCACAATGAAAGGGATCTATCGCTACAATGAGCTTGATGATAAATTTGAAGTTCATGATGAACTTACTGTTTTGTTGGGAGAAGAGCGCAGTGTCCAAAGACTAGTCGAAGACAAGCTTGGCAATATTTGGTTCTCCAATTCTAATGAATTCGGACTTGTGGAAATTTTGAAGACAGGTTTATACAATGACGTGGAAGTTCTCTACTTCAATGAAATTCAGGATGAATTGGTTGATGGTTTTGAAGATGTTTTTACACTTACGGAAGAGGCTGCATTTATACCTGTAGAAAGTGGATTTTACAAGTATAATTTGGAGAGATCTACAAGGCCGCCTGAATTTGAGTATCCTCTTAGAATCACCGAAATTTATTCAACCAGTGCAGCAGACTCTCTTATATATGGTTTCTATTCGTCCGATACGCTCGCAGAAACGAAGCTACCACCACAAAATGGTGATATCCGCTTTCATTTTAATCTACCAGCATTTGGGAAGTTAAATCAAGTTGAGTATCAATATATCCTTTCTGGTGAGGACGAGGATTGGTCAGATTGGTCAATCGAGACCAAAAAAGAATACAGCAATCTCGCATACGGAGATTACATTTTTCAAGTAAGGGCAAAGAATGCGTTTGAGCGAATTTCACCTGCTGTTTCATTCAAATTTTCAGTCTTGCCACCTTGGTATAAGAAAGCCACGGCTCAGGCAGGATTTGTGGTTTTGGGCTTTTTGATTTTGCTTTCCTTAATTAGGTACGTGTCCATGCGGGAAGCCAAAAAAACGAAACAGGTGAAGCAGCAGTCTATTGTGACAATTAGAGAAAAAGAAGAAGAGCATCAACGGGAAAAGGAAAAATCGGAAAGTGAAATAATTCGCCTGCGAAACGAAAAGCTTAAGGGTGAGGTTAGCCACAAGAACGCTGAGCTAGCATCTACCACGATGCACCTTGTTCAGAAAAGTGAAATGCTTCAGAACATCAAAAAGGATTTAACAGATTTGTCCAAAGAGGGTGACGAAATTATCAAGAAAAGGGTAAAGCAGATCCAAAGATTGATTACGGATGACGTTCGGCTTGACAAGAACTGGGAGCGCTTTGAGACGCATTTCGATCAAGTTCACGCCAACTTCTTTAAAAACTTACGCGCAAAGTATCCAGAGCTGACGCCAAAAGATCAAAAGTTAGCAGCTTATTTAAGGATGAATTTAGCGACCAAAGAAATAGCTCCTTTGCTGAACATTTCAGTTCGAGGAGTAGAGATTAGCCGCTACAGATTGAGGAAAAAACTCAACCTAGATTCAGAAATAAATTTGGTGTCCTTTATTATGGAAATTTAATCAGCGTTCGCCAGAGCTCATCTGTACTGTAGAATGGGAAATTGCCGGTTGCCGCATTCCCGTTGCCATCGTAAACATAAAGGAACAAGCGGTAAGCACCTTCTTTCTTGGGAACACGAAAGGAGATTCCCCCATCTTTTGGTTCTCCTTCTAACTTTATGTCGATAGCTTCTGGTTTTGATTCCTTGTCTCCACCTACTTTGATGTCTGTGCTTTCTGGCAGTATTTCCCATCGATAAGTAAGCTGATCTCCATCGGCGTCGGTGGCATCAATTGTCGCGGTGGCTACACTGCCAGTTTCAAGATAGACTCCGTTAAATCTGGTTTTGCCATTCAGAAGGTAGTTCTCGATTTGAGGAGATCTGTTTTCAGGATACTTACCTGACCAGCCTTTCTCCAATTCGTCCATTACGCCTGTTTCTTTTCCGTCTTCTAGAAATAATCCATACCATGTAGGTGTGGTTTCCTGCTTCTGACCCCAAAGGAAAACGTATGAACCAACGCACATATCGGGGTCGCGCAGAATACCTTCTTCGTAACGAAGTTTGTATGAAGCTGCTTTCTCCGTGCTGGTTTGTTCTACTGGCGATCCCCAAGGTGCTTTGGCTACTTCCCAGTGCCCATCAGGTCCCCACTCTGTAATTACGTATGGTTTTTCCCAACCGAATGCACGCAACATATTATCGATTCCGATGATCTCTCCGTAAGTATTGATTCCATAAACGTCTATGGCAGGCGCTCGATCTTTAATCAATTGCACTTCTGCCACATCCAATCCTGCAGTTACTGTCATAGTAGGATGGTTCGGATCTACTTCGTGAATCATTTCAGCTATGTCGTTTATCGCATCCCACACTTTGAAGTCAGAGTAGAACAAGTCAGTCTCGTTGCCTATACCCCACATTAAAATGGCAGGATGGTCCTTGTATTCTTTTACCACCTCTGTAAATCTAGCAAGCTGAGATTCGACAGCCCTGGTGTCATTATAGTCAAAGCCTTGACGTTCGCAACCAACCCATAAGCCAAAAAGAACGGTCATCCCTTTTTCATGTGCTTCATCTAGAATGGCAATCGCTTCATGTGCCCCCCAAGTTCTTATAGAATTCGCTCCGTAAGCTTTGGCTCGATCCATTTCAGATTGTCCTCCTACTCCAGTTATATAGTAGGGCTCCCCGTCTCTTAAAATCTGCCACTTCCCTTCGGTTTCTACTACCTCCACTTTTATGACTTGAGCATGGCTTGAAAATGAACAAACAGCTAAAAGCGCAACGACTGCGAAAAAGGATTTCGTAAGATTCATGTAT
>JBLIDT010000062.1:0-4759 GCA_047632755.1 Cryomorphaceae bacterium
GCTCGGTGTCGATGGTCGTCGGGATTATGCGGACATCGTTGCAGTATCGTCTGGCGTAGTCGGCGAGGAAGTCATTTCCTGCTACTACGGTGGTGGCCCAAGAACAAATCTTGGCAGTTTTGCCGTGGAACTTTAGTTTGCCAGCGAGCTTCTCATTGGCTTTGGAGGAGTTGGGGAGCCAGATGGCATCGTCAAAATCAAAGATCAGGGGCTTTCTGAAAAGCTTGGTTACCGCCCATTCAAACCAGGGTGGACCAATGGGAGTCGCTTCGCGGTGCACAAAGACCTTATCGAATTGACGTACTTGAAATAACAAGCGCAGCCTTCTTCCGAAGCCCTTTATTGTACTGAACACTTTAAACTGAATACTGCCTTTTTGGTAAATTCTGGGCCACTCATCCTCCTTCCAAAAAGATGCTTGAATAAAATTCCCCCCTTCCGAATCCAAATATTGCTCAAACCGAAAGCGCTGTGAGGGTGCTTTTCCGTATGGATAAGGACAGACGATGAGTATCTTCTTCATGCTTTTTGAAGGATTGATTCGTAGATGCCATGGTAAGCCTCTACGCCTTTTTCCAAGGAGAAGTAATCTTCTGCCCCTTTCCGAATTTGGACTTTATCCAATGAAGTAATCTTGCCCCAGTTTTCCACTACCTCGCGGTAATCGGGTTCTTCACATTTGTTAAGTACCCAACCCGACTTGTATTTCTCCACTATGGCGGCGCTATCCCCCACTCCATCGTTGCAAATAACGGGGACGCCCATCGCCATCAACTCCCCTTGCTTGGTTGGGCTAGAGGCTTTTTTGGAATAGGCGGGTAGGATAAAAAACACCGATGCCGACATTAAGCTCATCAAAGAAGGAACATCCTTTCTTTCGGCGGCTACGTGTACAATGTATGATTGGGGAATGCCTAGGGCAGATGCCCTGTTTCGCAAAGGCTCCAAACCGTCGTGGCTTAAAATCAAAAAGCGGAGTGCGGGGTTGCGCTGCAGCAAAATATTGTAGAGGTCCAGCATTTCATCGGCCATATACCAAGTGCCGAGGGAGCCTACGTACCCCAAGTATTCCAAACTTGGGTCAATGCCGTAGACGGCCTGCAGCCACATCTTCTTGTTGTCGGTAATTCTGCGAAAATCGAAATGCCCGGTATCGCAAGCACAGGGAATCACCCGTATCTTTTCTTGGACTTTCTGGGCGCGGTCGTAATTGTACATGAACTCGCCACCTCCGTAGAGCTCCTTGACGAGGTACCAATTTTCTATTTCTCGTTTTCCCTCGTGGGTGAGTGAAACAATGGCATTGGCATGGTCCAAAAAATCCCGCTCTTTCACTTTGAAGTAATCGTAAATAACTTTGTAAACGGGGTTGGAGAGGTTCCAGATTTTGCCATCCACCCGCTCATCGGCATAAAAGCCGCGCATATCAAACAAGAATGGGGTTCCTTGCTCCCGTTTTAGCTTAAGTGCCACCAAGGCCGTGAGGTAGGAGCGGCAATGAATCAGATCAAAAGGCTGATCAGCTTGGAGTTTATTGACTTCCACTTCGAGTCCTTGCAAATCTTTTAGCGTAGATAGAACAGGCGGACTCTTGGTGTATTTCATCGGCCTCCATGCCAAGTCATACCTTTCGCAGTGTTGTCCAATCGTTTTCTTCAAGCGGGCAAAGGGCTTTGCTTTTTCAAAAGAAAGAATGGTAATGGCGTGCCCTTTTTCGCTGAGCCCTTCCAAATAAGGCAGGATCTGACTTTGACCGAGTGGATCGGTCAAGCCATCGTAACTGAGATAGAGGATTCGCGCCATATTACCGCAAAAGTAAATGTTTGAAAATGGCCAAAGTCCGTTTCTTAAGAATGCAGGCAGGAGAGGCCAGTATTCCATTCCACCAGTATGCCATCGAGCTTTTCTTTTCACCGATCAATGCGGCGTGCAATGAGATATAAGAAAACGTATGGCTCTTGAGTTGAGGAAAATACGAACGAAAGTTCTCCTTTACCTGTTTATTTTCCAACAGCAGTCGAAGCATTAGTTCTTTGCGCTCAATCAGTGTTGTGAGTTTGAAGTTAAAAACGCTACGATCATCGTGTTGAACCAAAGCGGAAGTGACATGGTGATTGATCAATAGAGGCTGCACTGCCGCCAAGCGAACCCACAGTTCGTAATCTTCTGAACCCGCAAGGACTCGGTTTTCGTTAAAGCGGTGTTGCTCAAAAAAGTCTTTTCGGATAAAAACCCCGTGACAGCTCAAGAAATTTCCTTCGGTCAATAAACTCTTGAGAGGATTCTCTCGATTGTAAACGAGCTGTTTGTGACTCTGATTATCGATGATCTCATATTCTTGAAAAAACCAAGCTGGCTTGGAGTGAAGCTTAAGAAAGGCTGCAGCTTTTTCCAGATGGTCGGCATACAATAGATCATCTGAATCCAAGAAGTAAATGTATTCACCCTTCGCTACCGAAGCACCATAATTCCTCGCTGCACCGCGTTCCTTATTCTCCTGTGATAGATAAGTCACGTGGTCACCGAAACTCTCTAGAATAAAGGTTTTGGTGCCATCGGTACTTCCATCATCTACTACTATTATTTCAAGTGGGAGTCTGGTTTGATTCATGGCAGACCGAATGGTCTTGCCCAAAAAGGTCTTTCGGTTATACGTGGGGATAATGATGGAAATGTTCTGTGACATAGAATTCATTTCTCTTGAAGCACTTCAGAATAAGCACCAATGACATTCTCGACCGAAAAATTTTTCAGAACCGAAGCCTTTAACTTCTTCCCCATGTCACCATAAAGATAGGTGTCGTGACTCAGATTTCTAACTACCCTTTTGAGATCATCACTTGGGTTTTCCTTGTTCAATTTAAAGCCCGCAATTTCGTCATGAATATAATCGTCAAAATCTCCCACATCCTCACATACGGCGACTCTTTTCTCCAACAAGCCCGCTTCCTTTACTACACTATTGCTCGCTTCAGAATCACTAAAGTGGACAATAAGGTCTGCTGCTGCCATGTAATTTAATACCTCACGGGTGAATCCTACAAAAATGACTTGTTTCTCGATTCCCAACTCCTGTACCAGACTCCGAGATTCCTCTTCCAATGGACCATTTCCAAGAATCAAGAGTTTCAAACTTAATCCTTCATCAACCAAATCCTTGATGCATCTAATGAGAACATCATAACGCTTACATGGAATAAATCTCGACACCGTACAAAGCAGGAGTTCGGTATTCGCTTCTTTTCGAATCTCGTCAATCCGAGGTTGGTCTAATTCGGGATAATTTTCAAAGCGGTAGGCATAATTGATCAGGCGCACTTCTTTTTGATTTACTCCTTCCACGTCTACCAATTGATGAAACACTTTCTTGGAGGGAACAATAAAGCGCCTGCCTAGCCTATTGATAATGCGGTCGAACAACTTAGCATTGCGGTTCGCCCCTTTCATAATGTAATCGCTGTGGTGACGACAGATATAGAATTTTGCCCTTGTGAAATACTGGGCAAACACAGAGATAAAGTTAACGGGTTGGGTATGAGAATAGACAAGATCAATCTGATTGGACTTGACATACCCCACCAAATACTTGAGGTGGTTCAGGTAAAATGGAAGGGACGAACCCGCTTCAACTTGGTGAACGTCCGTTTTCACTCCAAATTCCTCCACTCGCTGATGAATGGGCCCCTTAGCTTCCCACCCCAAAAGGTGAATCTCATGGCCGAGATTGGAAAACTCTTCCATCAGCGTTTCAAGTGAAACACTGCTCTCGCTGGTCGGAAAATAAAAGAGTATGCGCATTAAAATGTTTCTGCGGGCCAAATCTAATTCTTTTATAGTCTTTTCTTTGCCTCATGGAGATGAATCCAATCGCACCGTCTTTGACCATCGTAATACCTACTGTCGGCAAAAGAAATGTGCTCGACCCCACTTTGGAGCGACTAAAAAAAGCCGTTGGTAATCAGCCCATTGAAGTGTTGATCGTAGATGACTCAAAAGCAGGCAATTTAGATGAGAAAGATGTAGAGCCATTTAATCTTCTCAAGAGCGGTGGGCACGGTGCGGCCAATGCGCGAAACATTGGTTGGAAAGCGGCCAGAGCAAAACTTCTTCTCTTCTTAGACGACGACATTTGGATCACCGAGCAAAACCTTCAAAGAACTTTTGAGCTTCATGAGCAAGAAGGACCAATAGCTTATAACTTCTTTTGGGTCTATCCCGATCAACTAATGACAGAGTTGAATAAATCGGCCTTTGGCAAGTATATTCTTAAGCGAAAGCTGTACTCCAATGCCCACCGTCTAGACTTTGATCATCAAAGTAAAAAAGACATGGTTAAGATGAATGGATTGACTTCCCAATACTTCTCTATCGAAAAGAGATGGATTGAAGCAGCAGAAGGCTATAATCAAATCCCATTTGCGGGTATCGAAGACTTAATGCTGTACGATAAGTTAAAAGCTCTGGGGGTACAAGTGATGCTTTCGCTTGATGATACCGTATTTCAATACGAAGTCAATAAGCTGAGCTCTGATAGTTTGGTGAGTCGGTACCGCACTGGAGCCCTTACCAGAAGGGTAGCGAGCAACGCAGGCCATATCAAACACGGAGTGAATTTTAACGGAGGTCAAAAAGTAAAAGGACTACTAGGTCATCTTTTCGAGCCTGTACTTATCGCAATTGAGAGCATCATGCCCTTTGGAAGTATTTACGAAAGAGTGGTAAACTACCGTTTATTTATAGCTACCTATCGTGGTTATTA